>NZ_CP166991.1:1355000-1679994 GCF_046197875.1 Methanobrevibacter acididurans | reverse complement strand
TAAATCGCCATAAAAAAATTAATTAATTAAAAATTATTTAATAAGAATAATTTCAAGTGTAAAACTTATAAATTAATTTTTGTTATGATTATATTTAAATTTTATGTTAAAGTACAAGTGTAAATAATCAAAATTTAATAAAATTATAATATTTAAAAATGAATATTAATAATAAGCAAATTAAATTAATGTTTTAGCTAAAATCAATCTTTAAATGAGGTTATATTAAATTAAAATAATTTTTATTTAAATGAATGTTAAAAAAAATAAATGAAAATAATTTTTATATAGTTAAATTTCAAGTGTAATATTATGTATAAATAGATATAACAGGCAAATAGCTAAAAAATAAAAAATTTTCAATAAGGGATTTAAAATCAAAAATAAGGATTTATATTAAATTAATTTTTTTAAAAAATTAATATTAAAGTGAGAGAGGTGTATTTCAAGTGAAAAATAAAAATTTGAAAAAGCGAAATATAAAGACATATATTTCAAGTGTAAAATAAATTTTAAAAAACGTTTAATAATTCATAATTTTACAAAAGAAGTAATAAAATTAGTAATTTTGTGAAATATTACTAACAAAACAGAGAGGTAAATTTCATGAATTTTTCAGATGAAATGTATCTCTTCATCTTTAATAAACACAATTTTTTCTTTCACTTGAAGAGTATGTCTCTCTCTTAAAAACAAAAAAAATTAATATATAATTATATATAATTATTATTATTATTATTAATATTATTATTATAATTATTATTTTTATTATTATTATTTATATTAGATTTAGAGCTATATTCACCAAATACTTTATTTAATTTCCAAATACATTGTAATTTACCTTTAAAAACTTTTTTAATACATAAAATTAAATTATTTTTATTTAAATTATCTTCATATATTTCATCTGTAATAACAAATCGTTGTAAAACATCATTAGGATGTTCTAATTCAAAATCCAATAAAAATTGATTTAAAGTTAATTTAATATCCCAAATAAAATTTCTTTTTCTTTCACTTGAAGCATTACCCATTGCTTCAATTTGACTAGGATCAATTTCAGTTGCACAACCAATTAGTAACATATCTTCTTTACCTAATGGTTGAATCAAATCCATAATATGATTTTCAGGATAATTAATTATAAAATGAAAATTAGATTTATCATCAGAAATTTCATTTTTAAACATTCCTTCATCAACTAACCATTTTTGAACTATATTTTTATCTATCATAATTTAACTTCCTATTATATTAATAAATAAATTAATATATAATTTATAAATAATATAAAAATAATGTTTAATGAAATTATAAACTTCATATTTAACAATTATAATATATACTTAATTTTTTTATTAATTTTAAGCATATTAATTGATTTAATCATTGAAGAAGTACCATCTAAATATCATTTTGTTGTTTTAATTGGGAAAATAATAGAATATTTTAAAAATAATTTTATTAATATAAAAAATAGATCTTCTGGAGTTTTATTAACATTTTTTTCATTAATATCAATATCATTAATTTTGATAATAATATATAGTATTAATATATTTTTATCAACTTTTTTAGCTACTTTCTTAACAATATTTTGTAATAAATTTATAAATAATTTATTTGCATTGAATTTTTGGATTATAATAAATTATGTAATATTTGGAATTTTAACATCAATATTTTTATCCCAATTTTTCTCAATAAAAATGTTAATAAATTCATCATTAAAAATTAAGAAAGATTTAAAAGATAATATCAAAACAGCTAGAAAGTCAATTTCAATGTTTGTAAGTAGGGATACATCTAATCTAAATGAACAATATATAATATCTGCTTCAATTGAATCAATGACTGAAAATATTACAGATTCATATGTTTCATCTATATTCTACTATTTCCTACTTAGTTTGATTGGAATATTTTTTGGATTAAATTATTATTATATAATTTTTTTAGCTATTTTAGGTGCAAATATTCATAGAGTCATTAATACATTAGACGCAATGGTTGGATATAAAACAACAATTTTAGCTAATATAGGGTGGTTTCCAGCACACTTAGATGATATCTTAAATTATATTCCGTCACGTTTTGCGGGAATAATGGTTGTTTTATCTGCATATATTCTAAAATTAAATGGTAAAAATAGTTTTAAAATTTTTAAAAGAGATTCAAAAAAAACTCCAAGTCCTAATTCAGGTTATACAATGGCAGCGGTTGCTGGAGCTTTAGATATTCAATTAGAAAAAAAAGAAACTTATATTCTTGGAGATAATAATCATAAATTAAGCATTGATAAAATTGATGATTCAGTTAAATTAACAAAAATGAGTATCTGTTTATCAACTATAATTTTAAGTATAATATTTTTAATATTAAATTTTATTTTTTAAAAAAAATAAGGAAAGTTAAAAAACATGAAAATTGCAATAATATCAATAACTGAAAATGGGAAAGAATTATCTAATATTATTAAAGATTATTTAATAAAAAATCCTAGATTTATAAAAATTGATATATATTTTAAAAATGTAAAAAATACTATAAATAATATTTTTTTTAAATATGATGCTATAATTGGAATAATGGCAACTGGAATTTTAATAAGATCTATAGCAAATCAAATAACATCTAAAGATAAAGATCCTGCAATATTATCCATAGATGAAAAAGGACAATCTGTAATAAGCTTATTAAGTGGACATCTAGGTGGGGCTAATGAATTAACAAATATAATTTCAGAAATAATTAATGCAAAACCAATTATTACAACTGCTACAGATATTAACAATAAATTATCTATAGACTCATTAGCTAATAAATATTTTTGGAAAATTGAAAATGTACATGACATAGTAATTTTTAATAAAGCAATATTAAATAACCAATCAATAGACTTATTAGTTAATATTAAACAAGAAAAATACCTAAAAGAATTTTTACATACAAAAAAAGAAATAAATCTCATTAAAAATAATTCTAATAACTCTACTATAATAGCTAAATATAAAAGTAAGATATTAAAAATAATTCCTGAAAAAATGGTTTTTGGAATTGGCTCTAAAAAAAATATAAGCATGAAAAACGTTTTAATAGCTATAAAAACTGTCTGCACCCAATTGAATATTGATATTAATAGAATAGATTCTTTAGCTACTGTTGATGTTAAACAAAATGAAGAAGGGATAATTTTAGCATCAGAAAAATTAAAATTACCTTTATTTATAATAAAAACTGAAGATATAAAAAATTTTAAGTCTGAAGATTGCACTAAATCTAAATTTGTAGAAAAAACAATCGGAGCTTATGGTGTATGCGAACCCTGTGCTTTAATGAAAGCTGGATTAAATTCTAAACTTATTTATAAAAAAACAGCATTTAATGGTGTTACTATAGCCGTAGCTATCAGTAATGAAAAATAATAAAAAATATTTTTAAAAAAAATTAATAATTTATTTTATGATTTAACAGTTTCTAACTTACTTAATATTTCCCAAATTAATGTTCTAGCATGAACAGGTATATTAGGATCGTTACTTATTTCATCTAAAATCATAATAACAGTACTAGCTTTAACAGTAGGATCTTCACTTTCATCAGCTAATTTATTATTTGATTCATCTGCAGCTCTTCTAATGTTACGTGGAACTGTTGGATTATCCATAATGTGTTTTAATATTTCTGAAACTTCATCAAAAGTTTCCTGATTATCACTCATATAATTTCCTCCCATAAAAAATTTATAAAAATAGTTATAATATTATATTATTATTTTATAAACTATATAATGTTTACTAAAAATATAATTACTTTTTTACTTTATTAAATTTAATGTATGTGTAATAAATTGAGTTTTAGCTATTTCTTCTACAAAATCTGCTAATGAAAAAGCTTCTTCTAAATTTTCTCCAACACTAATTACACCATGATTTTTAAGAATTAAAACATCTTCATTTTTAATTGCTTCTCCTACTTTATTAGCTAAATCCATAGTCCCCGGAATTTCATAATTTACTTCGGCTAAATAAGGTTTTTCAATTTTTCCAAAACCTTCTAATCTTTTAATTTTTTTATCAGAAAATGAAAAACCAGTTGCAAAAGGAGAATGAGTATGAACTATAGCATTAACATTTTTATTAGATTTATAAATATTTAAATGCATAAAGACCTCAGAAGATGGTTTTCCTTTAGATATTATGTTACCTTCTAAATCAACCAGTACAATATCATTGAATTTAAGATTATTAAGAGATTTTAATGTAGGTGTTATACCAATGATAATTTTTCCATTATTTTTAAATTTTACACTCACATTACCAGCTTTTCCAGTAACTAAATGTCTATTAAAAAGTTTATTTGAAATGTTTATTATAGAATTAATTTCTTTTTGCATTGTATTTTTCCTTCCGATTTTAATTTAATCAATAAATTTAAGTTGTTTATATTCTCCATTATCTAAAATAGGTACTTGTGCAGGTGTAGGTACAATATTATAAATTTTTTGGAATTCAGTTTGTGTCTGAAAAGTACCTGAATTAATTAAATGAATTCCTTTATAATTCTTATAAGTATTTATATGAACATGTCCTGTATGTAACACATTAGGCACTTCATCAATTACTAAATGATCCTCTAATTCGGAAGCTAATGGTGTTCTTTCACCATAAATAGGAGCTAAGTGTCTTATATTTAAGAATTCTTCCATAATCAAATCATTTCTTTCATGAGAATAGTCTTTTACACCGATTGCAAAATCATCAATACCTCTACCATGATACATTAAGACTTTTGTACCATCTAGGTTTACATAACCAGGGTTACTTATAAATTCTATATTATTTAATTTATAAAGTGATTTAGCATATTTTTCAGGGACAGCAGGTTGAGGTTCTGCTAATCTTGAAGCATCGTGGTTACCAGGACCTATAATTATTTTAATATCACTTCTAATATCACCTAATAATCTTGCAGCTTCATCATATTGTTCTGTAATATCTTTAATAGCTAATTCTTTTTCTTGATTTGGATAAACACCAATTCCATCAACTATATCTCCATCAACAGTCATATATTTAACATTATTGGCAATTTCTCTTTGTTCTTCATTACCAAAATCTCCATTAATCCATTTAATAAATTTTACAAATGCATCTTCAAGAAATGTAATACTTCCTATGTGTATATCTGAAGTGAAAACAATTCCACATTTTGAATTTGTGTTTGGCATTCTTGGGACTCCTGGAAAGATAATATTATTACCAATTGCTAAATCTCCACGTTTGTCTGCTGTAATACCAACTACTTCATCTCGAACAAGTTTTTCAGATTGTTTAAAAACTGATTCATTTTTATTACTAAATAAAACATTTAAATTTCCAGTATCATCCTCAAAATCTACTAAATTATGGCCATTTTTAGTTGTTCTTACGTTATTTACCATTAAAATTAAATTTAAATCTGTCTGTCCTTCTCCAATTTCACTAATCTTTTGGTGTGTTTTCATTTCAGGGTGTTTTTCAATAATTTTACTCAATTTTTGGTATCTATTGTTAAAATAAGTAACTAAATTATTTAATTCTCCACTAGTATAAGATTGGTTTGTAAGATCTTTTAAGATTTCAAAATTATCATAATTAACATTAGGTTTTGTTAAATTACGTTTAAATTCTGGGCTAACTTCTTTATCATTAATTTTAATTAAATTTTTATTGCTTATTTCATCATTTATTAAATTTTCTTTATTTTTTGGTTGTTCTTTTGTTATGGTGTTGTTTTTTTGTTGTTCTTTTGTTATGGTGTTGTTTTTTGGTTGTTCTTTGTTAAAATTATCTAAAGAATTTAAATTGTTAATTTCTTTTTTATTTTCATTTTTTGTTTTTATCCCTAATTCTTTTATATAATGATTAACTATATCTCCTTTTAATGATATGAAATCATTTTTAGAATAATTTTTAGTCTTTAATTTTAAAATTAATGATGTAGAAAAATCATTAGGATCTTCAGTACTAATAATTTTTTTATAAGCATCTGGTGATAAATTAATTCCCTTTTTTGCAAATTTTAGTATTATATCATTCATATAAATCTAATTAATCCTTTTTTATATTAATATAAATTTTTTATTTTTTATTTTAATGTTTTAATAGAAAAATATCTTATTATTTCTTTATTTTTTTTCATTAATAAAAATTTCAATTACGTATAAAATTAATAGTAAATTATATTAGATATAATACTAAATAATTTATTATTATATTTTTATTATAAAATATTTTAAATATTAATTTTTAAATTAAAAGAGAATGTAGTGATAAAATGTCAAGACCACTTAGAATTTTACTAATAATAATTCTTTTCTTAGGTTTTTTTGAAATTGGATTATTTAGTTCATATACTATTGTAACTTCTGAAGCTCCAAATGTTAAGGGTTTAATAGATTTACAAGTTAATACCATAACAGGATTTATAAATCCTCATAGTATTACAAATATTGTTATAAAAGATCCAAGTTCAGTAAACATCACTAATAAGGTTGACACGGCTATGGTGATAGCAAATCTTGCTAATGTGGATGGTGCTAGTGTTCCTAATATGACAGCTACCACACAACAAAGTACTGATGATACAGGTTTAATAAATATTACTATAACCACTGTAGGTTATGCTGCATCTAATTCTACAAACCAAACAGTAATAAGCACAGCTCCGACTTATAAATTAATTGCTACTGCACAAGCAAATGCAACAAGTAAAGGAGTTGTCGTAGATACAAATTCAATTAAAGTTACTAGTATTTTAAAATTATATGAAAATGAGACTAATACAACTTCTTAATTTTCATGATAGAGGTTTATTAACATGTTAAATATTATAGGTATTGGTCCAAGTAAAGGAGATATAACTTTAAATGCTATTAAAGCTTTAAAAGAATCTAATGTTATTATTGGTTATAAAAAATATATAGATTCTATAAATGACCTTATTGATGGAAAAGAAATTATAAAGAAAGGAATGGGAGATGAAGTCGCTAGGGGAGAACTAGCTATTTCAAAAACCTTAGAAGGAAATAATGTAGCTATAATAAGCTCAGGTGATCCCGGAGTTTATGGGATGGCTAATCTTATATTTCAATTAATTGGGAAATATGAGGATATAGATGTTAGGGTTTATCCAGGGGTATCTGCTTTAAATTATTCTGCAGATCTTTTAGGTGCTCCTTTACATGATTTTGCTACTATAAGTTTAAGTAATCTTTTAACACCATTATCTGAAATACAAAATAAAATTGAGCATGCTGCAAAAGGAAATTTTATTATAGCAGTTTATAATCCAATTAGTAAATCTCGTAAAGAACCATTTAGATTATTTAAAAAAATTTTACTAGATATTCGTGGATCTAATACTTTAGTAGGGATTGTTGATAGTACATCTTATCCCTCTAAGACCAAAATTGTTAAATTAATTAATCTAGACGAAGAAGATATTAACATGTTTTCTTGTTTAATTGTTGGAAATAAATTAACATATTTATCTGATGGGTATATGGTAACTCCAAGAGGTTATGCTATTAAAAATGATATTCATCCCTCATCTAGGAATTTTTATGATAATTTTTTTAAATCTAATACACCTGTTGGTCCAAATTTAGAATGTGAATATTATCCTTGTCATTATTATGGTCAAAATTGTGATTTTTGTTATTGTCCTTTTTATCCATGTGGTGATGGATCTACTGGTGGTAAGTGGATTAAAGGTAAGAATATTTGGAGTTGTGAAGACTGTACATGGATTCATGAGAAGGATGCAATTGATTGTGTTAAGAAAAAATTTAATGATATTGTAAATGATGTTGATGATTTAAATCGTAAAAAGAAAGAATTATTAAAACTTCGTCGTCATTGTGTTTTAAAAACAAAGAAATTATAATATAATTATATGTTGGGGATATTTAATGTCTAGTGTTAAAGATATATTAATAGAAATGAAAAATCTGTCGGAACTTATGGTTGATTTAGCTTATTCTTCTGTTCTTTTTCAAAATAAAGAAGCTGCTGAAGAAGTATTAAATCTTGAAGATAGGGTTAATAGTTTAAATTATGAAATTAAAAAACAATCATTATTAGCTTCTCGTTCTGTTGAAGATGCGGAAAAATTAACCGTTTTATTAGAAGTAGCTGAAGCTGCTGAAACAATAGGTAATGCTGCTAAAGATTTAGCTGATTTATCTATTAAAGGATTTGAACCTCATCCAGTATTTAAAATGGTTATGGAAGATTCTGAAACAAATATTTATAGGATGAAAATAGAATCTGGTTCAGATTTAATAAATAAATCATTAGGTAATATATTGTTATCAAATCGCACCGGTATGCGAGTTATATCTATTAGGAGAGATTTAACTTGGATATATGGTCCAAATAAGGATACAATTATATTAGAAGGAGATGTCCTTATAGTTAAAGGTACAGAAGCAGGTTATGATATTTTAAATAAACTAGCTAAGAATGAAATAACATTAGATGAAATATAAAACTAATTTTTTAAATTAAAAAGTGATAAAATGTATGTAGGTGATATTGGTGAAGAAAATAAGTCTATTGATGAAGATACGTCAATCTATCACCAATTTAACAAAATCTACTCCGCATTTTATAAATCAAAATGTAATTAAAGATAATAATTTTTTTAAATTTTCTTACTCTATAATTAAACAAAGTTTATTAGCATTAATAATATGTGCTATTGGAGATTTATGCGCTGGTTTAATTTTAGGAAACATGACTTCTTACTTAGCGGCTTGGCCAGGTTTATTAACTTTAGTTCCAGGAGCTATTGGTATGAGAGGTAATATTTTTGGATCATTTGGTTCAAGATTAGGCACTGATTTAAACATTGGTATGTTACCTCCTAAAATTGAAAAATCTAAAATTTTAAGTCAAAATATAATATCCTCTATGATATTAACAATGACATTATCTATATGTTTAGCATTTATTACAAAGATATTATGTGTAATTTTTAATTTACCTAGCATGTCAATTTTTGATTTTATATTAATATCATTCTTTGCAGGCCTTATATCTAGTGTAATCATGCTTCCTCTTTCAATGCTAATTTCATTAAAAAGTTTTCAACATGGTTGGGATCCTGATAATATTACTACTCCATTAATTGCCGCATTTGGTGATCTTTTTACTTTACCATCTATAATACTATCAGTTCTTTTATTATCTAGTTTTCATAATATAACTGTTTTAAGAAATATAATTGCTATATTGGCTGTAATAATTGCTATTATTGGGATTTGTTATGGATTTAAATCAAATGATAAAATTGGAACAATTGTTAAACAATCAACACCAGTTTTATTTATTTGTTCTATTTTAGGTAGTATTTCTGGTGGTATTTTAAATAGTTCAGCAGAAACTTTATTATCTAATCCAAGTTTATTAACTTTAGTTCCTTTATTTTCTGGAGAAAGTGGTAATTTAGTTAGTATTTTAGGTGCAAGATTATCTTCAGGATTACATTTAGGTTTAATTGAACCTTCACGTAAGCCAGGTTCTAATGCTTTAAAAAATTTTGGAATTATTCTTATTTTAGCTATTATTATTTATCCTGTAATTGGAATATTAGCTGATTCTTCTTCATTAATCCTTGGAATTAATGGAGTTGGGTTTTTAAATATTGCTACTATTAGTTTTTTAGCTGGTATGGCGATGATTTTAATAATGATATTTGTAGTTTTCAATATATCCACAATATCTTATAGAAAAGGTTTAGATCCTGATAATATTGTTATTCCATTATCTACTAGTATGACCGATTCAATTTCTACTTTAATGTTAATTGTTGCAGCAATGTTGATTTTAGGTTTATTTACAATATAATTTATATAATATTAAATTAAATCTATAATGTAACAATAAAAATATAAAAAGTATTACTAAATTTTTTTAAATTATTTAATAAAAATAGTTATATTAATTTAATAGAAAATAGATAATAAAATTAATATAATTAATTAAAAATTTAAAATTATAATATTGGAGGAATTAAATGTCTGATACTGTTAGAACATGGCGTCATATTCAACAAAGATATAATCTTGTTGGATCAAAATGTATGAATTGTGGTAGAGTATTCTTTCCATCAAGAGTAATCTGTCCCGATTGCAGAAGAAAAGGAAAAATAGAAAGTTTTAAATTTTCAGGAAAAGGAAAAATATATAGTTTCTCTGTAGTTAGAACACCTACAGATGACTTTAAAAAATTATCTCCTTATGCTGTAGCTATAATAGAATTAGAAGAAGGAGCAAAATTAACAGCTCAATTAGTAGATTGTGACGTTGATAAATTAAAAATCGGCGATTCCGTTGAAATGGTATTTAGAAAAATACGTGAAGATGGCCAAGACGGAGTAATTTCTTATGGATTCAAGTTCAAACCTTCAAAATAATTTAGATTCTAAAACTTTAGAAAAAACAAATAAAAAAGCAAAAAATAACACTGCTATTTTGTTAATAAGTCATGGAAGCACTTTGCCTTATTCTGAACAAGTTTTTACAGAAATATGTAATAAATATAAAGAAGTTTCAGGATTCGATGCTGAAGTTGGATATATGAAAGTAGCTAAACCATCACTTCCTCAAGCTATTAATAATTTAATAGAAAGAAACCCAACTTTGACTAATATTATTGCAGTCCCAGTTTTTTTAGCTCCTGGAATACATACTAAAATTGATATTCCTACTATTTTAGGATTAAATCCGTTAGAAAAAGATCCAAGATGTCCCGATGGTAATTATCCTGAAGGTCATTATTTGCATGATTTAGAAACTATAAACTTTGATGGTGAAATTACTTTATTACAACCTATAGGTCCTGATAAATCTCTTCAAATCATTATTAATGATAGAATAAATAATGCATTATCTAATTCAAAATTAGATAAAAATTCAAAAACAGGAATATTATTAGTTAGTCATGGAAGTAGATTAAAATATAATAAAGAATTTATTACTGAAGTTCATAAACAATTCAATGAATCAACACAATACCCAAATACTTTTGGATTCATGGAACTTGTAGAACCAGATATTCCAACATCAATTAATAAATTATTGTCAAATAATTTTATAGATAGATTAGTGGTTGTTCCTATATTTATTGCTCCAGGAATGCACACTACTCATGATATACCAACAATTTTAGGTTTACTAGAAAATCATCATGATCATGAACACAATCACGCACACAATCATCATCATAACTTAAATAAAATAAATTTTGATGGTGAAGTTTTATATCCTGAACCAATAGGTTCTGATGATGTACTAATAGATATCTTAAAAAAGAAGGTTGAAAATGAGCTCTGATATTGAAACTGGAATTTTATTATTATCTCATGGAAGTAGATTAAATCATGGGGAAGAAGTCATTAATGAATTAGCAGATATGTATCGGAAAACTACTAATAATAAAGTTGAAATTGGTTTTATGGAAATGCGAAAACCAAATATTCCTCAAGCAGTAGCTAATTTAACTGATAATACTAATATTCAACGAATAATTGTTGTTCCAGTTTTTATTGCACATGGATTACATACTAAACGGGATATTCCTAAAATATTAGGTTTAGTAGATGAAAATTTAGAATTGGATAATAATAAAGTTGAAATAGGCGAACATCATCATCATGCACACAATCATCATCATGATATTGAAAAAGTTGATTTTGATGGTGAAATTATTTTCACAGACCCTTTAGGAGCAGATCCTTTAATTGTAAAAATTATTCAAAAAAGAGTAGATGAAGCATTACATAATTAAATCTATTCAATAATTTTTAATTTTTTTAGGAATATTTTTTTATTTAATTCTATACTATTTTTTAATATTAATTTACATATTATATACCTTTCTTAAATTTTTTTCATTTCTCTTTCTTAATATAATAATCAAATATTTTTATTTAGAATTTAAATTGCGTATATTTGATGAAAATAACAATATTTTTTTCTGCAAAAAAATTTATTTAATTTAAATATAAATATAATAATATGGAATATAAGTCTTTAAATGTGTCAGCAATTGGTGAAAAAGAATTAATTAATCGTATTATAAATAAAAATAATATGAATTCTAATTTATCTTTTAAAAATTATTTAGGGGATGATGCAGCAGTATTAAATATTAACACTAATCATTTGATAGCAACATCAGATATGCAAATTCAATCTCTTCATTTTCCAAAACAAATGTCACATTTTCAAATGGGATTTAAAGTAGTAACAGTTAATGTTAGTGATATTGCTGCAATGGGTGGAGAGCCTATAGGATTTTTATTAAGTATGGCTATTCCAAAAATGTTAAAATTGTCTGATTTTGATGAAATAGTGGATGGGGTAATATATGCATGTAACTATTATAATCTTCCATTAATTGGTGGTGATACTAATGAGTCAGATGAAATTATACTTTCAGGTACTGCTTTAGGAAAAGTTGATAAAAATAAACAATTGTTAAAATCAGGATTTAAAAATGGAGATTTAGTTGCAATTACAGGTAAATTAGGATTAGCGGCTTTAGGATTCGAATTATTAAATGAATTTCATGGAACTGATAATGATTTAGAAAATTTAGCTATTTCTAAAGCATTAAATCCTATAGCTAAAATACATGAAGGTCAAATTTTAAAAAATTTTGCAAGTTCTGCTACTGATATTACTGATGGTTTATCTGAAGAGTTATATGAAGTATTTGATGCAGATCATTTAAAACACTCATCTAACCACGGTATTAAAATTTATGAATCTAAATTACCAATGGGTGAAGATTTTATTAAATTATCTAATAAAATAAATCAAAATCCTTTAAAATTATTTTTTAATGTTGGTGAAGATTTTGAATTATTATTTACACTTGATAAAAATTTAGTTGATGATTTAGCTAAACTCATGGATTTCTATGTTATAGGTGAAATCAATGATTTAAATAAAATAGAAATTGTTTATTTAAATGGGGATGTTGAAACATTATCTAGAAAGGGTTATGAACATTTAAAATAGGGGGAATATAATATGAAAAAAGAGTCTTTATTTTATAAAAAATTATTAAATAATAATGTTCAATGTTGTTTATGTTTTAGAATGTGTAAGATTAAAGAAAATTGTTATGGTTTTTGTAAAACTCAAAAAAATATTAAAGGTAATTTATATACTTTAAATTATGGTAAAATATCTTCATATAATATAGATCCAATAGAAAAAAAGCCACTGTATCATTTTTTACCAGGATCAAATTCTTTTTCAGTGGGGAACTTTTCATGTAATATGTCATGTATGAACTGTCAGAACTATACTCTTTCACAAAATAATGGTGAAAAATTCATAGGAAATGATATTTTGCCAAAAGACCTTGCTGAAATTGCACTTGATTATCAATGTCCATCAATTGCTTGGACTTACAATGAACCTACATTACAGTTACAATATGCTCAAGATACTGCTCAATTTTCTAAAAATTTCAATTTAAAAAATATTTTTATCACAAATGGTTTTATGAGTGATGAAGCATTGAATTATATATTGCCTAATATAGATGCTTTTAATGTTGATTTAAAATCAATGAGCGATGAATTCTATAAAAAAGTGTGTAATGCAAAATTAGATCCAATATTAGATAATATAAAAAAAATTTATAAAAATGGAAACCATATTGAAATAACAAATTTAATTATCCCAAATTGTAATGATTCTGAAGAAATGTTAGAAGGTTTAACAGATTTTATAATAAATGAATTAGGTAAAGAAGTCCCAATTCACTTTTCAAGATTTTTTCCTTATTATAGAATGAAAAATATTAAACCAACACCTATTAAAAGTTTAATTAAAGCTAAAGAAATAGCTAAAAAAAAGGGGTTAGAGTATGTGTATATTGGTAATATTTCTCAAAGTCAAAATACATATTGTCCAAATTGTGGTGAACTTTTAATAAAACGTAATGGGTATTCTATAGAAAATTTAAATAAAATAAAGGATAATAAATGTTTAAATTGTAATTATAATTTAAATTTTGTTTTACAGTAAATATTGATTTATAATTTTTTAAGGATATTATAATTAAAAAGTTTAAGAGATAATATTTTATTCACTTAAACTAACTCTTTCAAATTTTTCTTCTTTTCCAAGAATTTTGGTGGCATCAACACCAATTTTAGTAGTTGTTCCATCAGGTAATGCTACAGGATCTAAAGATGAACCTCTAGCTTTAGGAATAATAATTATATCATCATCACCTTTGACTCTAGTTGCAATAGCATACTCAACATCTTCAGGGTCAAATATATTTATATCTTCGTCAACTATAACCACATGTTTAAGGGAAGGGTGTGCAGATAATGCAGCCATAATCACATTTTTTGCATCGCCTTGTGTTTGTTTCTTAATAGATACAACTGCATGTAGCCAACAACAACCACCTTCAGTTAAAACCACATTTTTCACTGTAGGTAACATATTTTTTATTGCTTTAAATATTCTAGGTTCTTGAGGGAGACCTTGTAATAATTTATGTTCAAAACCAGCAGGTAAAATAGCATGATACATAGGATTATCTTTTTTAATATGCATTTTTGAAAGGGTAATGACTGGTTGATCTCTAATAACATCATAAGTATCAGTTAAATCAACAAAAGGGCCTTCCTTAACTTTATCTTTTATTGAAATTTTACCTTCTAAAATAATATCTGCATCTGGAACATTTAAATTGGATTCTTCACATTGAACTAAACTTAAATCCCCATCCTTAAATGCATTAGCAATTTCCATTTCGTCCTGATCAATTGATGGTCCAGTTGTTGAAGCAAGAAGAACTGCAGGGTCCATTCCTATGGCTATCGCAATATTTAAATCTTTACCTAATTTTTCTGCTTTTTTAAAATAAGTAAATAAATTTCTTGGAACAATTCGTATGGCTAGTTTATTATTATTAAGAACTAACATTCTATGAATTGAAGCATTCTGAACTCCAGTTTCAGGATCTTTTGCAATAACAACACCTGCAGTAATATAAGCCCCACCATCATTTTTATAATGAGTTAATATTGGTAATTTACTTAAATCTGCTTTAATTGATGCATATTCGTCTAGATTTTTAAAATTTGATATTTTTATTGGATTTTCACTAGCTTCTATAATTTTATCAGTAATATTTTCAACTTCACAACCAATAGATTGAGCAATTTTTTCCCGAGTATTACATATTCCAGAAACGATTGGAATATCATAACCTTTAATATTTGACAATAATACGGTATCTTTAGGATGCTCTCTTAAAATTTTTCCTGCTTCATATTTAGCACTAATTTCCTTATCAATTTTCATAACCACATCTTTTTCTGAGTTCATTAAATCAATTCCTATAATTCTGCATTTTGTATTTAATCCATTTTAAATTTTCTTTAATTTTTTCACTAGATATCCCTAAAATTTCTCCAGCTAAAATTGCTGCATTTCTACCATTATCTGTACCTACAGTTCCAACAGGAACACCCGGCGGCATTTGAACCATAGTAAATAAAGCATCATGAACATCATCGTTATTAGAACAAGGAACGCCAATAACTGGTTTTTCACTTAAAGCAACTATTGATCCAGTTACAAGAGCAGAAAGTCCGCTAACAGCAATAAATAATTTAACATTTTCCATTTTTTTCATATAATTTTCAAATTTATCAGCATATCTAATTGGAGAAATAATGGCTAAATCATAACTAATACCTATTTTATCCAATACACTAGTAACTTTTTTTGCAGTTTTTAAGTCAGTATAACTTCCAGCAATTATAGAAATAAGTGGAGCATCATCTAATTTTTCAACATTACTTTCAACAGGTTCATTTTCTTGATTAGCTAAAAATTCTTTATCTATATAATTTCCATTAAGTTTACTTAAAACTTCCTTTTCTCCGACTCGAACTTTTTCTTGATATGCTAATCTCAATTTAGATATATTTTCTTTAACTTCATTATCATGTGTAGCAATAATTTGCCCTGCAAGTATAGCACCATTATCTCCTCTATCAATTCCAACAGTAGCTACAGGAGCTGGAAAAGGCATTTGGCTGCAAGCATATAAAGCATCTAAACCACCTAATTTAGCATTAACAGGTACACCGATAACTGGCTTATAAGTATATGAGGCAATAGATCCAGGTAAATGAGCTGCTAATCCCGCAATTCCAATAAATACTTCAACACCTTCATTAGTTGCATCCACTACTAATTCTTTAACTTTATCATGTGTCCTATGAGCTGACGCAACTTTTACACTATAAGGTATTTTTAATTTTTCTAAAACACTTGTGCTTTTTTCAGCTATTTTAATATCTGATGCACTACCTAAAATTATCATTACTTTTGGGGTCATCTATTCCACCTTTAAAATATTAATTTATTATATATTTAATTTATTATTTATTAATGTTGAATTTTAAAAAAATTTAAAATAATAATTTGTTTAAATAATCATAGATAATTGAATCCTTTTTCTATCTAAATCAACATTCAATACTCTAACATCTACAATATCCCCAACACTTACAATATCTAATGGATGTTTTACAAATTTATTTTCAACTAATTCAGAAATGTGAACTAATCCATCTTGATGAACACCTATATCTACAAAAGCTCCAAAATCAACAATATTTCTAACAGTTCCTTGCAATATCATACCTTCTTCTAAGTTTTCTAATTCTAAAACATCACTTCTAAGAATAGGTTTAGGCATTTCTTCTCTAGGATCTCTTCCGGGTTTCTTAAGTTCTTTAACAATATCTATTAATGTAATATTTCCAATATTTAATTTTTCAGAAAGTTCTTCATAGTCTAAATCATTTAAATTAAGATTTTTTGAACCAATATCATTTAAAGAGTATCCTAAATATTTTAATAAATTTTCAGTTGCTTTATAAGATTCTGGATGAACACATGTGCTATCTAGAGGGTTATCACTATTAATAACTTTTAAAAATCCTGCGCATTGTTCATAAGCTTTGGGGCCAAGACCAGGAACATTTAAAAGTTCATTCCTATTACTAAAAATTCCATTTTCTTCTCTATACTTCACAATGTTCTTAGCAACAGATTTACTAATACCTGACACATGTTTTAAAAGAGATACAGAAGCCGTATTTAAATCAACACCAACATTATTCACAGATTTATCAACTACAAAATTTAAAGAGTCACTTAATTTTTTCTGATTCATATCATGTTGATACTGTCCAACACCAATGGATTTCGGATCAATTTTAACTAATTCAGACAAAGGATCTTGTAAACGTCTAGCAATAGAAATTGCACTTCTTTCTCCAACATCATATTCTGGAAACTCTTCAGTAGCTAATTTACTAGCAGAATAAACAGAAGCTCCTGCTTCACTTACAATAACATACTGCACATCTTTATTTATCTCCTGAATTAATTGAGTAATTACAATTTCAGATTCTCTAGAAGCAGTACCATTACCTAATGCAATTAAATCAATATCATACTTTTTAATTAAATCTTTTACAATACTTTTTGTTTCCACTATCTTATTTTTAGGTTCAGTTGGAAAAACAACACATGTATCTAATGCTTTACCTGTTTTATCAACCACTGCTAATTTACATCCTGTTCTAAATCCAGGATCCCAACCTAAAACAGTTTTTCCAATAATTGGATTTTGCATTAATAATTGTTCTAAATTTTCTGAAAAAACTTTAATAGAACTTTCTTCTGCTCTTTCAATTAATTCATTTCGTATTTCTCTTTCAATTGCTGAAGCAATCAATCTTTTATAAGAATCTAAAATACTTTCCTCTAAAATTTTTTCAGTATACTTATTATATTCTGGTTGAGTGATTTTTTCACCCTTATTTAATAAGACGTGTCTTTTTAAATAACTAAAAATATCTTCTTCTGGTGTTTTTATTTTTATTTTAAGAACTTTTTCATTTTCTCCTCTATTGATAGCTAAAATTCTATGATTTGCAATTTTATCTAAAGGTTCATTATAATTATAATACATTTCATATTCAGATTCAACATCTTTATTTTTGGCATTAATTTCTAATTCCCCATCTTCAAAACTAACTTGCCGAATTAAAGATCTAAATTGGGCATTGTCTGAAATTTTTTCAGCTATAATATCTTTAGCCCCATTTATAGCATCTTCTATTGTTGCAACATTCAATTCTTCGGATAAATATTTCATAGCTATTTTATCAACTGGAACATCTATTTCCTGTTTTAATATTGTATTTGCTAAAGGTTCAAGTCCTTTTTCTTTAGCTATTGTTGCTCTAGTTCTTCTTTTGGGTTTGTATGGTCGATAAATATCATCTAATTCGACTAAAGTTTTAGCATTGGTGATTATTTTAGCTAATGGTTCTGTTAACTTTCCCTGTTCATCAATAACTTTAATTATTTTTTCTTTTTTAGATTCTAAGTTACGTAAATATTCTAATCTTTCATTAAAATTTCTTAAAGTTTCATCGTCTAATGACCCTGTCACTTCTTTACGATATCTAGCTATAAAAGGAATACTATTCCCATCATCAATGAGGTTTATAACCGCATTACTTTGCCAATTTTTAATATTTAATTCTTCAGATAATGTTTCAGCAATCATATAATAATTATCTCCTAATAAAAAGTAATATACTAAAATTTATATTATATATTTTTATCATTTCATATTTTTATAATTAATAAAAATTAGTTTGATTAATAATATTTATTTAAAAAAAGTATCCTTATAGTTTTTTATTTTTTGAAAATATAGAATATATTTTAATATTTTAATTATAAATTCCATAAAATTTTCTTATAATATATTTTTATATAAAATATTAAAAAAAATGTTTAAACATTTTAATATAACTATGCAGTAAAAAAAATCAATGATTAAAAAATCCATAAAAATAGTTATAACATTATAAAATTTAATTTCATAGTAAGTAGATAATAAGTAATAAAAATTTATTCTGAATTCAGTAAGTAAACCAATGCATAATAACCTTTAGTAGATATTATTCCTTTAAACTTACCATTTAAAAGCACTTCTAAATCATCGATATGTTTTTCACCTATTTTTAATTGATGTATTAATTTATTAGATATAATATAAATTTTTTTATCATCAATTTGGGCTCTGTCAAAAACTTAGTTGATGATTTTGTTTTTTATTTTTTATGTTCCAGAATTCGAGTTTTAGTTTGAATCTGTTGATTAATCCGGTTTCTGTTTTCATTAGTCTTTTGATATGTTTTGGGAATACTTTTTGGAATATATTCTCGATTTTGTTACTTGTACGACTAATGTTGCTGTTTTTAATGTAATATGTTAGGTTTTTGAAGTAGGGAACTATGAATTTCCATAAGATTTTGAAAATTGGTTCAGGTAGGGTTTTTTGTTCTTTGATAAGTTGATCTCTTTTTGTTTTAGCTGTTTCTAAGTCTGGAGCATCCATAATATTGAAAATTTCATGTTTAAAACTTTTTACAGATTCAATATCCTCAAGAGTTAATTTATTTTGTTTTAAGTAATCGTTTATGTCTCTGTTTATTTTTTGTTTAGTGTGAAACACACAGAATTGATGTTTGAAACCTAATTTTCGTATTGGTTGGCGATTACTCAATGTTTTAAATCGGTTACAATATAGTTACGATCTTGATTGTAAGTGGATTCGCTTAGAAACTTGTAAATACTTTTTTCTGACTCAGAAGGGGTTAAATCGTAGGAAACAATTGTATTACTTTGTAGGTCGAATAAAGCTAAAATATAATTCCAAACACTGTTAATTTTAACCCACAAAGCATCAAACAAGTAATAACCAGAAAGACTATAAAAATCATTATCTAAATCATATTCTAAGCCTAATAGGATGTTTTCTACACTTTGATAAGAGATATCCACATTATGGATTTCTTTTAACCTGTGCATGATTTTACGAATACTATCACCACTAATACTATAGGATTTAAGTATAAAATCAATTACTGGCTTAGTAATATTTCTATTAACCTCAACTATTGAGGATAAGTCAGCACTAAATACATTACCACATCTAGTGCATTTATATCTTTGAACTTTACAAGTTTGATTCCCTAAGTTCATGAAAATCAATTCACGTTCAATTTTACCATCTTTAACATTATGGTGAGACCCACACACTGGACAAACAGCAACACTGTTGCTAAAAATTATTTCACCATTTTTTTCAAGACGAATCAATTCAGGACTCATATCCTGACATCCAATCAATTTTTTAGAAACATCAGATCTAAAACCAGAAAACTCTTCACAAAAATCGTAAAGTTTAAATTGTATAGGCTCCATAGTATAACATGGAGCTTTTATTTTTAATTTAGTCATATTAATATATTGGCTCCACTTAATATATTAACTTTACTATTTCTAAATCATAATTAAAGCCATAAGAAAGCTTAAAAAAATTATGAGTCAAAATATTTCAAAAAATAAAATCAACTAAGTTTTTGACAGAGCCCAATTTGGTATTTGAAATTAATTTCAGGGAAATTTTCATTGATATAATATTTCAATTTTTTTTCTTTATCTTTTGTTAAGGTTATAATTTTTATTCCTCACTTATTCATTAAAAAATTTTATAATCTTTTGGTTTGTTTTATGCTATATAAATAAAAATTTTATAATAACATTTTTATTTAAAAATATTTTCTTGAATAATGTTTAAAATTTCAAGTCATAATCTTCATTATTTCATATTAAATTATGTTAATTAAATGTTTTAATTTATACTTTATATAACTTTCGGAATTCATCGAACAGATTTTTTTTAATAAATATTTTTTTAAAAATTGTCTAATGTATAATAAACTTTTTAAATTTCTAAAATAAATATATTAAAATAGATAAATTTTTTGATATAAATTAATAAAGTTGAGGTAAGAAAATAATGTCCTGGTTTATAGTTTTAATCGCATTTTTATTAGCATCAATTAAAACTACAAATAATAAAAACCCATCTGTTTCTGTTGTAATACCTGCTTATAATGAAGAAAAAACAGTTGCTAAAATTGTAACGGTAATAAAAAAAATAGATTATGTTAATGAAATTTTAGTAGTTGATGATGGATCTACAGATAATACTGTAAAAGAAGCTATATCTGCAGGATCTAAAGTTATAAGTCATAAATCAAATTTAGGTAAAGGTGCTGCAATTAAAACAGGTTTTAAAAATACAAAATCAGATATAGTTGCATTTATAGATGCTGATATATCTAATCTAACCTCAAAAAAAGTTGATAATATAATTAAACCTATACTAGAAGGAAAAACAGATATAACAAAAACAAAATTTGCAAGAGAAAGTGGGAGAGTAACAGAGCTTACCGCAAAACCATTGCTAAAATTTTTCTTCCCAGAAATAGTATTTGAACAACCATTAAGTGGACAATTTGCAGGAAAAAGAACTGCATTAAATAAAATAAAATTTGAAAAAGATTATGGTGTGGATGTAGGTATTGTTCTTGATGCAGATATTCATGGAATTAGAATTCAAGAAGTGGATATTGGAAACATAAAACATGACATGTCCCCATTATCCGATCTTAATAAAATGGCTAATGAAGTTGTTAGAACAATCATTAATAGGGCTGTTGAATACGGTCGTGTTACAATGATGGATACCCTTGGTAATTATATAAGAATGGCTATTATGGGTCTTTCACTTATAATTTTAGGTTTATTCACAATATTTTTTGTTCAACCCATACCATTATTTTTAGGTTCTATAATTGCAGTTATAGGTGTGATACTAACAATTTATTATGTAATCAAATTAGTGTCAAAATCTTTTAATATTCTTAAAAAAGGATCTAGGGGGTCAATATTAAAATCATTTCTTAAAATGCATTTCCCATTTTTAGTGTGTGGATTAATCTTAATTTTAATGTTAACAACATTTATGAGTGCAACAACAATTAATGATGGGGTGATTTCAGTAGAACCAACTTCTAGAAACCTTATAATATTTTCACATCCTGATCAGCAACAAACAATATCTGTTAGAGGACCATATACAGTTGATAGTGCTATTGAAAATGAAACAAATTTTTTAAGGATTCCACAGGATGCTTTAACTACTATGCAAATGGATATAGGAGATACGATTGAGCTTGGCGATACAACTTATTCAGTAAATGAAACTAGGCCGGGAGAAGCAAATACTTTGCGAATACCATCTGATGCTCGAAGATATTTAGATGTTAGTTCAGGAGATGTAATATCTAACAGTCGTTTAAATAGAATATTTGATTCTTCAATTATTTCTCATACAATTAATTCATCAAACCTAAATAATTCAACAGTTTTAAAGGAAAATTTCCAAATATTTGATCATAAATCTAATGAAACAGAAGTAAATATAACGTTAAATGGAAAACACATTAAAACCATTTCTGGATCTTTTAAAAACGATTCACAATATACTCTCTCAGATAATGGAAATATAATAGGAAAATTCAATGGTAATAATATTAAGAATAATGAAACTTTAAAATTTTATAGTGGTGATAATGTTATTGAATTATCTTTTAATGATTCTATGAATGAAACTACATCTTCACAATTTTTATCATCAAATAAAAATTCGTTTATAGAGTTTTATACAAATTAAAAAAAGTTTAAATTTTAAATATTTCACTATAAAAAAAAAATTTTATAGTGAATAATATAATATTAAAAAATAGTAAAAAATTAATCTTTATATACTTTAACTGCTTCTTCATGGTCATTATAGAGGCCTAAAGCAGCTAAAGCTCCTATTTTTCCTTGATCACCAGTAACACTAATTAATGAAATGTTTAATTTTTTAGCTACATTTTCGGCTGTTTGTATGTCCATCATTCCTTTTTTAGTCTTTATAGCATATTCTCTTAATTTTTTAGGTATTTTTAAACCTTCTAATACGGCTATAGCTGTTTTATCTGATAAAGTATCTCTTTTAAGAATTTCTATTACTCTATTAATTAATTTTTCTTTATTCTCTGGTAAAACAGCAAAAGTTAATGCAATAGAAACACAATTTTGAGTTTTATGTGGATTATTTGGATATAATTGAACAATAATATGATCTAAATATTCAAAACCTTCTTTTTTAAGTTCCATCCCAACATTATGTGCCATTGTCCAGGTTGCTCCAGAATCCTTAGTATCAGTATCATCGATACCAATAACAATTTTTTCCATTTTAGGAGTTATAACAGCAGCTTTTCCAATTTTGGATCCACCACCAATTTCAATTAATTCAACTCTTTTAACTCCATCACCCATACCTCTGCACATAGCAGCTCCAACACCAGCACCAGCAAGTCCAGTATGAACAATTTTTACTTCATTACCCTTAACACTAACTTCTTCAATACCTGCAGCATTAAAACTAGCTTTTAAATTAATAGGTTTTTTTCCAACTTTACAAGTGAAAACATGTCTATTTCCATCTCTATAAGCATTAGTAATTAATTCACTACTGTTTTTGTACTGGTGCATTAACCAATGGGAACCAGATACACAGGGGTGAAATTCAACAAGTTCAACAGTATTTCCATCTACCATAGTTATTTCTTTTTCATATGGCGCTACCCATGGATCATTGAATTTTTTCTTTAAATCATTAGGTTTTAAAATTTCCATAATATCATTCTAATAATGTTAAATAAATAAAAAATATTATTAATTAAATTTATATTTCTTCTAATCTCATACACATCTTAACTGCAGCTTCTACAGCTTTTTTACCATAATCTATACGTTTATGTGCATCTAATCTAGTCATACCTGGGCCACTAATACCTAAAGCTACAGGCTTATTATAATCTAAAGATAAATCAGTTATTTTACGAGATGCTTGTTGTGCAACAATTTGATCATGATTTGTTGCCCCTTCAATTACAGCACCTAATGTAATAACTGCATTAATATCATCTTTTTCTAATAATTTTTTAATAGCTAAAGGCATATCAAAAACACCAGGAACTATAATTACCTTTGTTATTTCAGCATTAAGAACTTTAGCTTCTTCTTTAGCTAAGTCTAACATCATTTTAGTTAAATCAAAATTAAATTCAGCAACAACTGCACCAATATTATATTTTGCCATAATTTTTTCCTCCAATCATTTAAATTAATTTACTCATGCTAACATTAATAAGAATCCCGCTACACCACTGATTACCATAATTAATATAATAAATAATGCAATAATTTTCATCCTATCCATAATTATCTCCTCAAATTTTGTTAAAATAATACTAAAAGAAAAACTTCTTTTAAAAAAATTCACATATAAATATATCTTATATTTTTAATTAATTTTATTTATAATATTAACTAAAAAATAAGAAATTATCAAATTTATACTCTAATTTTTTTTATCTAAAAACTTTTTAAAAAAATTTCAATGATTAATATAAGCTAATTTTTTCCATTTCAAAAATTTGGTTGTGTTCCATATATTTTAAGATTTATTAAATTTTAATAATTCTATTTTAACTGCTTCAGCCATCTCATCAGTTGTTGAATTTCCATTTAAATCTGGAGTTAAATTTTTACTTTCTTTTAAAACTTTTAAAATACTTTTATCTAAATTTTCAGCTTCTTCAGTTTCCCCTAAATAGTTAAGCATCATTACTGCAGAAAGCATCATTGCTAAAGGGTTAGCTATTCCTTTTCCCGCAATATCTGGCGCGGACCCATGCACAGGTTCAAAAAGCGCCCCATTTTCACCGATATTTGCTGAAGGAATAAGCCCTAATCCTCCTACAAGACCAGCACCTTCATCAGATAATATGTCTCCAAAAAGATTAGTTGTTACTAAAACTTCAAACGTTTTTGGTTGGGTAATAAGATACATTGCTGTTGCATCAACATAAAAATCTTCTGCATCAATACCTTTATTTTTATAATTTTCAGCAGTTTCATAAAAAATTTTTTTAAACAAGCCATCTGTTTTTTTTAAAACATTAGCTTTATGAACACCAGTAACTTTACTTTTCCCATGTTTTACCGCATATTTGAATGCATAATCACAAATTCTTGATTCAGCCTGTCTGGTGATTATTCTTTTTGCTTCTGCTCCATTTTCAGTATATTTTTCTTCATCTTGTTTATATAATCCCTCAGTATTTTCTCTAACAATCATAAAATCTATATCATTAAAAAGCGCATTTGTCCCAGGATATGATTTCACTGGACGTAAATTAGCGAATAATTCCATTTCATGTCTTAATTTAACTATAACATCTGCTGCAGTTTCTCCAGCGGCTCCAAATAAACAAGCATCAGATTTTTTACATAATTGGATTGTTTTTTCAGGTAATGCTTCTCCATTTATTTCTAAACATTCATCACCTGCTTCAGCAAAAGTATAATTTAAATTTAAATTTAAAGCATCTAAAACAGATAATGTTGCTTTCATAACTTCTTTTCCTATTCCATCTCCAGGAATTACAGTAATATTATACATATATTCACCTAAAGTAATTTTTTAAAGTTTTCTTAATTTATGTAAATTTATATTAAAAGTAAATATTTTAAAATTTTTAATTTTTATTTTAAAATCAGTAAAAAAATTAAATTTGGTTTTGATTTTTAAGATAATTAATCAAACCATTATTTTTAAGGATATTTAACATAAAAGGAGGCAATTTCTTAAATTTAAAAGTTTTTCCAGATTCTGTAATTATTAATCCATCTTTTAAATCTATCTCTAATTCTTCTCCCTCTTCTATATGTCCACTTATATTAGGAGTTTCAAGAAGAGGTAATCCAATATTAATTGAATTTCTATAAAATATTCTTGCAAAAGATTCTGCAATTATGGCATTAATACCAGAATTTTTAATAGCTATAGGAGCGTGTTCTCTGGATGAACCACATCCAAAATTTTTTCCAGCAACAATAAAGTCCCCTTTATTAACTTTATCTTTAAAATTTGGATATATACCTTCCATACAATGTTTAGACAAAGTTTCTTCATCTGTATATATCAAATATCTTCCAGGAAGAATTATATCAGTATCAATATCATTTCCAAATTTCCAAACTTTTCCTTTCATAATATCTTTTCCTACCTATTCAGGTTTAGTTATTCGTCCTTCAATCGCTGATGCTGCAGCAGTAGCAGGTGAACATAAATAAACTTTACCTTCTGGACTACCTTGACGTCCCTTAAAATTTCTATTCGATGTACTGAGACTTATTTCTTCAGGCCCAATTAATCCAGTATGTCCTCCTAAACAAGGACCACAACATGGATTCATTACAAGAGCATTTGCTTCAATGAATATTTTTATTAATCCTTCGTCCAATGCTTTGGAATAAGTTTCTCTTGAAGCAGGATAAATTAACATTCTGGTATTTTTTGCAACTTTTTTCCCTTTTAAAATTTTTGCGGCATCTCTCAAGTCTGAAATTCTTCCATTTGTGCAGGATCCTAAAAATACTTGATCTAATTCAACATCAATTTCACTCACTGGTTTAACATTATCTACGTTATTTGGACAAGCAACTTGAGGTTCAAGATTATTAACTTCAAAATCTATAACTTTTAAAGAAGATGCATCATTATCTGTTTTATATGTTCTAAAATTTTTATTAGAATGTTTTTTAACATAATTAATGGTTTTTTCATCAGGTTCTATTAATCCAGTTTTCCCTCCCATTTCGACAGCCATATTTGATAAAACCATTCTATCAGACATACTCATATCTTTAATTGTGGGTCCTGAAAATTCACAAGATTTATATGTTGCACCATCAGCCCCAATATCTCCAATTATTTTTAAAATAACATCTTTAGAACACACATTATCTTTCAGTGTTCCTTCAATATTGAATTGTATTGTTTCTGGAACTTTAAACCATAATTTTCCTGTTGATAATACCATTGCCATATCTGTAGACCCAATCCCTGTTGAAAAAGCCCCAAAAGCCCCATGAGTACAAGTATGGGAGTCGGCTCCAACAATAATTTCTCCAGGTACAACATGACCGAATTCTGGAAGGATTTGGTGACAAACTCCTTCATTTACATCATAAAAATTTTCAATATTTTGTTTTTTTACAAATTCTCTCATTAGAATGTGGTTATTAGCAGAAGTCAAAGAGTCTGCTGGTACTTGATGATCAAATGGAATTACTACCTTATTATTATCCCAAACTTTTTCAGTTCCAATTTTATTAAAAGATTCAATAGCTAAAGGTCCAGTTAAATCATGCATCATAGCTATATCTATATCAGCAATTACAATTTCGCCAGCATCTACTCTATTTTTTTGTGATGCTTTAGCTAGAATTTTTTCAGACATTGTCATAGACATAAATTAACTCTCCATTAAATTCAATTTCAATTAAATTTTATATAAATTACCAAAATTATAAAGAGTTATATTATTAGGAACATCTTCAATAATGTTTTTTGTATCAAATATTATAGGATTTTTCATATTCTTAAAAATATAATCGTAATCTAAGTTTTTGAATTGATCATGATCTGATAAAATTAAACAGAGTGAAGCATCTTTTGTAGCCTCTTCAAAACTTTCAAAATTATCATTTTCCACATGGGGGTCATGAATTGATAAAGTATATTTATTTTTTAAAAAATTAATAATCTCAAAAGCCGGACTTTCTCTTGTATCACCAGTATTTCCTTTATAAGAAACTCCTAAAATAGCAATTTTTGCATCTTTTTCAGTATCTAAAATTTTTTCAACATATTCAGAAACAAAAGAAGGCATACTTTTATTAGTATCTCTAGCTAGTTTAATTATTTTAGCTGTATCTGGAGCTAAAGCATAAATAAAATAAGGATCAATTGCTAAACAGTGCCCTCCTACTCCTGGTCCAGGGGAATGAATATTCACTCTCGGATGTTTGTTTGCTAATTTTATAACATCTAATGCATTAACACCTATTTCAGCACTAATTTTAGCTAACTCGTTAGCTAATGCTATATTAACATCTCTAAAAGTGTTTTCCATACATTTTGATAATTCAGCAGTTTTTGCTTCTGTTTTCATTATATTCCCTTTAACAAAAATTGAGTATACTTCTGCTGCTTTGTCACTACACAATGGGGTTATTCCACCTACAATTCTATCATTATTGATTAATTCGTTTATAATTTGTCCAGGAAGAACTCTTTCAGGGCAATGTGCTAAATAAATATCTTCTCCAATAATAAATCCTTTATCCTCAAACATTGGTTTTATAATATTATCTGTTGACATAGGTGCAATAGTTGATTCTACAATAATTGTATTACCCTTTTCAACATAGTCTAAAATTTCATTACATGCAGCTATAACATAACTTAAATCACAACTATAATTCTCTTTTATATACGGGGTAGGAACAGTAATTATGAAAACATCGGATTTTTCAGGGTTCATTGAGGCATGATAAACATTTTTTTCAACAGCTTTCTTTATTATGTCTCCAATTCCAGGTTCCTCTATATGTATTTTACCTTTATTCAGATTATTAACAATTCCTTCATCAATATCTACTCCTAAAACATTACATCCATTTTTAGCAAAAAGAGCAGCAGTTGGAAGTCCGATATAACCTTGTCCTATTATACAAATTTTCATTTTCACTACCAGCTATTAAATTTATTTGTTTTTTAATTTAGATTAAAAAGATTATTTTAAATTAATTAAATATTTAATTTATTAATAAATATATTTATTCAATTACTTTTTTTCTTAAAATTTAAAAAACTATATAATTTTAAATTATTTAATTTATCAATTTTAACATTATTATTTGAGCAAAATTTATACAATATTAATATAATAAATTGTATTAATATAATTATAGAAAAATTTTAAAAAAAGTAATAAAATTTAGAAGGTTTTTCATGAGAATATTAATTACTGGTGCAAGTGGAATGTTAGGTCATGATTTACAAAGGACTTTGAAAAATCATGAATTAATATTATGTAACTCTAAAAATTTAGATATTACAAATAAAAATTTAGTTAGTGAAACAATTAATGAAATGAAACCAGATATTTTGATAAATTCTGCAGCTTATACTAATGTTGATGATTGTGAAACAAATTATGAAGAAGCTTATAAAGTGAATGCATTAGGTCCTAAAAATTTAGCTAATGTTTGTAAAGATTTAAAAATTCCATTAGTACATATTAGTACAGATTATGTCTTCGATGGTAAAAAAACTGAACCACTTAAAGAAAATGATAATTTAGGTCCTCAAACAGCTTATGGAAAAACTAAGTTAGAGGGCGAACAATTTATTCAAAAAATACTTGATGAATACTTTATTATACGTACAGCATGGTTATACGGTTGTGATGGTAATAATTTTGTTAAAACAATGTTAAATTTATCAAAATCCCATAATGAAATAACTGTTGTAAATGATCAGATAGGGTCACCAACATTTACTTATGATTTAGCTAAAGGAATTTCAGAAATTATTAAAACAGATAAATATGGTGTTTACCATTTAACAAATTCCGGTAGTTGCTCTTGGTATGAATTTTCAAAAGAAATTTTTAGGCTTACAAATAAAAATGTTAAAGTAATACCAGTTACAACTGAAGAATTCCCAAGACCTGCACCAAGACCAAAATATTCAGTCTTAAACAATGATAAATGGATTAAACAGGGTTTTAAACCTTTAAGAGATTATAAAGAAGCATTAAAAGAATATTTATTAACTTGTTAAATTTAAATTTTTATAAAAAAAGTGAAAATTATGAATATGAATGATAAAAATTATTGGCAACATAGATTTGAAACTGACTGGGAAGAAGCTCATGGCCCAGAACAATCTGCTCTTCATTATCAAATTCTAATTGAAAGATTACCCGAATGGTTAAAAAGAGAAATAAAAAAATATAATTATTCTTTATGTGATATGGGTTGTGGAATGGGTGAAGGATCCCAATTATTACATGAAAATTTTCCAGAATCAAATGTTATAGGTGTGGATTTCGCACAGGCAGCAATAGAAAAAGCTAATAGCAATTATAAAAATCATAAAGTTTCTTTTATATGTGATGATATTTTCGACATAGATAAAAATTTTGATGTAATAATTACTTCTCATACTTTAGAACACTTTGAAGATCCGTTCTTTATTGCTAAAAAATTATCAACAAAATGTAAATATCTAATTATTTCTGTTCCTTTTAGAGAAAATCCATTGTATGAAGAACATTTATTTTATTTTGATTATGAGTCATTTCCATTAAGTTTAGATTCAAAACAATTATTATTTTATAAAGAAGTAGAACCAACTTTTTTTGATGCTGGAAACTATTTTTTAAAAGAACAAATTATTGTTGTTTATGGAGATAATACTCACTCCAGAAATTTTTCTCTTAATGAATTAAATAATTTTAATTATGATGAAAAATGGGAAATGCGAGGTAAATTAGATCAAGAATTAAGATTAAAAAATGAAACAATAAGTCAATTAAACCAGAAATTAAAAATAAAAAATGATGAATTAAATCATTTAAATCATGAAATTGATGAGTTTAAAAATAGAAAAGCAATTAAATGGGCTAATAAAATAAAAAAATTATAAATAGTTTAAGAGGTTAAAAATGAAAGGAATAGTATTAGCTGGAGGATCAGGAACTCGTTTGTATCCAATTACTAAAGCGGTTTCAAAACAATTGTTACCATTATATGACAAACCAATGATTTATTATCCTATTTCTGTTTTGATGTTAGCAGGAATAAAAGAAATTTTAATTATTTCAACACCCCGAGATTTACCAATGTACAAAGATCTTTTAGGGGATGGTTCTGATTTAGGAATTTCATTTACATATAAAGAACAAGCACAACCTAAAGGTTTAGCAGAAGCTTTCATCATTGGTGAAGATTTCATTGGCAAAGATAATGTATGCTTAATTTTAGGAGATAATGTTTTTTATGGGCATAGATTAACTGAAATTTTAGAAAAAGCTACAAAATTAAAAGAAGGTGCTGTTATATTTGGTTATTATACTAATAATCCAGAAGCATTTGGTGTAGTTGAATTTGATGATAAAGGAAATGTATTGTCTGTAGAAGAAAAGCCAAAAAATCCTAAATCTAATTATATTGTTCCGGGGCTTTATTTTTATGATAATAATGTTATTGAAATAGCTAAAAAAGTTAAACCTTCAGATAGGGGTGAAGTAGAAATAACATCAATTAATGAAGCTTATTTAAATCAAAATGAATTAAAAGTTGAATTACTTGGTAGGGGAATGGCTTGGTTGGATACAGGTACACATATAGGTTTACTTGAAGCAGGAAATTTCATTGAAACAATTCAAAAAAGACAAAGTCTTTATATTGCATGTTTAGAAGAAATAGCTTTTAATAAAGGATATATTTCTAAAGAAAAACTATTAAAATTAGCTGAACCATTAAAAAAAACAGATTATGGTCAATATTTAATTAATTTAGCTAAAAAATCATAAATTTTAGGGTAATGATAATATGGGAAAATTTAAAATTATAAAAAAAGAAATTGAGGATGTTTTTACAGTAGAACCAACAGTTTTTGGGGATGATCGAGGATATTTCATGGAAACTTACAATGAAAATGATTTTAAAGATCAAGGAATAAATTTAACATTTGTTCAAGATAATCAATCAAAATCAACTAAAGGAGTATTAAGAGGTTTACATTTTCAATATAAACATCCTCAAGGGAAATTAGTTCGAGTAATACGAGGAAAAGTTTTTGATGTTGCGGTTGATTTGCGAAAGGATTCAAATACTTATGGACAATGGGTGGGTGAAACATTATCTGAAGATAACAAAAAACAATTATTCATTCCAAAAGGTTTTGCTCATGGATTTTTTGTCATTTCTGATGAAGCAGAATTTGTTTATAAATGTACAGATTTTTATGCCCCTGATGATGAAGGTGGAATTTTGTGGAATGATCCTAATATTGGTATAGATTGGCCATTAGATGGAATAAATGAAGAAGATATTCTTTTATCAGAAAAAGATCAAAACTGGAAATTAATGAAAGATACTAAAACAAATTTTTAAAAATAATATAAGGGATGTATATGACTCAAATTTTAATTACTGGCGGCGCAGGATTTATTGGAAGTAATTTCATCAGATATATGATTGAAAAATATCCAAATTATAAATTCATAAATTTAGATGCTTTAACTTATTGTGGCAATCTTGAAAACTTAGAGGGGATTGAAAAAAATCCAAATTATAATTTTGTCAAAGGAAATATTACAGATAAAAAACTTGTTGATAATTTAGTTTCTAAAGTTGATTATATTGTTAATTTTGCGGCTGAAAGTCATGTTGATAGAAGTATAAAAGATCCAGAGATATTTATTAAATCAAATATTTTAGGAACACAAAATTTGTTAAATGCTGCAAAAAAACACAATATAAAAAAATTTTTACAAGTTTCTACTGATGAAGTTTATGGAAGTTTAGGGAAAACTGGATATTTTACAGAAGAAACACCCCTTCAACCTAATAGTCCATACTCAGCAACAAAAGCAAGTGCAGATTTAATGGTAAGAGCATATCATAACACATTTAACTTACCTGTAAATATTACTAGATGTTCTAATAATTATGGTCCTTATCAATTTCCTGAAAAATTAATACCATTAATGATTTCTAATGCTTTAAAAGATGAACCTTTACCAATTTATGGGGATGGAAAGAATATTAGAGATTGGTTACATGTTTATGACCATTGTACAGCTATAGATTTAGTTCTTCATGAAGGAAAATTAGGAGAAGTATACAATATTGGCGGACATAATGAAAAACAAAATATTGAGATTGTTAAATTAATTTTATCCACTTTAAATAAAGATTATTCATTAATAAAATTTGTCAATGACAGATTAGGTCATGATAAACGTTATGCTATTGATTCTAATAAAATTAGAACCGAATTAGGATGGGAACCTAAATATACATTTGAAACAGGAATTGTTGAAACAATCAACTGGTATCTTGAAAATCAAAAATGGATGAATAAAATAAAAAGTGGAGAATATCAAGAATATTATAAAAAAATGTATGGAAATACCTTGAAATAAAATAAAAAAAATGTGATTAGATGACTTATAAAATCAGTGTAATAATCCCAGTATATAATGTAGAAAATTATATTAAAGAATGTTTAGATTCCGTAATAAATCAATCATTAGGGATAGAAAATATTGAAGTAATTGTTGTCAATGATTGCACCTTAGATAATAGTATGAGCATTGTTAATGATTATGCAAAAAAATATCCCTCCATTAAAATAATAGAGCAAGAAAAAAATCAAGGTTTAGGACCTACTCGTAACCTGGGTTTAAAACATGTTACTTCTGATTATGTTACATTCTTAGATAGTGATGACTATATCTCTAAAAATGCATATGAAAATTGTTTAAATTTATTTTCAACTAATGAAAATACAGATTTAGTAATTTATAAATATGAATTATTCAATCCTGATGGAGCAATACCTCCAAAAGATATTCATCAAAAAATTTATGAAAAAGATCATATTATTACTAATTTAAATGATGTTCCAGAAATAATATTTGCAACAGCTTCTTGGAATAAGATTTATTCAAAGAAATTATTCCCGTATCTAAATTTTCCCTCTATTTTATATGAAGATAATATAACTTCTGTTGAAACTTTAATAAATTCCAATAAAATCATTGTTACAACGGATTCAACATATTACTATCGCTATGAAGAAGATGGTTCCTCAATAACTCAATTAATTTCCAAAAAGAATAATGAAGATTTAATCAGATGTATTCTTTTAATATTAAAAGTAAAAGATAATTGTTCTGAATATGAAGATTTAATATACTTCTTAGCTTTAAAATTTACTTATGATGATATATTCTGGTTATTAAATATTAATTTTACATTTGAAGACCGAAAAGAAATTTTCAATAACCTAAAAATTTTGGCGGATAAATTTCCTACAAGAATTTTAAATCTTTTTGAAAAAAATTTCCCAGAATATCCGTTTTCAAATCAAGCAAAATTGCTTGATATTGGGAAAATGAATGCATTAGATTATTTAATCAAATATAAATTTTTTGATGAATATATAAACCCTATATATTTAAGTAATTTATACATTGATGTTGGAAAAGGTTTTAATGAAACAGATAAACTTGGTTTAAAATATAATTTAGATGATATTATAGATTTAAAATTTAATTTGAAAAATTTTAATAAAATTAAAAACATACGTTTTGACCCAATAGAGAATGCTTTTTGTGTTTGTCAAATTTTATCTATTACTTCAAATAATAAGAAATTTAAAGTAGGAAAATATAATTGTGAAAATTTATTAGGTGAAAATAAACAAATTTTTACAACCCCTGATCCTGAATATTTAATTGTAGGGGATTTTGAAAACATTGAATATATTGAAATAAAATTTAAAATCGAAATTTTGTCTAATTCTCAAATTGGGGAACAATTTGTTTTAAAACAAAAAGAAATTGAAAATAATAATAATAAATTAATAAAAGCTTATTCTGATATAGGTGAAAAAGATAAAGCTATTAATGAAAAAGATAAGGCTTTGATTAATTTAAATCAGATAATAAATAATCTAAATGAAGAAATATCTAATCAAAAAGTAATTATTGAATCAAAAAGTAATATAATTGAAGAAATGATTAATTCAAACTCTTGGAAAGTTACTAAACCCTTACGTTCTATTACAGAAACATTTAAAAAGAAATAATTCTAAGAGATTAGTGGAGTATAAATTATTATGAATGATGTATCACAACTTAGCTTTCTTAAAAAATCTAAATTTAATATTAAGAAAGCTTCTCTTTACGAAGAAGCATATAAAAAAATTTTAGACACAGATTTATTTGATAAAGAATTCTATTTAAATACTTATTATAATGTAGCTAAATCAGGAATTGATCCATTAACCCATTATTTATTCTATGGGGGTAATGAAGGAAAATATCCTAGTTTAAAATTTAATGGTAATAAATATTTAAATGCTTATCCTGAGATTATAAGCTCTGGTATTAATCCTTTAGTTCATTATATTCTTAAAGGGCAATATGAAGGTAAAAAAACATTTCCTGTAAACTCTTTACAGTTACATGAAAAAATTTTAAAAAATAATTTACTCTATTTAAATAATTATGTTTTTGATTTTGAGCCTTTAGTTTCTATTATTGTTCTTAATCGTAATGGTTTAAGACATTTGGGGATTTTATTTAAGGATTTTAATGTTAATACTAATTATGATAATTTTGAGATTATTGTTGTTGATAATGGTTCTAGTGATGGTTCTGTTGAGTTTTTAGAATCTTTGTCTGAGGATTTACCAATTAAGGTTATTAAAAATAGTGAGAATAAGTCTTTTTCTGAGGCTAATAATCAGGCTGTTGATGTTTGTAATGGTGATTATGTTCTTTTGCTTAATAATGACATGGAACCTACTTATGGTTGGTTAAATGAAATGATGGGTGCAATGATTTATAATGATAATGTAGGGGCTGTAGGGGCAAAATTAATTTTCCCATATTATTATGACAGAGTCTCAATAGATAAATCTTTCACAATTCAACACGCCGGAGTAAAATTTGAAGAGGTAACAAATGAGGAATATACTTATGGTCCTTATCATGAATATATATTTTATCCTTTAATATTTGATAAAAAATTGAATAAAACTTCAGAATGTATGGCAGTTACAGCAGCAGCTGTACTTATTAAAAAATCTATTTATACAAAGTTAAATGGACTTTCTAACGACTTTTTTTATGGTTATGAAGATGTTGATTTCATGTTGAATCTGAATCAGAAAGGATATAAAATATTATATTGTGGTTCTGCATTATTATTCCATCATGAAAGCAGCACACGAAATAATGAAGGCAATTGTGATGAAATAAACCTTAAAAATATTAAAACTTTAATGAAAAAATGGGATAATTATCTTTTTAAAAGTATTCTTAATGATAAAATTACCCAAAAGAAATTTTTTACAGATAAAAAACTTAAAATAAGTTTTATAAAAGAAGGGAATAGTCAAAAAATCACAGATGGAATAATAAACGGGGATGAAGATTATACCATAATATCAAATTTAGCAAAAGAATTTAATGATATGAACTATAATGTTGATTTAATTTCAAATATTGAAGATAATAACTTTGGAAAAGATGTAGATATAATATTATCCTTTGATTTAGGATATGATGTGGAAAATATAATTTCTAGAAGCAATGTTATTAAAATTATACAATTAAATAGTAGTTATAATTTGATCGATGAAAATATGAAATCTAACATTCTGAAATATGATATAATTTTAACTAAAAATGAGCGAGATTCTAAAGAGATAAAAGAAAATTTAAACATAAAAAATGTTTTTTGTTTAAATGAAAGCAATATTCCTAAAAATTATTATTTTACTGCAGAAAAATTATTAGATACAATATCAAAAGTATACAATTTATAATTTCTAAACTTTTTTAAGAATTTTTTTTATTTTATTTTTAATTTTATTAGTATTATTTTTTTTATTTAGAGAAATATTAGATTTAGGATTTTTAATATTATTGCTAATTTCCTTTAAGTTACTAAATGCTTCTTCTAACTTATCATCTCTTAATTTTTCCATAATATTTCTAAATAACTCAAAATTAGGATTAATGTTTAAATCAATCATATTTAATTCTTTAAATAAGGGTTGGGATTGTTTAAGTAATTGATATTTTTCATTATCCGTAAGTTCACTATTAATTATATTATCTATCCAACTACCTAAGTGCATACTAAACAATAAATCATAATATTTACAACCATTATTGTTTTTAAGGATATTATTAGTGTAAAAATATCCATCTAATAATTTACTTATATAATGGAAACTTTTTGAGTAACTTGTAGAAGAATTATCACTCTCTCTTATTCTAAAACAGTAAACATAATCTGGTAAAAAAGTAATTTTCTTAGCATTTAAAAAGGTTTCTATCATAAAAGCTAAATCTTCAGCAAACATTTTTTCTGGAAAATAAATATTGTTTTTTCTAATTAATTTTTCTGGAAAAATCATTCTCCAAATATTATTTATGGTTATAAAATTAGTATTTTCATCCAATGAATTTATACTCATTTCTTTGGTTACCCATTCATCAGAAACCCAGTCTGCAATTCCAAAAGTTTTAAATCTACCAATCACAATTGAATCTTGACTTCCATTAATTTTTTGATATAATAACTTCAAAGAATCCTTAGGGTAACAATCATCATGATCCATAAACATTAAATATTCTCCATTTGCTTTATTTATCCCAATGTTTCTAGCATTCCCCGGAGCACCTGCTTTTTCACTTAATTTATAAGATAAAATATTATCATATTTTTCTACATATTTTTTAATGATATTTTGAGTATTGTCTGTTGAAAAATCATCTATTAGAATTAATTCAATATTTTCAAACCCTATACTTTGGTTTTGAACGGATTTTATAGTTTCATCCAAAAATTTTTCAGAATTGAAAGTAGGTATTATAACACTAATTTTATACTTCATAATTTTACTATTGATTAAATTATATATTAATTTAATTAATCCAAAATTAAAAAGAGATTTTTAAAAATTTTTAAGCTTATTGAAAAAAATTTTATTAATAAAAAAAGTAATATAACTATTCATAATAAATATTTTATTTAAATTAAATTCTTTTATAAAGGGATATTAAATCATGTATGAAGAAATTTATAAAACTTATCAAAATACTGTAGATGAACATATTCATAGAAATTTATTCATGGATACTGATGCTAATCCAGATAATGAATTAATTAATGATATTAAGAATAATAAGATTGTTATTTATACTGCATTTACTGGTGATTATGATACTTTAAAAGAACCTAAATTCATTGATGAAAATTGTGATTATGTATGTTTCACAGATAATCCGAATGTTGAGTCTGATTTATATAAAATTATACCTATGGAAGATTCTAATTTAGATAATAATCGTAAAGCAAAACAGTACAAAGTTTTACCTCATAAATATCTTTCTAATTATAAGTATAGTTTTTGGTTAGATGGAACTTTTGAAATTAAAAGCAGTTTAAGAGAATATATTTACAAATATATAAAAAACCCAATGCTTTGTGTGGTACATACAGAACGTGACTGTATTTATGATGAACTAGTTGCTTCTTATAATATTGCTAGATACCCTAAAGCGATTATGAATAAGCAAGTAAGTCATTATAGAGATGAAGGTTTTCCTAAACATTATGGACTTGGAGTTATGGGCTCTATATTTAGACAACATAATAATCCAAAGGTTTCAAAATTAATGGATGATTGGTGGAATGAAATAATTAAATATACAAATCAAGACCAATTAAGTTTTGCATATGTGGCATGGAAAAATAATTTTCATCCTTCTGTTAGTCCTGTTTATTACTGGGATAATGAATATTGGAGTAAAACTAGTGGGGAAAAATATCACCATAAATTCGAATCACCTAACCCATTATCTAGTGATAATTTAATAAATTATATTGAAAATAATATGAAAGAAGAAATGACTCTTAAAAAAGAGGAGATATATTTATTGTTAAATGATATTGATACTTTAAAAGTTCAATTACATGATCAAGAGATAATGAATTCAAGAATTAAGAAAGAGGTTAGTACTATGATTAATTCAAACTCTTGGAAAGTAACTAAACCTTTACGAAGTATAAGTAATAAAATTAAGAAATAAACTTTTGAGTAATTAATTAATGTGGTTTTTTAAAATGGTTAATGAAAAATATTCTAAAGATTTAATTATTTCATATTTTTTCCCAGAATATGTTGATACTGGTGGATTTGTAGTAGCTAAACGTATAATTGAAAATGGGAAGAAAGTGGATGTAATCCAAAATCATATTGAAAATGTTGCATTAGATGATTCTTTAAATGATTTAATTAATGAATATATTGAAGATAAAATAGTTTTACATGCATTCGATACAGAAAAATGGGAATGGAGTGTAATAAAACCTTTTATTGAAGAAGGTATGATAGAGTTAAACAATCAAAAATCTAAAAAAGGTGTTTATAAATCAATATATTCCAGAGCTATGCCTACCCCTGCTCATTTTTTAGCTTTTGAGTATAAAACCCAAAATCCGAATACTAAATGGATTGCTGAATTTTCTGATCCTGTTTTATTTGATAATTATGGTAAAGAAAGAAATACTAAATTACCTGATGAAAAATACATAAAAAAAGTCAATTCAATTATCTCTCATGATGTAAATTTAAAGGAATTGAATCCTAATATTACGCTTGATTCTAATTTAACCTCTATTGAATTTTTATGCGAGTTATTACCTTTTTTATTTGCTGATAAAATTATTTTTACAAATGAAAATCAAAAAAAACTCATGTTAAATAAATTTCTTTTAAAAAATAAAGGAAATTTTAAAAATTTTAAACAGTTTATTGATAATAAAAGTTTAATAAAACCCCAACCAATTTTAAAGAAAAGTGCTTATGAATCTATTCAAAGTAAGTATGAAATCAATCATAATTATATAAATTTTGCATACTTTGGACTTTTTTATGGTAATAGAAATTTTGAGGATGTTTTTTATGCCTTTGAAAATATTTCTCCATTTTTTAAAAGTAAATATAAATTACATATTTTCACATCTCAAACTGAATTTGTTAAAAGAGCAACTTCAGATTTAAAGATAAAAGATAACATTATTATTAATGAAAGTCGTTCATTTTTAGATTTTTTAAATCTCACAACCAAATTCGATGTATTAATAGTTACTGATGCTAACACAGAAGATTACTTTGAAATAAATCCATATTTACCTTCAAAATTATCTGATTATGTTGGAAGTGGAAGCGATATTTGGGGAATTTCTGAATTGGGTAGTATATTAGATTCAAATGAAATAATTAAATATAAATCTAGATTAGGGGATTTTATATCTTCTAAAACTATTGTTAACAAAATAATTCAAGAAAAATTAAATTTAAAAGAAAATAGGGAAGAATTTAATAATTCAGATTCAGAAATCGGAGTAGAAACTCAGGAACAGAATGATATATTAGAATCTAATTTAAATGAAGTAATTAATTACTTAAAAAAGAGAAATATTGGTTTAACTAATGATTTAAATAATGTTATTAATTTAAATCATGAAAAACAATTTTATATTAATAAATTAGAAAATGATTTAAAATCTTATAAAGTTCAATTAAATGATCAACAGATATTGAACTCAAAATATAATGAAGAAATTGATAAAATGATTAATTCCTCTTCCTGGAAAGTTACTAAACCTTTAAGAAGTATAGGTCAAAAAATTAGGAAATAAATTCTTTATAAATGGAGTAAAAATAATGAGTGTGCCATCTTTTAAAACTTTTTTAATTAAATCTAAATTCAATTACAGTAAGGCCTCTTTATATAAAGAAGCTTATGCTAAAATATTAGATGAAAATTTATTTAATGAAGAATTTTACATCAAAAAATATCCTAATATAAAAAATTCAGGGATTAACCCTTTATTACATTACTTATTTTATGGATATAAAGAACATAAAATTCCAGCATTAAATTTTGACAGTAATATCTATTTAGATAAATATCCTTCTGTAAAAAAACTAAATATTAACCCATTGGTTCATTATGTAATGTACGGTAAAAAAGAAGGGAAAAAATCATTTTTATCTCCAACATTAAATTTTTATAATAAATTATTTGAAATCAATTCTTTATTCTTAAATAATTATGTTTTTGATTTTGAGCCTTTAGTTTCTATCATTGTTCTTAATCGTAATGGTTTAAGACATTTAGAGCTTTTATTTAAGGATTTTAATGTTAATACTAATTATGATAATTTTGAGATTATTGTTGTTGATAATGGTTCTAGTGATGGTTCTGTTGAGTTTTTAGAATCTTTGTCTGGGGATTTACCAATTAAGGTTATTAAAAATAGTGAGAATAAGTCTTTTTCTGAGGCTAATAATCAGGCTGTTGATGTTTGTAATGGTGATTATGTTCTTTTGCTTAATAATGACATGGAACCTACTTATGGTTGGTTAAATGAAATGATGGGTGCAATGATTTATAATGATAATGTAGGGGCTGTAGGAGCAAAATTAATCTATCCCTATTACTATGATGAAAAAAACAACTATAAATCATTTTTAATACAACATGTAGGTGATATATTTGATGAAAGAATCAAACCATGTTGTGCTTATGCTTATAACAAAAATAAATTTGAACAACCATATGAAAGTAAAGTAAATAAATCAAATCAAGTGGTAGCTGTAACTGCAGCAGCAATATTAATCAAAAAATCTATTTATAAGGATTTAAATGGACTGAATGAAGAATATTTTTATGGATTTGAAGATGTTGATTTCTCATTAAACCTTAATAAAGCAGGGTATGATATTTTATATTGTTCCGCTGCATTATTATTCCATCATGAATCAAGTACACGTATAAATAACAAAAAAGAATATTTAAAAAACAATGAACTTAATACAAGAACTTTATGGGAAAAACAAGGTAGTTACATTACTCAAAAGATTTTTTTAGATAAAATTCATCATATAAAATTTTTCACAGAAAAACCACTCAAATTCACATTTTTAATTGAAGAATTTAATATAAATTTAAAAAATTATGATTTAATATCTAATTTAGCTAAAAATTTGAATAAAAAAGATTTTAATGTTGATTTGTTGACTTCATCTGATAAACAGGATGCCGGTGATGATACTGATGTTTTAATATCATTTTCTAAAGAATATGATATTAAAAAAGTAAATTGTAGAAAAAACTCTGTAAAAATTCTTTATTTAGATGAAGACTTTGATTTTAATGATAAATTGAATTTTTATGATATAATTTTAACTGAAAAAAATAAGGTTTATAATGAATTAAAGAAAAGTTTTTCACAAAGTAGTTTTTTAGTTAATTTAAATAGTAATTCTTGTGAAGAGATGATGAATATTATTGAAGAATGCATTTTAAATAAATATTAATTTATAGGTTTAAGGTTATTATTATGGGATTAAACAATTTAAACAAACAAAATTTAAGTAAAAAAATTAAATATCATTTTCCTATTGTATATTTACTTTTTAAACCTAATAAGCAGATGTTTAAAAATATTAAAGGATTTAGATCTATTAAGAAAAATAATCTTTTTGATGAAGAGTTTTATTTAAGTAATTATAAGGATGTTAAAGCTTCAGGGATGAATCCTATAATTCATTATATCATTTATGGGTATAAAGAAGGTAAAGATCCAAATAAAGATTTTGATGGAGTTTATTATTCTCATAAATACGGTGACGCATTAAGTAGCAAATTAAGCCCATTAGTCCATTATAGTTTATATGGACTTCAAGAGAATAGGGAATACAAATTAGATAAAAATCTTTTTCCTATAATCCCTTATGAAAAAGTAGTTAATATTCTTAAAAAATTAAATAATAATTTGCCAAAAAATAAATTAATAGAAAATATCCAAAAACATTTGCTTAATTCAAATTATCCTATAAATAAAGATTGTAAATCTAATAAAAAAAGAGTACTTTATTTAGTCCATGAAAAAATAGGTAGTTTTGCCGGGACAGGTTTTACAACTAATGATATTATAGATAATATTCAGGATTCATATGAATGTTATATTTTAACTTCAAATGGATTGGAATTAGAGTTATGGAGGAAAGAGATAGATCATTTTGAAAAATTAGGTCAGTGGGATGTACATTTATCTGATAATTTATCTTTGGATAAGAATGTAAACTTTTCTAAACTCTTATATTCTAAAGAGTTAATGGCAATTTATTTTACAATACTCGTCAATTTAAATATAGATTTAATTCATATTAATCATTTAATAAATCATTCATTTGATATATCAAAAGTAGCTGAAAAGTTAAATATCCCAATCATATTAAGTATACATGATTTTTATTATATTTGTCCATCAATTCATTTATTAAATAAAAACCAAGAATATTGTGAGTTAATCTGTAGAGAAAATAAATGGACATGTGGATGTGTTAATTCAAGTGATGAGATTTCCTTAAAAAATACAATCAATTTATGGAGAAATGAGTCCCTTAAATTTTTAAATCGTTGTTCTTTAATAATAGCACCTTCAAACTATTCCACTGAAGTTTATAAAGATCAATACCCTGAAATTAAAAACAATATAAAAATCATTGAACATGGACGTAACTTACCAAAAAGATTAAATTGCAGTTTAACCCCTAAAAACACTCCAATTAAAATATTATTCCCGGGACATATAAGTAAACACAAAGGATCATTATTAATACGTAAATTAAAAGAAATTGATAAAGATAATAAATTAGAATTTCATTTTATGGGCACTACTTACCCTTCATTAAAACAATATGGGAAAAATCATGGTCGTTACTCAAGAGAAGACTTTGGAAAGTTTGTAAATAATATTAAACCCTCATTTATTGGAATATTTTCAATAATACCCGAAACTTATTCCCATACTTTAACAGAAAGTTGGAATTCAGGAGTACCAGTTATAGCTACAAATTTAGGAGCTTTATCCGAAAGAATAAATAAAACAGGTGGGGGATGGTTAGTAGATTATAAATCTCCTCAAAAAGTATACAATCAAATAATAAAAATTGCTAACAATCCTAAAGAATATGAAAAAGTTGTTGATAACATCTCTAAAATAAAATTCAAATCAAAAAAAGAGATGACTGATGAATATAAAAATGTATATGATGAATTAACATCTCACAAGGAGATTGATTACAATGTCTAAGTATAAGTTAAGTGTGATTATTCCTACTTTTAATACTGGTGTTTTTTTGCATGAGTCTTTAGGTAGTATTATTAATCAGTCTATTGGTTTTGAGAATGTTGAGGTAATATTGGTTGATGATAAGTCTTCTGATCCTTTAACTTTAAGTATTATTGATGATTATGTTTCAAAATATTCTAATATTAAAGTTATTTATTTAGAAGAAAATTCTGGATTTCCCGGTCGTCCTCGTAATGTTGGTATTAATGCTTCTACTAGTGATTATGTAATTGTAATGGATCATGATGATAGTTACGAAATAGATGCATTCGAACATTTATATAACACCATAACTAAAGAAAATGCAGATGTTGTTATATGTAACTTTAATCAAGTATTTAAAGATGGAAGCATACCTTTTAAATCTCTTTTTGGAGATGTATCCTCTATAAAAGTTGAAAATATTGAAGAAAACAAAAAGCTACTACAAATTCCTGCAGCAATTTGGACCCGATTATTTAGAAAATCTTTTCTTAAAAAGCACAATATACGATTTTTAGAAGGAATGTTAGCCGAAGATGTATACGTTGGGGTTAATTCATTATTAAATGCAAAAGGTATAGTTTATTTAAATAGTTATTATGGTTATAATTATAAAACACGAGATACTGATGAAGATAAATCTACAATTCACATCCGAAATAAAAAATATATTGATGCAATTTTAAACGGCTTTTTAAATATCTCCTCCATGATCGAAGAACAAAATAAAGAAAAATATTCTGATGATATATTTAAACCACATTTAACATCTTGGTTATACACAATAGTATTAAGTAATACAAATAAAGAAGAAAGAAAACAACTATTTAAAAAGGCTTCTACTTTATATAAAAAAAGATATGTTGATGACCCCTATTTTAAAGGACGTTACAATAAATTAGTTAATTATATTCAAAATAATCAATTTGATCAAGCAGTAAATGAAAGTATTAAATTAAAATCTATAGAAGAAAATATGAATGTTAAATTAGTAAATGAAATAAAAGAAAATAATAAATTAATTAATAAAACAAAAAATAAATTTAAAAAATCCTTGAAAAAAATATTTAAAAATTAATGATTACAATGTCTAAGTATAAGTTAAGTGTGATTATTCCTACTTTTAATACTGGTGTTTTTTTGCATGAGTCTTTAGGTAGTATTATTAATCAGTCTATTGGTTTTGAGAATGTTGAGGTAATATTGGTTGATGATAAGTCTTCTGATCCTTTAACTTTAAGTATTATTGATGATTATGTTTCAAAATATTCTAATATTAAAGTTATTTATTTAGAAGAAAATTCTGGATTTCCCGGTCGTCCTCGTAATGTTGGTATTAATGCTTCTACTAGTGATTATGTAATTGTAATGGATCATGATGATAATTACGAAATAGATGCATTCGAACATTTATATAACACCATAACTAAAGAAAATGCAGATATGGTATCTTCCAATTATTTTGAAGAATACAATGGTATAAAAGAAAAACATACATATATTTTCGGTCCGGATTTCGATAAAATAAAAATTAGTTCAATAGATGAAGATTTAAGATTTTTTGACATAGGTCCTGCAATATGGATAAAATTGTTTAGAAAATCTTTTCTTAAAGAACATAATATACGATTCTTAGAAGGAATGTTAGCTGAAGATTTAAATTTTTTCATAAATGTCTTATTACAATCTAAATCTATTGTCTATTTGGATAATTACTTTGGTTATAATTATAAGATACGTGATACCGATGAAGATAAATCAACTATTCATGTTCGAAATAAAAAATATTTAGGTGCTATGATTTCAGGCTATTATGAAACATGGGACATGTTAAAAAATTTAAATCAAGAGAAATATTTTTCAAATGTATTCCGGGCTCATTTAGTATTTTGGTTAACAAGTTTCATTGCTAGTAATATTTCAAATAGGGATAAAAAAGATCTTGCAGAAAGAATGGGACCTATATTAAATGAACAATTAAAATATACTCCTGATTTTGGTGAAATAATTTATATTCCATTAGTTAAACCACTTAAAGATAATAATTTTGATGAATTTGTCAAAGCTTCTAATAATATCAAAAAATCCAGAAAAAGAAGAATGAAAATTAAGAATTTTATTCATAAACTTAAAATTTAATTATATACTTTATAAAATTTCATAAAATTTTTTTATTTTAAATGGTAATTTTTATAAAAGAAGAAATAAATAATAAAATTAATAATTTAATATTTAGATTACTAATTTTATTTAATCTAATTTTAAAATCTTAAGAAAGAATATTAAAAACTAATTAGGTATTGCAATGTTTGATAAACGTTTTATTTCAAATTTTACTAAATATAAATTTTTGTTAGTAGAACTTGTGAAAAGAGATATAAAAGGTAAATATAAGGATTCTGTTTTAGGTTTATTATGGAGTTTTTTAAATCCATTATTAACTATGGTTGTATTAACCTTTATTTTTTCTTATGTCTTTCAAATGTCAATTGATAATTTCCCAGTTTATTTTTTAACAGGATTTTTAATATTTAACTTATTTAATGCTGCTACTAATGGTGCAATGGAATCAATTAAAGGGAATGCTGGCATAATTAAAAAAATTTACCTTCCAAAGTATATGTTTGCACTTGGGACAACCTGTTCGGAATTAGTTAATTTTTTAATATCTTTAGTAGTACTAGTTTTAGTAATGCTTGTTACAAATGCACCATTCCATCCTACTATAATATTTACAATAATTCCAGTATTCTTATTAGTTATAATGGCGATTGGTGTAGGTTTAATCTTAGCTACTTTAACAACATTTTTCACAGATATTAGATATTTGTATGGTGTTTTCACTATGACTTTAATGTATGCATCAGCAATATTTTATCCTGTTGAAGTATTACCTCAACAATATCAATTTTTATTTGAATTAAATCCTGTTTATTTAGCTATTGCTGGAGCACGGGATGCTATTCTAGGAGGAATATTTCCTAATATAAAATACATGATTGTATTGGGAATAGTTGCATTTGTATTATTATTTATAGGAATGTATATTTTTTACAAATACCAAGATAAATTCATATTATATTTATAAAAAAATGACAAAATTAAAGAGGAGGTTAAATAATGGGTGCTGATATTGAATCAAATAATGAGATCATAGAAAAATCTATTGAAGATGCAAAGAAAAAAGCTGAGAAAGATAAAAATCTTATTAAAGTAAATAAAAATTATAGTCTCTCTAAAACCTCTGGTCAATTAATAGAAAGGGATAAAAATCATTCTGATAATTTTTTAGATGAACAAGGTTTAGGAAGTACAATTAATGATATAAACACTAAAGAAGAAGATAATGAATTTCAATCACTTCCTTATAATATTTCTAATGAAATAGCCATAAAAGTAGAAAATTTAACAATGGAATTTAATTTAAATCAAGAAAAAGTAGATAATCTAAAAGAATATGTTATAAAAAGGATTAAACACGAGATTAAACCTAAAACACATTTTTTAGCATTAAATAATCTTTCTTTCACAGTTCATAAAGGTGAAAGAGTAGGTATAATAGGATTTAATGGAGCTGGAAAAAGTACATTATTGAAAATTTTAGCAGGGGTTATGAAACCAACTAAAGGTAATGTTGAGTCTCATGGTAGAATTGCACCTTTACTTGAATTAGGTGCAGGTTTTGATTATAATTATACTGGTGAAGAAAATATTTTTTTAAATGGTGCAATTTTAGGATATCAAAAAGATTTTTTACAATCAAAATATGATGAAATAGTTGATTTTTCCGAGTTAGGTGAATTTATTCAAGTTCCAATTAAAAATTATTCTTCAGGTATGCTATCTAAATTAGGTTTTTCAGTTGCAACTATAGTTGAACCAGATATTTTAATTTTAGATGAAGTCTTATCTGTTGGGGATGTAAAATTTAAGAAAAAAAGTGGAGATAAACTTAAATCTATGATGGGTTCTGGAGTAACCGTATTTTTAGTTTCACATTCTGTTGATCAAATTAGACAATTATGTAAAAGAGTTTTATGGTTAGATCACGGTAATCTTGTTATGGATGGGGATGTTGATGAAGTTTGTGATGCTTATATTGAAACAGCTAAAGAAGCATCAGCAGAGGAGTTACATAATATTGAATTATATTAATTAAAAATTTTTGTTAAAACTTTTAGGTCATTGTATGTACTTTAAACACAAGCTAATGGGATTTTTTTTTAATATTTGTAGAATTTTTCCATTAAAATCAAATAAAATAACTTTCATAACAGATAAAAATAAGTCATTTGAAGATAATTTTAAATATATTATCAAGGAATTAAATAAAGAAGAATCTGATTATGATTATACTTTTTTTAAAAAAGATAAAATTTCATTATTAAATTTTTATAATTTAGCAACTTCTAAATATATTTTTTTAAATGATAACTTTTTTCCAATGGCATTTATGAATTTTAATAGGGATGTTAAAATAATCCAATTATGGCATGCACCAGGGGCTTTTAAGAAATTTGGTTATTCTATACTAAAAGATGAATCTAGAAAAGAATTATTAAGTGAAATATCTAGAAAAACAACATATCTTATAGTTACTTCTCATAATATAATTGATTTTTACAAAAATGCTTTTAATATTAATAAAAATAAAATTTTACCTCTTGGAATTCCTAAAACTGATTTTTATTCAAAGGAAAATTTGTCTGAAAAAAATTTAAATAAAATACGAATTAATTTTGAAAAAGAACATCCAGAAATTAAAAATAAGAAAATTATACTTTATGCCCCTACATTTAGGGAAAATGAGAAATATGCTAATATTTTTAATTTTTTCGATGTTAAAAAATTTAATAATCAATTAGGTAAAGATTATGCTTTAATTGTAAGATTACATCCAAAAATAAGAGAAGTTGTTAGTGAAAATTCTAATATATTTAAAATTTTAAAATCAAATGAAGTTATAGATTGCACTCATTATGAAAATGAGCAAGAGTTATTGTTATTGTCAGATATATTAATTACCGATTATTCTTCTATTATGATTGAGTTTAGTTTCTTGAAAAAGCCATCTATTTTCTTTAGTTTTGATTTAGAAGATTATGAAACTAAAGAACGAGGGTTTTATTATAATTATAAAAAAAATGTTCCGGGACCTATCGTTTATGATTCACAAGAATTAATTGATACAATTAAATCTTTAAATTTTGATTTTGATAAAATTGGTAGTTTTGCAAACTATCAATTTGATTATTTTGATGATATGTCTTCTAAACGAATTCTTGATTATGTATTAAAAAATTAATTACAAAATTTTAAAACCCTATTTTTAAGGATTCAATATAATAAATATAAATATTATTTATAATGAAAAACATAATTAAGATAATATATTCTATAAACTTTGTTATTTTGAGTTTAAAGAACTTTTTATTTAATGGTGAAAAACATGATATTTGCGGCTATTTTAGCAGGTGGAACTGGAATTAGAATGGGAAATGTAGATAAACCTAAACAATTTCTTTTCTTAGGAAATAAACCTATAATAATTCACACTATAGAAAAATTTTATATTAATCCTAATTTTAATAAAATCATTGTTTTATGTCCAAAGCAATGGATTAATTATACTAAAGATCTTATTAATAAATACATAAAGGATAATCAAAATATAATAGTTATTGAAGCAGGAAATGTAAGAAATGAAACTATTATGAAAGCTATTAATTACATTGAATCTAATTTTTCAATTAATTCTGAAGATATCATTGTTACTCATGATTCAGTAAGACCATTTGTTACACATAGGATCATTGAAGATAATATTAATGCTGTAATTAAGTATGGTGCGTGTGATACTATAATTCCTGCATCTGATACAATTGTTCAAAGTTTAAACGGTCAATTTGTTAGTGATATTCCAAATAGAATAAATATGTATCAAGGTCAAACACCCCAATCTTTTAAAATTCTCAAATTGAAAGAACTTTACAATAAATTATCTAATAATGAAAAATCAATTTTAACTGATGCTGCAAAGATTTTTATCATGAATAATGAGGATGTTTTTTTAGTTAATGGGGAAGTAACTAATATTAAAATTACATATCCATATGATTTAAAAGTAGCTAATTCAATTCTTAATGAAGAATAATATAAAATATTGGTGGTATTTGATGATTAATATTATATATAGACTTGTTTCTCCAAAGTTATTTGAAGAGGTTTACGGAGAAATAAATGATTTGGAAAATGAGGTTATAGTTCGTCCAACTCACTTGTCAATTTGTAATGCAGATCAAAGATATTATCAAGGTAGTAGAGTTCCAGAAGTATTAAATAATAAACTTCCAATGGCTTTAATACATGAAGGTGTAGGTAAAGTAATTAAAGATGGGACTGGTCATTTTAATGTTGGTGATAATGTGGTTATGATTCCTAATATTCCCATAGAAAATGATAAAGTTATTGCTGAAAATTATTTAACTTCTAGTAAATTTAGATCTAGTGGTTATGATGGATTCATGGAAGATTATGTATCATTAAAACCAGATAGATTAATTAAAATACCTAATAATTGTAATCTTAATGTTTTAGCATTCACTGAACTTGTTACAGTTAGTTATCAAGCAATATTGAGATTTAAAAAACATTCTAATAAAAATAAAAATATTATAGGTATTTGGGGTGATGGTAATTTAGGTTATATCACTTCTCTTCTCTTAAAAATTATATTTCCCAATTCAAAGATAATAGTTTTTGGGGTTAATGATGAAAAATTGGAAATGTTTTCATTTGTTGATAAAACTTATAAAATCAATGAAATACCAAAGGATTTAACTATTGATCATGCATTTGAAGCTGTAGGGGGATTAAATTCTCAGTCCGCAATATCCCAAATTATAGATTTAATAAATCCGGAAGGCACTATTTCTATACTTGGAGTATCTGAATATCCTATTCAAATTAACACTAGAATGATTTTAGAGAAAGGATTAATATTGTTTGGAACAACACGTAGTGGTAGAAAAGATTTCTTAGGGGCTATTAATTTATTTAAAGAAAATCCAAAAATATTAGAATACTTAGAAAATATTATCAATGAAACAATTGAGATAAATAATTTAAATGATATTACTAAAGCATTTGATAAAGATTTTAATTCAAATTTTGGTAAAACTGTTTTAGTTTGGAATAAATAAAAATCATGAAATAAAAGGAGATATTTAATGAATCCAAAAGTTAGTGTTATAATACCAGTTTTTAACAATTCTAATTACATAGAAAATACATTATTATCTCTTATAAACCAAACTTTCAATGATTTTGAAGTTATTATTATTAATGATGGATCATATGATGATAGTATAGAAAAAGTTGATAATTTACTATCTCAATCTAATATTCCTTTTCAAATTTTTTATCAAGAAAATAAAGGAGTTAGTACAGCTAGAAACAAAGGTTTAGATTTGGCTAAAGGAAAATATATAGTTTTTTTGGATGGGGATGATTATATTGGTAAAAATCATATTAAATGGTTATATGAATCAATAATAGAAAAAGATTGCGATTTTTCTTTTACTCAAATGTTAATAATTAGTCAAGATGGAGTAGTACTAACCAAACCAACAGCATATGATTCTATTAAGGGTAAATCTATTATAGGGAATTATGATTTAATAAAACAAGAATTAATGATGAAAATCCCATTTAGATTTTGTCAGATAATGTATGATAAACAAATTTTAGATGAAAATGGTTTAAGATTCACTGCTAATGTATCCTATGGTGAAGACACTGAATTTGCATTAAAATCATTAATTCATGTTAAAAAAGTAGGTTATACTGCTAAACCAAGTTATTTCTATTTACAAAATAGTTCATCTTCAACATCTCAAAGTTTTCTTGAAAGATTTAATTTTATAAAAATATTAGAAAATTTAGCAATATATTATCATGATTATAATATGCCAAAAGAAGAATTAATTAATTATCCTTATGTTGAAGAGTTAATAGATTTAATCACTAATTATAGGATACCCAAAGCTATATTTGGAAATTTAATGTATTTATTTTATAAAAATTATCCGTTTAATAAAGTAATGGATAAAATGAAAGAAATAGATTATGTTAAAAAACTTAGAGGTTTTAAGCCTTATGAAAAAACTGACTTATTGTTTTTATTTAAAACAGAAATATTTTTAATAAGTCCTAAAATTTATTATATTTTATGGAAAACATTTAAAAACAGCATCTAAAATTTAAGTATTAGGTTAATTAAATGAAAGTTTCAATTATAACCCCAAATTATAATGGTGAAAATTTTTTAAATATATATTTTGAATCTTTAATCAGTCAAAATAAACATATAAGAGAAGTTATCATTGTTGATAATGGTTCAACAGATAATAGTGTGAACATTATAAAAGACTATCAAAAGAATTTAGATTATCCCTTACAAATTATTTTAATCCAAAATAAAGAAAATTTAGGTTTTGCAAAGGCAACAAATCAGGGAATAAAAATAGCACAATCTGAATTATTATTATTCTTAAATAATGATGTTGAATTAAATAATAACTCTATATCTCCTTTGATAAATTGTATTACAAAAGATGATTTCATATTTTCATCAGCATCAAAAATGATTCAATTTAATAATAGGAATTTAATAGATGATGCTGGAGATGAATATACTTTATTAGCTTATACAAAAAAAGTAGGTAATGGTCAAAATATAAATAAATATACTAAAGAAAGAGAGACATTTAGTAGTTGTGCAGGTGCAGCTTTATATAAAAGATCCTTAGTAATAAAATTAGGCTGTTTTGATGAAAATTTTTTTGCTTACATGGAAGATGTTGATTTAGCTTACAGAGCACAAATTAATGGATATAAAAATGTATATTGTCCTAAATCAATAGTTTATCATATTGGGAGTGGAAGTAGTGGATCTAAATATAATGAATTTAAAATTCGTTTATCTGCTCGAAATAATGTTTTAGTAATTTATAAAAATCTTCCAATTCCTCAAAAAATAATTAACATAGCATTTATTTTTTTAGGTTTTTTAATAAAATATTTATTTTTTGTTAAAAAAGGTTTTGGGAAGGTCTATTTAACTGGTATTAAAGAAGGATTAAATGATAAAAGTAAAATAAGAAAAGTTCATTATCAAAATAAAAATTTTAAAAATTATTTTAAAATTGAGTGGAAATTAATAGTTAACACTATTAAATTATTTAAAAAATAAATTTTCTTTAAAAATATTATAAGGTTGGGGAAAAAATGGATTTATCAATAATAATAGTTAATTTTAGGACATATGAATTAACAAAAAATTCAATAAATTCAATATTGCTTAGTAATCCCAATTTTACTTATAATATTATAATAATAGATAATAAATCTGATGATGGTAGTTTAGAAAAATTAGAGAAAACTTTCTTTAAAGAAGTAAAAAATCATAAAATAATTTTTATAAAAAATAATTCTAATATGGGATTTGCATATGCAAATAATTTAGCTATTAAAAAATCCACCTCTAAATATGTATTGCTTTTAAATTCGGATACTATAATCAAGGGGGATGTTTTAAATCAATGTTTAAATTATATTAAAAACTATCCTGATGTTGGGGCTTTAGGATGTAAAGTTTCTCTTCCAAATGGAGAGTTAGATAAAGCATGTAAACGTAGTTTTCCAAATCCAATAAACTCATTTTATAAATTATTTCACATTCCTAATAAAAATTCAGATATAAATAATTATAACTTAGATGATTTAGATAACAATGGAGTTTATGAAATCGATTGTTTAGTCGGCGCTTTCATGTTAGTTAAAATGGAAGTAATAAATCAAGTTGGTCTTCTTGATGAAGATTATTTTATGTATGGTGAAGATATCGATTGGTGTTACAGAATTAAAGAATCCGGTTGGAAAATAATTTATTTTGGTAAAAGCGAAATTATACATTATAAAGGTTCTAGCAGTAAAAAAAGTTTTAAATTGGTATATGAATTTCATAAATCAATGTATATATTTTATAAAAAACATTATACAAAAAAATATTCTATTATTGTAAATTTTATTGTATATATTGGAATTTTTTTACAATTTATTGTAAAATTAATTTTAAATTTATTTAAAAGAAATTAATTTGGAATGTTTACTTATCCTTAAATTTTTTTTCAATGAATAATAAATAATTTATTACCTCATTTTTAATAATGTTTAAATCCGATATGTTTATATTATATCCTCTTTAATAGTTATAATAGAATATTTAATTTTCTAAAATTTTTAATAAACTGATTTCCATGCAATTGAAAAATATATTATTACCAGGTAAAGTTAGCTCAAAAAGAATTTTTTATTTAGATTTTTTAAAAGCTTTTGCAATATTTTTAGTTGTTGTGGGTCATGTTTCTGCTGAAACATTAATACACTCTTCCGTAAATATTAATTGGTTATTCGCGGATTTTTATAGTACTTTTGCAAAAATATCAATACCTATATTTATAATGATTTCTGGAACATTACTACTTAATCGGGACTATAATTTTAAGGGATTCATCGAAAAAAGATTTTCCCGTATATTAATTCCATTTTTATTTTGGGGAAGTATTTATGTAATCTTTAGTTTCGTCTTTGGTTTTACTGAAGGTAAAGTACCAGATTATAATTCTGTTACTTCTATTGTATCATTTATAATTAACATGTTTTTAGGACGACCGGGTTATTTAAATCACTTTTGGTTTGTATGGATGATATTAAGTGTTTATCTTATAACTCCAATTATTAATAAATGGATTAAAAATTCATCATTTGATGAAGTGAAATACTTTTTAATTATCTGGCTTGTAACATGTGTTTTCACAACATTCAAGTTACCTTATGTTAATATAGATTTAAGATATTTTGCCGGACCTTTAGGATATTTTATTTTAGGATATTATTTACACAATACAAAAACTAAACTTTCCCAAAATAATTATCTATGGACTGCTGTATTAATTATTTCAACAATTCTTAAAGTTTTCATGATATATAATAATTCACTTATCGCAGGTTCATTCCAAGGAATAGATTATTATGATTTAACAACCGTTTTCCAAGCTATAAGTTTATTTTTAATATTTAAAAATATTAATTTTAATTCAAATACTAGAAAAAATATTACAACTTATTTTAGTGAAGGAAAATCAGCAAATATTATATTATCTATTAGTATTTTCTCTTTTGGTATTTATTTAAGTCATTTATTACTCTTTAAATTGTTATGGGTAATGAATGTGGATTTTGCTTCTATGAATGCACTAGTTTCAATTCCAATATTGTCATTAATTTTATTCTTAGTAGCTTGGGTTGCAATGTTAGTGCTTAGTAAGATTCCATTTTTCAAAAAATTCACAGGTGCTATTTAATCTATTTTTTTATTAAAATTTTTAGGTTTTTATAAATAAATATATTAAAATAAATGTTTTTATATAGAATTAGATAAGTATAAATTTTTTACATTGATTTAATTTAAATTATAAAAAAAGTGGAATTATTCGATGATTAAACAAAATCAACAATTTTTAAATGCAATATTAGTTTTAACAGATGTTGTAATAATTTTATTTGCATTACTCACTGCATTTTATATTAGATTTAAAACAACCATATTTGGACCTATTGGAGGATATCTTGGATTTGGATCTTATTTCATATTTACTTTATTTGCAGTAATACCAGTTTATCTCTTATTTTTCTACTTTTTTGGATTATATAAACCATTTAGAAATCAAAAATCAATTTTTTCAGAAGCAACATCTATAATTAAAGCAAATTTAATGTCTTTTATGGTCTTAGTAGCTTTCTTATTTCTTATTAATCAACCTGATTTTTCAAGAATACTCTTATTTCTTTTAGGTATATTTGGCATAATTTATGGTATTATTGAAAGAGCATTAATTCGTGCAATGTTAAGATTGATTAGGTCAAAAGATCATAATTTGAAACATATTCTAGTTGTTGGCGATAATGATTTAGCTTTTACTTTTATTAAAAAAATCAAGGCGAAAAAATATTTAGGATATTCTGTTAGAGGATTATTAGGTCGAAAAGAACATTTGGGTCAAGAAATTGAAGGAACCAGATTTGTAGGGACTTTCAATGATTTAGAACCTATATTAACAAAACATAATTTTGATAGAGTTGTTATAGCTATATCTTTAGAATATTTCCCTAAATTAACAGAATTAGTTGATATATGTGAAAATGCTGGAATCAAAGCGGAAATTCTCCCAGATTATTATAAATATCTTCCAGCTAAACCTTCTGTGGATATGATTGATGATTTACCAATTATAAATATTCGCTATGTTCCTTTAGATGATACATTTAATAAGTTTTTAAAAGTTGTTGAAGATATTTTGATTTCTATAATAGCAATCATCATTACCTCTCCAATAATGTTATTAACAGCTATTGCAATTAAAATTGAATCACCAGGACCTATTATTTTTAAACAGGAAAGAATCGGCTATAAAAGAAAACCTTTTATAATGTATAAATTTCGTAGCATGAAAGTTCAGAGTGAAAAAGATGAAGAAACGGGATGGACTACTCCTAATGATTCTAGAAAAACTAAAGTTGGCGATTTTATTAGGAAAACAAGTATTGATGAACTTCCACAGTTTTTCAATGTATTAAAAGGAGATATGAGTGTTGTGGGTCCAAGACCCGAAAGACCATATTTTGTGGATAAATTTAGAAAAGAAATACCTAAATATATGGTAAAACATCAAGTCCGTCCAGGATTAACAGGTTGGGCTCAAATACATGGATGTAGAGGTAATACATCTATTAACAAGCGTATACAATATGATATTGAATATGTAGAAAATTGGCATTTTGGTTTAGATGTACTTATACTTTTCAAAACCGTTTTTAAAAGTAATAAAAATGCATATTAATTTTCTGTTTTGTTCTATTTTTTTGGGATGTTTTTTTATTTAGATTAATTTTAATAATAAATAAAATTAAAATATATAAAAAATATATTAATATTAAATATGTTTTATTAAATTTTTTTTATTAATTATAAAATGTTATCATTTTAGATTATTAAAAAAAGAGAACAGTAATTTTAGTGGTTTTGTAATAAGAGTATATTTTTTTATTCATTAAAAATTAATTAAATATATTATTTTTCAAATGCTCTTAGAAAAAACATATTATATAAAAACTTTAAATTATTGTTTAATTACAATTGAGGGTTTGGTATGGATCAAGAAATATTAGATGAATATGAAAAAGTTAAGGACCAAGTCTCTGAAAAAGAATTTTTAGAGAAAATGGAATCATTAAAAAAAGATTATGAAAATGTTAGTTTTGTTAAAGACATTGATGTGGCACGAATGGTTGTAGGAACATTTATTGATGAAACTAATGATCCAATTTCTGATGAAAAACATAAAATGTATAAAATTAGGGAATTAGAACCAAATATTAATGAATTAACAATTATTGGTAGAGTAATGGGAATATCAGATGTTAAAGAATTTACTTCTCGAAAAGGGAATGATGGTAAGTTATGTAACCTGAATCTTGCTGATGATACTGGAAATGTACGAGTTGTTTTATGGACAGATAACATAAAACATCTTAAAAACTTCAAAGAGGGAGATGTTGTACAAATAGATAATATTGAATCTAAAGATGGTTATAGAGGTTTAGAAGTACATTTAAAACCCAGATCTACTATACAAGTTTTAAATTCAGATGATTTTCCAGATTTTCCAAAATATGAGGAACCTATAACCTTGATTAAGGATATAGTTCCTAATGAAACAGTTAATATAATCGGTAGAATAATAAGAATACCTCCAATTAGAAAATATAATAGTAATGGTAAAAAAGGGGAAGTTACTTCTATCGAAATTCAAGATTCTACTGGTAAAATATCTTATACCTTATGGAATAAGGATGTTAAATTAATAGAAACTCTTGGTTTAAATGAGAATGATACTATAAAAATATTAGGGGCTCAAGTTAGAGAAAGAAATGGTGAAGTATCATTGTCTCATTGGGATGGTCGAACAATTAAAGGCGATTTTGATGTTCCTGAATTTGAAGAAACATTATTCAAGTTAGGGGAAGCTCATGAGCAAAAAGATGTTACAATATTAGGGATAATTACTAAAATACAAGATACAATTTCATTTCAAAGAAAAGATGGTAGTGATGGTCATGTTAAATCAATAGAAATAGCTGATGATACCGGTTCTATTAGAGTGACTTTATGGAATGATGATACTAATTTAGAATTTAATAAAGGAGATATTATAGAAGTTATTGGTGGAAATATTGAATATGATGATTATGCTAAATCTGGTTACAGAATTAATACAAATTGGAACACACGATTTGTTATAGATCCAAAAGGATATGATGATTTAGTTAGCACTTTGAAAGAATCACAATCAAAACTTGGACCATTACCAATTGAACAAGTTCAAAGTTTCGATGATGATGATGGTGAAGAAGTAGATATTTTAGGAAGAGTTATATCATTAAATGATTCCAGAGAATTTCAAAGAGATGATGGAAGTGTAGGTACTGTTAGATCTGCAGATTTTGCTGACAGTACTGGTAGTGTTCGTGTTTCTTTTTGGGATGATAAAGCAGTAAATTCTAATCTTCAATTAGGTAAACCTTTTCAACTTGAGAATGCTAGAACTAAGCTTGGCATTAGTGATATTGAACTAAATATAGGTAAAACTGCAAGAGTAATTGAACTTAAAGAGGATGAAGTCAAAGATTTACCTTCATTTGCCGAATTAGAAGAAATATTATATGAAAAAAAGAAAATTGATGAATTAAATGAAGATGATAAAAATATTCGTGTTGTAGCAAGAATTTTAGATATACAAGATATTCATGAATTTCAAAAACCAGATGGCACACCTGGAATGGTTAGAAGTATAGATTTAGCTGATGATACAGGTTCTATTAAAGCTAGTTTATGGGATGCTAAAACAAATTTACAAGAATTTGATGTTGGAAGTGCAGTTAAAATAGAAAATCCTCGTGTATCCTTTAGGGATGATAGAATAATATTAAGTATTGGAAATAATACAAATTTAATATCTCCAACAGAGGAAGAATTAGATAATTTACCTACCTTTGATGAATTAAAAGATATTATTTATCAAGAAAAAACTATAGAATCATTAGAAGATGATGATATAAATGTAAGAATTAATGGAACATTAAAAGATCCTTACGGTGATAAATTAGTACTTTTAAAATGTCCTAGCTGTAATAATACCTTAGAAAAAAATGAAGATAATGGATATATATGTGATTATTGTGGTGAAGAGATAGAAAAACCAAGATATCTTTTAATGATTCCGGCTAGAATTGTAGATGATACTGGTGAAATATCCGTAACTTTCTTTGGTGAATTAGTTGAGGAATTATTAGAAATGACAGAATCTGAAATTGTTCAAATTTTTGAAAATAGTGAAGATTTAAGTGTTTTAGAAACTAAAATTGAAGATTTAAATGGAATATCCATAGAAATTATTGCAGATGCTAATTTCGATGAATATAATGAATCAATTAGATTAAATCCTAAAAAAATTTTATCTAAATCACTTTAGATTATGAGTTTAAAATAATAAAATATTAATTAGGAATGATAATTATGGAAGATATAGAACTTAAGGACTTACCAGGTGTAGGTGAAAAAACAGCTGAAAAATTACAAGATGCGGGTTTTGCAGACATGATGAGATTAGCAACTGCTACTCCAAAAGAATTATCTGTAAAAGCAGAAATTGGTGAGGGTGTTGCAGAAAAAGTTATAGAAGCGGCACGTAAAGCTGAAGATATTGATTTTGAAACTGCATTTGAAGTAATGGAAAGAAGAAAAGATGTGGGACGTATTACTACTGGAAGTTCAGGTTTTGATGAGCTCATAGGTGGAGGTATTGAAACCCAATCATTAACAGAAGTGTTTGGTGAATTTGGTTCAGGTAAAAGTCAAATATCTCATGAATTGGCTGTAACAGTTCAATTACCTGAAGATAAAGGCGGTTTAGATGGTGAATGTGTATTTATTGATACTGAAAACACTTTTAGGCCTGAAAGAATTGAACAAATAGCTAATGCTTTCGATTTAGATCCTGAAGAAACATTACAAAAAATTCATATTGCTAGAGCTTTTAACTCTTCTCATCAAATATTAATGGCTGATAAAATTAATGAGTTAATACAAAGTGGAGTTAATATTAAGTTAGTCATTGTTGATTCTTTGATGGCACATTTCAGAGCAGAATATGTTGGACGAGAATCATTAGCTGTAAGACAACAAAAACTTAATCAACATTTACATGTTTTACAAACTATAGCAAATACATATAATGTCGCTGTTTTTATTACTAATCAAGTTCAAGCAAGACCTGATGCTTTCTTTGGTAGTCCGACTAAAGCTATAGGGGGACATGTTTTAGGACATGCTTCAACTTACAGAGTTTGGCTTAAAAAAGGTTTAGCAGGTAAAAGAATTGCAAGATTAGTAGATAGTCCTCACCTTCCAGAAGGAGAATGTGTATTTAAAATTACTAATGACGGTATTATAGATTAAATAATCTATTTTTTTCTTTTTTTTCATTGACAATATTTAAATAATTTGAATAATATACTATTATTACTTGTTATAATAGTTTAATTAAAAAATCAATTTATTATATTATTTTGACTATTTATTCAATATTTATTCATATAATTTTTTTAGGTTTGATTTTTTTAAAATTTTTTTTATTTAATAATTTCTAGGTTTAATAATGGATCCCTTTTTTGTCACATTAATAACAATTATTTTCATGATTTTTTTAGGTTATTTCCTTAAAAGAATAGATTTTCTTAAATCAACTGATGTAGGTACTTTAAATAAAATTGTGATGAATATTGCTTTGCCTTGTATGATTTTTAAAGCTTTATATGCAGCTAATATGAATCTTTTACCTACACTAAGTATTTTACCAATTGTTGGATTATTATCCTCTTTTATTGTTGGTGCTGTTGTTTACCTCATTCTTAAAATTAAAAAATTTGAGGGAAAAAAATTATGGAGCATCCTTTTAACCGTAATTATCGGTAATACTGGTTTTATGGGTTATCCTATAATATTAGGGGCATTTGGTAATCCAGGATTCGTAAGAGCAATATTTTTTGATATCAATACAACCCTAACTTTCTTAATTATGAATATTGTTTTAATATTAGTTTTTGGTGGAACTTTTAAGCAAGCTGCTAAAAAAGCAATATTTTTGCCTCCACTATGGGCTTTAATTTTAGGAATACTTTTTAACTTGATGAATATTCCAATTGGTGAAGTAGCAACTAATATTATATCCTCATTTTCAGCAATCACTATCCCTTTAATAATGTTGGCATTAGGTCTTTCATTAAAATTTGAAGGTATTAAAACCCATAAAAGTATTGTAACTTTAACTTCAATTATTAAATTAATTTTTTATCCATTTGTAACATTTATTATATTAACTATATTTGGATTACATGGTTTAGAATTCAATGTTTCATTAATTCAGGCAGCTATGCCCTCAGGAATGTTTGCTTTAGTATTAGCTATTTCCTATGGTTTAGATTACAAACTAACTTCAGATTGTATTTTTACAAATACTTTACTTAGTCTTATTAGTATACCAATTTTAGTCTCATTGCTATAAAATTTGATTATTTATACAAGTTTTTATTTCCAATTAATAATTTAATTTTACTTTTTTGTTGATTTTAGGCATATTCTCTCTATAATAATCTTTTTCAAGATAAATTTTTTTATCATATATAAACTTTACTCCATATCCTTAATAGAAACCTTTATTAATTTATATCATAAACATAAAATCATATCTAACATTTATAATAAATTTTAGATTATATTTCATCAACTTGTACAAGGTGATTTAATGGCAGAAGAAAAAGATATAAAAAACGAAGAATTAAAAGTGGGAGTTTATGTTTGCCACTGTGGTGTAAACATTGCAGGTGTTGTCGATGTTGAAGCCGTTGCAGAATATGCGGGTACTTTACCTAATGTAGTTATTGCAAAAGATTATAAATATATGTGTTCTGACCCAGGTCAACAATTAATCCAAAATGATATTAAAGAATATGGATTAAATAGAGTTGTTGTCGCAGCATGTTCTCCTAGACTTCACGAACCAACATTTAGAAGATGTGTTGAAGAAGCAGGATTAAATAAATTTTTATTTGAATTTGCTAACTTAAGAGAACAAGATTCTTGGGTACATATGAATGAACCTGAAGCAGCTACTAGTAAAGCTAATGATTTAGTCCGTATGGCAGTTGCTAAAGCAAGATTACTTGAACCTTTAGAAGCTAATAAAGTAAGTGTTGAAAAAACAGCTTTAGTTATTGGTGGAGGAGTAACTGGTATTCAATCTGCTTTAGATTTAGGAGATATGGGTTACCATACTTATTTAGTTGAAAGAAACCCTACTATTGGGGGAAGAATGGGACAATTAGATAAAACTTTCCCAACATTAGATTGTTCAATGTGTATTCTTGCACCAAAAATGGTAGATACCCATAAACACGAAAATATTGATTTAATTACTTATGCTGAAGTAAAAGAAGTAGATGGTTATATAGGAAACTTCAAGGTTAAAGTAGAAAAGAGACCTAGATATGTAGAAGAAGATTTATGTACTGGTTGTGGATCTTGTTCTGAAGTATGTCCAATTGAAATACCTAACTACTACGATATGGGTATAGGTATGGTAAAAGCAGCATATATTCCATTCCCTCAAGCAGTTCCTTTATGTGCAACAATTGATAAAAATTATTGTATTGATTGTCATCTCTGTGATAAAGTCTGTGAACGTGGAGCAATAAATCATGATCAACAACCTGAAGAAATTGAACTTAATGTAGGTACTATTATTGCAGCTACTGGTTATGATCCTTTCGACCCATCTGGAATTTACCAATATGGTTATGGTAGATTTGATAATGTTATCACTGGTATGGAAATAGAAAGAATGATTAATGCATCTGGACCAACTCAAGGACATGTAGTTAAACCTTCTGATGGTGAAGCTCCTAAACGTGTTGCATTTATCCATTGTGTAGGTTCAAGAGATGAACAAATAGGTAAACCATACTGTTCTAGAGTATGTTGTATGTACTCTATGAAGAATGCTCAATTATGTATTGATCACGAACCTGATACTGATGTAACTTGTTATTATATGGATATTCGTGCATTTGGTAAAGGATACGAAGAATTTTATAAAAATTCACAAGAAAAATATGGAATTGAATTCTTAAGAGGTAGACCTGCACAAATATTTGAAAATGATGATAAAACATTAACTGTTAGAGCAGAAGATACTTTACTTGGAAAAATTACAGAATTCACTTATGATTTAGTTGTTTTAAGTGTAGGTTTAGAAGCACCTGAAGGTTCAACTGAATTAAGACAAACTTTAGGAATATCTAAATCCGCTGATGGATTCTATCTTGAAGCACACCCTAAATTAAGACCTGTTGATACTTTAACAGATGGTGTCTTCATTGCTGGTGTAGCACAAGGTCCAAAAGATATACCTGATTCTGTTGCTCAAGGATCAGCTGCAGCTGCTAGAGCAGCTATTCCTATGGCTAAAGGTGAAGTTGAAATTGAACCAATTATTGCAAGTACAGATGATACAGTTTGTGGTGCTTGTGAAGTATGTGTTGAATTATGTCCATTCGGTGCTATTAGTATTGAAGGTGAAGAAGGAGAAGCTCATGCTGTAATCAATGTAGCTTTATGTAAAGGTTGCGGTACTTGTGTAGGTGCATGTCCTTCTGGAGCAATGGATCAAAATCACTTTAAAACTTCACAAATTATGGCACAAATTGATGCAGCTCTTGAAGATATTGGTAAATAATTTTGGAGATTACTCTCCAAATTTTTATTTTTTTTAAATATTTATTAATACTATTTTTATAAAAATTATTACTTTTATTAAATTATATTAAACTATAAATTAATAAAAAATAAAACTAATAATATATAATTAAGAAATTTTTTATAATCAACTATTTTAATAAAATTTCAATTTTAATTAAAAATTAATATAAAATATAAATTAGGTGTAATTATATGTCTCAATATGAAGAGGATGTTAAAACTTTTGAAAATTTAATAAAAGACCATACAAACTGGATGAAAAATAGTATAAATCTTATAGCAAGTGAAAACATAACCAGTTCTCAAGTGAAAACCGCATTAGCGTCAGATTTATCTCATAGATATGCTGAAGGTTTAGCAGGTCAAAGATTATATGAAGGATGTAAATATATTGATGAAATTGAAGAAAAAACAATTGATCTTTCAAAAAAATTATTTAATGCAGAATTTGTTAATGTTCAACCAATTTCTGGAGTAACAGCAAATTTAGCAACATTTTTTGCATTTACTAAACCTGGAGATAAAATCATGACAATGTCAGTTCCAATGGGAGGACATATTAGTCATGAAAACGTAAGTGCAGCAGGGATACGAGGATTAAAGAATGTATTTTATCCATTTAACCCAGAAATCATGAATATTGATGCAGATAAAATGCAAAAACAAATTAGAGAAAAAGAACCAAATATAGTTTTATTAGGTGGAAGTTTATTCCTTTTCCCTCACCCAGTTAAAGAAGCTGTCGAAGCGGCACAAGAAGTTGGAGCAAAAGTTTTATATGATGGAGCTCATGTACTTGGTTTAATTGCTGGAGGTCAATTTCAAGATCCTATAGGTGATGGAGTTGATGCATTAATGGGTAGTACTCATAAAACTTTCCCTGGACCTCAAGGAGGTATTATTTTTTCTAAAAAAGAATATTCTAATGATATTAATAATGCAGTTTTCCCTGGTATAGTAAGTAATCATCATTTACACCACTTAGCAGGTTTAGGAATAGCAACCGCAGAAATGATGGAATTTGGAGAAGAATACGCTAAACAAACCATTAAAAATGCTCAAGCATTAGCTCAAGCATTATATGAACGAGGATTTAACGTAATGTGCGAAGACTTAGGTTTTACAGAATCTCATCAAGTTGCAATGAATGTTTCTAATATAAAAAAAGCTACTATTTTAGCTAAAGAATTAGAATCTAACAATGTCATATTAAACAAAAATTTAATACCTGGAGACGATGTAAATCATAGTGACGATCCATCTGGTATAAGAATGGGAACTCAAGAATTAACAAGAAGAGGCATGAAAGAATCTGAAATGGATGAAGTAGCAGAATTTATTAAAAGAGTAGCTATAGATAATGAAGAAATCAAAGATGATGTTACCGAATTTATGAAAGATTTTACTAATGTTCATTACGCTTTTAAAGAAGATGATGGATATCAATATATCCAATTTTAAATTTTTTATTTAAGAAATTAAAAAAAAGTTGAGATTTTTTTATGAAAATTGGATGGGCATTTACTGGAGCAGGACATTTACTAAGTGAAAGTGTAGAAGTTTTAGAAGAATTAGCTAAAACTAATGATATTACAGTATTTTTATCTAATGCAGGAGAAGAAGTATTAAAAATGTATGGCCTTTTTGAAAGGGTATCATCTATAACTGGAGGACGTTATAAAGAATTAACTAAAGAATCAGATCAAAAATATAGTTTTCCTATTTCAGGTCGATTTTCTTTAGGCAAATATGATATGCTAATTGTTTCTCCAACAACTTCCAATACTGTAGCTAAAATAGTTCATGGTATATCTGATACTTTAGTTACTAACACTGTTTCTCAAGCAGGAAAAGGTGGAGTAAAAACTATTATCATTCCTGTAGATATTAAAAAGGGTGATGTGAAGACAGTACTGCCAGCTAAATTAGAAATTAACACATGTGAAGACTGTGATGAATGTCAAGCTTATAAAGCTTGTCCTAATAAAGCAATAATACCTAAACAAGAAATTGATCTTTTAAAATGTACTGGTTGTGGAACTTGTGAAAATGTATGCCCATTTAATGCAATAGAATCCGGAAAAATAATTACTATTCACATGAGACCAATTGATATAGAAAACACTCAGAAATTAGTCACAATGGATAATATAACAGTTTTAGAAGAACCAAAAGATATATTAACTTATCTTGAAGATATTATTTCTTAATTTTACTTTTTTTTTACCTCTTTTACCATTTTTTAAATTTTTTAACTATTTTTCATGAAAAATGGTTTTTTTCAAATTTCAATAAGAACATTTATTTATCTAAATTAATAATAAATAAATTATAAAAAGTTAAATAATATTAATCTTATCTTTAATTCCAATTTTTTGATAGATTAATAAATGGAAAATTACTATAAATTTCCTAATTTAATTAATATTTACTAATCATTTATGTGAGTGTAATTATGAGAAATATAATTGTAAAAGAATTAAATCAAACATATATAGAAAATATTGATATTGAAATTGTAGAAAGAAAAGGTATTGGTCATCCAGATAGTATCAGTGATGGTATAGGGGAATCTGTTAGTGAAGCTCTTTGTGAATTATATTTAGATAGATTCGGAGGTGTTCTTCACCATAATACTGATGAAGTTCAAATTACTGCTGGAGAATCAGACCCTCAATTTGGGGGTGGAGAAATTTTAAAACCTATAGATATACTTTTAACAGGAAGAGGTGTATCTGAATATGATGGTGAAAAACTCCCATTAGATCGTGTGGCAATCGAATCTGCTAAAGATTTCATTGATGATGCTATTATTAATCTCAATGTAGAATCTGATGCTGTTGTTGAATGTAAAATCGGACATGGATCTGGAGATTTAGTTGATGTTTTCGGAAGAGCTGGTGCTCCATCTTCTAATGATACCTCTTTTGGTGTAGGTTATGCTCCATTTTCTGAAACTGAAACTATCGTTCTAAATGTTGAAAAATTATTAAATTCAAAAGCATTTAAAAAACAACATCCTGCAATCGGTGAAGATATAAAAGTAATGGGATTAAGAGAAGGAGAAAAAATAACCTTAACTATTGCTTGTGCAATGGTTTCTAAATATATTTCTGATGTAGACGAATACAAATCTATCCGTGAAGAATTAAAAGAAATTGTTGCAGATTACGCAACTAAATTTACTAATAGAGAAATTAATGTTTTTGTGAACACTGCCGACAATGATGAAGCTACTGATGAATCTGGTTATTACTTAACTGTTACTGGGACTTCTGCTGAAATGGGAGATGATGGTTCTGTTGGAAGAGGTAACCGAGCAAATGGTTTAATTACCCCATGTAGACCAATGTCCATGGAAGCTACTTCTGGAAAAAATCCAATAAATCATGTTGGAAAAATTTACAATATATTATCTAATAGAATCGCAGAAGATGTTGTAGAAAATGTGGAAGGAATTAAAGAAATTAATTTGATGATTTTAAGTCAAATTGGTAAACCTATAGATCAACCTAAAGCAGCAACTTCTCAAGTTATATTAGATGACGGTTATAAATTAGAAGATGTTGATAAAAAAGTTGAAAATATTATGAATGATTGGCTTGAAAATATTTCTTCTATAACTGAAGATGTTGTAAAAGGTAAAGCTAGAACTTTCTAAACACTAATTAATTTTTCATTTTTTTATTTTTAAAATAATCGTCCATGATTTAAAGATGGAATATAAATTATTTTTATTAAATATTTCAAATTAATACACTTATTTAATCATATGAAAACATTATCATAACATTTACAGGAGATAATACATGCCATTAAAAGAGGCAGAAAAATCATATCAATATTCAAAAATTGAAGATAAAATCCAAAATTTTTGGTCAAAAAATCAAATTTTTTCTAAAGTCAATAAATTAAATGCAAATGGTCCACAATATTCATTTTTAGATGGGCCTCCATATTGTAGTGGTAAAATCCATTTAGGTACAGCTTGGAATAAAGTTTTAAAAGATACTCACTTAAGATATAAATCTATGAATGGGTATTCTCTAAGAAGACAAGCAGGATGGGATACTCATGGTCTTCCAATTGAACACAAAGTAGAAGAATTAATGGGTATAAAAAGTAAAAAAGAAATTGAAAATAAGATTGGAATAGCTAGTTTTGTAAATAAATGTAAAGAATTTGCAATGGAAAATAAAGAAGCTATGACTAAACAATTTCAAAGTTTAGGTGTATGGATGGATTGGAAAAATCCTTACATGACTTTGGATCCTAAGTATATGGAATCTGCATGGTGGACTCTTAAAAGAGCTAATGAAAAAAATTTACTCACTAAAGATTTACGAGTAATAAGTTGGTGTCCTCATTGTGAAACAGCTTTAGCAGCGGCTGAAATAGATTATGAAGAAAAAGAAGACCCTTCTATATATGTCAAATTTCCTTTAAAAAATAATATTTTATCTAAAGAAGAGAATAATGAGAATCTTAACGAATACGTATTAGTATGGACTACAACTCCTTGGACTCTTCCAGCAAATTTAGCTATTTGTGTTAATTCTGATTTTAATTATGCATTTGTGAAGATTAATAATGAAATATTAATTTTAGCTGAAGACTTAGTTGAACCTATATTCGGAGAATCTATCACTAAAAAAGTTTTAAAACATAAAATTGAAAAAGATTATGCTGAAAATGAAGATATTGAATATGAAAAAGAAGTTATAGAAACTATAAATTATCAAATTATCAAAATAGTTAAAGGTACAGATCTGGAAGGATTAGATTATGTTTACCCATTATTTGATGAAATCCCAAAACAATTAGAAATGGACAAAATTGAAAATGTCCATAAAATATTGCCTGGTGATCATGTAGAATTGGGAGAAGGAACAGGTTGTGTACATACAGCACCAGGTCATGGACCTGATGATTTTGAAATTGGTAAAGAATTTGATTTACCAATATTTTGTCCAGTAAATGAAGAAGGAAAATTCACTGAGGATGCTGGAATATATCTTGGGGGATTTGTTAAAAAATTTAATGAAAAAATCTTAAATGATTTAGAAAACAAAGGATTTTTATTAAGAAATGAAACAATAACTCACAGGTATGGAACTTGTTGGAGATGCAAAACTCCAATAATCTATTTAGCTACTGAACAATGGTTTTTAAAAGTTACTGAAATAAAACAAGAAATGCTTAATCAATTAAATCGTGTTAATTGGATTCCTGAATGGGCAGGACAACAAAGATTTAAAGATTGGGTTGAAAATGCTAAAGATTGGACAATTTCAAGACAAAGATATTGGGGAATACCTATTCCTATATGGGAATGCCCAAATTGTGGTAAAATTGAAGTAATTGGTTCAGTAAATGAATTAAAGAATAAATCTATATATGAAATTCAAGCTAATGATGATGATTTAGTCCACAGACCTTATGTTGATGAAATAAAATTTAAATGTGATTGTGGACATGAGATGAGTAGAATACCAGATGTTTTAGATGTTTGGATTGATTCAGGAGTTGCAGGATGGGCATCTTTATATTATCCTCAAAAAGAAGAAGGCTTTAAAAAATGGTATCCTTATGATTTTATAACAGAAGGTCATGATCAAACTAGAGGATGGTTTTATTCTCAATTAGGTGCAGGTGTTATATCTTTAGATGAAGTACCCTATAAGAAAGTTTTAATGCATGGTTTTGTATTAGATGAAGATGGTAAAAAAATGAGTAAATCTTTAGGTAATGTTGTTAGACCTGAAGAAGTTATCGAAAAATATGGTGCGGATATATTAAGATTTTATCTTCTTTGGGCATGTAAACCTTGGGATGATCTTAAATTTGTCTGGGATGAATTAAACAATGTTAAAAAAATGTTTAATATTCTGTGGAATGTGTATGTATTTTCAACTACTTATATGTCATTAGATAATTTTAATCCTGAAAATTGTACTAAAGACAATATAAACTTAAGAAAAGAAGATAAATGGATAATATCTAGAGCAAATACATTGTCTAAAGAAGTAGGTGAAGATTTAAATAATTTATATTTCCATTTAGCAACTCGAAAAATCAACCATTTTATATTAGAAGATTTAAGTAGATGGTATGTAAGATTAATAAGAGGAAGAACTTGGGTTGAAAGTAATGATCCTGATAAATTAGGAGCTTATTACAGTCTTTACACAGCTCTTGAAATATTAATTAAAGTAATGGCCCCTATAACACCACATTTAAGTGAAGAAATTTATCATAATTTAGTTGTTAATGTTAAACAAACATCTAAAGAAAGTATACACATGGAAAAATGGCAATTTGATGAAAATCTTATAGATACTAACCTTGAAGAAATGATGGATTCAGTAAGAAATATCATTGAAGCAGCTGCTAGGGCAAGAGATATAGTTAGATACAAATTAAGATGGCCAGTAAATGATATCACAATTGTTTCACAAGATGAAAAAATTATAAATGCAGTTAACTATTTTGAAGATATTATTAAAGACCAATCTAATACAAAAAATGTTTTAACAGCTAAAGAATTTAAGGATTTATCATTTATAGCTAAACCAAATTTAAAGATATTAGGCCCTAAACTTAAAGGAGATTTAGGATTAGTAAAAAAACACTTTGCTAATGCTGATGGTAATATTATTAAAAAAGAATTAGAATCTAATGGTAAATATATTGTAAAGACTGAAGATAGAGAAGGAAATTTAAAAGAAATAGAACTTTCTTCTGAAGAAGTTTTATATGATACTGAACTCCCTGATAATGTAGTTAGTTCTGAATTTGATGGTGGAAATGTTTTTGTAAATACAGAAATTACTCAGGAAATATTATCCGAAGCTATGTCTCGTGAACTTATTAGAAGAATTCAAGATATGAGAAAAGATATGGATTTGGATGTAGAATCTATGATTGGAGTTTTAGTTTATTCAAGTTCAAAATTCAAAGAATTAGTACAAAAACAGTCAGATTTAATTAAAAATGAAGTCAGAGCAATTACTTTTACATTAGTAGAAGGGAATACATCTGTTTGTGTGCCTGAATCTGAAGCTATTGAAAATGAATATACAAAGAAATGGAAAATAGAAGATGAAGAAATCATGATTTCTATAGTTAAAAAATAAGAAAACTATTGTTAGTAGGTGTTTAAATGACTTTGGAAAATTCTGAAATGGAATATATTAAGGGAATTCTTGGGAGAAAAATGAATCCCTTAGAAGAAGGTATGTTAGATGTTATGTTTTCAGAGCATTGTTCATACAAAAGTAGTAGACCTATTTTGAAAACATTTCCGACTGAAGGTGAAAACATAATTTTAGGTCCAGGAGATGATGCGGGTATAGTTTCAATAACTGATAAATTAGCACTAGCTGTTGGAATGGAGAGTCATAATCATCCTTCTGCTATTGAACCGTATGGGGGTGCAGGTACTGGAATTGGTGGAATTCTTAGAGATATAATATCTATGGGTGCAAAACCGATTGCTTTATTAGATTCTATTCGTTTTGGTCCAATAGATAAAGATCAAAAATCTAGATATCTTTTTGAACATGTTGTAAAAGGGATTTCTGATTATGGTAATAGAGTTGGAGTACCTACTGTTGCAGGAGAAGTTGAATTTGATGAATCATTTAGAACTAATCCATTAGTCAATGTTCTTTGTGCAGGTTTAGTGGATAAAGATAAACTAGTTTATGGAATTGCACCTAATCCTGGAGATGTCTTCTTTTTGATGGGGGGCAGCACAGGTAGAGATGGAATTCATGGTGTTACTTTTGCTTCTGAAGAATTAACTTCTGATTCAGAAACAGAGGATAGACCTGCTGTACAAGTAGGTGATCCTTTTACAAAAAAAAGAGTAATGGAAGCTTCTTATGAAATAATTGAAAAAATTAATGTTTCAGGAGTAAAAGATTTAGGTGGAGGAGGATTAACTTGCTGTATTTCAGAATTAGCTGATTCTTCTAACAATGGAGCTATAGTGGATTTAAATTCTATACCTCTACGTGAAACTGGAATGACTCCATATGAAATAATGTTATCAGAATCACAGGAAAGAATGGTTTTTGTATTGAATCCTGATGATGTGGCTAAAGCTAAATCTATTTGTGATAAACATGAAATTATTTCAGAAGTAATTGGAGAAGTTACTGATGGAGATAATATGATTATTTTTGATGAAAATCAAGAAATTGCAAATTTACCTACTTTATTGTTAGCAGATCCTCCTTCTCTTAATCGTGAGATTAAAGAACCAATTAAAAATGATGTTTGCGTTAAAGTTAATGATCCAAAATTATCTGAGTCTTTAATAAAAATTTTATCTTCTCCAAATATTGCAAGTAAAAAATGGGTTTATAAACAATATGATCATGAGGTACAAATAAGAACAGTTGTTAAACCTGGAGATGATGCAGCAGTTCTTAAAGTAGATGAAAATACAGCTGTAACATTAACTGCAGATTCAAATCCTATTTACACAAAATTATCACCTTATGATGGTGGGGCAGGTTCAGTTGCTGAAGCAATACGTAATGTAGTTTCTATGGGTGCCACTCCTTATGCTATTGTTGATTGTTTAAACTTTGGAAATCCTGAAAATCCTGAAATTTTATGGCAATTCCAAGAATGTATTAAGGGAATGTCTGATATGGCTTCTAAATTTAAATCTCCAGTTATTAGTGGAAATGTTAGTTTTTATAATGAAATGGAAGGTGTAAAAATTAATCCAACACCTGCTGTGGGAGTTATTGGTGTTGAAAACTTAAAGAATATTCGAACTATGAATTTCAAAAATGAAAATGATAAAATAATCATAATTGGAAAAACTTATGATGAAGTTGGAGGTTCTGAATATTATAGATCTGTTCATAACATAGAACAAGGAAAAGCACCAAAAGTTAGAATTGATGAAGAATTTGATAATGCAAATGCTGTTTTAAATTTAATTAAAGAGGATTCAAATGAATTTATCACTGCAGTGCATGACTGTTCTCAAGGAGGAATTGCAGTAGCTTTATCTGAAATGGCAATTTCTGGAGAATATGGTTGTGAAATTGATGTATCAAAAATTCCGAAAGAGGATGAACTAACTATTAATAATTTAATTTATTCTGAATCTCATGGAAGATATATTATCACTGTAAAACCAGATGCATTAAATGATATTTTATCAAAAATTAATGTTCCTTGTAGTTGTATTGGGGAAGTTAAAGGAAAATCATTAATATCAGCTGATATAAATATCTCAATTAAAAAATTAAATGATTCTTACAATGGAGTAATAGAACAATATATGTCATAATAAATATGTGATGAGATGGAGAAATTATATGAAAGGTTTTTTTTCAAAATTAATGCCATTAGATGATGCTTTAGAAAAAGTAGATAATTTTCAAAAAATTATGGATATAGAAAAAATAGATATTAAAGATGCTCATAATAGAGTTTTGGCTGAAAATATATATTCTTTTCATGATTCTCCACCATTTGATAAATCTGCTATGGATGGTTATGCTGTTTTGGCGGAAGATACATTTGGAGCATCTAATAATAATCATAAACATCTTAAATTAATAGATTTTATAGGTGCGGGGGACTTTTCTGAAAAAACAATAAAATCGGGTGAAGCAATTAGGATAGCTACAGGAGCTCCAATTCCAAAAGGGGCTAATGCGGTCTTAATGGAAGAGTACACCTCACATGAGGGTAATGATTTAGATATTCATTCTCAAGTTAGTCCTAAAGATAATATTTCACCTTTAGGTGAGGATTTAAAAAAGGGAGATAAAATTTTAGATTCAAATACATTTATTAGATCTCAAGAGTTAGGTTTGATAGCTTCAGCTGGTTTTAAAGAAATAAAAGTTTATAAAAAACCTAAAGTAAAACTAATTGTTACAGGTAATGAATTAGTTGAACCTTCTTCTACTTTAGATAAAGCTAAAATAATTAATTCAAATAAATATACAATTTCTTCTTTAATCCAAAGTACAGGCGCTACTGTTGAAGTAGAACATGCTCATGATAATTTTGAGGAAGTTAAATCTATTCTTATTGAAAATTCAAAAGAGTTTGATGTTATCATAACTACAGGTGGAACTGCAATTAGTAAAGGGGATGTTGTTGTGGATGCTGTAGAAGATTCTGGAGAATTATTATTTCATGGTGTTTCTATAAGACCTGGAAAACCTGTAGGGTCTGGTATAATTAATGATACTATTGTTTTCACATTATCTGGTCAACCAGTTGCAGCTATGGCCCAATTTGATATTTTTGCAAGAAAATATTTAATTCAAATGCAAGGGCTTAATTTTGATTTTAAAATTGTTGAAAGAGAATCCTTACTAAAAATTCCATCAAATTTAGGTAGAACTGATTTTATTAGAACTTATGCTGATGAAAAATATGCAAAACATATATTAAATAGAGGTTCAGGAATTATTAGATCAATGGTTGAAGCAAATAGTTATATAATCATTGATGAAAATAATGAAGGAATAGAAAAAGGGGACCTTGTAAATTTAGTATTTTTTAATTCAATGATATGGGATAAATATTAATTCCTATTTTTAATATTTATTAATTTAATTTTTGTAAGTGAAAACATGAATGGAATTTGGTATTATGTTATAGCTTTTATTATTATTTGGTTATTCGCTCTAATTTTTAAAGATTATTTAGTCAAACATGATGTGGAAGTTGAATTTCCAGTATTATTATGGAAGACAAAAAGACTTAGGGGATTTATAGACAGAATAGCTAATAAATCTAAAAAGTTTTGGAAATGGTATATGAATATAGGAATCATTATTTCATTTGGTTTAATGATTTTCATGGCAGTAAGTTTAATTTACTCATTTGCCAATATATCTCAAACTCCTGCAGTTGGACTAGTTATTCCTGGAGTTGATATCCCAGGATCACCAATTTTTATACCATTTCTTTATGGTATTATTGGTTTAATCACAGTGATTATTATTCATGAATTTTCTCATGGAATATTAGCTAGAGTAGAAAATGTAAAAATTAATTCTATTGGTTTATTATTGTTTGCGATAATCCCTGGGGCTTTTGTTGAACCTGATGAAGATGAAATTAAACATTTGTCCAAATCTGGTAAGTTAAGAATTTATGCTGCAGGATCAATGGGTAATATGGTTCTTGCAGTTATTTCTTTAATCATTGTTTTGGTTTTATCTTCTGCTGTTGTTCCAATGTATTTTCATGAAGATGGGGTAAGCATTGATAGGGTTGTTTCTGATGCTCCTGCAGATGGGATTTTAAAATCTGGAATGGTTGTAGAGTCAATAAATAATCAAAGTTTTGATAATTCTCAAGGTTACATAAATACAATAAAAACATTTAGACCATATCAAACGGTTCATGTATCGACGGATCAAGGAATTTATAGTTTTAAGTTAGGAGAAAATCCAAATAATAAAACTTTAGGTTATATGGGTGTTCAAACAGTTAAACATTATAGTTTTAATAATGATTTAGGGAGTAATCAATTAAGTCCTGTTCTTTGGGTAATATTTCCAATGATTCAATTATTTAATTGGATTTTTTTCCTAAATTTTGCAATAGGTTCATTTAATTTATTGCCTATGAAACCTTTAGATGGGGGTTTGATGTTTGAAACATTATTAAGTTATAAATTGTCTGAAAAAACAGTTCAATTGTTGACAAAATTTTCATCTTATTTAATGCTAATGATAATTATAATAAGTTTAATTTATGGTTTTAGTGCAGCATTATTATAAAAAAATTTTTTAATTTTTTTATTTTTCTATAAAATATAATTTACATGTACATGATTCGTTTGAAATCATGATTTAAAATTAGTAACTTTTATATTTAAGGTTAAATGATTAATTATTTATATATGATTATTGTAATCATTTATTTTAATGTATTGTTTTTTTATTTTAAAGGACTTTATTTTATATTCAAAAAATAGATTATTGATTTTTAAGTTTTTTATTAAAAATAAAAAAAGGTTAAAGAAATTTATAAATTATATCTTTCTTTAATTCCTTCTAAAATTCTTGAATGGCGTCCTTCATCTTTAGAACTTTCTCGGAAGAAATCGCTTGCATCTTCAAGACCAGCTTCTTTTGCTTTATCAGAAGCTTCTCTTTTTTCAACATTAGCTTTTAATTCACCATCAAGCATCATATCAATATTTTCACTTAAAGTAGGCTTAATAACACCATTCATTTCAGCAAATCTTGCTGCATGTTCAGCTTCTTCAAATGCTAATCTTTTAAATACTTCAGCTAATTCTCCATAACCTTCACTTGATGCTTGTCTAGCCATAGCCATATAAATACCTACTTCAGCAGTTTCTCCTTTGAAATTTCCTGCTACTTCTTTTTCTACATCAGTATTAACTGTAGTTCCTATTTTACGTTCATATTCTGCCATATTTTTTCCTCCAATAATTTAAATTTTCATTTTAATATATATTTTACATTAATATTAATTTTTGGGTATGTTTATAATTCTAATTTTTTTGCAGCTGCTACTAAGTCTTGACCTAATTTATATGCTGCTATTTTTTCGTCTTCATTAGGTACATAATAAATTTCATCTTTTTCTATTACATCAAATCCAGAATCATTTAAATATTCTGCTAATATATCTGGTGATCCACCTTTTCCTCCCATGGATCCAAATGTTACAGCAGGTCTTTTAAATCCTGTTCTGTTGAAATGAAGACCTTTTAAATAGAATAAAATATCTCCCATACTTGGGAATGGGTAATCATTTATTGTTGGATCACCGAATGCTACTGCTTTACTAGTTAAAATACTTTTAACAATTTCACTTCTTTCATCTTCATGTAAATAAAACATTTCAACATCATATCCTTCGGCAATTGCACCTTCTGCAATTTCATGTGCCATTGTTTGAGTTGAGTAATGCATTGTATCATATACTATAGTAATTTTATCTTCTGCTAATTTTCCAGTAGCCCATCCACTGTAAGCATTAATAACTTTCATAGGGTCTGTCCATATTTGACCGTGTGATGGTGCAATCATTTTAATTTTATCTAATAAATCTAATTCTATAATTTCATCAAATTTTTTTAGAACTTTTTTAGAAAGAGGAGTAATTAAATTTGCATAAAATTTTTTTGCCCCATCCATAAGTATTTCATCAGGAATATCTTTATCAAATCTTTTGGTGAAACATAAATGTTGTCCAAATGCATCATTTGGGAATAAAATTCCATCTTCTACTAAGAGAGTGAACATACTGTCTGGCCAATGAAGTAAAAATGCATCTAAAAATGCAAAGGTTCTTCCACCTAAATCTAATGAATCTCCAGTACCTACAGTTTGGAAATCTAATCCTTGAAGTGCGGGGTAATGTTTTTCTAATCCTTTTACAGCTATTTCACTACAGTATATTGGAGCTTCAGGGAATCTTTTATGGAGATCTACTAATACTCCACTGTGATCTTTTTCAACATGGTTTTGTATGATATAATCTATGTTTACATCTTTTCCTTCTTGTTCGAATGCATCATCTATACGTGCCATAATTTCTTCGGTTTTTCCTGGATATGCATTATCAATTAATGCAGTTTTATCTTTTCCAAATACTAAGTATGCATTGTAAGTAGTACCATCTAATGTGTATCCATGATAAGATCTTAAGTCCCAGTCAAGTACACCTATCCAGTATACTCCTTCAGCGATTTTTTGAGCTTTTGCTTTCATTTTTTCCCTCTAATATTTTTTTAGAAATTATTAAAAACATGTTCGTATTTACTAGAACATTAGTTTTATTTTATTAATTTATAATATATAAAGGTATTGTTTTAATAAAATATTTGATATCATTATTTTTCAATGAAATATAAAATTAAGTAAAAAATATCCAAAAAAAATTAAAAATATTATTAAATAAAATAATTATTATTTCAAGTTAAGTCTATCTATTTAATAAGATTTCATTGATATTAAAAATATGCTAAAACTATTAGTAATTATAGGAACAAGTATAAATATTATAAATATTAAAATTAATTATAAGCTTATAATTATAAAATTAAAATTTTTTTTATTAATTAATAAAAGTCGTTAAATAGAGGCTAATAATGGATAATAATAATTTAGAATTAGAAGAGAAAGAACCTCCTATCCAAATTTTTTCAAAAATTGATGGAAAAATTGGAGTCAATGTTGTAAAAAGTCCTGTAAAACTTACAATATTATCAATGCTTAAAAATAATGAAATGGAATTTGATGAAATAGTTAAAAACACAGGAAAATCTAAATCCACCATTTCCGTTCATTTAAAATCATTAAGAGAAGATGGTATTGTATCTTACAAATTTGATCCAAATGATCATAGAAAAAAAATATTTTATATTAAATCCAGATGTTTAGGGGAAATTGAAGCTGCTGAACCTGTAGAATTGGAAGAACGAAAAATAGATTTCTTGATTGATAACATTCTTAATGAAACTAATTTTCAATTTTCTTTTTTATTATTCCATACTTTAAGATCTACTTTAATTCAAGAAGGAATAAATATTGACCCTATATTATTGGATACTGGAAGACATATTGGTGAAACAATATATGAAGAACTAAAAGATGATGATGTTAATGTATTTGCTGAAAATATTATAAATTTCTGGAAAGATAATGGTCTTGGAGAATTAAGTATTAAATTAGGTGATACAATTGAAATTACTTCAGTTGATTGTTTTGAATGTGGTTTACTTCCAAAAACCGGAAAACCTGCATGTTTTTTAGACGCAGGAATAATTGAATCTTTATTAGCATCTTATTTAAAACAAGTAGTTGAAGTGACAGAAATTAAATGTTATACTATGGGAGATAATTGCTGTACTTTCTTAGTCGAACCTACTGATGAAGAATTCATTCCTTTAGTTGAATCAGAATAAATTTTAAAATAACTAAAAATTTTAGTTATTTAATTACTTTTTTTATTAAATTTGATTAAAGTAGTAGTTAAATAAGGTTTATCTTTAGAAAATCCTTTTATAATTTTCTCATCTTTCATACTACATTTTTCAACAGAAAATACTTCTTTTTCTTCAGATTTAAAATTAATAATATTTTCAAGTTCATCAGTATTTCTTGAAGGTTTCATTAAAACAATAGAATCACCTTCTGTTAATATTGATTCTATTCTATTATCAATTTTAGGGACTATACTAAGAACTTCATTTTTTTCAACTAATGGCTTACCAATACTTGATGCACATGCAGTACATGCAGTAATTCCTGGAACCATTTCAACAGTGTAATCTGTGAATAATCTTTTTTGCACATAAGAAAATGTTGAAAAAATAGCAGGATCCCCTAATGTTATAAATGCTACGTCCAGTCCTTTATCTAAAAAATTGGATATTATTCTTGAAGCATCATCCCAATGTTTTTCTAGAATATTTTTATCTTCAGTCATTGGAAAAATAGGATCTAAAATTTTTAATGTATCCTTATCTTCTCTATCTTCAATAATAGGTTTAATTATTGATAAAGCTATACTGTCTTTTTCTTTTGAGGATTTTGGGGAACATATCACAGGAATTTTTGATAAGATATTTGCTGCTTTTATAGTTAATAATTCTGTGTCTCCAGGCCCAACTCCAATTCCAATTAGTTTTCCTTTTTTTACCAAATTTATCACTTTAATAATTATTTTAAATTACTCATCTTATTAAATTTTTATTATACATTTCATTTAATAAATATCTTTTATTTTAAATTTAATATATTATATTACTTTTCACATACTCTAGGTTTATTTATTTATATTATCAGATTCAATATTTTAGTAAAAGAGTAATTCTATTTTTTGTCTTAAGTGGATGTTAAAAAAGTTAATTTGTTGCAAAATTAATCAATAAAAGATATTAAAATAGCTAAACATTTTAAAAATACATATATGAGTAATAATATGAGTTCCGAAACAGAATATATAAAATTAGATAATTTTAAAAAATCTAAAACTAAAAAAAAATTAGAAGAAGTAAAAATACCTCAATCTTATTCATTTGAAGATAATTCTTTACCTAAAATTCAAATTGATTTTTTAAAAAATAAATATCCCAATATTAATGAAAATATTATAGAAAATTTTCCATTTAATAACCCTAGACCAGGTCAACTTGAAATAATCGAAGATATAGAAGATGCTATTTCTAAGGGTTATAAATATATAATTTTAGAAGCAGGTACCGGAACAGGTAAATCAGCTATTGCCACAACATTAGCTAGGATGTATGAATCTGCATATATATTAACAATGACTAAACAATTACAATCTCAATATATGAATGAATTTCATTTTCCTCTTGTTAAAGGGAGATCCAATTTTGGTTGTTTGAATGAAAATTTAGACACAACTTGTGATATGGGGACATGTAAAACATCACCTTCTTCCTCTAAATTTACATGTCCATTTGGTGTAGTAAAAAATCCAACTCTTGATGCTACTGAAGCTTTTGAAGATTCTAATGGGGGTGTTTTATTTTATCAATCTGAAAATCATTGTAATTATTGGCAACAAAAAGCAAATGCTGTAAATTCTCCAATAACTTTAATGAATTACGATTATGCTATTTTAGAATTAAATTATGTCAAACATTTCGGTCAACGTAGTTTATTAATCCTTGATGAAGCCCATAATATAGAAAATAAATTAATGAGAATTTTAGAATTAAATCTTTATAATAAACGTTTAGAAAAAGATATTCATAAAGTTATAAGTCCTAAAACTATTTATAATGGTGGAATTGAAGATTGGATAAATGAAATTGATGCAATTTATGATGCATATAAAGATATAGATATTAAAGATCTTCCAAAAAATAAAATAGAAAGAATTCAATCTACCACATTTAGATTGAAGAAATTAAAAGAAAATCTTCAAAAAGAACCTCAAAATTGGGTTATAGATCCTACAGATGAAGGAGTTTCTTTTAAACCACTTAGAATTCATCACTATGCTGAAGATTATTTATTTAAATATGGGGATGTTGTAATTTTTTTAAGTGCTACTATCTTATCTCATAAAATGTTCTCTAAATGGTTAGGACTTAATCCAAAAGAAGTTTACCATATTAAAGCAGATAGTCCTTTTCCTCCTGAAAAAAGGCCAATCGAGCTTAAATTGGCTGGAAAAATGTCTGCTAATAGAGTAAAACACACTGCTCCAAAAACTCTCCCAATACTTAATAAAATTCTTAAACTACATGAGAACGATAAAGGATTAATACACACAAACAGTTATAAATGTCAAAATTATATAACTCGTAATTTACCAAATTCACGGTTGATTTCTCACAATTCTGCTAATCGAGAAAGAGTTTTAAAATATTTTGAAAAAAATCAGGAGCCATTAGTTTTAGTTTCTCCATCTATGAGTGAAGGTGTGGATTTACCATATGATAAATGTAGATTCCAAGTTATATACAAAATACCATTTCCTTATTTGGGAGATAAACAAGTTAATATGAGAAGAAAAAGAGATCAACGTTGGTATGCATATAAAACAGTCATGACATTAATGCAAGCATATGGTAGGGGAATGCGTGCTGAAGATGATTCTTGTGTAACTTACATCCTTGATAGTGATATAAAAATGTTACTTAAAAGTCCATTATATAAATCTTTAATTCCTGACTTTTTTAAAGATGCAATAATCATTGATGATAATTTTTGAATATTTAATAAAAAAAGACGGACCTAGGGGGATTTGAACCCCCGATCTCGGGATCCGAAGTCCCGCGTCATTCCAGGCTAGACCATAGGACCATTATTTAATATTATATTAAAAATATAATACTATTAAATAATTTAATTTTTATTATTAATAAATCCTTAGTATTTTTTAAATATCAAAACATATTATATAATACTGTAATTTTTATAAAGATTGTAATTTTTTAAAATTAAATGTATAAAAAGATATTATTAAGGGAGTATTTAATGTTAACTAAAAGAATTATTCCATGTTTAGATTGTGATTTGCAGGTTCCAGAAGGTAGGGTTGTTAAAGGGGTTGAATTTAAACAAATTCGTTATGCAGGTAATCCTGTAGAATTAGCTACTCGTTATTATGAAGATGGTGCTGATGAAATAGTTATATTGGATATAACAGCTTCTCATGAAAGAAGAGGGACCATGAAAGAAGTTATTGAAAGATTAACTGAGAATGTTTTCATCCCTATATGTGTAGGTGGAGGAATACGTAAGGTAGAAGATTATGTAAATATGCTTAAAGCTGGAGCGGATAAATGTTCTACAAATACTGCGGCTATTCATAATCCTAATCTTTTAACTGAAGCTGCTGAAGTTGTGGGTTCCCAAGCAGTAGTTATTGGTATAGATGCTAAAAGAAGATATATTGATGATGAAACTCAAGCACTTGATAAGAATGTAATAGAAACAGATAAAGGTCTTTGTTGGTTTGATTGTAGTATATATGGAGGTAGAGAATTTACTGGTATTGATGCAATTTCTTGGGCTCAAACATGTCAGGAGAAAGGGGCAGGTGAAATATTATTGACTTCTATGGATGGTGATGGGACTAAAGATGGTTATGATTTAGATCTTACAAAAGCGATAAATGATAGTGTGGATATTCCTGTAATAGCTTCTGGAGGAGTTGGAACACCTGAACATATTAAAGAAGCATTTACAATTGCTAATGCCAGTGCTGCTTTAGCTGCAAGTATATTTCATTTTAATGAATATCCTGTTCCAGTTGTAAAAAAATATTTAAAAGAACATGGTGTTAATGTTCGTATGTAATGGGATGTTAAAATGATGAAATTTAATAAATTAATAAATTTGGAATTAACTCAATCATCTGGTCAAACTTCACAACCTCCATGGGTTATAAATGAGGAAGGTGAGTATCAAAGTTTATTAATTTTAAAAGAATCTCCTGTGCTTATAAAATTATCCCAAAAGAATTTTAAATCATTAAATTTAGATTATGAATTACCATTAAATTTAGATTCATCCCTATTTAATAAAAAATCTTTAGAAAAAGAAATATGTTCTGAAATTGTTAGAATATATAATTTAGATTTTGATTTAGATAAATTTTACAAGTTTTTAATGATGGATTCTAAATTAATTGATTCTATAAAATTTTGTAATGGGTTACGCCTATTTTTAGCTAAAAATCCTTTTGAATGTATTATTTCATCTATTTGCAGTGCTAATAATTCAATTAATCGTTGGACTAAATCTATTTCTCAAATCAATTACAAATGGGGTAAAGAAATCTTATTTCCTTCTGGAAATTTTTTCACATTTCCTACTCCCTCAACTTTATCTAAAGTTTATGAAAATGATTTAGAAGAATATGAAGCATTAAACCATCATACAGAGATTGAATGTTGTGTTAATAATCTTAAATCATGTGGTGTGGGTTATAGAGCTAAATATATGAAAAAAACTTCAGATATATTTACAAATCAACTAAATTATAATGATATATTTAAAATGAAGTATGATGAAGCATTTCAAACTATAATAAAAATTCCAGGTGTTGGCCCTAAAGTTGCAGATTGTATTTTATTATATGGTTTTGGTTTTAAAGAAGCTTTTCCTTCCGATGTATGGATAAAAAGAATAATATCTAATCTTTACTTTAATGGTGAAGATATTTCTGCCAATAAAGTCCGTGATTTTGGAATGGATAAATTTGGAGATTATGCAGGATATGCACAATTATACCTTTTTCATTATGCTCGTAAATCTGGTTTAATGGATAAATTAACTAAAATTTAATTAAGTAGGAATTATATGAAAGATATTAATTACTCAATTTCAGATGAAAAAAATTATACTAAAAATCAAATTAAAAAAATTGAACAGGAATTTGGCAATATCCAAGGTTTATCTGATATTTTAGAAAATACTAAAAAATTATTTGGTTGTGAAATTTATTTAAAAATTTTTAAAGAAGCTAAAAATACTGCAGAAAAAGATTATGAAAGACTAAATATTTCAGATGATAAAAATTCATATAATAATGAATCTCTCTATAATAAATATCCTCAGTTAACTTATGCTTCAGTTCTGGATAAGCCTTTAATTTATTTACCTTCATTACACGGGGACTTGATAATATATACAATGTTTATTAGTACATTTACATTATTATCTACTATCTGTAATGTTAAATCATCTCACTTAGTTCGAGTTGAAAGAATATTTAATTTAATGGATAAAGTAATGGTTTTATTTGATAAATTTAATCAAGATTTAGATTACACTCCACCTACTCAAAATTTTTATGACAAATTAAAAACTATAAGATGGGATAAAAAAAGTAAAAAACTTTTTAGTAAAATTCAAAATATTAGAAATAATATTACAAATGTTAATTCTAAGAATATGGATATGTACAATACTCGGTTTAATTTAACAGAAAATTATTTATTAATATTTTTGGCTGCTTCTAGTGCAGTAAAAAGAGAACATAAAAATATAACTATGGAAGATGTTGTTCAATCACATAAAACTTATTATAAATTAATTAATATGGATTTAAAAGATTTTTTATAAAAACATTTTTTTAAAATTTATCATAATAAAAAAGAGTTTTATAAAGGATTTTATCCTTTAACTCTCACTTTATTCATGACATCTCCTTGTTCTATAGCATTCACTACATCCATACCTTCAATAACTTTTCCGAATACAGTGTGCACACCATCAAGATGAGGTTGAGGAGAATGAGTTATGAAAAATTGGCTTCCTCCAGTATCTTTACCTGCATGAGCCATAGATAGAGCTCCTACGCCATGTTTATGTGGATTCCCTTCAGTTTCACATTTAATTGTGTATCCAGGTCCACCTGTTCCATTACCATTTGGATCTCCACCTTGTATTACAAAATCTGGAATAACTCTATGAAAAGTTAAACCATCATAAAATTCTGAATTTGCAAGTTTTTCAAAATTTGCTACGGTTCCTGGTGCTTCATTAGGAAATAATTCTAATATAATATTTCCTTTCTCGGTTTCTATAGTTGCAGTTTTCATTTTTTTTAACTCTTTAAATATTTTTTTTTAATAATATTTTTTATATATTAAATTAATCTATATAAATTAATCTAATTTTATTCTTTTACATAACTGACTTTTGTTTTTCCAGCTATTATGTTTTTGTAATCTTCATAATTTTCTTTTAGGAGAGTAGGAATATCTAATTCATATGGACATCTTTCTTTACATTTATTACAATGTGTACATTCCTCGATTTGTTTCATCATCTTCTGATTATCTTCAGTTAAATATAACTCCGGGGGGAAACGTCTTAAAAATAATGACATTCTTGCACACATAAATATTTTGATATCAACAGAACAAGGGGAACAATATCCACATCCTCTACAAAATTCCCCAATTAAATCTTTTTTATCATTATTTATATCTTCGATTAATTTTTTATTTAATTTAACAGGAGATTTTAAATTATTAAGGGCTTCATCTAATTCTTTTTCCTTTTGTATTCCCCAAATTGGTAAAACATTATCATATTTTTCCATAAATCCAAAACTAGCATATCCATTGGTAATTAATCCACCTGAAAAAGCTTTCATTGCAATGAATCCTATATCTTCTTTTTTGCATGATTTGATTATATTTAAATCTTCTTTTCCACTTAAATAAGAAAAAGGGAATTGTAATGTTTCATATAAACCACTATTTATAGCTTCATCTGCCAAATTCAACTTATGAAATGTAATTCCTATATGTTTTATGAATCCTTTTTCTTTAGCTTCAATCATTGCTTCATAAAGACCAGTATTATCATTAAGTTTTGGGACAAATGGGGGATTATGGAACTGGTATAAATCTATATAATCAGTTTGTAATTCTTTAAGGCTTTGATTTAAATCTTTCCAAAAATCTTCGACATTTAAAGCCCTTGTTTTAGAAGCAATTACAACTTTATCTCTGACATTATTAAGAGCTATACCTAACTTTTTTTTACTGTCAGTATAAGCACGGGCAGTATCATAATAATTTATACCGCCTTGGTAAGCTTTTTGAATTATTTTAATACTTTCTTTCATTGGAACTCTTTGAATTGGTAATGCTCCAAACCCATTTTTATTTACTACTATTTCAGATTTACCTAATCTTACATTCACCATAAAATCAACTCATACATAATTTAAATTTATAATTGTACTTATTTATACTTTAAAAAACATAATTTATAATCACATTTTATTATAATAAACTAATTTTATGATTTACTAATAATATTAAAAAAAATATTTTAAGAGGAATAATATGAATACTGATGAAATTATTGATACATATGATAAACATATAATGCATACTTATGGGAGACAACCTATAGCCTTAGATCATGGTCATGGACAATTTGTTTATGATATAGATGGGAATGAATATTTAGATTTTTTTGCAGGTATAGCAGTTAATAATGTTGGACAAACTGATGATAAAGTGGTAAATGCTATTAAAACTCAAGCTGAAAAAATGATTCATTGTTCTAATATATACTATAATGAACCTGCAGCTATTTTATCTAAAAAAATTGCAGAATTTTCAGGATTAGATAAAGTATTCTTTTCAAATAGTGGTGCTGAAGCAAATGAAGCTGCTATTAAATTAGCAAGAAAATACACCGGAAAAGGGGATATTGTTGCAACTTATAATTCTTTTCATGGAAGAACAATGTTAACAGTTACTGCAACTGGTCAAGATCAATATAAATTACCATTTAAACCATTACCTCCTGGTTTTAAACATGTAAATTTTGGTGATATGGATGCGATGAAAGGAGCTATAGATGATAATACTGCAGCTGTATTGATTGAAATAATTCAAGGTGAAGGCGGGTTAAACATGGCTCCTGAAGGATATTTTGAAGAATTGGATGCTTATTGTAAAGAAAAAGATGTTTTATTAATTATTGATGAGGTTCAAACTGGTTTAGGAAGAACTGGAAAAATATTAGCTTCACAATACTTTGATATTAAGCCAGATATAATTTCTCTTGCTAAGGGTTTAGGTGGAGGGGTTCCTATAGGTGCAACTTTAACCTCAAATAAAGTGTCTGAAGGTTTTGTTCCAGGGGATCATGGATCTACCTTTGGAGGAAATCCATTATCTTGTGCTGCAGCTAATGCTGCAGTTGATGAAATTATTGAAAAAAAATTATCTGAAAATGCAGAGGAAGTTGGAAAATACTTAAAAAATAAATTTTTAGAATTAAAATCTAAATATGATTTTATAACTGATGTACGAGGATTAGGATTATTAATAGGTATTGAATTAAATATGCCTGGTGGAGAAATTGTTGATGAAATGAGAAAAAGAAGAGTATTAATTAATTGTACTGCCGGTAATGTTTTAAGATTTGCTCCACCACTTTTAATTTCTAAATCTGATGTTGATAAAATGATTCCATTATTAGATGAGGTATTTTCAAATATTAATTAAACATTAAAAAAATATAAATGTTTTAAATTACCCAATTCTTTTTTTCTAATAACTTTTTTAATCCTTCTGTAATATTTAATGTTTTTATTTTTTTTATATCTGCCCAAGTATAATCTTCATGTTCATTACTTATTTTAACTTCCCAATTTTCAGGAATTACATAAATAATTATTTGTACAGTTCGTCTATTGATAAAATCTTGTTGTATAGCCTCATAAAAATCTCCTAATCTTACATTTAAATTTGTTTCTTCTTTAAATTCTCTAATTAGTGCTTCATCAAAGAATTCACATTTTTCAACTTTTCCTCCAGGAAGTTCCCATTGACATGCTCCAGTTTTAGATTTAGAATGTCTTTTTATGAGTAAAATTTTATCGTCTTTTTTTACAATTCCTCTCATTGTTAATCCGTAAGGTTTTACCATAATTTATCACACTATATAATTCATTTTTTTTCAAAAAAATTCACATATTTTATTTTTACAATTCTCTTCATTGATTTATTTATTGTTCGTTAAATAGATAAATTATCTTTAATTTTTAGAATATTTTATTTTTACTTATTATTAATTTAAAAATTTAGTTTATATGTGATGTTCTAAAATATATTTTTTTATTAAATTTATATTTAAACCATTATAGAGAAATAAATTTCTAATATGAAATTTAATATGACTTAAATTAAATTTAAGAACATACCGTATTGAAAAAGTTAATTGAATTTTTATAAATTTTATTAATTTATTCCGAGATTAATTATATATAATAATAACAATAAATTTTTTTAATAATGAATATTATATTGAATCTAGTTAAATATTCAAAAAATAATAATTAATTTAAATACACTTTGGAGTTAAATCATGGATTTAAATATTAAAACTAATGAAAAAAACCATTTAACTATTGGTGGTGCAGATGTTTGCGATATAGTAAAAGAATTTGGCACTCCTTTATATGTTATTGATGAAAACAGAATAAGAGAAAATTATCAAAGATTTTATAATGCATTTTCAAAATATTATAAAGATTTCAAGGTATTTTATGCATGTAAAGCGAATACTAACCTCGCGGTAATGTCTATTTTAAAAGATGAAGGTTGCTGCATAGATACTGTATCTCCAGGTGAAGTTTATACATGTAAAAAATTAGGATTTTCTTCTGATAAAATTCTTTTCACTGGAAACAATATCAAAAATGAAGAAATGAAATTTGTTGCAGATGAAGATGTTGTGTTAAATATAGATTCTATGTCTGCTCTTAAAAGATTAGCTGAAGTTATAAATCCTAATGGTACTAAAATATCTTTTAGAGTTAATCCAATGGTTGAAGCAGGACATCATAAACATTGTATTACTGGTGGAGTAATGGCTAAATTTGGTATAATGGAAACTGAAGCAGTTGAAGCATATAAATTAGCTAAAAAATTAGGATTTAATCCTGTAGGTATGCATTCTCATATAGGGTCTGGAATTTTAGATCCAGAACCATTTAAACTAGCAATTAAATCTACAATGGATATTGCAGGTAAAGTACATAAAGAAGCAGATATTGATTTCGAATTCATAGATTTTGGTGGAGGCATAGGAATACCATATACACCTGATGAAAAATTATTAGATATTGATAATTTTGCAAAAGAAAATGTAGAGTTATTTAAACAAAAACTCCAAGAATATGATATGAAAGAACCAACATTATATTTAGAGCCTGGAAGATATATTGTAGGAGACGCTTCTGTTTTATTAGTATCTGTTAACAGTGTTAAACAAAGTTATAGGAAATTTATTGGAACTGATGCAGGATTTAACACATTATTAAGACCTACTATGTACGGTTCATACCACCATATAGTTTTAGCTAATAAAATGAATGAAGACCCAGTTGAAAAAGTAGATGTTGCTGGAAATGTATGTGAATCTGGAGATTTATTTGCAAGAGATAGATTTTTACCAAAAATTCATGAAGGAGACATATTAGGAATATTAAATGCAGGAGCTTACGGTTTTACAATGGCATCTAACTATAATTCTAGACCTTTACCTGCAGAAGTTCTTATAAGTAACGGAAAACCTATCTTAGTTCGTGAAGAAGAAAAATTTGATGATTTATTTAATAAACAGATTATTCCAGATCATTTAAAAAATTAAAATTTGAGGTTAACAATGGATTTAAAAGGATTAAAATTTTCAAAGATGCATGGTATTGGTAATGATTTTATAATCATTGATGAAACAAAAGAAGAAATTATTTCAGAAAAAAATAAACCCGAAGCATGTAAATTTCTTTGTGATAGACATTTTGGTGTAGGATCTGATGGGTTACTATTTATTTCAAACTCTGAAAAGGCAGATTTAAGATATCGGATGTTTAATCCCGATGGTTCTGAGGCAGAAATGTGTGGAAATGGAATTCGTTGTTTCGGAGATTATGTATACCGAAATAATATAATCAACAAAAAATCCATGACAATAGAAACTATGTGTAATATATTAACTTTAGAGGTTCAAGTTGAAAATAATGAGCCTGTATCATTTAAAGTTAATATGGGCTTATCAACATTTAAAACAAATGAAATTCCAATGATTTCAAATCAGGAAGAATTTTTAAATCAAGATTTGCTTGTTGATGGGGAACATTTTAATGTTACTGCAATTAATGTTGGAAATCCTCATGCAATCATCTTTGTTGATGACTTAAATAATGTTGATATCAATAGGTTCGGTCCAGCTATAGAATGTCATAAAGTATTTCCTGAAAAAATAAATGTTCACTTTGTTAAAGTTTTTTCTCCTAATGAAGGAGAAATGAAAACTTGGGAAAGAGGAGCAGGAGTAACTTTAGCTTGTGGTACTGGTGCAACTTCTACAGCTATTGCAGGTTATAAATTAGGCTTTTTTAATGAGAATATTCTCCTTCATTTGCCTGGAGGGGATCTTAAATTTAAGATTTATGAAGAAGATAATGAAATTGGTGTTTTCATGGAAGGTCCAGCAAAATTAGTATTTAATGGTGAAATTCAATAAATATTATTTTTTTATTTTTTTTTTTTAAATTAAGTATCCATTTATTAAAACTATTTCTTCAAAAAAGAATTTTTCACTAGCACCTACTTCAGATATAAATCCTTGATGGTCTAATTTTTGCAATGTTTTATCAATATCAGATAAAGATGACTGAATCATCTGTAATTTTCCATTTTCATTTAAATAATTTTTGACCTGATTTAAGAATATGTCTATGACTTTTCTTCCATCTGGTCCACCATCAAAAGCATAATTTAAATCATTGTCTAAAATTTCATCATTAGAAGTAGGTAAATATGGAGTGTTGAATAAAATTACATCAAACTTTCTATTTTTCAATGGTTCAAATAGATTTCCAAAAATTATTTCAATATTATCAATATTATTTTTTTTAAAATTTTTTTCAGCTAATTGCAATGCATTAAAATTAATATCCGTAACAGTTATTTTATTTGTTAATTGGGACGCATACATAGCTACTAATCCTGTTCCCGTTCCAATTTCGAGTACAGTATCACCATAATTTATATCAAGATTTTCAGCTAAAAGAAAAGTATCATCTGACGGTATATATACTAAATCTTCTGTTTCCAATTCAAATTCTCCAATTTTCATGTTTATTCCTCTAAAAAATAATTATTTTTTGATTACAGTTTCTAATTTTTTAGATAATAATAATATTTCTTCCGGACTCATATTTACGGCACGTTTTAGAAATAATTCATTAACATCAATTTCATTTAGTTTAGATTTCAATAATTTTTTGTCTTTATATCCTAATATTTGACGAGAATCGATTAAAGCATTCTTACATTTTTTATTTTTGTGTTGAAATAAAGTTTTACAAACAATTTCATAATTTTTAAATTCTTCATCACTAATTTTTGAATTTATATTTTTTTTAGGAGTTAATTTTAATATAACTGATTCAACTTTTGGTTTTGGAATAAATGATTCTGGAGATACATTATCTAAGATTTCAATCAAACTTTTAAAATATAACATTGCTGAAAGTCGAGAATAATTTCTGTTTCCAGATTTAGCAACCATGCGTTCTCCAAATTCTTTTTGGTACATTAAAATACCTAAGTCAAATGAGTAATCTAAAAGTTTAAATGTTATTGGAGATGAAATTTGGTAAGGTAAGTTTGAAACAATTTTATTAAAATCTGGAAATTTGACTTTTAATGCATCCTCGTTAATTAATTCAACATTATTAATATTCTCATTTTTTAATCTTTTTTTTAAAATCTTAAAAATATTAGTATCTTGTTCAATAGCTGTTACTTTATTAACTTTTTTAGCTAGTTCAATAGTTAAAGTTCCAATACCCGGACCGATTTCTAGGATATTGTCATCATTTTTTAGGTTTGCAAATGATATAATTTGATTTCTTTTGAATTCATCTATTAAATAATTCTGTCCTAAATTATTATTTAAGTGAATTTTATTTTTTTGAAGAATTTTTTTAGTTTCTTTAGCTAATGATGATTTGTTTTCTTCAATTTTCAATTAATCACATCATTTTTATTTTTAAGGAAAAATTTTATTTAAAATTAGAAAAAGGGGTTGAAAAAAGGTTGTACTCTTTTTTCATTAAAGTTTATCTTTGTTTATATTTTCTGTTTCTATTGTTTGGGTGTCTTTTTTTTCCATGATTTTTAGACGGAATTTGAGTGAATAAATAATACTTATTTTTACCTCTTTTAACTTTAGTATTATCTAATTCCAATTTCACCCTATTTACTAACATTCCAACTGGATCAGTTAGTAATGGAACTCTAGTTTTTATATCTTCAAAACTTTCAAATGGTTTATCATTTCTTGCTTTTAATAATTCCTCTCTATGTTTTTTTCCAATTCCTGGTATTAATTCTAATTTATGCAATCTTGTGCTTATTGGTCCTGCTTCATTGAAAAATTTTACATATTTCTCTTCTTGTGATTCTATTATTTCTTTAATTGCAAAATCTATTTCAATTCTACTTGTTGCGGTTAAGTCATCTAAGTTTAATTTTCTTTTCACTGTGCTAATTTTTTCTCTTTTGCCTGCTCCAATGTAAACTTTTTCTAAAATTTCTAAGTCTTCACCTTTTTTAGGACTTAACTCTAATAAATTGAATCTTTGTGTACCAATGGCTTGAGCAACTGCATTTCCTCTGAAAGATGTCATATCTGGTTTAACATAACCTAAACTCAAATAATCCAGTATTATTGCCTCATCTTCTTTTTTAGGGTTATTAATATCCATTTAATCACCACCGTGTAATATTTTATCTTTATTTTTAATCTTAATTAATTTACTTTTTATTTAACCTAATATAATAATTTTTGTATTTACTTTTATTATTTTTTGTTTATATTAAGATTTTTTTATTAAATTATAATCTTAAAACTTGAAGATTAAGATTTAATTCTAAAACTTTTAAAAATAGTCCTTTTATTAAAGCTGGTTAAAACTACCAAATTATTAAAAATTTGGATTTTTAAAAATAGTAATATTTTTTTAAAAAAATTTAAAAATAGTAATATTAAGTAGTGATTTTACTCTTCTACTTGATATTTATTTAAAATTTTGAGAACATCTTCCATTTCATCTTTTTTCATTGGAAATTTTTCTTTAGCAAATATTAATCTTAAATCAGCTAGGTCTTTTGGCATTAAATCAGCTATTCGTATTGCATATTTTGTTTTTACAATAGATTCTAATTCTTTGATTAATTTTTCTGTATCTTCTAAAGGAAGTTTTTGGAAGTTTGTTACATGTGCTAAAGTTAAATTTTGTTCATAGCTAAGTTCATTTTTTTCACTAAACTCTTCTAAAATTTCTTTCACTTCAGCAGCAGGAATTGGATTCACATCCAAAGTTTTTTTCCCAATCATTGAGATCACTCTTGAGCTTTTAAGTGGTCTGGTCTAACTATTAATTCTTTAGCTTTATTTCCATCATTTAAAGAAAGTATATAAGCTTCACCTTTTTGTCCAACTACTTTAGCAGTTTTCCCGTGAAATCTGGAATGTGGTTGTCCTTTTTGTATACTTGGATCAATAATAATATGAACTATTTCTCCTTCTTCAAATTGTTGAATTTTTTTTGTAATAGGATTAGAACGTCCTGGTCTAGCAGTTTTTGTTAATTTATTTCTACTTCTACTTTTAAATCCTCTTGATCTTTTCATTTTTCATACCTCGATAATATTAATTCCCTTTATTGGGTTTATAGCTAAATTATCACTTTTTTATAAATTTAAATAATTTCAGTATTTAATTAATTATCAGCAGATTTTAATTTATATTAAAAAGACTAATATATTTAGTTAATTAATTTAGTTCTAAAATTATAAAGTAAATAGATAAATTTCAAAAATATTTCAGAATAAAAAAATTATTAAAATAAATGAAATTTTAGTAAATTGATAATAATAAATTATTGTTATTAACATGTTAATATAGTTTACTATTTTAACAATTTCTTATTTAGTTCAAATTATATAAAAACTTTTTCATTTTTAAGAAAATATTTAAAATTATTTCATTCCATTCCTACTTCAATTACATCTAATTCTTCGCAAATAGATTTATTATTTAATAATTCACTTATATTGGGTTGGCTTCTACCTTCATCTCCTGAAATGAGTTCTTTGATATAAAGTCCGCCTTGAGTTTTTATTATCATTTCAAAGCTATGAAAATCAATGTAATTAGTTTTAATATTTTTAACTTCCTTGATTCTAATTTTGTCTGCTCTTCTGTGAGCTACTCTAATAGGAGTTCTTTGTTCAATTATATGTAATTTATTTAATTTTTTTAAATCATTTTTATTAATTTCTTCATCACATTTTACTAAAGCCCTATAAACTTTGTAATTATCAGAGGATGAAACTTTTATATCAGCTTTTCTATTTCGTTTAACGAATTTTAAATCATTGTATTTAGTTTTATTATTATTAAGAATATTTACTTCTTTTTCTATTTTTTTTAAATCTAAATTTCTTATTTTTGGTTCTTTAATTTCTAGTACAAATGGTCTTCCTGTTCCTAACATTCTTACATCAATGTCTTCTCTTCCAGCACCGTGAAATTTAGCTTCATATCCTTTACTTTCTTTTAATACAGTTTCAGACAATAATTCTTCTACAGATTCTGGGTATTGTTTACCTGTTCCATTACACTTTTCGCAGCCTTTACCTTTACAATTTCGGCATGGCCATTTAGTTTGTGGAATACCTCGAATGTATTTATTATATCTGCCTTCAATAAATATTGGATTTATTTGTATTCTAACTTTAATATTATCTAAAGTACCATCTTTTAATACTTTAGGTTCTTTATTGAATACATTTTTTAAATCAACCATAATTACTATATCTTGAGTAATAAAATCGACTTCTTTATTTAAATTTTTTTCTAAAAGTTTCCCAATAGTTCTATTAACTTCCTTTTTTATAGGTTCTACATCAAGATCTAATCTTTTATTTAAATATTCATCCTTCTCTGTAATCGCAGGTTCTAATTTTGAACCAACTACAAAAGTTTCATATTCTAAATTTAAATATTTTACTTTAGCTTCAACTTTTTTAAGTATTGTTTCATCTAAGTATTTAAATAAATTTTTACATATATCACATTCATCATTTTCTTCTAAGTCGTTTAATTTTAATTCTTCACGGATTTTTTTACCGCGCTCAAAATTTCCATCACCTTCAATCACATCTGAAAATTTACGACCTAAGCAATGATTACAGATTTTACCCTCAGTAAGTTCCATAAGTTCTAATATTTTTGTTTTAGTTTCTTCATCCATTGTATCTTCTTTTTTTTAATTTAAAAATCTTATATTTATTTCATGAATTGTCCCATTAAACGATTCATAGCTCCTCCACCCATTCCTCTTCTTCCAATTCCTTTCATAGCTTTTTTAGTGTTATTGTAATATTTTAGAAGATCTTTAACTTCTGATTCTTCTACTCCTGCACCTCTTGCTATTCTAGCTATTCTAGAATGTTTAATTATTTTAGGATTTTCCATTTCTTTATTTGTCATGGAAGACATCATTATTTTATAGATTACAATTTTGTCTTCAGTCATTTTTGAAGCTTCTTTAGGTATTTTAGCACCCATTCCGGGGATCATGTTCATTATTTGTTGCATTGGTCCCATTTTATTCATCATATCAAATTGATTTTTCATATCTTTCAAGGTGAATTTTCCACTTAACATTGCATTCATAGTTTCTGTTGCAACATCTTCATCTACAACTTCTTCAGCTTTTTCAACTAAACTTTTTATATCCCCCATACCTAATAATCTGGAAATAAATCTTTCAGGGTTAAAAGCTTCAAAGTCATCAATTCTTTCACCGGTACCAATAAATTTAATAGGAGCTCCAGTTTCTGCAACTGCAGATAAAGCACCTCCACCTTTAGCAGTACCATCTAATTTTGAAATGATTATAGATCCAATTTCTGTTGCTTCTGAGAATGCTTTTGCTTGAGCTCCTGCCTGTTGGCCTATTGTTCCATCAATAACTAATATGGATTCAGTTGGATTTATAACTTCATCTAATTCTTTCATTTCTTTTAATAAATCAGATTCCTCTTTATGTCTTCCAGCTGTATCAAAAATTATTACCTTTTGATTTTTAAATTCTTTAAGTCCTTTTTTAGCTAAATCTAATGCATCTTTATTGTTGGGATCTCCATATAATGAGATTTGCATTTCTTCTGTTAATTGTTTTAATTGTTCGTATGCTGCAGGTCTCCATGTATCAGTACATACAATAGCTGGTGAAAATCCTTTTTTTTGTAAATATTTACATAATTTACCTATGGTGGTTGTTTTACCACTTCCTTGCAAACCTAAAAACAATATTTTAAATGGTTTTTGGTCAATATTTAAATCTACAGCCTCAGAACCAAGTAATTGTACCATTTCTTCGTAAATAATTGTTATAACATGTTCTCTAGGGGTTATTCCTTTTGGAGGTTTTTCTTCAATTGCTCTTTCTTCAATTTTTTTTGATAATGATTGAACTAATTTTATATTAACATCGGACTGTATTAATGCTCTTTGTATTTCTCTAACTACTTCTTTGATAGTTTTCTTATCAATAACAGTCATTCCTGCTAATTTTTTCATAGTATTTGTTAGATTTTCTCCTAAATTTCCTAACATTTTTATCACTGTGTTATTTTTTTGATAAAATTTTAATAAATGAAATAATAATTTAATGTTAAATTTTTTAATATATTATATAACTATTAAGATATCTTTTATTATATAATTATATTTAACAATCATATTTATTATAAATAATATTATATAATTAGAATATGTTAAAAAACTGATTTTTTAATTATTAATAAAATTTTGTTAAAAAAAAATTGCTAAAAATAATTTATATTAAAGTTTATTTTTATAGTTTTAATGTGTGTGTTAAAGATGCTAGAAGAATTAAAAAAAACATTAGAAGAAGCTCCGATTGTTAAAAAAGGGAATTATAATTATTTTATCCATCCCGTTACTGATGGTATACCTGCTGTAAAACCAGAATTATTAAGAGAAATTGCGGATACATTAACCCAAAAAATTAATTTTGAGAATATTGATAAGATAGTTGCTATTGAAGCAATGGGTATTCATTTAGCTACAGCTTTATCCCTTAAAACTAATATTCCCTTTGTGGTTATAAGGAAAAGACATTATGGTTTACCAAATGAACATCAAGTACATAAAAAAACAGGTTATGGTGAGTCAATTCTTTATATCAATGATTTAAATAAAAATGATAATATTTTATTAATTGATGATGTTGTAAGTACTGGAGGAACTTTAATTGCAGTTATTAATGCTTTAATTGATATGGGAGTTACAGTTGATACTGCTGTGGCTGTAATTGAAAAAGGCAAAGGGAAAAAAATAGTTGAAGATGAAATTGGGATGTCTATTCTCACTTTAATTAAATTAGATGTTGTTAATGGTCACGTTGTAATAGAATCTGTGAATGATTAAAAAATTAAGTTTGTTTGATAAAAATGTCTATTTATAATATGGATTTGGAAAAAGTAATTAAAAAAATTGAATCTTTTAATGCTAAAACTGTGGGTCTTCAATTTCCTGAGGGATTAAAAACACAAGCTGTCTCTATTGCTAAACAAATCGAAGATTTAACTGATGCTACAGTTTTAATTTCTGGAGATCCCTGTTTTGGGGCATGTGATGTTTCTGATAAAAAAATGATTGGAATAGTTGATTTAATTATTCATTATGGGCATACTCCTTTACCTATTAATTATAAAATTCCCACTATGTTTATTGAAGCGTATGCAGATGTGGATGTTAAAAAATATTTAGAAGAAGCACTTCCACAATTAGAAAATTATTCTAAAATCGCTTTAGCAACTACAACACAGCAATTGAATGTTCTTAATGAGATGAAAGATTATTTAGAAGATCATGGAAAAGAAGTTGTTATTGGATCATCTAAAAGCACTAGAAAAGGACAAGTTTTAGGTTGTAATTTTTCTTCAATTAAAAATTTAGATGCTGAAGTATATTTATTTGTGGGTAGTGGAAATTTTCATCCATTAGGGATTTATTTGTTTACTAAATCACCAGTATTGGCTATTGATCCGTATGGTGGAACTATTAGAAACATGGCTGAATATGCAGATAAAATCCTTAGAATTAGGTTTGCTAGAATTATTAAATCACAATCAGTAAAAAAATGGGGAATATTAGTATCTTCTAAAGAAGGACAATATCGAATGCAATTAGCTAAAAAAATTAAAGGGATGTTAAAAGATGAAGGCATGGAAAGTTATATTATTGTTCTAGATAATATTAATCCTGATGTTTTATTGCCTTATACTGATTTGAAAGGTTTTGTTGTAACTGCTTGTCCTAGAATTGCAATTGATGATTCTCAAATGTATAAAAAACCATTAATTACTCCTAAAGAACTAGAAATAGTTTTAAATAAAAGAACTTGGGAGAATTATCAGTTAGATGAAATATTGTTTCATGAAAAATATAAATATTAAATTTTAGGCTCTGTCAAAAACTTAGTTGATTTTATTTTTTGAAATATTTTGACTCATAATTTTTTTAAGCTTTCTTATGGCTTTAATAATGATTTAGAAATAGTAAAGTTAATATATTAAGTGGAGCCAATATATTAATATGACTAATAAAAAAATAAAAGCTCCATGTTATACTATGGAGCCAATACAATTTAAACTTTACGATTTTTGTGAAGAGTTTTCTGGTTTTAGATCTGATGTGTCTAAAAAGTTAGTTGGGTGTCAGGATATGAGTCCTGAATTAATTCGTCTTGAAAAAAATGGTGAAATAATTTTTAGCAACAGTGTTGCTGTTTGTCCAGTGTGTGGGTCTCACCACAATGTTAAAGATGGTAAAATGGAACGTGAATTGATTTTCATGAACTTAGGGAATCAAACTTGTAAAGTTCAAAGATATAAATGCACTAGATGTGGTAATGTGTTTAGTGCTGATTTGTCATCTATAGTTGAGGTTAATCGGAATATTACTAAGCCAGTAATTGATTTTATCCTTAAATCCTATAGTATTGGTGGTGATAGTATTCGTAAAATCATGCACAGGTTAAAAGAAATCCATAATGTTGATATTTCTTATCAAAGTGTTGAAAACATTTTATTAGGATTTGAATATGATTTTAATAATGGTTTTTATAGTCTTTCGGGTTATTACTTATTTGATGCTTTGTGGGTTAAAATTAACAGCACGTGGAATTATCTTTTGGCCTTATTCGACCTACAAAGTAATACTATTGTTTCCTATGATTTAGCCTCTTCTGAGTCAGAAAAAAGTATTTTACAAGTTTTTAAGCGAATCTACTTACAATCAAGATCGTAAATATATTGTAACTGATTTGAAACATGAATATCGCCAACCAATACGAAAATTAGGTTTTAAACACCAATTCTGTGTGTTTCACACAAAACAAAAAATAAACAGAGACATAAACGATTACTTAAAACAAAACAAATTAACACATGAGGATATTGAATCTGTAAAAAGTTTTAAACATGAAATTTTCAATATTATGGATGCTCCAGACTTAGAAACAGCTAAAACAAAAAGAGATCAACTTATCAAAGAACAAAAAACCCTACCTGAACCAATTTTCAAAATCTTATGGAAATTCATAGTCCCCTACTTCAAAAACTTAACATATTACATTAAAAACACTAACATTAGTCGTACGAGTAACAAAATCGAGAATATATTCCAAAAAGTATTCCCAAAACATATTAAAAGACTAATGAAAACAAAAACCGGATTAATCAACAGATTCAAACTAAAACTAGAATTCTGGAACATAAAAAATAAAAACCAAAATCATCAACTAAATTTTTGACAGAGCCAAATTTTAATAAACAAATTAATATATAAGATTAAATTAATAAATATATTTATTAAGATAAAATTGTCGAAATAATTTATAAAAATATATTTTTGTATATAAAAATTATTTAATCCTTACTTTTTTAGAGGTGTATTATGAAGATAGAATCTGGAGATTTAGTTATGCCTGGTGATTTTTTAGCTGTTAGTGAACAATTTTTGCCTGGTCAAGGAGCATATGATGATGAGGGATTTATAAAATCAACTACATCAGGAAATGTATATATAAATATTAAATCTAAAGAAATTGAGGTTATTTCTAAATCTGGAGGTCCAGTTTTACTAAAAAAAGGAGATATTATTTTTGGACAGATTAAAGATCTTCGAGGACAACGGGCTTTAGTTGATATTCAAATTAAAAAGGGCTGTTCTCGTGAATTTGCTTTACCTTATAAAGCTGCTATTCATATATCTCAAGTCACCAAAGGTTATTTAGATAGATTAAATGAAGCATTTAGAATTGGAGATATTATAGAAGCAGAAATAATTAAAGTCATGGGAGATAATGTGGATTTAACCACAATTGAAGATAATTGTGGAGTAATTAAAGCAATGTGTACACGTTGTAGAAATTATATGAAACCTTCCAAAAGAAATGAACTTTATTGTGAAAGATGTAATCACAAAGAAAAAAGAAAAATATCTTCAAATTATGTTGAATAATAATTATTTTTATTTATGGAATGATAATATGGAAATTGAAATTGTAACTGATAAAACACTAGAACTTGAAATTATAATACATGGTGAAGACCATACTATTTGTAATGTACTAAGAAAATATTTAATGGAAGATGATGATGTGGAATATGCTGTTTATGGAATAGATCACCCAATAATAGGTGAACCACATATGACTATTAAAACTAAAAGAACTAAAAGACCTAGAAATTCTCTTGTTAAAGCAGCTAATCATTTAAAAGATGAATCTAATGATTTTAAAGCATTAGTAGAATCTATTTAATCTGAGGCATGGTTTAATGTCCTATCATAAAAAACCATCAATAACTGTTGATATTTTTATTTATAATGAAAATAAAGATTTTATTCTTATTAAACGTAAAAATAATCCTTTTAAAGATTGTTGGGCATTTCCAGGTGGTTTTGTTGATTATGGTGAAACTACTGAAAATGCTGCAATTCGTGAAGCTAAAGAAGAAACTAGTATTGATGTCAATTTGAAAAAACAATTTAAAGTTTATTCAGATCCTTTAAGAGATCCTAGGGGCCATACAATCACGGTTGTGTATTTGGCTGAAGGGGACATGAATATGCGATGTGCAGATGATGATGCTAAGGAAATTAAAATATTTTCATTTGAAGATTTACGTAATATTGACTTAGCTTTTGATCATAAACAAATTTTACATGATATATTTGATTATTTGAATTAATTTTTTCATACTAATTTTTTTATTTTTCTTAATTTTTTTAAAATGAAATAAAATTAACTTTAAATATTAGTAATTATAACAAATAAGTAATATAATTAAATCTTACTTTAAAGGTTTAATAAAAATCAAAAATTTTTAATTAATATCATTATATTGGAGGTAAATTATGGATTTTTGTCCGAAATGTGGAGGAATGATGCTTCCAAATGGCGATAAACTTGAATGTAAAACTTGTGGCGAAACAAAAACTTTAAAAAAAGGCAATGAATATGAAAAAGTGTCTGAAGAAATTAATACTAAAGATACTGTTGTCATGACTGATGGAAATGTCACTACTCGTCCAACCACCAATGTTATATGTCCTGAATGTGGACATGGTAAAGCAGAATGGTGGTTACAACAAACTCGTAGTGCTGATGAAGCTCCTACAAGATTTTTCAAATGTTTAAAGTGTAAGCATACTTGGAGAGAATACGACTAAAATTTTTATTAATTAAATTTATAATCTTGGGATATTATTAAGGAAAAATCCAATAATAACTTAAATGAAGGAGAGAATCCTAAATCTGAAGAAAATTTTAAAGATTCAGATACAGAAATACCTATCTTGAAAAGTTCTAATAAATTTTTTAATAAATATATTAATAAATCTTTTTTAATAACATTTATTACAATAGTAATTGGTATTCTATTTGTTGTATTAGGTGTTTACCTTTTTGGAACTAGTTCAGATAAAGTAGTGGATAATGTTTTATCTGGTGAAACAGCTACATCTTCTGTATTTTTGATTATTTTAGGTTTTATCATTTTAGCTATATCATTTTTTATAAATTTTTCGTCTAAAAATTCTTTAGGCAAAACTTTTGATAATATAAAAAATATTGAGGAGACAGATGATTTTTCTGATTCTAAAAAATCTGATATTTCTACTAATCCAAAATCTAATATTAATTCTTCTGATTCTAACGATACTATAAATTCTAAAAATGGAAAAATTAAAAATGATTTTAAATCAATTTTTAATTTCGAAAAAATAAATAAAAATATAGATTTTAACTCAAATTCTTCTAAAAAAGAAAATAAGGTTTCTTTTACTGAAAAACGTGTTGATAAAAAAGATTCAAGTGTTAATAATAATTCAGTTTCATTTGAGGAAGCTTTAGATTCTGTGGATAATTTAGTTAAGAAATCTGAATCTTTTGATGATGAAAAATAATAAATTTTATATTTTTATTTTTTTAAAAATTTATATAAGATGAAAAACTAAATTATAGTATCATAATATTATATTTTAATATTAACTTATTTGTTGACTAATTAATTAGTTAATTGGTCTTTTGTTGAATTTTAATTGAGAGATGATTTTGAATGTTTAAAGCTGAATTAAGTGATCCTAACATTTTAAAAACAAGTTTTGATGCAATATCTTCCATTGTTGATGAAGTGCAAATACAAACTGATAGTGAAGGTATCCGTTTGGATGCCTTAGATCGTAGTCATATCACATTTGTGCATTTAGAGTTAAAGGCAAGTTTATTTGATGAATATGTTTGCGATGAACCTGAAAAGATTAATATAGATACTGATGAATTAATGAAGGTATTAAAACGTTCTAAATCTAATGATCGTGTGATAATGTCATTAGATGAAGGAAATTTTATTATTACCTTTGAAGGTGAAGCTAAGAGAACTTTTAAGATTAGACTAATTGATATGGAGTATGAAGCTCCTTCTCCTCCAGAATTAGAGCACCCTACTAAGTTTGATATTCCTTTCGCTCTTCTAAAAGATTCTATTCAAGATATGGATATATTCTCTGATAAAATAGCTTTAATTGTTGATTCTGAAAAATTTAGAGCATCAGCTGAAGGTGAATTTGGGGATGCAAACATAGAATATTTACATGGTGAAAAAATTGATACAGAAGCAAAATCTATTTTTTCATTAGAAAAAATAAGAGAAATGTTAAAAGCTGATAAATTTTCAGATGTTGCAACCATTAAACTTGGAAATGATATGCCTTTACATTTAAGTCTTAAAATGGTCTCAGAAGATGGAGAGCTTAGTTTTTTACTTGCTCCTAGAATAGAAGCGGACGATTAATTTCGTTTTCTATTTTTTAACTTTTTTTACTTATTTTTTTACATATTTTCATAAAATTATTTTTTATTTAATAAATTAATTAGAGAGGATTATAGTGGAAGAATTTTTTCAAACTTTACGTCAAATTCAGAAAAAAGAGCGAAATAATAGTTCTTTAGCTAGAGTAGGAGATAATTTTTATAAAAATGTTAATAATTATATTAATGAACTTAAAACCACTGTAGGTCCGGATCCTTTTTCAGATAAACAATACCTTTTAAAAGATGCTCAAAGAATTGCTACAGAAATATGTGAACGCAGAGAACATAAAATAACTGAAGCTGCATTAATGAATATTCATAGGTCATATCATTTATTTAAAAAAGGAAAACCCCAATTTGATTTTCTTGATACAACTCCTTTAAATTTAACTAAAGAAGAAGAAACTTTATATTTTTCATTAATTGATACTTTAAGGGATCATAGGGGAAATATATCTTTGGATAAATTTACTGAAGAATTAGAAGATAAAGAAGATAATATAGAATTTAAATCTAATAATGTAAAAAAAGCTTCAGGTGAATCTTTAAAAGAAATTAATACTTTAAATGAAAAAGAAAATAATAAACAAAGCAGTGATTTTAAAAATTCAGAAAATTCCAAAAATTTTAAAAATGATGAAGTTTTAGATGAACTTCAAAAAATTAAAAATGCTAAAGTTTTATCTGATGAAAAGTTTGAACCCATTGAAAAGCAATTACGAAAAAGTAATTCTAATTTATTAAAAAATCAATCCAAAAATTCTGATTTAAATAAAGAAAATGAAATAAAAAATAATAAATCTACTCAGCAAGAAAATTCTAATTTATCTGATATTTTAAATAGAATTGATAATCAATTTGTAGATTTTAACGAAGAGACTCAAGAGGAATATAATAATTATTCAAAAAATATTAATCAAAACTCTATAAATGACACATTACTCATTTTCAAAGATGTAGAACCAATAATTGGGGTCGATGAAAAAGTTTATGGTCCTTTTTTTTCTCAAGACATTGTTGTAATGCCAAGGGATAATGCAAAAATTTTTGTAAAGTATAGGAAAGCAAGATTAATTAAAATTCCTTAATATTTTTAATACTTTTTTAAATAAAAAAACATTAAATTTAAATATTAATTGATTATAAAATACAATATGTATCTATTTTATGGTAATAAAAATTTTATATAAATTAATTTTTATTTATTGTTAAATAATTTAAGATTAACTCTATTAAGTTAATTCTTAAAAAATACATTTATAAATTAATAAGATATTTAATAAAATCTTTTTAGTTTAGTAATGTAATATTCAGCTACTAAGAAATTTAATAGATTCTTGGGTGTTGTTTATTGTAATTATTTTTATAGATATGTCATCAGCTATTGGGAAATTTAATTGATTCCTTTATAGTATTTTTAGAAAAAATAGATGAAAAAAGGAAATCTGAAAAATTCAGATTGTATTAAGGTGATTAAATGAAGATACCAAAAGAAAAAAGAAGATATTGTCCTAATTGTAAAAAACATACAATTCATGAAGTTCATACAGCTAAAAAACGAAAAGCAAGTGAATTAAAATGGGGTCAAAGACAATTTAGAAGAGTTACCGCTGGTTACAGAGGTTATCCAAGACCTTTACCTGCAGGTAACAAACCGATTAAAAAATTAGATTTAAGATATAAATGTAAAGAATGTGGTAAATCTCATATCGGTAATTCTTTCAGAACAGGAAAACCTGAATTTGTATCTAAATAGGTGATAAAATGGCTAGTAAAGGTAGAGGAAACTTTTTAAAGGTTAAATGTTTAGATTGTGATAATGAACAAATTATCTTTGATCGTGCAGCTTCTGATGTAAAATGTATTATCTGCGGTAAAACTATTGTAAAATCACGTGGTTCTAAAGCAAAGATAATAGCTCATATTGAAGAAGTTTTAAACTAAATTCTTTTTTTATTTTTTTTCATTAAAATTTTAAAAATTGGTTTTTAGTTTTTTTAATTTTATATAAAATATAGATTTTAATTAAAAATTTATTTTTAATTTTAATCTTAAAAACTATTCAGGTGTTTAAATGGTAAGAAAAAGTCAAGAATGGCCAGAAGAAGGAGAACTAATTGTTGGTACAGTTTATAAAGTTCTTAATTATGGTGCATTCGCAAAACTTGAGGAATATTCTGGAAAAGAAGCTTTTATTCATATTTCTGAAGTTTCATCTGGTTGGGTTAAAAATATTCGAGATCATGTAAGAGAAAATCAAAAGATTGTTGCTCGAGTATTAAGAGTTAATCCAAAAAAAGGGCATGTTGATGCATCATTAAAAAGAATAAGAGAAGATCAAAGAACAAAAAAGATTCAACAATGGAAAGTTGAACAAAAAGCTGAAAAATTCTTAGAATTAGCAGCTAAATCTTTAAATAAAGATTTAAACACAGCTTACAAGGAAGTAGGTTATGAAATCATGGATATTTTTGGTGATGTTTATGGTGCGTTTGAAATTGCTGCTGATGAAGGAAAATCTTCACTTACTGATGAAGGTATCAATGAAGAATGGGCTGAAGCTATCACAGAAGTAGCTAAAAATAATATAACTCCTCCAGAAGTTCATATAACTGGTTATGTTGATATAGAAACTTATGAATCAAATGGTGTAGATATAGTTAGAAAAGCTCTCGAATCTGCTGAAAAAATTGAAGATGTAGAAGTTCAATGTGTTGGTGCTCCACGTTATAGAATCACAGTTAAATCAACTGATTATATCTTAGCAGAAAAAACACTTAAAAAAGCTGCAGATAATTGTATTAAAGTCATTGAAGATTCTAATGGTAAAGGCGAATTTTTACGAGAATTAGATTAAAATTATTTTTAATTTTATAATTTTTACTTTTTTTAACTTTTTTTTAGTAGTGATTTAACATGAAAATGAAAATGCGTAAATGCCCCTTATGTGACATTTATACTATAAAAGATACTTGTCCTAATTGTGGTGGGGAATTAAAAGTTGTTTATCCACCTAAATATTCAATTGAAGATAAATATGGCAAATATCGTCGAAAATTGAAAGAAGAAATGGATAATAAGTAAAAATTCCTTTAAGGAGGAATATTATGAAAAATACTCAAATTAATGTGATTGAAGAGATTAATTTAGATAATCCTATTTTTATAGAAGCACTTCCTGGAATTGGTCATGTAGGTAAATTAGCTGCAGATCATATGATTGATGAATTAGGAGCCACTAAATTTGCCGAAATATATTCTCCTCATTTTCCTCCTCAAGTATTTGTTGGGGAAGATGGAATTATTGAATGTATGGTAAATGAACTTTACTATTTAAAATCTCAAGGAGAAAATTCTCAAGATTTTATTCTATTAGTGGGAAATACTCAAGGATTATCACCAGAAGGTCAATATGAACTTTGTGGCTTAATATTAGATTTTATAGAAAGTTATGGAGTTAAACAATTATTTACATTAGGCGGTTTAGCAACAGGCAAACCGGTTGAAGAAACAAAAGTTTTTGGAGCAGCTACAAACCTCGAAAATATAGAACTTCTTAAAGAAGCAGGTATTGAAATACGTTCTGCTGATGGTGGAATTGTTGGGGCTTCTGGGCTTATTCTAGGATTAGGAAAATTAAGAAATATGTCAGGGGCTTGTTTAATGGGCGAAACTCCAGGCTATTTTATTGATGCTGAAGCTGCTGAGGCTATTCTTCAAAAATTATCTTTAATTTTAAAATTTAATATTAATACTGATGAATTAGAAGAAAGAGCTGAAGAAACTCGAAAATTATTAAATCAAGCTCAACAAATGGAACAAGATATGGTAAATAAATCCATGGGTCAATCTGATGATGATCTCAGATATATAGGTTGATTTTTTTATTTATCATTAAATTTTTATAAATAATTATTATAATTTTTTTAAGTAATTATCTTATATAAAATAAGATTTAACTATTTTTTTTATTTTTAAAAAATTTTTCACATATCTAAAAAAATTATTATAGGGGTGATTAAATGATTCAAATTGCAGTTACAGGAAAACCAAATGTAGGTAAATCATCATTTTTTAATTCAGCAACAGCATCAAAAGTTGAAATGGCTAATTATCCATTCACTACTATAGATGCAAACAAAGCAGTTGCGCATGTTACATGTAAATGCCCATGTAAAGAATTAAATGTTACATGTAATCCGAGAAATTCTATATGCATAGATGGAACAAGACTTATTCCAATAGAACTTATTGATGTTGCAGGATTAGTTCCAGGAGCTCACGAAGGTAAAGGTTTAGGTAATAAATTTTTGGACGATTTAACTCAAGCAAAAGTTTTTCTTCATGTTATTGATGCTTCAGGGTCTACTGATGAAGAAGGAAATCCTGTGGATTTAGGTTCACATGATCCTTTAGAAGATATAGGATTTCTTGAAAATGAGATAGTAATGTGGATGTATGGAATACTTAACAGAAATTGGACAAGATTAATTCGTAAAGTTGGTGCGGAACACTTAGATATTTCAAAAGTGATTTATGATCAATTATCTGGTACTGGTATAATGCTTGAAGATATTATTGAAGCTTTAAGAGGTTTTGAACCGGATTATACAAAATGGGAAGAAAAAGATTTAATAGAATTAACTAGAAAAATTTTAAATATTGCTAAACCAATGTTAATAGTTGCTAATAAAGCGGATTTACCTGGTGCTGATAAAAATATTGAACGTATTAAAGAAAAATATTCTAATGTAGTTCCTGCTTCAGCGGAATCTGAACTTGCTTTAGTAAGAGCTGCTGAATCTGGTTTAATTAAATATGTTTCAGGAGATTCTGATTTTGAAATATTAAATCCAGAAAAATTAAATGCTAATCAAATAAAAGCACTTGAATATATTAGAACTAACATTTTAGAAAAATATGGCAGTACCGGTATTCAAGAAGCTTTAAATAAAGCAATATTCGAATTACTTAATATGATTGTTGTTTATCCAGTTCAAGATGAACATAAATTTACTGATCAAAAGGGTAATGTTCTTCCTGATGGTATTTTAGTTCCTAAAGGTTCTAATCCACATGAATTAGCATATATAATTCACTCTGATATTGGTGATAAATTCATGTTTGCTGTTGATGCTAGAAAAAATATGCGCATAGCTAGTGATTATGAATTAATTGATGGAGATATAATTAGTATTACCACACATTAATTTTTTTTATTTTCTTTTTTTGAACTTTTTTTATTAAAAATATTTATTTTTTCATAATTATAAAACGAAAACTTTTTTTATTATTTAATACTATATTTTAGTAATTAATTGTTATAAGGTAATATTATGGTAAAAAAAATATTAACAACTAATAAAGGTGCCCCTGTAGCAAATGATCAATCATCTATTACTACAGGTAAAAAATCTAGTTATGCTTTATTACAAGATACATATCTTGTTGAAAAATTAGCACATTTTGATAGGGAAAGAATACCTGAAAGAGTGGTTCATGCTAAAGGTGCTGGAGCTCATGGTTATTTTGAGGTTACTCATGATTTGTCTGAATATACTAGGGCTAAATTTTTATCTGAAGTAGGTAAAAAAACAGATGTTTTTGTTAGAATGTCTACAGTAGGTGGTGAAAGAGGGTCTGCTGATTCTGTACGGGATCCACGAGGGTTTGCTGTTAAATTTTATACTGAAGAAGGGAATTATGATTTAGTGGGTAATAATACTCCAATATTTTTTATAAGGGATGCAATTAAATTTCCAGATTTTATTCATACTCAAAAAAGACATCCAACTTCAAATTTGTCTGATGCAAATATGGTTTGGGATTTTTTTTCTTTAACTCCTGAATCATTACATCAATTAACATTTTTATTTACTGATCGGGGAACACCGAGAGATTTTAGACATATGCATGGGTTTTCATCACATGCTTATATGTGGTATAATGAGAATGAAGAATATGTATGGGTAAAATATCATTTTTTAACAAAACAGGGCATAAAAAATTTTACAGATGAAGATTCTGTTAAAATGGCTGGTGAAAATCCGGATTATGCAACAGAAGATTTATACAATTCTATAGAAAATGGGAATTATCCGGAATGGAATGTTTTTGTTCAGATAATGACAAATGAAGAAGCTAAAAATTATAAATTTGATCCATTTGATGTTACAAAAGTATGGTATCATTCTGATTATCCTTTAATACCATTAGGTAAACTTGTATTAAATAAAAACCCTAATAACTATTTTAATGAAGTTGAGCAATCTGCATTTGCACCTTCTAATTTTGTGCCAGGTATTGGTCCATCTCCGGATAAATTATTACAAGGACGTTTATTTGCATATGAAGATACACAAAGATGGAGATTAGGTGCAAATCATCATCAAATACCCATAAATCAAACAAAAAATCAAGTTTCTACTTATCAAATGGATGGGCCGATGAATGTAAATAAAGGAAGTCATTATCCTAATTATTATCCAAATTCTTTAGAAGGCCCTAAACCTGAAGCATGTTTTAAGGCTCCAACTATTGATGTCCAAGCAGTAATTGATAGACACACTCAACAGGTAGAAGATGTTGATTTTGAACAAGTAGGTGAATTTTATAGAAGAGTTTTAAATAAGGAAGATAAATCACATTTAATTTCTAACATACTTAATAGTATTTCAGGAGTTAATGAAAACATTCAATATAGGCAAGTTGCTTTATTTTATAAAGCAGATATTGAGTATGGGACTAGAATTGCAAATGGTTTAAACTTAAACATTAATAAAGTTGAAAAATTAGCCTCAATGACTCAAGAAGATAGGATTAAATCAACTTTAAGTTAAATTTATTTTTTTTTTAAACTTTTTTTAGAAACTTATATAACTTTTGTATTCAATAAAGTATATTAGATTAAATTTTATCAGGTGAGTAAAAAATTGATGCATCCACGTCCTAGCCCTATTGCGGCTTCATTATATACTTTAAGAGATTTAAATGCTGATGTTATTATTATGCATGGTCCTCATGGCTGCTGTTTTAGAACTGGTAGGCTTCTCGAAACTGATGGTGTTCGTGTAGTCACTACAGCAATGACAGAAAATGATTTTATTTTAGGTGCTTCAGAAAAGTTAGAACAAACACTTAAAGAAGTTAATGAAGTGTTTAAACCAAAACTTATAGGTATTGTTGGTACCTGTGCTAGTATGATTATTGGGGAAGATTTAAAAGAACCTATTGAAAAATTAAATTTAGATTCTATAATTTTGCCTGTAGCCTCCCATGGTGGTTTCGGTGAAGGTGATAATACAGAAGGGGCTATTGCAGTATTAAAGTCTGCTGTTGAATATGATGTAATTCCTCAAGAAGAAGCAAATCGTCAAATTAAAATGCTTAAATTAGCTACCGAAATTGAGAAAACAAGAGGTATGGCTAAAGGTAATTATATTAAACCAAATTTTGGAGACAATAAAGAGAAAGTAGCTAAAATCATTGTTAAATATTTGGCTGAAAACAAAAAAGTTTGTTTCATTTTAAATGCTAAAAAAGAGACATCTTATCTATTTGCAGATATAATAAATTTTAATTATGAAGATATTAATCCTAATAATAAACCTATGATTCTTGCCAATTTGGATGAAAATATTGGGTTACCTAGAATAAGAAATCATGCTATTAATGTAAAAAATGATTTAAAAGAAAATAATGTTAATATTGATTATATTACTGGAGGTTTAGATGAATATCCGATTGCTCCAAAAATTGCTGAAAAATTTTTAGAAGCTAATGATTTTGATTTGGTAGTTGTATTTGGAGTTCCTCATGCTTTACATATAGAAAATTTTAGCTGTAAATCTATAGCTATAACTGATGGGCCAAGGTTAGTTCAACCCTTAAAAGATTTAGGTTATGATTATGTAATAGCAGAGTTAGATGCTCATTCAAAAACATTAGGAACAGAAAAAATTGTTGATTCAGATTTTGGCATGATGATTAGATCAGTAATTAATTGGGAAAATGAGTAAAGAAGGATTATAAATGATAACAATAATTAATTATAATAGTGGAAATCTTAGAAGTATTCATAATGGTTTTACTAAAATAGGTTATAATGCAGAAATTACCAGTAATCCTGAAAAAATAGCTGATTCTGAATTTTTAGTTCTTCCCGGAGTAGGTGCTTTTGGAAGTGTTATGAAAAATATTGAACCATTTAAAGATTTAATATATGAACATATTAATGATGATAAACCATTTTTGGGGATATGTTTAGGTTTACAAGTTTTATTGTCTTCTAGTGAAGAAGCTGTTGGTATTAAAGGCCTTAATATATTTAAAGGTAGTGTTAATAAAATACCTTACGGTAGAAAAATTCCTCATATGGGATGGAATAAATTGAATGTGCTAAAAAATTGCCCTATTTTAGAAGGAGTGGATGGTAAATATTTTTATTTTGTTCATTCTTATCATGCAAATCCTGAAGATGAAGAAATTGTTTCAGGGATCACGGATTATGGTGTAAATCTAGTAGCTTCTTTATCTAATAATAATTGTTTTGCAACACAGTTTCATCCAGAAAAAAGTGGTGTTGCGGGACTTAAAATTTTAAAAAATTTTGTTAATTTAAAAAAATAGTATTTAAATTTTTATAATAAAAAAATGGAAGAAAAAATATTATTTATTCTTCCGATATATTCTAATTTTACTTTATTAAGCATTGTTAACTGTTAATACAGTACTTGAACTTGAAGCTGCATAATAATAACTTCCAGCATAAGAACATTTAACAGTATAATCTCCTGCACCTAAATTAATAGGTAATGTTCCAATTCCGTTACTGTTTGTAGTTACAGTATAAGTTTTACTTAAACTTCCTTTAATAATCTTAACGGTTACTTTTGTATTTGGGAATAATAAACCATTACTTTCTTGAACAATTATTGTAAGATTTTTTCCTTTAGTAATATTAAATGTGTTATTTTGTGTTCCGCTGATACCTACAGTAGTTGGCATTTTATGTGAAGAATGATAAATTGTAATATTATTAGTTTCGGAACAACCTGAAGTTATACCATCACCATTGTATGAAAAAGTAATAGTATATTTTCCAGCACCTAAATTAATAGGTAATCTTGCATATCCATTACTATCGGTGGTTGTTGTATAAGTTTTATTAGAATTACCATTACTAATGGTATAATAAACTTTTTGATTTCCTAAAACTTGGAAATATAAATTGTATAAGATACTTCTAAAACTTTCACCTTTATGGTTTACTTCAAAATTATTTTGAATTACTCCACTAGGTATTTTATATACTGTAAAGTTTTTAAAATTAGATCCATCGCCACAACTTGCATCTACACTATAATATCCTGGAAATAGGTTTATATCTAAAAATGCTTGACCATTTGTATCAGTGGTTGCCCAGTAGATTTTGCTTGCACCATCACTTAAACGGGTTAAGTTTAATGCAATATGTTGTCCTACTATAACTTTTCCATTGGTAAAATTGGTTAAGTTGATGGTTAAATTTTTTGGATTTTTATATATTTGTCCAAAGTCTTCAACTGTTACATTAAATTCTTTTGTATTATTAGTTTGAGGGGTAATATTTGTATTGTTGTTTGTATTATTACTTCCATCACTTAATAAATTAATACTTTCTGCATTATTCACGTCATTTGTATTATTTTGAGATTCAACACTTAATTGAGCATAGTTAATATTATTATCATTAGAGATTCCAGTTCCATTATCAATATCCGCTGCAGAAACTACAGATAATGATGTTGTAACTACTGTGATTAATAATAATATTAAAATAATTTTATTAAATTTTTTCATATTATTTTTTCTCTTTATTATATTTTTTTTTAAAAAAAGCTAACAAAAATGAAGTTAGCACTATTTTACTTATTTTTTTTATATTATTTAAATTTTAGCTTATAAAAATTATATTTTTATGTATTTGTTCCAATTTCTGGAACGTTTTTTTAATTATGTCATGTTATAATTTTTATAATCGTGTTTTTAAGTCAAAATTTTTAGTTTTCATATTTTTTTAAAATTAAATAAAGTTTTAACATATACTTTTTTATTCTTTTTAAATATTTTTTAGGTCTCTAAAATTTAAAATATTCTTATTTATTTTAAAAAGTTTTCATGATTTACATAAATTATATAAAACAATAAAATCAAACTATTATAATATTAAATTAATTATTTTAATAAAAAAATCATGATATTTATTGATTAAAATTTAAATATATTACTTTTTTTTATTTCATTATTTTGGTGTAAAAATGGATATTGAAGGTTTTGTTAGACGTAGAATTAAAACAACAGATGAAAAAACACTTGAAACACTTTTAGCAGATAGAATTAGAGAATATAAAAATGTTGATGAAAATTATTCTAAATTAATGGCAAAAAGTGTAATTGAAGAAGTTAAAAACACATTAAAAGTTGAAAACTCAAATGATGAATTTCTAAAAGAAATAATAAATATACCAAAAGCGGATATTTCAATGGGTAAAATGGGTGTTGGATCTAGAGGTGCTGGTGACTTTTTTGTACATAGAAAAATTGCTGAAATTGTGTCCAGTGCTAATACCTCTTCATTAGTAAATCCTTCAGCTCAAGATGATGGGGGTGTAGTAAAAGTAAACACTGATCAAGATGTTTATGTAACAACTGCAGTAGATGGTATACATTCTCGTTTAAGTGATTATCCATTTTTAGGAGGGTTTCATGTAACTCGAGCAACACTTAGAGATGTATGTGTGATGGGAGCAGATCCTATAGCTATATTAAGTGATGTTCATTTGGCTGATGATGGAGATGTTGGAAAAATATTTGATTTTACTGCAGGTGTTGCTGCAGTTTCAGAATTAATAGATACTCCAATTGTTGCTGGAAGCACCCTAAGAGTTGGTGGAGATATGGTTTTAGGAGATCGATTTGTTTCAGCAGTAGGGAGTGTTGGTGTCTCTAAATATCCTCCTACTGCACGGAAAGGAGCAACACCCGGGGATGTTGTTTTAATGACTGAAGGTTCTGGAGGAGGAACTATAACTACTACAGCATTATATAATGGTTTTTTCGATGTTGTATGGGATACTCTTGATATTAGTTTCATTAAAGCTTCTAATGCTTTATTTAATAATGATTTAATTAAAGACATACATGCTATGACTGATGTAACTAATGGGGGTCTTCGTGGTGATGCTCATGAGATTTCATCTGTAACTGGGGTAGGATTGGAATTTTATCAAGATAAATTAAGAAAAACTGTAGCTCCTAATGTACTCAAAATGTTAGATACTCTAAATATAGATCCTTTAGGTGTTTCAACTGATTCCTTAATGTTAATTGTTCCTCCTGAAATTGTATCTGATGTTACTAATGTAATTCAATCTGCAGGAGTTAATATTTTTGAAATTGGTAAAGTAGATAATAAAAAGACTCCTAGATTAATAAAAGAAGATGGAAACGTAGATATTCTTGAACCTTTATTCAGGGAAGCTGCTTATACTAAAATAAAAAAGCTTCGTGGTGAAAATACTCCTGAAGATTTTGAAATAATGAAAGAGAAAGTTCAAAAAGCAGCTAATAATTCAATTAAAAAGAAAGAAAAAGTTATTGATTATATTAATAATCAAAAATAATTTTTTTCCTTTTTATTTTTTAAAAATTTAATAATAATAGTTATATACTAAAAAGAGTAATATAAAATTATAAACTTATAAATTTTAAGTTTATAAAAACAATATTATTTTTAATAATTCATTGCCCTGATGGTGTAGCTTGGATAACACGTAGGATTGCGGATCCTATTCCCCGGGTTCAAATCCCGGTCAGGGCATTATAAATAATTTTTAAACTTACAAATATTATTTTTTATAGAAAACTATACTTTTTTCAAATATTTATTTTCTTGAGGTTTTGTTCATGCTTAATGCAAATGTATATGTTACAAAAGATAAAGGGATTGGAGGAACTATTAGAAATCGTTATGAAGATTTTTATGTGGAAGAAATTCCAGAAATAGTTCCAGAAGGTGAAGGTCCAAATATATGGATTTGGATTGAGAAAATTGGAAGAACAACTTTAGATGTTATGTTAGATATTTCTAGAGATTTACATATAGACCGTAAACGGATGGGTTTTGCTGGAATGAAAGATAAAAAAGCTTTAACTCGTCAGTGGCTTTGTGTTGCAAATATGGATTCAGAAGAACAATTGAAACAAGTTGAGGATTTAGCTGGAAATATTTATAAAACCCAATTTTTAAAAATTATTCGTGGAAGAAAAAAGTTACGTATGGGCCAATTAAAAGGTAATAAATTTAAAATTTTAATTAAAGATATAAATGGAATGGAAACAGATGGAGATAATACTGAAATTATTTCGGATGCTGCTTCAAGAGCTTCAAAAATATTAAAAGAGTTAGAATTTACAGGTGTTCCTAATTATTTTGGTTGGCAAAGATTTGGAAAACCTAGAACAAATACTCATCTTGTTGGTGAAGCTTTAATACACAATGATTTAAAAGAAGCAGTAAGGTTGTATATTGGTAATCCTTCTCCTGAAGAACGAAATGAAAATCAATTAGCTCGTCAAGCTTATGATGATGGGAATTTAGAAAAATCTTTTGAATTAATGCCTAAAGGAATGCGTTATGAAAAGATGATGATTAAAGAACTTTTAAAAGAATCTAAGAAAAAAGATATTTTAGATGATGATTCTTATAAACGTGCTATTCATGCACTTCCAAAGCCTTTACAAAGAATGTTTGTTAATGCATATCAATCATTTATTTTTAATAATGTTGTTAGTCATAGAGTGAAAATGGGATTAGATAAATATATTGATGGAGATATTGTAATTGATAATGAAGAAAGGATTGTTAGAGATAAAACTCATGAGGAATTTCAACATTTAGTTTCTAATTTTGAAGTTAATCAAACTTCTCCATTATTTGGAACTAAAGTTCCTTTTGCTGAGGGTGAAGTTGGGGATATGGAAAAATCCATTTTGAATAGTTATAATTTGACAAGAGAAGATTTTGAGTGTCCTAAAATGCCAAAACTTGGGAGTCATGGTTTGAGAAGATCAATGAGATTTCAAATTTGGGATACTATGGCTTCATCCACTGATGAGGGTGTTTTAGTTGAATTTTCTATTAATAAAGGTTCTTATGCAACTGCTGTTTTAAGGGAAGTTATGAAAGTGGATGTTGTTTAGTTTAAAAAATTTAATAATAAATTATATTATTTATTCAAATTATGGTTTTAGGTTGATTTTATGATAAAATGTAGAAAAATTTCAAGAGGGAAAAGTACTGGTGAATTAATAGTTAGTAATAAACCATTAAGTTTTTTAGGGGGAGTTAATCCAGATTCTGGTGTAGTTATTGATCCTCATCATGACCTAAGTGGTCAATGTATTAAAGATAAAATTTTATTTATCCCTGGAGGAAAAGGTTCTACAGTAGGTTCTTATGTTATATTTCAAATGAAGAAGAATGGGACAGCTCCTAAAGCTATTATATGTTTAAATGCAGAACCTATAATAGCTACTGGTGCAATAATGTCTGACATACCTATGGTTGATTCTCCTTCTTCTACAGATAATTTAATTAATGGAGTTACTGTTGAAGTAGATTGTAATAAGGGCTTAATACATATTTTATTTTAAATTTAAAATTTTTTTGGGTGTTAACTTATGCAGGAATTATTAATTGAAAATGTTAATTTAATAAATCCTAATGAATCTGAACCATTATCTGATGTTTCAGTATATATTCAAAATGGAAAAATTTTTAATATTGATAAAAATATTGATGTTTCAAATAGGGTTGAAGCTCAAATTATTGACGGTGATAACAAATTTATGCTTCCAGGATTCATTGATATGCACACTCATCTTTTTGCTAATGGCTTTAAAAAAGAAGATAATATGAAAAATCCATTATCAACTCATTTTTTCAATGGTATTATTAATATGCATGATACCATTGATGCTGGAGTTACCACAGTTCGTGATTGTGGTCTTGCAGATATTGGTGCTAAAATGGCTCAAAAAAAAGGTTTGTTTCCATCACCTAAAATGTTATTGAGTGTAACTCCTCTTTCAATTACTGGAGGTCATTTTGATTTAACTTTTAATTCTGGTTTTAATATGGGAATTAAATATCTGGGTTTACCTAATCCTTTATGTGATGGTGTTGAAAATGTTATTCGTAAAACTCGAGAAGTATTTAGGGCTAGAGCAGATTTTATTAAAGTAATGGTAACAGGTGGGGCTTTAAGTGAAAATGATTCATCATTATATCCTCAATTTAATTTAAAAGAGTTAATTGCTATTGTTAAAGAAGCTAAAATGAGAAAATCTAAAGTGGCTGCTCATGCTCATGGTTTAGAAGGTATTAAAAATGCTTTTAAAGCAGGTGTTAATTCAATTGAACATGGTACTTATATTGATAAATCTTTAGCAAAGTTAATGGCCAAAAAAGGAACTCCTATTATTCCAACTATTATGGTAATTGATACTTTATTTAAAAATGGTAATTATTTGGATGATGAAAAAAAAGCTAAAGTTAAAGAATTAAACAAAGTTCAAAAGGAAAATAAAATCATTGCTTATGAAGAAGGGGTTAAAATGTTTATGGGTAGTGATTCTGGGGTTATTCCTCATGGTCATAATCTTGAAGAACTTAAATTTTTAGTTGATTTAGGTATGAATTCTTCTGAAGCTATTGCAGCTGGAACTATTGAACCTGCTAAATTTTTAGGGATTGATGATAAAATTGGTTCAATTGAGCCAATGAAAAGTGCTGATGTTATTTTGTCTAATAAAAATCCTTTAGAAAATATTAGTTCTTTAGGTGATTCTAATAATATTTCTTTAGTTGTTCAAGATGGTAATGTTATAAAGAATACACTTTAATTTATTTTCATGATTTTTTCATAAAAGTATGCTTATTTTAAATAAATTTTTTTGCTTAAATTTATATTTAATATATTGATAAGTTTTAAACATAAAAATTTTTAAAAAATGGATAATAATTTTTATTAAAAATTATATAGTACATATAATAATATATTAACAATAGTTAATTAATGGAGATGAACATATGATTAAAAAAGATATCAAAGTTGACGGTATGCATTGTAACTCTTGTGTATTAGCAGTTCAAAATTCTCTTGAAGATGTAGAAGGAATTTTGAAAGCTAATGCAGATTTAGATTCCGGTATAGTTAAATTAGAATTAGATTCTGATAATGTTTCAAGTGAAGATATAAATGAAGCAGTTAAAGAAGTAGGTTTTAAAGTAGTAAAATAAATATTAATTAAATTACTTTTATTAACCTAATATAGAAAGGAGATTGTAATGGTTAAGTTAAAAACATTGGATATTCCTATAGAAGGAATGCATTGTGCTTCTTGTGTATTAAATCTTAATAATGCATTCAATAAAATTGAAGGAGTTAATAAAGTTAATGCAGATTTAACAAATAACAAACTTCACATTCAAATTAATCCTAAAAAAGTTTCATTTAATGAAATTAATCATGTAGTTGAAACATTAGGATTTAAAACACATTCAGATGAAATAACTTTACGATTAAATGGAATGCATTGTGCTTCTTGTGTTATGAATGTTGAAAATTTTTTAAATAAATTAAATGGTATATTTGATGTTCATGCTGATTTAACTACACAAAAAGTTTCAATCAAATATGATAAATCTAAGGTAAATAAAAATGATATGGAAAAAGTCATTGACTCATTAGGTTTTGAGTTATTAGGAATTGATGGGCAATTAAATATTGATGAAAAACAAATTTACCAAAATGATTTAAATGATAAAAGGAACAGAATCATTGTTGGTTTTATATTCTCAGCAATATTAACATTTTTAATGTATTTTCCTATACATGTTCCATTTATTACAATGGGGGAATTATCATTAATTATAACAATTATTCCTTTTTTATATGTTAGTTTACCAATATTAAAAGCAGGATTTCAAGGTTTATTCCATAGAAACCTTAATATGGATGTAATGTATACAATGGGTATTTTAGTTGCATTTATATCAAGTATACTTGGAACTTTTAATATAATTCTTAACAGCTCTTTTATGTTTTATGAAACTTCATTAATGCTTCCATCTTTTCTTTTAATTGGTAGATATTTAGAATCAAAAGCAAAAAATAAAACTTCTTCATCAATTAAAAATTTAATGGGGTTACAACCTAAAACAGCTATTTTATTAGAACTTCATAATAATAAAATAATTAATCAAAAAGAGATACCTATAGATAATATTAAAGTAGGAGATATTTTATTAGTTAAACCAGGTGATAAAATACCTGCAGATGCTAAAGTTGTTGGAGGTTCTAGTTATGTTGATGAATCTATGATAACTGGTGAACCAATACCAAAAATTAAAGAATTTAATGAAAATGTATTTGCAGGGACTATAAATCAAAATGGAATATTAAAAATTGAAGCTCAAAAAATAGGTAAAGAAACAATTTTATCTCAAATCATTACTATGGTTGAAAAAGCTCAAAGTTCTAAGCCGCCGGTTCAAAGGGTTGCTGATTCTGCAGTTACTTATTTTATTCCAATTATTTTGTCAATAGCTATTACAGTTTTTATTATTTGGTATTATATTTTAGGATCTACATTACTTTTTGCATTAACTACTTTTATTTCTATTTTAGTAGTTGCATGTCCATGTGCATTAGGTTTAGCTACTCCAACAGCAGTTACTGTTGGTATAGGTAGATCTGCTGAATATGGTATTCTTATTAAAAATAGTGATACTCTTGAAACGGCAGGAGATGTTGATGTTGCTATTTTTGATAAAACAGGTACTATAACTGAAGGAAAACCTGAAGTTGAAGATATTATTTCTTATGGAATTAATGAAAATTTAGTTTTAAAGTATGTTGTAAGTATTGAAAATAATTCTCAACATCCTATAGCTAAAGCTATTATCAATAAATCTAATGAATTAAATATTAATTTATTTGATATTGATGATTTCAATAATATTACTGGTAAAGGTCTTAACTGTAAGATTAATGGTCAAAATATTTTAGTGGGTAATTTAAATCTTTTAGAAAGTGAAAATATTAAAATTGAATCATCTGTCTTAGAAACATATCATGATTTAGTTTCTCAAAATAAAACCGTAATATTTTTAGCTATTGATGAAGAAGTTAAAGGAATTTTAACATTAGTTGATAAAATTAAATATAATTCTAAAGAAACAATTAATGCTTTGCACTCTATGGATATATCTACTTATATGGTTACAGGGGATAATGAAAAAACTGCAACAATTGTTGCAGATGAAGTAAATATTGATAATGTTGAAGCTGATGTACTTCCTGAAGATAAATTAAAAATTGTTAAAAATATCCAAAAAAATGATGAAAAAGGTAAAGTTCTTTTTGTTGGGGATGGTATAAATGATGCTCCTGCTCTTTCACAATCAGATATTGGGGTAGCAATGGGTAATGGTACTGATGTTGCTATGGAAAGTGGGGATATTGTTGTTGTAGGAGGAGATCTTGAAAGTGTAGTTACTGCTATTCAACTTTCTAATAAAGTAATGTCTAGAATTAAAGAGAATATTTTTTGGGCATTTGCATATAATGGAATTTTAATACCTATTTCAGCAGGTGTTTTATATCCTACATTTGGAATTATGTTTCGTCCAGAATTTGCTGCTTTAGCTATGGCATTTAGTTCAGTTACAGTAATTTCATTATCATTAATGCTTAAAAGGTATGTACCGCCAATTAAAAGAAGTAGTAATTAGTTTTTTGTTTATTTAATCAATCATTATTTTAAGTTTTATGTATGTTTTGAAATTCATATTTTTATAAAAAAATTAAAAATGTGGAATAATTTTATTCTACATTTTCAGTTAATTTAATTTTAATTTTTCCAAGTTTTGGAGCTAATATGTTATATAAATAACTAGTTATTAATACACATAAAAATGTTCCAATAAATCCAATTAAAATGGCACTAATTAAACTATAAACATTATGTGTTGTAATTAATAATATTATGCCTAAGATTATACTAATAACTAACCCAATAATACTTAGGATTAAGGCACTGTTAACAGGGTTTATTGAATTAATAATAGTCATATTATCTTCTTTTTCTAATCCTAACATTACACCATACATTTTGTTTGTAAGCATATTATAAACATAACAGCTTATTGTAGTTATTATAAAAGTAGCAATTACTACAAAAATTATTGCAAGAATGATTATAATTGGATCACTCATTAAATAAATCATTTGATAAAGCATATAAACTAAAGTTAAATTACCTGCAACCATTAAAACTTGATAAATAACACTGAATACTAATTGTGCAACGAATAAATTAATTAAATAAAATATTATAAACATTATTGTACTGATTATAGTTACCATAACAGCTGTAGGAATAACAGAAATTTCTTTTATTTCCTTATTTTCGAAAAGTTTAATTTTTATGTTCTCTAATTTTGAAGCAAGGATATTATAAATATATGATCTAGTAAATAGTTCAAATATAGATACTATCATTGTACCAAAAATTATTGTTGGTGCAATCATTAAAAGACTGCCAATAGTATTAAATCCTGCACTTATTCCTCCAACAATTAAAAGAATTAATGTAAGTATAATTGCATAAATTACATTTATTCCTGTTCCAATTATTGTTAAAGATGATAAGTCAATGGATTTAAGATTTAAAAATTCAGACATTAATTGTCATCTCCTGTATAATAGTTTTAAAACCAATTTTTTGAACTTTCTAATAGTTCATTTATAATTATAGTTGATGAACCTAAATAAGTATGAGGGTTCATAATTTCTTTAACATCTTTTTTGCTTAAATATTTAGATGCATCTTTGTCTGCTAATATAAGATCTGAAAGTAATTCATTTTCTTCTTTAGCTTGGATTGCACATTTTCGTACAATACCATATGCGGTTAGTTTACCCATTCCTTTTCTAGTAAGTTCTGCCATTAATCTTTCAGCCATTATTAAACCATTTGTTAAATTTAAGTTCTTTTCTATGTTATCTTCATGGAATTCAAGATTACTTAAAAGTTTAATTCCAAGATTTAATATATAATCTGTTAATATGCATGCTTCTGGAAACATTATTCTTTCACAAGAAGAGTTTGTCAAATCTCGTTCATGCCAAAGGGGATTATTTTCCATCGCAGCTACAACGTATGATCTAATTATTCTAGAAATACCACAAATTCTTTCTGCAGTTATTGGATTCATTTTATGTGGCATGGTACTACTGCCTACTTGTTTTTTAGGGTCAAAAAATTCTCCAACTTCCATAATTTCGGTTCTTTGTAAACTTCTAATTTCAACACCTATTTTATCCATAGTTGTTGCTATGTTTGCTAAAACCATTATGAATTCGACATGGTTATCTCTTTGAACGACTTGGTTTGTTATTGTAGCAGGGGTTAATCCTAATATTTTTGAAGTTTTTTTATGTATCTCCCAACCGTCTTCTCCAAGAGCTGCAGTAGTACCCACTGCACCATCCATCATTCCAACACATACATTTTTTTTAGCATTTAATAGTCTATCATATTGTCTATGCATTTCATCTGCCCATATTCCAAATTTCATCCCATATGTTGTTGGAAGAGCGTGTTGTCCATGTGTTCGTCCTATGGTAACTAAGTCTCTTTTTTCTTCAGTTAATTTTAATAAAATTTCTGTTAATTTTTTTAGTTTATTTTCTAAGACTTCTATACTATCTTTAATTAATAAAGAATTTGAGCTATCTACTATGTCGTTGGAAGTTGCTCCAAAGTGTACATATTCTCCGGCTTCACCTTCACATTGTTCTGCTAGTCCTTTGGTTAATGCTGCTATGTCATGTTTTGTTTGAGATTCTATTTCATTAACTCTTTCTAAGGTGACATATTTTGTATTTGCTTTTGATGAAATTTCATCAGCTATATTTTTTGGTAATATATTTAGTTCTGCTTCTGCTTGTGCTAAAGCGGATTCTACATCTAATTTCTTTTGTAATTTATTTTCTGATTCCCATATATTTTTCATTTCAGGGGTTCCATATCTAAATTCAATAGGGTGTATTGCCATTTTCATACTCCTTTTTAGATTATTTATCATTGTTAATTTTTTTAATAGATTCTATTTTTTTTTTAATAGTTATTCTATTGTTATATTATTTCTTTTTTTGTTAAATATAATTAGCTATTTTCTAGTTTTTTCCATAATGTTTATATATTATGTAATCTATATTTTACATATGGAATGTATATTTTACATTTGTAATGTATTTTTAACAACCTCAATATTGAAAATTCTAGAAAAAAACCTTTGAAGGTGGTTAATTGAAAACAAAAATAAGATATATACGCCAAGAAAAGGGTATTAACCAACAAGAATTAGCAAATAAAGTTGGAGTTACTCGACAAACAATTAATGCTTTAGAAAATTCACGTTATAATCCATCTCTTATTTTGGCTTATAAAATAACCAAAGCACTAAATTGTGAGTATATTGAAGACGTATTTATCCTTGAAAATGACAATATGAATGATGAAAATTAATTAAAAATAAATAAAAATGTGATAAAAATGATACTAGATATTTATAAAGATTCATTAGAGTATTCCTTACAAGAAGGGAAAACTCTTTTAAAATTAGGAGTAATGATGTTTTTCAGCTTCTTAATACTTCCAATATTTTTGGTTTTAGGGTATTATTACCGGGTGCTAGATACAGCAACTCATGGAATGATAAATGGGGATGATAAATTACCAAAATTTGATGATTTAACCTCAATGTTTGTTGATGGATTAAAAGTATTCTTAGTTAAATTTATTTACCTTTTAATTCCATGTATAATTTTTTTAGCTAGTTTAATTATAGGTGGGCAAATATCCGGATTAAATAATAATGTAGGATCAGGGGTAATGTTTGTAGGAATAATTATATCAATTATTTTAGCTATATTATTCTATTTCTTATCAATAATGGCAGTATCTAATATGGTTGCAAATAATGGATCAATTAAAGATGCATTTGATTATAAAAGTATTTGGAAAATAATATCTAATGTAGGATGGTTAAGATATATAGGATTCTATTTAGGACTAATAATTATAATTACAGTAATTTCAATCATTGTAGGTATAATTTTAGCATTAATATGGATTACATTAGGTATATCTGGAGCATTTGTAAGTGCATTTGGTTTGAATATAGGGTTAATTATAGGTTTATTAATAACTATTTCAGTTTACTTATTCTTGATATCTCCATATTTAACTATATTTGAAAGTAGGGCTATTGGATTAATTTATGAACCTTTAGACGGTGATGACTAATGAGTGTAACAGATGTTTTAAAAGAAAGTTTACATTATCCTTTCATTGAAAAAGAAAAAATAATAATTTTAGGAATATTTTATGCTTTAATAAGTGCAATTAATTTAGGGATATCATATCTTATTTCAACACCACTTATGACTTCAAGTAGTTCTACTTTAATAAATGAAACTGCAACTACTTTTTATCAACAGATTAACCATATTTTTGCACAAATTCCAACTACAAATTTATATGAATCTATAATTTTAGGAATCTTAATGATTTTATTGGGAATTTTAGCAACAGGATATGACTATAGAGTAATAAAAGAAGCTATAAATAAAAATAATTTTTTACCTAAATTTAATAATTTTTTATTAATGTTTATTGAAGGATTAAAAATAACAGTTGTAGAAATTGCATATGATATTTTGCCTATTATACTTTTAGTAACTGGGTTTTATATCATGACATATGGAGGCATATTTTTAACAATTGGATCCATATTGTCATGTGTTGGAATAATATGTGCAATATTAATGGTATTAATTCAAATAATGGCAATAAATCACATGATTGCAAATGATGGAAAAATAACTTTTGCATTTAAAGTTAAAGATATTTTAAATATTATTAATTCAATTTCTTGGATTAGGTATATTGGAGCATTATTTATGCTTGTTATTATTTGTGTAATTATTGGAATCGCTGCGAGCATGATTATTTCATTCATTATGCTTGGTGTAATGATGATTAGTTCTCAAGTTATTTTAACTAGTTTAGTCACTTTAGTAATCATGGGATTGTTTATAACTCCCTTCTTATCATTATTCTGTGATAGGACATTAGGTTCTCTTTATAATGAAAGAGTAAAAGATTTAAATGTTGATGAAAAATATATAATAAAATAATTTTTGATGTGATTTTTTATGGATATTATACAAGCAATTATTATTGGTTTGGTTCAGGGTTTAACTGAATTTCTCCCAGTGAGTAGTTCAGCTCACCTTGTTTTCATTCAACATTTATTAGGACTTACAGATTCCAGTATTGCTTTTGATGTATTATTACATGTTGGTACTCTTGTTGCTGTTGTTGTGTACTTTTTTAAAGATATTTGTTTAATGATTTATGCATTTTTCCTAAGTTTGAAAGATTTATTTACTGGAAAATTCATGAAAGGAGTTAAGGAAGAACCTTATAAAAAGCTCGCATGGCTTGTTATTATTGCAACAATACCTGTAGGGGTGGTGGGATTATTATTTAATGATGCAGTAACCGCATTATTCACAGGAATAACAATACCAGCATTCTTTTTATTAATAACTGGAGTGTTATTATATGTTTCACAAAGAATGAATACTGGAAAAATAGATGAATCTAATATTGGATTGAAAGAATCCATAATAATGGGTTGTGGACAAGCAATAGCAGTCATGCCCGGATTATCCAGATCAGGAACCACTATAGCTGCAGGATTATTCTCAGGTTTAGATAAAGAATTTGCAGCAAAATTCAGTTTCATACTATCAATACCAGCAATACTTGGAGCAGCAGTAGTGCAATTAAAAGACCTACCAGCAATGGATGCAAACATAGGAGCATACATAGCAGGATTTATAGTAGCAGCAATATCAGGATACCTAGCAATCAAATTCTTACTCAAAATCATACAAGAAAAAAGCCTAGATGTATTCGCATACTACTGTTGGATAGTAGGAATAATAGTACTAATAGGAAGCTTAGCACTAGGATGGTAATACTTTTTATATTGTGTGCACAAAAATAAAAAAAGGGTTTTTATAAACTCCTACTTTTTATTAAATTTTTTATTAATAAACATTTTATTTAATCCATTTGTATCTCTGTTAAATCATAAATTGCATCTAAAAATTTATCTAAAACAGATATTAATTTATTACCTATATACAGTGTAGGATCTAAGTTTGTCCCTGTAGATTCAATTATTTTATTATTAAATGATATATTAATTTCCCATTTATACCCGTCAGTTAATATGCAGCGATTATAACTTTCTTCTAAATCCCAAATTCCTATTTGTTCTATTTTTTCCCAAAAAGATTCCCATTCCTTTTTTGATGGTTCAATTATTTTATTATTTGAGCTAATAAAGATTAGTTGTGTTTTATTTAATAATTTTAATACTTTTTTTCCTTTTGTTGCGCTATAATAACTTATATACATTTTTTCAGGTAGAACTTCTTGTGTCATGTTTTTCCTTATGAATTTTTAAAAGATTTAATTTAATATATTGTTGTTATTAAAATTATAATTTGAGTTTATTCCAAAAATTTTTTATTAATAAAATATAAATTTCAGAATGGTTATTTAAATCTTCTTATTTTTTTAATTTGATTATTTAATTAATTACTTTTTTATATAATTTATTTTAATAATTTATTAAATTATTCTTAAATTTTTGTAATCTATTAATTAATATTTTTTAAAAATTATTATAGAGGCTGGAATTGTGAAAAGTAGTAAAAATGATTTAATTAAAAGGGGTTGGTTTGATGAATCTCAAATTTCTAAATTTTTAAATTTAGATTTAAATAGTCTTTTAAATTTATTAAAATCTGATAAACCGAATGAACGATCTATTGCTTCTTTCTTGTTAGGTGTTAAATTTAATGTTAATAATAAAGAAATTTATAAATCTTTAATTGATGCATTGTTAAATGAGTCTGCATTATATGCTAGAATTGAGATATCTAAAGTTTTAGAAAAAGGTGATTGCTCTGTTGCTGAGTATATGGTTAATTTTCTGGCTAAAATTGGAAATAATCAATATAAAAAATTGCCGAAAAAAGTTTCTAAGAAAGTCAGTTATCCTTTACCTAGAGACATTATTGCTAGAATTTTAGGTAAAATGGATAAGGCTAATTTTTGTATTTTGATATATTCTTTAACTAAATGTACTACTGAACAATTACATGAGTTATTAGATTCTATTGGATTTATGATTTTTTATAATCCTAGTTTAGTTAATTTAAAAAATTTTAATATTATCATAGGTTTATTTAATAAATATAAAGATGATGAAATAATGGTTTGGAAATTAATCACAGTTTTATCTGCTTTTAATATTGGTGAAAGTAAACTTTTTTTATTAAAAACTAAAGATAATTTTTCTAATAAAGTGCTTGTTTTAGAATGTGAACGTTCTCTTAGATTGATATGTACTAAATAATTGTTAGTATATTCCGAACATTCCTCCAAACGCTATTATTGCAGCAATGGCTATGCTTACAAACCAAATTAGTGGGTTCCATTTAATTATTTTTGCTCCATCTAAGATACCTAATGGTATTAAATTAAAGAATGCTAAGTAACCATTTATTATGAATCCGAATGTGCAAGTTATATTTGTGAAACTTCCTATGGCTTGGGGGTTCATTGCTGTGTATACGGAGTTTATTATTAAAAATATTAAAGCGAGTAATATATTTACTACTGGTCCAGATAAAGATATTATTCCATTTTCTTTTTCATTAATTTGTCCATAAATATTTACTGCACCGGGGGTTGCTATTAAAAATCCAATAAAAGCACTTAATAATGATATTATTAACCCTATTGGCCAAGCTTTAAATTCTGCCCAGTATCCATAGTATATTGCACTAATTTTATGTCCAATTTCATGTAATATAAACCCTGAACCTACACCTATCATTATCATAGGTAATATTGCTATGATATAATTAATATTTGTTTTTCCATAGACAATTGAGAATCCTAAAGATATAACAATAAATGCAATTATTAAATCTATTGTTTCATGTTTTGTAAATTTTACATTCATAATATTATTAATTCTTTATTTTGTGTTATATATTTTTTGCATTTATTTTTCCTTTAAAATTATTATGCAAGTTTTTAATCTATAATGTATAAAATAGTACTATAAAGATTTAAATAGTACATTTGCATATATTTATATACATCCATATTTATTATTAAAATTATAATAAAATATAAGCAAGAAAAATTAAAAGAGGATTTAATAATGTATTACCCTGATATAAACGAAATTAAAGAGATAGCAAAAAACAAATCTTATAAAAGAATACCTTTAAGTTATGAATTATATTCTGACATTGAAACACCAATAGAAGTTATGCGAAAATTAAAAAATGTAAGTAAACATTGTTACATGTTAGAAAGTATTGAAGATACAAAAAATTGGGGAAGATATACATTTTTAGGCTTTGATCCATTAATAGAATTTACATGCCAAGATGGACAAATAACTATGAAAGGTGATTTTAGTTCTTATAAATCTAAAGATTTAAATAAGGCAAATGTTTTTACTACAAAAACTTCAAATCCTGGAAAATATATTAAACATATTATAAATGAAAACAGAACGCCTAGATTAACAAAATTGCCGCCGTTTACAGGGGGTTTAGTTGGATATTTTGCTTATGATTATATTAAATATAGTGAACCTTCATTAAATTTAAATGTAGAAAATCAAGATGGTTTTAAAGATGTTGATTTGATGTTGTTTGACAAAGTAATAGTTTTTGATAATTATAAACAAAAAATGATTATTATAATTAATATGCAAACTGATAATTTATTAGAAAATTATGAAAAGGGTCAAAAAGAATTAAAAAAAATTGTAAAAATTATTAAAGATGGAAAACCAGCAAAAATTGAAAATTTAAAATTAAAATCAGAATTTCAACCTTCATTTTCTAAAGAGGAATATTGTGATATAGTTGAAAAAGCTAAAAATTATATTAAAGAAGGTGAAATATTCCAAGTTGTTCCATCTAATAAAATTGAAGCGGATATTGAAGGAAGTTTATTTGATACATATAGAGTTTTACGTACAACAAATCCTTCTCCATACATGTTTTATTTTTCAAGTGATGACATAGAAATTGCAGGAGCATCACCTGAAACCCTTGTCAAGTTAAAAGATAATAAAGTATATACTTTTCCATTAGCAGGTACAAGACCAAGAGGTAAAACAGAAAAGGAAGATAAAAAATTAGAAAAAGAATTATTAAATGATAAAAAAGAATTAGCTGAGCATAATATGCTTGTAGATTTAGGAAGAAATGATATAGGCAAAATTTCAGAAATAGGATCAGTTAAAGTAGATAAATATTTGTCAGTTGAAAAATTTTCTAGAGTTATGCATTTAGGTTCAACTATTGAAGGAAAACTTAGACCAGATTTAGATTCTTTATCAGCAATAAATTCTATTCTTCCGGCAGGAACTCTTTCAGGTGCACCTAAGATAAGGGCTTGTGAAATAATTAATGAACTAGAAAACAATAAACGGGGGATATATGGTGGAGCTATAGGATATATGGATTTATCTGGAAATCTGGATACTTGTATAGCAATTAGAATTGCATTTACTCATAATAATAAAGTATTCATACGTTCAGGTGGAGGTGTAGTTGCAGATAGTGACCCTGAAAATGAGTATCAAGAAACACTAAACAAGGCTTCAGCGGTTATTAATGCTTTAAAAATTGCTAATGGAGGGATAGAATGATAGTTTTAGTAGATAACTATGACAGTTTTTCATATAATTTATATCAATATTTAGGAATTGCAATATCTAAAATTAATAATTTGGATTTAGAAATAAATTCAGATGATATTATTAAGGAAATTAAAGTTATCAGAAATGATCAATTTACTATTAATCAAATTAAAGAACTAAATCCAAATATTATAATTTTATCCCCTGGTCCAGGGAAACCGTCTAATGCTGGGATTTGTATTCCACTTGTAAAAGAATTTCAGGGCAAAATCCCAATATTAGGCGTATGTTTAGGCCATCAAGCAATATGTGAAGCGTATGGTGGAAAAATATCTTATGCAAAGGAAATAATGCATGGTAAAACCTCAACACTAAAATTAAAGAATGACCCATTATTTAAAGATTTAAATGATTCTATTCAAGCAGCAAGATACCATTCTTTAGCTTTAATAGAAAATACTTTACCTCAAGAATTAGATGTCATTGCAAGAACTATTGATGATGAAATAATGGCAGTTAAACATAAAAATTATCCTATTTACGGGTTACAGTTTCATCCAGAGTCAATTTTGACTCCTGAAGGTTTGGATATTATTACAAATTTCTTAAAAATGTTATGATTAAAAAGGAGAGAAATTAAAAATGATAAAAGAAGCTATTTTAAATTTAGCTAAAAATCAAAATATTTCTTATAATTTAGCTAAAGAATCTATGAATGAAATAATGGGAGGTAAAGCCAGTGATGTTCAAATGAGTGCTTATTTAACTGCTCTTTCTATGAAAGGTGAAACTATAAATGAAATTACAGCTTCTGCAGAAGCAATGAGGTCTCATTGTATCAAATTATTAAATGATCGAGATGTTTTAGAAATTGTTGGTACTGGTGGTGATGGATCTAATTCTTTCAATATATCTACAACAGCATCAATAGTTATTTCTTCAGCTGGAGTTCCTGTAGCTAAACATGGGAATAGGGCATCTTCTAGTAAATCTGGAGCCGCTGATGTTTTAGAAGCATTAGGTGTTAACATAAATATTTCTCCAGAGGAAAGTGCAAAAATATTAAATGAAATAAATTTATGTTTTTTATTTGCTCAAAATTATCATATTGCTATGAAATATGTGGCCCCTATTAGAAAAGAACTAGGTATTCCTACAATTTTTAATATTTTAGGTCCTTTAGCTAATCCTGCTGGTGCAACTATGCAAGTTATGGGAGTTTATGATGAATCATTAGTAAAACCTTTGACTGAAGTTCTTCATAATCTAGGTGTTAAAAAAGCATTGGTTGTTTATGGTCAAGATAAACTAGATGAAATATCAGTTAGTTCTCCTACTACTGTTTGTGAAATTAAAGGGGATGATATAATTGATTATGTAATTGAACCTGAAGAGTTTGGTTTTGAAAAATGTTCTAAAAATGATTTAGTAGGGGGGAATCCAGATTTTAATGCAGATATTACTAAATCAATTTTGGATGGAAAAAAAGGCCCTAAAAGGAATGCTGTTGTAATCAATGCGGCTGCAGGATTGTATGTTGCAGGTAAAGTTTCATCTTTAAATGAAGGGGTTATCCTTGCAGAAGAATTAATTGATAATGGAAAAGCTAGAAATCAATTAAAATTGTTTATAGATTTATCTAATAAATTTAGGAATTAAAGTTTATTATTTTCATGGAATATTATGTAGTTTATTTAGGCGTGTTTTTTAATGATTTTAAATGATATTGTGGATAAAACTAAGGAAAGGTTAAATAAAAAAGAAAAAAAAGTACCTTTAAGTGAAATTAAAAAGAAAGCAAAATTATTAAATTGTAATAAGGATTTTCCATTTGAAAAGGCTTTAAAATCTGATGATATTTCGTTTATTTGTGAAATTAAAAAGGCATCTCCTTCTAAAGGAATTATAAGTAATGATTTCGATCCTATAAAAATTGCAAAAGAATATGAAAATGCAGGAGCATCAGCTATTTCAGTATTAACAGAACCTTATTTTTTTAAAGGGGAAGATTATTATTTAGAAAGTGTTGTGGAAAATGTTAATATTCCAGTTCTTCGTAAAGATTTTATCATTGATAATTATATGATATATGAAGCAAAAATTTTAGGTGCTTCTGCAGTTTTATTTATATGTTCTATTCTGGATGAAGAAACATTAAAAGAATATATTGATATAGCTACTAATTTAGGTTTATCTTCATTAGTTGAAGCACATAATAAAAAAGAAATTAAAGTTGCTTTAAATGCAGGTGCAAAAATTATAGGAGTAAACAATAGAAATCTAAAAAATTTTACAGTAGATATTACAAATAGTATCCATTTAAGACAATTAGTACCTGAAGAAATAATATTTATTTCAGAAAGTGGTATTAAAACTGATAAAGACATTTCTGCATTGAGAAGTAATAATGTGGATGCTGTATTAATAGGTGAAACTTTAATGACAAGTTCAAATAAAAAATTTACATTAAATTATCTAAAAGGTAATAAATAGCTGTAAGAGGGGGGGCATGTTTTGACAAGAATTAAAATTTGTGGTATTAAAAGACCTGAAGATATTAATATTGTTAATAAATATAAACCGGATTATATAGGATTTGTATTTTTTAAAAAAAGCCATCGTAATATTTCTGTTATTAAAGCCCAATATTTAAATTCTTTTTTAGATACTCACATACAATGTGTAGGGGTTTTTGTTAATGAAGATTATCATAAAATTATTAAATTATTTAAATTAGGTATAATAGATTTAGCTCAATTGCACGGAAATGAAACAGAAGAATATATTAAATTATTAAAAAAAAGTGCACTTGAGAAAGTGGGTAAAGATTTAAAAATTATTAAAGCATTAGAAATTATTGATGATAAAGAAATATTTAAGTGGCAATCTTCTTGTGTGGACTATTTGTTACTAGATAATGGTAAAGGGACAGGTAAAACTTTTGACTGGACTTTAATTCAAGAAAACATTGAAAAACCATTTTTTCTTGCAGGTGGGTTAAATAGTGATAATGTTATAAATGCAATCAAAACGATAAATCCTTTTGCTGTTGATGTCAGTTCTGGTACAGAAACTAATGAAGTCAAAGATGAAGAAAAAATTAAAAAATTTATAAATAATGTGAGAAATTTATCTAAATAAATTTTATATTAAATCAATGGAAGGTTTATAATGAGTAATGGAAGATATGGGGAATATGGTGGACAATATATGTCTGAAACATTAATGAACGAATTATTAAATTTAGAGGAGAACTATAATTATTATAAAAATGATTCAAATTTTAAAAAGGAATTAAATTTTCTTTTGAAAGAATATGCGGGACGTCCTTCTTTATTGTATTATGCTAAAAGAATGACTGAAGATTTAGGTGGGGCAAAAATTTATCTTAAACGTGAAGATTTAAACCATACTGGAGCACATAAAATTAATAATGTTTTGGGTCAAATATTATTAGCTAAAAAAATGGGTAAAACTCGTATAATAGCTGAAACTGGGGCTGGGCAACATGGTGTTGCTACAGCTACTGCTGCTGCCCTCTTAAATATGGAATGTGAAATTTTCATGGGAAAAAAAGATACTGAAAGACAAGCTTTAAATGTTTTTCGTATGGAGTTATTAGGGGCTAAAGTTCATACAGTTACTTCTGGAACAATGACTTTAAAAGATGCAGTAAATGAAACATTTAGAGACTGGATTTCTAGAGTTTTTGATACGCATTATGTTATTGGTTCAACAATGGGTCCGCATCCTTTTCCAATGATTGTTCGTGATTTTCAAAGTGTAATAAGTGAAGAAGCTAAAAATCAAATTTTAAAAAAAGAGGGTAAATTACCAACAGCCGTTGTAGCTTGTGTTGGTGGGGGAAGTAATGCAATGGGATCTTTTTATAATTTCATTGATGATGATGTTAAATTAATTGGAGTGGAAGCTGCAGGTAAAGGGCTTGATACTCCTTATCATGCGGCTACTATATCTAAAGGTGAAGTGGGTATATTCCATGGTATGAAATCCTACTTTTGTCAAGGTAATTATGGTCAAATTTCGCCTGTTTATTCTATTTCTGCAGGATTAGATTATCCGGGTATTGGTCCAGAACATGCATATCTGCATGATATTAAACGAGCAGAATATGTTTCAATAACAGATGAAGAAGCTGTTGATGCATTTGAATATTTATCACGTATGGAAGGAATCATACCAGCTATTGAAAGTGCTCATGCTATTGCACATGTTAAAAAAATAGCAGGAAAAATGAATAAAGAGGATATTATCATTGTTTGTCTTTCTGGAAGAGGGGATAAAGATGTTGCATCTATAGCTAAATATAAAGGGGTGAATTTAAATGAGTAAAATACATAATGCATTTGATAATGAAAATGCTTTTATAGGTTTTTTAACTGCAGGAGATCCGTCTATTGAAAAAACAGTTGAATTTATTAAGATAATGATAAATTCAGGGGTAGATTTAATTGAAATAGGTATTCCCTTTTCAGATCCTGTTGCTGAAGGACCAGTTATTCAAAATGCTAATGTAAGGGCATTATCTAAAGAAATTAATACTGATAATGTTTTTGAAATAGTTAAAGAAGTTAGAAATTATAGTGATATTCCTTTAGTATTTTTAACTTATATTAATCCTGTTTTTTATTATGGTTATGATTTATTCTTTTCTAGATGTGAAGAATTAGGAATTGATGGTATTATTGTTCCGGATTTACCTTTTGATGAAAAAAATGAAATTTTTGATTTTGCATATTCTCATAATGTTGATATAATTTCAATGATTGCTCCAACTTCTAAAAAACGTATTGAAATGATTTCAAAAGAAGCATCAGGATTTATTTATGTAGTTTCATCATTGGGTGTTACTGGTATGCGTAGCGAGATTAAAACGGATTTAAATTCTATCATTTCTATTATAAAAAATGTTTCTAATGTTCCAACTGCAGTTGGTTTTGGAATTAATACTCCCGAGCAGGCGGAAAATATTTCAAAGATATCTGATGGTGTAATTGTTGGTAGTGCAATTGTGAAAATCATTGAAGAACACAAAGAAAATGCAGGATATTATATCGGGGAATATGTTAAATCTATGAAACAGGCGGTTTTAAAAGGTCAAAATAAGTAAATTTTTTCTAAAATATTGAAATATAAATCATTTTTTATTCTATAAATATTAATTATTTAATTTTTATTGTTTTTAATAAATATTTTAACAAATTATATAAAACATTAAGATTAAAAAAATTATTATTTATAATAAATTATTTTTAGGTTTTTAGAAAAATGATTAAATTTATTTTAAAATTTATAGGGTCTGAAGAAAAGAAAGAAGTCTTCATTGATGATCAAACATTTTTTGATTATTCTAATGGAGTTGATAATGGAATTAATGAAAGTTCCGATTCAGATTCAGCTAATTTGATATTAGATTTGGGAACAAATGATTATAAAATCAAATATTCAAATTCTTTTAATCATGTAGTTTTAAATCACATATTTAAATTTGAAATCAATCAACCTTTTTTTGAATCCCTTCCTATTTTTAAAGATTTAGGTTTAAAAGAAATTTTGGAGAATATGGAGGAGAATTCAGAGTGTAAATTCAATATTTTCATTTTTCAAGATGATGTTTTAATGCATAATTTTAAAATAACTATTATAAGAACTCCTCACTCTTATGTATGTTTATCTTCATCTATAGGAAATAAATATTTTAAACAAATTTCTCCGCGTGTTTTAAAGTCTTCATCTGAAGCTATATGTTTTATTCAAGATAAAGTAATTGTTTATGTTAATAATTCATTTGCTAATCTAATTTCAAAATCAGTAGAACAATTAGAGGGTTTAAAATTGTATCCTGGAATGAATTTTCCTGGAGCTGACGATAATCAATTATTAAAAGCATTTAACGATTTAAATGAGGGTAAATATTTTTATCATAATCAAGATTTAAAAACAAAAGTTAATGGTGTTGAATGTAGTTTTAAAATTTTTTTATCTGCAATGTCTTATAAAAATAATCCTGCAGTTTTACTTACAGCTATTGATGTTACTAAACAAAATTTATTAAATGAAATTTCATTTAATAATAATAATGAGATTCAAACTCTTAGAAGTATTGGAAATATTGCAGTGTTTAAACAAAAAATTAATAATGCGGAAATAACTTGGTCTCCTGAATATTTAACAATTATGGGTAAATTACCAACTTATAAATCACTCAAATCTGATTTATTTGATTACATTATAGATGAAGATAAAAATTTATTTGAAAAAACATGGATTAAATTTATTAGGACAAAAAATGATGCAATTTCAGAGTTTAGGATTAAAAATGATGAAGGTAAATTAAAATATTTATATTTATACTCTAAAATTCAGTATGAGAATAATGGGAAAATTGTATCAATTAATGGTTTTATCCAAGATAGGACTGAAATTAATGAAAGTAGATATAAATTATTAAATGAATTAGACCAAAGAGAAAATGCAATTAAAGAGATGCATTATGAATCTCAAAAAATATTAGATAATATTTTGAATCAAACAGATTTAAAGTTAAATACTGAAAATTTTAGCCCTAAATTCATTGTGGAAAAATCTCAGAATAGACGTAATGCTTTAAATTTAATTCAAGAAAAAATACATGAATCTCCTAATATATCTTCAATTAATGTTATTGATACATTAAATCCATTTATTAAAGTTCAATTAAAATTTTATAATGTAACTAATGTGAATTTTAATGTTAAAGTTTTAGCTAATATTTTTGTGTCCAGAAAGACAATGATTATCTTAGCATTAATAATAAATGAAATTATAGATAATATAATAAGAGAAGTTTCTACTTATCAAGAAGAAGAAGTTATAATGCGAGTAGATTTAAATGTACAGAAACATATTTCTATTTTTGTAGAAACTAGTGTTACAAATATTTATGCTCAATCTGATTTATCAACTAAAATTCTCAAATATTTAGTCAATGAATTGAAAGGTAGTTTAAAAATCAAAAGAAAAGAATTTAATACTTTAATTGATATATTTTTAGAACAAGAAAGTGTTTAATTTAAAGTTTTAATATTTCTTTAGAAAATAGAATTTTTATTTTTTTTCAGTTTGATCAAGTTCTTCTAATCTTTTTTGAAATTTTTTTATTTCTATATTTAAATCTTGTAAATTTAATAAAAGATGGCTTGCTTCAACACAGTCATCTGATTTTATAAATGAGTATATTTGAGTTAAATATTCTTTTTTTAATATTTGCAAAGAATCTTCTAAATTGATTAATGTTTCTTTATCATAATCATATATACTACTTTTATCGTTAATTTTTTAATCTCCAAAATGTTTTAATTTTTAGAATCTTTAGATTTTTTAATTGCAATTTTGATAATATACTTTAATTCACGATCATTGAATGGCTTAGATATATAACCTGAAGGTGTAGTTTTTAATGCATTTTCAATTATCTCTTTATTGGTATTTGCAGTTAAAAATATAATTGGTATATCTTTTGTTTTTTGTATTTCTTGTGTAGCTTCAATACCATTCATTTCCCCTTTCAACATTATATCCATAAGAATTAAATCGGGATTAACTTCATCAGCTTTTTTAACTGCTTCTTCTCCGTAAGCAATAGTTCCTGGAACATTATAACCAAAATCTTCAAGTCTTAATTTAATGTCTAATGCAGTAATCATTTCATCTTCAACTACTAAAATGGTATCTTTGTTTTCTTTAGAAACTTCTGCAGTTTTGTTTTCTTTTTGTTGATTTGGTTTTTTTATTGGTTTCTTTTGGGGTTGTTTTGGAATTGTTTCTTTATTTGCTGCTTCTGATTTCCCAATACTTTCTTCTATTGCGTTTTTAAATTCATTATCATCAAAGGGCTTTTTAATTACATCAACATTAGTAAAGTTTGATTCTTCAAGAATTTTTTGACCATCATGCCCAGTTAAATAAATAACATTTATTCCATCTTCTAATATTTTTTGGGATGCTTCTATTCCATTCATATCTCCTTTCAGACCAACATCCATAAGAACAAGATTTGGTTTTTTGTTTAATGCTGTTTCGATTGCTTTTTCTCCGTCTGAAACAATTCCTATAATCTCATAACCCATGTCTTCAAGACGAAATTTTATATCAGTTGCGGTTATGAGTTCGTCTTCAACAATAAGAATTTTCTTTTTGGACATCTTTTTTCTTCCTTAATATAATTCCTTAATTTAAAAGTTTTATGTGTAAAAATTTTAATTTATTAATGTTTAAAAAGAATTAAATAATTTTTTAATTATTATATCTTTTTAAAAAAATATGATATGGAAATCTTAAAATTTTAAATTTTTTATATATCTATTTATTTTTTCTGTATTGTATATAAATTTTATTATAATTTTCATTTTTATTTTTATAAATTTTTTAATAATTTAAAATTTAAATAATAAGTTTAATAGATTATACTATAATAATGAATTTTTCTCTGATATGTTTCATTTTAAAATTTTTGGAGGAATATTTAATTTGAAAAAAATTTGATTAAAAATTAAAATTTTTTTAGACTTTGGAGGAATTGATTATGGCTAGAGAATATGTGGGTGAACAAAAGCTGTTGAGAGATGTTCATCATGATGTTAAAAATAATTTGCAAGTACTTATAAGTTTATTGAATTTAGAGGGTCGTTTTGATACTTCTACAAAAAAAGAAATTATTGAAAAATCTGGTGAAAGAATTAGATCCATGGCCTTATCTCATGAAAAGGTTTATGAATCAGAAGATATTGCACATGTTAATTTAAATAGTTTTTTGACTTCTTTTGTTAGAGATATGAATGCTTTAAGTTCTCAACCTAATATTACTACAAATATTGATGCTGAGGATATTGAAGTAAAATTAGATGTTTCTATTCCTTTAGGCTTAATAATTAATGAAATTTTATCTAATACTGCAAAACATGCTTTTCCGAATAATGAGGAGGGTAATTTGAATATTAGTTTAAAAAAAGATGAATCTGATGCTATTTTAATAATAAGTGATGATGGTGTGGGAATGCCTGAGGATGTTGGTCCGGGTAATTCTTTAGGTATGACTATTATTTATAGTTTAGCTGGCCAAATAAATGCTGATTTAACTCTTGATAAAGAAAATGGTACAAAATATATTATTAAATTCCCTATTGAACAATGAAGAATTTATTCTTATTTTTTTTAACTCAAGTTTAAATAGTATAAAGAACTTATCTAAAATATAGTATATGAATTTTTTAAATTTTATTATTAAATTCAATTTTAAATTAATCAATTTAACTAATTATAGGTGTTTGAATGGCAAAGAAAGATGATAAAATGAGTATGCCTATGAGTGGTGCGGGTTTAGTAAGATATTTTGATGATGAAAGTGTAGGACCAAAACTTTCTCCTGAAGTTATCGTTGTTGTAACAATTATCTTAGCTATTTTCTGTTTCGTTTTAAGATACTCAGTTTAAACAATTTAAATTTAACAATAAATATTTTTTATTACTTTTTTGAAAAAAGTATTCTTCTATTTTTAAATTATTTTTTATTTTTAAATATTTTTTTTATTAACATTAAATAAAAAAAATTTTAATATTGAATTTTTATACACATATTATTTGTATATAAAATCTAAATTAAAAAAAATAATGAATAGATAATATAAAAATTTTAATTAATACAGTTATTTAGTGATATAATGGATTATTTCAAAAGATTAGAGCAAGAAACAAAAGATTTGTATGAAATAGCTAATAAAGCTAGATCTAAAGGTTTAGATGTTGAAACTAAAACTGAAATTCCATTAGCAAAGGATTTAGCAGAAAGGGTAGAGGGGCTTGTAGGTCCAGAAGGTATAGCTAAACGAATCAAAGAATTAGAAAATGATATGAGTAGGGAAGAAGTTGCATTTCAAATAGCTGCTGAAATAGCTTCTCAAGATGTTGATGAAACTGGGGAAAAAGAAGCTGAAAAGAAAGAACAACTTGCTGATCAAGGTTTAAGGACTGCTTTAGCTATATTGACTGAAGGGGTTGTTGCAGCTCCATTAGAAGGTATAGCTAAAGTTGCTATTAAAAAGAATTTTGATAATACTAAATATTTAGCTGTTTATTTTGCTGGACCTATTCGTAGTGCTGGAGGTACTGCTGCTGCATTAGCTGTTTTATTAGGGGATAAAATTAAACTTGCCACTGGATTAAGTAATTATAAACCTATTAATGATGAAATAGAAAGATATGTTGAAGAAGTTGAGTTATATGAATCAGAAGTTACTAATCTTCAATATTCTCCAACTTCTGATGAAGTAAGAACTGCTGCAAGTAATATACCAGTTGAAGTAACTGGAGAAGCTACTGATCAGATTGAAGTTTCACATAAAGATATGGAAAGGGTAGAAACAAATAATATTCGGGGTGGAGCACTTCTTGCTATGATTGAAGGAATTGTCCAAAAAGCTAAAAAGATTATCAAATATTCAAATACATTAGGATTACCTGGCTGGGATTGGTTAAAAGAGTTTACACATGAAAAACCTAAAGAAGATGAAAAAGATGATGAAAATAAAGAAGATTCCTCACCTAAATATATCCAAGATATTATTGGTGGTAGACCAGTATTAGGTTATCCTTCTGAAAAAGGGGCTTTTAGATTAAGATATGGGCGGTCTCGAAATACTGGTTTAGCTGCAATGGGTGTTAATCCTGCAACTATGGAATTAGTGGGATTTTTAGCAGTGGGTACTCAACTAAAAATCGAATTTCCAGGTAAAGGAACTTGTGTTGTTCCAGTAGATTCTATTGATGGGCCTATTGTTAAACTTAAAAATGGTAATGTAATTAAAGTGGATACAGTTAAGGAAGCTAAGAAAATTAAAAATAATGTTTCTGAAATTCTCTTTTTAGGAGATATGCTAGTTGCATTTGGAGAATTTTTAAGAAACAATCAACCAATGTTAGGTGCTGCTTGGTGTGAAGAGTGGTGGATTGAAACAATTAGAAATTCCAAGAAATATATTAATGATAATAAAAATTTAGATTTGGAAAAACTTGAAACTGAAAAATTATCTGCTAAGGAAGCATTTAATTTCTCAGAAGAATATGATGTTCCTTTACACCCTAATTATGTCTATTACTATAATGATGTTACAATAAAAGATTTGAATGCTTTAATCAAATGGTTAAATTCTTTTAAAGATTCTTTTATTGAAGGTGAAGTTTTTGCCTTAGATCTTTCATACCAAAAACGTATTTTAGAAGTATTAGGAATACCTCATGAATTAAAAGATTCTAAAGTACTAATTAATCCGGAAATAGCCTATGCATTATTACATACTTTAACTAATAATCTAGATGAATCTAAAGATAGTACCATTGAAGCTTTAAATGATATTTCTAATATTGAAATTAAAAATAAAGCTCCTACTTATATAGGAACTCGTGTGGGTCGGCCTGAAAAATCTAAAGAAAGACTAATGAAACCTGCACCTCATTCACTTTTCCCTATAAATCATGATGGTGGAAGTAGAAGATTAATTGCAGAAGCTGCTAAAAAAGGTAATATTAGAGTTGATATTGCAAGAAGAAAATGCCCTGAATGTCAATCAATTTCATTTTCATCACTATGTCCTAATTGTGGAACACCAACTATAAAAGGCAATCCTAAAACAAGAACAATTAATTTAGGGGCAATGTTAAAAAAAGCCTCAGATAATGTTGGAGTAAGACAAGTTGATGAAATGAAAGGTGTTGTAGGTTTAATTTCTGAGGATAAACTACCAGAACCTTTAGAAAAAGGTATTTTACGAGCTAAAAATAATGTATATACTTTTAAAGAAGCTACTATTAGACATGATTCTACAGATTTACCATTAACACATTTTATCCCAAGTGAAATTGGGGTTACTGTAAAAAAACTTTTGGATATGGGATATGAGCATGATTGTTATGGTCAACCAATTGAAAATGAAAATCAAATTATCGAACTAAAAGTCCAAGATATTGTTGTTTCTACAAATTGTGGGGAATATTTAGTTAATGTGGCCAATTATATAGATGATTTATTAGAAAAATTTTATGGAATGGATCGTTTTTATAATGCTACCTGTAAAGAAGATTTAATCGGTCAATTAATTGCAGGTTTAGCTCCTCATACATCTGCAGGTGTTTTAGGTCGTATTGTAGGGTTTACAGAAGCTTTAGCTTGTTATGCTCATCCTTATTTCCATTCTGCTAAAAGAAGAAATTGTGATAGTGATGAAGACAGTGTTATTCTTTTGTTAGATGCTTTAATTAATTTTTCAAAATCTTATCTTCCAAGTACTCGTGGAGGAAGTATGGATGCTCCATTAGTTTTATCTTCTAGAATTGATCCTGAAGAAATAGATGATGAATCTCAGAAATTAGATATTATGTCTAAATTTTCTTTAGAATTTTTTGAAAAAACTCAAAAGCCATATAAACCTTCAGAACTTTTAGAGTATGTTGATAATGTTGGAATGCATCTTGGTACTCCAGAACAATATGAAAATTTAATGTTTTCTCATCATACTTCTAGTATTCATGCTGGACCTCATCTTTGTCTTTATAAAAGGTTAAATTCAATGCCTGATAAAGTTGAAGCTCAAATTAATCTTGCTGAAAAAGTTAGAGCTGTTGATCAACGTGGTGTTGTTGAAGGTGTTCTTTCTTCTCATTTTTTACCCGATATTATGGGGAATGTTCGAGCATTTTCTAGACAGAAAGTTAGATGTACTAAATGTAATGCTAAATATAGGAGAATGCCACTTACAGGTAAATGTAAGTGTGGAGGTAACCTTGTTATGAGTGTTTCTAAAGGTTCAGTTACTAAATATCTTGAAATATCCCAAAATTTAGTTAATAGATATCCAGTTTCTCATTATTTATCTCAAAGATTAGAAATTCAAGAATTTGGTATTAATTCTTTATTTGAAAGTGATAAATCTAAGCAAAGTTCTTTAGATATATTCTTTGGTTAATCTTTTTTAGTATTACTTTTTAAAATTTTTTTTATTTTATTTAACTATCCTTAATATTCAGAATTACTATTTTTCTGTTGTTATATCTTTATTATTGAGTTATAATCTCTTAAATTAATGATTATTAATTATTTATTTAAATTTAATATTTATTACTCCTCTTTTTATCTTATTTATTCTCTTTGAAGTAATACTTTGATTAATTTTATATACTTATTTTCACAGAGTATAATATGTTAAGATTCCGTGATTTTTGGTTTTAATATTTTGATTTAATTATTTATTAATGCATTTTTGCACAAAATAATTAATTCATTTTGTTTATTTACGAACCTTTAGTAAAGTTACGAACATTTATATAATAGTAAGGATAAATAACTTTATTATATAAAAAAATTATTTTCACAAAAAAAAATAGAAATTTTTTATTTATTACCAATGTGGGGTATTATATAATGGAAAACAAATTCAAAACTGGTGTAGTTACACCAAAAGTTAAATTAACTGTAGTAAAAAATAGTGGTGTTGTTGAAAAATTTACTTATGAAAAATTATTAAAATCTTTAGTAATGGTTGAAGCTCCATTTTTTGAATGTGAAAAAATAGTTTCAGATGTTGTAGGGTCATTATATGATGGAATAACAACTAAAGAAATTAAAAAAATGGTTTATGAAGATTTAGAAGTAGTTGATCCAGAAGCAGCAAATAAATACTTAGCAAAAGTAACTTTAAAAGTTAGAACTTCAAGAGATAAAATAGAACCATTTGATTTATCAAGAATAGCAAATACATTAATAGAAGAAACAGGTGCAAGTCAAGAAACAGCATTTCAAATTGCTTCAGATGTATGGAAAGAGCTTAAAAAATTAGATGTTGAATATTTAACTGCTCCTATGATAAGAGAAATTGTTAATACAAAACTTGTTGAATATGGGTTAGAAGATTTAAGAAGTAAATATACACGTTTAGGAATTCCAGTTTATAATATTACTAATTTAATTGAAAATGGTAATAGAAGTAATGCAAATATGATGCATAATCCTGAAACCATACATAAATATGTTGCAGATGAAGCATTAAAACAATATGCATTATTACATATGTTACCTACTAAATTAGCAGATGCTCATATGAGTGGGGATATTCATATCCATGATTTAGAATACTTTGCATCTAGACCGTTAAATTGTTTACAACATGATATAAGATCTTTTATTAAATATGGTTTAAAAGTTGATGGTTCTGGAGATCATACAAGTGTGGCTAGTGCACCTTCACATATGGAAACATTAATGAACCATACTGGGGAAGTAATGCTTGCAGCTCAACAAAATATGAGTGGTGGACAAGCTATGAGTTTATGGAATGTATTTGTTGCTCCATTTGCTCGTGGTAGATCTTATGAAGAAGTTAAACAATGTGTGCAAATGTTAATATATAATTTAAACATGGCATATGCTGCAAGAGGTTCACAAGTACCATTTACAAGTATGCAATTAGAATTTGGAGTGCCTGACTTCTTAAAAGATGTAACTGCATATGGACCAAATGGATTAAATGTAGGGACCTATGGTGATTTTGAAGAAGAAACTCGTATGATAGAAAGAGCATTTACTGAAATGTTACTTAAAGGAGATGCTGAAGGAAAACCTCATTTATTCCCAAATACTATTTACACTTTAAGACCTGAAACTTATAAAGGAGATTATGAAGAAGATTTAAGATTAGTGCATGAATTAAGTGCCAAGTATGGATCTAGTTATTTTGTAAATATGTTCCCTGATTACCGTGGAAATATGGCTAATTATATGGGTTGCCGAACACAATTACAAGATAACTGGACTGGGGACTGGGAAACTGATTGTTTACGGACAGGAAACCTTGCTTATTGTACAATGAATCTTCCAAGAATGGGATATACTTCTAAAGATGAAGATGAAGTATTTGAACAATTAGATGACAAAATGAAAATGGTTGAAGAAGTATTAATGATTCGTCGTCAACAAGGGTTACATGCCTTAAATGATTGGAATATATTACCTTTCCTCACCCAAGACTATGAAGATGATACTTATTATCACATAAATAATGCAACATTGTCCTTTGGTTTTAATGGATTAAATGAAATGTTACTTGCATTATTTGGTGCAGGTATAGAAGATAAAGATAGTAATAAATTTGGTGTTAAAGTTGTAAAATATATAAACGACCATGCACACGATTTACAAGAAGAAACAGGTTTACGTTGGAGTACTATTCAAACTCCTGCAGAAAGTACAGCATATAGATTTGCATCTTTAGATCATGAAATGTTTGGGGATAAAGCTATATTGAATGGAACACAAGGTGCTTATTACTATACTAACAGTAGTCATGTACCTGTTGATACAGATGTTTCATTAGTAAGTAAAATCAAAACAGAAGAACAATATCATCGTTACACTCCTGGTGGACATATTTTCCATGCTTTCATGGGTGAGTCTTACAGTGATCCTGACAGTTTAATGAGTTTAACTGAAAAGATTGCTAAAAATAGTGATATAGGATTCTGGGCTTACAGTTCAGCTTTAAGCTTTTGTTTAAAATGTAAAACATTAATGAAAGGTTTAAACAATAAATGTCCAACATGTGGTGAAACTGATGAAGTTGAATGGTATGATCGTATTACTGGGTACGTTCAACAAGTAGGCCATGCAAAATCATCTAATGGTGGATGGAATGCTGGTAAGAAACAAGAACTTATGGACCGCCGTCGATTTGAAAATGAATAATTATTTTTCTTTTCATTTTTAAATTTTTATCATCCTAACTAAATTTATTTTTCTCATTTTTTCTTATTTTTAAAATTTTTTATAATAAACTTTAAATAATTATAAAATAATATTTAAACAATAATTAAAGGTTATGTTTGTAAATTATTATAATTTAAATTTACATCATTTATCTTATATATAAAGGTGGTTTATATTTCCGAAGAAAAAGAACAAATTGATACTTTAAAGAAACAAATAAAAGATAAAAATCAAAAAATTAAAAATCAAGCAGAAGAATTAGACCATTTAACTAATAATGTAGTACCTCAACTTAAGAAAGAAAATAAAGAGCTTAAAAAACTTAAAAAAGAGCTAACAGATGCTTTGGAAGAAAGTACAAAGAAATATTTCAATCAATTAGAAATTAATGCTGATTTAAGTGATAGTGTAGCTAAAAAAGGTGCTGATCTTCAATTGGCTAAAGTTAGATTCGATGAATTAGAATCTCAAATTTTAGAGATTGAAGAAAAAGGTTTAGCTGAAGTTGAAAATTCTAAAGAATCTAATAAATCTCAAAAAGATTCTAAAAAATCTGATGAATCTTTTAATGAATTGGCAGAAGAGTTAAAAAATACTCAAAAAAATCTTAAAGATAAAACAAATGAATTAAATAAAAAATCATCAGAGTTAAAAAATATCAATAAAGAATTATCTAAACTTAATCAGGACACTATACCTAAACTCAAAACTGAACTATCTAATTCTAATCGTGAATTAAATAATATTAAAGAGTCTCAATCTAATAAAAAGGATAATATGAAAGGGGAAATTGCTAAACTTGAAGATGAAGTTATAAAACTCAAAGAAAATATATCTAATCGTACTAAAAGTAATGATAAACTTCATACAGATTTATCTAGTAAAACTAAAACTATCAATAAACTTGAAGAACAAAATAAGAAACTTAATAAAGTTATTAAATCTCAATCCGAAAGAGGATTATTTGATAGAATAAAAAATAAATCTACAAAGATTGATTAATTAAAGAATTTTTTTTATTTTTAATTCTTTAATACTTTTTTTTAAAGCTGTGCTTTTTATGTGTAATGATTCTTCTTTTATGAAAATAGCTATTAACGAGGCTAAAATTTCTTTAATGGAAGGAGGGATTCCTATTGGTGCTGTTTTAGTTAAAAATAATAAAATTATATCTAAAGGACATAATAAATTAATTCAAAATGGTTCTGTTATACTTCATGCTGAAATGGATGCAATAGAAAATGCAGGTAGATTATCTGGTGAAGATTATAAAGAAATAACATTATTCACTACTCTTTCACCTTGTCCAATGTGTTCTGGTGCAATATTATTATATAATATTTCAAGAGTTGTAATTGGTGAAAATAAATCTTTAATGGGTGCAGAAGATTTATTAAGAGAAAATGGTGTTAAAGTGGATGTTTTAAATATTTTAGAATGTCGGGATTTACTTTTAAATTATATTAAAAATAATCAATTGCAATGGGATAGTGAACTAGAAAAAGTAGGTAATTCTACAAATATTTTTTAATATTTTAAAAAATATAAAAGAAAAAGATTTTAATATTTATGCTTCTTGACGTAATCGTTTAATAACAAAATCTTTGTCTAATGTTAAAAGGAATGAAGCAGCACGTGGGCCTTGTTTTTTACCTAGTATCATTTTATATATAGCTTGAAAACCTTTTTGTGGTTTCAATTCATACTTTTCTAAAATCTCATACATTTCGTCGTGTAAATCTTTAGACTGTGTAAATTCTTTTTCTTCCATAATATCTGCTAAATCTTTTAAAAATGATATTTGTGCATCTTGAAGAGGTAAGTTTGGAATATTTTTTCTTTGTACTTCGAATTTGACAAATTTTGGAGCATAAAGTTCTAACCAATTTTTAACATTATTAACTCTTTCTTGATATTGTGCTAATTCTAATTCAGTTAAATCTTCAAATTCTTTTTCCTGATAATATGGACTTAATTGTGAATTTCTTTTTAATATTCCATATATTGTTTTCAAATCATTTCCAGCTATTTGATATGCATTAACTAAGAATCTATATGGTGGTCTAAAAGGCATTGTTTTATCATTTGTTATTTCAGATATTTCATATATTTTTCTGAATTTTTTCCCTTCTTTTTCTGAAGGTGCTTCTTCTTCATTGAAATATACTTTTTCAACAGTGTCAAATTGATCCATTAAATCTAAATAATGCATTTTTGGTGAGAAATCTTTTGCTTTCATTGGTTTACTTCTAAATAAGAAATAATTTAGACTTTCTGCGGGTCCGATTTTTAACCATTGTTGAGGTGTAAAGAATACACCATGGGATTTACTCATTGCTTCTCCGTCTAATGTAATCCATTCATAAGGTACAGGGTATGGTGCTTCGTAGTTAAAAATATCTTTGGTGATAATTTTACTAACATCATATGATCCTCCACTTGCAGCATGGTCTTTTCCAAATGGTTCACATGTTATTTCAAAAATTTTCCATCTTGCAGCCCATTCCACTCTCCAAGTTAACTTACCATTTCCTGTTTTAAAATCTACTTCTCCTTCATGTCCACATTCACATTTGTAAGATACTTTATCGCCTTGGAAATCATATGCTGTGGTTGTGTTTACTCTTCCACATTTTTCGCAGATAGGATTATATGGTAACCAATCTTCAGCTAATGGTGTTCTTCGGTATTGGTTCATTATTGATCTTATTTCATCTGCTTTATTTAGGGCAATTTTTATGTAATCATTGTATTCCCCGTTTTTGTACATTTGAAATCCAGATTTGGTTGTAAGTTCTATACCGAATTGGTTTAATGTTGATAAAAATGGTTTTTCAAAATGTTCTACAAAATTTTTACAACATCCGTCTGGGCAGGGAATGTTTGAGTAAGGCATTCCTAAATATTTGTCGTAATTTTCTGGTAATGGGTAAGGTACCTTTCTGAGGGGGTCGTGGTCATCTGCTATCCATATTGTTTCAGATTCTGATCCTAGTTCTCTTAATTTTTTTCCTATTGCGTTTGCTATGAATACATCACATGAATTCCCTATATGTATGGATCCTGATATAGATGTTCCACTTGCTATAGTATGTTTGTCAACGTCCATTTCATATAAATCATTAACTATTCGTTCTATCCAATGTTCCATTGTTTCACCATTATAATAATTGTATGTTTTTTTAATTTAATTAATTTCAATAATAAATAAAATTTAGTATTTTTTAATAAAATTTTTTTTAAAATGAGAATATTAATTATAAGAATCAAATAATTCTTATGATTTATATTTTTAAATCATATTATAAAAAGATTAAGAATTTTGAAAAATAGTTTTTTAATGTTTTTGTTTTTTAAAAAAGAGTGTTGGGTTTTGTTTTAAAAAAATTATTGAAGTAAAAATGATTTTTTTACTTCATTTAATATTATTAATTTTTTTCAGAATTTGCATTGTGCATATCATCGAAAAAGTCCGGTTCAGCACGATCTAACCATTCATTAACTATTTTTATTGCACAGAAATCTCCACACATGGTACAAGTATCGGAATCTTCTGGAGGTCTTTCATCTCTTTTTGCACGTGCATCTTCTGGGCACATTGCTGCATCATATTGTGCTTCCCAATCTAAATTTTTACGCGCATTTGCCATTATTAAATCTTTTTCTCCATTATGGACTCCTTTTGCCATGTCTCCAACATATGCGCCTATTCTTGTTGCAATAACTCCATCTTTAACATCTTGAGGGGAGGGTAATGCTAAATGTTCTGCAGGAGTTACATAACATATAAAATCAGCACCAGCTTTTGCAGAAGCTGCAGCTCCTATTGAAGATACTATGTGATCATATCCTGGTGCAATATCACATACTAAAGGTCCAAGCATATAAAATGGTGCGTCTCTACAAAGTTTCTTTTGTATTGTAACATTTGCCGGAATCTCGTTTAGTGGTATGTGTCCGGGTCCTTCTATCATTGTTTGAACTCCAGCTTCTCTTGCTCTATCTACTAATTCCCCTAGTACTATTAATTCTTGTACTTGTGCTCTATCTGTTGAATCTGCAATTGATCCTGCTCTCATTGCATTTGCCATGGACATTACTACATCATATTCTTTAGCGATTTCTAGTATGTAATCAAAATTTTTGTATAAAGGATTTTCTCTTTCATTTTCTACAATCCATGAAGATATAAATGCTCCTCCACGACTTACTAATCCTGTTTTTCTTCCTTGTTTTTTTAATCTTGCTAATGTTTCAATGTTGACACTGCAATGGATAGCCATGAAGTCAATTCCATCTTTAGCTTGTTTTTCTATTGTTTTGAACATGGAATCTTCATCCATGTATATTGCGGATCCTTGATTTCTTATACTTTCAATTGCTGCTTGATAAACTGGTACACTTCCTACAGGTAATGGGGACATTTTTAGTATTCTTCTTCTTATTTCATCTAAGTCTCCACCTATACTTAACTCCATTAAACAGTCTGCTCCATTGTCTATTGCTATTTGAGCTTTTAATTCTTCTTCATCAAAATTTACTATGTCTGTTGAAGTTCCTACTGTTGCATTTACTTTGGTTTTTAATCCTTTACCTATTCCAGATGCTTTTATGTTGTGATTTATGTTTTTTGGGATAGCTATTGTTCCATTTTTAACGGAATTTAATATGAAATTTTCAGATTTTCCTTCTTTTTTAGCTACAGTTTTCATTTCGTCAGTAATTATACCTTTTTTTGCGCTTGTTAATTGAGTCATTTTTTACCCACATTTTATATTATTTTATTTAATTGTAATTTTAATTAAAATCAATTAAACTTTAATCAATTAAATTTTAATTTAATTTAAGCTTATTTGAATTATATTTAAGACTTTAACTTTATTATATATAAAATTAATCAAAAAAAAGAAAATAAAAAAATAGAAAAATAAGAAAATAGAAAAAAAGAAAATTAATAGAATTCTTTCATTCTATTAGTGGCTTCTACTAAAGAAGGAATATTAGTTTGACAACCCTTTTTTTCTACAATAAAACTTGAAACAGAAGATGCAAATTTAGCACATTCTTCTAAAGAATATCCATTTAAAAATTTACTTAAAAATGCTGCTCTATAAGAATCTCCAGCACCGGTTGGGTCAACAGCAGGTTTATAAATAGCTTCAATATCAATTTTATCATCTGCACTATAAATTTTACTACCCTCTTCACCACAACTTTTAACAACTATTTGAGGACCTAATTCCATCAATCCATTAATATCTAAATTTAAACTATTTTGTATTCTTTTGATTTCATAATGATTTCCAAATAATATATTAATATCACCAATAACTTCTTTAAGTCGTTTAGGATTATACATGCCTAAATCTTGACCAGGATCAAAAGATATTAATTTTTCTTCAGCTCTAGCTTTTTTACCACATTTCCAATTAAAATCAGGATCTCCAGTAGCTAAATGCACGGCTTTAGATTTTGCAATAGTTTTATCTGGTGTTTTTGAATTTTTAAAATTCTTACCTGCTCCCCAATAAAAATAACTAATTTGATCGTTATTACTATTTGTAAAAACAAAAGCTGTAGGTGTAGTTTCGTTATCCACTACAATCATTGAATCAATATCTATTCCTTTATTTATCATTTCTTTAGCATATTTAGAATTTTTAAACTCCCCTCCAACAGCAGATACTAAAGAAGTTTTTAAACCCATAGTAGCAGCAACCATAGCAACATTAGCAGCAGCACCTCCATTTAAATTTTTCATAGAATTAATAGCGGATGATGTATTTGCTTTAGGGAATTCATCAACAGTTATTATACAATCTAAAGCAGTATGTCCAATTGTAAGTAAATCTTTTTTTGTCATAAAAATAGTCACCTTTATTTTTAAATTATTTTAATTAGAATTATTTTCACAATATCCATATTAAATTTTATACTTTAATATTATTCTAATTTTTCCTACCATATGAAAAGTAATTTAACAAATATACATTTTAAAATCTTTTTTTATTAATTTATTTTCCAAGGTTTTATTGGTTTAAAACCTTGTTCAAATATTTTATTCTGACCTTTATTTAACATATAGTCTATAAATTCTTTATTTTCTTTTTTATTATCATTAACTTGTATTAAGCTAATAATATGATTAGTTTCCACTTTTAAAATATCATTTCCATGAAAATAACTAGCATTTAAAAAAGTGTATAAATCTGAATTATTTTTAACTATTTTAAATGCATCAAATTGGGATTTAACTTCTTTTTTAATATTAAATTCCACATTTTTTTGTTTTAAAGTGTCCCATACTAATCTTTGTGCGCTGCCTTTCACACTAACAAAATTTTTCCCATTTAAGTCTTCTATTGTTTTTATTGGTGATGATTTATTATTAGAAACTAAAGTGAGGTAATCATAACCAATGGCTGTAAAATCTAAGTTATTTTGAAAACCGATTAATGGATCATCTAAAGCTAAAATATCAATTAAATTCCTTTTACCTAATTCAAATGCACTTTCATCATCACTACTAAATACTGATATATCGAATGGGATATCATTGCTAATAGATTCTAAAAGTCCAGAAACTATATGTCCTCCTGCAATATTTATTTTATTTGATTCCTTAAGTCTAATTTGATATTGATTATAAATTTTAATTAAATTTAAACCTTCTTTTGTTAAAGTAGATCCTGAACCATAATTATTTTTAACTAATTTAAACCCTAATTTATTTTCAGCATTTTTTATTTTTCTATCTAATGCAGAATGAGAAAGATTTAATTTTTCTGATGTTTTTCTTATGGATTGAGTTTTTTGTAATGATTTTAATGATTCAAATAATTTGTAATTATAAATATACCCATTAATATCTAATTCGATTTTAGGTTTTATATTATTTTCATTCATATGATTTAATCTCTGTTTTTTATTTTTAAAATAAATAATTATAAATATTTAAATTATTATATATATTTAATAATTATTTTTATTATCAAATTTTATTAATAAAATTATTGAAACTTTTTATAAATATTAAGGTTGGCTAAAAATTATGGAATTAATGAAAACATCAATTAAAGCGATGTTAAAGAATATTGAAAGTGCCGAAGAATTTTTAAATGAAGATAGCATTAATCAATTCATTGAAATTTTAACTACTTCTAAAAATATTTTTGTTACAGGTGCGGGTAGATCAGGTCTTGCGGGTAAAGCATTTGCTATGAGATTAATGCATTTAGGGCTTAGTGCTTATGTTGTAGGTGAAACTATTTCTCCTGCTATTTACGAAGATGATTGTATACTAGCTATTTCAGGATCTGGTGAAACTAATACTATTGTTAATGCAGTTCAAATAAGTAAAAATAGAGGATCTAAAATTTTAGCTTTAACCTCTTACCCTAATTCTTCTTTAGGCAAATTAGCTGATGCTATATTATATGTTCAAGGTAGAACTAAAGCGGAAGTTGATGATCAAGACTATCTTAAAAGACAATTTGATGGTAATTACACTTCTTTAACTCCTTTAGGGACTGCTTTTGAAATAACTTCATTAGTATTCTTAGATGGGCTTGTTTGTGAATTAATGCAAGTAATGGGAAAAACTGAAAGTGATTTAAAGTCTAGACACACTGTTTTAGAATAATTTTCTTTATTTTTTAGTTTAAATTGATTCGATTTGGGTTTGTGTAAATATTAAATCTATTTCCTCTAACAAATCCTATCATTGTAACATTTCCCTTTTCTGCAATTTCATAGCCTGAATTTGAGGGTGCTGCATTTGAAATTAATATTGGTATTCCTACTCTTATTATTTTAATAACCATATCTGAAGGCATTCGTCCACTATAAGTTATATAAGATTTTGATAAATCATAACTTTTCCTTGTAGCTGCTCCAATTACTTTATCTACGGCTACATGTCTGCTTACATCTTCTCTAATGATATATTTATCTTTATAAATTATTTGTGCTACATGTGTACCTCCTGTTTGTTTCCATATTGGTGCTTCTTTTTTCAATCTTTCCATATTTTTAAGAATATCTATTGCATTTATTTTTAAATTAGATTTCACTGGAGTTATTTTTTTTATTTCTGATCTCCATCCACCACCACAATCTGATAGAATACAACCGCCTTCTTTGTATATTTCTGTAAGTTTTATTCTTATATTAATATTTTTGCCATTTTTTTCAATTTTTTTTATGTCATCTATTTTGTTGATTAATCCTTCTCCTAAAAGATAACCTATTACAAAATCTTCTAAGTTTTCAGGGTATGTTGAAAATTTTCTTGGAGGTAAATGATTAATTTGTAAATTAATATTTTCATCTTTAATAATTTTTTCATTTACTTCTTTGAATTCTTTGTTTTTATATTTTATGGCTTTTACTTCCTTTATTTTTTCCATAAGTGATACCTTTCCTTAGTTAATAATAATTTCTTTTTTATTATTTTAACTATTATTTGTTATTATTTTATTTTTTATCTATTAGTCCTATTAATAACTATTGTTATATTATATTTTAGTAAATTATTTATATTAATTTAATGTAAAATATATTCATATCGTTAATATTAATATCTCTTAAAAAATTATTTTTTTTAAAAAAAAAGTTTTAATATTATCTGTTAATGAAATAAATTAATATTTAAGTTAAAAAAATAATTTCTAGTTATTTTAAATTAAATAATCTTATTTAAATTAAATTTAACGTTAGCAATAAATTTATAATATTAAAATAATTTAAAGTATTTTTAGTTTTGTGATAATTATGGAAAAGAAAACAAAAATAATATTGGTCCTTTTAATGATTTTATTAATCTGTGCTATTGGGGTAACAGCTTTCATGTCCCCTTCATCCACATCAAAAGGAAATACAACAATAACTGATATGGCAAATAGGACAATAACAGTGCCATCATCAATAAACACAGTAGTTGCAACAAGTCCTCCTATGACAACAATAATTTACATGTTAGCTCCTGAAAAATTAGGAGGTCTCAATTTCCAATGGACTAATGAAGAATTAGAATATGTTCCTAGCCAATATAAAGATTTACCTAATATCGGGGGCTGGTATGGTTCAAATGATGGAAATTATGAACAATTCATAGCATCTGATCCTGATGTAGTTGTAGAATCCTTAGATGAAGGAAGTTCTGATAACTCCACAATAACTGATAGACAAGAAAAATTTGGAGCAATACCTGTAGTAGGTGTAAATGATACTACTGATGTAACTAAAATTGATTCTTCTATTAAATTTATAGGAAAATTAATTGGAGCTGAAGACAAAGCTAATTCATTATGTGCATTCAATGATAAATATATAAACAAAGTTAAAGAAGTTAATTCAACAATTTCTGATAATCAAAGAAAAACAGTTTATTATGCAGAGGGAGAAGATGGATTAAGCACAGATCCAAATGGTACTTCACATTCTCAATTAATAAGTTTATGTGGGGGAAACAATATTGCTGATGTAGGAACACAAGAAGGTGAAGGTCAAATTTCAGTTTCCATAGAACAAGTTGTGGGATGGAATCCTGATGTGATTATTGCAAATGATCCGGACTTTTATAATAAAGTATACTCAGACCCAACATGGTCAAATATTAATGCAGTGAAAAATCATCAAGTTTATTTATCTCCACAATCTCCATTCAAATGGTTTGATAGACCACCAGGTGCTAATATTATTATAGGAGTGCCATGGACAGCTAAAGTATTATATCCAGATCAATATTCTGATATTCATTTAAAAGATGTTACTAAAGAATTTTATTCTGACTATTATCACATAGACTTAAATGATCAACAAGTAACTGATTTACTTAAAAGTTCTGGATTAAATGAATCTCAAATTGCATAAAGAATTATAATATGGGTTAAAGCATGGATGAATCTGGATTATTATCAAAAAATCATGAAATTTTTGCTTATAGTATCCTAATTTTTTTACCTATAATTCTTTTTTTTATAGCTTTTATGGTTGGAAGGTATCCTATTACTCCAATACAGGTAATACAAACAATTTTATCTCCAATATTCCCTAATTTAGCAGTTTCACCTACAATTTCTAGTATAGTTTTTGATGTTAGATTGCCTCGTATAATTGCGGCTGTATTGGTTGGGGCTTCTTTATCTATTGCAGGTGCGACTTTTCAGGGTTTATTTAAAAATCCTTTAGTGTCTCCAGATTTACTTGGTGTAAGTAACGGTGCAGGATTTGGTGCAGCTTTAGCTATACTTTTTTCAGCAGGAAATTTCTTTATACAACTAAGTTCATTTATTTTTGGTTTAATATCTGTATCTATCACATATTTAATATCTAAAAGTTATAAAATAGAAGGAACTTTATTATTAGTACTCTCAGGGATAGCTGTGTCTGCATTTTTTAATGCACTTATTTCCGGTACAAAATTTTTAGCTGATCCTTATGATAAATTACCTGAAATTGTTTTTTGGTTAATGGGAAGTTTAGGAAAGGTTACTACAGATCAATTATTAATGATTTTAATACCAATGTTTATAGGTTTAGTTATAATCTTACTTTTAAGATGGCATTTAAACCTCTTAAGTATGGGGGATGATGAAGCACAATCTTTAGGTTTAAATCCTAATCGTTTAAGAATAATACTTATATTTGCATGTACTCTTGTAACTTCTGCAGGAGTAAGTATTAGTGGGGTTATTGGGTGGGTTGGATTAGTAGTTCCTCATATAACTCGTATGATAGTTGGTCCGGACCATAAATTATTATTACCTGCTTCATTAAGTATTGGGGCAAGTTTTTTGTTATTAATTGACACTATATCTAGAACAGTTATAGCTATTGAAGTACCATTAGGAATATTAACTGCACTAATTGGAGTTCCAATATTCTTATATTTATTACGTAAAGGTTATTCACAATGGTAAAAAAATTGTAAAATATATTTAATTAAATGAGTTGAAGAAAGATATGGAAAAAATAATGGAAGTAAAAAATATTTCATTTTCTTATGAAAAAGATTCTCCTGAAATTTTTGAGAACATCACTTTCAATATTGAAAAGGGGGATGTTTTATGTATATTAGGTCCTAATGGGATAGGAAAAACTACTTTAATCAAATGTTTAAATGGTCTACATGAAATTAATAATGGTAAAATTTTATTAAATAAAAAAAATATTAAAACATTATCTTTTAAAGAAATATCTAAAATGATTGGTTATATTCCTCAAGGTCATATTCCTTCATTTCCATTTTCAGTATTTGATGTGGTGTTAATGGGAAGAACGCCTTATATTAACCTTTCAGCAGCACCAAAAGAAAAAGATTTAACGATTACGGAAAATGCATTAAAAAATATTGGAATATATCATTTGAAAGATAAACCTTATACTAATTTAAGTGGGGGGGAACGTCAATTAGTATTTTTAGCTCGTGTATTGGCCCAAGAACCTGATCTTTTGATTTTAGATGAACCTACATCTCATTTGGATTTTGGTAATCAGATAAAATTACTTGAAATATTAGAAAATTTATCTAAATTAGGTTTAGCTATAGTTATGTCTTCACATTTTCCAGATCATGCATTTATTTCATGTAATAAAGTAGCTATAATGAAAAATAAAAAATTTATTGATTTTGGAACTCCTGAAGATGTAATCACAGAAGAAAATCTTAAAAAAGCTTATGGTATTAATGTGAAGTTAATAAATTTTGAGGATAGGAAAGTTTGTATACCTTTAAAAACGAATTTAAACCTTAATCTTGAAAATTTTAAAAAAATTTAATTATTAAAATAAATATTAGAGGAGAAAATAAAATGATAACTAAAGAAGCATATGAAGAACAATTAGCAAAAGCAAAGGAATTTCATGGCGAAGTTTGTGGAGGAATAGCAATAGGAACCAAATTAGCTATGTATGGTATGGATCTTATGGGTATGGAATTAAATACTCGTCATAAAAACTTAATTGTTTTTGTTGAAATAGATAGATGCATGGCAGATGCAGTGCAATCAGTTACAAAATGTAGTATGGGTAAAAGAAGTTTAAAACAAATGTATTATGGGAAATTTGGTGTAACTTTTTATAATATGGATACAAAAGAAGCTATCCGTGTGTCAGATGCAGATGCAAATAGTAAAGAAGATATATGTGAAACTAAAGCAGAAATGATTCAAAGATTCATGGACACTCCTGCAGAAGAATTATTTAATGTAGAAAAAGTTAAAATTAGACCTATTCCTGATGCTCAAATACCTGGAAGTGCACATACAAGTACATTTTGTTCAGTTTGTGGAGAAAAAGTCACTGATGATAGACATTTAGTTAGAGGTGGAAGACCTATTTGTAAATCATGTGCTGAAGAATCCTATTATGAATTAATTGATTAAAAAAATAAATAATTTTTTTAATTATACATAAATTTATTTTTTTTAAATTTTTCTAATATTATTTTTAAAATTTCTTTTTTTAGTTTAAGTTTACAATTTAAATATTTTCTTATAATTTCTAAAAAAATGGTTTTGTAGAAACCCTTTATTTTTTTTCTAATTTTTTTTCAATTGAAATTGTACCTTGATGTTTTTGTTTTTTCGATTTCTTTTAATTTAGGTTTAAGAAGTTTTAAGAAGGTTTCAAGTCTTTACACTTGAAATAGTACCTATGATATTTAAAATAAGTAAAGAATAAGTATTAATATTAAAATGGAGAATAAATATTAATATGACAAGTAAAAACATTAATTTTCCAAGTAATTCTTTGTTTTCTAAGCAATTAAATCTTTCGGATTTTAACTTTGAAAAACCTTACAAAAAATTTTATAAAAAGTACTTTTAAAAAATCGTAATGAGGATTTAACAAATAATCAACTGTTAAAATTTATTGAAACAACTTTTAACTATGCAAAAATGTGCTTAAATACTTATTCTAATTATTTTAGCAATCATTTATACACACAACCTGTTTTATTCACTATTTTATCACTTAAAAATTTTATACTAAAAAGCACATTTCGTGAATATAACTCAATTTTTTACAGTTATCTGACCAATATAATTAAATATTTGCGGATAAAAAAGGTCCCACATTACACTACAATCCAAAAATTTTTCCAAAAACTACCATCTGGTACTTTAAGAAAAATCAACCAATTAATATTATCTCAACATGATATAAGTGGAGAAATAATAGCCCTTGATGGATCAGGATTCACCAACGATTATGCTGACAAATATTATGCAATAATACGAGCTAAAGAACGAAAAAGCTATGTTAAAAACCATATTGCAATAGACATAAAAACTCTTTTAATCCTAAATTATGCAACTCAAAGAGGACCTTAGAAGTGACACCAAGTTCGCAATCAATTCCATAAGACAAACAAAAAAAATATCATCCACATTTACATATTAGCAGACAGAGCATACGACACAGAACCCATAAGAAAATGTATAAACGAATACACTGGAGCTTTTGACCAAATACCAATTAAAACTAGAGCCAAAAAAGGACATTACAGACTTAACAGCATATCCATCTTCAGACCCAAAATATACAGTCTAAGAAGCAATGTAGAAGGAGTATTCAGCGTAATCAAAAGACTATTTAACGGAACAAACCGAAGCCGAACACTAAAACTATCAAACAAAGAAACAAAACTCAAAAACCTAATCTACAACATCCACAGATCAACACAACTACCAAAAAAATAGGGTTTCTACAAAGCCAAAAAAATTAAAAAAATAGGAAATATAAAATTAAAATATTTTTTTATATAACTTTTTAAATTTTAATAACTAGGTATTTCATTGTTGGGAACATTATATTTCTCAATCACATAATAAATACGTTCAGTACTTTTAAGTGAACCTGCTGATACTTCAATAATATTATCACTAGATTTATATTCTGAAGGATTAAATGTAATAGTCCCTGTTCCATTAGTAATTTCTATTTCGGTTTCAGTTCCATTAACATTGAGTGTGAAAAATAGTGTGAATGTTGGGAGATTTGTATCTAAAGTATTATTCTTGTAAAAGTTTACATTATATGTTCCAGGTTTTGTACAGGTTATATTAAATGTAATTGGGGTAGTTTTTATTCTAGGACACATTGTTCCAGCTCCAACAGTACCATTTAAATCCCAAGTTACTAAATGGTTTGTACCATACCAATTTGCACCAATAACAAGTTTTAAACTATCATTCCATTGTCCAGGTCCATAAATTCCTTCTGGATTAGCACTCATTTCACCTAAAATCATCATACTAGGTCCTTTAGCATTATTATATATTGCATTATCTGTAACAACTGGATATATCGCATTTTCTGCTAAATCATAATGTTTCCAAAAAGTAATTCCTTCTAATGCATTTTCACAAATAAGATTTTTAGTTATAGTAATGCCGGTACTATAATTAGAATCAATAAGTATTCCAATATAATTATTAATTATACTATTGTTTATTATACTTGCATTTACTCCAGAGTTATTTAGATATATACCATAACCTAATGGTCCTTCTGGAACTTCAAGTGTATAATTTCCCACATTTTCATTAATTGTATTATTGAAAACTTTTGTGTTACTTACATTATAATCATAGTTTATTCCGTAATTATTTTCTTTTAAAATATTATTATTTACAAAAATATTTTGAGAGTTGTTTAAATAAACTCCATTTTCATATGAACTAATAGTATTATATTCTAATACTATATTACTACTATTTAATATGCCAACACCATTTCCGGGCATTATTTTTAAGCCTTTTGCATATTCTGTTTTATATTCAGAATCTAAAATATTTTTAATACTATTATTACTTAGTTTAATATTGCTAGTATTTTCTATTTTTATACCAGTTCCTTCATAACTTATGAAGTTAAAATTACTTATATTTGAATTCATTCCTGATTTAGTTATTAAAAATATTTCACTACCATTTATTCCATTTAATGTTGTGTTAATGTTTGTAGTAATGTTTAATGGTTTATTAATTATCAAAGAAATTTTATTATAATTTTCACCTAAAAATAGTATATTTGATTCATTATTTGAATCAATTAATTTTTGAATTTCATCATTACTAATATTTTGAGGAATGTATAATATATTATTTTTATTAATTATAATTTTATTAGTAGTTTCACAAGGTGCATATTTTTCATTTCCCAAATATTCAACTTTAACAGTATAATTTCCTGGATTAAAATTTATCTGAATTTCACTTACACCCTTTTCATTAGTATACAAAGTATAAGAAATGGACTGATTTCCATTATAAAAAGTTATTAAAAGCTCTTGATTAACAAGAGCATTGGTATCATTATCAATTAACAATACATTATAATAACTTCCTTTAATAGAATTTAAATCAGATCCAATTAATTTAGTTTTTTTTTGACTTGTTGTAATAACATTTATAGTAGCACTTGCACTAGAATCAACATATTGACTTGTTTCTCCAAATGAACATTCAGCAGTATATACTCCTGGGTAGAGGTTAATTTCTAGTTGGTATTCTCCGTTGTTATCGGTTGTTTGCCAGTATATTTTATTAGCGCCTGTTTGCGGGTTAGTTAATTTTAATGCTATGTGTTGTCCGATTATTGGGTTTCCTTGGTTGTCAGTTAATTTTCCAGTGAAGTTTTGTCCTGCACCGTATATTTCTTTAAAGTCGTTTGCAGTTAAAATAGTATTTGTTTTATTAGATTCTTTAGTTACTGATATTGTAGCATTTATTGGACCGGATGGAAGATAAGTAATATCTCCTTTTGTAATACCATCATAACTTGCCGCAACAGTATATACTCCTGGGTAGAGGTTAATTTCTAGTTGGTATTCTCCGTTGTTATCGGTTGTTTGCCAGTATATTTTATTAGCGCCTGTTTGCGGGTTAGTTAATTTTAATGCTATGTGTTGTCCGATTATTGGGTTTCCTTGGTTGTCAGTTAATTTTCCAGTGAAGTTTTGTCCTGCACCGTATATTTCTTTAAAGTCGTTTGCAGTTAAAATAGTATCAATACTTTTATTAGTAGGTATATCAGAATCATTTACATTATAAAATGCATATGGTCTATTACCACCATCTAATGACCCCATTCCAGGACCAATAACTGTAACATTATTTCCAGTCTTTAAAAAACTAGCATTTCTAAAGTCAACTACAGCTGTACCATTATGTATTTCAGTAATACTATAAATATCACCTGTTACAGGGCTTGTAGCAGTATTATTTTTATTTAAAAAGAATGTCATTTCAACACTGTTAAAATCTGTAGCAACACTTCCATTATTTTTATATACAAAAGAAAATGAATAAACACCATTGGATACTTGTGTAATATTTCCAACTATAAGATCTTTATAAGGATTAGCACTTCTTAATTCTCCTGGAGCATAAGATGTACTTCCACAAAATAGTTCGCCATAGTAAATATTACTCCATATAAATATTTGTCCAGTTCCAGTAGTATAATGCCCATTACCATCACCTACATAAGTATAAGTATCAGTAGTTGCATTATAATCATAATCTCCATTATTACTTTTTGTATAAACTGCAGTGAAAACAGCTCTTTGTTTATGGAATCCAAAGAAATTTTGATCGACTATTTGAATATTTTGATTTATAAGATTTCTTACACGATAATCATTGAATATTCCATACATTCCATTTTCATATATGAAATTTCCACGAATTAACATATTAGTAATATTATTATTAACATATATTCCAGCACCCATTGTGGCACGGCTTTGGTCTTGAATATTTCTATTATAAAAAATTTTATTATTTAATATTTTTACATTATCTGCTGTACTCGCATTAATTCCATATAAATTAGCAGTAATATTATTCATATCAATTGTGGTTTGTGAAACACCCTCATCCAAACTAATACCATTTAATGTGTTTTCATGAATATAATTATTTTTAATTAAAGTACTATCTGAATTTTCAAGTATTATTCCTTTAATTGAATTTTTTATGTTTGAATTAGAAATTGTAGTATTTTTAGCCCCTTTAATAAGTATGGCTTGTCCATTTGTAGAACTAACAGTACAGTTAGTGATTAATATGTTATTTCCACCATTGATATATATACCATAAGGATCTACAATATTTCCGGATTCTACTTCATTTATTAAAGTAAATCCTGAAAGTACAGAATTTGAAGCTTCTGATGTGAAGTAAAATATACCTAATCCATTAGAACCTTGAGTATTTGAAGGACAAGTCGACATTGTAGTTCCACAATTACTTATAATATTTAATTGTTTATTAACTATTATATGACAATGTACATAACTTGTTCCAGTAATAAGGATAGTATCTCCAGCATTTGCTTTGTTAATAGTATCTTGAATAGTTGGATTGTCCATCTGATTTTTACTTGAACCATCTACTATGTAAGTTGTTCCATTACTTGTTCCAAGTTTATAATTATTAGTTGATTCATTAATATCCTGTGATTCTGTTATTGTATTTATTGAATTTGCAGATATCTCTTGATTAATATTTGTATTATTAATATCTTGATTAATACTTGAGTAACTTGCTGTATTATTAATATCTGCAGCCATCACAGAGCTTATAGAAAATATAGAAATTAATAAAGTTAAAGATATTAATAAGAATATTTTTTTCTCCATTATTTATCCTCAAATTTTTTTATTTATATTAAAATTTTATAACACATGTTAAGTTTTTTTGAAAAAAAATATTCTGATAAAAACAGAACTATTAATTAGTTCTATTTATCAGAATATAAAGATTTTTATTTTATTTAAGCATTTGTTACAGTAATAGTACCGTCAACAGATGAGGATGTGTAATAGCTGGTTCCTTCATATGAAACGTTTACTGTGTAACTACCTGCGTATAATTCGATTGGGATTTGGTATGATCCTGTTGTATCAGTAGTTCTCCAGTATACTTTGCTTTGTCCGTTACTGTTGGTGAGTTTTATTGCAACATGTTGACCTACAAGTGCTCCGCCGTTTGCAGTTAATGTACCGGTTAAGTTTTGAGCAGCACCATAAACTTCAGTTAAATTGTTAACAGTTAAGACTGTTACGGTTTTGTTTTCAGGAGCTTTAACTCCTATGTTAGCAGTTCCCATACTTGCATTGTATTTAGTGTTTCCTGCGAAACTGTAGGTTACAGTGTAATCTCCAATGTATAAGTTGATTGGTAATTGGATTTGACCGTTTTCATCAGTTGTTGTCCAGTAAACTTTACTTTGACCATTACGGCTGAGGTTTAATGCGATATGTTGACCTACTACGTAGTATCCGTTACTATCGGTTAAGGTAGCAGTGAAGTTTTGTCCGTCACCATAAGTTTCAGTGAAGTTTTCTGCGGTTAATTTTGTGTTACTGTATGGGTTAGTTATGATTACAGTACCATTAGTACTGTTTCCTTCCCAATCTGCTTGGAAATATTTGTATGGTGTAACGTTATTGTATGCATTGTTTGCTAATGTGATTGCACCAGTTACATCTAAGGATGTAGCTTTGTTGTATATTTCAAATGCAGTAATTTGAGCTGGGTCTTGACCTTCAGCTGCAGAGAATATATTATTTGTAATTGTTATATTACCTATTGGGCTTGGGTATCCATGTGCGGTGTTACTTGCTTCAGAGTAAATAACAGTGCTTCCCCATTGGTTAACTTTTAAGTTTTTGAATGTGTTGTTTATAATAGTTGTTGTGGTTGCAGATTTGGTAAGAGAAATTGCATCAGCTATTCCACTATCAAAAGTGTTACCTTTAACTGTTATGTAACCTACTCCACCACCGAAGTACATTCCATAGGAAGCATTATAGAAGTAATTGTTAATAACTTGAACATATTGAGCATTAGATGCTACAGATATTGCATCAAGTACATTTCCTTCAACAACACTATTTTGAATGGTGATATTGTTACCACCCATTATGTTTACTGCTTTATCTCCTTTTTCTTTATTTCCGTCGTGAGTTATTTTTTCTGTTACACCTGTGAAGTAACAATTTGTTACTAAACAGTTAGTACATCTACCAAAGTAAACTCCACTTGCTCCATTATAAAAGGAACAGTTAGAAATTGCTATATCTTTTACACTATTTGAGTAAATTCCATAACCATTATCATTTGCTTTAGAAGCATTGTTTTGTGTCATGTGGAAGGATATTCCACTTATTGTTGTTCCATCAGGGGTAGTAGTGTTACCTGCAATTATATTGAATATTGAGTTACTGTTACCATCACCTAAACCGTAAATATTAGTTTGGTTGTTTCCAGCACCACTAATATATAATTGTTTAGTAATGTTTACTTGATCAATATCTTTATAATCACCTGCAGCAAACTGAATACTATCTCCAGCATTTGCATTATCAATTACTCCTTGTATAGTACTAGTATTAGAACCAGATGTTATATTATAACTTTGACTTGCTGAAACAGTTGATACATCATTGATTGCTAAATTTGAAGCATCATTTGAAACAGTAGTATCATTTGCTATATCTGCAGCAGAAACAGCAGAGACAGTTACAGTTAATAATACTAATAATACTAATGGAAGTAATATTTTTTTGTAATCCATTATTTTTTTTCTCCATTTAAATTTTTTAAAAATTAACACTAATATTACTAAAAAAATAATTTTTAATCATTATTTTTTCCATAAATAATATCCAATATTTAAGAATATAAATTCTTTAATTTCAGAATAAAAAAATAGTTGTAATCTTTAAAAATATCCACTATTTTTTACTTTAAATTTTTTATTAATATTAGTATTAATTATATATACACGTTATGAATATAAATGTTTTTCGAAAAAATTTAGATTGACAAATTTTTTTTAATAATTGAGACTTGACCATAAATATATTTTTCAATGAAAAATTTCTTGAATTTGTAATCTAAGAATTTTTAGAATGATTTGATTATTAATTCTTTTAAATATTTATAAATAAATTAAATTATTGGTTTTAAACAATTTTACATAAGATAAGTGCTATTTTTATTTGTATATATTCGTTTAATTTCATATTTTAATTTTAATTTTAAAATATTATTTTTAATATTTCCTCAAAAAAATTGTTTAACTATTTTCGAAAGGTATATATATGTATATCAAAGAAAGATTTTATTAAATATTAATATAATGTAATAAGTTTGTGGAATTTAAAAATTTATTTTTTTAAGGAGGTGAAAAACCTGAATAATAAATTTACTAAATTATCAATCATATTGGTATTTTTCACTATATTATTAATAAACACAGGATTTGTTATGGCACAACCATTAAATGAAAATAATATTTCTACAAATTCAAGTTTAAATAGTATATTAAATCAAAATTCACAAGTTAATATAACTAATGAGTCTGATATTTCACTTGATGAAAATAATACTCAATATTCAAATAGTATACTTTCTGAAAATTTAATTTCAAATAGTTCAAATATTGTTTATATTGGAGACCAATCATCATATAATAATTCAAATAAAACATTCAATGATTTTATTCAAAATGTTTTGGATTCATCACCTGCAGGATCTACTTTCATTTTTAATGGAAGTTATTATCATGGATTAAATTTAATAATTAATAAACCATCAAACTTAGTAAGTTATGGTACAGTTATTAATTCTTCATCTAATAATCCAGTTTTTACAGTAACTGAAAATGCATCTAGTACAAATATTACAGGATTTAAAATTATTTCTGAAAGTGATGGAATTTTTATTAATGGTGCTAATTATGTTTCAATAATTAATAATATAATTTCCACTAATGGAAATGGAATTTATGGAATAAATGCTCATAATTTACTTATTATGAATAATACGATTACGAATAATGCTAAAAACGGTATTTACTTAGATAATATTGAAAATTCTATTATAAAAAAGAATTATATCTCATTTAACAAGATAGATGGTTTATATTTAACTAATTCCAAAAATATTGAAATATTAAAAAATACATTTTATTCAAATGAAGAAGGAATTAAAGTAGATAAAAATGTAGATTCATTAAATATAACAAATAATATCTTTAATAATAATGGTGGTGTATCTAAAAAGTATGCTATTGTATTTAATTCTATATCTAATGTAAACCTTAAAAATAATACTTTTAATGATAATGGAAATGGTATCAATATTAATGCAGAGACTAATAATTTTAAAATAGTGAGTAACTCTTTCACTGGTGGAAATATTGGTGTCAATTTTGGTGCAAATTATAAAAAAGTTTCAAAAGGTTTAACTTTGGAATATAATGCTTTTCAAAAAGGAACTGGGCACTGTTTAGAAGCTAGAGATAGTATTTATGAAGAACTTGGCGGAATTGTTGTTGGAGCTAATTGGTTTAATGGAAATACAAATAATGGATTTATTTGTCCAAGAATTCAAGCAGGAATTATTCAAGCAAGTTTAACACAATCAGGATCCAATACTTTTAATGTCATATATACTTATAATGGACAAATTGTTACAAATTTAGCAAGTTTTGTTGCTACAGTATTTGTTAATGGTGTAGGTCAACAAATGTCTGTAAGTCAAGGTTCAGGAACTTTCAATGTATCTGGTGGAGTGGGATCTTCAGCTAATGTTAATTTTGGAGGTTCAACAGAATCATTTAATGTTAATGTTCAAGAATGGAAAGATAATAATAATCAAAATCAGAATAATAATTCTAATAATAATAGTAATGGCACAACTACTAATTCAGGTAGTGGATCTCAAGGTTCTAGTACAAGTAGTGGTTCTAATTCAGGAACTTCTAGTGGTAGTGTGAGTTTAACTGGTAATACTATTTCAAGTACTAGTTCTAGCGGTGAAAGCTCTAGTAGTTCTTCTAGTTCAAGTTCTAGTAGCTCTTCTAGTGCAGGTAAAACATCACAAGCTTCTTCAACTGCTGCTAATTCTCCAGTTACAAAAGCTTTAAGTTTAGATGAAGATTCATTTAGAGTTTTAGGTATTCCAAGTTTATTATTACTAATAATAATTGCAATTGGTTTTTATTATCGTGAGTACATCATAAGATTCTTGAAAAATGATTTAAAAATTTAAATTTAATTTTCATATTTTTTCTTTTTTATTTTTTTAGTATAAATTTTTCATAGAATAATTTTCGTTATGAATTTAATTACATGCCGATTCGGCTTTTAATGAAAAAACCATTTAAAAAAAAGCTTTTTAATGTCTTATTCTTTTAATTATTTAATATTTATTAATATTTTTTATATTTAATCATAGTCGCTCTTTTGTTTTTATATTAACCTTCATAAATTTTAAATATATTTTTTTAAAGAATTTAAATTTAAGAAAACTTTTATATAATATTACCGATTAAATAAATTATATTATAATAGAAAAATGTGATAAAAAATGTTAAATTTAATTTGGTATTATTTAATAATTATTTTAATTTTATTTGCTATTAACTTTGGATTATTGTTGGATGTTGCAAAATTAAATTTTAAAAAGTCTATTACCTTTTCGGTTATTTACTCAATATTAATATTTATCATGTCTGTAATTGCATTAAATTATGGTAGTTTATTAACATTTTTTAGTAAGATTATTCCATATGTCCTATTTACAGTTGGATTAATTCTCTTAATTTTAATTATGTTTTATTTATATAAATGGAATAAAAATGAGGTTAAAGCAAAAATTAACTCATTAATACTTTTAATTACCATAATCTGCCAATTTACATTAATATTTTCATTAGTTGCTATATGGAATCCTCAAAGTTCAATATTTTTCAATGCTGGAATTGTTTCTATAATATTTTTAATAATGTCTATATTATCTTCATGGATTTTAAAAAATGCTATTAAACAAATTCCTGGAGGAATTAGTGAATTTATAATTTTAGAATCAATTTTAGTCATGATCTTTGGTTTGACTTTTAATTGTGTTAAAGGGTTAAATTATGAAGATTTTACTCCTTTTACAATATTAACTCCGACATATGAAGTTATAATGTTAATTATTGGAATTATATCATTAATCATTGTAGGAGTATTTCTTAATGATTATAGTTTAAAGAAAAATCAATAAATATAATATAAATATTGTTTTAATTTTTTATAAAAAAATGGAGAAAATTTATAATGATAATAGTTGGTACTGAAATATTAACTACATTTATTCATATTGTGTCTGAAAGTTTACTTACTCCTGTTGTAGTGCTTTTAGTCCTATTTTTAATAATATCTATATTGGCTATCGGTGGATTAATTAATGAAAAATATACTAGAAAGCCAATGAAAAAAAGAGAATTAGAAACTCTTTTAAATGATGTAGATAATTCTTCAAGTCCTGAAGAAATTAAAAATCATGTTAAGTCAAGTACTCTTTTTAATACTCAAAAAGATATTATTGTTAATATTATTGATAATCATAATTTAGATTTAGAAGCTAGAAAATCTTTTGCTACAAAATTAGTTGAAGATGAGCAAATGATTTTATTAAAAAAGACTAATCTCACTGATATTTTTGTTCGGCTTGGTCCTGTACTTGGGTTATTAGGTACTTTAATTCCTTTAGGTCCTGGTCTTTCTGCATTAGGTTCTGGTCAAATAGCGACTTTAGCTAGTTCTTTAACTATTGCTTTTGATACTACTGTCATTGGTTTAACTATCAGTTCTTTGTCTTATGTGGTGTCTAAATATAAAAAACAATGGTATGAATCAGATTTAACAACTCTTGAGACAGTTGCGGAATCTGTGCTTGAAAAATTATCAAAGATATAATGTGATGTTTTAAAGGAGTGTTTTAAATTTTAAGAAAAAGAAAACGTTTGACTGAAATGGATGATGATGATCCGATGGCATCTTTAACAAATTTATCTGATGCTATGTTAGTTTTAGCGTTAGGGTTCTTAATATTTGCTATTTTGGCTTTAAGTGCTAATCCAAATATTCTATCTGAAACTTCTCAGCAATCTCAGCAATCTCAAAATACTCAACAGATTAGTACTGGAGAAACTTTTACTAATGATACAACTGCTAGTGGGAGTTCTTCTGGTCAAGGGTATAGTGAAGTAGGTAAAGTTTATAAAGATCCTGATACGGGAAAACTTGTTATGGTTTCATCTTAATTTTTTACTTTTTATTTTTTTATTTTAAGATTGTTCATATCGTTTTAATATTTTTGTTTTTAAAGTTTATTTTTTTTCAGATATACTATAATTTTATTCTACTAATTTTGGTTATTAATATTATTTAGTTTTAAAATTTTATTTTATTTGTTATTTTGTTCGAGTTTTGTAATTGTTAAAACTAGTATATAAATCTTACTTTTTAATTCATATCGTAAATAGTTTTTATAATAAAAATGTTAAATAGTATACATAATACTCTTTATTGTGAGGTAATTATATCGAGTATTATTTTTTTTAAATATGGGATAGTATAAAAGAGGTAATAAAAAATGAGTTCATCTTTTAAAAGTCCGGGTGATACAGCAAAAGCTGTAGCATCTATCGGTGGAAGTAAAAATAATCTTTCAATTGCATCTCTTGCAATTTTAGGATTCCTTGCTGGTGCTTACATTGCATTTGGTGGAATGTTAGCTGAAATATGTAATGCTGGAATGGCTGCAGCGGGTTTCCCTCCGGGTATTTGTAAATTTGTATTTGGTGCAGTGTTCCCTGTAGGTTTAATTATGGTTGTAATTTGTGGATCCGAATTATTTACTGGTAATGTTATGTATATGACTGCTGGTGTTTTAGATGGAAAATCTAGCATTGGAGATTTATGTAAGAATTGGGCTGGAAGTTGGGTTTTCAACTTCGTAGGAGCTTTATTCGTTGCTTTCGTATTAGCATACTTATCTGGTTTAATGACTGCAGATCCATTTATGGGCAATGCACTTACAGTTGCAAACACTAAAGCATTAGGTGGAGCAAGTTTCTTATCAGCTGGTAAAGCTGTTAAATCTATCACTTGGGTACAAGCTTTAATAAGAGGTATTGGATGTAACTGGCTAGTTTGTTTAGCTGTATACATGGCTGTAGCTTCTGATGATATAATTGGTAAAATTGTTGGTATTTGGGTACCAATTATGGCTTTCGTAACTTTAGGTTTCGAGCACAGTGTAGCTAATATGTTTTTCATACCATTAGGTATGTTCTTAGGTGCAAAAATATCAGTAGTACAATTATTATGGAATAACTTAATACCAGTTACAATCGGAAATATTATCGGTGGAGCATTATTTGTAGCATGCGCCTACTGGTATGTATATGTTAAAGAATAAAGTAAAAAATAATTAAACAATTGTTTATATTATTAACTTTTCATTTAGATTTTAAGGAGTAATTATTTATTCCTTAAAATCTATTTTTTTAATTAAAAGTTAATATTTAAATGTAATTTGTTTAGGGATTATGTTAAAATTTGTTGTTTATTATAAAATATTTAACAATTTTAACTTTTATTAATATGGAGATTATAAAATGGTTGCGAAAAATGTCCCAAAAATAGAATATGTTCCAACAATTTGTCCATACTGTGGTACTGGTTGTGGATTAAATTTTGTTGTAAAAGATGGGAAAATTATAGGAGTTGAACCTTGGAAAAGGCATCCTGTTAATGAAGGAAAAGTTTGTCCAAAAGGTAATTTTGGATATGAATTTATTAACCGGGAAGATAGATTAACTACTCCTTTAATTAAAGAAAATGGGGAATTTAGAGAAGCTTCTTGGGATGAAGCTTTAAATTTAGTTGCAAATAAGCTAAATGAAGTGAAAGCAGAAGATCCGAATAAATTAGGATTTTATGCTTGTGCTAGATCCCCTAATGAAAATATTTATGTAACTCAAAAATTTGCTAGAGTAGCATGTGGAACTCATAATGTAGACCACTGTGCACGTATTTGTCACGGTCCTACTGTAGCAGGATTAGCAACTTGTTTCGGTTCAGGTGCTATGACTAATGGATTTGACAGTATAATGCAAGCTGATGTCATATTTGTAATTGGTGCAAATAGTATGGAAGCACACCCATTATTTGGTAGAAAATTAATCAAAGCTAAACAGAATGGGGCAAAAATTATAGTTGCTGACCCAAGATATACACCTACAGCTAAAATAGCAGATAAATATTTAGAATTCAAAACAGGTACTGATGTAGCTTTAATGAATGGTATGATGAAATATATTATTGATAATGATTTACAAAATACTGAATTTATTAAAGACAGAACTGAAAATTTCGAAGAATTAAAAGAAATTGTATCTAAATATGATATGGATAAAGTATGTGAAATAACTGAAGCTGATAAAGATAGTCTTATAGAAATAACAGAAGCTTATGCAAAAGCAGATAAAGCAGCTATTGTATACTCTTTAGGTATTACAGAACATTCACATGGTGCAGATAATGTAATGTGTACTGCAGATCTTGCAATGTTAACTGGTAACTTAGGGAAAGAAGGTGCTGGTGTAAATCCATTAAGAGGTCAAAATAACGTACAAGGTGCTTGTGATATGGGAGCACTTCCAACAGATTATGTTGGATACAGAAAAGTTGCTGATCAAGAAACTACTGACTGGTTTAACAATTATTATGGTACAAATTTATCAACAAAACCAGGATTAACATTAGTTGAAATGATGAATGCTGCTCATTCTGGAGATTTAAAAGTATTATATATTCATGGAGAAGATCCAGTTTTATCTGATGCGGATATTACTCATACAAAAGAAGCATTAGCTAACTTAGATATGCTTGTTGTTCAAGAATTATTTATGACTGATACTGCAGCTGAAGCAGATGTTGTATTCCCAGCAGCAGGTTGGGGAGAACAAGAAGGAACATTTACCAGTGGTGAAAGAAGAGTACAATGTTTACACAAAGCTCAAGACCCACCTGGTGATGCAATGTTAGATTGGAAAATAATGGAACAATTAGCAATAAGAATGGGTGAAGATGCTCACCCTGAACAATTCCATTATGAAACTTCAGAAGATATCTTTAATGAAATTAGAGAATGTGCACCAATAATGGCTGGAATGGATCGTAAAAGATTAGACTCACCTGAAGCTTTACATTGGCCTTGTTTAAGTGAGGATGATCCTTGTCAACCATTAATGTATACAGAAAAATTCTCACGTCCTAATGGTAAAGCTATTTTCATGCCACAAGAACATAGAGGACCAGTTGAAGTTACTGATAATGAATACCCATTATTATTAACCACTACACGTGTATTGTTCCATTATCATGCTGCAATGACTCGAAGATGTAAAACTTTAGATAATGAGGTTAAAACTGGATATATTGAAATGAATAGTGAAGATGCTAAAGAATTAGGTATACTTGATAAAGAAATAGTCAAAGCAAGTTCTAGAAGAGGAAGTATTGAAATAGCTGCTAGGGTCACTGATAATATTAAACGTGGAATTGTAAATATACCTATGCACTTTACAGAATGTGCAGCTAACATGTTAACTAATTCTAATTCTTTTGATCCTAAATGTAAAATGGTTGAATTAAAAGCATGTGCTATTAAAGTGGAAAAAATGGAGTAGATCGCATGTCAGTAAAAGTTAACGATAAATATTATGCATATTCTGCAGACAATGCAATTTATGACGAAGGAGAATATGGTGGTGTTGTAACCACTATAATGAAATACCTTTTAAAATCTGGAACTGTTGATGCAGTACTAGCGGTTGAAGAAGGATTCGATTTATATGATGCTAAACCTATTTTAATCACTGATCCTGAAGATATTATTAAATCTGCTGGTTCTTTACATTGTGGTACTCTAAATTTAGCAAAATTTTTAACAAAATATATTGATGGTGCAAGAGATTTCAAGGTAGCTGTTACATGTAAACCATGTGATGCAATGACCATTAGAGAATTAATGCGCAAAGGTAGAATTATAGAAGATAATGTTATAATGGTAGGAGTAAATTGTGGTGGAACATTACCACCAGTTCCAACTATGAAAATGTTTAAAGAAGTCTATGGTGTAAACCCTGCTGATGTTGCTAAAGAAGAAATAGCTAAAGGAAAACTTATTGTAGAAACTAAAGATGGTGAAGAAAAAGGAATCAAAATCGATGAATTAGAAGCAGAAGGTATGGGCCGAAGAGAAAACTGTCAAAGATGTGATATGAACATTCCATCTAATGCTGATATAGCTTTAGGTAATTGGGGTGTTATTGGAGATTTAGCTGGTAAAGCTACATTTGTTGAAGTTTTCACTGATAAAGGTGCTGAAATATTAAACGGTGTTATTGATGAAAAATTAATCGAAACAGCAGAACCTATTGAAAAAGGTATTGAAATTCGGGATAAAATCAATAATATTATGGTTAAACAAGCATCTAAACAAAAAGAGAAAGACTTTGCAGGCACAACTGGAGATATTCTTGATGTATTAAATAAATTCAAAAAAGATATGTCCACTTGTATGAAATGTTATGGTTGCCGTGAAGCATGTCCTTTATGTTATTGTGAAGATTGTTGTCTTGAAACCGAAGGACCTGAATGGGTACCTGGAGGATACACACCTGCAGCTCCATTTTTCCATTTAACTCGTATGGTTCATATGGTAGATGCATGTACTAACTGTGGTCAATGTTCTGAAGTATGTCCATGTGAAATTCCAGTTTCCAAAATTTTCGCTACTGTAAACAATAAAGTTAAAGATATCTTTGGTTATTATAGTGGTGTGGAAAACGACGATGTACCTTTACCATTCACTGAATTTGAGTTACCGGATAACAGATAAACATTTTTTTAGGAAATAAAACCTTTTATGGTTTTATTTCAATATTCTTTTTTTATTAATCGATGTGCATTGCATATCATATTAAATATATATAAATTAAAAAAAACTAAATTAATTATAATTATTAGTTTGTAAAAGCTTATTTTCTGAATTTTTCTAAAAAATTTACTATTTATAAAAATTAGGTGTTTATTATGAGAATTTGTTCTGTTGTTGGAAATAAAGATAGTGGGAAGACTTCTTTAACTGTAAGAATCATTAAGGAACTTAAAAAAAGAGATTTTAAAGTAGCTAGTATAAAACATTCACATCATAATATGGTTATGGATAAAGAAGGAACTGATACTTTTAAACACAAAGAAGCAGGTTCTGAAACTGTTGTTGGAATTGGATCTTCTACATTTTTTAATATAGATAAACAATTGTCTCTTGATAGGATATTGTTTTTAATTAAAATTATTTCCGAATCTGAACCAGATTTTGTTGTCATAGAAGGATTTAAAGGTTATAATTATCCAAAAATTGCTACAACTCCGGATGTTGTTGATGATTTTACTATTGCGTCTGTTGATGCGAAAAATATGGATGATTCTGATGTTAGTTTATTAGTTGATAAAATTGAAAATTATGGTTATGATATAATTGACACTTTGTTTGTTGATGATTGTGGTTATAATGATGGTAAAGTAATAGCTAAAGCTTTTATTGATGGAAATTTACAATATGATTTAGAAAAACAAGCAAATATCTCTGTTTCAGTTGATGGTGTTAATATTGGAATTAATGCTTTTGTAAATGATTTTATGAAAAATACTATTTTGGGAATGTTAAATTCATTAAAAACTACTGAGTATGGGGTTAAGGATTTTAATAAAATTGAAATATTAATTAATAATAAAAAAGTTTGATTAAAATAATTTTTGGTTTATGTGATTGGATGGATAAGATTAAAGATACTTATAATAGGCCTATAATTTCATTACGTATATCTATTACAAATCGTTGTAATATTCAATGTTTTTATTGTCATCATGATGGAATGTTAAATTCTAAAGAAGAAATAACTTCAGATGAAATATTTCAGATAGCTAAGGTAGCTAAAAATTTAGGTGTTGAAAAAGTTCGTCTTTCTGGAGGTGAACCTTTAGTTAGATCTGATATTGTGGATATTGTTAAGAAACTTAATACTTTAAATTTTAAAGATATATCTATTACGACTAATGGTATATTTTTAGATAAATATGCTGAAGATTTAGTTAATGTAGGTTTAAAACGTGTTAATGTTAGTTTGGATACATTGAAACCTGAGACTTATAAGTGTATAACTAAAAAAGATTATTTAAGTGAAGTTAAAAATGGTATCCTTAAAGCTGTTGATGTTGGCATTTATCCTGTAAAAATTAATATGGTTGTTATGAAAGGTATAAATGATAATGAAATTCATGATATGTTTAGTTTTTGTAAAGATAATGGCTTAATTTTACAGTTAATTGAAATTTTAGAAACAGATAATTGTGAAGATAATAATTTTAATGAAAAATATCATTTTGATATGACTCCATTAGAAAAGGAATTTACTGATTTGGCTAGTGAGGTAACTGTTCGTAAGTTTATGCAAGATCGTAAAAAATATTTTATTGATGGTGGTGAAGTTGAGATTGTTCGCCCTATGGATAATACTAAATTTTGTGAGAATTGCACACGTCTTAGAATAACTCCTGAAGGTAAAATTAAACCTTGTTTGCTTAGAAATGATAATCTTGTAGATTTGATTTCTCATATTAGGTCTGGGGATTCTGAAAAAGATTTAGAAGAAATTTTTATAAGTGCTGTTAATTCTCGTGAACCTTATTTTATAGATGATTAATTTATTCATGTGTAGTTACTACACATCATTGTTTTTTGTCTTATTTTTTTTCATTTTCGACATGAAAACACTTACATAAGGTACTAAATTTTTATTATTTTCAATAGGAATAAATTTTTCTTATTTTATTATTTAAAACTTATTTTTGTTTTATTTTTAAAATTAATTACTTAATGATTTAATTCAAGCTTTTTAAAATATATTTTCTATTATATTGCTTTTTAAACCTCAAATTTTAATTATTTAAATTTTAAAAAAGTGTAGTAACTACACAGTTTTATTTAAGTATTTCTATTTAGTTCTAGTAGCACCTTTTATAAGTTGAAAAAACAAAAATTTAATTAATACACAGTGAATGATATCATGCCAAAACATATAACATCAGGTCTGAAATATTTAGCTGCAGTAAGACTTAGAAATCAAGGATTATCTCAGAAAAAAATTGCAGAAAAATTAGATATTGATCGTTCTACAGTTTCACATTACTTAAATGGAAGTAATTTGTCTTGGAATTCAATAGAATTTGCTAAAATATTAACTCAACTAAATAATAAAGATTTTTTGTTAGTAATTCAAAATTTATTCCATGATTTGGATAAAATTCGAGTTATAGCTTTAATATTCAAAGAAAAAAATTATAATGGAATAGTGAATGATTCATGTATTGGTTGTGGATTATGTGTAGATTTGTGTATATTGGAGGCTATTAGTTTAAATGCACTAACAGCTCAAATAAACTCCTTTTATTGTTGTGGATGCCATACCTGCGAAGAGGCCTGCCCAACAAATTCTATCAAAATTTTGGAGGAAAAAGATGATCAAAAACGTGAAAGAAGTTAAAGGTAAAGACTTTAACATAAAAAGATCAGCAGCAGAAGGTAGACAATTATCTTTCAATGATCATATCTGTATTGGATGTGGGATTTGCGAAAATACTTGTCCAGTAGGCGCAATAGAAATTGCTTCAGTTGGTAATGTTTCCCGTAACTACTTCAATACTGAATTCAGTGGTCACAAAAAGATTGCTCAAAACATGGTTTCAAAACCAAACTATGTCAAAGTAACAATTAATGAAGATAAATGTGTCCTTTGTGGTATGTGTAGTGGGTTATGTCCAGCAGATGCTTTAGATTTAACAATTGGTGGGGAATCTATTAAAAATATGGAATCTTATCCATCTTATGAAAAATCAATGACTATTGATGATGATGAATGTGTTCTCTGTGAAAAATGTCAAACAGCTTGTCCTAGAGATGCTCTTACTGTAAAAAGAGACTTACCAAAACGTTCAGATTTAGTTACTGGTGAAATAGAAGTTGACAAAGATACTTGTATTAATTGTGGAATATGTGAAGAATTATGTCCTGCAGAAGCAATTGATGTGACAAAAGAACCAGGTTCAGAAGACATAATTATTGATAAAGATAAATGTGTTTACTGTCTTGTTTGTAAAAAAGCATGTCCTGTTGATGCTATTAAAGCAGTATGTCGGTCTTGTTCATATGGGGAATATGATTTTGACCCAGAAAAATCTGTTACAACTGGAAATGTAATTATTGATGAAAAAGAGTGTATTAACTGTGGATGGTGTGAAGGAGTATGTCCTACCAATGCAGCAACAGTTACTAAAGCATTTGAAGGTAAATTTGAAATTGATGAAGATAAATGTGGAGAATGTGGAGCATGTATAGATACTTGTCCATGTAATGCATTATACTTCCCTAAATCAAAAGGATCTGGTGATATGGATTCTTCTATTAAAATTAAAGAAGAATTTTGTATACATTGTGGTGCATGTGAAAAAGTATGCCCTAATGACGCTTTAACTGTAAAACGAACTAAAATTAATAATACACCAACCAATTCTAAAGCATGGCAAGATGCTATAAAAGCTTTAAAAAATTAAACGGTGATGATTAAATGGAACTTAAAGTAGATCAAGATAGATGTTTAGGTTGTGGGGTATGTGTTGTTTCTTGCCCAGTAAACGCTAGAATCAGTCCGGAAAACGCTGGAGGAGCTGGTTCAAAAACAACAGAAACAATAATGATGGTTGAAAATGGATTCATAAAACTCTTCAGCCCAGATAAATGTGAAGAATGTGGAACATGTCAAATGTTCTGTCCTTGTGACGCTATATGGTTAGAATAAAAAGGAGAGTAAAAATATGTTTTATGCAAACACTTATTTAGATAAACCAGTAGTAGATGATTTGGAACAAACTCCTGGTGAAGGATCTGAAGACATACTTAATTGTATGTTAAATACAGGTTCTGACATCTACCAAGGAGCATGTAAAAAAAGAGGATCCACATTAAAAGAAGAATATAAAAATGCTTCTGGAACTTGTTATATGGATCCTAGAGATATGATGAAGTTAGGTGTAAACAATTGGGACACCGTTTTAGTAAAAACTAAATTTGGTGAAGTAGTATTGAATGCTGCTAAATCAAGAGATGCTCCTCATGAAGGAACTGTATTTATTTGTAAAGGACCATGGGCAAATACTATTGTAAGCCATGAAACTTACTGTTGTTCAGATCCAACATATAAAGGAATTCACTGTACTGTGGAAAAAACAGATAGAAAAGTATTATTAATGGCAGATTTAATGAGATTAGTCTATAAAAAATATACAGATGAAACTGATGATGAAGTCATTGAAAATATGGATTCTTTAGGTGAACGACCTGTTTATAGAGGACGTAAATGGGAGGAATTAGAATGAGTTATGAACCACCAATAACTGATTATGATACTATTGTAGAAGATTGTACTTGTGCATTTTGTGGATGTAACTGTGATGATTTAGATTATTTAATAAAAGATAATCATGTAGTTGCAGTTAGACATGCTTGCAGATTAGGTGCAAGTAAAATCATGGAAGATATCGATCAAAGATTATTAGTACCTATGGTACGAGCAGATGATGGAGAACTTGAAGAAGTAGAATGGGATACAGCATTAGATAAAGCTGCTGAATTAATTGCACACTCTATTAGACCTGTATTTTATGGATGGTCTGAAACTTCTACTGAATGTATGAAAGAAGGACTTGAATTAGGAGAATATATTGGAGCAGTTTTAGATAATCAAGCTACTATTTGTCATGGACCAAGTTTACAAGCTATGCAAAATGCAGGATATCCTATTCAAACATTAGGTGAAGTTACTAACAGAGCAGATATGGTAGTATACTCTGGAAGTAATGCAATGAATTCACATCCAAGACATTTAGCAAGATATGCAGTTTTCCCTAGAGGATACTTTAGAAAACGAGGAAGATTTGATAGAACTGTAGTTACAATGGATCCTAAATTTTCAGATACAGCTAAAATGTCTGATAAATGGATAGGATTTGAACAAAATGGGGATTATGGATTTTATAATGCTATAAGAGCTGTTTTAAAAGGTAAAAAACTTCATGCTGATGTAATTTCTGGAATTCCAAAAGAAGATATTTATGAATTAGTGGATCAAATGAAATCTGCAGAATTTGGTGTTCTATTCTTCGGTCTTGGTTTAACTCACACATTATCAAAACAAAGAAATATTGATATAGCAATAAAAATGGTAATGGATTTAAATAAAGATAGTAAATGGGGACTCACTCCTATGAGAGGCCACTTTAATGTAAATGGATTCAATATATTCATGGCATATGAAACAGGATTTGCATTTGGTGTAGATTTCTGTAGAGGATATGCAAGATATATGTTAGGGGAAACCAATACTATAGATTTATTAACAAGAAAAGAACCAGATGTTTTCATGGTTATTGCAGCTGATCCAGGTGCTCACTTCCCTAATGGTGCAAATCAACATTTAGCTAACATTCCAGTTATTCAAATAGATCTTCACTGGGGACCTACAACAGAATTAGCTGATGTTGTATTACCAGGTTCATTTATTGCGGTTGAATGTGCAGGTACAAGTTATCGTATGGATGGAGTACCTATCTATATGAAAAAAGCTATTGATAAACCTGAAACATGTCGTGATGATGAATGGATTATAAGAGAAATTAAAGAAAGAGTAATGAAACTCAGAAAAGAGCCTAACGTAGCTCCTAAATACGTACCTAACCCAGCAGCAGAATAATTGAAGGAAGTGATTTAATGGAATATATACTAAAAAATGGTATTGTTTACGATCCTGCTAATGGCGTAAATGGAGAAAAGAAAGATATAATGTTCAAAGATGATAAAATCGTTGACAGTGTATCTGATAACGCCAAAGTCATAGATGTAACTGATAAAATTGTAATGCCTGCTGGTGTAGATATTCATGCCCACATTGCAGGACCTAAATTAGTAGTAGGTAGATTATACAGACCAGAAGATTCAAGAAGAGGAGTAACTCAAAAAACCGCTCATGAAAAAGGTGAATCTGGATTTTCTATACCAAGTTGTCCAACAACAGGTTATAGATATTCTAGAATGGGATATGGAACAGTTTGTGAAGCAGCAATGCCTCCTTTAGAAGCAAAACATACTCATGAAGAAATTAATACAATTCCAAATATAGATGTAGCCCCATTACCATTATTTGGTAATAATTGGGTTGTAATGGAATATGCAAAAGAAAATAAAATAGATGAATTAGCTGCATATGTATCAGCTTGGCTTAAATTATCTAAAGGATATGGTATTAAAATAGTAAATCCATGTGGAACAGAAGCATGGGGATGGGGAATGAATGTTCATGGATATGATGATTCTGCACCTTATTTTGATGTAACTTCTAGACAAGTAGTAAGAGCTTTAACAAAAGTTAATGAAAAGTTAGGACTTCCTCACTCAATACATATACATCCAAATGATTTAGGACACCCAGGAAACACTGGAACTACTATTGAAACATTAGCATCTGTTAAAGATATTGCTAAAAGTACATTACCTTCTGCTTCTATAAGAGATCAAGTTATGCATTGTACTCATTTACAATTCCATTCTTATACTGGAACTAGTTGGAAAAATGCAGGTTCAGGTGCACCAGATGTTGCTAAATTTATTAATCATAATAAATATCTTACTGGGGATGTAGGTCAAGTTACTTTTGATGAAACTACTACTATGACTGCTGATGGTCCAATGGAATATGATTTATATAAATTATCTGGATTAAAATGGGCAAATAAAGATGTTGAATGTGAAACAGGTTCAGGAATTATTCCATGTATCTATTCACCTAAAAATCCAGTTAACACTTTACAATGGGCTGTGGGATTAGAATTATTCTTATTAATTAATGATCCATGGCAACTTTGTTTAACTACTGATAGTCCTAATGGAGGTCCATTCATCAGATATCCTAGAGTTATTTCCTGGTTAATGAGTAATAAACGTAGAATGGAAATGATTGAAAATAGAGAAGTACATAAATGGGCTGAAAAAAGAACAACCCTCGCTACACTCGATCGTGAATATGATTTCAACGATATTGCTATTATAACAAGAGCAGCTCCTGCTAAAATAGATGGATATACTGATAGAGGAGCATTAACTCCTGGTTTCAAAGCAGATATTGCTGTTTATGATATTAAACCTAATGAATTTGATCCTTCTAGAAATCCTAAGGAAGTTGAAAAAGCATTTAGTCGTGCTTTATACACAATAAAAGATGGACAAATATTAGTTAAAGATGGTGAAATTGTACAAACTAAACCAAGTCACACAATATGGACAAATGTTACTGGTTTAGAAGATCAAGAAGCTAAGGTAATTGAAGATATTATGCCTTTCTTCAAACAATATTATTCAGTTAAATGGAGTAATTACAAAGTACATGACCATTATGTACCAAATCCAATTAAAATTGATGTACCAGTGAAGTAAATAAGGGAGTGTTAAAGTGAAAACAATAACTTTTGATCAAATAAAAACTTCTTCCATTGCTTTAGAATTTGATGAATTAAACACTGACAATATCTATACATGGACAGAAGATGATTTTGCAAAATATACTGTACCGGTTGGTAACTCAAGATTCCCAATTACAGATTATTTTAAAATAACAGTTGAAGGAGAAGCTGATTCTCCAAATGAAGTTAAAATGATTATGAATGGGGATATGGGAAGAGTTAAATATATTGGTTTCAGAATGAGTGGTGGAGAAGTCATTATTAATGGTAATGCTGATCTTCATGTAGGTGCAGAAATGTCTGGAGGTTACGTTTTAGTAAATGGTAATGCTCAAGCTCATGCTGGCCGTGAAATGTCTGGTGGAAAACTAGAAATTATGGGAAATACTAAAGAATTTACTGGAGCTTCTTACATTGGAGAATGGAGAGGTGTCACTGGTGGAGAAATAATTATTCATGGTGATGCTGGAAAACAATGTGGAGAATGTTTAACTGGTGGAAGTATTCATGTTCTAGGAAACTGTGATATTCTTGCAGGTATTCACATGACTAAAGGTACAATAGAAATTGATGGTAATGTTAACCGTTGGCCTGGTGGTCAAATGAAAAATGGTAATATTATTATTCATGGTAAATTAGGAAGATTACTTGAAGGATTTGTTGAACAAGGTATTGTAACTGATCCAGAAATATCTGGTAAAGTTTATGCTGGAAAATATATCCAATATTCAGGTGATATTGCTCTTAACGGTAAAGGTGGATTATATATTGATGCTGAAAATAACAGAGATAAATTATCTGCTTATTCCGAAGGAAATGATGAATATATTACCCTTGGAGATTATTAATTAATCTCCTAATTTTTTTTTAAATTTATTTTTTTAAATTATTTTTAATATTTTTGGAGTGAGATATAATGGAAAATGAAGAAAAGGAATTAATTATGAGTCCTGATGAAATGGTAGAATATATTCGTCAGAATGTTCAGCCTACTGATACACTTGAAATTTCTTATAATCGTATTTTTGCTCCAGGTGAAGTTTTAACTATTACTGAAGAAGATGAAGAAACAGGTGAAGGACTTCGTGTAAGTTTACAACTTAATGGTGAAATTCTTAATCAAAGCATCGAAATAGATTTAAATGATATTAAAGATGAACTTCTTGAAATACGACATGTTAAAGATGATAATGTAGTTGTTATAGAGGCTGAAATGCCTGAAGTTGATTTTACATATTCTTATAAATAATCTTTTTTATATTTTAAAACAAAACTTATTTGTACTAATACTAACAAATAATATTTATATATTAAAATACATTTTTTCAAATGTAATTAATAAAAAAATTTTAAGAGGTTAAACAAAATGGTTAAAACAGTAAAAATGTCTCCTGATGAACTTTTAAATTATTTAGAAAAAAATTTAAAAATTCATGATCATGCAGAAATATCATATAATCGTATTTTTGCTGAAGGTGAAATACTTAATATAGATAAATCTGAATATAATGGAGTTCCTGGTTTTAAAGTATTAGTAAATTTAGATGCAACATCATTAAATCCAACTATTGAAATTGATTTAATTGAATTCAAAGAGGATTTAGTTGAATTTTTACATAAACCTCAAATAGGCGAACCAATTTTAATAGAATTATATTAATTTTTAATTTTTCTTTAGATTGAATTTATTATAACTTTCGATTATGTTAACATTCATTGATTTGAAAATTAAATAAATTTCATTACCTTCTTTAATATTTAATAATTCATATGAATTTTTTGTTAAAATTCCTTTAAATTTAACATTTTCTACTTCTGTAATTACTGTGATAATAGGTCCTGCTATTTCAATATTTTTAATAATTCCTTTGAGTTGATTTTTTGCTGAAGATTTTATTTTATCATTTGAGAATATAATATTTTCAGGTCTTATTGCAACTAAAACTTCATGATTTTTAATATTCTTATTTTTATCATAATATTCTTCGTCTGCACTGTATAATGTTAAATTATCATTAATTTTAATTTCCATTATTCCTTCATTATATTTATCTACTTTTCCTTTTATAATGTTGTTAACTCCAACAAAATCTGCAACAAATTTATTATTAGGCTTTGAAAATACTGTGTCTATATAGTCCAATTGGTGAAGTATGCCATTTTTCATTACCCCTACACGGTCTGCTAAATTCCAGACATCATTAAAATTATGAGTCACATGGACAAATGTTGTTTTATACTTCTTACCTATGCTTTTAATTAAAGAAGTTAATGTTGCTTGAGTGGTTACATCTAATGCACTAAAAGGTTCATCCATTAAAATAATTTTAGGTTCAACAATAAGAGCTCTAGCTAGTGCTGTTCGTTGTGATTCTCCACCACTAAGAGTATTTACATCCCTAGGTAAAATATGAGTGATATTCATAATATTAGCCATATCTTTAATTTTTAAATCTATTTCTTCATTAGTTAATGATTTTTTATTTTTTAATCCATAAGCTATATTATCATAAACATTCATACTTGGAAAAAGAACATGGTCTTGATAAACAATTCCAATGTGTCTATCTTCAGGTGCAATATCATTAAGTACTTTACCATTTAATTTAATTAATCCTTCTTTTGGAGTGTAAAATCCAATAATTGTTTCAAGTAATACAGATTTTCCAGAACCAGTAGGGCCAATTAAAACAAGATATTCTCCCTCTTCAACTGAAAGGTTAATATTTTTTAAATGAAATTCCCCAAGATCCACAGATAAATTTTCAACTTCTAAATACATTTCAATCCCTAAAAAAATAAATATTTAATTTTTTCCTATTATCTTAAACTCAAACACTTTTTTGATTATTATAAGTTTCAGGAGCATATTTTTCCATTATAGCAATTGTAATAAATGAAATTATCACTAATAAAATTCCAGATGTAATAGCCATATCTATATCACCTGTAGATAAATTCAAATATATTGAAATAGCTAAAGTATCAGTTTTCATTAATATGCCTCCACCAACAAATAATACCGCAGCAAATGTTCCTATACATCTTGCAATAGTAATAATTATTGTTGCGAAAAGTCCTTGTTTTGATAAAGGTAATGTAATATTAAAAAAAGTATCAACTTCACTATAACCTAAACTTCTTGATACAAATTCATATCTAGGATCTATATAATTAAATGTAGAATGTAACATTTTAATTGCATAAGGTAAAGCTACAAAGAATTCGGCAATAATAATTCCAGTACTATTAAAAACTAGTTCAATTCCCAAAGTATTTAATATTCCTCCAATTCCATAGCTTCCTAAAAACATTAAAAGTGCTATACCAATAACAATTTCAGGAAAAGCCATAGGTAAATCTAATATGATTTTAAATAATTTTTTTAGAGGAAAATCATATCTACTTAATGTATAAGCCATAGGTATACAACATATTACCACTATTGTGGCAGAAACTAATGAAGTACCTATGGTTAATCCTATAGCATAAGTTAATTCTGGAGAAAATAAAGAAGATATGAATCCATCTACTGAAGTAATTAAAAACATACTTCCAATTACTGCAAAAAATATTAAAGTAACTGTTACTGTGATTCCAATAAATAACCATTCAAATTTAGAACGCATAATAATCTTATCCTCTCAATCTCCTAATAATTTTTTAGAAAAACTTTTTTTTAGTCTATTTCAAATCCCCATTTTTCCCAAATTTTTTTACCTTCATCAGATAAGATAAATTCTTGGAATTTTTGTGCGGAACTATTATCCTTTGCGAATTGAGTTGTTGCAACAGGTATTGTACTTATAGAATTCTCATTTTTAGGTATTTCTACAACTTCAATTTTATCTTTTCCTTCTTGCCATACAGTCATGTCTTCCCATATAATAGTTGTATCTACTTGTCCTGATACTATATAAGTTAATAATTGATTAACTGTAGTAGTTGTAACAGTAGGGTTTATTGTTAAATTATTTTTTTCAATAATTTTTTGAGATGTTTTTCCAATAGCAGGACCTTCGGCTTGACCTAAACCTACTTTAACATCAGATCTTTCTAAATCCTTAAGTCCAGTAATATTTTTAGGATTACCTTTTTGAACTACTATTACAGGTACCTTTTTAGTAATGTTCTGTTCTGTATTATTTTGAATGTAACCATTCTCTTTAGCTTCTTTCATATATTTATAAGCTGCAGGTAAAAAAATATCCCCACTTTTTTGGGTTTCTAAAGTTGAGAATAGTTCTCCACTTCCCCCATATTTCATATTTACTTTAATGTTAGGATATTTTTTGTTAAATTCAGTTACTAAATCATTACCAACTTTGCTGAAACCAGCTCCAGCTAGCACAGTTACAGTACCTGACTCACTAGATTGTTGTGTTGATATTGCCCCTGAGTAATAACTACCAGCTATAATAGCTATAATGGCAATAATAACAATTATTATAAAAATTTTTTTATTATTCATTTTTTTATTTCTCCATTTTTAAAAAAAGTTTTGTATTTTCATACATATCGATATTTTTATCATTCGATATTTAAGATTTTCTATTTAATCTGGGGATTTAAAAAAAAGAACATTGATGTTTAAAATTTAAAACATCGAAAAAAAATGGGTTTTATAATATTATTTAAAAAAAAGTTTTATTTAGTTGGTGTAAATATCGATTAACATTTCTTTAGGTATTACAATAGCTTCACCAAAAGGATTAATAGCTATACTCGCAATATTTTCTTCAGTATTACTATCTAACATTTCTAAATAAGTTTCTAAGTTAATTATAATTGCATCTTTTTTTTCAGGATCTTTACTTAACTCTTCTTCATCAGTAAATGCAGGGAAAAAGTTTTTTCCATCTTCTGAACTAATTAACATAAAATTCATAGGAGTATTTTTATCTAAAGTTATAGTTCCATCAGATTCTATCTTTTCTTTTAAGTCCTCTTCAACTTTAATGTCAGCAGGAGCTAAAAAAGATGCATTTTTAAGTTCTGCTAAAAATTTTTCTTCAGTATCTTCATTATAATTTTCATGTAAGTTTTTAATTACCTCTTTTAATCTATCATTTTGTAGGGGTTCCATTTCTTTTTCCATATTATTTTTGCTCCATTTTTTATTTTTATAAACATTCCTATCTGTTTTACTTATAAATTTTTATTAATTTATATATCTATTAAATTAATATTAAACATAATATTTAATGTTTTACTTATATTTCTTTATCTTTCATTTAAATGTATTAAGTTTTCATAAAAAAGTTTTGTAAGAATATAAATATTTTTAAATTTTTTCTAATTCATTAAAAGGAATTAATTTTTCAGCAGCTTTTACTTCAATATCAATGTTATTTTCCTTCATTGCTGCAATTGAATTTAACCCACTACCTGCAACAATTCCAAAATTATAATTATTCACTTTAGCATTATAAACTAACTCTCTAGGTTTTCCAATTTTATAAATAGATAATCCCATATCAATTAGTTTAGATAAAATATCTTTACTTCTTTCTCTTGCTACATAAGGTACTTCTTTAATAGAAGCTAAAGCATTTTGAGGATAAATCTTCTTTTTTGTAATATTAGTCATGTTTTTAAAAATAAAAATTTTATGAGGATCTAATGAAGAACCATTATATGAAATCATTTCAATAAATTGTGGAGAATTTCCTATTTCAATTAATCCACCATATTTCGGTGTGCTTAAAATCCCATTATTCATTAAAATCCCATCAATTGTTAAACTACAAATAGTACCTATACCTATTTTATTAGGATTACCGGGATGATTAATTAATTTATAATATGGATTAATATAATTTGGTGAATCTTCATATGTTTTTTTCATAATATCTAAGGCAAAATCTAAATCTTCTTTATCAATATAAGATATATTAGATATTATTTTTCCTTTTTCAGAATTTAAATCAAAATTTACTTTTTGTATTAAATTCCATGATTTTGAAAGTAAGAATGGTATCCTATTTTGATTTGATTTTTTTGAGGTTTTTAGTATATTTTGAGGTTTTGATATAGACTTTAAATTTTCATACTCTTCAAATTCTTCTATAGTTTCAATGTCTACATCATAATTTAACTCTTGAGCTGCACATAAAGGTGTAACTCCTCCAATTAATGCAATTCCAACTAAACCTTCATTAACTGGTACTCCTAATGTGGTTTCCCCGTTTTCTCCAATTTTCAATATACCATTAATACCTATTTGATTTAATTTTTCAAGAATGTTAATTGTTTTTTCCCTAGCGGCACTAGGTATTACTCTAAAATTTGCAGGTATTATTCCATTACCATTTTTCACAACTTCTCTAACGGATGTCATATCTTTTGCAATGAAAGCATTTAAAGGAGACATAGATGTTTTTTTATAAGAAATTAATTCAGTAAAATTTGTAGGAGTATAATCTTCAACATTAACAAGACCTCCATAAATAGGTTGGGATGCTATTCCATTTGATAAAAGAATCCCATCTATAGTTGTACTGCAAATAGTTTTTATTGTATATCCTAAAGATTCTCCTATTTTATTTTTTTCAACATTTATTAAGGGACTAACTGCTAGTCCTGCATCAAAAACATTTTTAACTACTTTAAATGCAGATTCGTCCAAAACATTAGATTTATTGACTATTATTTTCCCAGTTTTTTTTCCAAAATCAAAATTTGTTTTATACATCATTTCTTCAAATTTTGAATAAATAAAATCTACTTGGTCATAAATTAGTCCTTTTTCAAGTTTTTTTCTTCCAGATCCAGTGATTATTCTTCCAGAATATCCTTTTCTTTTACTGAATCCTTTTTCATCTAATATTTGCATGTGGTATCTTACAGCTCTTTCTCCTAAGTTATAACCTTTATTTTTTAATTCGTTTGCTATAACTTTAGAACCAATTGCTTTGTCTTGTTCACTTAAAATTCTGAGAATTTCTATCATACGATGTTCTGATTCTGACATTGTAGTTACCTTTGTAAAATTTAAGAAAAAAGAATTAAAATTTATTTTTTATTAAGTTAATTTATATTTTTTTTTAATAAGTTTCTATTTTATTTTTGAATTAAGAAATAGTAAAAAAATGTTTTTTTTTAAAAAAGTAAAAAATTAAAAAGAGGTTTAGTTAATTATAAATCTAAGTATCTTTCTTGTTCATATCCAAATACTTGTACTCTGTAATCGTCCCATTCTGCATATTTGGATTTTAAGAATGCTTCACTTATGTGTTCGCCTAAACCATCCATAATTATATTATCTTCTTCTAATGCATGGTATGCTTCCCATAAACTTGAAGGTAATACATTAATTCCTAATTCTTCACGTTCTTCTTCAGTTAATTTGTAAATGTTTATTTCTGTTGGTTCACCGGGATCAATTTTATTTTTTAATCCGTCCATTCCAGCATATAACATTGCTGCAAATGCTAAATAAGGATTACATGCTGGATCAGGTGCTCGGTATTCAATACGTGTTCCTTTTCCTCGTGCAGCAGGAACTCTTATTAATGCTGATCTATTTTTAAGACCATATGCTTCGTAAACAGGTGCTTCGTATCCTGGAACTAATCTTTTGTAAGAGTTTACTATTGGGTTAGTTATTGCAGTTAATGCTGGAGCATGTTTTAATAATCCTCCAATGAAATATATTGCTTCTTGAGAGATTCCACTTTCGCTTTCATCGTCTGCGAATAAGTTTTCTCCGTCTTTAAATAAACTTTGGTGACAGTGCATTCCACTACCATTTTCTCCAAAGAATGGTTTTGGCATGAATGTTACTCTATAATCTAATCCATCAAACTGTGCCATGTTATTAACTATAGCTTTTATTGCTTGTTTAAATGTTATTACTGCGTCAGCTGTCTTTAATGCATCGTCAAATTTAAATGCAATTTCATTTTGTCCAGGTCCTACTTCGTGGTGACTTACTTCAACATCAAATCCTAATTCTTCTAAGTTTAATGTTAATTCTCTTCTGAAATCAGGTCCTTTATCTTTTGGTTCTACATCAAAGTAACTTGCATCATCGTAAGGTACGGGATATCCGTCTTCATCTATATTAACTATGAAAAATTCTGGTTCTGGTCCAATATTATAATTGTATCCATATTCATCTTTTAATTTTTTTAGTGCATGTTTAAGTATGCTTCTTGGGTCTCCTACGAATGGTTTTCCTTCAGGGGTCCAAATATCACATATAAATCTGCATACTGCGGATTCTTCAGGTCTCCATGATAATTGTGAGTATGTGCTTATATCCGGTTTTAAAATTAGGTCACTATCATTGATTTCAACGAATCCTTCTATTGAGGATCCATCGAATGGCATTCCTTTGGTGAAAAAGTTTTCCATTTCTCCTTTTACATATGGAACTGCTATACTTTTTGGAACTCCATTTAAATCTACGAATTGAAGTCTTATGAATTTGATATTATCTGCTTCCATTCTTTCAATAATATTTTTTATTTCGTCTGACATGTAATAAATTCTCCATTTATAATTAGTTATGTTTTATCTTTGTATGGGTTTACTTTTAAGTTTTGTTTTTTTTAAGTAAATTAAATTGGAAGTTAGCCGGAAGGTTACTTCCTACGGAATTACATTTCCACCTAATACTATATAAACTTTTTTAAAATAATGGCTTTGTAGAAACCCTATTTTTTTGGTAGTTGTGTTGATCTGTGGATGTTGTAGATTAGGTTTTTGAGTTTTGTTTCTTTGTTTGATAGTTTTAATGTTCGGCTTCGGTTTGTTCCGTTAAATAGTCTTTTGATTACGCTGAATACTCCTTCTACATTGCTTCTTAGACTGTATATTTTGGGTCTGAAGATGGATATGCTGTTAAGTCTGTAATGTCCTTTTTTGGCTCTAGTTTTAATTGGTATTATGGTCAAAAGCTCCAGTGTATTCGTTTATACATTTTCTTATGGGTTCTGTGTCGTATGCTCTGTCTGCTAATATGTAAATGTGGATGATATTTTTTTTGTTTGTCTTATGGAATTGATTGCGAACTTGGTGTCACTTCTAAGGTCCTCTTTGAGTTGCATAATTTAGGATTAAAAGAGTTTTTATGTCTATTGCAATATGGTTTTTAACATAGCTTTTTCGTTCTTTAGCTCGTATTATTGCATAATATTTGTCAGCATAATCGTTGGTGAATCCTGATCCATCAAGGGCTATTATTTCTCCACTTATATCATGTTGAGATAATATTAATTGGTTGATTTTTCTTAAAGTACCAGATGGTAGTTTTTGGAAAAATTTTTGGATTGTAGTGTAATGTGGGACCTTTTTTATCCGCAAATATTTAATTATATTGGTCAGATAACTGTAAAAAATTGAGTTATATTCACGAAATGTGCTTTTTAGTATAAAATTTTTAAGTGATAAAATAGTGAATAAAACAGGTTGTGTGTATAAATGATTGCTAAAATAATTAGAATAAGTATTTAAGCACATTTTTGCATAGTTAAAAGTTGTTTCAATAAATTTTAACAGTTGATTATTTGTTAAATCCTCATTACGATTTTTTAAAAGTACTTTTTATAAAATTTTTTGTAAGGTTTTTCAAAGTTAAAATCCGAAAGATTTAATTGCTTAGAAAACAAAGAATTACTTGGAAAATTAATGTTTTTACTTGTCATATTAATATTTATTCTCCATTTTAATATTAATACTTATTCTTTACTTATTTTAAATATCATAGGTACTATTTCAAGTGTAAAGACTTGAAACCTTCTTAAAACTTCTTAAACCTAAATTAAAAGAAATCGAAAAAACAAAAACATCAAGGTACAATTTCAATTGAAAAAAAATTAGAAAAAAAATAAAGGGTTTCTACAAAACCAAAATAATACAAAAACTAAAAAAAATATTATATTAATTCATTAAAAAAATTTAAAATAAGAATTATAATTTAACAGTACAAAAAGAATTCAAATTCAATAAATCAAATTTAAAAATATTTGGAGAATAAATAACTTTTCCAACACCCGTAATATATTTATATGCCTCAAATGCTTGTAAAGCCCCAATTATATTAGGAACTGGGCCGATAACTGGGGGAACACCATTATTTAATGATTCAATTTCTTTAACAATTTGGGCATTGATTTTTTTATTAACTGAAGGTAATTCAAATAATTCTTCATAACTTTCACTATCCTTTGTAAAAACAGTAATTTGTCCCATAGTACCATGAATTGCCCCATGAACTAAAGGGATATTATGTTCTTTAGTAAATCTAGATAAAATAATTCTTGAAATTAAATTATCCAATGCATCAATAACAATATCACAATCGCCTACTAAATAATTAACATTACTTTCATCTAATTCTTCGTTAAAAGTATTAACTTTCACATAAGGATTAACTATTCTTACTCTTTCTTTTCCAGTTTCACTTTTAGATTTTCTTAAAGTTGAAGTTGTACTCAATAATTGTCTATTTAAATTGGAGAAATCAAAATAATCTTTATCAATAAGATTTAACTCTCCAACACCCATACGAGCTAGCATTTCTATAACTGAACCACCAATACCACCACAACCAACAACTCCTATTTTTGATTCTTTAAATCTTTTTTGCTGGCTTTTTGTAACAATACTCATTTGTCTACTTGCAATTTCCCAATAACCCATTTCCTTATATCTTGTTGGCATTTTCATCACTAATTATAATTAAATTTTATTTAATTTAATATATCTATTTTATATTAATAATTTTTAATCTTATATAATTAAAATTAAATAAAAAAAAACAAAAAAAGATTTAAAATAAGTTAAAATTTTCACCAAATAATTCATGAACTTTTTTAAGCTCATTAGGAATGTTAATAAGTTGAGGGCAAAAATTTAAACATTTACCACAATTATTACATTTATCTGCTCTACTATTCTCAGAAATTAAGTTAAAATAATGCATACTACTAGCAGCAGGATCATCCAATATCTTAGCTATATTATACTCTCTAAAACAATTAGGAATATTAACCCCATTAGGACAAGGCATACAATACTGACAACCTGTACAATCATTACCCTTTTTAAATCTATATTCCCTAGCCACTTCATTAATTAAACTTAAATCATTTTCTGAAATAGAATTAACTTTAGCATTACATGCAATTTCGATATTCTCTTGAACTTGTTTTAAAGAATTCATACCACTAAGAACACAATCAACATTTTCCATATTCCATAAGTAATCAAAAGCCCATTCAACAGGAGTTCTATTAACTTCAGCAGTATTCCACATATCTTTTATATCTTTAGGAATATTTTCAACTAATCTTCCTCCCCTAAGAGGTTCCATAATAATATTTCCAATTCCCATACTATTAATCAAATCTAATCCAGCAAGACCACTTTTATAATTTTCATCTAAATAATTCATTTGACTTAATACAACTTCCCATTTATCATATTCACTTATAATACTCATCAATATGTCAAATTCAGTATGTGCAGAAAAACCTATATGTTTTACCCTACCATCATTTAAGATATCATCTAAAAAATCAAAAACATCTAAAGATTTATAATTGGACCAATATTCGCTATTTAATCCATGTAATAAATAAATATCAATATGATCTGTCTTTAACCTAGATAATTGTTCATTAAATATGTTTTCCATATCATTTTTTTCTTTAATTAACCAACTAGGTAATTTAGCAGATAATAAAACTTTTTCTCTATAACCATTTTCTAAAAAATTTCCAATAACAGGTTCACAATTACCTTTACCCTTTAAATCAGTAGCATGGAATGAATAACCTGTATCAATTATATTTATTCCATTATCAATACCATAACTAAGTATCTCATTAGTTTTTCCTAAGTTAATTTCATCGTTAGAATTTTCGTGGGGTAAACGCATAGCTCCAAAACCTAAAATAGAAACTTTTTCGCCAGTATTCCCTAATTCTTTATATTGCAATTTTTTTCACCTAATACTTTTATAATTTAAAATAGGTTATTTAAAATGATACTTAGTTGCGATTAATAATTATTTAGGTTATAAATTATTTAAAAATAGTTAAAACTAATGTATATTATTCCTGGGATTGTAAAAATGCCGGGAACGGGATTCGAACCCGTGGCCTCACGGTATCCCAGGAATTGTCAGAGCACTGCTTAAAACCCTATGAGCCGTGCGCTCTAACCAGCTGAGCCACCCCGGCATCTGACAGTAATAAAATTTTAGTAACTAATCTCTTATAAAGTTTTCCCTTTTTACTAAATTTTTGCAAATAATTATCCAATAATACATAAATTAAAAAATTTATTTTTTCATAAAAAAGATAAATAAAATTTTAATACATAATTTTTAATAAAACATATAATAAAAAATAGTAATATAATATAATAATATAACTTACATAAAAAATAATTTTTAAATTTAAAAAGTGATTATCAATGAGTAAAGTAAAAGATATGGCCCTTGCCGATGAGGGTATAAGAAAAATTAAATGGGTTCAAAAACACATGCCTGTTCTTGAACATATTAAAAAACAATTTGAAGAAGAAAAACCTTTTGAAGGAATTACCATAGGATCTTGTTTACATTTAGAACCTAAAACTGTAAATTTAGGATTAACATTACAAGCAGGAGGGGCAGAAGTAGCAATGACTGGTTGTAATCCTCTTTCAACTCATGATGATGCAGCAGCAGGAGGAGCAGCTTTAGGATTAAACATTTATGGGTGGAGAGAACAAAGTGAAACAGAATATTACTCAACTATAAATGATGTACTAAGTCATAAACCTGACATAATAATTGATGATGGGGCAGACATGATTCTAACAATTCATGAAAAACGACCAGATCTTTTAAAAACAATTATGGGTGCATGTGAAGAAACAACAACAGGTGTTCATAGATTAGAAGGAATGCATGCTGATGGTGCATTAAAATTCCCAGTTGTAGCGGTTAATGATGCATATACTAAATATCTATTTGATAATCGTTATGGTACTGGACAATCCTCATTAGATGCTATCATGGGAACAACTAATATGTTAATTGCAGGAAAAAATGTTGTTGTATGTGGATACGGTTGGTGTGGCCGTGGAGTAGCATCAAGAGCTGATGGTTTAGGAGCAAATGTAATAGTAACTGAAGTGGATCCAATCAGAGCTTTAGAAGCAAGAATGGATGGTTTTAGAGTAATGACTATTAGAGAAGCTGTCAAAATCGCTGATTTAATAATAACTGTAACAGGAAATATTGACATTATTAAAGGTGATGACTTCAAATATATGAAAGATGGATGTTTACTAGCAAATTCTGGACATTTCAATGTAGAAATAAATCGAGAAGATTTAGAATCACAATCTGTAGCGGTAGAAGAAGTAAGAGAAAGTATAGAAATGTTTGTAATGGAAGACGGTAGAAAACTTTATCTATTAGCAGATGGAAGATTAGTAAATCTCGCTGCAGCTAGAGGTCAAGGACATCCAGCAGAAATAATGGATATGAGTTTTGCAGTACAAGCATTATCTGCAAAATATATTTTAGAAAACGATTTACCAATAGATGTTATGAAAGCACCTGATTCTATTGATGATACCGTTGCTAGATTAAAACTTAAAGCAATGGGAATAGAAATAGATTCCTTATCAGATACCCAAGAATCTTATTTAGCTAATTGGGCTCAAGGAACATAAAAATTTAAAAAAAAGAGAAACTTCTCTTTTTAATTTTATTTTTAATAATAAAAATTTATAGAAAAAAATGTCATATTACCGTCATATAAATAATGGAAAAGGTCCAACAAAATTAATAATTGGTGGAATACATGGAAACGAAGGTAGAACTACAATTAACCTTATAAAACTCTTAAAAAAAGAAGATTTTGGGCCAGGACAGATTTACATATACAATTTAGATGACACACCATATATATCAACAATAAATAAAAAATTCTATAAATCTAAACAAGGTAAAAAAATAATTGATTTAATACAAAAATATAAGCCTGATTTTTACACGGAACTTCACTGTTATAATATTTCCCATTATAAAAAGTTAATTGATGATTCAAGATTTCAATCTCAAGGAGTTCCACCTTTAATAGATTGTGGGAATTTTATATTAGTTAGCTCAGTTTCACCATTAATACGATTTAAATATTTTGAAAAAGAAACTGTTTGTAAAACTATAGAAATCCCATCATTCAATAGTAAACATTTTGATTTAAAAAAAGTAGAAAACCAGTATGGTTTTAATAAAAAATTATCTATTGATAAAGCTATGGATTTATTATACTTAGTAACTAAATCAAATACACGTCAAGAATATGAAAAAAATATAAGTGCTAAATATCCTAAACAAGTGGATTTAGCAATAAAATATGTTCGAGAATTATTTGGAGTATCATTCTCCCCATATTAAGATTTAAACTTTTTTTGATAATAAATAAATTTTAAAACCAATCTTCTAAACTTTTTTGTGTTGAATTTAATTTTTTCATTTTATTTGCAGAACTTACAACTCTAGCTTCTGAAAAACCATGTTCTTCACACATAAATTCAGTTAATTGATCTAGTTTAACATTTTTCCATTTAATTTCATAATTTGTGTTAACTTCAGGTTTTAAAAAAATATTTCTAAGAATATCCGGGTCTACTTCTAATTCTACCTCTTTGTTTTTTAAAATATTTTCTAAACTATCATTTTTAATTAATTTTAATCCAGTTTTTGCCCCTATGCCTTTAATTCCCTCATTAAAGTCAGTACCTACTAAAATTGCAATATCTATTAATTGGTTTCTTGTTAAATCTAAATTTGCGAGAATTTTTTCAAGTTCCATATATTTTAAATTAGATAAACCCCCACTTAAAGTTAAATTTCGAACAGTTCTTGAAGCCCCAAATAATAAACAATCATAGTCTTGTGATGCAACAGACCAAGCATCTCCTTTTTGAACCATATATGATGCTTGAGCTTCACCTTCACTTTTAGATTGTACATATGGAATTCCTAATAAATCAAGTAATTTTTTAGAAGATTCTATTATATAAGGAGATATTTTTGATGAACGCATTGCAAATTTACGAGCTTCTTCTTCATTCCCCTCATCTAATGCTTCTTTCCATTTTTTTTCAGATTCATTTCTAACTTCTTTTCTTTTCATAACAGTGTTTGTTTTAAAGTCAGAATGTTTTCCATCAAAAACATAAATTGGTTTAATTCCCTTTTCAACAATTGAAGAAGTTCTGTATAATAATCCACTAAGATGTGAAGTAATATTACCATCTTGATCCATAAGAGGTGTTCCATCTCTTTGACGTATACCTGATAAAAATTGGTAAAGAGTATTATATGTGTCAATTGCAACACTATGCCCTTCTAAATCTTTAAATCCAATTTCTTCTGTTTCAATAATATCAGTAAATTTTACACCCATTTAATCACACCATTATATTATTTAATTAATACTATCTTTTTCAACAAAATATGTAATTGGGAAAAATTCTTTTATCCAAATTAAAATTTTTTCATTATGAATAATTGTATAAGTTCTTGTTAAAAAATCCTTATCAGTTTTATATATTTCCTCTAATTTTTCATTAGATTTTTCAACTTGTATAGTTTTTATCTCTCTTCTAGATTCCATATTATATTTTCGAAGAATTCTTCCTATAGGTATATCTGCTCTAATTAAATCAGATTTAAAATTATCATGTAATCTTTTTAATGGAATATAGGAAATGGCATAAATTAATGGTTTATTATTTTTATGCATTAATACTTCTCTATAATTTATTTCTTCTCCACAACCAATGTCTATTAATTCTGCTATTTCAGGGGTTGATTTTTCAAAATGTTGTTCAAGTGTTTTTAAATCAATTTTTCCATTTAAAACATCTAATATAGCAGTTATTGATCCATCAGTAGTTAAAAGAATTTTTTGTGTATTGGAAAAAGTTTTACCATAATTTTTTTCAACTGTATAAATTTTTTCTATTAATCGTTGATTAATATTATTGCCTTCACAAGTCATTTTATCCCATTAAATTTAATATTTAAATTTTTAAAAAATATTTTCTGGATTTTCTATAAACCCTTTTATTGCTGATGCTGCTACAACTGAAGGATTTCCTAAATATACTTCAGACTCAGAATCTCCCATTCTACCTTTAAAATTCCTATTAGTTGAAGATATACACACTTCATTTTCAGATAAAACACCCATATGACCACCTAAACAAGGTCCACATCCAGGATTACAAATTATTGCACCAGCATCCATAAATATTTGTATTAAACCTTTATTCATAGCTTCTTGATAAACTTTTTTAGATGCAGGTATTATAATTAATCTAACATCATCAGAAACTTTTTGCCCTTTTAAAACTTTAGCTGCAGCTAATAAATCAGAAAATCTACCATTAGTACAAGATCCAATGAAACACTGGTCAATTGATGTTCCTTCTACTTTAGATAATCCTTTAACATTATCCACATCATTAGGGCAGGCAATTTGTGCTTCTAAATCATTAACATCAAATAGATATTCTTTTTCATATATTGAGTCTTTGTCTGATTTTAAAATATTTAATTGATTTTTAGTTTTTCCAGTTTTTTTCATAACATAACTTAATGTATCTTCATTAGGTTCCATTATTCCATTTTTTGCACCCATTTCAATTGCCATATTACACATGGTCATTCTACTATCAACATCTAATCCATTTATTGTTTCACCACAAAATTCCGCTGTTTTATAAGTACCTCCACCAATTCCTATTTTTCCAATTATATTTAAAATAAGATCTTTTGATGTTATCCCTTGTGGTAATTTTCCTTCTACTTCAATTTTCATTGCTTCAGGAACCATTAACCATGTTTGTCCAGTAGCATATACCATAGCCATATCAGTTGAACCCATTCCTGTTGAAAATGCTCCAAATGCACCATAAGTACAAGTATGTGAATCAGCTCCAACTATTAATTTTCCAGGTTCAATTAAACCCATTTCAGGTATGACTTGATGACATATTCCTTCTCCATGAGTATAATGGTGTGTAATATTTTGTTTTTTTATAAAATCTCTTGCCACTTTTTGAAATTCTGCAGAACCTATAGTATTAGCGGGTATTACATGATCAAATACAATTGCTATTTTTTCAGGATCCCATACTTTATCTGCTATTTTTTCAAATGTTTTGATTGCAGGAGGAGATGTTCCATCATGGGACATAGCTAAATCCACATTTACTTCTATAATTTCTCCAGGATTTACTTCTCGTCCAACTTTTTTTGATAAAATTTTTTCAGTTATATTCATTTAATACCACTTATCTAAGTTAATTAAGAAATTAAATTAATTTTAAGGGTCAATAGGTTCATCAATATTTCTTATAATGTCTTTAAATACATCATCATTAATATATTGTCCTTCTTCTCTTTTTTCTTTAACTCTTTTAACAATTTTACATAATTGATCTTTTGTTACATTATAACCACAATCATCTAATTTTGCTTTAACTGCTCTACATCCTGAATGTTTTCCTAAAACTAATTGTCTTTTTTGACCTACTAATTCAGGTAAGTAAGGTTCATATGTTAATGGTTCTTCAATTACTGCATCAACATGAATTCCAGATTCGTGTCTGAATATATTTTTACCAACAACTGGTTTATTGTAAGGAACTTCTAATCCAGTATCTTTTGATACCATTTCAGATAATTCTTTTATTATTTTTGTTTTAAACCCTAAATCTTTACCATATAAAAGTTTTAATGACATTACGAGTTCTTCAAGTGATGCATTACCTGCTCTTTCACCAATACCATTAATAGTTGTTGAAACATCATTTGCTCCAGCTAATAATCCTGCAATTGAGTTAGTAACTGCTAGGCCAAAGTCATTATGACAATGTAAAGCTATGTTAGTATTAATTTCTTTTCTTAATTCTTTGATTAAAAAAGTCATTCCTTGTGGGGTTATTGCACCAGTTGTGTCTGCTACATGGACTCTATCTACTCCATAACTTTCTGCTTTTTTGTACATTCTTTTTAAATAATCTAAATCTGTTCTTGTTGCATCTTCAGCTGAAAATGCAACGAAAAGACCATGATCTTTAGCATATTCAATAGATTTCATGCAAGTGTTTAAAGCCTCTTGGCGAGTAATATGCATTTTATGTTCTAAATGAAGATCTGATGTTCCCATAAATGTTATAATTCCATCTACATCACAATCTAGTGCTGCGTTGATATCACTTATTTTAGTTCTAGCTAAACAAAGTACATCTGCATTTAATCCTTCATGTGCTATAGTTGAAACAGTGTCTTTTTCATGTTTTGAAACTATTGGAAAACCTACTTCTATTTGATGTATTCTGAATTCATCTAATTTTTTAGCTATTTCAAGTTTTTCCTGTTTATCTAAGCAAACGCCTGGTGTTTGTTCTCCATCTCGTAGTGTGGTGTCGTATATGGTGATTTTTTTTGGAAACTTCAATTCTATCTCTTTGTTAAATGGACTAGTGTAATATTGCATTATTTTCACTCTATTTTTTGTTAATTATTTTTATATTTTATAAAGTATAGTTATCTTAATTTTTTTATTTTCTTTTTTGTTTTTAATAAAACTTTTTAATATTTTTGTAATAATTTTAATTTTTTTATAAATTTTTATCTTTGTTTTCTAGTAATTCTAAGTAAGATGTTCTTTCAAATCCTTTTTTTATTCCTAATTTTTCAAAAATTTTAAAAATATTTTCTTGTGCTTTTTTGTAATCATTCCCATCTTCTAAGATGGTTTCGATTTCCATGTAGGGTTCTAATCCTTCAACATTATCTAAACTAATTGAATATTCATTTAAATCATAATAATCTCTTGTTTTTTTAACGGTTCTAACATTTGTAAATCCTAAGTTTATGAAAATTTTTTTACATTTGTTTTCATCTTCTATTTTCATTTCAATTTCTTCTCGGGTTTTACTTTTTTTATCTATTTTGGGACCTTTGTATGTTATGAATAATTCTTCTTTTTCATCGGTATTTACTTTTCTAATCCTTAGAGCTTCATCAGTTTTTGCAAAATCTACTATTGGGCTGTTAAAATATATGTCTGTTTGAGTTTCAGTTTTATTTTTTTCCACATTTAATTTCTTTAATTCTTCAATAATTTCTTCAAAACTATTAATTTTTGCTTTTGCTTCTACTTCTATCATTTAATCCCTCATTTTTTTTTAAATTTCTTTTAATTATTATATATTATATGTTTTGTATTTACTTTTCTAAAATATTTTCATAAGCTTATTTTTTTATTTTTTATAAATACATTTATATACTTTATAAATACAATATATTTTTAGTAAAAGTTTTACTATGTTATTTTTAAAATTTTACTTACTTTTTTTTAAATTATATTGGAGGTATATGAATTGACCGATGTTGATATAAAAATAGAGAACATTGTGTCTTCTGCAAGTATTGGTAAAGATATTGTTCTTACTGAGATTTCTAAAGCATTAGAAGGCGTTACTTTTAATCGTGAACAGTTCCCAGGTTTAGTTTTTAAACTAAAAGATCCAAAAACTGCTGCTTTGATTTTTAGCTCTGGTAAACTAGTGTGTACTGGTGCAAAATCTATAGATGACTCAAAGTTGGCTATTAAAAAAACTGTGGATAAAATGCGGACAATTGACACTGATATTCCTGAAGAATTTGAAATTAAAATTCAAAATATTGTGGCTTCTGCTAATTTACAATCCACACTAAACTTAGAAGCTGTGGCGTTAGAATTAGAAAACACAGAATATGAACCTGAGCAATTCCCAGGTTTAGTTTATAGGTTGACTGACCCTAAAGTTGTTTTATTATTATTTGGTTCTGGTAAAGTTGTATGTACTGGGGCTAAAACTCGAGGAGATGCTAAGCTCGGAGTAGAAAGAGCTTATGACAGACTCAAAGAGTTGGATTTAATTTAATTGGTGGTATGTTTGATTAAACTTGTAGTATTTGATTTAGATAATGTTATAATTAATGGTGAAGGAATAGATGAAATAGGAAAATTAGCAAACGTTCAAGATAAAATTGCAGAAATCACTGAACAAGCAATGAACGGTGATATTGACTTCGAAACATCTATAAATGAAAGAGTTAAACTTCTTGAAGGAGCTTCTGTTGAAGAAATTAAGAAAATAGCTGATGAATTACCTCTTAATAATGGTGCTGAAGAAACAATTAAAGTATTAAAAGATAAAGGCTATGAAATAGCAATTATTAGTGGTAGTTTTGATGTTATTGCTGATTCTATTAAGGATAAACTTAATATTGATTATTTATTTACTAATTCTTTAAGTGAAAAAGATGGAAAATTAACTGGTGAAGTTACTGGACCTTTAGTTTCCGGTTCCAAACTTGATGTTTTATCTGATTTATTAAAAGAAAAAGATTACGATTTAGCTGATTGTATAGCTGTTGGTGACGGTGCTAATGATATATCCATGCTTGAAGGTGTTGGATATGGTATAGCATTTAATGCAAAACCAAAAGTTAAAGAAATAGCTGATGTAATTGTGGAAGATAATGATTTAAATGATGTTTTAACTGTTATAGAAGATTTAGATTCTAAAGTTAAAGCTAAAGAACCTGAAAAACCTGAAGATTCTAAAGTTGAAGCTAAAGAACCTGAAGAAGCTAAAGATTCTAAAGCTGAAAATGGTGAAGATAATTCTTCTAAGAAAGAAGCTAAAGATTCTAAAAAATCTAAAAAATCTAAAAAGTCTAAACTTCCTGAACCAACTAACTTTGTGCTTGCAGACACTATGGATGGAGTAAAAGTACAAAAAGATGAAAAGGAAAAACTTATATCTCAAATTGCTGATGAACGAGAAGCTTTTAATAAAGAAGCTAAGGAACAACGTAAAATACGTGATGAATTAAATAATTCTTTAAAAGAAAATCTTCAAAAGGCTATTGAATACAGAGATGCACGTAATGAGATTAACAAAGACGTCGAAGCTAATAAAAAGAAAAGAAATGACGTTAATGAAAAAATCAAAAATCTTGAATGGTCCTCTGGTAAAAGAGATAAAGTAAAACTCGAAAATGAAATTAAAAAAATAGATAAAATAATTGAAACTAGAGTTTTAGATATTAAAAAAGAAAATCAGCTTGTTAAAAATGCAAATGATCTTAGAAAACAATTAACTGAAGTTAAAGAAGACGATAAAGTTAAAGATGAAGCTCAAGAGCTTAAAAAAGAATCAGAATTATACCATGCTAATGTTGTGGAACATTCTGCTAAAGCTCAAGAAGCTCATGAAAACATGCTTAAATACTTTAGAAAAACTGATGAGATTAGAACAGCAGCTGATGAAGCTCATAAAAACTTTATTCAAGCTAGAAAGAATGCATCCGCTAAACATGAAGACTTTAAAATGGTTTTAAGTGAAATTCATGTTATTAATAAAAAATTAGGTAGAAACAACAAACCTAAAAGACAAAAATCTAATAATAAAGGATCATCTCCTAATAAACGGAATAAAGAAGAAAAAGAAAAAGCTGAAGTTATCTTTGATAAGTTTAAACATGGTAAAAAACTTTCAACTGAAGAACTTTTACTTTTACAAAAATATGATATAAGTTAAATATTTTTTTAATTTATTCATTAATATTTTTTTAATTTTCATTAAAAAAATAATTTATTTAGAGTGAAAATATATGGTTGAAGAAGATACAATTGATAAACCTGAAAAAATTGAAGAATGTTATACCTGTGGTAAAAAATTCAATATAAATGCTAATGATAATAGCCATTATCACTATGGAAAATTTCCTATGTGTAATTATTGTAGTAATTTTTATGGATTTTACGATAAGGAATATAAAAAGTAAGTTTATATAATCCATTTTTTTCTAACTATTTTTTTTCTAACTATTTTTTTATAATTTTAATTTCTAAAATTCATTACTCTTTTTAAGCTACTAATTTTATAAAAATTTAATTTACATCTATACAAAATTTTATATACATCCAAAATGTGTATATTAAAAATATTAATTTTTTAAAAGTATTAATTCTGTAACTTATTTAAAATGAAAACAATTTTATAAATTAATAAATTAATTTTTTTTATTGAAAAACTTTTAATATGAAAAAAATAAAAAGATTTCTTTAATTATTAATAAGTGATAATCATGCATGAAATCATTATTTGCGAAAAACCAAAAGCAGCTGAAAAAATAGCACAAGCTATTTCACCAAATGTCAAAAAAAGAAAATATAATAAGAAAGTATCTTATTGGGAAATTGAAGAAGAAAATAAAAAAATTACAGTTTTGTCAGCTGTAGGGCATTTATATTCATTAACACCAGTTAATCCTAAAAGTAAAGTATTTTTTGATTTAGAGTGGGCACCCCTCTATGAAATAGATAAAACTAAAAAATATACAAGAGATTATGTTTATGCAATAAAAAAATTTTCTAAAGATGCAGATAAATTTATTCATGCTTGCGATTACGATATTGAAGGAACATTAATAGGATATAATGCATTAAAATATGCATGTGGTCAAAATACTACCGCTAATATATCAAGAATGAAATTTTCTACTTTAACTAAAACCGATATTCTAGATGCTTACAATAATATGATAGATTTGGATTTACATCAAGTCGAAAGTGGATCAGCAAGACATGTTTTAGATTTCTATTTTGGGGTAAATATATCTAAATCATTAATGCATTCAGTTAGAACAGCTAAGAAAAGATTTTTAAAACTTTCTGCTGGACGTGTACAAACACCAACATTGTCTATTTTAGTAGATAGAGAAAAACAAATTAAAAAATTTATACCTAAACCCTATTGGTTAATTAAAGCATTACTTAATGGGGAAATAATAGCGGATCATGAAGACGGAAAGATATTTGATAAAAAAAGAGCTGAAGAAATTTTTGATAAATGTCAAAATCAAAATGCTTTAGTTGATGAAGTTAAAAAAACTGAAACAATCAGAAAACCTCCAGTTCCTTTCAATTTAGGAGGATTACAATCTGAAGCTTATGGAGTTTTTGGTTTTAGTCCTAAAAAAACACAAATGATTGCTCAAAATCTTTATACTGGGGGATTTACATCTTATCCTCGTACTTCTTCTCAAAAACTTCCAAAAAGTTTAGAATACAAAAAAATATTCATGCAATTATCCAAAAATGCAGAATTTAAGAAGCATATTCAAGATTTACCTTCAGAATTAAAACCTAATGAAGGTAAAAAAAAGGATGCTGCTCACCCTGCTATACATCCAACTGGCGTTTTGCCTGATAAATTATCTAAAGATGAACTAAAAATTTATGAATTAATTGTTTATAGGTTCATAAGTGTATTTTGTGAAAATTCAAAATTAGAATCTGTGAAAACTGATTTATTAATAGCAGATGAAAAATTTAACTTCAAAAGAAAAAGAGTTTCTTATCTTGGATGGTTAGCACATTACCCTTTTAAAAAAATAGAAAATGAAAATTTTTTAGATATTAAGAAAGGAGATATTATTAAAGTAGAAAAAATATGTTCTGAGCAAAAAGAAACCAAACCTCCAGCTAGATATAATGAAGCTTCTTTAATTAAAGAATTGGAAAAAAGGGAATTAGGAACAAAGGCTACAAGAGCGGATATTATCGCTAAACTTTATGATAGGAAATATATTAGTGGTAAAAAAATTGAAGTAAATCAGCTTGGTGAAAATTTAATTGATACATTAAAAGAATATTGTGAAGATTTAACTAGTGAAGATTTAACTCGTGATTTTGAAAAAAGATTAGAAGGTATCAGTAATGATAAGACTACTCAAGAAGCAGTTGTTAATGATGCAGAAAAAGAAGTTAAAGCTATTTTGGGTGATATTAATAAAAATGAAGCTGATATTGGGGATAAACTTTATGATGCTTACCAACAAAGTAGGATTGTTGGTGAATGTTCCTGTGGTGGAAATTTAGTTATGAAGTACTCTCCTAGAAATAAAAGCCATTTTGTAGGATGTTCTAATTATCCTGAATGTGAAATTACTTATTCTCTTCCAAAAGGAGCTACTTTTTTAAAGAAAACATGTCCAAAATGTGGTCTTCCTATTATTTCTTTTGGTAAACCTCGCCAACATGCTTGTTTAGATCCAAATTGTGGTAAAGATAATACTAAACGACATGTGGTTAAAGTTGTTGGGGTTTGTCCTGATTGTGGAAAAGATTTAGTTAAACGATCTGGTAGGTATGGGGATTTTGTAGGTTGTAAAAGTTTTCCTAAATGTAGATTTACCTGTTCTTTAGAGGAATTAAAAGATTTGGAAAGTAAATCTAAAAAATAATTTTTTTATTATTTTTTTATTTTAAAATTTTGCCCAATATTTTTTTAGGGTAAAATTGCTTTTTTTTAGAAAGTTATATAAATATTTAAATTGAATAGTTAATTATTATTAAATTTGAAATAATTTTTTTCATTACATTTTTTATAAAAAAATTTAATTTAATATAATTAGTGTAAATTTTGATTTAATAATTTTAATTATAAATTTAATATTTAATCAAAAATGATTATTTAATAATTTAAATTTATTTAATTAAAAATTTAAGATGGTGAAATTAAATTTTTTTTAAGTTATAATTATTTTTTTTTTAACATTAAAAAAGAATTATATTTATTAGTTATAAAAAAATTTATTTGCATTGTCTTTTATTTAATTTATGAGGATTTTATATGGATAAGCAAAAATTAAAAACAATTGCTAAAGCTGCGGCTATTATCATTATCATCATGGCCTTTTGTTTTGTACTTAGGGCTCATGCAGCAGATATTTCTATCATCCCTGATGATATGAAAGCTACTTATCAAGATTCTGATGGTTTGCCTTACTTTAGTGAAATGGATTCATATTATAATTTACGTATGACTCAAGATTATTTGGATCATGGATATTTTGGTGATACTCAAGTTAATGGAACTACTGTGGATATGCACAGGTCTTCACCTGATGGGGTGAATACGACTTTTGATCCAATGATTTCATGGGTAACTGTGGGATTATATAATGTTGCTAATATGTTTCATTCTATGTCACTTAAAGAAGTGGCATTTTGGGCAGGTGCTATAGTTTCTTGTTTAGCAGCTATACCTGCATATACAATAGTTAGACGGGTTACGAATGATTATGGTGCGGCTACCGCAGCTATAATGGTTACTTTAGCCCCTAATTACTTCTCACATACATTCGCAGGATTTTTTGATACGGATATGTTCAATGTAACATTACCATTATTCATATTTCTGTTCTTTATTGAAAGTATAAGAAGCGATAATCCAAAACTTAGAATAATCTATTCAATTTTAACAGTGCTTACAGTAGCAATCTTTTCCATTTCATGGGTAGGATACACTTTCTATGCTGCCTTATTAGTTTTAATGGCTATAGTATACTATGTTTTAGCATATTTACTTAAAATGGATGTTATTGAATCTGTTAAAAACTATGATAGTAAATTCCAATGGTTTATTAATCAAAGAATGTTATGTTCAATTATAGTTATCATGGTTATTGGAATAATTGGTGTTACTTTAATAAGTGGTATAGATTCAGTAAGTTCAACTATTTCAGGTTTATTAAGTTTACTTTCCTTGCAAAGTGCTGGAGGAGGAACTGCTGTTTCAGGATTCCCTAATGTATTTATTTCTGTAGCAGAAATGCAAATTCCAACTCTTTTAACTGGAGGTATTTCTGGAGCATTTTTAGCTAACTCTCAATCCGTAGTTAATGGTATTGGTGGAATAGTTGCATTATTTGCAGCATTAGCTACCCTTTACTTATATACTAGTAGATTATGGAAATTACGATCAGTTTCAACATCTATTGAAAAACATACTGGAAAACCTTCTAAAAGCAAAAGAAAATCTGCAGCTCAGAAAAAAGATGAAAATAATAGATTCAACTTAGCTATTAAAGATTTAACTTCTTTAGGTGGTTCTGATAATGTCAATAAAGATAAACGTCTTACCCTATTATACTTTACAGTATTAATGGTTTGGACAATATCATGTATTGTAGCTGTAACTCAAGGTACTAGATTTATCATGACATTAATGATACCTTTAGGTCTTTGTGTGGGAATATTCGTAGGTTGTGCAGCGGATTATATAAAAGCTAAAGTAGAGGATGAAAGAAGATTATTCTTAATCTGTTTAATATGTTCCTTTTTAGTATCTTTCCCTGTTGTAGAACAAGTAAATTTCTTATCTGGAATTATATTATTTGTTGTTTTAGTTATAGTATCTGCTATCGCAGTTTATGGTGGAAAATTCTTTAAAGAATCAGATATTTCTCTTAAAAAAACTGCAGCAGTTTTATTAATTACTCTAGCTTTAATTTCTCCAACAGTTTGTGGAGCTTATCAAACAGCTTCTCAAGTTGTACCTGGTGCTAGTGACCCTATGTGGAATTCTATGCAATATATTAATGGAACTGCAAATAATACTATATCTAGTGATGCGGTAATAGAATCTTGGTGGGATTACGGTTACCTATTTGAAATAGCTGCTAATAAGCAAACAGCATCAGATGGAGGTGTACAATCTGGGGATAGAGCTTTCTGGATGGGTCGTGCTATGACTACATCTAATTTAGATTTATCAAAAGGTATTCTGCAGATGTTAGCCACAACTGGTACTAAAGCAGGTGAAACTTTAAATAGTTATAATGGTAATAACAGTTCTCAATCAACTGATATACTATTACATACATTAGCATTACCTAAATCTGATGCTAAGAATATGATGATGAATAATTATTCATTAACTTCAGCTCAAGCAGATAATGTATTACAATATTCACACCCAGATAATCCAAAAGATGTTGTATTTGTAGCAAGTTCAGATATGCTTCAAAAAGCTGGTTGGTGGACTTACTTTGGTACTTGGAATTTTGCAGAGCAAAATAGTACAAGTTTACAATATATGGTATCTACTACTACGGCAAATATCACTCCTGGACATAGTGGTACTATTCCTTTATTAGATGAAAATGGTATTTCATTTAATGCTGTTATTAATAGAGGAGCTAATGGTACTAATAACACTACAGGTCAAGTGCAAGCAGTATTTGATAATAATAATACCACTGTTGAAGTAAATAACACAACTTATAATCCATTGAAAGCAAGTAATTTAATGGTTATTGAAGACAATTATCTTACTAAAAATGAGAGTATTCATGGTGCAACTGATGGAAATTATACATTATTTGTATTAGGTAATAATAATACGTATAATGCTATATTAATCGATAATAAATTAGTTGATTCTATGTTCACAAGACTATTCTTATTAGGTGGTAATGGTCAAGATCAATTCCAATTAATACATATGGATAGTGGAATTTCATTATGGAAAGTAAATAATAATGCTAGTTCTACTAGTTCAACCAATCTTACTAATTCAACGGGTTAAAATTAAAATTTAATATTTTTAATTATTTTTTAATATAAATATAAAAATGAAGTTTTAATAAACTTCATTTAAACTATTTATTTTCTTATTTTTTTTTAAGTACAATTTTTTTTAATATATTCTTTAAACAAATTTTATAAACTATGAAAAACAAAATTATATTATAATAGTTTATGCGATACTATTTTTTTAAAATTTTTTATAATTAAAAATAACTTGGTGAGTAAATGGATATTGATGATAAAATAAAGGAGATTGAAGAAGAAATTCAAAAAACTCCTTATAATAAAGCTACCTCTCACCATATAGGTAAATTAAAAGCTAAGATTTCTAAATTAAAAGAAGAATCTATTCAAAGAAAAAGTTCTGGAAGTAAAGGTCAAGGATTTAGTATTAAAAAAAGTGGGGATGCTACTGCTGTATTAGTAGGTTTTCCATCAGTAGGTAAATCTACTCTATTAAATGAATTAACCAATGCTGAAAGTAAAGTAGGAGCTTATCAATTTACTACCTTAGATATTATTCCTGGAGTTATGGAATACAATAATGCTAAAATTCAAATTTTTGATATTCCTGGAATAATTACTGGTGCTTCAAGTGGTAAAGGTAGAGGTAGAGAAATTCTTTCAGTTGCTAGAACTGCTGATTTAATAATTGTAGTGTTAGATGTTTTCAACCCTCAACATTTAGAAGTAATTATTCGAGAACTTAGAAACATTGGTATAAGACCTAATGAGAAAAAACCAGATGTTACAGTTCATAAAAGAAGATTAGGTGGAGTTCAACTTTCTTCAACTGTTGAATTAACTTATTTAGATGAAAAAACAATTAGATCAATTCTTAATGAGTATGGAATTCATAATGCTTCAGTTTTAATTCGTGATGATGTTACAATAGATCAATTTATTGATGCTTTAGAAATTAATAGGACTTATATTCCAATGGTTACTCTTTTGAATAAAGTCGATTTAGTTGATAAAAATCACTTAACTGAAATTAAAAAAACAATTCCTGATTTTATACCTATTTCTGCAGATAAAGACATGAACATAGATAACTTACGTGAAATAATATTTGAAAAATTAAATCTTATTAGAGTTTATCTTAAACCTCAAGGTAGAAAAGCTGATATGGTAGATTCATTAATTATTAAAAAAGGGTCAACTGTTATTGATGCCTGTGGAAAGTTACATCGAGAATTTGTTAAGAATTTTAGATATGCTAAGATTTGGGGAACTTCAGTTAAATTTCCTGGTCAAAAAGTTGGGCCTGATCATGTTTTAGATGATGAGGATGTTCTTAGAGTTATTTTAAAGAAATAATTTTTCATGGATTTTTTTATTATGATAAATGGAAATAAAATAATTTTTATAACAGGCACCCCATGTGTGGGTAAAACTTCAGTAGCTTCTAATTTGTTTGATTATTTTAAAAAAATTTTTAATACAAAATTAATTAAGATTAATGATTTTGCTTTTGAAAATGATTTAGTTTTAGGTGAAGATTCTAAGAAAGGTTATAAAGTAATTGATGTTGATTCTTTAGATGAAAAATTAAATCATGATATAAAATTATTTTTTAATTCCGATTTGGATAAACCTATTTCAAAGTTGGTTATTGTTGAAGGTCATCTTTCTCATCTTTGCAGTAATTGCGATAAATGTATTGTATTAAGGTTAAATCCGAGAATTCTTGAAAAAAGGCTTAAATCTAGAAATTATTCAAAATCTAAAATTAATGAGAATTTAGAAGCTGAAGCTTTATCTGTATGTTCTGCTGAAGCTTATGATATTCATGGAAATTTGGTTAATGAAGTTGATACTACAAATAAATCTGTTGATGATGTAACAAGTATAGTTAAAGAGATAATATTGAATGATGCATCTTATCCTGTAGGTAATATAGATTTTATGGATTGGTTTTTGGATAATTAATTGTTATTCTATTTTTAAATCAATTTTTTTAAATTAAGGGATTATTTTACAATTTTGTTTTTATAAAAAATTTATTTAATAGAAAGCCTTTTTAAATAAGAAAAACATAATGTTGTTTAATATTCTTCTTGTATCCTATGGTTCAGATTAACTTTCATGATTTTGTTTTAAATTGTTTTATCTTTTTAATACATTATTTAAATAGCTAATTCTATTATAGAAATTTTTCATAACCAAATTATGGGGAGAGTATAAATTGAAAAGAGGAAAAAGACCTAATTGGATGTTAAATATAGCTAAAGAACGTATGGATATTCTTTTTTCATTAGCTGAAAAAGAATTTATTGAGTATCCTGAAAGATCTCATAGGTACGTTGAATTAGCTAGAAAAATATCTACTAAATACAATGTAAAAATTCCTCTTAAATGGAACCGACGATATTGTAAAAATTGTTATAAGTTCCTATTTCCGGGTCACAATTCTACCATCCGGCTAATTAATGGAGAAGTTAATATAATATGTGGTGAATGTGGCCATATCATGAAAATTCCTTATATTAAGGAAAAAAAACTTAAAAGGAGAGCTAAAATTGACTCTTACAAAAAAAGAGATAATGAATAAAAGCCTTTCCGCTATGACAATAAACATTGGTAAATCTGGAATTAATGATAACGTTATCGAAGAGATTAAACGTCAATTAAAAGCCAATAAAATTGTTAAATTACGATTTGCTAAAGGAATAGCAATCAATAAAGATGATTATATTAGTGACATTGTAAGTCAAACAAAATCAAAACTTATTGACATTAGAGGAAATGTTGCTGTTATTTATAAAAGATCTTAAATTTTATTTAAATTTAGAGTTACAGACACCAGTCTTAAATTTAAATTATTAAGATTTTATGACTTAAAAAATTAAAAAACGTGGAGAATAAATATATGAGTACTGTATATGATGTTCCTGCAGATGTATTAATTAATCATGTTGCAGAAGAACTTAAAAAGAATGATAACGTTAGTGCACCTAAATGGTCTAACCTTGTTAAAACTGGTGTTCACAAAGAAAGAAAGCCAGAAAATAGAGACTGGTGGTTTATAAGATCTGCTTCTTTATTAAGAAGAGTATATATCGATGGCCCAGTTGGAGTTAAAAGCTTAAGAACATTTTATGGTGGGAAAAAAGATAGAGGAGTTAATCCTGAAAAATTCAGACAAGGTAGTGGAGCTATTGTCAGAGGTGCTCTTCACCAATTAGAAGATGCTGGATTTGTTCAAAAAATTGATGCTGGAAGAATTGTTACTCCTGAAGGTAAATCTTTCTTAGATAAAGCTTCTAATGAATTAATCAAAGATATCCCTGAGCTTGAAAAATACTAAAAATTTTATAATTTATTATTTTAAAAAAATTAATTTAATATTAAATTTTATAATAAGCTAATTATTAGCTAAATTTTATGGAGACTGTTATATGAGCGAACTTGATGAATTGCGTCGTAAACGTATGGCTGAATTACAACAACAAGCAGGTAATCAACAACAAGCTATGCAACAACAAATGCAACAACAACAAATGCAACAAGAAATGGAAAAAGAAAAGAAGCAAATTTTAATGCAGATTTTAACTCCAGAAGCTCGAAGTCGGTTGACCAATCTTAAATTAGCTAAGCCGGATTTAGTTAATCAAATTGAAATTCAATTAATTCAATCTGCTCAATCAGGTAGTTTAAGAGGTAAAGTTACTGATGAACAACTAAAAGTACTACTTAGTCAAATATCTGGACAAAAAAGACAAATTCATATTACTAGAAAATAGATTGTTTTAATATGAAAGCTTGTGTTCTTTATAGTGGAGGGAAAGATAGTTCATTGATGGCTGTCATACTTTCACGTTTGGGTTATGATGTTGATTTAGTAACTGTGAATTTTGGAGTATTTGATTCTTATATTCCTGCTTCTATGTCTGCTAAATCATTAAATTTTAATCATGTTGTTTTTCATATGGATCAAAGTATTTTGGAAGAAGCCGTTAAAATTATCATGAATGATGGATTTCCGAATAATGGTATTAAGTACCTTCATGAAGAAGTTTTAGAGGCTATTTCAAGTAAATATGAAATCATTGCTGATGGTACTAGACGAGATGATAGGACTCCTAAAATAAATAAAGATCAAATTAAAAGTTTAGAAGATAGACATAATATCCAATATGTGAATTTAGATAGTTTTGGTTATAAAATGATAAATTCATTGGTTTCAAAACTTTTTGAATTATCTTATGAAAAAAGCAATAAGGAAAATAGTTCAGATTATGAAGTTGAAATTCGTTTATTAATAGATGAAAAAGGTGGAAATTCAAGTCAAATTTTCCCTGAACATTATCAAACAAATGTTTGTGGCTTTAAACAAAAAATTTAATTCATTAAATTAAATATTATTATTAACTAAAAATTGTGGTGGAAAAATGAGTAGAAATAAACCATTAGCTAAAAAGCTTAGAATGGCTAAGGCTAATAAACAAAACAGAAGAATCCCAATTTGGGCTTATGCAAAAACCCAACGTAAATTAAGATACAGACCTAAACCAAGACATTGGAGAAGAAATAATTTAAAAGTATAGGGGTTAATTAATATGGAAAGAGTATATACAATACCACTTAGAGATGTTAAAAAAGCACCTAGAACTATTAGAGCTGCAAAAGCTATGAGAGTTATTAGATCTTTTTTAGAAAAACACATGAAATCTGAAGACATTATTTTAGATTCTTCTATAAATGAAAAAGTTTGGGAAAGAGGAATTCAAAAAATTCCTTCTAAAATAAAAGTCAAAGCAGTTAAAGATGATGATGACGGAGTAGTAGAAGTTACTTTAGAAGAATAATTGAACTATTTATAATCATCGTAATAAAAAAATTTAAATTAATTAAAAGGAAAGGGGCATTATGCTTAAAAGAATAGATCTTACTGGAAATCCAAATTTAGGAGTTTATATTTCAGTTAATGAAGACTTCGCCATTGTTCCTTTAAACCTCCCTGATGATATGGGAGATATTATAAAAGAAACTTTAGATGTTGAAGTTATTAAAAGCTCTATTGCAGGTAGTAATTTAGCAGGAGCTTTAACTGCAGGTAATTCTAATGGTTTTTTAGTATCCTATTATACTGATGATAGAGAGATTAATAAATTAAAATCTTTAGGTTTAAATGTTTCTCGACTTGAAGATAAATATACTGCAGTAGGTAATATTATTGCTGTTAATGATACTGCAGCTATCGTTAGTCCTTTCATATCTGAAAATTCAGTTAAAACAATTGAGGATGTTTTAAATGTCACAGTTGAACAAACATCAGTAGGTGGTTTAGATATCATTGGTTCTTTAATGACTGTTACTAATAAAGGTTTCCTTTTATATAGAGATTCCACTCCTGCTGAAATTAACTTTGTTGAAGATATTTTCAAAGTTCAAGGGGATATTGGAACTGTTGGAAGAGGTATTACACTTGTTGGAGCTTGTTCAATAGCTAATTCTAAAGGAGTAATAGTTGGTGAAAAAACTACTGGTCCAGAAATGGCTAGATTAGAAGAAGCTTTAGGATTTTTAGATGACTAAAAATTTTTATATTCAAATTAAATAGATAATGAATTAAATAGTATTCATTTTATGAGGGATTATTAATGCAAACAAAAATATATAGAATTAAAGGTAAATTTGTTCTTGGTGAAGAAGTCCAAAAATTTACTAAAGAAATAAAGGCTTTCAAAGAAGAAGATATTTATGAAAAAATTTATTCCATTTTTGGAAGTAAACATAGTTTAAACAGAAAACAAGTTAAAATAGAAGATATTACTGAAATTAGTGCTGATGAAGTAGTAGATCCTGTTTTAAAAGCTATATTATAATTGATAAAAGGTGTTTTTAATGGAAGATCAGCAAAAATTAGAACAAATTGTAAATGAAATCAATATGTATAAAGAACAATCTGAATTATTACAACAAGAAGTTGCTAATGTTCAACAAACAATTGCTGAAGTTAATACTTTAGAATCTACTATTGATGATATGAAAGAAAAGAAAACTGTAGAAGCTTTAGTACCTGTTGGTGCTGGTTCTTTTATGAATGCTGATATTAAAAACGATGGTAAAATTGTTATGAGTATTGGTGCAGGAGTTGCTGTTGTAAAAAATTATGAAGAAGCTAAAAATACGGCAGAATCACAAAAAAAGCAATTAGAAGATAATCTTGCTAATTTATATAATAATCTTCAACAAATTTCTGATGTTGTTTCTCAACTTTCTCCACAAGCTGAACAATTAATGTTGAAAGTTCAACAATCTAAACAACATTAATACTTTTAACTTTTTTTATTTATTAAATGTTTTATTGATAATTTTTACTATTTTTACTATTTTTACTATTTTTACCTAAATAAATTTTAGGCATTTTTTTAACTTTTTTTTAATTAAGTTTATTAAATTTAAAAAACATAAAATTTAATTAATAAATGATTTTTAAGATAATTATATTATAAAAAGGAAGGTAATAACTTGTTTGAATCATTAAGAAAGAAATTTTCAGAAACAAGTGGGAAATTAACTAAAAAACTTGAAAATGAAGCTGAAGAAGAAGATAATATTGAATCTAAAGAAACTGAAGACATAATAACAGATGTGTCTGATGAAGTGAGTTCTAGTGTTGATGATGGTTTTGAATCTTTATCTGATGTTGATGGTGTGTCTGATGGTTCTGATTCTCAGGATGTTGAAGATTCTGACTTAGAAGATAATGAGAAATCTGGATTTTTTTCTTCTTTTAAACGAGATTCTAAAAACAAAAATGAATCAGACAATGAAGACATTATAAGCGAAAATGATGATGATTGTTCAGACTTATCATCTCAAAGTAAAGATAATGAGAAATCTGGATTTTTTTCTTCTTTTAGACGTGGTTCTAAAGAGGATGTTGATTCTGAGGATAAAGATGATGTGTCTGATGAAGTGAGTTCTAGTGTTGATGATGGTTTTGAATCTTTATCTGATGGTTCTGATTCTGATGATGTTGAAGTTGTTGATTCTGGGGATAATGAGAAATCTGGATTTTTTTCTTCTTTTAGACGTGGTTCTAAGGATAAAGAACCTGAAACTAATGAAGATTCTAGAAAAGGGAAGGGTGGATTTTTTTCATTTATTAAAGAAAAAACTTTATCTGAAAATGATGTTGAAGATATTCTCTTCGAACTAGAAATGTCATTACTAGAAGGGGATGTTGCAATGGATGTTGCCAGTACTGTAGTTGATTCTGTAAAAGATGATTTAATTGGTCAAAAAATTAAAAGAAGCAGTGATATAGAAGAATATACTTATGATGCTCTTAAAAATGCTGTATCAAAAATAATTGATATTAAAGGAAAATCTTTTACAGAAATGATTGAAATGAAGAAGAAAGAAGGTGAACCTTTAGTTGTTATGTTTGTAGGTATAAATGGGACTGGTAAAACAACCACTATAGGAAAATTATCTAGTTATTACCTTAAAAAAGGATATACTCCAGTAATTGCTGCTTCAGATACATTTCGTGCAGGGGCAATAGAACAAGTTACTTATCATGCAAATAATGTAGGAGTTAAAATTATTAAACATGAAAAAGGTTCAGATCCTGCAGCAGTAGCATTTGATGCAGTTGCTCATGCAAAAGCACATAATAAAGAATTAGTGCTAATTGACACTGCAGGTAGAATGCAAACAAACACCAATCTTATGGATGAAATGAAAAAAATTAAAAGAGTTGCAAAACCTGATTTAGTTATATTTGTAGGTGATGCATTAACAGGTAATGATGCTACAGAACAAGCAACTAAATTTAATGATGCAATAGATATTGATGGTGTAATATTAACTAAAGCTGATGCGGATGCTAAAGGTGGGGCTTCACTATCCATTGGATATGTTATTAAGAAACCTATCATGTTTTTAGGTATGGGTCAAGGTTATGATGATATTATTGAATATGATGCAGATTGGATGTTAAATCAATTATTTGCGGAATCATAAAAATTAAATTTAATAAGGGGTTTAAATGAATAAAAAATATTTTTTTGCAACATTAATAATTATCTTAATAATAGTTTCAGGGGTTGCGTTTGTTTTTTCTTATTTGCCAAGTAATGTAATTTTAGGAGAAAATTCTTTACAACCTGGGGGTGATGTTTCTATTACTGTAACTGGAGATGTCCTATTTGGTCGTAAAATGCCAAGTGTTTTAAGTTCAGGTGAAAGTCCTTATCGATTTGTTTCATCAGTAATTAACTCCTCTAATATTTTATTAGTTAATTTTGAAAATCCCGCCACTAACTCTGGATCAGCTGTTAAGGGTGATGTTCCTTTAAAATGTAGTCCTGAATATGTTCCACTTGTTAAAGGTTCAAATAACACGGTCTGTGCTTTAGCTAATAATCATGCTTTTGATTATGGGATTGCTGGAATGAATGATACTATCAATACTCTAAATCAAGCAAATATTACTCATATAGGTGCAGGAAACAATTTAGCAAATGCTTCAGCTCCTGCAACTATTCATACAAATGGGAGAACAATAACCATTCTTAATTATATGGATTCTGATAATTTTAAGGAATACAGTCAAGAGGTTATGCCAAAAGCTACAAATAATTCTTCAGGTTACTCAGCATATAATGAAACATTAGCTGCCCAAGAAATAAAATCAGCTAAAGAAAATGGTTCAGATTATGTAATTATTTTTATGCACTACGGAAATGAGTATAGCAGAACACCAAATGAAGAACAAGTAAATATTTCTCATCAATGTATTGATAATGGTGCAGATATTGTTTTAGGATCACATACACATGTAACTCAAGGAGTAGAAATTTATAAAGATAAACCTATATTTTATAATTTAGGTAACTTTATATTTGATCAAAGTAACTCAAATACTCATAGAGCATATTTTGTTAATATCCAATTAGTAAATAATACTGCAGAAGTTACAATGTATCCAATAGATATTATTAATTATCTTCCTCACTTTATGAGTCCATCTGATGGTCAAACATTACTTAAAGAGTTACAACCTCAATGTAACGATATAAATATTACTTCTAACGGTACTGGTGTACTGGTTTATAATTTAACTAATGAAAATAATTAAAAATTTTTCATTTTTATTTTATAATTTTATTTTTTCTATTTTTTTAAAATTAATATATTTTATTCTTTTTTCTTAATAATAATTTTAATTTTTAATTAATTTAAATTATTAAATATAGTTTTCTAAAACTAAATATTAGATAAAAATGTATAAATTTTTAAACCTTTTAAATCATATAATTATAATAATTAATTAAAATTTTCATGATATTTTTCATAACTTCCTTGAAATCTATCATGTAATATACATGAATTATTTTAATAATTGAAATTTTTATTAACTATATAATTTAATTTAAAATATATGTGATTATTTATGATGGGAGAAGAAGAACTTATAAAATTATTTCCGGAATTTTCAGATTCAATACAACCTTCAGGTATAGACCTTGCTCTTGATGAAATATTAATTCAAAAATCAGAAGGTTCATTAATTGATAATGAAAAAAATATACCTAAAATACAATCATTAAAAGGTCCAATTTACACACTGAAACCTCACACTGCTTATTTAGCCACAATTGATAAAAAAATTAAAATACCTAAAGGATATTCAATGTTATATTTACCAAGATCTACCTTATTAAGATCATTTGTATCTGTACAGACTGCAGTAGGTGATCCTGGATTTTATGGAACATTAACATTCTTAATAGTTAATCACGGAGATTTTGAATATAAACTAAAAAAGGGAGATAGAATAGCACAAGCTGTAATATTTCCAGTAAAAGGGTCTGGAGAATATAATGGTTTTTACCAAGAAAAATAATTAATTTTGGAGATAAAGATAATGAACACTGCTGAAGCCTTAGTTAAAATTTTAGAAAATAATAATGTAAAATACATATTTGGTCATCCTGGTGAACAAATTATTTCAATGTATGCAGCATTAAAAGATTCTTTAATAGAACATATTTTAACTCGACATGAACAAGGTGCAGCACATGCTGCAGATGGATACGCTAGATCTTCAGGAAAATTTGGAGTTTGTATGTCAACAGCAGGTCCTGGAGCTATGAATTTAGTGATGGGTGTTACTACTGCATTTAAAGATTCTGTCCCTATGTTAGTAATTACAGGTGACAATATTTATTCTAATCAAGGTAAAGATAACTTTCAATCAATGAAAATAAACGAAATCTTTAAAAATATAACTATTAGAAGTTTTTATCCTTCTAATGGAAAAAATGCAATAATTAATTTAAAAGAAGCATTAAACATTCTTAAAAATGAACCTAGAGGACCTGTTCACATTAATTTAGCAAAAAATGTATTAATGGATGAAAATATTGGAAATATTATCGATAGGGAAGTTAATTTAGTACAAAATTATAGATACTCTGCAATGTCTCAAATTGTTGATAAATTAAAAGAGAGTAAAAAACCTTTAATACTTGCAGGAAATGGGATATTCTGGGGAAATGCTACTAATGAATTAAAAGATTTTGTAAATAAAAATAATATACCAATTGTCACTACTTATCATTCAAAAGGAATTATTAGTGAATTTGAAAAATTAAACTTAGGGATAGTTGGAATTAGAGGCACACCTTTAGCAAATTATGCATTTGAAAATTCTGATTTGATACTTGTTTTAGGGGCTAAATTATCAGACAGAACTTTAGCTAGAGTTAAAGACTTTAAAGAATTCAAATCTAAAATCATTGATATTAATATTAATAAAACTAAACTTAAAGGTGATATATGTTTATATGGGGATGTTAAAAAAGTTCTCAATGATTTATTAATTGATGATTTTCAAAAAGATTCTAAATGGTTAAGAAAAATTTATAGTAATCAAGTAAAAACTATTGTTGAAGGTACTGAAGATGATTCAACACCTTTAAGAACACCATATGCAATTTATAAAATATTAACTAATCGAAAAGATAGTATTATAGTAAGTGATGCAGGAACACACACAACCTGGACTCTTTTATTAACAAAAGCTTCTAATCCTGGTAAATTTATATTTTCAGGAGGATTTGGCCCAATGGGCTATAGTGTGCCAGCTTCAATTGGAGTTGCTTTAGCTAACCCTTCAGAAAAAGTTTTAGCAATTAACGGTGACGGTGACTTCCAAATGAATATTCAAGAATTAGCCACAATAAAAGAAAATAATTTAAATATAGGAATTTTTATTATGAATAATTCACAATTAGGAATTATTCGGCAATGGGAAGAACTTTATGGAATGGATTCTTACCAAATAAATTTAAAAAATCCAAATTTCACTCAAATAGCTAAAGGTTATGGGATAAATACTTTAAAAGTCCATACAAAAGAAGAATTAAATAATGCTATTAGTAAAGTTATGGATTCTAATGAACCTTTTGTAGTGGAGATCATAGTTCGTGAAGAAAATATTCCTCTTCCAGTGTATGATTAATCAGTTTTTTAATATATCTTTTACAAATTTTTGAATTATTTCATTATAATATTTTTCATATTCTTTTTTAAAAAATTGTAGATAAAATTCTTTTTCTAAACTTTTAGAATTTTTATAAATTAATATTACAGCTATTATTTGTAAATTTCCAGTATTTATTTTATTATTAAAACTTGTAAAATCAATTTCAAAATAAGGATAAATTTCAATATGATTATTTGTTCTTTTTTTACCAAAAAATCGTTCATTTTGATGTTGGATTAAATCATCAAAATTCATGTTTTTGCTCCGTCATTTTCTTTTTTGATTTGATAAATTTTCTTGATAATTTCTCTAATATTTTTATCACTTATTAATTTTAATAAACCTAAAAATGGTTTAAACAATCTAATTTTGAATGAAATTTTACCATTACTTTTTATTATTTCTTCTCCGAATAGTGCTTCTGTGGTAATAGAAACTTTTTTTGATAAATTTGGTAAAATATTTAGCATTGATAAAAAACCTACTATTTTTACAGTGTCTACATAGTCATATAAACCTAAACTAGTATGTGTTTCAAATTTATTTAACTTAATGGATTGTCTAATAATTTTTAAAAAATTTATTAAAATTTTTTTAGAATTTTTAATTAATGGAATTAAAGGTTTTATTTCATTAATTTTATCTTTTAAAGGAGTTTTTGTTTTATTTTTTTCTGGTTCTTCTGATGTAGATAATTCATTTTGGGTTTGTTTATTATTAAATCTTTTATTAAAAATTTTTAATTTAAGAATTTTTATACTTATTATAGCATTAATTTCTGTGTTTTTAACTTTATAATTTATCTGGATATGTAAATTAATAAATAGTAAGGAAAAAATTATTATTAAGATTATGGCTAATATGATTAGAATTATTGTTAGTATTATCAAAATATCAGCCTTTAACTATTTTTATATAAAATTTAAGAATTATTCTAATTCTGATTATCTAAATTAACTTTAATAGATTCTTTTTTTTCTTCATTAAGATTTTTTTCATCTGTGTTTGCATCTTTGATATCAACTACTTTAGTTTTATCTTTATTAGTTAAATCTTTGATTACATCACTTATAACTAATCCTAAATCTGTTATAGCTTTATTAATTGATGTACCTTTACTTAAATCAAGAACTCTTATTCCTTCGATCCCTTCTACGCCTTTAGTAATAACTACCATAGAAACAGGTTCAACTCCTGCAATAGCACCTGAGGCATTCCCTCCGGCTTCTTGCCCAAATTTTTCTCCAGCGCCTACACTGAATCCCATTTTCATAATAGGAATTAATAATTTATCTTCTGTTTCAATATATTTTCCTATAAGATTTTGGGAATCTAAAAGCTTTTTTAATTCTTCTGCGGTTGTTTTAATATTATTTTCATCTGTCATTTTTAATCAACTACTTTTTTTAAAAAATTTACATGTTATTGAATTTTTTAGTATATATTTATTTATTCTATTATTATAATTAAATATTTTACTTTTTTTTAAAAAAATCAATTTAATTACAGTAAAAATTTGAATTAATATAAAAAGAGTTATTAATATTTTTATTTAGTTGTTAATATGATAAAAAAATAGATTTATTAAATTAAAAAAATTTAAAATAGAATAAAATTTATAAAAATTTTATTCTGAGTAAAATTCAGCTATTGCTGAAGCACCTGCACCAGTATCTACATCTAAACCTAAATCTTTTAAGGTCATACCTAATGCAGTGTAAGTTATAGCTAATTCTTTATAAGAAATAGTACCTAAATGTCCAATTCTGAATACATGGTTTTTAAGATGATCTTGACCACCAGCAATTTCAACACGATATTTATCTCTTATGGTGTTTCTTAAATCACTATCTGTAATTCCTTCTGGCATTTTAAGTGCAGTAACAGTATTACTAGCAATTTTTTCACTTTTTGGGAATAATTCAAGTCCTAAAGCTTTTGCAGCTTTTCTTGATGCGGCTGCTGCTTTTATATGTCTTTCTATAGAATTATCTAAACCTTCTTCTTCAATCATTTTTAAAGCTTCTAATAAACCATAAATTGAATTAACACCAGGAGTATATGGGGTTTGTGGAGGTACACTGTTTCCTTTAGCTTTATATTTTGGCATATTTAAATAATAAGTATGTGAATCCACATTTTCAGTTGCTTTCCATGCTTCATCATTTAAAGTGATTGCTGCTAAGCCAGGAGGTGCAGCTAAACATTTTTGGGAACCAGTAAAACAAACATCAATTCCATATTTATCAACATCTACATAATCTCCTCCGAGTGAAGAGACAGTATCTACGATTAATAATGCATCATAGTTTTTCATTACTTTTCCAATTTCTTTAAGTGGATTATGCACACCAGTAGATGTTTCGTTGTGAATAACAGTTACAGCTTTTGTATCTTCATTAGCATCTAATGTTTCTGTAAGAATTTTAGGATCTAATACATCTCCCCATTCAACGGGAATTTCCACGGAATTAATACCATGAATTGTAGTAATATCTTTTAAACGATCTCCAAATTTTCCACCTGTGGCATTTATAATTTTTTCTTTAGGGTTAACTGTATTAGCTATAGCAGCTTCCATAGCAGATGTTCCAGAGCCAGTAAGTAAATATGATTGATTTTCTGTTTTAAACATTTGGGACATCATTTCAGTAGTTTCTGTGTATATTTCACCAAATTTAGCTCCTCTATGGTTAACAACAGTTTGAGACATAGCTCTTAATACTCTAGGAGCTACGTTTGTTGGACCTGGAAGCATCATTAATATATCATCCATTTTTCAAGTTCCTCCATTATTATAAGGATAATTTTTAGCTTGTTATCTTAATTTTTTGGAATATTAAATTAAATGTTATAAATAAAAAAATTCAAGCTTATATTACTTTCTTTTTTTTATCTTTTAAAAAGATTTTGTATTAAATAATTTTTCTGGAACTTTTAATTAGGGATTGTTCAGTTAATATATTTTAGGTATAAATAAATAATAGTTTAAAGAAAAATTTATTCAATTAAATCTATTTGTGGTGATTCATTATGGTGAATATCTTAATAAGTAATGATGATGGGGTTAATGCTCCGGGCATTTTAGCAGCTAAAAAATCACTTGAAGATTTAGGGAATATTACAGTTGTAGCTCCTGATGATGAACATAGTGGTTTAGGTAGAAGTTTAACAGTTATGAAACCTTTAAAAATTAATAAAACCACTTTAAATGATGGTAGTGTTGCATTTGGTGTTTCTGGAACTCCTTCGGATTCGGTAAGTTTAGGTATTCATGAAATCATGGAAATAAAACCAGATATTGTAATTGCGGGAATTAATTTGGGTCGTAATATTTGTAAAAGTGAAATTACTAAATCTGGAACTATTGGGGCTTCATTAGAAGCAGTTAATTCGGGTATTCCATCTTTAGCAGTTTCTTTATCTATAGATCATAGGGATGTTAAATTTGAAGATAATCAATTAAAATTTATAAAAGAGCCGGATTTTAGTTTTGCTTCTAAAATTTTACATAAAGTAGTAAAAAAAATCTTAATTAAGGGATTACCTAAAAATGTAGATTTATTAAATCTTAATATTCCTTCATATCCTTCTTCAGATAAAATAATGATTACTTCTTTAGCTGATAAAATGTTTGACACTGAAATTATTAATAAACGTAATGAAAATAATGAGGATTATTATTTGTTATCTCCTAAAATGGTTAAAAATTATGATAAAGGAACAGATGGTTATGCTTTATTAAATAAAAAATGTGTAAGTTTATCACCATTAAGATTTGACATGACTGGCAGTATTAACAGTTTAAAAAAATGGTGAAAAATATTTAAGGAGGATAATGATATGGATATAAATGAATGGGAAATTTGGTATAATAATATTTTAAATGATTTTGGTTTTTCAAGAGAAGGAGATGAAAAAACAGCTGATGTTTTAAATGATATATTAGATAAAAAAGGTTGTTTTGATATTGATGATTTGTACGATTATGTAACTAAAAAAACTTTAAGTAAAAATTTCATTGTTTTTGGTGCAGGCCCCTCTTTAAAATCTAATATTTCCCAAATTAAAAAAGATTATAATTTAAATGATTATATTTTAATCTCTGCTGATGGTGCAACAACTGCTCTTTTAGAAGAAGATATAATACCTGATATAATAGTAACGGATTTAGATGGGAAAATATCTGATTTATTAATTGCTAATGCTCAAGGTGCAATATTTGCGGTGCATGCCCATGGGGATAATGAAGATAAAATTATAACTTATACAAATACTTTAAAAAATGTTTTTGGAACAACTCAATCAATCCCTGAGAGAAATTTATATAATTTTGGGGGTTTTACTGATGGAGACAGAGCAATTTTTTTAGCAGTTGAGTTAGGTGCGAAAAAAATTTTATTAGCCGGTATGGACTTTGGAAACATTGTTACAAAATATTCAAGACCTAATATTAAAGATGATTTAGAAGTAGCAGATGAAGTTAAACAAAAAAAATTGAAATATGCAGAAAAATTAACTGAATGGATAGAAAAAAATGAGGATGTTGAATTAATTAATTTAATTTCCCCTTAATTGTGGGATAAATTATTTATATATTATGACAAAATAAATTAATAATATGGCAATTCAAGATATTTTAATGTTTGATGAAACTTTATTTAAAAATATTAGTGCATTCAATCCAGAGTATATGCCTGAAAATTATAATTTTAGGGATAATCAGATGGAAGCAATGGCTTATGCTTTAAGACCTGCTTTGAAAGGTGGGATGCCAAGTAATGCAGTAATTTTAGGGCCATGTGCTACGGGTAAAACAACCGCTGTAAAAAAAGTTTTCGACTTAATTGAAAATACATCAGATAAAATTAAATGTTGTTATATTAATTGTCAACTTAATACTACTCGTTTTGGTATTTTTTCTCAAATTCATGAAAAATTATTTGGACATAAACCTCCAGAAACAGGAGTGCCCTTTGCTACAATATATCAAAAGGTAATGAAAAATTTAACAGATAATGATACATCTTTAATCGTCGCTTTTGATGATGCTAATTTTATTTTTCAGAATAAAAATGCAAATAAAGTATTTTATGATATATTAAGAGCTTATGAAGAGTTTCCAACAGTTCATACTGGGATTTTTGTAATTTTATCTGAGCTTGAATTTAGATTTGCCTTAGATAAAAATGTTAAAACAGTTTTCATCCCACAAGATATAACATTTGAACCTTATTCTCATTCTCAAATACTCAGTATATTATCTGATCGAGTTAAAATGGGTTTTTATCCTAATGTTATTTCAGATGATTTGGTAAGGCAAATATCTGATTATACTTTTGAAACTGGTGATTTGAGAGAAGGTATAGATATTCTTAGAGTTTGTGGAAATATTGCTGAGTCTGAAGCATCTAAAAAAATAACACAAAAACATTTAGACAAAGCATTATCCAAGCATGTATCCTACAATTTACTTGAAACTTTAAAATCTTTAAATGATAAAGAATTTGCTTTGTTAAAATTAATTGTAAAAGAAGATGAATCTATTAATAAAGATGAAATTTTAACTGTGACTAAAGTTTCAGAAAAATTTAAAGAGCAAACTAAATCAAGTTATGCTAGTTTTAACAGAATTTTAGAAAAATTAGAATTTTTAAGATTAGTAGACACAAAATTAACTGGAAAAGGAATTAGAGGAAATTCAAGACAAATTTTTCTTCGTTTTGATCCTGATGATTTAAATTGTACAGACATAAATTTTTCTTAAAATTATTTTTATTTTATATATTATTTATTTTAAATTCCAAATATAACGTTTGGATTTGGAGTAGCGGAAACTGCCATTACACAGAATAATAATAAGGTTATTATTAACAATATAGATATGCATGAATTTAAATTATATCCATTGAAGAAAAAATAGTCATGAAAATTGCTTTGTTTTCTTAAATCTTTTCTATAATATTTTGTATTTTTGTTTGTCATTTTTAATCACTCCATATTATAAATGATATAAAATTAGATATATAAAAAAAGAGTAAGAGCATTTGAAAACTAATATATTGTTAATTTTATTTTTTAATTTAAAAGTGGAAAATAAGGATTTGATAATTTGAAACCTTCTAAAGATTTACAAAAACAATATGAATTTTTTGATGTTACTGCAGATGTTGGTTTTTGGGCATTTGGTAGGACAATTAATGAAGCATACCAAAATGCATCACTAGCAATGTTTGAAGTAATGACCGACACTAAAAAAGTCAATCAAATAATTAATAAAAAAATTACAATTCAATCTGAAGATAAAGTTTCTCTATTATATGATTACTTAGAGGAATTATTATTTTTAGAAGAAACTGAATTTCTATTTTTTTCTAAATTTGATCTTATGATAAAAAAAAGTTTTAAAGATGATGAAATTAGTTATGAATTGAATGGGACAATATGGGGGGAACATATTGATTGGGATAAACATGAAAGACGTTCTGAAGTTAAAGCGGTTACATTCCATCTAATGGATGTAATCGAAGATGATTTATTTAAAGTAAGAGTAATCTTAGATTTATAATTTTTTTCTAATTATTTTTATTTAAAAAAAATATTTGGGATTTACTAGAAAATATTAAATATCATATTTTTAATAAATAATTAATGTTATTTATTTAAGAGGAAAACTATGAGTTTAACTGATTTTTTAAATTCACTTTTTTATAATGTGGATGAAAATGGGAATAAAAAGTTTAACAAAATGAAAACTGCAGTAGTTATAATACTTATTATCTGTTTATTATCTATTGTGATAACATTGTTAAATCCTTATGAAAATTTACCAATAAAACCTTTTGAAGGTTCTGTTAATGGAACTGGATTATTTAATGTTACAGGTAATGCTACTCCTAATTCTACAGTAATTTTATCATCACCTGAACTTAATATTAGTGGTATAGAAGTTCATACTAATAGTAATGGTACATTTTTTTATACATTAAAAGTACCGGATAATGCTAGAAATTTCACGATTGATGCATGTTATAAAGATGATCCTTCTGTTTCAAATTCAACTAATCAAACAAAATTTCAGAATAGAACATTGATGAATGTTACTTATAAAAATGGGAAGTATGTGGGCTACTAAAATTGTATTTATTTTTTATTAGCTTGCATTCTTAATTTTTACATTATAAAAATATAATATTTGAGTATTTATAATTAAGAAAGTAATGGGGATATTTATTCAGATTTTACTCTCCAATTTGTTTTAGATAATTATTATATTTTATTTTTAAGGATTTTTCATGTTTAAAACTATTATTTAAATTTTTTAGTGTAAAAATTTAACTTTTTTTAATTCTTTTTTTTAAATTAATTTTTTTCATGACTTATAAAACCTCAAATTTATATGTTTTAAAATAGATAAAATTTCATATTATATATTAATTTTATAAATTTTTTGAAAATTAATTTCTTTTAATTTATTTATTCAAAAATTCGCTAATTATGTGGTACAATGAGTATTAAGGAAAATATTAACAAAATTGATGAAAATATTTGGGAAATCCCAAGTAGTTATAAAAAACAAATGAAAGTTCCAGCAAGATTATACTTAAATGAAGAAGGTATTGAAAATCTTGAAGAAGGAGCTATAGAACAAGTAACAAATGTAGCATGTTTACCTGGAATTCAAAAGTTTTCATTAGGCCTTCCAGACATTCATTTTGGATATGGCTTCCCTATAGGTGGTGTTGGGGCTTTCAATATGAATAATGGTGTTGTTAGTCCTGGGGGTGTAGGTTTTGATATAAATTGTGGTGTTAGAATGATAAGATCTAACTTGTCAGAGGATGATTTAAAACCATATATTACAGAACTTACAGAAAAGCTATTTAAAAATATCCCTTCAGGTGTAGGAAGTAAAGGTAAAATTAAATTATTACCTAAAGAAATTGATGAAGTTTTAAATAAAGGTGCTGAATGGGCAGTAAATAATGGTTATGGTTGGAAAGAAGATTTAAAATTCTTAGAAGAGAATGGTCGAATAAAAAATGCAGATTCTGAGGTAGTTAGTGATAAAGCTAAAAAAAGAGGTATACCTCAATTAGGATCTCTTGGTTCAGGAAACCACTTTTTAGAAGTTCAAAAGGTTGATGAAATTTATAATGAAAAAGCTGCTAAAATTTTTAAATTAAAAAAAGGAACAATAACAATCATGGTTCATAGTGGGTCTAGAGGATGTGGACATCAAGTATGTTCTGATTATTTAAGAAAAATGGATAAAGCTTACAAAAAATATAAGTTAAATATTCCTGATAGACAACTTGCATGTGCTCCTTTAGATTCCGAAGAAGCTCAAGATTATTTAAAAGCAATGTATGCAGCGGCTAATTATGCATGGGCAAATCGTCAAATGATAGTTCATTGGGTTAGAGAAACATTTGAGGATGTTTTAGGTAAATCTGCAAAAGATATGGGCATGACAACTGTCTATGATGTTGCACATAATATAGCTAAAGAAGAAACACATATAGTTAATAAAAATGGTATGAAATTAAATTTATTAGTTCATAGAAAAGGAGCTACCCGTGCTTTTGGTCCAGGTAGAAGTGAAGTCCCTGAAGATTATCGTGAAATTGGTCAACCAGTTTTAATACCTGGAACCATGGGTACTTCTTCTTATGTTCTTCATGGAACCGAAATTGCAATGGAAAATACTTTTGGTTCTACTGCACATGGTGCTGGAAGAATCTTATCTAGATCTAAAGCTAAAAAAGAATTCTCTGCAGATGAAATTAAAGAAAATTTATTAAGTAAAGGTATTCAAGTTAAAGCTAATTCTGATCCAGTTTTAGCTGAAGAAGCTCCTGGGGCTTATAAAAATGTTGATCAAGTTGTGAAAACTTCTGATAAATTAGGAATTGCTAAATTAGTTGCTAAAGTAACTCCATTAATAGTTACTAAAGGTTAATTTTCTATTAAGGTGTAATTTATGATAGGTATTATTGGTGGAACTGGTGTATACAATATAGCGGAAAAAGCAGATAATGAAGAGAAAATTAAAGTTAAAACAAATTATAATGTAAATCCTGAAGTTTCTCTTCTAGAAATAGAGGGTAAAGAAGTTGCTTTTTTACCAAGACACTCATCAGGACATGCATATCCTCCACATATGATAAATTTTAAAGCTAATATTTCTGCTTTAAAAAGTTTAGGGGTTAATCAAATAATTGCTACTAATTCTGTAGGTAGTATTAATTTAGATATGGGTCCCGGTTCATTTGTTGTTGTGGATGATTTTCTTGATTTTACAGTTTTAAGAGATAGAACTTTTTATGATAAAAAAGTTGTTCATTTAGATTTTACTGAACCTTATTGTAACCGCTTAAGAAATAAAATTATTTCTAATGGGGATGTCATTTCTTATGGGACTTATGTATGTACTGAAGGTCCTAGATTTGAAACTCCTGCAGAAATTAACATGTTTCAAAAACTTGGTGGGGATGTTGTGGGTATGACAGGTCTCCCCGAAGCAGTTTTAGCTAAAGAAAAAGAGATATGTTATAGTTCTATATGTGTTGTTTCTAATTATGGTTCTGGTATTTCACCTAATAAATTAACTATGGATGAAGTATTAGAAATCATGGAAGAAAAGAATAATGATTTGATTAATTTAATTTATAAAACAATCAAAGATTTAAATGAAGATTTTGATTGTGATTGTTTACATGTTTTAAATGGTGCTGAATTTTAAGTTTTATAAAAAAATTATTTAGGAGATTTTGTTATGACAAAAGTTATTTTATTATGTGGAAGTCCAAGAGAAAATAGTAATACTATGCAAGTTTTAGAGGAATGTGCTAAATCTATAGAATCTAAAGGTGTTGAAACTGAGATAGTTAACTTAAGAGGATTGAATATTCAATCTTGTGTAGGTTGTAATGCATGTAAAACTAAAGGGAATTGTGTCATCAATGATGGCTTAGATGAAATTATCGAAAAAATAAGAAAAGCGGATGGTTTTATTCCAGCTGCACCTGTTTACTTTGGTACTGCACGTGGAGATATTATGGCAGCTTTACAAAGAATTGGTAAAGTTTCTAGAGGTAATGATAAATTTTTATCTTGGATGGTTGGGGGGCCAATTGCAATTGCTAGAAGAGGCGGTACCTCTATCACATTACAAGAAATGTCCATGTTTTTCAATATTAATGAAATGATTATAATTGGTAGTAATTATTGGAATATGGTTTTTGCAGGAGCTGAAGGTACTGCTCTTCAAGATACTGAAGGTATTGAAACAATTAAATTATTTGGAGAAAATGTTGCTAACTTATTAAATAAAATTAAAAATTAAACTTTTAATTTTTTTTAGGTGGTTTGTTTGAGAGTAGCTGTTGCATCATCTAATGGTAAAGATGTTGATTTACATTTTGGTAAAGCTAAAACTTTATTTGTGTATGATTTAATTGATGAGAATAATATTAAGTTTATTGAAAAGAGGAATGTAGATATTTCTGATGAGGTTAAACACCAATCTACTAAAGTTATTGATGCTGTTTCTGATTGTGAAACAGTTATCGTGGTTAAATATGGACCTACAACTAAATTAAAAGCTAAAAAAGCTAATTTAAAAATTATTGAAGATGAAGGACCTATTAAAGAAGTTTTAGAACGTTATATTGATCATGTTAAATTCATGAAAGGACATTTATAATTTTTTTTATTCTATTGAAAACCTTTAAATAAGATAAATTATTAATGTAATAATAACCTTTATGGGCGGGTTTTAATTTTTTAAAACTTTTTTACAGAATAATTTTTAAATAGAATGGATTGACTCCATATTTGTTAGATTGTGGATTATAGGGTTTAATTAGCTTTTAATTGTATTTTACAGCTTATTTTATATTTAATTTTATAATGCTTAATATTAGAGTACTCTATGAAAATTTACTAAAAATCTAATAAACTATATAAAAGATATTTTTGATTATGCTTTAATGCATATGATCTAAATTTTAAATTATTATTTATCATAAAATAACTAGTATAAACTATGTTTTATCAATATAAAGAAAATTTTTATGATAATATTATTAATTAATTACAAAAAATACGGAAAATAAAATAAATAGAGGTTTGATTTAAATGGCAAAAGCAAAAAGACGACACGTACGTGATACTTGGAAAGAAAAAGATTGGTATACTATAAAAACTCCTGTAGCTTTTGGAGATAAGGAAATTGGAGAAACCCCTTCAAGAGATCCTGATTTTCTTGTAGGAAGAACAGTAGAAGTTACTATGAGAGAATTAACTGGTGATTTTTCTAAACAATATATTAAATTACAATTTGAAATTGATAATGTAGCTGGTGATGTTGCAAATACAAAATTCACTGGACATAAAACAACTACTGATTATGTTAGAAGTATGATTAGAAGAGGTACTAGTAGAATAGATACTCCTGTTATAATTGAAACAAAAGATGGACATAAAATGAAGCTTCATGTTTTAGCTGTTACTACTAGAAGAGCAAAATCTTCTCAACAAAAATTCATGAGAGAAACAATTACTGAATTAGTTAATAACATTGCTGTAGAAAAGAACTTTGAAGATGTTATTGAAACTTCTGTTAATGGTAGATTAGCAAGTGAAATTTATCATACTGCTAAAAAAATCTATCCTCTTAAAAGAGTAGAAGTTATTAAAAGTAAAGTATTAGATTAATTACTTTTCAGATTAAAGAATTTATTTATAAAATAAATTCTCTATTTTTCACTTTTTTTTAAAATCGTTTTTTATATTTTAAGTTTTTATTATTTTTTATTCTAAATTTCAATATTTATCCCTTAAATATAAATTAATAGTTATCTTTTTATGATTAAACTTATATAATATAAATAAATTATATTTAGTGGTTATTATGGAAGAAGCTTTAATGATTAATTGGGGTTATGTGATAATACTCTTCTTATTAGGATTTTTTGTGTATTGGAGAAAATCTTTAGATTTATTAGGTTCTCTTACAATGATAATAATGGGTATTGTAATCATATTTTCAGCTGGTGTAAGTTGGTTAATTTTAATTGTAATTTTTTTAATCATGAGTTTATTGGCCACAAAATTTGCAAAACCTTATAAAAATAGTATTGGGGAATATGAAGGTAGAAGAACGGCTAAAAATGTTATTTCGAATGGTTTGGTTGCTTTCCTTATGGCCGCGTTTGGTGGTTATTATTTGCCCTTTGTAGGTGGTTTTTTAGGTTCTATAGCAACAGCTACTGCAGATACTCTTGCAAGTGAAATTGGAGTTTTACAAAATCCAGTACTTATAACAACTTTTAAGAAAGTTAGTCCTGGTACTGATGGAGCTATATCCTTTTTAGGAACTGCAGTTGGAATTGTTGGTGCAGGTATAATAGGTTTTGCAGCTTTTATTTTAGGTATAATGCCTGATCCTTGGATGTCTATAAAAATAGCAATTATTTCAGGTACTGTGGGCTGCTTTATGGATAGCTTTCTTGGGGCAGTATTTGAAAGAAGAGATTATTTAAATAATGAGCATGTTAATTTATTGGCTACTATAACTGGAGCTATAGTGGGTATAATATGTGTATTATAAAAAATAGAAAAAAAAGAAATTTTTTTTATTAAAAAATTTTTTTAGAATTTATTCTTCAACTATAATGAAAGCTTCTTTACCTGCTGCACATTCCGGACAAGCCCAATCATCAGGTAAATCTTCTAATAAAGTTCCTGCTGGTATATTATATGCAGGATCGCCTTTTTCAGAGTCAAATTTATATTCACAGTGCATACATTCGTATATTACCATAAAATCACCTTTTTTTTTTTATTTTAATTTAAGTAATTCAAATTTTGTAATAACTTATATTTATTAATTTCTAAAATGTTTTTTACTTATCAAATTAATTTTATATTTTACAAAAATTTTTTATCAATATATAAAATTATATAAATCATTTTAAACTAAAACCTAATCATATATATTAATTTAGAAATTAAATTTAGAATTTTATTATATCTCATTAATGAAATTTAAATTTTCTTTAATTTTATTTTAAAAAGGTGATGAAAAAATGAAAGGAATTATATTAGTTATGGATGGAATGGGAGATCGTCCTTTAAAAGAATTAGATAATCAAACACCTCTTCAAGCAGCTAACACTCCAAATATGGATAAAATGGCAGAACGTGGTATTACTGGTATAATGGATTCTATAAGACCTGGAATAATACCTGGAAGTGATACAGCTCATTTATCTATTTTAGGTTATGATCCATATGAAGTTTATACTGGACGTGGACCATTTGAAGCATCTGGTGTTGGATTAGATGTTATTCCTGGAGATATAGCATTTAGATGTAATTTCTCAACAGCTGATGAAAATGGAATTATAACGGATAGACGTGCTGGAAGAATTAGAGAAGGTACTAAAGATATTGTAGATGTTTTAAATACTATGGTTATAAAAGGTTATGAAGATATTCAGATAATTTTTAAAGAATCTACTGGCCATAGAGCAGTTCTTGTATTGCGTGGGGAAGGTTTATCTGATAAGGTAACAGATGCAGACCCTAAAGTTGAAGGTAAAAAACCTAAAATAGTTGAAAGTACTGATGGTAGTGAAGAAGCTAAAAGAACTGCAGATTTACTAAATAAAATTGTTGAAAAATCCTATGAAATGGTAAAAAATCATCCGGTTAATATTGGACGTATGGAGGAAAATAAACCCCCTGCTAATATAATAATACCTCGTGGTGCAGGAGCTGTACCTAAAGTAGAACATATTAATGAAAAATATGAAGTTAATTCTGCATGTATAGCTGAAACTGGTTTAATTATGGGAATTGGACGATTTGCAGGTATGGATATTATTGAAATGGATGATGTTACTGGTGGTGTAGATACTAATTTGGATAATATTATTGATACAATAATTAATCAAGTAAATAATACAGATCACAATTTCTTTTTAATTAATATTGATGGTGCTGATGAAGCAGGTCATGATGGTAATGCAATTCAGAAAAAAGAATTCATTGAAAAAGTTGATAAAATTGTTATGAGTAAATTATTAAACCTTAAAAATGTTGTATTATTTTTAACAGCTGACCATTCAACTCCAATTTCTGTTATGAATCATTCTGGAGATCCTGTTCCTGTTATAATTAATAGTCCTGAAGTAAGGGTTGATGATGTTAAAGAATATAATGAATTTGCTGTTGCAAAAGGTGGATTGTGTAGAATTAGAGGATCTGATGTAATGAATATTGTTATGGATTTAATGAATAATTCTCATAAATTTGGTGCTTGATTAAATGAAAATTTTAATGGTTGTGTTTTTTAATGAGTAATGAGAATAAGAAACTTTTTGGAACTTCTGGGATTAGAGGTAAAATAGGTACAGAAATTAATGCAAATTTAGCTTTAAATGTTGGAAAATCTTTAGCTTCATATTTAAAAAATGAAGGGACTGTTGTTATTGGTTATGATACTCGAACAACCAATAAAATGTTGGAACAAGCTATTGTATCTGGTTTGATGGAAGGTGGAATAAACATAATTAAATTAGGTATGGTTCCAACACCATTAGTAGGTTATGCTACACTTAAATTAGGTGCTAATGCAGGAATAATGATTACAGCATCACATAACCCTCCTCAATATAATGGTATTAAATTATGGAATCCTAATGGTATGGCTTATACTCCTATTCAAGAAGCTGAAATAGAACAATTATACAATTCTAAAGCTTATGGAAATGTAAGTTGGGAATATATAGGTTCAGTAACTCATAATACTGAGATTAAAAAACAATATATGAATGATTTATTAAACACAGTTAATATTAAAAAAGGTTTAAAAGTTGTAATCGATGCAGCTTCTGGTGCAGGATCAGAATTATCTCCTATAATATTCAGAAAAGCTGGTTGTGATGTGATAACTCTTAACTCTCAAGTAGATGGATTTTTCCCTGGACGTAATCCTGAACCTAATAAAACTAATCTTCAAAATCTTATGAAAGTGGTTGTTGCTACAGGTGCAGATCTTGGAATAGCTCATGATGGGGATGCTGATAGAATGATGGCTGTTGATGAAAATGGGAATATATCAGAATTTGATAAGTTATTAGCCCTTATTTCAAAAAATTTTGGAGGGACAGTAGTTACAACAGTTGATGCAGGATTATGTATGGATGAAGTAATGGAAAAAGTTGGGGGAAAAGTAATTAGAACAAAAGTTGGTGATGTTGCAGTTGCTGAGTCCATTATTAAAAATGATGCTACATTTGGAGGGGAACCCTCTGGAACATGGGTGCACCCTGATTTTTGTATGTGCCCTGATGGTTTATTGTCTGGTCTTAGAATTGCAGAAATAGTATCAAAAGAAGGGCCTTTAAGTAAATTATTAAATGAAATATCTTCTTATTTCAGTATTAGAGAAAAAGTGGTTTGTTCTAAAGAGGATAAATTAAAGGTGTTCGAAAATATGGAAGAACAATTAAAAGAAGAATTTGATGATATTAAATATGTTAATTCTATTGATGGGATTCGTTTAACATTTGATGATGGAAGTTGGGTACTATTAAGACCTTCTGGTACTGAAGATTATATTAGAATTACTTTAGAAGCTAAAACTGAAGAAAAAGCAGAATTAATAAGACAAAAATGTGTATTTTTAATTGAAAAAAATCTTTCATGAATAATTCAATTTCACATAATTAAGAATTTTAGTTAATTTAAAATAATTCAATCAACAAATTAAATTAATAATTAAACTTAAAAATTTTATAATTTGCTAAGGAGGAAAAAAGCAAATGAAAGCAATAATATTAAGTGCCGGTGAAGGAACACGTATGCGACCGTTAACATTAACAAAACCTAAAACAATGTTACCTGTTGCAGGTAAACCTATTATGCAATATAACATTGAAATTTTAAGAGATAATGGTATTAAAGACATACTTTTAATTGTTGGGTATAAAGAAGATATTGTTAAAAATTATTTTAAGGATGGTAAAGAGTTTGGTGTTAATATTTCTTATAAAACACAAACTAATTTAGCAGGCACTGCTAATGCTATTGGTTATGGTGAAGATTTTATTAATGATAGTGTTATTGTTTTAAACGGCGATTTAATATTAAATAATGATATTATTGAAGAACTCATTTCAAAATATAATGAAAGTGAAGTAGATACTTTAATGGTTTTAAAAGAAGTGAACAATCCAAGTTCTTTTGGAGTAGTTGAAGTAGAAAATGGTTTAGTAAAAAACATTGTAGAAAAACCTAAAAAAGGAGAAGCTCCAAGTAATTTAATCAACACTGGAATTTATATTTTTAATAAAGATATTTTTGATAAAATTAATAAAACTCAAATCTCTTCAAGAGGAGAATATGAAATAACTGACTCATTATCAATGCAAATTGAAGAAAATAAAATAGTTAAAGCATATGTAACTACTAAAGATTGGATTGATGTGGGGCGTCCTTGGGAGTTAATTGAAATTAATGAAAGATTACTTAAAAAAATCAAAGGAGAAATTAAAGGAAAAGTAGAGTCAGGTGTAACTATTCATGGTGAAGTCTTCCTAGATGAAGGAAGCATCCTTAAATCTGGAGTATATATTGAAGGTTCAGTTTATATAGGTAAAAACTGTGATATTGGTCCTAATTCTTATATTCGTGGAAATACTTACTTCGGCGATAATGTACATGTAGGTAATGCCGTTGAGATTAAAAATTCTATCATCATGGAAAACACAAATGTTGGACATTTAAGTTATGTTGGAGATTCTGTTATAGGATCAAATTGTAATATTGCTGCAGGAACTAATATAGCTAATTTACGTTTTGATAATAAATCAGTTAAAACAATTATTAAGAATAAGAAAGAAGATAGTGGAAGAAGAAAATTAGGAGCTATAATTGGAGATAGTGTAAAAACTGGAATAAATTCAAGTTTTTCTCCAGGAGTTAAAGTTGGTTCAAGTTCAACTATTGGATCTGGTGTTTTATTATACCATGATGTAGGTTCTAATATGAGAATATTAGTTAAACAAGATTATATCATTCAAGATAAAACAACTAATGACCAGTGTTCATTAGATAATTTAAAAGATTAAATTAAATTTTTTTATATAAAACAAATAATTTTTATATTTAGGAGGAATAAAAAATGAATATTCACAAGTCAGCAAAAATTTTCCCAGGAGCTCATGTTGTAGGAGACGTTGATTTAGGGGAAAATGTTTCAGTATGGTATAATGCAGTTATTAGAGGAGATACAAGTCATATTTCATTAGGAAAGGATTCTAATGTTCAGGATAATTGTGTTCTTCATTGTTCTCCAGGTTTATCATTAAATATAGGTGAAAATGTATCTATCGGTCACGCTGCTGTTGTGCATGGATGTACTATAGATGATAATGTAATTGTTGGAATGAATGCAACTGTTTTAAATAATGCGCACATTGGTAAAAATTCTATTGTTGCTGCAGGTGCTGTTGTTACAGAAAATCATGAATTTCCAGACAATAGTTTAATAATGGGTACTCCGGGGAAAGTTGTTAAAGAAATTTCAGAAAAACAATTAAATTTAATTAAATTTAATGCTAAGCATTATGTAAATTTATCCAATGCATATGATGCGAATTTTAATTTTGTTAAAGATGCCCCAAAAATATATGATGTTGAATTTGAATTTTAATTAATAATCTTTTTTTTTAATGTAGGTATAAAAAAATGAATCCGAAAAAAGCAGTATTAGAATTAGATCCGTATGTTCCGGGTAGATCCAAAGAAGAAATTGTTAATGAATTTAATATAAATGAAAAGGATATAATTAAATTAGGTTCAAATGAAAATCCATGGGGTCCTTCTAGTAAAGTTAAGACTGCTATTCTAAATGAAGTTGATAATGTTAATAGATATCCAGAATCTGATTTAACTAAACTTGAATCAGAAATTGCAAATTATGCAGGTGTTAAACCTAATCAGGTTATTATTGGTGGAGATGGTGCTGATGAAGTTTTAGATTCATTAATTAAAACTTTTATCGAACCTGGTGATGAATTTATTGTTCCATTGCCATCTTACACATATTATGAGTTTCTTTTAAAACCTTATGGGGCAATACCAATTTATGGTAATTGGGATTTAAATAGTAATACTTTGGATGTTGATTCAATTTTAAATTCTTTATCTGATAAAACAAAAATGATTTTTTTATGTTCTCCAAATAATCCTACAGGGGCTGTTATTAATGAAGAAGATATTAAAACAATTTTAGATGCTACTAATGCTTTAGTAATTATTGATGAAGCTTATATTGAATATGCTGAATCTAATCATGTTAATTTAATTAAAGATTATTCTAATGTGTTTATTTTAAGAACTTTCTCAAAAGTTATGGGTCTAGCAGGTATGAGAATAGGTTATGGTTTATCTAATAGTGAGAATATAGAATATATGCATAGAATTAAACCTGTTTTTTCTCTCACTCGGCTATCTTATGTGGCGGCTTTAGCAACTTTAAAAGATAAAAAATTCATAGAAGATTCAATTATTAAAGGTAAAGAAAGTAGGGATTTATTATATGAAGGTGTTTCTAAAATCAATAAATTGCATGTTTTAAAATCTCAATCAAATTTTATGGTAATAGATGTAAGGGAAACTGGATTTACTGCAAATGAATTATCTTATGAATTGTTAAAAAAGGGCGTAATTGTTAGAGATTGTACTTCTTTTAAAGGTTTAGATGAATATTGGATTAGAATAAGTATTGCAACTATTGAAGAAGACAAAAAGTTTTTAAACATATTAAAAGAAGTTGTAAATTAAGTAAAAATATATTAAAAGGTAGGTTACACAAATTATGAAAATTGGAACTACATTAATATCTTCTGTTGAATTTCATGGGAATATGTCTTTAGTAATTTTCTTAGCAGGTTGTCCTTTAAGATGTCCTTATTGTCATAATGGTGAAATTTTAGAAGATGGTGATGATATTGATATTGGTGAAGTTTATAAAGTAATTGATGATTCCAAAGATTTTATTGATGCAGTTGATGTATCTGGAGGGGAACCACTATCACAATTAGATGATTTGATAAGTATTCTACGTGTTGCTAAAAAATTAGGATTAAAAACTAAATTAGATACAAGTGGAGTTTATCCAGATAGATTAAAAAAAGTTTTAGATTTAAATTTAGTTGATTATGTTGCAATGGATATTAAATCTCCTTTTGAAAAATATGAAACCATAATTGGTTCAAATATTGGGGAAAATGTTAAAAAAAGTATGGAATTAGTTAATCAATATGATAAAACCTATTTGGAATGTCGGACTACTTATGTTCCGGGTTTACTTAAACCTGAAGATATTATTGATATAAGCTATGAAATTAATTGTAATGTTTATACCTTACAACAGTTTAGAAATAGAAGTGTTCTTGATGAAGATTTAAAAGATATTGAAAGTCCTAATCCTCATGAATTGAAGGATATGGCTAAAAAAATAAAATCAATACTTAAAGACTCAGTTATTAAAGTGAAAAGTGCAGAATTTGGAGAGGAAGTTATTTAAATTTTCTTTTTCATGTTTTTAAAAAAATTTTAGAGGGATTAAATGCCAATATTGTCGTTTGGAAGTCAAAATATTAATATTATTACTCAAAAAAAGAACATGACAATACGTAAATTATGGAAAAATCCTTTAAAAGTAGGGGATCGTTTATACTGTTATTGGAATTTAATTTCTAAAGAAAAAAAGAAAGTTTTTGAAGCTCAAGTTACTAAAGTTGATTTGATTAAATTTAAAAATTTAAAACATAATGACAAATTAGCAAAAGAGGAAGGGTTTCTTAATGCTCAAGAAATGACTAAAGAATTTAAGAAGATGTATGCTGAAGATATTAATGATGATAATATTTTTCAGGTAATCTATTTTGAAAAATTAAATATTGAAGATTGGATTGGAGATAAAATTGATGAAAAAGCCATGATTACCCAAAGAGCAGATATACTTTTTGATAGTGGTAAATATGATAAGTCTGTGTTGTGTTATTCAGCGGCTTTAGGGTTTGATTCTGAAGATATTTATTTATTGAATAAAAAGGGAGATAATCTCTCTCGTTTGGGTAAATTTCATGAAGCTATTGGTTGTTATGATAAAGCTATTGAAGTAAACCCAAATAATGAGTATATACTAAATAATAAAGCAATTGCTCTTTTAAATTGTGAGCGTATTGAAGAGGCTCTTGAAGTTAATGATGAGGCTGTTAAAATAAATCCTGAAAATACTGTAGTTTTATATTGGAGAGGTTTTATTCTTCAAGTTTTAGGCAGATTAAATGAAGCTCTAAATATTTATGATAAAATTTTAAGTATAGATGATTCTGATCCTCAAGTTTGGAATGCTAGAGGAAATCTTTTAAATGATTTAAATAACCCTGAAAAGGCTTTGGAATCTTATGATAAAGCAATGGAGTTATGTTTTGATGATTCGGATATTGATGCTTCTGCTCAAAATAGAAAAGGCAATGCTTTGTTAGATTTAGGGCGTTTTCAAGAAGCTTTAGATTGTTATAATAAAGCTATTAATCTTGAAAATGATAATCCAATTTTTTTATTAAATAAAGGTATTGTTTTAATGGAATTAGAGGAATATCAAGAGGCTTTAAGTTATTTTATTAAAATTTTAGCTAAGCATCCAAATAATGAGGATGCTCAATTTTTGAAAGAGGAATGTTTAGAAAATTTATAATTTTTGGGTTTTTTTATGTGGTATGATTTAATTTTGATTGCTTTGGCTTTTTTGATACCTGGAACAAGTCAAATTATTTTAGGTAAATTAATTCCAGGTTTGATTTTTTTCTTAATATTTTTAATAATGATTGTTGTTGATCATTTTACTCATGATTATCAAGGTAAACATGAAAAATTGATTACTGTAAGAGTTATAATTTATATTGGGTTTTGTTTAATATCTGCATTATATACCTATTTTTTATTGGTATAACTTTTTATTAAAAAAGTGTAAGAACATATACCTTAAGTTTTCTAATTTTTTTAATTTTTTCATGTATTGCTTAAATTATTTAATTACCTTATGTTTTTTATTAAAGTTTTAATATTTATTTCTATTTAATTAGTCAATTCTTTTAAATTTTTAATAGAAAAAATAAAGCAATTTTTAAATTATTATGTTTATTTTAAATATTTTTTAATTAAAGAAATACCCCATTCTGTCATTTCAGTAGATTTTTTTTGAGAATCTGATTCTGCAAAACATCTAAAAATAGGTTCAGTTCCGGAAGGTCTTATAATAATCCAACCATCTTCTTTTAATATCTTCACTCCATCTGTAGTGTCTATTTTATAATTAGTTGTTTCTTTTATTTCCTTAACAATACTTTTCATAATTTCTGATTTTTTATTATCAGGACATTCAATTTTCATTTTTTCAGAATAATATTTTGGTAATTCTTTAACAAGTTCATATAATGATTTTTTTTCCTTAGCAATTATCTCTAATATCTTAGCTACAGTCATTGCAGCGTCACGACCATAAACAAAGTTTGGGAAAATAAGGCCACCGTTTTCTTCTCCACCAAAAAGACCATTTTCTTCTTTTAATTTTCTTGCTACAAGTAAGTCTCCTACAGCGGTTGTTATAACTTTACCATTATACTGTTTAGCTATATCATAAATTGCAGTTGAAGTTGCAACAGTAGTTACTATAATTCCTCCATTGTTTTCCTTTAACATTTGTTTTTCAACTAATGAAAAAGTTTTATCTCCTAAAACAAAGTTTCCTTTATTATCAATACAAATAGTTCTGTCTGCATCACCATCATGAGCTAAACCTAAATCAGCATTTAAAATTTTTACAGTGTTTATTAATTCTGTTAAATTTGGTTCTATTGGTTCAGGGTTACGTCCTGGGAAAAATCCATCAGCTTGACAATTTAATGTAGTTACTTCACATCCAAGCTTTCTTAATATGTAAGGTGCTGTGAAAGAACCAGCTCCAGAACCACAATCGACTACTACTTTTAAATTTGCATTTTTTATTGCATCTACATCTACTCTTTTAAGAGTTTCTTCAATATATTCGTCTATAATAGATTCATTAATACAATATTTTCCCATTTCATTCCATTTAGCTCGTTTAGGTTCTTTATCAAAGTATAATTCTTCTATTTTTAATTCCATATTATCGGGAGTACCAATACCAAATTCATCTACAAATTTTAGTCCATTATACTTTGGAGGATTATGTGATGCAGTAACTATAATTCCACCATCATAATATGTTCTAACAGCATATTGTATTGCTGGAGTAGGTAAAATTCCAAGGTCTATTACATCACAACCTGAAGATAATAATCCTGCGGTTATAGCATGTTTTAACATAGGAGTACTTGTTCTTGTATCTCCTCCAATAGCCACAGTTCCTTGAACTAATGTACCATAACATGCTGCTAATCGGGATGCAAATTCCGGATTTAAAACTTCGTTTGCTATTCTTCTAACTCCAAATGTCCCAAATAATCTTTTATTTGCCATAAATCAAATCACCATTAATATTATTTTTAAAAATATATCCTATATATTGGAATTCATAAATTATTATAGTATTTATTTTATATTTTTTTAATTATAAATTTTTTTTAAAAAAGAATCTATTCTTTATACATAGATTTCAATCTTTCTACAGTATCAATATCTTCTAAGCCTTTATCGTCACGAATTCTTTTCACTACAGGGAATCTTAAAGAATAACCTGCATCATATTCTGGACTTTTAACGATTTCACTATATGCAATTTCTAAAATTATTTTAGGCTTAACAATAATTTTTGTACCTTTTTCGTTAATTTTATATTTTTCCATCATTTTTGTTAATTTTGCTAAGGTTTCATCAGTTAAACCAGTAGCTACATGAGCAACAGTTTCTAATTCTTCATCATCATTTCTAAGAGCTACCATGTAGGATCCAATAAAATTACCTCTTTTACCTATACCATATGTTCCCCCAACAACCACAACATCTAATGTTTCCGGTTCAGCTTTAAATTTTAACATTTTTTTGCCACGAATTCCAGGTATATATGGTTCTTTGGCATCTTTAATCATTATTCCTTCATGCCCTTCGGCAATAGATTTTTCAAATAATCTTTTTGCATCTTTAAGATTATCTTCATTAACCATAGCTTTTTCACTAAGATTTAAATTATCACTTTTTGTATTAACAATTTTTTCAAGAATCTCTCTTCTTATTTTAATTGGTTCATCCAATGTTGGTTTTTTATAATATAAAAGATCGTATAAATAAACTTTAAGAGGAACAGACTCAATAGCTTCTTCAATATTATATTTTCTACGGACTCTGTGTAATATATTTTGGAAAGATAAAGGTTTACCATTACGTGTTGCTATGACTTCACCTTCTGCAATATAATTTTCATCCGGAAATGCCTCACGAATTTCATTTACTATTTCTGGAATAGCTTTTGTAATATTTTCTAATCGTCTAGTAAATATTGTTATATTGTCTCCATTTTTATGAACTTGCATACGTATTCCATCATACTTAGTTTCACAAAGAGCTTCACCCATCTCTAATATACTTTCATCTATATTAGGAGATAATTGTGCAAGCATAGGTTTAACAGGTTTTCCTGGGGTTAAAGACAATTTTTTTAGTCCATTTTCGCCCTGATTTTTTCCTACTTCTGCAACAAGTCCTAAATCATTTGTTAACATATAAGCTCTTTCAGTGACACTTTTATTTATATCAAAAGCATCAGAAATGGCGTCACGAATAATTCCTTCACCTACTCCAATTCTTAATTCTTCAGTTATTGTTCTAGTAATATATTTGGCTTCTGTTCCAGAAGCTGAAGATAATAACTCTAAAATTATTGAAATCTTTTTGTTGGTTGAATTATTACCAGAAATAGTTGCTAATTTTTTTAAGTTACTAAAAACAAATTTGATACTTAGGGGTTGTGAAAAAAAAGTAGTTTGGCTCTTTTTAGAATATAATTTTTCAGCAGCTGCTCCAATATCCCCTTGGTCCCTTATTTGATTTTCAACTTCATTTTCATTTACTCCAATAACTTTACTAATAGCTTTCATTACGAGTTTATCTCCGATTCCCATTTCTTGTTCACTGTAAAATGGAAATACTTTCCCTAAAGCTAATAAAGTTACAATAGGTAATGTTTCATCATCTACCTTCTTAAAAAAATTAGCTAAAATATCTGTTTTTTTTAATCTTTTAGTAGTATTACTCAATGCTTCATAAACATTTACAAGTTCTTGGTACTTCATTTAATTAAATTCCTTTTTATAATAGTTTTTCAAACCTTAAAGATTCTGCTTTACAAATTGGACATATTTCCGGAGGTTTTTCTCTACTACATAAATATCCACAGACTTTACATCTCCAAATAGGATATTTTGTATTTAAAACTTTAGATTCATCTTTTAATTCTATTTTTTTATTAATTTCACTTAATCTTCTATCTGGAATTGATTGTGCTGTTTCTTGACTATTTGCTATTTTTTTATTAACATATAAAGCACAAAAACATGATCCATATTCTTCGAGATCTATATCTCTATAATCACATGGACATATCAAATCTAGATCCTTTGTTTTATCTCCACTTGCTAATCTACAAGGACAAGCTCCATAACCATATCGATCTTTATTAACCTCAATATTTTCAATAAGTGTTTCAACAAATTCTTTATCGGGGTTTATGAAATATCCATTATCCTCTGCAGATTTTTTAAATTTGTCATAAGTTAACATTTTAAGGACACTCTCCTATTAAAATAATTTTTTCATTAATCATTCTTTTATTAAATCATCAATTTCATCAGGTTTGTATCCAATTATAATGTCTTTATCATTGTATACAATTGTAGGGAATGATATATCTTTATTATATTTTTGAAGTGTTTCAACAGCTTCGTTTCTTTCTTCACCTTCAGTTAAATCTACATAAATATAATCATATTCTAAATTTAACTTTTCAAGATGTTCTCTTGTTTTTTTACACCATCCACAGGTACTTAAAGCAAATAATAATATATCTCCTTTATTTTCTCCATTTACATGTTCTAATTCCATTTTATCACATCTTCTTTTTTTTTTAATTAATTAAAAATCATCTTTTGCTATTTTAACAGAGCAGTATTCTCCGCACATTGTACACATTTCATTATCATCAAGTTTACATTTGTCACGATATTTTCTAGGTTTAGAACTATCAAATGCTATATCAAATTGTTGATCCCAATCAAAGTTTCTTCTAGCTTTTGACATCATTTTTTCTTTTTCCCATGCGGTATCCAACCCTAAAGCTACATCTCCAGCTTGAGCTGCTATTTTTGATGCAATTATACCTTCTTTAACATCATCTAATTCAGGTAAACCTAAATGTTCTGCTGGAGTTACATAACATAAAAAATCCGCACCGCTGGATGCTGCTATTGCTCCTCCGATTGCAGAAGTTATGTGGTCATATCCGGGTGCTAAATCTGTTACAATTGGACCTAATACATAGAAAGGTGCACCATAACATAATGTTTTTTGTATTTCCATATTTGACTTTATTTGGTTTAAAGGTACATGTCCTGGTCCTTCAACCATACTTTGAACAGAGGCTTCTTGGGCTCTCTTAACTAATGTTCCTAAAGTAACTAATTCTTGAATTTGGGGAACATCGCTAGCATCGGATAAACATCCTGGTCGTAACCCGTCACCTAAACTTAGAGTTATATCATATTCTTTAGCTAATTCAAGTAAGTAATCATAATTTTCATATAATGGATTTTCTTTTTCGTTATGTAAAATCCATGAAGCTAAGAATGTTCCGCCTCTACTAACTATTCCCATTTCTCTTTTAGCATTTTTTAATTTTTTAACTAGATCTTGAGTGATTCCACAATGTAAAGTCATGAAATCAACTCCTTCTTTAGCTTGTTTTTCTATTGTTTTAAAAATATCATCTTCTTCCATATCAATAATTTCGTTTCCTTTGTTAAGAGTAATGACTCCTGCTTCGTAAATAGGAACAGTTCCTATCGGTATATTTACAGTTTCCATTATTTGTTTTCTGAATAATTCTAAATCAGGACCAGTACTTAAGTCCATTAATGCATCAGCACCATATTCCATACATAGTTTTGCTTTATGGGTTTCTAATTTTATATTTTCTATTTTACTACTTGAACCTATGTTTGCATTTATTTTTGTGCTTAATCCTTCACCTATTCCACATGCTTCTGTGTTTCGGTTAATATTTTTAGGTATTACTATTTTACCTTCTGCTACTTTAGTTATTATTTCTTTAGTACTAATTCTTTCTTTTTCACAAATTTTTTCCATTTCTGGAGTGATATTGCCTTTTTTAGCTTCTTCCATTTGAGTCAATTATAATCCCTCGAAATTTAATAGTAATATATTATTGAAAATTTTTTCTCTATTTTATATGAAGTATATACTTAATATTAAATTTTGTTTAAAATTAAAGTTCAATTAACAATTTTTATTATTATTTTTAAAAAAAGTAATACAAATGTTTTAAAAAAATAAGAGATATAGTTAAATAATTAACTATTTTCTCTTTATTTTCTGGTTTTAGTAAACTCTATTAATTAGGATGTTTAATGGCTATAAACTAGTTATAATTCTTTTTTTCTAATCTATTTAATTATATTGAATCATATCATCAGAGTTATTATTACTAGGTTTTACCTTATCCATTGCTTCTTCAAAGTATTTCATTGGAACTTCATTTGAATCCATATTATTTCTTAAAGTTAACATTGCAGCTTCTCGACATACTGCTTCAATATCAGCTCCAACATAACCTTCTGCTTCTTTTGCTAATTTTTCTAATTTAACATCTTTAGATAAAGGCATATTTTTAGTATGTACCTTAAATATGGATAATCTACCTTCTTCATTAGGTGTGCCAACTTCAATATGTCTATCAAATCTTCCAGGTCTCATAAGTCCTGGATCAATCATATCTGGTCGGTTTGTAGCACCAATTACTGCAACATCATGTAATTCTTCCATACCATCAATTTCAGTTAATAATTGATTAACTACTCTTTGAGTTACACCAGAATCTCCTAATGAATTTCCACGTGTGCTGGCTATTGAATCTAATTCATCAAAGAATATTACTGTTGGGGAAGCTTGTTTAGCTTTTTTAAATACTTCTCTAATTCCTTTTTCTGAATCTCCTACCCATTTTGATAATAATTCTGGTCCTTTAACAGATATGAAATTTGCTTCACTTTCGTTTGCTACTGCTTTTGCAAGTAATGTTTTTCCTGTTCCTGGAATTCCATATAATAAAGTTCCTTTAGGTGGCTTAATTCCGAATTTTTCAAAATTTTCCGGATATTTTAAAGGCCATTCAATGGCTTCTTTTAATTCTTGTTTAGCTTCATCTAATCCACCTATATCATCCCATTTTACGTCAGGTACTTGAACTGTTACTTCTCTTAATGCAGATGGTTGAATTTCTTTAAGTGCTTCTTTAAAATCATCTTTGTTTACTATAATCTTTTTGAGAGTTTCTTCAGGAATTGGTTCCCCATCTTTAATTTCAGGAATTATTCTTCTAACAACTCTCATTGCTGCTTCTTTTGCTAATGATCCTAAATCCGCCCCAACAAATCCGTGGGTTGATTCTGCAAATTCATCTAAATTTACATCTTTACCTAATGGCATTGATCTTGTATGGATTTCTAAAATTTCTTTTCTTTCATCAACATCAGGTATTCCAATTTCAATTTCTCTGTCAAATCTTCCAGGTCTTCTTAATGCAGGGTCTAATGAATCTGGACGATTAGTTGCTCCTATTACCACAACTTGTCCACGTGAGTTAAGGCCGTCCATTAATGTTAAAAGTTGTGCTACAGTTCGTCTTTCAGTTTCTCCTTGTGTTTCTTCTCTTTTTGGAGCAATAGCATCTAATTCATCTATAAATATTATTGAAGGCGCATTTTCTTCTGCTTCATCAAAAAATCCTCTTAAATTTTCTTCTGATCCTCCAACATATTTACTCATTATTTCTGGCCCATTTATTGTAATGAAATGCGCATCACTTTCGTTTGCTACTGCTTTTGCAAGTAATGTTTTTCCTGTTCCTGGAGGTCCATACATTAAAATTCCTTTAGGAGGGGTAATTCCTAATTTATCAAATATTTCTGGTCGTTTAAGTGGAATTTCTACCATTTCTCTAACTTTTTTAACTTCTTCTTTTAAACCACCAATATCTTCATAGCTTACATCCACAAAGTTAGATATTCCTTCAATTTTTGATAAGTCTACAGGATTTTCTTGCATTTCTATTTGGGTGTTGGGTCCTACATATACAATTCCTAAAGGATTTGTATTTACTACCGCTAATTTCAATTGACCTAGTGCTGGAACTTCCATCATTTCTCGGAACATATCATCAAATAAACTGTTTCCACCTAAGTTTTGTCTTTGTTGTTTATATCCAGTTACTATTATATCACCTTGTACCATCACTTTATTCCTAAAAGCTGAATTTAAATCTCCACTAACTCTTATGGGATCTTCTAATGGTGCTAATTTTATTTTTTTAGCTTCTTTTGCTTCAGCTTTTTGAACAGTAACTTCTTGTCCTATGGATGCTTTGGAGTTTTTACGGGTTGTACCATCTATTCGTAATGTTTTTGAATTTATTTCATTTTGTGATGAAAATACCATTGCGGCTGTTGTTTTATTACCGGTTATTTGTATTATTTCTCCATCAGTTACTCCAATTTTGACCATTGTTTCAGGATCGATTCTTGCTATTCCTTTACCTACGTCGTGTTGTGATCTTGCTTCTGCAACTTTTAATGTGATTTCTTGATTTTGTTGATTATTATTTTCCATAACTTCCATCTCCTTTTTTAATTTTTTATTTCTTTTTAAATTATTCTATTTTTTAAGTTTTAATTATCACCTTTTGACTTTTAAGTTACTCTTGTTATTTTAATTGTAATTTTGTGCATTATAGTTACGCTATTCATAAAAAATTGTTTTATACTTTCTTTTTTATTTTTTTTACTTTCAATTATCTTTTAGTAAGTTTTTGTAACTATAGTATAATATGTGCATTTTCTAATATATAAACATTTCGGTTTTTACTTTTTTTTAATCGATTTATTAAACCATTTATTATTCTTATTTTTTATATTTAATCACTTATAGTTTATTTTATATTATAAATATATTATTTTAGATTTAAAATTCATTATAATATCTTATAAATCATTTTTGTCATGTTTTATTTGTTTTTAATAAGTAGTTACATTTTGTTATTAAAATATTTTAAGTTCATTATATATTATTTAAAAAATAAAAAAATTTAAAAAAATATTATCTAATAACCCCTCCAAAACCCTTTAATATATTTTTTGTTGATTCAAATGCAGCATTATTCAATGCTTCAATCTTAAAAGTAAAACTAGTAAAACCTTCTTGAATTTGTGGCCCAGTATAAACATCAATAATTTTAACATTTGTAATATCTTTAATATTATTAATAGTATCTTTAATCACATATTGATCAGCTGTTAATGGGAAAACACAACTAATAGATTGAGAATAATTTTTTTGAAGTTTAATTTTCCATTGGATTAACTCCTTTTCACTTAAAACTTCAACATTAGAAATTTTTAATTTTTTGTGATGTTTATTAGTATTTAATTTTAAGAATTCAGGACCTAAATCTTCTAAAATTCCTATATGAACAATTCCAGAGTATATATGTTTTAAACCTATTTCTTTACCAATAGACATTTTTAAAATATTTGATTCATGATTAAGAGAATTAATAGCTTTATCACTTCTACCTAAAGCAGACTGAATATCGCCCATGTTTTTAGTTGCTATTAATGCTATATCTACAAATTTGTCTTCATCTTTAGTAGAAATTACATCTTTTAATTCACATACTGCATCAGCAAAAGTTTGGCGAACAAGTTCCCCATTTTTATTTTCTAATTGTATAGAATAAGTTAAAAAAGGGTTTTGAGATACTATTCTAGCAATCATATCTATCATAAGATTATAAATAGGACTTTCAAAATCTTGAGTATCTTTCACATTAACATTTAATTTAGCAATAGCATATGCAGTAGAAATATAAGAAAAATGGGTTAATACTTGTACTATAGCCATCATTTTGTCATGTTCTTGTGGTACAGTTTCAATAACTTTCATTTTTTTATTTTTTAAAAATTTTTTTACTTTAGGATACCATTTTCCTTTCTTTTTAGGAGTTAAAACTATTATTTGCCCATTTAAACTTGTTGTTCTCGGACCAAAAACTGGGTGAGTTGGAATAAACTCTACATCTTTTGGAACATATTTTTCCATAATTTTAGAAGGTCCTTCTTTTACACTTGTAACATCTATAAGTAAAGATCCAGGTGTCATTTTAGGTGCTAATTCCTTAATAACATCCTTTGTGCTTGATATGGGGACAGATATAATGATTATGTCGCTAGATTTTACAACCTCTTCATTATTTGAGGAATAATTAACATTTAATTCATAACTAGTAATTTTCCCAACAGTTTCATCTCTACCTGTAATAGTTACATCAAAATTTTCTCTTTTAAAGAACCAAGCTAATGTTTTTCCTAATCCCCGAGTTCCACCAATAATTCCAATTTTCATTTTAATCCTGCTATGACAAATTTTATATTGTATAAAATTAAATCTTTTTTTTATTATTTAATAATTATATTATTTATTATTATAATATATTATATTAAAAACTTTAAAATCTGTAATATAGGAGTATATTTGTAATGAAAATAATTTATCAAGATAAAAAAAATGGGGTTATGAATCTTCTTCCAGAAACATTAGACGATTTATGGCATTTGTCTCATATAATAGAAGTTGGGGATAATATATATTCTAAAACTTCTCGTCGTATTCAAGATACAACAGGGGATAAACTTAGAAGTGATCGAGGTGTTAAAAAAACTTTTACATTAGGAATATCAGTTGAAAATATTAATTTTCATATTTTTACAGGTAAATTAAGACTTACTGGCCCAATTATTCAAGGTCCAGAAGATATTATCCCTTTAGGTTCTCATCACACAATTGAAGCAAAAATCAATACTCCTATTAAAATTAGTAAAGAAGTATGGTCAAATTGGATTTTAAAAAGAATTAATCAGTCTATTAAAGCATCAAAAAAATTATCTGCTATTATTATTAGTTTAGAAGATGATGTTGCGGATATTGGTTTGATTCGTCAATTTGGTGTAGAATATTATGGTCCTATTATGGGAAATATTTCAGGTAAACGAATTTTAGATAAAAGTCGTCAAAAAAAATTAAACCAATTTTATCAAAGTACTATTGAAGTTATTAATCGTTTTGAGGATGTTTCAACTTTTATCATTGCAGGTCCAGGATTTTATAAAAATGATTTTTTTAAATATTTAAAAGATAAATTCCCAAAGATTGCTAAAAAATCCATATTAGAAAACACTGGCTCTGGAGGTCGGTCTGGAATTTATGAAGTTCTTAAAAATGGTACTGTTGAAAAATTAACCTCAGAAAATAGAATAGCTTATGAAATGTCAATATTAGAAAAACTTTTTGAAGAAATGTCAAAGGGAACTTCTAAAGTAGCCTATGGTAGGGAAGAAGTTAATAAAGCTGTTAATTCTGGGGCTGTTGAAAAATTGCTTGTTTTAGATAATTCAATTAAAAGTAAAAATTTAGAAAATTTAATGGATATGGTTGAAAACATGTCTGGGAAAGTAATTGTTATAAGTAGTGAACATGAAGGCGGTAAACAGTTAGAATCCCTTGGAAGTATTGCTGCTTTACTTCGTTATCCTGTAAATTAAGCTTTTTTTTTAATTTTTTTAATTTTGAAAACAATTATATATCAGTTTTAACAATATGTTAATATTTAAAAATAACTAATTTATTCTTTAATTAGTTTTTATAAATAATTTGGGTGTTAAAAAAACATGTTCTCCATGTATCTTCAACTATTAGGCGTATTCTTATTATCTTTTTTTGGAACAATGGTATTAAATATAATTTTCCGTTTCTTAGGTAAAAGAAGATTATTAGGCAATTTATATCAGAATATTAGAGGTGGAACTCCTCGAGCAATCGGTTTGATTCCTTTCATATTATTAAGTTTATATCTACCACAGGGATTCAATGATTTGGTACTTGTTATTGGTATATTTGCATTTGTTGATGATTTATTAGGTAGACGTAAAATATTAAATTTAAATGTAGAGTGGGGCCAATTATTCCGTGGTGTAGGAATGTTATTAGTAATGATTATTGGTTTTCCATTAATGGGATGGTCTTCTATACTTGTTGCATTACTTGTTCAACCAGTTAATATTTCAGATATGCAACCAGGTTCTACTTGTAGTGTTGTATTTATACTTGCAGCTATAGTTTCAATTTTAATGGTTATAATAGGTACAGCACCTATATTAGAGTTACCAACATTTTATACTCCTTTATTAATTTTAGCCGTATGTTTAGGTTATGCTCCTTTAGATTACTTTGGAAAGATAATGTTAGGTGAAGTTGGTAATCACTCATTTGCTATAGCTTTAGGTATTTCCTTCTATATGCTAGGTGGATTTTGGTGTACATTAATTTTCTTCATTATCACCACAATTTTAATTGCATTTATTAGAAGAAATAATCTTTATAGGTTCTTATCTCGAAAGTTAAAAATTTATAATCCTACTTTTGGGGATTATTTTATGGATGTATTAACAGGTGGGGGATTAGGAGATCTTTTTAGAAAAATAGTATTAGGTCAAAGACAAATTAGAGTTTCTAATCCTTTATTAATAATATTAGGATTTAGAAGATTATTGTATAATCCTTTTGCACCAAATAATAAACAACATTTTTCTAATGATCGACAGGTTAATAAAAATAGTCTTAGAAAATTTCTTTAAATTAGATAACTTTTTTATATTTTTTTAAAAAATATTATATTATATTATATTTATTTATGGGTTTGTAATTATGAAAGCGTTATTAGTTATTACTGGGAGAGGTTTAGGGGGAGATGCTAGAGTAGGTTTAAATGTTGTTAAATCCCTAGAAAAAGAGGGAGTTAAATGTGAAATAGCTTTAGATCATAATGCTCCTGGATTATTATATGAAAAAAATGGTTATTCTTGGCATAAAGTATCTATTCCTCAAGCTGGGGGGCATGCAGCTAGTAAAATATCCACTATTAAAGCAGGGGGTAAAACATTAAAAGCTGCACGAGAAACAAAGAAATTGATTCAACATATTAAACCTGATGTTGTTGTTGGTATTATTGGTGGTGGGGCTGTTATAGGTTGTATTGCAGCTAAATTAGCTAAAGTTCCTGCTGTGGCATTAATTGATACTCCTTTAGATTCTAAAGTTTGTTCAAGATTAAATCATTGTATTGTTTTGCCGGAAAATCAATTATTTAAATCAAAAAATCTTCCACCTAACTTAGAAAAATCATTTTTCCCATTAACTCCGGGTATAACCAAAGGAGATAAATCTAATGGTTTAAAAAATATTACTCAACATATTTTAGAACTTAAAGATAATAATCCTGGAAAGTCTATTGCGGAATTTGATGCAGATAAAACTACTTTACTCTTTTCATCTGGTTCTTCATTATTTGAAATGTCTGTTAAAGCATTAAAAAATTTTACAGATGTTGTTAATGATGAATATAATATTTTGCTTGTTGGTGATCCATTGAAAAAAGAATATTTGGATATGGTTGATGAGTCTAAGGTAATTAATTTAGGGTATATTGATTGGATTAAGGATTGTTATGCCATAACTGATTTGGCGGTTCTTACAGATGATGGGAACATGATTCAAGAATCTATGGCTTGTGAATTGCCTTGTATGGCATTAACAAAAGTAAAATATGGTCGTTATCACAATATGGCTGCAATTTTCCCGGGTGCAGTTGTTGAATCTGATATTATTGATTTAAATGATAAAATTTTTGATACTTTAAATAATTTAAATAGTATACAGGCTAAAACTACTGAATATAGTCAAGAAGTTTTATCTGCCGGTAAAAAAATAGCAGATATTATTATATCTGAATCCAAAAAAAATAAATAAAAATTTATTTTTTTATATTTTTACATAAACTTCATGATTTTATAGTACATATCTGTTGATGGGTGTAATTCTAAAAAATCATTAAAATCTTCTTTTGTAATGCCTAAATTCATTAGGAATGCCATATATGCAGTATCATCTACACTAGAAGGAGATATTGCACTTATATTTTCGATTTTTCCTGTTTTATTATTTAGATCTACACTTGTTAAACCTGTTTCTGAACTCAATGCTTTCCAAAATGCTCCAGGACCAGCACCTCCAGGTATAGTTATGTTTGTAATTTCTTCTTTTAATTTTTCAGTATCTTTCTTATTTTGTATGAAACTAACATCCATATCTAAACTTATTGATTCTGGGGTGTTATTATAATATATTTCATTTGAATATCCTGCCATATTCCTTGCTGCTGTTATTCCTTCTCTTCGTGCAACTGGTGTTAGTTGGATTCCTCCAATTACATCCCCTGCAGCATAAATATTGGGGTGAGAAGTTTTCATCATTTTATCTACTTTAATAGTTTTATCATTATTTAACTTTATAATATCTTTAAATTTGTCTGTATTTGGTGTTCTTCCAGTTGCTATTAATGTTTTTCCACTGTAATTTCCAGATGTTGTAATGATTTCATCTTTTTTAATTTCTTTAATGGTTGTGTTTTCGTGAATGTTAATTTTTTTCAATAATTTTTGTACTGTGTAATTTTGGATTTTAGGTTCTAAATTTTTCAATACAGTGCTTCTTGCGAAAATATTAACTTCACTTCCATAAGAAGAAAATATATTTGCTAATTCGCATGCAATTATTCCTCCACCTATGATGTTTAATTTCTTTGGAATTTCTTTTAATTTAAGCACATCACTACTAGTTAAAGCATATTTTGCTCCAGAAATATTTGGAATAAATGGTCTTGCTCCTGTAGCAATCAAAACATTATCAGGATGATATATATTTCCATTAACTTTAACATTTATTTCATCATTTTCATCGATACTTAATTCTGCTTTTCCATAAATAATTTGATTCCCTACATTTTTATTATCACTTTCATTAATTTTTCGAAGAATTACTTGTGTTTCTTTAATTTTTTCTACCATTTTTTCATAAGAAAAATCTGTATTAGTTTTTATAAATCCTAAATCTTCATATCGTTTGCTTTCGTTTAAAAATTTTGCTACATCATTTAAAGCACATATAACCATGCAACCTTCATTTAAACATGTTCCCGCAATATACTTTTGTTCTATAAGTAATACTTCTTTTCCTAATCTTCCAAGTTCTAATGCAGCTAATCTTCCTGCAGGTCCTGCTCCAATAACTATATTTTCCATTTTTGTCACATTGTTTGTTTTTATAAATGCATTTTTTTTGTTTTTGTTTTAACAAATCATTAATATCTTTAATTTATACTATAGTAATGTTATATATTAATTAAATAGATTATAACTTTTCAATGATTTTTTATTTTAAAAGAATTAATTAAAATTATTATTAAATTTTTTGCATTTGTTATTATCTTAATTAATTTTATAAATATGTATGTTTATAAGATATATGTATAAAACAATTATTATAATTAATTTGTGGGAGATAGATATTTATGTGTATAGCCGCACCAGCTAAGGTTGTAGAATTGAATAAAGATGATAAAATAGCTTTTGTTGAATTTGGTGGAGTTAAACAGAAAGCTCGTATAGATTTAATGCCAGACATACAGTTAGATGATTATGTTTTAGTTCATGCAGGTTATGCTATTGAAAAATTGTCTGAACAAGCTGCAAAAGAATCTTTAGAAGCATGGGATGAACTTTTAGATGTTCTTGATGAAGAAGACAGAGAACGTGCTGAGTCAATGGATTAATTAAATTATAAATTTATATAAAATCTTATTTAAAAAATATAAATATATTTCAATATAAATTTTTTATACCTAATTTTTCATTATTTATTTTTTAATTAAAAAAATAACCACCATTCTTTTTTATTTTATAATCATTTACTTTTAATTAATCTATTTTTTATTTAATTTAAAAAATCATTTTTTCATTTTACCTATTTAATAACCTAGTTAAAAATTTTTTAGTATTTTATGTGATATCTATAAATTTTAAAAAGAAAAAAATATTCAAAAAGGTTATATTAAAGTTATAAAAACATATAATAATTTAAAGAATGAATTTTTTTTAAATGTTAATATTATTTTTATAATGTTATAAAATTTGGAGGAATTATCATAGATTTAAAATTTATAGCAAGTAAAACTTTATTTTTCATTATTTTAATTGGTTTTATGGGATTATTTGTAGCTATTTTTGGTTCAGATAATACTATGGTTGGGGTAATGATTCTAGTTACATTACTTATGATGCTTGGACAAGATTTAAGTCAAAAACCAGTCTCTAGTCTAATTGGAATGATCCTATTAAATATTAGTATTGTTGTAGTTTGTTATTTAACTACTGCCTCATCAGTACTAGGAATTTTTCTTATTTTTGGTTTAATTTTTTTAATAATATATCTAATGATGCATGATTTAAAAAGTCCGTTATACTTTCCATTTATATTAGGATATATGTTAATTATGTCTACACCAGTGCCATTAAGTGCTTTGCCTTTAAGAATTTTATCTGTTGTTGTTGGATCCATAGTTATTATTGGAATAAACATTTTGTTAAATAAAAATAAATTAAAAACACAAACACATAAAGGGATTAATGGACTTTTGGCTGAAATAAAAAATTGCATTGCTGAAAAAATTAAAGGAAAAGAAGTTTCTGAAGATGTATTAATTAGTAATATTAAAATTATCAAATCTGCTATTTATGATAGATTAGAAGAAAATTATTATACTTCTCCTAAAAATAGATCAATAATGAATCTTACAATAGCTATAGAACAAATTGGTTTGGCAGTTTGTAGAAATAATTATGATTATAATAATTTAAAAGATTTAGATAAGTTAATAGATGATTTAATAGAACATGAAACATATCATCAAGAGACAAATGAAAATACTAAATTAAATTCTGTTCTTGAAGAGATAAATAAATTTATTAGTTCTCATCAATCAATTGGTTATGGGATTTTATCTAATCTTAAAATTATTCATTATGAATTAAATTATTTATCTGAAGAACCTAATGAAGAAATAGTTCGTGAATCTAAAATTCCTCGGGAATTTAGAATAAAAACTATTTTTAAAGAAAACTTCAATAAGGATTCTGTTAAATTTACTTTTGCATTTAGATTAGCTGTTATTGTAGCATTTTGGGAATTTATTGGTATTTATTTTAATATACCTGATGCAAGATGGTTAGCATGTACTTCTCTTGCAATAATATTGCCTTATAAAGAGAATGTTATTTCTAAATCTAAATATAGGATTATTGGAACTACAATAGGTTTAATAATATTCTCTATACTAGCTTTAGCATTCCTTGGAAACTTTAATTTATTTAATTATGCATTAGGAACTCATTTAAACACAGCTAATACTACAGTTATTTTAATAATGATTATAAGTTATGTTTATACATTGGTAAAGCCTGAAAGGTATGATATTGACACAATATTTATTACTTTACAAGCAGTATTTTATTCATTTTCAATGTATCCTGCTAACATGTCCATGATTTTAAGGTTCCTTTTGTAGGGTTAGGAATTGTAGTGGCAGTACCTGCAAATTTTATTATTATGCCTTATACATTGATAAAAGAAGATTTAAATATGTGTAAAAAGCAGATGAAATTAAATATGGAGCAAATTAATAATTTAAAGGAAGCATTATCTGGGGATGTTGATGATGTTAAAAATGCTGTTATTATACTTAAAACTAGTTTAATTTCTGATAAAATTGAAGTTAATAATCAACAAGATGAAAATGAAGATATTGATACTATTTTGAAAAACCAAAATGAAATAACTGCACAATGTACATTACTTAGAAATACATTACGGGTAGATAATCTTTCAAATAATGTTAAAATATTGGCTATAGATTTACTTGATGATTTTAATAAAAATAATTGGGATATTGAAAAAGTAGATCATTTAGTTAAAGATTTTAATAAAAATGAAAGAATCTATTTAGAAATAGTCCAAAACATGTTAAATATTTGTGATGAAACAAGATTAATGTTAACTAATTTATCAAAAGATATTAGTTAACTTTAAATTTTTATTTTTTAAATTTTTTTGGGAATGACAAATTATTTATTTATATTTTTAAAGAGTTTTTAAAGTTAATATATTGAAACTCTAATAACTCCCGGGATTTTTAAAAATTCACTTATAAGATCTCCAGGTACAAAATCTTCAGTAATTATAGTTAGCACTGGATTATCATCAAGTTCAGTGTCACTTGCATAAGCCTGTCTTATGCTTATATTTTTTGATGAAATTAATGCTGATGCTGCAGCTAATATTCCTTCGTTATCGTCTCCGACTTCTATTTCTATCACACCTAATCCTAAATTTTTAGCTATGTTTTTTAATAATGTTCCTGCAGGTGTGATATTCTCAAAAATGTTTGATAGTTCCTTATCCTTAATTATAGTTTCAATTGTGGATTTAATTACTCTTCTATCCACTTTTGCTGCTTTTGCTAATGCTGCATCACTTATTTTTAAGTTATCACAATAGATTTTCTTATTTTTGTCTACTTTAAGTCCTAATTCTATCATTTTTTGAGCGACAGCCATTCTTGCAGGATATTTTTTGAATTTAGTATCTATTTCTTCCCACATTTATATCACCAATTCCTATTTTTAATTATTAATGTTTATTTTTATTACATTAATATACTATTTTGGTATATATAAAATTATTTGTAAAATATTTGAAAAAAATATTGATATTTTAAAAAAAGTATTTAAAAATAGTAGGCTAGATGGGATTCGAACCCATGACCTCACGGTTATCAGCCGTGCGCGCTAACCAAGCTGTGCCACTAGCCTATGTATAATTTAATATAATAATTGTATTAATATTACAACTATTATAATGTAAGATTTTTTTAATATATATACTTTTCGTATACATTTAGAAAAAAATAATTTTTTATAGATGAATAAAAAAATTAATTATTCATCTAGAAACAAATGTAATGAAATTTTAAGCACTGAACATTTCAGTTAATTGATCTGCCATCACATGACCAACAACTGTAACATTACATTTATCAATTTCATCTAAAGCTTCAGTAGCTTGTTTAACACCTGATGCAATACGAGTTACACTCATACAACTAGGATTAGTAGGTTGAATAGTTAAAGTAGCAATTTTTCCATCAACCTCAATATTTCTTAAAATACCCATTTCTAAGATACTTACTCCCATATGAGGATCGCTAACAGTTCTACAAGCTTCTTTAATTTTTTCAATAATTTCTTCGGACATATTTTATCTCCTTTACCTTCTATTAGAATATAAATAGTTATAAAAAAATTTTCATCGTATATAACAATACTAATTCACTATTATTATTTTTTGTATTTAAATATATTGTTTATTATTTTTTGCGATGTCTAATTTTAACAGCCATTCCACTATTTGATTTCTCCATTTCAACACCATTTAAAACAGCTTTTCCAACACCAACAACTTCATCATCTTTCACAATTACTACTTCATCATTAGGGATTATTTTAGGGTCTGCTTCTTCTACTCCTGGAGAAAATAATGTATTTGTTTGTAAATCAAAATTAATTTTTATTACATTTATATTGTTATTTAATAATATTTTTCCACCTTCTAAATTTAAGGTGTAAAGACCATAATCCATGTTGAGTCTTGCAATTTGTTTATTCTTAGAAAAAATCTTTTTGTGATATCTACCCTTTGCAATTACATCATCAGGAATAAATTTATCTCCATTTGATCCAAATTGGTATTTACTAATAGAACGTAATTCATTTAATGTTCGGTCATGTTTTTTAATTTTTTTATATTTTTTAAGTTCCATTCTTAAATTATAAATTGAATCATGGGATGTTGGTTTGCCATCTTCACAGGTATAAATACAGTTATCTAAATATTCTTTACAAACTTCTTCGTAACCTCCATGAACATTGGCTATAACATTTTTATCACTTACATATTTTTTTAGTAATTCTCCAGTTACTTTTATTTCTTCATTACTCCAATCTCCAGATACGGTGGTATCATAAGATTGTATAGGAAATGTATTCTCCATTTCTCGAGGACATATTCCAAATGGTGAAGTTACAATTACTTCTTGATATCCTTTAGTTGCTCTTCTAAACATTTGATGTGATTTAGAGTTAGAGTATGGTTTTTTCATACTACAAGGTAAAACTACAACTACATCCCCTAATGGTTTCATCATTTCCATACGATTTCGCCATCTTATTGCTTCAGGCCGATATAATGATTCTTCGTTTGAACATATTACTTTCATTGTTTCAATCTCTTAGATTTAATTAATTCTTCATGATTTTTATAAAGTTTATTTATGCTAGGATGGTTTTTTCCTAATCTCTTTTTCCATTTATCTGCAGTAAATTCTACATCTACTTCAGTTGATCCATTTAATAAATTGTCTGCATGAGCTACTATTTTTTCTTCTAAAGTTTTAGGAATATAATCTTTAGTTGGTATATTCATCTTTTCAGATTCCTTTTTTGAAATTCCAGTACCAATATGCCGTTCTATTATATTTATCACTTCTTGAGAATAACCTAATTCTTTAGCAATTTGACCTCCAATATATGCATGATCTATATTATTACTTTTAGATCTGCCAATATCATGGAGTAAAGCACCTTCTCGTATTAATTTTTTGTCTGCTTCTGGATAAAACTCACTTATTTCTAAAGCTTTTTTATAAACTGCTATTGAATGATTAATAACCCATTCAGGACATCCTACTTTTTTGAGATGTTCAATTTCCATATTAAAACCTTTTTCATATTATATTTATGATTAATATTATATATAAAAAATAGAATTTTATTATTAAAAATAATAATTGATATTTAAATTAATTTATAAAAAAAAGTAATAAAAAATTAGAAGTAATAAAATAGATTAATTTTATAAAAGTTTATTTTCCAGAGTTAGATAAAGCGACTTTGTATGTATCTTTGTACATGTCAATTTTTTCTTTAATTTTTTCTATTTTTGGTCCATTATCTTCGTATACTATTTCTTCACCACAGTCTGGGCATATAAATCCTTTTTCAGTAGCATTATCAAAGTCAAATCTAGAATGACCATTTGGGCAAACGAAAAACATACTATTTTCTTCGTTTTGTAATTGTCTTTGTAAATTATTTATTAATGAATTTGCTTTATTTTCTATTTGAGCATTTACTTCGTCGCTGTCAAATTTCCATGCATAAGTGAACCATTGGGTTTCAGGATCTTTACTTCTTTTATAACTAGCTAATTTTGCATCATAAAGTTTGTATAAGACTTTTCTAACAATATTTAATCGAATTTGAGTTTTTTCGGCTATTTCTTCGTCAGTTTTTACCCCTTTTATTAAAGCTTGAACAATGGGTAGGTTTTCTTCATCTTCAATAACATCTATAATTAATGATTTGGTTAATGGGTCTTTTAATATTGATTTTTTTGGCATTTAATTCTTTCCTCTTTTTTCGTGTTTAGTTCAATATATTTACATTGCACTTTCCAATTCTAAGTGTAGGGAGTCATTAATAAAAATTTTGACAGTTTTTGAACTGTTTAGAATTAGAGTGTTTTTTTAAAATTGTTAAGTATGGATTAAGTTTTTATAAAATTTTAATATTACTTATATCTTTACTATAATATAAATTTTCGCATTTTATTACTTTAATTTATTAATACTATAATTTTTCATTTATTTTATTTTTAAAAATTATGTTAAATTAATTAATAATATTAATTTTTTTCTCTTAATAACACACCGGGAGTGTGAATTATTGATTCTAATGAATTTACACTTACTTCATCATATTCTGAATTAAGAACATTTTTGGCACTGTAAATTGTTTCCATTGCAGTTTCTAATGATTTTTGATATTCCTCTGCAATATTTGCTAATTTTAAAGCTTCTTTAATCTCTATTTTTTCTGAACAACCTAATGGTGTTGAGCCTTCATTTGATCCTAATTGTCCGAAGAAATAACCAAATACACCCTGATTTTTTTTAATAGGATCGATAGCTATAGGTAAGCCTGTAAAATATGTGTTATGTATTTTATATGTAGCATCAGTATCAATTATTAAAACAGTTAAATCTTTACCACTTTCATCTTTTATTGTTTTTGCAATTTCTTTTGCTACTTTTTCAGGATTTTCTGGAAGTAAAGATACATAAGTTCCAGGAGCATTACTTAAATCAATTCCTGCTTCTGAAGCGGGTTTTAATGCATGTTTCCATCCATATAAATCTAAAACTAATTCTTTATGTTTTTCTGCTTCTTGAGGTAATTTTCTTAAGTTTTTAATAGTTCTTTTTTTTATTCCTAATAATGGTCCTAAAAAATATCCCCAAATATATTTACTCCAAACATTTGCTAAAAATTTTGATTTTAGTGATGGGTGGTAATTATTTTCATCAACTAATCTTCCTTGAGAAACGCTTATTGGTGTTTCAGCTATTATCAAATAATCTTCATTCTCACAATTTGATAATACTGTATTAATTAGTTTATTTAAACTTTCATTAGGTTCAATATAAGTTGTTTTTATAGGAATTACTTCATAATTTTTTATGAATATTGTATCGTGGTCTATGTTTGTTAAATTTGTATTTATTTTATTATTTGAAGTACTGTTACTCATATTTTTCCTCTATAAAAAATAAGATTTAGTTTAAAATTAAAGTTGTGTTAAATTGTATTAATCTAAATTTTTATATCTTATGTTTTAAAAAATATATTAATATTGTTTTACTCTTTTAGTTTTTATTTATTTTAAAACTTTAAGTAAAAAAATTATTAATAAATAATTAAGGTTGTTAATTATGAAAAAATCTATTACTTATTTTGAAAATTCTGGAGAAGAAAATACTGATGAACTTATTTCATTAGTTAAAGACAGATTAAAAGGTTCTAATATAAAATATGTGGCTATTGCTTCTGCATCTGGAGAATCTGCTATTAAATTAGCTAATGCTTTAGAAGATGTTACAATTATTAATGTTACTCATCATGCCGGATTTCATGGACCTAACCAATTAGATATTAGTGAAGATACAAGATCTAAACTAAAAAATATGGGTGTGGTTACTTTTGTAGGATCTCATGCTTTAAGTGGTGTTGGAAAGGGTATTGCTAAACAATTAGGTGGACTTAACCCTGTGGAAATTGTTGCTCAAACTTATAGAACATTTTCTCAAGGCATTAAAGTTTGTGCTGAAATTACTATCATGCTTGCTGATGCAGGTTTAGTCCCTGTTGGTGAAGAGATTATAGCAATTGGTGGTACTGGTCATGGTGTTGACACTGCTGCGGTAATTACTCCGGTTAATATGACTAAAGTTTTTGACATTAAATTTCATGAAATTATAGCTATGCCAAGAGATTAATTTTTTTATTAACATAATACACTTTTTTTATTATTTAAATAAAAATTTTAATTTTTTTAATAAGAGTTATATACTTGAAAAATTTAAATAAAATACATAAATTAGTTAAATTAAACTAATAATAAAACTAAAATTTAACCATTATTTGGAATAGTTAAAAGCAATATTTTATCTATTCAATACTTAATAAGTTAATTAAACACTATAAATAGTTTTTTTGATTAATTAGTTATTATGGATGGATTGATAATTTTTAATCAGAGTAAATAAAAATTAAGAGTATTAAACTTAATCTAGGGATATAATATGATTTTATTAAATGTTTTTATTTACTTTTCTTAATTTTTATTAGAATGGACATGACTTATTAAGAAAAAAAAAGTTTAATGTGGGGTTAGTAATGAAATTTATAGATGATGCAATAAAAGAATCTGAAAAAAGAATGGAAAAAGATGATGTTAACAATTCCTCATCTGATTTAGATGAAGAATTATTAGAATTAATTAATAAAAGCCGGGCTCGAATTTCTGTTATAGGTACTGGTGGTGCAGGTAATAATACCATTTCAAGATTAAATGAAATGGGTATTGAAGGGGCTAGTACAATTACTGTTAATACTGATGCACAAGATTTATTTTACAGTCAAGCTGATAAAAAATTACTTTTAGGTAGAAATACTTGTGGTGGTCTTGGTGCTGGTGGTGAACCAACAGTTGGTGAAGAATGCGCTGAAGAAAGTGAAGATGATATTAGAGAAGAGTTAAATGGTTCTGATATGGTATTCGTTACTTGTGGTCTTGGGGGAGGAACAGGTACAGGTTCTGCACCTATAATATCTAAATTAGCTAAAAAATCAGGTGCTTTAACTGTTGCTGTTGCTACTATGCCATTTTCTGCTGAAGGTATTAAAAGAAGAGAAAATGCTGAAAGAGGTTTAGAAAAATTACAAAACAATTCAGATACTGTAATTGTTATTCCAAATGATAAACTTTTAGAAGTTGCTCCTAATCTTCCTTTAAATAAAGCTTTCATGGTTTCTGATGAAATATTAGGTCGTGCTGTTAAAGGCATTACAGAATTAATTACTAAAACTGGTCTAGTCAGTCTCGACTTTGCAGATATCAGATCTATTATGCAAGGTTCTGGTATGGCAATGATTGGAATGGGAGAATCTGATTCTGGTGATAGAGCTTTAGAATCTGTACATGAAGCTTTAAGCAGTCCTTTATTAGATTTAGATATTTCTAACGCTAAAGGTGCTTTAATTAATATTTCTGGTAGTTCTGATTTAACATTACATGAATCTGAAAAGATAGTTCAAATTGTTGCAGATAAATTAGATCCTGAAGCTAATATTATTTGGGGTGCTCAAATCGATGAAACTTTACAAAATGCTATTAGAACAACTATAGTTGTTTCAGGTGTTAAAGGTCACTATCAATTTAATGAAAAGCCTGATTTTTCAGAATTAGATGAAACTAAATCTGAAAGTATTTCTGAATCTGATGCTGATCCTTTAGATGATTTTATTGATGGTATATTTTAAGTGTACCATTTAAATAGAATTTTTAGTTATTTTTTTATTAAGATTAAGTAATTAATTTAATCTTTTAATATTTTTTAGATTTTTTTTAATGAAAAACTTTATAAATAATCATGTTAATAATACTATTATAATTTAAAAAATGTGATTTTAATTAAATTTTTTATTAATAAATAATATTTTTATTAAGAATTATTTTTATTATCAATATGCAGGGATTTTCAATGAGTTTTAAAGAAAGTACTGATGATTTTATTAAACAATGTAAAAGAGTTATTAGAGTATCAAAAAAACCTGATGCTGAAGAATATGGTAACTTTATTAAAGTTGCAGCTATAGGTATTTTAATTATCGGTGCTGTTGGTTTTGTTGTTGTTATTATTGGTCAATTACTAAATTTATAGTAATTTGATTTAATACTAAGTTATTCTTTTTCATGTTTACTCTTTTAATTAACTATTTACTTTGATTATTAAGTAAAAATTTTAAAAATTAATTTTTCTTCTTTTTTTTATCTGAAATTTGAAAGGTTTAAATACTTGTTTATTAAAATATATTATTATTATATAAATCTAATTTTATTATATTTCTTTATTAATGAAAATTAGTTAAATGTGGTTTAATTCAATATTAAGCTTTTATTTTTTAATTATATAATAGAATTGAATTGGATTATATAATGAAATAATTTAATCTATTGTTCTATTAATTAATAGAATGTTAATTATATATAGGTGAATTTTACATGGAAGATATTCAAAATTCCATATTTGCTCTAAAAACCTCAGCAGGTCAAGAAAGAAATGTTGCTAGAATGTTAGCTCGTAAGACTCAAGATTCTGGTATTGGTATTACTTCTATTCTTGTTCCTGAATCATTAAAAGGTTATATTATAGTGGAATCATACACAAAAATTGATATGCGTAATCCTGTAATGAAAATTCCTCATTTGAGAGGAATTGTTGAAGGAAAACACAGTATCACTTTTGAGGAAGTAAAAAGATTCCTTAATCCAGAACCGATTATATCTTCCATACAAAAAGGAAGTATTGTTGAACTTGTTTCTGGTCCTTTTAAAGGTGAAAGAGCTAAAGTGGTTCGTATAGATGAATCTCGTGAAGAGGTAGTTCTCGAGCTAATAGAAGCAGCAGTTCCGATTCCGGTAACTGTCAAAGCTGATCAAATTAGAATTATTCAAAAGGAGGCTGAATAATGGCTAAAGATACCGTTGAAATCCTTATTGAAGGTGGAAGTGCCACTCCGGGACCACCATTAGGTCCTGCTATTGGCCCTTTCGGTATTAATATGATGCAAGTAGTTGAAGAAATCAACGAAAAAAGTGCAGATTTCAAAGGAATGAAAGTTCCTGTTATAGTCACTATTGATAGTGATACAAAAGATTTTGAAATTGCAATTGGTACTCCTCCTACTACTGCTCTTATAATGGATGAGCTCAATATTGAAAAAGGTTCTCATGAACCTGGTACTGAAGTTGCAGCTGATTTATCAGTTGAACAAGCTTTAAAAATTGCTAGAATGAAATATGATTCATTATTAGCTAATAATTATAAGCATGGTGCTAAGGAAGTTATGGGTACTTGTGTAAGTATGGGTCTTACTGTTGATGGTAAAGATCCTAGAGAAGCTCAAAAAGCTGTAGATGCTGGAGAGTATGATGATATATTAGGAGAATAATCTTCTATTATACATACTCATATTAATTAAAAAATTTAGTTAAAAAAAATATATTTTGTATATGATGTTACAATAATAAACTTTTGTAGTGAATTATTGTAATTGATATAGAATTTATTTAAATTATATTCATGTAATCGTTTATATTACAAAAAACTCATAGTATGAATAATTCTTATTATCATAGCTTATGGTTTTCTAATTCTCGATTACTCATGAAACCAAATTAAAAAAATATATCCAATGAACTTATTAAAGTTCATGGAGGATTTGATATGACACAAGAAATATTAGAAGCGGTGAAGGAGGCTAAAGAACAGTCAAAGCCGAGAAACTTCACACAGTCTATTGATATTATTATTAATATCAAAGACTTGGATGTCAAAAAACCTGAAAATCGGTTTGATGAGGAAGTTGCTCTTCCTAATGGCCGAGGCAAAGATATTAATATCGGAGTCATCGGTGATGGGGAATTGGCAGTTCAAGCTAAAAACGCTGGTATAGATCTTGTTTTATCCAAAGAAGACTTAGAAGAGTTAGGTAAAGACAGAAAAGCTGCTAAAAAAATGGCAAATATTACTGATTCTTTTGTAGCTCAAGCTGATATGATGCCTGTGGTTGGTAGATTCTTAGGTCCTATACTTGGGCCTCGTAAGAAAATGCCTAAACCAGTACCGGCAAGTGTCAAACTTGATCCTTTACTTGAAAGATTACAAAGTACTATTAAAGTCGGAGTTAAAGCTCAACCTTCTATTCAAGTTTTAGTTGGAACACAAGATATGAATGACCAAGCAATAGCTGAAAATATTGAAACTGTTCTTGCAGTTCTAGACCGCAACTTAGAGAAAGGAAGAAACCAAATAAAATCCATGTTTATTAAAACAACTATGGGTTCAGTAGTGCGGGTGATTTAAATGGCTCATGTTGCTGAATGGAAGAAACAAGAAGTTAAAGAACTAAAAGATATGATAAGTTCTCATGAAGTTATTGGAATTGTTAATTTATTAAATATTCCTGCAAAACAACTTCAAGAAATGAGAAAATCTTTAGGCAACCATGCTGTTATTAGATTATCTAAAATAAATCTTATGAATTTAGCTTTTGAAGATTGTAACAACGAAAAGGTTAATATTAATGGTCTTTCAGAATATATGGAAGGTCAACCTGCTATTGTAGCAACTGATATGAATCCTTTCAAGTTATATAAAATATTGGAAGATAATAAAACTTCTGCACCTGCAAAAGTGGGAAGTATTGCTTCTGAAGATATTATTGTTCCTGCTGGGGACACTGGTTTTGAACCAGGCCCATTCCTTGGGGAATTGCAACAAGTAGGAGTTCAAGCTAAAATTGATAAGGGAAAAATCGTAGTTTCTAAAGATTGTGTATTGGTCCCTGAAGGGGAAGCGGTTTCTAAACAAGCAGCTTCAACTTTATCTCGATTAGGAATTAATCCTATGGAAGTGGGAATTGATTTACAAGCTGTATATGAAGAAGAATCTGTTTATCCTTCTGATGTATTAGCTATTGATGAAGAAAAAACTCTTGCAGATGTTCAAAATGCTTATAAACAAGCTTTCAATTTATCTGTATTTGCAGCAATACCTACAAAAGAAACTATTTCAGCAATTATAGGATCTGCTTTCACTAAATCAACTAATGTTGCAGTTGAAGCAGGAATTTTAACTTCTGAAACTACTGACATTTTATTAGGATTAGCTCAAGCTAAAATGTTAGCTTTAGCTAGTGAAGTATCTGATGTTGATGGAGCTCTTAGTGATGAATTGGTTGATAAATTAGCTAATCGTCCTGTAGCAGTTGTTGAAACTGTTGTAGAAGAAACTCCTGATGATGAAACTGAAGATGAAGAAGAATCAGAAGAAGAAGCTGAAGAAGAAGCAGCGGCAGGGTTAGGTGCCTTGTTTGGCTGATCATATTTAATTTAAACTTTTATTGTTTTAAAACACATCTAATTTATAAAAAAAACAAAATTATACATAATAAAAATAAATGGTGATAACATGGAATATATATATGCGGCAATGATTTTGCACACCACTGATAAAGAAATTAATGAAGAAAACGTAAAAAACATTATAGAAGCAGCTGGAGCAGAAGCTGATGATGCTAGAATTAAAGCTTTAATTGCAGCTTTAGAAGATGTTGACATAGACGAAGCTATGGAAACTGCAGCTATGGCTGCAGCTCCTGCAGCAGCTCCTGCAGCAGCAGCTCCTGCTGAAGAAGAAGCTGAGGAAGAGGAAGAAGAAGAATCAGAAGAAGAAGCTGAAGAAGAAGCAGCAGCTGGATTAGGTGCTCTCTTCGGATAGATTTTTTCTATTTCTTTTTATTTTTTCTTTTTTTACTTTTTTTAACTCAAATTTATTGGATTTTGTTTATATCTCACTTTTTTTACTTTAAAAATTTTAAATAATTATTTAATACTAATTTTACAAGAAACCTATTTTTTAGAGAAAATCTTTTTAAATTATTAAACTATATATTATAATAGTATTGATTTTTTACCAATCAATTTTAATTTTATTAAAAATTATTAATTTTATAAAAAAATAGCTGATAATTATGTCTAATATATTAAAAGATTTAGGATACACAAAACAGAAATGTAAAACTTGTGGAAAAGTTTTTTGGTCACAAATTAATCGGGATACTTGTGGGGATGCTCCTTGTGATGAATATGAATTTATAGGAAATCCTGCTACAACTAAAGGTTATAATTTATATGAAATTCAAAAAACTTTCAAAGAATTCTTTGAAGAACGTGGTCACACACCAATATCTCGATATCCCATACTTGCAAAAAGATGGAGAGATGATGTATTTTTAGTTGGAGCTACAATATTTCTTTTCCAACCTTGGGTAACTTCAGGTTTAGTTGACCCTCCAGCAAATCCTTTAACTATTGCACAACCTTCTATACGTTTAAATGATGTGGATAATGTGGGTCGAACAGGTAGACATATGACTTGTTTTACAATGGGAGCACATCATGCATTTAATTCTCCTGGAAATGATATTTATTGGAAAGATCAAACAGTTCAATATTGTCATGATTTTATTAAATCAATTGGAATAAATACAGAAGATATAACTTTCATAGAATCTTGGTGGCAAGGAGGAGGAAACGAGGGTCCATGTTATGAAGTAATGGTTCGAGGGGTAGAATTAGCTACTCTTGTTTTCATACAATATAAAACATTACCAAATGGGGAAAAAGAAGAAATCCCATTAAAAGTAGTTGATACTGGTTATGGATTAGAAAGATTTGCATGGATTTCACAAGGTACACCAACAGCTTATGATGCGTGTTTTGGGCCAGTCATAGATAAACTTAAAGAATTAACCAATGTTAAAGTTAATGAGGAAATTTTAGCTGAAAATGCTCAAATTGCTGGAATGATGGATATAGAAAGTTATGCTGATATTCGTCAACTACGTGAAAAAGTAGCAAAAAAATTAGAAATATCTATGGAAGAATATTTAGAATCTGCTTTACCAATGGAAGCAATTTACATAATAGCAGATCATACAAGATGTTTAGCATTTATGTTAACTGACGGTATAATACCTTCAAATGTTAAAGAAGGATACCTTGCAAGATTAGTTTTACGTAGAACAATACGTTTTATGAAAGAGTTAAACATGAAAGAATCTTTATCTGATATAATGAAAATTCAATTAGATTTCTTAAATGATTTTTATCCTGAAATCAAAGAATCTCAAGAACATATCATGAACATTATAAACCTTGAAGAAGATAGATATGAAAAAACTATTAAAAAAGGACGTAAAGTTGTAAAAAGAACAATCAAAAAACTTAAAAAAGATGGAATATCTAGCATGCCTCTTGAAACTTTAATTGACTTATATGATGCTCATGGAATGCCTCCTGAAACAGTGCAAGAGTTTGCAACAAAAGATTTTGAAGTTAATATTCCTGACAATTTCTTTACTCAAGTTGCAGCAATGCATGAATCTGAAGAAGTTAAAGAAAAAGAAGATTTTAAAATCGATGCTCCTGAAACAGATTTATTATTCTATAAAGATTTCCATCAAAAAGAAGCAACTGCAAAAATATTAAATGTTGTTAATAAAGATGGTAAATTAAATGTAATAGTAGATAGGACTGTTTTCTACCCAGAAGGTGGAGGTCAACCTTCAGATAAAGGTATTATTTCTATTGATGATAAAGAATTTAAGGTTAGTTATGCTTCAAAAATGAATAATATAGTTTTACATCAAATTGATATTAGTGAGGATGAAGAATTTGATGTTATAGAAAACACTCTTAACGATTTAATTGGAAAAGAAATTAAAGAACAAATCGATTGGACTAGACGTATTACTTTAGCTAGACATCATACAGCTACTCATTTAGTTGTTGCAGCTGCAAAAAAAGTATTAGGTGATCATATATGGCAAGCAGGGGCACAAAAAGGTTTAACTCATTCCCGTATAGATTTATCTCATTATAAACGTATTTCACAAGAAGAACTTTACCAAATTGAAAAAATTGCTAATGAATTAGTAATGGAAAATATTGAACTTGATATTAACTGGATGACACGTAATGAAGCAGAAAAAACTTATGGGTTTGTTCTTTATCAAGGGGGTATTGTCCCTGGTGAAAATATACGTGTAGTGAAAATACCTGGAATAGATGTGCAAGCTTGTGCTGGTACTCATGTATTAAGAACTGGTGATGTGGGTCCTATAAAAATTAATAAAACAGAAAGAGTTCAAGATGGGGTTGAAAGAATTGATTTTTCAGCAGGTCTTGCTGCAGTAGATTCTATTCAATCTGATAAAACTTACTTAAAAAATAGTTCAAATATTTTTAAAGTAAATAATGATCAGTTATCTAAAACTTGTGAAAGATTTTTCACAGAGTGGAAAGTTCAAAAAAATGAAATCAAAAAACTTCAAAATGAAATTGCATCTTTAAAAATTAATAATTTAACAGATAATTTAATAGAAGTTAATGATTTATCTGTACTCAAACAAATCATTGATGGGGATATTAAAGAATTACAAAATATTGCAACTGATTTCACTGATAATAATAAAGCAGATATAGTATTTTTAGGTAATAATAATGGTAAAATTGTAGGTGCTGCTTCTACTAAAGCTATTGATAATGGTATTAAAATCAATGATATAATTCGGGAATCAGCAATTATTCTTGGTGGTGGGGGCGGTGGTCGTCCAAACCTTGCACAAGGAGCAGGAAAAAATAATGAAAAGATGAATGAAGCTTTAGATAAAGCTTTAGATTTATTGAGTTAAAGGATAGTAAAGTTTATGAATTATGATTTGATAATAGCACGTTATGGTGAAGTAGGCCTTAAAAGTCATAAAGTTCGAAGTAGATTTGAAAAACGTTTAATAAGAAATATGGAATCAAGTATTGAAGCTGAAATTGATATTGATCAAGCAAGAATTTTTATATTTCCTCAAAATTTTGATGATGCTATAAATAAATTATCCAAAATTTTTGGGGTAGTTTCATATTCTCCAGCTGTAGCTACTCACACTACATTTGATGAAGTAGAAGATACTTTATTAAAATATGTTGATGAACTTGAAAAGAATAATCTGATAAATCCGAATACAAAGTTTGCTATCAGATGTCGCAGAGTAGGAACTCATGATTTTACTTCTCAAGAATTTGCTGCATTTGCTGGAAGTGTTGTAGTGAAAAAGCTTGGTTGTCCTGTTGATTTATCAAATCCAGATTTAGAAATCTTTATTGAAGTAAGGGATAATGATACTTATATTTATCATGAAAAAATTCCAGGTCCGGGAGGTTTACCTTTGGGAACACAAGGTAAAGTTGTAGTTCTTCTATCTAGTGGGATTGATTCTCCAGTTGCGGCTTATTTAATGATGAAAAGAGGTTGCCAAGTTATAGCATTATACTGTGATAATGCTCCTTATACAAGTTCTAAGGCTTTAAAGAAGAATGAGGATATTATTAATCAATTACAAACTTATGCTTCCGGTGCTCCAATTAAAAGACGTATTGTTAAATATGGTGATTATTTAAGTAAATGTCAAAATGATGCTCCTAGTAGAATGACTTGTATTTTATGTAAATCTGGAATGTATCAACTAGCAGCTATGTTAGCTAAAGATATGCATGCTTTAGCAATTGTTGATGGTAATAGTTTAGGGCAAGTGGCAAGTCAAACTTTACCTAATATTTTAGCTACACGTGAAGATGTTGATGTTCCAATATTTAGTCCACTTATTGGTATGGATAAAGTTGAAATTTCTCGTATTGCAGAGAAAATAGGTACATTTGATATTTCTAAACTTGATGATGGTGGTTGTAAAGCTGTTCCTAGATACCCTGAAACTAATGCCAATATTAATCAAGTTCATGAAGCAAGAGAAAATATGGGTCAGAAAACAGAAATTTTAAATGCTTTTAAAACTATTAAATTTTAATTTTTATTTTTTTAGATTTTTAATTTTATAAACTCTACTTTTTTTTTTTTGAATTGTAATAATAATGATTAAATAAGATAATTTTTAAATGTAATATTGTTAATTGAATACTTATAATTTAAGTTAATAAAATTTTTTGACTAAAAAATTATGAATTCAATCATAACTTAAAAAAAATATAATAAAAATTTATTATAATAAATTAACTAAAAAATATTTAGTTAAATTATGTAATACTCTTAATTTTTGAGGTGATGTAAATTGAAAACAACAGTTAGTGTAATTAAAGCAGATATTGGAAGTGTCTCAGGACATTGTGTAGCTCACCCAGCATTAATAGATAAATGTGAAGAAGTTTTAACAGATGCAATGGAAAGTTCAATTATAGAAGATTTCTATATAACCCGTTGTGGTGATGATATTGATCTTATTATGACTCATAAAAATGGGGAATTAAATGAAGAAGTTCATAGAACTGCATATGATGCATTTATGAAAGCAACTGAAATTGCAAGAGAATTAAAACTTTATGGTGCAGGTCAAGATTTATTATCTGATACTTTCTCTGGAAACATTAAAGGTATGGGTCCAGGAGTAGCAGAAATGGAATTTAAAGAAAGACCAAGTGATCCTGTTATTGTCTATTGTTGTGATAAAACAGAACCAGGTGCTTTTAATTTACCAATATTTAAAATGTTTGCAGATCCATTCAATACAGCAGGATTAGTTATTGATCCTAGTTTACATGATGGATTCAAATTTGAAGTATATGATGTAATGGAACATACAAAAGTTATTCTTGATTGTCCTGAAGAAATGTATGATTTACTTGCATTAATCGGTTCAACTGGAAGATATGTAATTAAAAGAGTATGGAAAAAGAATGGTGAAATCGCAGCAGCAATAAGTACTGAAAGATTAAACCTTATGGCTGGAGAATATGTTGGAAAAGATGATCCTGCAGCAATTGTAAGAGCACAATCCGGATTCCCAGCTAATGGTGAAGTAGTAGAACCATTTTCATTCCCTCATATGGTTAGTGGATGGATGAGAGGTTCTCATAATGGACCTATTATGCCTGTTAGTCAAGAAAATGCAAATCCTATCAGATTTGATGGACCTCCACGGATAATTGGTTTAGGTTTCCAAGTAGCTGATGCACAATTAATTGGTCCAGTAGACTTATTTGATGACCCTGCATTTGATGAAGCAAGAAAACAATCTTCACAAGTTGCAAATTATATCAGAAGACATGGTCCTTTCGAACCACACCGATTACCTAGTGAAGAAATGGAATATACCTCATTACCTGGTGTAATGAAAAAATTAGAACCAAGATTCACAAAAATGGATGAATAAATATATTTTATCATCCAAATATATTCTTTTTTTTAAAATTTTATAAAAGAAGGTTTTTTTAATTAATATTTTAATTATTAATGGAAGCCCTAGAAAAGGCAATACTTGGGAAGTTGTAAAAGAAATAAAATCCTTTCTAAATACTAAAGAATCTTCTATTCAATTTGAAGAAATACATTTAAAAGATAATAATCTCCCTTTTTGTAAAGGATGTTATAATTGTTTTGAGAAAGGAGAAAATTACTGCCCTCATTTCAGAGAATATGCTGAATTGTTGATAAAATTAAATCATGTGACGGTTTGATTTTAACTAGTCCAGTATATGCTTTAAATGTTTCAGCATTAATGAAAAACTTCATAGATCATACCTCCTACTTTTACCATAGACCCTATTTTTTGATAAAACTGCATTGGTTGTTGTAACAACTGCAGGTGATGGTTTAAAAAAAGTTACTAATTACTTATCTGAAACATTAAGAAATTATGGATTTAATAAAACTTATAAATTAAATCTTAAGATTCATAATCAAAAATTAAATGAAAAAGATCTAAATAAAGTTCATAAAATATCTAATAATTGGTTTAATGATTTACAAGTTCATAAACTCAATAATCCTTCATTTAAAGCGATTTTTTATTATAACTTATGGAAAAATATGGCGATTCATGATATGAGCACAAAATTAGATAAAGATTATTGGAACTTAACAAATTTAAAAAATTATTATTTTGCACCAAATATTCCGCTAAATCCTTTTAAAAAATTTTTTGGAATGATACTTTCTAAAATTTTAGGCATGGTTTTTAAAAAATTAAATTAAATCATGTATCATTCTTATAGCATCTAAAAGACCATGACTATATTCAATACATCCAAAAGATGTTCTCATATCTTTTTTATCTAAATAATATTTTGAATCATTTTTATAATCAATTGCTCGTGCAATAACTTCTTCTTCTTTAGTGTTAACTTTAATTTTTTCGACTTGTTTTAAACTATTTTCTAATTTTTCAATATCAATAGCTATCTTTTCTTCAGTTTCCATTTTTATTGTTTCCTTCTATTTTAAATTGTTTATAACTGTGGTAAAATCTTTGTGCAACTGTGAAATAAGATAATATCATTAATACAATTAAGAAATAATTGAATATTATAGGATTATTGCATATTGCACTTACAATTGAACCAATCATTATTATTATTAATCTAACAGCTCTTTCAGCTATTCCAGTATTACATTCGATGCCTTGTGATTCTGAACGTGCTTTAACATAACTAACCATAATTGCGGAGTGTATAAGTAATATTCCAAGTAACCAATTACAATAACCTCCAAATATTATACCTATAATAAGAATAGCATCTGAAATTCTATCCATTGTAGAATCAAAAAAAGCTCCAAATTTGGAAGCTCTATTATGATATCTTGCAACAGCTCCATCAGCAACATCTAAAAAACCACTAAGTAATATAAAAATTGTTGCCAATATTAATAAATGTTTGCTGAAAGAATATGCTGCAGCTAATGCTATAAAAGGAGATATTAATGTTAAAATATTTGGATTAATATTCATTCTTTTTGCAAAGGGTTCTAATATTTTTGTTAGTAATGGTCTTAAATTTTCAAGCATAATTTTTATTATATAGATTTAATAATATATATTTTAGTGGAAATTAAAAACTATTTTTTTGGTTAGATTTTTATGAAAGTGTTTAAGTTAAACCCTAATAATCCAGATATGGACTTGATTAATGAAGCTATCAATATTTTATCAATTGGTGGAGTTATATTATATCCAACTGATACAGTTTATGGGTTAGGTGCTAATATTTTTGATAAATTTGCAGTTAAAAGAATTTATAATATTAAAAAGCGTCCACATGATAAACCTATGTCTATAAGTGTATCTAACATTAAAGATATATCTATAATCTCAAACTTATCTCAAAATCAAGAAGAATTAATTAAAAATTATCTTCCAGGACCTTATACTTTTATTTTAAATAAAAAACCAATAGTTCCGAATTTCGTCACACCAAACACATATACTGTTGGAATAAGAATTCCAGATTCTAAAATTTCTAGAATGTTAAGTTGTAATTTCCCTATTATTACTACAAGTGCAAATGTGTCTAATTTAAAAACTTTAAATAATCCTAAGGATATTCTTAAGCAGTTAAATGTTGATGTTGATTTAGTTTTGGATGTTGGAACTTTAAATAATTCAAAGCCTTCTAAGATTATTGATTTAACTAAAATTGATCCAGTTATAATTAGAGATTAAAATTTTTTATTTATTTAAAAATTATTATAATATAAATAATATATATAAAATATGTGAATCTTATGAAAGTATTATCAAATGTTAAGGGTAAAGATAAAATACCTACTAATTCTCCTTTAGATTTAATTTTGGATGGTGGGATTGAAAGAAGAAGTATAACTCAATTTTATGGTCCTCCAGGTTCAGGTAAAACTAATGTTGTCTTAAATTTAGCAGTGCAAGTTGCAAAAAATGATAAGAAAGTTGCTTATGTTGATACTGAAGGTGGAATGTCTGTAGATCGTATTAAACAATTATCTAAGTCTGATTTTCAAAAAGTTGCAGGAAATATTGTTGTTTTTGAACCTAATACTTTTGAAGAGCAAGAAGATGATTTAAAAATTATTGAATCTTGGATATCTTCTAATAAAGATGATGTAGATTTATTAATTATTGATTCTGCAGTAGCACTTTATCGTTTAATTGAAGTTAAAAATTCAAAATCTAATAAAGATTTAGGGAGACAAATGGGGCAACTTTCACGTTTATCTCGTAAATTTAATGTGGCTGTAGTTGTTACAAATCAAATATATGCTTCTTTTGATGATGATGATTCAAATAATGTTGTACCTGTTGGTGGAACTATACTTCAATACTGGAGTAAAGCTATTATTGAATTAAAACGTTCATTAGTTATAGGTAAACGTATTGCAATACTTAGACGTAGTAAAACTTCTGTTGAGGGTAAAACTATAGAATTTAAAATTACTGATGATGGTATAGATTAATTTTAACCATTTTTTTATTTTTTGTTAAATTTTCTTTGTTTTTATAAAAAATTTTATTAACAAGTTAAAAGATATACTTCTATGAATATTTAATTTATAAAAAATTTTTTATTATTTTTAATGAAAATGTTTTTATATATTTAGTGATAGTTATGATTCCAAAAAAAGAACATGGGAAAAAACTAAGAAAAGCTCCTAAAGGATTTAAAACAGCTAATGATTTCTTTGAAGAACTTTTCCTTGATAAAGATTTAATATGGATGGGTCAAAATACTAACCACTTACATGATGAAAACTTTGTAAGAGATGCTATGATTAAAGCTGTGGAAAGTAAAGATTATTGTAAATATCCTCCACCCGAAGGTCTCAGTGAATTAAAAGAATTAGTCTTAAAAGATTTGGATCTTGAAGATATGGATTTAGTTATTACTGCAGGAGCAACAACCGCTCTTTATTATTGTATGAGTGATTTATTAAGTCCAAATGATAATGTTATTTCTCCAGATCCAGGTTATTTGATTATTGATAATTTTGCTAGTCGTTTTGCTAAAGAAGTTAAATCTATACCTATTTATAATGAAGAATGTGGTTATAAATTAACTCCTGATTTAGTAAAAGAAAATATGGATGAGAATACTGGTCTTATTATTTTAATTGATCCTTTAAACCCATTAGGTGGTGCATATACTGAGGATGAAATTAAAGAATTTGCAAAAATCGCTAAAGATAATGATTTATTTTTATTACATGATATTACTTATAGAGATTTTTCTAGAAAACATTATCTTGCGGCAAATTATGCCCCAGAAAACACCATAACTGTTTATAGTTTTTCTAAAATTTTTGGTATGGCTGGAATTAGAGTAGGTGCTTTAGTTTCAACTCATGAAGTTATGAATTCAGTTAGACAAGTTTTAATTGATGATTTAGGAACAAATGTTATAGCACAATATGGTGCTATTGAAGCACTTAAATCTAAACCAGATTGGATAGATTATGTGAAAGATACAACATTTAATAATCAAAAAATTATTAAAGATGCAGTGGATGAGTGTGATGGTGTCTTTATAGTTAGATATCCATCTGATGCTAATATGTTGGCTATTGACCTTTCAGGTGCGAATATTAATCCTAAAGATATGTCAAAATACTTATTAGAACGTAATGTATTTACTCGTGAAGGACAGTATACTAGTAAAAAATTTGGTGATAAATATTTACGTGTTAGTTTTTCTGTTCCACCTGAAGATGTAAAGGTTTTTGCTGATGAATTTAAAAAAGCAGTAAAAGTTTTACGAAAATAATTTTTTATATTTTTTTTAATTTAATGAAGAATTTTTTGGGTTTTTTAAAAACCCAAATTTTTTTAATAAATACTTTTTTTTAAAATTTTATTGTATTATTTATAAAGTATGTTATTTTATTCTACTTTTAAATAGTAATATTCACCTTGTTCTTTTTGTTCTCTATCAAGGTAACTATCTAATTTATTAACTCTTGGACGTTTTGTTTCTTTATCTCGTCTAAATGTTATGTTTAAATCTTTTAAAAATATATTCATGGAAGTTCTAAGATCTGAGGGTGCTGTTGCATTACCATTTAATCCGGGTTCACCTTGGAATACCATTGCTCTGTCGGATACATAATCAATAAATACTATATCATGATCTATAATTAATGAAGCAGCATTTTTACTTTCTACAATTTTGCTTATTGTTCTTCCAGCGGTTAATCTTTGTTCTACATCTAAAAATGCTGTTGGTTCATCAAATAGGTATATATCAGCATCTTTTGCTAAAGTTGTTGCTACTGCAACTCTTTGTAGTTCCCCACCACTTAAATCTTTAATATTTTTATCTAATAATTCATCAAGTGCAAATGGTTTTCCTATTTCACTTTTAAATATATTTGAACCATAAGTTGGTGCATTCATATATAAAAAGCTTTCTACTGTGCCTTCAAAGTCTGAAACAATATATTGAGGTTTGTAAGCTATTTTAACTTTTTGTTCTACTCTACCTTTGTTTGCTTCTTCTTCACCAGCTAATATTTTTGCAAATGTTGTTTTTCCCATTCCATTGGATCCAAATGCGGTTACTATTTCATCATGATAAATTTCTCCAGCTTCTGCATTTAATTCAAATCCTTTAAATTTTTTATTAATATCAGAATAGTTGGTTAATATATTTCCTTCATCTTCTGGGGTTGGTGGTCTTATATCGAATTCTATTGGTTTATTTCGTATTCTTACATTTTCTTCTTTTAGGAATCCATTAATGTAAGCATTTATTCCTACTCTTACTCCTTTCATACTTGAAACTACACCGTATGCTCCAGGTTGACCGTATAATACATGAATGTTATCACTTAATGCATCTAATGTTGCAAGATCGTGTTCTATGATTAGTACTGTTTTATTATCTTCTGCTAGTGATCTTATTACTTTAGTTGCATTAATTCTTTGTCTTACATCTAACCATGATGTGGGTTCATCAAAGTAATAAAAATCACCTTCTCGTAGTACAGTTGCTGCTATGGCCACTTTTTGAAGTTCTCCTCCACTAAGGTTTTTCATATCTCTTTCTAACACACTTTCTAAGTCTAAATTTTCCACTATGTAATCAAATTGGTTTCTTTCATCTACATTGGTTAGTAATGTTTTTACATTACCTTTAACTACTTTAGGTAGTTGATCTACCATTTGTGGTTTGTGTATTGTTTTTATTTCTCCTTTTTGTAAACTTTTGAAGTAATTTTGTAATGAAGAACCTTTGTAATATTCTATTACTTCGTCCCAATTTCCTGGTTTTTCAAAGTTTCCTAAATTTGGTATTATTTCTCCGGAAAGTATGTTCATTATTGTGGATTTTCCTATTCCATTTTGCCCCAGTAAACCAACTACTTTTCCTTGTTTTAGTGTTGGTAATCCGAATAATTCAAATTGATTTTGTCCAAATCGGTGTATTGGGTCTTCTAATGCTTCTGGTAAATTTATTACTTTTATTGCTTCAAATGGGCATCTATTTGTGCAGATTCCACATCCAGAACATAGCTCTTCGGATATTAATGGTTTTTTATTGCTTTCATTTATTACTATTGTGTCTTCATCCATTCGGACTCCTGGACAGTACTCTATACAAACATAGTTACATTTTTTGGGTTGGCATCTATCTTGGTCTAATATAGAAATTCTACTCATTTTTAATCTCTTTTCCCTTTATATTTTTGTGATTTTATTGTTATTTTGAAAAAAATAATTTTTTATTAATTTTTAGTATTATGAGTTATATATTTATTAAAGATTATGTTTAAATATTTGTATATGTTAATTAAATTTGAGATGATTTTTAAATGAAACAAGTTATTGTTGTTCGTAATGATCTTAAGATGGGTAAAGGTAAATTAGCTGCTCAATGTTGTCATGCTTGTCTTGGATCTTATGAAAAAGTTAATTCTAGTGTGATTCGTCGATGGGAGTCTGAGGGTTCAGCTAAGGTTGTTCTTAAGGTTTCTTCTTTAGATGATCTTTTTGTTATTAAAGAAATGGCTAAGAAAAATAATATTCCTAATTTTTTAGTAACTGATGCTGGAAGAACCCAGTTACCTACATCAACTATTACATGTTTGGGTATTGGGCCTGATGAAGATGAAATTATTGATAAGGTCACTCAAGATTTAAAGTTGTTATGAGTTAACTATCAATTTAATTATAAACTTCTTTATTTAAATGATACTTAATTTTTATTAAGAATATTGTTTTTGAAAAATTAGTTTTGGTGATAAAAATTATTGATTGGGTTATAAAAATTGGAGGAAGTTTATTTCCAGAAAGTGCAATATCTCTTATAAATGAATTAGAAGGAACTAATACATTACTTGTTATTGGTGGGGGAGATTTTGCAAACTTAATAAGAAAATATGATATGGAAATAGGATTTTCTAATGATGTTACTCATGAAACTGCTATAAATTCAATGGATATATTGGCTAAACTATTAAATGATAAATTTAATTTTACAAAATTAGCTAAAACAATTAATCAAGCAGTAAAAATATCAAATGATGGTCAAATACCCATTTTGTTATGTTCTGAGTTATTACTGATTGAAGATCCTTTTGAACATACTTGGGATGTGACTTCGGATTCTATTGCAGCATATATTTCACACCTCATAAATGCAAAACTTTTAATAGCAACAAATGTAAATGGTATATATACTCGACAACCTACACTAGAGGGGTCCAAATTTATTAAAGAAATTGATGTAAAAAAACTACTAACTTTTGAAGAATCATCAATTGACTTAATGTTGCCCTCTACTTTAATACGATTCGAGTCTGATTGTTACATTGTTAATGGAAACTTTCCTAAGAGAGTTTTATCAATAATTACAAATCAAGGGAACTTTAATGCGTTCCCATATACATATATTAAAGGTGATAAAAAATGGAAAAAATAATTTGCCAATCTTGTAAACAAGAAATACCACAAATTGAACCTTATGTTCAATTTAAATGTCCACAATGTGGTAAACTCATCGCTAGATGTGAAAAATGTCGAACTTTCGGTCACTCTTATAAATGTGACTGTGGATTTGAAGGACCATAAGATTAAAATTTAATTTTTAATCTTATTTTTTACTATTTAATTGGAGGAATGATTATGGGAGATGTTGTAGCAACTATTAAAGTAATGCCTGTAAGCCCAGAAACTGATTTAGAACAATTAAAATCAGATATTAAATCTAACATACCTGATGATGCAGAATTTTACCAAATTGAAGAAGAACCTATAGCTTTTGGTTTAGTAGCTTTAAATACTATGGTTGTTGTTGATGATGGTGAAGGTGGATCTGAATCTACTGAAGCAGCTTTAAGTAATCTTAAAGATGTTGAAAGTATTCAAGTAACTGATGTTAGAAGATTAATGTAAAAATTTTATAGTTTTTACGTTAAACTTAACTTTTTTTAAATTTTTTATTATACTATTTTAGTATAAAAATTAACATAGCTTTTTTTATAGATAATTAATTAAATATTATATTATGTCATTATTTAATAAAGACTCTGCAAAAGAAAAAGTTAAAGAATTGACTGGAGGATTTTCATTAAGTCAAGACTTTAAAAATAAATTAGAGTCAAATGGTTTAGATGTGGAATATGGTCCTAAAATTCAATTATTGCTAAAACAAGATGTTAATAATGGTTTACCTGAAAATCAGGTAGAGGATCTTTTAAATTTTTATATTAAAAAAGCAGTATTAGAAAAGATTGAAAATCAAAATGTTGAAGAACATAATATTGAAAATGAAGATATTTCAATTAAACAAATTAAAAAAGAATTAGATAATTTAAATTATCAAAATCAAATTTTAGTTAAGCAAATTGAAATTTTAAAAAAACAAAATGATGATATTTTAAAAATGTTAAATGAAAAATAAACTTAATCATGAAAAAAGTTAAGTTTTACTTTTTATTAAATTCTTAATTTCTTCAATTTTAGGGTTATATGGATTTATATTTAAAATAATTTCACATATATTCAATGATTTTGCATAATCTTTCATTTCATTTAAAATTTTTACTTTTAAAGTTAAAATTTCTAGATTATTTGGATTAACTTTTAATCCTTTATTGCAGGTATTTAATGCTTCTTGAAATTTCTCTTGTTTTTTATAAATTTCTGCTTCTTTAATTATTGCTGATAAATTATTTTTATCTTTTTTTAAAATATAATTAGTATATTTATGTGCATTATCATAATTTTCTTTTTTGCAGTTGTTTTCTGCTATTTTTATTAGTATCATTTTCCAATAATTTAATAAAATGATTAATGTTAATACAATAGATAAGAATGCAACATTCCAATCATTTATTATTAAGCTTATTAAAAATATTATTATTAAAGCACCTAAAAATAAATTATCGTACCATTGCCACATTTTTGCTTTTTTTCTTCCTCTTTTGTAACTTTCATGGTACAATGTTTTAATATTCATTTTTTTACTCCTATAATTTTTTAAAAAGTTATTTTCTTTTAAACATTTTTATATTCTGATCTTGTGTATAAATACTTTTTTACTAATTTGTAATACTTTTTTAATCATTTTTTAAAAATAGTATTATTTACTTTTTATTTTTATAAAAACTATTTAAATAATAAAAATATAATCCTTATTAATAATAAGAAAAAAGTGAAAAATATTATGTTAACTATAAATATTTTCAAAGCTATTGATGAAATGATTCCTAAAGAATTAGCTTTAAAAGAAGATAAAATAGGATATTTTGGAATAAATTACCAAAATTCCGAAATAAAAAACATCAAAATCATGATGGATATATTACCCAAAAATGATGACTCTTTCAATAAAGGAGATTTAGTTATAACACATCATCCTCCAATTTTCACACCAAGAACACCAACATATACAGTCCACACAAACTGGGATGTTTATAAAGGAGGATCTAGTGATGCATTAGCTAAAAGCTTAAACTTAAAGGTAATGTCAACATTTGATATTACAACAGGTTTAGGACGTATATGCTCATGTTACCGGACACTTGAAGAAATTTTAAACACAGTTTCTCAAAGATTTAATGAAGAAAATACAAGAGTGATTAATGGTAGAAATCCTAATAAAATTGTAAAAAAAATTGCTATTTTAGCAGGAAATGGATTAAGCAACTTAAATTACATAAAGTTAGCAAAAGAAAGAAATGTTGATGTTTTTATATCTGGAGATTTAAATCATCAATCAAGTATTTTAGCTGAAAAATTAAACTTAACATTAATTGATTTATCTCATTATTATAGTGAAATACCTGGATTATATGCTTTAGCAGATTTAATATCTTCAATTGGTATTCCTATTGAAGTGATAGATCCTGGTGTTCCATGGGATTATATTAAAAACTTAAAATAAATTAAAAAATTTTTTCATAAATTTTTCAAGGTATTTATTTTTTTATCATACATAATTAATAATATTTTGAATATTATTATTACTTATTTATAATAAATGTTTTTTTAATATTAAAATTTTCATGAAAATGGAGATTTATAAATAAATTATGTAGTACGGTATTAAGATTAGGAGTGATGAACTTGATTAATTATAAAATTATTGAATTATCTGAACTAAAATTTTCATTATATAAAGTTCAAAAATTTTGGTTTTGTAGAAACCCTTTATTTTTTTTCTAATTTTTTTTCAATTGAAATTGTACCTTGATGTTTTTGTTTTTTCGATTTCTTTTAATTTAGTTTTAAGAAGTTTTAAGAAGGTTTCAAGTCTTTACACTTGAAATAGTACCTATGATATTTAAAATAAGTAAAGAATAAGTATTAATATTAAAATGGAGAATAAATATTAATATGACAAATAAAAACATCCATTCTCCAAGTAATTATTTGTTTTCTAAGCAATTAAATCTTTCGGATTTTAACTTTGAAAAACCTGCAAAAAATTTTATAAAAAGACATTTAAAAAATCATAATGAAGATTTAACAAATAATCAACTGTTAAAATATCATTGAAACCACATTTATACTATGCAAAAATAAGTTTAAATACTTATTCTAATTATTTTAGCAATCATTTTATACACACAACCATGTTTTATTCACTATTTTAGCACTTAAAATTTATACAAAAAGCACATATCGTGAATATAACTCAATTTTTACAATTATCATGACCAATATAATTAAATATTTACGGATAAAAAAGGTCCCACACTACACCACAATCCAAAAATTCTTCCAAAAACTACCATCTGGTACTTTAAGAAAAATCAACCAAATTAATATTATCCCAACATGATATAAGTGGAGAAATAATAGCCCTAGATGGATCAGGATTCACCAACGATTATGCTGACAAATATTATGCAATAATACGAGCCAAAGAAACGAAAAAGCTATGTTAAAAACCATATCGCAATAGACATAAAAACTCGTTTAATCCTCAATTATGCAACTCAAAGAGGACCTAGAAGTGACACCAAGTTCGCAATCAATTCCATAAGACAAACAAAAAAATATCACCCCCTCATTACATATTAGCAGACATGAGCATACGACACAGAACCCCATAAGAAAATGTATAAACGAATACACAGGAGCTTTCAACCATAATACCAATTAAAACTAGAGCCAAAAAAGGACACTACAGACTTAACAGCATATCCATCTTCAGACCCAAAATATACAGTCTAAGAAGCAATGTAGAAGGAGTATTCAGCGTAATCAAAAGACTATTTAACGGAACAAACCGAAGCCGAACACTAAAACTATCAAACAAAGAAACAAAACTCAAAAACCTAATCTACAACATCCACAGATCAACACAACTACCAAAAAAATAGGGTTTCTACAAAGCCAAAATTTTTATTAAATTTAATTAAAAAAGAGTATGGCTTAAATTATATTCCTAAGTTTCATAAAGATATTGGATTGTTAAAAAATTTTTATATTACTCCTGTAAGAAATACATTCTTTTTAGCTATAAATACAAAAACTAATGAAATTATTGGTTCCATTGGTATAAGAGAATATGATCGAAAATCTGAATGTTTTGAAAATAATTTTTCAAGAAAATCAACTGCTAGTTTTTATAAAGTTTTTGTTGATGAAAAATATCGAAGAAATGGAATAGCTTCTGCTTTAGTTAAAAAAGCAGAAAAATTTTGTTATAATCAGGGATATAATGAAATATATTTACATACTCAAAATATTGTTGATGGGGCTTTGTTTTTTTGGAATAAAATGAATTTCAATATCATATTTAGAGTAAATGATAAGTTAGATACTGTGCATATGTCTAAAAATATTTATAGGGTGCCTTTAAAACTTTATGATATCTCATTAACTTCAATTCAAGCTAAATAATTTATTTTATTAATATTATCATTAAATATTCATGATTTTTTCTTTTTTTATTTAAAATTTAATTTTGTACTATTTAATTTAGTAGATATCATTTTTGGATTAATTATTTTAAATTTTAAGTTTTTTATTATTATTTTAGCTTTGTTATAAGAGAATATTCTTTTAATTTATTAAATTTTCATTGATTTATTATTGAATGATAAAATATTCTTATTTTAGTTTTATTTTATTTTTTTATTATTATTTTATTAATTTTTAAAAAATATAACCGATTATTAAAATCTTTTAAATAATTATTATCTAAATTTGAAGTATTACTATTTTATCTAAATTTATATTTAAGTTATTACTAACAAAATCTTTATAAATGATATTTTAATAAATAACTTAATTGTCAAGTAATTTTTAACTTAAAAATTTATTTATGGGCTTGATTTTTAATATTAATCATTTAAATAAAATATTTGTAATACTCCATATATAAATAAAATTATAAAAAGTATTACTTGTATTTTAAAACGGAAAAAAATAATTTGGGAGGATTAAAAATATGCATATACCTGACGGTTTTATTCCACTTTGGCAATGTGCTATTTACTATGTAATTTTAATAATTGCACTTTACTTTGCATCTAAGTGGGCGCGTAATAACCTTAATGAGAAACGTATTCCTTTATTGGCTGTATTAGCAGCAGGTATATTTGCTATAATGTCAATGAACATGCCTATTCCATTTGGTACAAGTGGACATATGGTAGGTGGAACATTAGTAGCATTAGTATTTATGGCTCCAGAAGCAACAGTACTTGTATTTACAGTGGTTTTACTTGTACAAGCTTTATTCTTTGGTGATGGGGGTATCACTACTTTGGGAGCTAATGTACTTAATATGGGTATTATAGGGGGTGCAGTTGGTTTATTTACTTTTAAAGGTTTACGTAAATTTATTGGAAAATATCCTGCAATTGGAGTGGGAGCATGGCTTGCGACTTTTATAGCTGCAGAAGCTTGTGCGGTAGAAATGGCACTTGCTGGAACTTTCCCTTTAAATATAGGTTTAGCTTCTATGGGTCTTTACCATGCATTCATAGGAGTAATAGAAGCTATTTTAACAATTATTGTTATTGCTGCTCTTGAAAAATACAGACCTGACCTATTAGCTTGGAATGATAAATCCACAAGTAAAAATGTGGAGGTTAATTAAATGAAACAAAAAGACAAAATTTTAATTGTAATTGCTATTATAGTTTGTGTTGTCTTAGCATGTCTTTCTCCTTTCATTGCATCTGGAAATCCTGATGGATTAGAAAAATCCGCAGAAGATTCTGGTGTTGGTGAAGCAAGTGCATTTTTACAATCACCATTTCCAGATTATACTTTTGAACCATTAGGAAAATTAGGTGAAATTGGTGTTTTAATAATTGGTACATTAATAGTTTTAGCACTAGGATATGGTGTTGGGGAAATTGTTAAAAGACGGAATTAAATTTAAATAGGAAGAACTTAAATAAAATAGATAATAAGTTAGTTATTAATTAGTTTTAACTAATTTATATTTATTTTTTAAAAAATTTAATATTCTTTTAATTCTTAAATAAAATTAAAAAAATAATATTGAAAACTTATTTTTAATAAATAATTATTAATAAATAATGAATTTATTAACTTAAGTAATAAATTGATTATTTGTAATATGAAATGGGGTAAGTTAATGGTGAATATAAATGATGCACTCGATTTGGATGTTGTAAGTGCACAAAATAGTGTTATTCATAATTTGGACGGAAGAGTAAAATTAATATCTGTACTTTTTATAATAATATATTCAGTTTTTTCTAATCAATTATTTGTCCCTATAATTTTAGAAATATTCTTGTTAATTGTAATGGGTCTTGCAAAATTATCATTTAAAGCTTCATTTACACGTATTTTATTATTGATCCCATTTGGTGGGGCAATTATACTATTTCAACCATTTATTCATCCTGGAAATATAATATGGGTTAGTTCTATTTCATGGATTCATATTACCGATGCTGGACTTAACTGGGGAATTATTTTAATGTCTAGATTAATTGTTTGTTTAACTGCAATAGTCATATTATCATCTACAAGTCCAATGCAAGAAGTTGTTGAATCATTTAGAAAATTAGGAATGCCTCGAGATTTAGCCATGATTTTAAGTATTATGGTACGTTTTTTATTTATGTTTATTGATGAATTAGCACAAATAAGAAAATCACAAAAATCTAGAAACTTTGATATTCATAGTAAATTAACTCCTTATAAATGGAGAATAAAACAAGTAGGTTATACAGTAGCCATGATGTTTTTAAAATCTTATGAAAAAGGAGAAACAACATATTCAAGTATGGTAAGTAGAGGATTTTCTAATGATTCTCAATTTTATGTAAGTAGAAAAAAAATGACAAAATCAAATTATGTTTTCATAATATCTATTGTATTATTAATTTTATTTATAGAAATTTTAGTTATATTTTATGCACCACAATTAGGATATTTTGGTTTACATTTTACAGCAACATAAAGAAATAATTATTGGGAGGAAATTATTATGTCAGAACCTATTTTAGAAACTCAAGATTTAACATTCACATACCCTGATGGTACACGGGCATTAAAAAATATAAATATGAGTATTAATAAGGGAGAGAAAGTAGCAGTTATGGGAGCTAATGGTGCAGGTAAATCAACTTTATTCTCCCATTTTAATGGATTATCCCAACCAACAAGTGGGATTGTTAAAATTAATGGGGAAGAAATGAAATATGATAAAAAGAGTTTGCTTAAAATTAGGCAAAAAGTAGGGGTAGTATTTCAAAACCCTGATGACCAATTGTTTGCCCCTACAGTTCAAGAAGATGTAGCATTTGGTCCAATGAATTTAGGTTTAGACTTAAATGAAGTGGATAAAAGAGTTGAAAAATCTTTAAAAATGGTAGGAATGGAAGGTTTTGAGGAAAAACCTCCTCATCATTTAAGTGGAGGTCAACAAAAAAGAGTGTCTATTGCAGGAATTATTGCAATGGATCCTGAATTAATGATTATTGATGAACCAACAGCAGGTTTAGATCCTCAGGGTGTTGATCAAGTTTTAACAATCCTTAATCACTTAAATGAAAAGGGCATGACTTTGCTTGTTTCTTCTCATAATGTTGAACTTATAACAGAATTTGCAAATAAAATTTTTATTGTTCATGATGGTGAAATTATTAATGAAGGATCTACTAATGATGTATTTTCTAATCATGAAATTTTAAAAAAAGCACATTTAAGACCTCCAAAAGCTAGTGAAATATTACATAAGTTGCAAAAAGAGGGGTTAAATGTCCAACCTAATAAATTAACTACTCAAGAAGCCTGTGATGAAATTATTAAAGCTAAATTAAGCAATCATTAATTAAATTTTTATGGAGTTGTTATTATATGAGTTGTTGGAAATATTGGCCAAAAATTGAGGAAATTGCTGAAAAACTTGAAGAATATGGTGTTGATTCTTTAAATGATTTAAATACTTTAGATGATGTGAATTTAAATGAAATCACCCTTTTATTGGATGAAATTGAAGTTATTGCTCATGATGAAGAAATTGATTTTGATTCAGCAAAACATATATTAGATAATGTTCGGATGAATAAAGCATTAAAACTTATCAGAAAATTTTATTTATATATTGGTGCAAGATTAGAAACTGAAAATGCTATGGATATTATTCAATCTAAAGACCCTAATCAAACTTTAGATACTTTTCATTTTTATGAAAGATATGAAGGTTTATTAATTAATGAATCTAAATTAGCTAAGTTTAGTAAAGATAAAACCTTTGTGTTTATTGGTAGTGGGCCATTACCTCTTACATTAATATTATTTAGACAAGCATTTGGTTGTAATTGCATTGGTATTGAAATTCAAGAAGATGTTGCTGAATTATCTCGTGAGGTTATAGCTAAATTAGGATTATCTGATGGTATTAAAATTGTTGTTGGTGATGAGACTAAATTAAAAGATCTTGATTATGATATTGTGATGGTTGCAGCATTTGCTATTCCTAAAGATAAAGTTTTTGCTAATGTTTGGGAAACTGTTGATATAAATACTCCAGTTCTTGTTAGAACTTATAGTGGTATGCGAGCTATTCTTTATGCTCCATTAACTGATAAAGATATAAGAGGATTTCATAAAGAGGTTATGCTTTTACCTATAGGAAATACTAACAATACAAGTGTATTACTTAGAAAAGTAGTTTAAATATTTTTTCATATCTTAAACTTTCTATTTTTTATTAAAATTACTAAGTATATGAATAATCCTATTATGAAATATAATATAACTTGGATGTCTAATATTCCTGTTTCTACTCCAAGTATTGTGTAAGTTAATAATAATGCATATATGAATAAGTAAAATGAATTTTTAGTTTTTTCCACTATTTTAAATCCTATTCCTAATATAAAACCTATTAATCCCATTCCGATTGCAACACCTATTCTTCCAAAATCTACAATCATTGGTCCTATTATTGTAGGTGTTACTGTAACTTCACTTCTCCAAGCTATTAGTTTTCCAATCATCATTCTGGGTCCAAGAGCACTACCTGGTAGTGAGCTAGCTATTAGTTTTCCATGTAATAATCCATAATCTCCGGATACACTATTTATTAGATTTAATACATGTAATGTGAAATCTGCTCTTGATTGTAATGTTGATATTGGGCTTGCTCCTTTTGTTATAGTTCCTTCTTCAATTACACGATAATAACCAATTCCTACAATTGCACCTATACCAATTAATGCAGCTATTACAACTTCCCATAGAGAAAGTATTTCTCCATAATATCCCATGATTATAAGGAGTAATAAAACTGCAAGTAGTGGGGTTCTATAAGCTAAAGTTAAAAATATGACTGCACTAATCATAAACAGAATTAAAAATCTGAATCTAACTTGAGTTCTTGAAATAATATTTTTTTTATAATCCATTAAATAACAGCTTGCTATCATTCCAATTCCAGGTATCATTAAAAATATAGGCATTGTTAATGCAGGAGAAAGTTTATATCTTAAACTTGAATGGATTATAGGTAATCCTCCAGCTTTACCTATACAAAGAATAAAGAATATTAATCCGAGTAATATCAGGCAGAATCCTATTGAATATATTTCTTTTCTTTTAAAATTAAATAATTCAATATCTTTGTTTAACAAGTATTTTGGTATTAATTTTGCACCTATAAAAAAGGTTAAAAATGCTATTAAAAGATTTATTTCTAAACTCCAACTTACAGGGGTAAAAGAAAGAAGTAAAAATATGGTAAATACAACGATTACAATCAATGGACTAAATAGATATTTATTCAATATTTTACTTTTTTTAAAGAAAGATAAAAAGTTTTCTTTAGGATAAAAACTTTTAAAAAAACTGTTGATCCATGCATCTTCAAAATATTTTAAAATATTAAATATAGTAATGAATAAGAATGATTCTTTTACTTTACTTGTAATACTTTCTGTAATATGGGTTAATATATTATAAATGGTGCTCATATTTTTCACATATTTTTAGAAATTCTTATGAAATATATCCAACATTTGTCACGTTATAATTACTTTCAATATTTTCTAAAGTAGTGTTATTACAATTATAAATACGTAACTTTATTGAGTCAGTTTTACCATCAAGTTGGTTTAGAATATTGCTTGCAATGTTAATTTCTTTTCCTGTTGCTCTAATAATTTCTATTTGGTCTTGTAATGCAGCATTTTCAGGTTTAATACATATTCTGCAATGATTTTCATATAATTGATTTGTAATTTCTTGGTAAGTTTGAGTATCTTTAGTTGAAGATGCAACTGTTGTTGAAATCTCATAATTTGTACCATTAGGTATTCCTTTTATCAATTCATTTAAAGTATTAATATTCATTGGACTTATTGTGCATTCTACAGTATTATTATACTTTGAACCATTTTTTTCAAGTGTTAATTCATCAATATAAATATCTGCATTTTTAACATCATTATATACTGCAGCTAAATATTTGTGTCCTCCAGAGTCAATTAACAATTTTGTATTTGCTCCGGAATCATCATCTTCCCACAGTACAGTACCATTTATATTAATATTTTTCCCATTACTTGCATTATATCCTTCAATAGTAGTAGTTATAATGTCTCCTTCTAAATAATATTCAGAATATTTTTGTCCAACTTTACTCATTGTTGTACTATCAATTGATGTAGATTCAGTTCCATTATCATCTGTTGCTATGTAAATAAATGCAAAACAAACTGCTAAAATAATACATAGGATTATAATCCAATCAATAATAGTTAATTTTTTTAAAAATCCAGGTAATTTCATTTTTTTCAAAACCTTTTAGTTATATATTATACTTCTTCATGAATGGCACCACAAGGACATATTTCTAAGCATTTCCCACAGTTGTTACATCCTTCTAAGATAACTACTGAAAATACATTTCTTTTTATTATATTTAATGGGCATAAGTCTATACATTTTTCACAAATACCACAAGCTTCATTATCTATTATCAAATTGTGTCACCAAATTATTTTAATTATTGATACTATTTTATTTTTAATTAATAAATAAGTTTAGAATTGATTTAGTTTTTAAAATTTTTTAAAAAACGTTACCTTTATATATGAGATAAATCTTAAATTAGTATGTTGTAGTATGCAGGGGTGCCCGAGTGGCCAAAGGGGGAGGACTTAAGATCCTCTGGTATAGGCCTTCGAGGGTTCGAATCCCTTCCCCTGCACTTTTATATTAATCAAAATCATTTTTTTATCAAGTTTATTACTAAAAGGATGATTTATTCTATTTTTAACACATGTACCAATTTATTGCCTTAGTGGCTCAGCCGGTAGAGCGCCACCTTGGTAAGGTGGAAGTCGGGGGTTCGAATCCCCCCTAAGGCTCTTAATTTTTGGAGAATTTACTTATTTCATATTTTAATAACTATTTTTTACAGTACTAATTTTATATTAATCAAATAATTTCTTAATTTATTTTAAAAATAGATAATTTTATTAATTTATAAAACAAATATATAAAAGAATATAAAATTTTACATTTAAACACCAAAAAAATCATAAGAGAATTATGATTATTTTATTAAAAAAAGTATAATAGACTTTATTGGAGGGTAAAATGTCTAAAAAAACAAAACATTTTAATATTTTAATGGCAGGAGTAATTTCTGGTATAGTCGCAATAACCACCGCAACTTTAGGACTAACTGGGACTGTCATAGGATCTGTATTAAGTTCAATAATTTATCAATTACTATCAACTTATTCTGAAGAAAAAATTGACACATATTCAAGAGATGGTATAAAAGTTAAGAAGTTAGAAACAAATATTGGTGGAGAAGTTGTTTATTTACTCCCTATAGTTGTTATAACATTAATTGAATTAGTCTATTTATTAACTACATTCCATTATAATTTTGTTGAAATCTTCAATTTACTTGAAACCGCAACAAATCAAAATCTTTTCCGTGTTATGGGTTTAGGTATGATAGTTTTAAGTTTCTACCCATTCTTCCGTTCTAATAACATTCCGAAAAAAAATGGAGTGTTAGTATTTTTCACTGGTGGAATTATACTACTTAGAGGATTAGTAGATGTTAACAATGTCTTCTTCTCTTTAGTGGGTAAAGTATTTGATAAATTTGATTTTTTCGCTACATTAATAATATTATTATTACTATTAATCATTATAGTTGGTGTAATAAGCAGTATATTTAATGCACGTAATGAAAATAAAGATAATGTTTATGATAATGAATACCGAAATCAGTATAGGTCTTCAAGAAATCCAAGAGATTATGACCCATTAGATTTTGATGAATTAGAAATGTCAAGAATTCAAAAATCTAGAAGAAACAGAAATTATGAGAATGATTATAATCGGGAGTATATTCCTAATAAACGAGTGGTAAATGAAGAGGATTATCAAAATTATCATAATCCTAAAAATTCATCTTCAAATTATTCAAATAAGTCTATGAATGCTTCTGATAAAACTAAAAAATTTTTTAATAATAAATTCAATGATAAAAAAAGATAAAAATTTTAAATTTTATTTTTTTAATTCTTTTTCAATTTCTTTTTCTTTCCATTCACTACCTTTTTTAGGGAATAAAATAACTTTTATAAATTCAATTACTACAAAAATTCCCCAAATTATACTTACCCAATAGAACCACCAAGTTCCGGGGCTTGTAAAATAATTTATTGCTAATAATAAAATATTTACTATGATATATATTGAAAGATGCTTGTAAAATCTAATTTTGCTCTCTACACGTTGTTCTGCTTTTTTATATTCTTTGCTTTCATAATCTACCATTTTCATCACAATTTTATTTATATATAATTTTATTACCGATATTAAATTTTATTCACATTGAAAAATTTTATATTTAATATAATTTAAACTATTTAATGTAAAACATTTAATTATTAATTTAATTATTATATCATTATTCGATTTAAATAAATATTATTAATTTAATTATCTGTTTTTTTTATTTAATATTTAAAAAAAATTAATTATGGGAGGATAAATTTTATGACAAAATTTTTTCATAAAATTATTCTATTATTAATGTTGTTCTTAATGGTATTTTGTGTAATACCATTTGTTGCTGCTGAAAATGTAGAAAATAATAATTCAAGTTTTAATAATAATAATAATATTGCTATTGATTCTAATAGTAATTATTTAAGTTCTAATTATGATTTGTATGTTTCTTCTGATGTCAATACCTCAGGTAATGGATCAAAATCTAATCCATTTAAAACAGTTCAAGAAGCATTAAATGCTAATACTGGAGGTCAATCAATTTATGTTTCTAAAGGAATGTATAATATAAGTAATTATGAATTAACTAAAAATGTGAAATTAATCGGAGAAAATTATTCAAATACTGTAATTAGTGGAGATAATGCTACTCATATTTTCATTATAAATAATCAAGTTACAATTAATTTAAATAATTTAACCTTTATTAATGGAAATACGATTTCATCTCAAGAAGTTGGTGGAGCCATTCAAAAAAATACAGGTACTTTAACTATTAATAATTGTATTTTTGAAAATAATTCCGCTCAATATGGAGGAGCTATATATAATCTTATAGGGGAATTAACAGTAAATAACTCTAAATTTATTAATAATTCAATTATTAATAGTGGTTGTGATGGGGGTGCAGCTATTTATGATTTATATGGTACTGGAAATATTTATAATACATTATTTATAGATAATATTGCTTATAAGCAAAATGGGGGAGCTATATATCAAAATAAGGGATATTTAAATTTGTACAATTCTACTTTTATAAATAATCAAGGTACAGGTATTGGTATAGGTGGAGCTTTGTACTTAAACGATAGATCTTATTCTAATATAACTAACTGTATTTTTAAAGGGAATTCTGCTTCTCAAGCAGGAGCCATATACTCTGCAAATGCTCTTAATGGTATGATTGGGTCTTGTTTAATTTATAACTGTATATTCGATAGTAATAAAGCTAATTTCTATGGAGGTGCTATTTTTAATTACTGGTACTATAGTTTAATGACTGTAGAAAATTGTATGTTTTCAAATAACACTGCTAAGTACGGGGGAGCTTGTTATAATCAATATTCTGTATTAACCTTAAAAAATAACACTATTAAAAATTGTACAGCTTTAGAAAGTGGTAACAAGATTTATAATGACGGAATTTTAAGTAATGCTTATCTCACTTTACTAAATAATCAAACTATTAAAGTAGAAAAAGGTGAAATTGTAAATATTACAGCTTCACTCACTGATGATAATGGTAATGAAATAACTGCAGGAATTGTTAATATTTTGGTTAACGGTATTTCTATAAATAATTTAACAGTTAATGAAGGTTTAGTTTACTGTAATTATACAGTTAATAAATTAGGTGAATCATTAATTGAAGGTAATTATTCACAAGCACAAAATACTATATTAAAAACTGCTATTTTAAACACCAATACTTCATTAAAAACAGTTTTAATAGGTGAAAATTTAACAGAAAATTATGGTCAAGGGTTAAATTACACTGCTAAATTATTAGATATTAATGGAAATCCTTTAATCGGTTATCATGTTGCTTTAAATTTAACCAATCCTCTTAATGGTTTAAGTAAAGTTTATTGGGCTACAACAGATACTGAAGGTAAACTATTTTTAGAAATTAATCTTTTCCCTGGACAGTATACTGTTCAAGCATCTTTTTCTGATATTGAAGGTTACTTAGCTAGTACTTGTAATAATTCTATTGTTGTAAATAATGTTGATAAAGTATCTACACTTTTAAGTGTTAATAAATTTGTAAGTACTTATGGAGAATTGAAAAATTTAACTGGAGTATTGCAAACAGTTTCTGGGGATAAATTAGCAGGTCAACATATTGCTTTAAATTTAACTAATCCTCACAATGGTTTAAGTAAGGTTTATTGGGCTACAACTGATGATAAAGGGGAATATCAATTGCCTATTAATTTATATTCTGGCGATTATATTGTAAAATGTTTTTATTATGGTTCTACTGATTATACTTCTTCTTTTAATAATACAAGTATAATTGTAAACCTTTAATTTTTTATTTTTTTTAGTAATGTTTATTAATTTGAATTTATTAAAATAATTTTAGTTAAATCTAATTTTTGCTGATTTTTATGGTGAATAAAGGAAATAGTACTTTAAAAGATATTTTGGACGTAATTTTATATGAAAATCCATCTACTCAAGATGAAATTGCTGATAAGTTAGGTATTACTCGTCGTTATGTTACTCAATTATTACAACCTCTTGTTAAAAAGGAAATTGTTAAAAGGGCTTATATTATTGATTTAAAAAAATATGAAGAGTTATATGGGAATAATATGAATTCCCCAGAGTATTCTAGTAATTTATTGATTAAAAATATGTTACAAAATATGAGCGATCACGTTAAACAGGAAGTAGAGGTTGCTTTTAATTCTATTGTTGAAAATGATAAGAAAATAGCTGAAGATGCTCTTGAAATGGATTATACTACAAATAATCTCTTTGAAAAGGTTCGTTATTCTGTTGAAACTATTGTTAATATTGATCCTCATTCTAAAGTTTCTAAAGTTTCTGTTTATAATGAAGTTGCTTATGATTTGGAACGTATTGGTGATTATTCTGCCCATCTTGCTAAATTTACTGTTAATGATGATTTAGCTGTGGATGAAGATGTTTTGAAATTTTTAAAAAAGATGCATAAAGCTGCTCAAAAATCTATAGATATTTCTATGGAAGCTTTTATTGATGGTAAATTAAGTGTTAAAGGTGATCTTATGGATAATGAAGAAAAGATTCATACTTTACAGAAAGATGCAATGAATTGTATTGCTTTTCAAATGGCAGATACTAGTTTTGATGATACTCAACATTCTAATTATTATTTGTACTTGTCTCGTGTTGTTAAAGCTTTTGAACGTATTGGGGATATTAGTGTTGAAATTATGGATACTGCAGCTGAATTTCATAAAGATATTCCTCGCCCTATTACTCCACGGTCTTTTCGTGAATAAGCTTTTGCTTTAAGCTTATTTTTATTCCTATTTTGTGAATTTTGTGTATTTTTATATCACTTCTTTTTTACATTTAGTTCCTATTTTGTGTATTTTCATTCACATTATGGAAACCTTTATATATATAAAAATCAACCTTTTAAATGGGTGAGAATGATATATGAAAAAAAATAAAAAAATAGCAATACTTGCTATTATAATTATAATAGCTGCAGCTTTATTGATTGTTACAACATCAAGTGCTCAAAAAATAGATATTGTGGGCTCAACTAGTGTACAACCAGTAGCTGAAAAACTTGTATCTGAATACAACCAAACCCACTCTGGAGTAGAAATCAACGTCCAAGGTGGAGGATCTAGTGTAGGGATAAAAAGTGCCCAAGATGGTACTGCAGATATAGGATCTAGTTCTAAAGAAGTAAAAGGTTCAGATGCAAGTGGATTAAAACAATATGAATTAGGTAAAGATGGTATAGTCATTGCTGTAAATAATGAAAATAGTATTTCTGACTTAACTACAGACCAATTAAAAGGTATTTACTCAGGTAATATTACAAATTGGAACCAAGTTGGGGGAAATGATGGGGAAATTAATTTAATTACTAGAGAAGAAGGATCAGGAACCTTAGATGCATTCCAAAAATTAGTCTTAGGAAATGATTCAATGAAAAAAGATGCAGTAGTACAAAGTTCTACAGAAGCAGTAAAACAATCCGTAGCACAAGATCCAAATGCAATTGGATTTATATCATATGCTCATATGAGTGATGATGTAAAATCCGTAAGTGTTGATGGAGTATCTCCATCAGACAGTACAATAAGTGATGGATCTTATAAATTACAAAGACCTTTCATATTTTTAACTAAAGGTGAACCTACAGGAGAAACTAAAAAGTTCCTTGATTGGGTCATGAGTGATGAAGGTAAAAAAGTGTTACAACAAGAAAAAATTGTGCAATCTACTGCATAAATTTAAAAGTTTAATATTAATAGAATTATATCACTAAAAAAAATATTATGAAATTTTAAAGAATTTCTTCTCTTTTTTCCTTTTATTTTTTTAAAATAAAATTATTTTCTTCACAAAAAAGATACATGGTTTAATACTTATTTCTTATTAATTAAATTTTAAAAAACTAAAAGTGGATTTTTTTATGAAATCAAAGTATAAATGGATAATTGGAATAATCATAGTAATAATAATTGCTTTGTTACTTGTCATACCAGGTATGAATGTTCAAAGGATGGACATTGTAGGTTCAACAAGTGTACAACCTTTAGCTGAAGAATTAGCAGATGCTTATGATACAAACCATTCTGATATTAAAATTAGTGTTCAAGGAGGAGGTTCTGGAATGGGTATAAGAAGTACTCATCAGGGAATCGCAGATATTGGGATGAGTTCTAAAGAATTGGATTCTTCAGATAAACAAAATATAACTGAAGTGGAATTAGGTAAAGAAGGAATAGTCATTGGTGTGAATAATGGTAATAACATTTCAGATCTTTCAAGTTCACAAATTAAAGGTATTTTTAATGGAAATATAACAAATTGGAAAGAAGTTGGAGGTCCAGATCAGGAAATTCATGTTATAACTCGTGAAGAAGGCTCTGGTACAAGAGATGCTTTCACAAGTCTTATCATGGATAAATCGGATATAATGTCTTCAGCTATAGTTCAAAGTTCTACTGAATCAGTTAAACAAGCAGTTTCAACAGATCCAGGAGCTATAGGGTACATGTCTTTTGCTCATATGTCTAATGATGTTAAATCTCTTTCAGTTGATGGTGTTCAACCCTCTGAAGAAACTATATCTAATGGGGATTATGAACTTCAAAGACCTTTCTTGTTCCTTATTAAAGGAAAACCTACTGGTGAAGTAAATAAATTTTTAGAATGGGTTAAATCTCCTGAAGGAACAAAAATAATTGAAGAAAATAAGATTATTCCAGTATCATGAAGAATTGGTACTTTTTATAGAAAAATAGATGAAATTAAAAAATTATCATGTTATTAATATATTTTAATAAAAAAAGTTATGGGGTATGAAATGGGAGAAAAAACTTTTTCAGAATTGTTTATAGAGAAAGGCTTGTTATTAACAGCTTGTTTTTCTATTTTAATAATTCTTGTAATAGTAGCATTCATATTAATTCAAGGATTTCCTGCATTTCAAGATTATGGATTTTTAAATTTTATTTTTGGAATGAATTGGGCTCCTGATTCCAATCAATATGGTGTTTTCACTATGATTGTTGGTTCATTAGAAGTTACATTGCTTGCATTGGTTATGGCTGTGCCATTATCAATCTTATGTTCAATATTCATGGCGGAAGTTGCTCGCGATAATGTAAGAAAATTTTTACAACCAGTAATTCAAACATTAGCTGGAATTCCAAGTGTAGTATATGGATTTTTTGGTTTAATTGTTTTAGTGCCTATAATTAGAAATAATTTTGGGGGAACTGGGTTTAGTATTTTAACCGCTGCAATTATATTGGCGATAATGATTTTACCTACAATTATTAGTGTATCTCAAGATGCACTTCGTAGTGTTCCTAAACAGTTTAAAGAAGCTTCATTAGGTTTGGGTGCTACAAATTGGCAAACAATTCGTCACATTATTTTACCTGCGGCGCTTCCAGGTATTGTAACTGCAGTAATTTTAGGTATGGGTCGTGCAATAGGTGAAACCCTAGCAGTTATAATGGTTGCAGGTAATGTTACTCAAATTCCAGGATCTATTTTTGAACCAGTTAGAACTTTAACTTCTAATATAGCATTAGAAATGGGTTATGCAACAGGTTTACATTATAATGCATTATTTGCAACAGCAGTAGTATTATTCATAATCATAATGATTTTATTATTGTTTACTAATTGGATTCAACGTAAATATAAAATGGACATTGGGGGTGGGGATTTATGATTTATGAGAAAATCAATATTCAAAAAAATATTAGAGTCCCACGTCGTGTTATTGGAACAAAAAAAATTTTAGAAGAAATAGATTCTTGTGATTATTATAATATAATGTATTCAAAAAATATTAAAAACTATATTAAGGAGGAATATTAAATGTCATTTAAAATTTGTAGTTCAAAATCTTCAGATAAAATAATGAATAAAATTTTTATTTTATCTGGTATAGTGACATTAGGTATTCTACTTATTATTTTAGGTTATATTCTAATAAAAGGGTTACCTGTAGTTAATTTGGAATTTTTATTAGGTAGTCCTATAGATTCTGGTAAATCTGGTGGAATATTACCTATGATTATATCTTCCGTATATGTGACTTTAATTGCAGCTGTGATTGCAACTCCTCTGGGTGTTGGAGCTGCTGTGTATATGGTTGAATATGCAGGTGAAAGTAAAATTGTTAATTTAATTCGTTTTGGTGCAGAAACCTTATCAAGTATTCCTTCAATTGTATTTGGTTTATTTGGTTTAGCATTTTTCGTGGTATTTCTAAATTTAGGATGGTCTATTCTATCAGGAGGGTTAGTCCTTGCTATTATGGCGGTTCCAACTGTATTCCAAGTTTCTGAAGTTGCTATAGCTTCTGTTCCTAATACTTATCGTCAAGCATCTTTAGGTTTAGGTGCTACTAAATGGCAAACTATAGCTAATGTTGTTATTCCAGCTTCAATTCCGGGAATTGTGACTGGTGTAATACTTGCTATGACAAGAGCTATATCTGAAGCTGCTGCTGTTATGTATGCTGTTGGTTCAGCACTTTCAGTCCCTATATCCATATTTGATCCAGGGCGTCCTTTACCTCTTCATTTATATATTTTAGCTACTGAAGGAATTTCAATGGATAATGCATTTGGTACAGCTGCAGTTCTAGTAATAATTGTTCTTATACTAACATTTGCTACTAATTACTTAGTTAATAGATATCAAGAAAAAATGATGGGGAAATTTTAAAATTTAAGGAAGGTTTTGTAAATGAATAGAATTACAGTAAAAAATTTGAACACAAAATTTGGAGATAATCACATATTAAAAAATATCAATATGCAAGTTCCAGAAAATACAGTCACTGCACTTATTGGTCCTTCTGGTTGTGGTAAATCTACTTTTTTGAGAACTTTAAATCGTATGAATGATTTGATTCCTTCATTTAATCATACAGGTGAAATTTATTTAGATGACACTGAAATTTATGGTAAAAATATTGATGTTGTGAATTTAAGAAAAAGAGTAGGGATGGTTTTTCAAAAAGCTAATCCATTTCCTAAATCAATATTTGATAATGTAGCGTATGGTCTTAGAATCCATGGAATAGAAGATGAAGATTTTATTGCACAAAGAGTTGAAGAAAGTTTAAAATCTGCAGCTATATGGGATGAAGTTGAATCTAAACTTTATGATTCTGCTATGAGTTTATCTGGTGGACAACAACAACGTGTTTGTATTGCCCGTACAATTGCTAATAAACCTGAAGTTATTCTTATGGATGAACCATGTTCTGCTTTAGATCCAATATCAACTATTAAAATTGAAGATTTGATTAATCGTCTTAAAAAAGAGTATACTATTTTAATTGTTACACATAATATGCAACAAGCTACACGTGTTAGTAAATATACTTCTTTTTTCTTAAATGGTGAAATTATTGAAAATAATTTAACTTCTGAACTTTTCATTAATCCTCGTGAAGAAAAAACTGAGGAATATATTACTGGAAGATTTGGTTAAACAGTTAAGTTTGAATTATTTACTAAATATATATAATATTATAATTGTGGAGATGTGATGATGAATAAAATTTTTCCTAGTATTTCATTTAAAAATCAAATGAAGAATATAAATAAAGATTCTGAAAAATTAGGACAGCTTGTGATTGATTCTCAGAGTGAATGTATAGATTTGCTTGAAAGTTATGATGAAAATAAATTTAATGATTTAAAGAGAAAAACTGATGAAATCGATGTTTTTACTATTGAATTAGAACGTAAATGTATTAGGTTTATTGCTAGTGAACAACCTTATGCTAGTGATTTAATGTATATTGAATCTTTAATACGTAATATTAGTCATATTAAACGTGTTGGTCATTTATCTTTGAATATTGCAGATTCTATTAGTAAAATTAATTTTGATTTAGTTCCTGAGAAACTTGTTAAAGAATTAGCTTTTATGAGTGATTATGTTCATTTAATGTTAATTAAATCTATTAAGGCCTTTCATAATCATGATTTAGAAAAAGCTAGAGAATTAAGTACTGATGATGATAAGGTAGATGAACTTTTTGATAATGTACTTACTAGATCTACTAATTTAATGAGTGAAAGTACTGAGGGTATTGAAAATTTTGTTCAATTAATTTTTATTGCAAGATTTTTAGAACGTTCTGCTGATAGAGCTGTTAATATTTCTAATCGTACTATTTTCATGTTAACTCTTAAAAGACCTGATATTAAACCTTTAGATAATGAAAATGATGAAGATTTATAAGATAAATAATAATTTTTATTATTTTATTTTTTAAACTTTTTATCTTGTTTTATTTCTTTTTTTTAATTATTTTTTTTAATTATAATGATTAATCATGACTATGTTTTTATTTTTTTCAATTTTTATTAAATGTTCTTATATTTTATTTTCTTCTTTTATTCATTTTATACTATATATTGCTTATTTAAATGATTTTTGATTTGTTATTCTTTATTTTATTTTTGTTTTGCTTTTTATGGCTTGTTTTATTTAATTTAAGATGTTTTTTCTATTTTTGAATATTTTTTATTTTTTTTACTAATTTTTTAAAAATTTTATAATAAAAATACTAATTTTATTACTTTTTTCTTTTAATGTTCCTTTATTAGTTCTGTTTTTTCAGAATTTTATATTTACTATAAAAGTATATATATTATTTAATTTAAATGATTAATTATGACAAAATGGAGGAAAATATTATGATTGAAATTCGCTTTCATGGTCGTGGAGGACAAGGTGCTGTAACTGCAGCTGAAATTTTAGCAAAAGCAGCATTTGAAGATGGAAAATTTTCTCAAGCGTTCCCATTCTTCGGAGTAGAAAGAAGAGGGGCACCGGTCATGGCTTTTACTAGAATTGACTCAAAACCTATAAAAATCAGATATCAAGTATACAATCCTGATTATGTAATGGTTCTAGATGATGGATTACTCAATGTTGTAGACATTTATTCTGGAATAAACAAAGATGGTGAAGTAATTATAAATACTACTAAAGAATTAGATTCTAAAGATGTGGAAGTATTTGATATTGATGCAACTGGTATTGCATTAGATAACTTAGGTAGAAACATAGTAAATACCATTATTTTAGGATGCTTTGCTAAAAGAACTGGTGAAGTAACCATTGAATCTATTATAAAAGTAATTAAAGAAACATTCCCTGGAAAAATAGGGGAAAAGAATGCAACTGCTTGTAAGATTGCATATGACTTAGCTTAAAAAATTTTTAAAATTTTTTTATTAAAATTAAAATTTATTTTAACGTATTATCAAAAAAATTATAAAAAGGTGATATAAATGGATACTATTGGAGGAGCAATAGCCAATCCCGGAAATACCCGTATTAATAAAACAGGTAGTTGGAGAACCTTTAAACCAACACTTAATAAAGATGAATGTGTTGATTGTGATAACTGTATTCTGTTCTGTCCAGAAGGATGTATAAATAAAGATCATGATATAGATTACGATTATTGTAAAGGCTGTGGAATTTGTAAAAATGAATGTCCAGTAAAAGCTATTGAATTAGCGAGAGAAGAATAAAAAGGAGATTATTTATGACAAAAAAAGTTATGACATCAAATGAAAGTGTAGCTACTGCTGTAAAGTTAGCTAAACCTAAAGTAATTCCTGTTTATCCTATAACTCCACAAACAACAATATCTGAAACATTAGCACAATATGTAGCTGATGGAGATCTTGATGCTGAATATATTAGAGTTGAATCTGAACATAGTGCAATGAGTGCAACTTTAGGGGCTTCTGAAGCTGGAGTAAGAGTATTTACTGCTACATCTTCTCAAGGATTAATGTTTATGCATGAAGTAGTATATGCGGCTGCTGGAATGAGAGCACCTATTGTTATGGCTGATGCTAATAGAGCAATTTCTGCACCATTGAATATTTGGAATGATCATCAAGATGCAATAGCAGAAAGAGATTCTGGATGGATACAAATCTTTGTAGAAGATGCTCAAGAAGCATTAGATACAACTTTAATGGCTTATAAAATAGCTGAAAACGAAAATGTATCTTTACCTGTAATGGTTTGTTTAGATGGATTTATTTTAACACATACTGTAGAACCTGTAGAAATTCCAGAACAAAGTGATGTAGATGAATTTTTACCACCTTATGAACCGGTACATCAATTCTTAGATCCAGAAAAACCAATGAGTTTAGGTAATTTTGCAGATACTAAATCTTATACTGAATTAAGACATGATATTCAAAAAGCTTTAGATTATTCTAAAGATGTAATTACTGATGTTGGTAAAGAATTTGGTGAAAAATTCGGTAGAGAATATGGTCTTATTGAAACTTATAAAACAGAAGATGCTGATATTATAATTGTTTCAATGGGAAGTCTTTGTGGTACTATTAAGACTGTTGTAGATGATTTACGTGATAAAGGTGAAAAAATAGGATCATTAAGAGTTAGATCTTACAGACCTTTCCCATATGAAGAAATTGAAGAAGCAACTAAAAATGCAAGTAAATTAGCTATAATTGATAAAAATGTATGTTTCGGTGTTGGAGGAGCATTATATAATGATATCAAAGCTCGTGTTGGTAAAGAAGCTTATGATTTTATAGCTGGTTTAGGTGGAAGAGATATTACTCGTGAAACAATTTTAAAAGTTGTTGAACAAACCAAAAATCCTGTTAAAGATGTTAATTGGATAGATCTTAAGGAGGACTATTAAAATGGAAGTACCTGAAATAGAATTATTAGCACCAGGTCACAGAGGTTGTGCTGGTTGTGGAGCTAGTATTGGAGTAAGACTTGCTCTTAAAATGTTAGGTAGAAATACTGTAGCTATAGCTGCTACAGGATGTTTAGAAGTTATGACAACTCCTTTCCCTGAATCTGCATGGGAAGTTCCTTTTATTCATGTTGCTTTTGAAAATGCCGCATCTGTTGCTTCTGGTGTAGAAGCAGCACTTAAAGCTCAAGGTAAAGAAGATGTTAATGTAGTAGCTTTCGGTGGTGATGGGGGAACTGTAGATATAGGTCTCCAAGCATTATCTGGGGCAATGGAAAGAGGTCATAATATGTTATATATTTGTTATGATAATGAAGCTTATATGAACACTGGTATTCAAAGAAGTGGAGCAACACCTTATGGTGCAAGTACAACTACTTCTCCTGCAGGTAATGTTAGTTTTGGTAAAACAGAAACAAAGAAGAACATGCCTCTTATTATGGCAGCTCATGGAATACCTTATGTTGCAACAGCAAGTATTGCTTATCCTGAAGATTATATGAAGAAAGTTAAAAAAGCATCTGAAATAGATGGACCGTCATATATACATTTACATCAACCATGTACTACTGGTTGGGGATTTGATCCAAGTAAAACTATTGAAATTGGTCGTAAAGCTGTTGAATCTGGTGCATGGTCTTTATATGAGATTGATCAAGGGGAATTTAAAGTAACTTATAAACCTCAAAACAGAATTCCTGTTATGGATTATTTAAGTACTCAAAAAAGATTCAGACATCTTAAACAAGAACAAATTGATCAAATACAATCTTATGTTGATTCAAATTGTGAAGAATTAGGAATATAAATAATAGAAGGAGGTAACTCTTTTGGAAAAATTATTAGTACAAAGTGAATTATGTGATGGTTGTTTAGATTGTGAAAAAGCTTGTGAAGGTATTCATGGTGTTAAAAATATCACTATTCATGATGTAGGTGACAGTTATTATCCAATACGTTGTCAACAATGTGAAGATGCTCCTTGTGAAACTATATGTCCTACTGGTGCTATGACCAGTGAAGGTGTTGATGCAACTAAATGTATAGCTTGTGGTTTTTGTTCCATGGTTTGTCCATTCGGTAGTATTTCAATAGCTTATGGAAGTTCTCATAAATGTAATCTTTGTAAAGATCGTGAAGATGGTCCAGCTTGTATTCAAGCATGTAGTAAACGAGCTATTGCTCTTGTTGATATTGAAAATCTTAAAGATAAAAAACAGAGTGCACATGTTGCTAAAATTCAAAGTTTAGGTAAAAAACCTAAACGTAAAGGTGTTTTATCTCTTGTAACAAGTGCAACTAAAAATAGTGCTGCTATGGATAAGGAGAGTGAATGAGTATGCGTGAATTGAATTTAACTCCAGAATTATGCGTAGATTGTGGAAAATGTGAAAGAAATTGTCCAAATAATGCAATTCATGTTAATGAAGGAATACCATTATTCTGTATGCACTGTGATCCTAATCGAGCTCCTTGTCTTCATTCATGTCCAGAGGGCGCTATTGAAGAGTTAGGTGGAGCTATAATTATCAATGAAGATAAATGTATAGGATGTGGAACATGTACAACTGTTTGTCCTATTGGTGCCATAAACATTGATGAGGTTGGAACCGCAAAAAAATGTGATTTATGCTTTGATAAAGAATCTCAAGCATGTGTAGATTCTTGTCCAACTAAAGCATTAACTAATGACATAGAAGAAATTATTCAAGAACGTCAAGAAAAAGTTTCTGAAGGATTAGTTAAAATTCAAAGCATAATGAAATAAAAAATTTATATTTAAGATTTTTTTAGATTATTTTTTCTTTTTTTCAAATTTTTTTTACTATTTTTTAATAAATTATTTAAATTTGTTTGTATAATATTTAATAGAAAAACTATTAAAAATTTTATTTTTTTAAGGGAATATTTTTATGATTACAGAAAAACTTATTGAAGATACAATTTTCCAACTTTATAAAAAAGCAGCTATAGAAGTTAGAGATGATGTAAAAAATGCACTTGAAAATGCACTAGAACAAGAGGACAATGATTTAGGAAAACTAAACATTAATAATATTCTAAAAAATGTAGAATTAGCCTCTAAGAATCAAATACCTATGTGTCAAGATACTGGCTTACCAATAATTTTTGTTAAACTTGGAAATGTCAAATGTGAAAATTTAGTTAAAGCTATCCAAAATGGGGTTAAAAAAGCTACTAAAGATGTGCCTTTACGACCTAATGTTGTAGACCCATTAACTAGAGAAAATACGGGTACTAATATTGGGGATGATATTCCTCAAATAAATATTGATTTAATAGATGAACCCTATGTGGAATTCACAGTTTTACCTAAAGGTTTTGGTTCAGAAAACAATAATAAATTAAAAATGGCATTACCTGCTGAAGGTATTGAAGGAATTAAAAATTTTGTAATAGAATCTGCTTTAGCTGCAGGTGGAAAACCTTGCCCTCCAATGATTGTTGGAGTTGGAGTTGGTGGAACTAGTGATATGGCTATGAAATTAGGTAAAAAAGCTTTATTAAATAATATTGGTGAACATAATCCTAATGAAGAAATAGCTAAAATTGAATCAGAAATTTTAAGTGAAATTAATAAAAAAGGTAAAGGACCAATGGGAATGGGTGGACGCACAACTGCTTTGGATGTTAAAATATTAACTGCAAGTACACATACAGCAGGATTACCTATTGGGGTAGTTATCCAATGTTGGGCTCATAGACATGCTACAACTCGTTTATTTAATGAATAAATTTAATTAAATTTTTAGGAAGTAACTAAATTGAAAGTTCTTATAATTACAGGAAAACTTGCTTATCCTTTAGTAAAAGAAAAAGCAGACAAGAGTAAAGTTGATACAATTGTTCATATTGCAGATAATACTCAAGTAGCAGCATTTTTAACTCCTAATAAAATTATTAAAGAAATCAAAAATAATTTTGCTAATCAATTGGATACTGTTGATTTTATTATTGCTCCAGGTTTGATGAGAAAATCTACAACTGAAATTAAAGAAGCATTTAACATACCTACTTTTAAAGGATCTACTGATGCAGCAGATTTACAAATGGTTCTAGATTTAATGGAAGATTTAGAATTATCTGAAGTTAAAGCTGCAGATAGATTGATTGAAGAAGAAAAGCGCAAACAAGCATTTGAATTAATTAATAATTATGAAAATGATAAAATTAATGTAAATAATTTACTTAAAAAATCAGAAAATATTCTTGTTAAAAATTTACCTGTAGGTGAAGACTTTCCAATGCGAGTATTATCTGAAATTGCAAATGCTCCGGCTTTATCTAAAGAAGATTTAATTAAAAAAGCAGAATACTTTATTGCTTCCGGTTCAGATATGATAGATATTGGTATGCTAGCTGGTGAAGATCGTTCTGAAGATATACCTTCTTTAATTGATTCATTAAGGCCGATTGTTGGGGATAAACCTTTAAGTATTGATACTTTAAATCCCAAGGAAATAAAAATTGCTGTTGATTGTGGAATTGATATGGTATTAAGCTTAGATCATGGGAATTGTGAAGAATTATTACCTTTATTAAAAGAACATAATGTTCCTGCAGTATTGCTTCCAACAAATTATAATGATGGATTTGTACCTCATACTCCTAAAGAACGTATCGACTCTATGAAAAAGCTTATTAAAAAGACTGAAGGCTTGGATATTATTGCGGATATGGTTTTAGATCCAATTAATAGTAATAGTCTTGTTGATTCTATAACTGCTTATAATGATTTCCATAAGCAATGTAAAAGACCAATGTTTTTTGGTATTGGGAATGTTATAGAATTAATGGATACAGATTCTGTAGGAGCTAATGCAGTACTTTCAGGTTTAGCCATGGAATTAGGAGCAAGTATACTTTTTACTCCTGAAGAAAGTGCTAAAACTGCAGGTAGCGTTCATGAATTAGCAGTTGCTAGTAAAATGATGTTTTTAGCTAAAAAAAGACATTCTATACCTAAAGATTTAGGTATTGACTTATTGGTTTTTAAAGATAAAAGAAAACATAATAATTTATCAGAACAATATAATGTTCCTTTAGAAGAAGCTAGTGAATGTAAAAAATTTAAAAGGGATCCTAAAGGTAGTTTTAAGATTCGTGTAAGTTATGGTAAAAATGTTGAGGATAGTAAAATTATTGTAACACATTTTACTAAAACAAAGCCAGATATTTCTATTTCAGGATCTTATGCTAAAGAAATTTATGATGAACTAGTTAAAAAAGGATTAGTAACCAGATTGGAGCATGCTGCTTATTTGGGAAGTGAATTAGAAAAAGCTGAAATTGCTATGATTACTGGTAAAGATTATATTCAAGATTTTCCTTTATTTAACCATCCATTAAAATTAAATTAATCTTTTTAATTATTTTTATATTTTATCAATAATTGGGGATATTTTTGAATCAAGGTTATTTAATTCAGATTCTTTAACCATTAAAGTTTCTAAAGGTTCTTTTCCAATAATCTCACTCATTTTATTAAAAGTTTTTTTACCATCATCGGATTTACTTGTTGCAACATATATTACATTTTTAAATTTATTTGCATTTTCATTGATGTAAGCTAATATTGGTGAAGACATAGTTCCTGCCCATATTGGTGTTGCTAAAATAATACAATCATAATCTTCAGGATTATAATTAGTTTTTTCTATTTTAATCTTTTTTCCAATTGCAGAATCTTTAGCCCCTTTCATATAACCAATTTTTCCAGAATAATTAGTTTTTGGTATTTTTTCTTCAATATCGCATGAAAGTTTATTTTGTATTCCTTCAGCAACTTTTTTAGTATTATTTGTTCTTGAATAATATGTAATTAGTGTTTTCATTTTTTTTCATCTCTTAAAGTCTATATTTTAAGGTTAATTTTATATTTAATAATATAAATATTATATTATATAAATTTTAATGAAAAAAGTCTATTTTAAAAATAAAATTTTTATAATTATTTTTGAGGTTTAATTAATGAGTTATCGAGGAAATAGGATACAAAAACGTAATAGAATAGCTTACTTAGATCAATTAAAAGCTATTTCAATTTTACTTGTTATTATAGCTCATGTTTGTTATTATTATATTCCTGGACATATTAATGGTTCAGAAGTTGCAACTTTTTATGATATTATTTGTAAAGTAAGTATTCCTCTTTTTATGATGGTTTCAGGAGTTCTAATTTTAGGTAGAAAATCTGATTTTATTAATTTTGTAAAACTTAGATTTCCTCGAATGTTAATTCCATTTTTTTCATGGTGGATTATATTCATAGTTTTAGCATTAGTAACTGGAAATTATGTAAGAACTGCATCTGTATATCATGTTTCTTTTATAACTTATATTTTTAAAATGTTATTAGGAGAACCACAATACTTAGGTCATTTCTGGTTTGTTTGGCTTATGTTAAGTATTTACTTAGTTGCTCCTATTATTAATAAATGGATAACTAAATCTTCTTTCGATGAAGTAGGTATTTTCCTCATTATTTGGTTTATAACATGTATTTTTACAACTTTCCATCTTCCATACATTAATATAGATTTAAGATACTTTGCGGGACCATTAGGTTATTTTATCTTAGGTTACTATTTACACAATAAAAGAAGTTTTATTTTAGAAAATAAATGGATTTGGCCAATCGTTTTCATTGCTGTGACTATAATTAGGTTAACTTTACCCTCAAATAATATATTAACTGCAGGCACAAGTGATAATTCATTATATTATAATATACTTATAGTCTTCCAAGCTGTTAGTTTTTTCTTAACTATAAAAAACTTTAATTATGATTCCAGAACATTAAGTAATAAAAATAATTTTTTCACAACAGGTTTTTTTAGTTTTGCTATAATATCCTTAAGTAGTAATGTTTATGGAATTTATTTAGGGCATATGTTATATTATGAATTATTAACACCATTATTCCTGATTAATAATTTTTGGTTAATGATTCCATTATCTGGAATATTTATTTTACTATTAACTTGGGCTACAATGTTAGTATTTAATGAAATACCAATATTAAGAGCTTTAACAGGTAGAATTAGGTATAAAAATACTAGATAAAAAAATTTTATTATTTTTTTTTATCTTATGCTCTTTTTAAATTTATTTATTTTAAAAATTAAGAATTATTATTAATTTTCATATTTGGATTATTGTATGGAATGTTTAAATTTTCTCCTATATTAATTAAGGGTATTATGCAGTTTAATTCATTGGTTATGGAATTATTTCCATTTAATTCTTGGTTGTTTGTGTTGTTTTGGGTGTTGTCAGTTGAATAAAATGAACTTATTGCGAATCCGCCTAAAACTATTATAAACAATATTATTAATCCTATTATTTTTTTATTCATTTTCATTATGCTCGTAAAATTAATTATTAATTATCTTTTATAATTTTTAGTATTTTATTTTTTGGTTTTAAAAAACATTTTTAGTTTTAATTGTTTAAAACAAATCTATTTATTTAAAGAAAATGAATATTATAATTATTAAAAAAAAATAATTTTAATAATAATATTAATTGAATTATAAAAAAAATATAAGAAAGGTTTTTAAATTGGTTAAAGATGAGATTACAATTAAAAATATTGATAAAAATTTAAATGAAATTGGTTATGTTAGTAATAAAGAAATAACCACAGCTATGTTCTTAGCATTATCTTTAAATAAACCTATACTAATTGAAGGACCTCCAGGTGTAGGTAAAACTGAATTAGCAAAAGCTATTGCTAAATCATTAAATAGGAAATTTTTCCGTATACAATGTTATGAAGGAATAACATTTGAACAAATAATTGGTGAATGGAATTATCAAAAACAATTATTACACTTAGAATCATCTAAAGGAAAAAATCAAGATGAAAATAGTATCTTTAATAATGAATATTTTATTAAAAGACCATTACTTAATGCTTTTATGAATGAAAACGATTCATTATTGTTAATAGATGAAATTGATAAAGCAGATGAAGAAGTCGAAAGTTTTTTATTACAAGCATTAGGTGAAAAAGAAGTTACAGTAAATGATTTAGGGACTTTTCAATTAAATAATGATCTTATTGTTATATTAACAAGTAATTCACAAAGAATGTTACTGGATGAAACTAAGGATAGATGTTTATTTTTATATATTCCATATCCAAGTGTAGAACGTGAAATGAAAATTGTTAAATCAAAAATACCTGAAGTTGATGATGGTTTATCTCGTAAGGTGGTTAATTTAGTTCATCGTATTCGTGATTTGAACTTAACTAAGAAACCTAGTGTGAGAGCAACTGTAGACTGGGTTAATAGTGTAGAAAATTTAAACACTAAAAATGTAGATCAAGCACTTATAGATAGTGTAGGTGTAGCAGTTAAAAGTGAATCTGATAAAAAAAGAGTTATGAAAGATATTTTCAAACAATAATAATTATATAAATAATGAATTAATTTTTTTGATGTTTATGAAAGCTAAAATAATATATTTGTCTAATCAACTTAGAGATAAAGGTTTAAATGTAAGTATTCGTAGTACACAAACTGCATTAGATACTTGTGAAATTATGGGTGTGAATGATTTAGTTTCACTTAAAAGAGCTCTAAGAAGTGTTTATGTTAAAGATAAATATGATATGATTAAATTTGATGAAATTTTTGATCAATGCTTTATTAAACCTCCTTTAACTGATGAATCTAAGAAAGTTAAAAAAAATAGTAATATGAATGCAGGTAAAGCTGGTGGAAAATCTAATAAGTATGTTATTAAGAAAAAGAATGCTAAAGTTCATAAAAAACCAAATAAAATGGGAATGGAACAAATTAAACAACTTTCAGGGACACCTGTATTAGATGATAGAGAAAATTTAGAACGTGAAGGTGAACTTTTAAATAAAGATTTAACAAAGTTAAATAAATTTGATCCTAGAATGTTGGAGTTATGTCAACAATTGGGTCGTCGTATTGCTAATAAAAGATCTAGACGTAATAAATTAGCTAAAACTAATAAAGTTGATATTCGAAGAACTATACGTAAAAATATTAAATATGGTGGAGTTCCTGTTGAGTTAATTAAAGCTAAACCTAAAAGACATAAGAATGAACATTTATTTTTAAATGATATAAGTGGATCATGTGAATGGATTAGTAGTTGGTTTTTCATGTTAATGTATTCCTGTCAAACAGCTTTTAAGAATTCAAGAGTTTTTGAATTTGATAATAAAGTTATTGAAACAACGGATGCACTTAAACAGGATTATTTATTAAATGCTTTTGCTGATGTTAGAACTTTACGTATGAGGAATGCGATGGTTCATGGAACTAGTAATATGTATTCAGCATTTAATTTATTTAAGAAACAAGCAAAATTAAATAATAAATCTTATGTTGTTTTATTATCTGATTGTCGTGATTGGGCAGGTCCAAAAATTGACGGTATACCTGCAAGTGTTGAAGTATTACAAGATATAGTAAGGGACAGTAAAAAAGTTGTTATACTTAATCCTGAGGATAAAAATAAATGGGATGTAGTTGATAGCTGTGTTAGTTTATATGAAAATGTTGGTGCTAAAGTATTTGAAGTTAGCACTCTTAATCAGTTAGCTGATTTTGTAGTTCAAATGTAAAAATTTAATAGATGATTAATATGGATATATGTAGTAAATGTGGTAACCCCAATATTGTAATTAAAAGAAAAGCATCTGGACAAGCCTTGTGTCAAGATTGTTTTATAGAAAGTATTGAGAAAAAGGTTATTAAAACAATTAAAAAAGAAAATCTTTTACAAAAAGGAGATAAAGTTATGGTTGCGTTATCTGGAGGTAAAGATAGTGTAGCTACACTTGAAATTTTGAATTCTTATGTTGAAAGACATTTCATTGAGTTATGTGCATGTACAATTGATGAGGGTATTAAGGGGTATCGTCAAGAAGGAGTAGATATAGCTAAGAGACATGCAAAACGTTTGGGGATAGAACATCAAATTTTATCATTTAAAGATGCTTTTGATATAGATCTTGATGAGATTATGAATGTTCCAGATCATAGAGGAGCTTGTACTTACTGTGGGGTTTTTAGACGATGGTTAATAAATCGTGCAGCAAGGGATATGGGTGCAACTAAAATTGCAACTGGTCATAATTTGGATGATGAAGCTGAAGCTATAATAATGAATTATTTAGAAGGCAATATTGGAAATTTAGTTAAAATTGGTCCGATAACAGAATCTAAAAGTGAATTGTTTACTCCTAAGATCAAACCACTTCGTGAAATTCCTGAAAGAGAAGTTGGATTATATGCTTTATCTAAAGGTTTAGAAATCCATTTAGATGGTTGTCCTTATGCTCAACAATCTTTCAGAATGGAAGTAGGTAATGTTTTAAAAGATTTAACACCAGAACATCCTACAATAATGTATAGTACACTTAGAGGATTTGATAAAATGCGACCAGTTATTCGTGAAGAATTAACTGAACCTTTTGAATTTGATAGGTGTGAAATTTGTGGTGAACCTTCATCAAATAAGGTTTGTCGGGCTTGTACTTTCTTAAAAGAGTTAGGTCATAGCCCTAACTTAGATTATTTTTAAGGGATTAAATTTTTTTTAAATAAATATAAGATGATTTTTATGACATTTAAATTAGAGTATAATGAAATTAATGAAGATAAAGAATTAAATGGTAAAACAACAATATTAAATGTTTTAGATGATTTGGAAGTTTCTCCACAAACTATTGTTGCAAAAAAGAATGATCAAATAGTATCAGAGGATGCTGAAATAAATGATGGAGATACTATTAAATTAATTCAAATTATATATGGGGGATAAGATTTGAATTTTATCGTTATGAGGTTAATTTTATGAAAGTATATTATGAATGTGGGGCATGTTATTTACGTCAAGCTAAGGAAGCATTAAATCTAGCTAGTGATGATGATGATTTAAAACTTAAAATAATGGAAGATGTAATTAAGTTTTTGTCAAAAAATTTTAAAAAGGGAGCATCATCTAATGCAACAGGATCTGGAATGCATAAATTGATAATGGATGAAACAGGTTGTAATGATCCTTATAATGAGAAGAAACATTTAGGTAATGAAATAGCTAAAAATTTATTACCTCAAGTAAAAGAAATACTTAAAAAAGATGATAGTTTAGAAAATTATGTTAAAATAAGTATTGTAGGTAATATTTTAGATTTTGGTGCTTTTGGTTTTGATACTGATATTAATAGTTTATTAAATGATTATTTAGGTAAAGATTTGGCTATTAATGATGTAAATAGTTTAGATTATGCGTTGAAAAATCATGATGAATTGTTATATTTGGTTGATAATACTGGGGAAATAGTTTTTGATAAACTTTTGCTTGAAAAAATAAAAGAGGATTATGATATTCATATTACTGTTGCAGTAAAAGATAATCCAATTTTAAATGATGCATGTATGGAAGATGCATTAGAAGTTGGTTTAGATGAATTTGCAGATTTAATTACAATTGGGACTAATACTGTAGGTGTAGTATATAATAGTTTATCTGATGATTTTAGGGATTTCTTTGATAAATCAGATTTTATTATTTCTAAAGGTATGGGTAATTATGAAGGTTTAAGTGAATTAGATTTTCCAACTCAGGATGTTTTTTATTTATTATGTTCTAAATGTAAAGCTAATGCTTTATCTTTAGATGTTGCTAATGGTGATATGGTTTTGTTAAAATTTAAGAATTAATTTTTTTTAATAAAATTTATTATTCGTATATTTATGAACAAATTGGTAATCTTTATAAACAATAAAATTTATTATATAAAATTATGAAAGAAAAAACTTCATGGATAATATTAATTATTGTTTTTATTTTAATAGTGGTATCCGCTTTTGCAATAACTAATAATTATTTTAATATTAATCCTCAAACTAATGAGGTTTCTACCTCTGCTGATTCCAATTCTGTAAGTGATTCAAGCAATTATCATGTTGAAAATAGTTCAAATGTAACTGTAATTAGTAATAATATTGAATGGTATACTGATTTAGATTCAGCACTTAGTGTTGCTCAAAAGGATCAAAAACCATTATTTTTAGCGTTTCAATCTTCCACTTGTCAGTATTGTCAACAAATGAATTCTGAAACATATACAGATGTTAATGTTCAAGATAAACTTAATAGTAATTATATTCCAGTAATTATTGATGGGGATAATCATCCTGAATTATGTAGTAAATACCAAGTTGTAAGTTATCCAACATTTGTAATTTTAAATTCAAATGGTGATGTGAATAAAACAATTATAGGATTCCAATCTGTAAATGATTTATTAAGTAAAATTTAGTTAGTAGTGTAGGTATTGGTTTATGGATTTCATGTTTATTATTTCATTTTTAGTAGGTATAACTTCAGTACTTTCACCTTGTGTATTACCTGTAATTCCTATAATTATTGCATATTCTTTTTTAGAAAGAGATAAAATTGAAACATTAGTTTTTACTTTGGGATTATTTTCAGTTTTCTTTGTAATTATCATTTTGTCTATGATTTTTACTGCAGCTATTACTCATTATTTACATTGGATAAGAATTTTAGCATCTTTAATTTTAATATTTTTAGGTTTAGTTCTATTATTTAATTTAAATCTATTCAATTTTAATTTAAGAGTTAAAAATAATAAAACTGGATTGTTAAAATCTTTTTTAATGGGTTTAGTAACTTCTTTAGCTTGGGCTCCTTGTTATGGCTCATATCTTTTAAGTTTGATGAGTGTTACTATATCTAAAGGTAATGTTGTTTATACTGGTTTGAACTTATTATCATATACTTTAGGTTTTGCTTTTACAATTTATTTAATAGGGTTTATCGTATCAGAAATAAACTTCAAGAAAATCAATGAATGGTCCAATATAATTAATAGAATTTGTGGATTAATCATTTTAATAGTGGGAGTATACATGCTACTTGCTCAATATGGAATTTTATTATAAAAATGGTGAGACAATGGATATAGGGTTTATAGGTTTTGGCAAAGTTAATCAAACATTAGCAAATAAATTAACAAAACAATATAAAACATATGTCTCAATAGAAAACAGAAGCGAAGAAACAATAAAACGCATAAAACAAACAGAAACAATAAAATTAGATTCAAATAAACAACTAATGGAAAAATGTGACATAATAATAAGTGCAAACAGTCCAAAAAACGCACTAAACGTAGCAAAACAATTTTCAAACTATGAAGGATTATACCTAGATTTAAACAATATAAACCCAACAACCACCCTAAAAATAGAACAAATATTTTCAAACAATTTCATTGATGGTGCAATAATAGGTAAAGTTGAAAATTTAAAACTTTTAATATTATCAGGTCCAAAATCAAAAAAATTATCAATTTTCAAAAACTGCAATATTAAAACAAACATCATAAGTGACAAAATTGGAGATGCATCTAAATTAAAAATGTTAAGAAGTATCTACACAAAAGGAGTAAGTGCCCTATTAATCGAAACATTTGAAAATGCAAATAACTTAAGCTCACAATTATGGGACATATTAGAAATTACAGAAAATACAGATTTCAAATCATCAAGCACATCCCGTATAAAAAATAGTAAAAAAAATAAAAAACGTAAAAATGAAGAGTTAAATGAAATATTAAATTTCTTAAAAAACCAAAACTCTTCTACAAATAATTTAATCATGACTGAAGCTACAAAAAATAAATTCGAAAAACTTTAATTGTCATGAATATAAATTTTAACTCTCAATCCACGATCCCTTTCCACTACCTCTCCCCTAACAGGTATGAATTGTGAATCAATAATATAACGTAAATAAGTAACATGCAATGCAGGTAATTTTAATATAGTTTTAATCTTAAATTTACCCTCTTTAATCTCACAAGATAACATATTATCCTTATCAACATAAATTTTAGCAGGGATTCTATGTTCCTTTAACCCTCTTTTAAGCTTTTTAGTTTCAAACTTTGTAATATTCAAACCACCCTCAAAACTTAAAGGAACATTATTTACCTCAATATTCTCACTTCTGAAACGTTCATTAGCATCTTGTGTTAGTTCCCCATTTTCAACTTCACTAGCAACATAAAAAGCTCGTTGAATAACTTTATCAACAATTTGTTCTGGAGGAATAACACCTTTAGCTTCATAAGTCCTCATAAGTTTAACAACTTCATTTTTACTAACCTCTTTTTCAATAGCACTAGTTGCTAATCTTGTAAGAACAGGACCATAACCAACTCTTCTAAAAACAGCCCAAATACTTTCAGGATCTTGATATTGGCGAGCTTCAATTATTGCATTTACAGCATCTGCATTTAAATATGCAATATTAGTCAAATCTCCACGGGAATAAGTATTCATTTTATGAGTGATACTTCTATAATTTCTTTGATTATTAATAGTTCCATTATCAATTTCCCTTTTAATAATCTTAATACTTGATTTTGGAAGTAAATTTTCCACTTCATCTGTAATTTCCATATCATTCTCAATTATAGATTTCCTAATAAAACGTCCACTAATCTTCCCATCCTTTTCTAACTCAGGTATAATATGAACTTTCATATTATGTTCAAATTTGGTTTTCAAAAACTCATTAACTGCATACCATCTAACAACATTCCTATTTGGTATTTCACGAGGCATTCCTAAAAAGTTTTTTTCACGCACAAAACGATCACCCATCTTTTTAATCTTTTCAGGACTAACTTCTGCAGCACTAATATAATCAGTTATACCATCCTCAATCATTTGTGATGCACGTATAGGTACACTATAAGATAAAGTTAATCTATGATGTAATCCTTCTACAGGTACAATAACATCTGCACCACATGCTTTAGCCATTTCAGCCCTAGCATTAAAATTACAGAAAAAAGGTGCATGATTTGCACTGTAACCTTTATTTAAGTATACAACTACTTTATCTCCAGTTTTATTTGCTATTTTTTTTCCACTTTGGATTAATTGTTCATGCCCTAAATGTACAGGGTCAAAATCTGCACTGATTCCAATCATTTTCATATATTCCTTAAAAAAATATTATTCATTTAAAAAAAGTTTGCTTATTCATTAATAAAATAAAAATTTTAATTTTAAAAAAAATTTGTTAAAGACAGATTATACTTTATCTGTCTAATAAATTCAATATACCTGCTAAAATTAACCATATTCCGATTAAAGCTCCTAGAACTGTAGGATCTTGTATGTAAGTTCCTACTATAATATATATTACACCTAAAATAATACCTATTATACCAATCCAAAATCCGTAACGTGTTTCTCTACTTGTTATAAGAATTATTAAACCTATGACGATTAAGAATAGTCCTGCAAGGTAAATAGTTAATGCTGCTAAGAATGCGAATAAACTTGGATTGAAAATTAATCCTAATGAAAGTACTAACATTACAATACCTATTATAAGGTATAAAATACATTTAGTTTTACTATAATCAATTTCAGATACACCAGTAACAAGTAAAAATATACTCATTAATAATATGGATAATCCAAGAATACTACTTGCTCCAATTACGCCCAGCATAGGAAATGCAATGATTATAACACCTAAAATTATGGCAATAATACTAATTGATTCCTTTTTCAATATAATAAACCTCCCTTTATAATTGTTATTAATATAATATTTTTAATTAATTATTAAAAAAACTTTTCTTTAATATAAAGGTAAATGTTTTTTATTTGTTTTAGATTGACTTAAATTATTAAATTTTATTTCTGCTTCCCATTCCTTTTTACAAGCACAATCATGATGAATTTGTGTTTGTGTAAGATTACTGCTAATAATTTTATGTTTTAAATCTTTATTACATTTCTTACAATTGTAAGGGCCACGTTTAGAACCAAATCCTGAGGTATCCATTAATGCCGGAATTTTTACATTTTCTCTTATTGTGTTAATAATCTTAACAGTACTCCAAATCCAAGGAGGTTGATATGATCCTCTTCTCCATAATCTTTCTATCACAGTTCCTTTATGGATAGTAGCAGGACAACAACTAATACGATCAACTCCAATTTCTTCAACAAAATATGCAGTATCAATAGCTTCTTTTATAGCTTCAGATTCGGATACGAGAATAGGTTTAACAAAAATATACGCTTTACTTTTTATATTATACTCATTTTTAGCTTCTTTGATTAAATCTATGGCTTTTTTAAAAGTTTCTGTAGTGAATCCCTTATTTATTTTTTCTAAACGTGTTTCTTCATTTACTGTTTCTAATCCTATACTTATTTCAAAAAGTTTTCCATTTAAAATTTCACAAATTTCATTTATACGTGTATTTGTAATATATTCAGGTCTTGATTCAACAATAACTTCACTTATTTCATCAATATTACTAATTATTTTTAAAATTTGATCTCGTGCTTTTATTGGTAGTTCTTCAGGATTAAAAAAACTTCCAGATGCAAATAATTTTATAGCAATCTTTTCACCATTATCAAAATCTTCTTTAATTTCTTCTAAATGTCTATTTAATTGATTTTGGAACAATTCTATAATTTTATCAGTTTCTATAGGTTTTAAATAACAATCATGAATATAACTACACATTGTGCATCCACCACTTGGACCTAACGCCCAACTACAACCAGGTGTAGGTAATATTAAAAATATAGATTTTCCTTTACCTGAGTATAATAAGTCTTCTTGGTACCAACTTGTGGCTAGATATTCTAAATCCTTAGGTTTTGTTCTTTCAATAGCATTATCCCGTATTTCTTTTGTTAATTCTCTTATTTCCATAGTTTTAAAATCCATTTTGTTTAATTGTTATTATTATAATTATTCTTTATGTTTTTAATTAATAATATAAAAAGATGAAACATAATTTTTTATATATAAATGTTTCGATATTTTTCTAATAACAAATACTTTATAAGCTCTTGCATATAATTTAACATGGTGATAATAAATGAAATTTGGTATAGAATTTGTTCCGAATGAACCATTAGACGAAATTGTAAAAGACGTAAAATTAGCTGAAGACGCAGGATTCGAATATGTATGGGTAACAGACCATTACAACAATAAAAATGTATATGAAACTTTAGCATTAATCGCTAAAGAAACATCTACTATTAAGTTAGGACCTGGTGTAACTAATCCATATGTACGTGGACCAGCTATATCTGCAAGTGCTATTGCAACTATAGATGAAATCTCTGACGGAAGAGCTACCTTTGGTATCGGACCTGGAGATAAAGCTACATTTGATACATTAGGTATTGAATGGACAAAACCTGTAACTACAGTTAAAAACGCTATTGAAGAAATTAAAACATTAACATCTGGTGGATCTACTCCTAGTGGAGCAGCTTTACAAGGTGCAAAAGCGGTTCAAGAAGCAATCCCTATGTATATGGGTGCTCAAGGACCAAAAATGCTCGAAACTTCTGGAGAAATAGCAGACGGTTGTTTAATCAACGCTTCTAATCCTAAAGATTTCGAAGCAGCTATTCCAATGATCAAAAAAGGTATTGATGCTGCAGGTAAAAACATTGCAGACTTTGATGTAGCAGCTTATACTTCTACTTCTATTGGAACTGACTCTGAAGCAGCTAAAAAAGCAGCAAAAATTGTTGTTGCATTTATTGCAGCTGGAGCACCTCCAATGGTTATTGCAAGACACGGATTACCTGAAGGATTCAATGATAAATGTGGTGACTGCTTAGCAAAAGGAGACTTCGGTGGAGCAATTGGTTTAATAGACGATGCTGCATTAGATGCATTCTCTGTATGCGGAACCCCTGATGAATTCGTTCCTAAGATAGAAGCTTTAGGTGAAATGGGAGTAACTCAATATGTTGCAGGATCCCCATTAGGTAAAAACAAAGAAGAATCTATTAAATTATTAGGAGAAGTAATCGCTAAGATGTAAATTCTCTTAATTTTTTATTT
>NZ_CP166991.1:1002500-1347500 GCF_046197875.1 Methanobrevibacter acididurans | reverse complement strand
TTGCACAGGCTGCCTGTTTCGAGGGTTGCTCGAGGAGGGAAGGGTAATCTACCTATGATTCATGAGAGTTAGTATACGGGTAATATTTAGTCATAATCTATTTATTTAGGTTATGACTTTTTTTTAAAAAAAATAGTATGTTTTTATTTTCTTTCTTTTTTTATAAAGAAATTATAAACACTTATTAATGCTACAAATAAACTTATTGTAAATCCAATAAATCCTAAAAATGGATAACCCATTATCATTAAACCTTTATTTGTTATCATTACTAATGATGATCCCATTAACAATGCAGCTAATATGATTGACATTGATACCATATCTGTAGCACGTGAAAGGCCTTTAGGTTCTATTTCTATTTCTATTTTACCTTCTTCAATTTTGTATAACATACTTGTTGCAAATTTTGGTAAAATTTTCATTATATGTTCTACTTCTATGATATTGTGTTTTATATAATCTACTCCACGATGTGGACTAAATTTGTCTAGTAATATTTTTTCTGCTAGTGGACTTAATACTTTAACTACATTAAATTCAGGATCTAAAGCTAATCCTGTTTCTTCTATCATTCCTATTCCTCGTGCCATTAATACAAATTCTCTTGGTAGGGCAACATTATAATCTATCATTAAGTTAATTAAATCTGTCATTCCACCTTGCATTTTTTGTAATTCTGCACCATAATATTTTGCTATTAAATCATTTAAATCATATTTTAAGGATTTTATATCTGTTTCATCAGTTAATATGTCCATATATCTTAATTGGTTTATCATATTATCTGCATCTTTTGATATTAAAAATAGGAATAGTTCGGCTAAGTTTTCACGGAATGTTGTATCCATCCATCCCATCATTCCTTCATCTAAATAACATACTATGTTATTATTTAAAATGTATATGTTTGCAGGGTGTGGGTCTGCGTGGAAAAAACCATCTATTAAAATTTGTTTAAAATAGGATTTTACTCCTCTATTTGCTATTAATTTAGCATCATATCCTTCAGGATTTTCTATTACTTCTGATACTTTTTTTCCTTTAATAAATTCCATTGTTATTAATTTTTTTGTGGAATATTCTGGGTATCCTTTAGGTATATAAATTCCATAATCATCTTTGAAATTTTCTCTAAATCTTTGCATATTTGAAAGTTCTTGGTTATAATCTATTTCTTTGTTTAGTGATCTTTCAAATTCTTTTTCGATAGCGGGTAAGTTTAAAGTTTTTGCTCTGTATATATATTTGTCTATACGTTTAGCGAAGAATCTCATTAAGTTTAAATCAGTTTTTATTATTTCTTCTAATCCTGGTTTTTGTACTTTTACTACAACTTCTTTTTTTTCTTTTTTTAGGGTTGCATGATGTACTTGTCCTATACTTGCTGTTGCAATTGGGGTTTCATCAAAATCTGAGTAAATTTCTGTTAAGGGTTTTTCTAATTCTGTTTCTATTTGTGTTTTTATTTCATCAACTGGTATGGCAGGGTTATTATCTTGTAATTTACTTAGTTCATCCGCCATTTCATATCCTACTAAATCCGGACGTGTACTTAATGTTTGGCCTAATTTTATGAAAGTTGGTCCTAATTCCTGGAAACTTTTTCTTACTCTTATTGCAAGTAAGTTTGTATTTGCTTCTAATTCTTCTTCTTCACTACTTTTTTTCTTAAATGGATTTTTGTGTGATAGTTTTGCGTGTTCGTTAATATGTTCTAATCCATTTTTCCGCAGTACTTTGATTATTTCGTTTAATCTTTTTAGATTAGGATTTCTTGTGTTGCTTGTAACTTTCATTTTTATCTTTAGGCCTTTAATTTATATTTATTTAATTTTTGTTGTTTTTGTATTTTATTATTTTCTTTTTAAAATTTTTTAAGTATTTCTCCATATACTTCTTTTAATTTTCCGTGTGAGTTTTCATATATTCTTTTTAGAATAAGTTCAGGTGTACTTTTTGCTAGAAGATTGATTTGTGGAGTTCTATTCACTATTAAATTATAGTTTTTATCTAATCCTTTTGCTTCTATTCCATCTATACGTACTTTTGTGTAATTACTTAATTCTTTTGCCATATGGGTTACTATTATTCCATATGATTCTGTTTCTTTTAACATTTCAATGAAACTACTTATTATTTTCACTGCTGCTTCTAATTCTGTTATTCCTTCTAATTCATCTAATAATACTAATTTTTTATGATTATTTGTTACTATTGGCATGAATACATTAAGAAATGATTCAAATGCTCCTGCATCTAATGATCTTCCTTTGCTAAAGTAATATATTTCATCTAATATTTTTACTTCTGCTTCTTTTGCAGGTATAGGTAAACCCATTTGGGTCATTATATTTATTTGACCGATTGTTTCTAGAAGTGTTGTTTTTCCTCCACTATTTGCCCCAGTTAATAATGCTATATTATCTTCAGGGGATAAGTGATAATCTATTTTTTGAATATTTTGATTTAGGGCTAAATTTAAGTTTATTCCTTGTGTTATTTTTAAATTTTCACTTATTTTGGGTTTGTTTAAATTGTATGTGTATGCGAAACTTCCTAATGTGAATTCATAATCAAATTTTATAGTTTCTTCTATTTCCTCTTCAGCTTGTTTTCTGATATTATATAATTGGGATGCTATTGTTATTTTTTTATCATATAAATTTGTTGTTTTGATATTTTCTTGTTCTTGGTTTATTCTTTCTAATTCTTCTTTATCTATTTCGATTGGATATTTTTTTATGTAAGGATCAAAGTCAATATGGGTAGCTTCTAATAATTTTTCTTTACCTTTACTTATAATCTCTTCAAATATTTCCTCTATTTTTTTAGGTAAATCATTATTTAATAAATCGAGGACTTCATCTCCTCCAATATCAACATTTTTTATACTATTTTTTAACTCTTCATCCATATCTTGCTTAACATTTAAAACAATTTCTTCAATATTTATATCATTACTTTTAAAATCATCCAAATCACTTAATAAAGGTTCAACACAATCACAAACACTATCTAAGCCTAAAATATTACGAATTTCAAAAATTTTTTCAAATAATTCTCTATTATTATCAAAATAATCAATTACCATTTCGGGAACAATCTCATAAACAGGAGATTCATGACTAATCATAATAACATTACCCATATCACCAAAATCCAAGAAACCTTCATTATAAACATAAAAAATTACTTCATAATCTCTAATTTCATCAGCAAACAATTGGGAATTACTAGCAACAACAATAGGATAATACTTATTTAAATTCAAATCAGTTAAATAATTCCCATCTTCCTGAGATTCCACAACAATAACTTTACTTGGATCATAAGAACCTTTAACTTCTTCTGGTTCTCCTAAATTTTTCATTAAAACTTTTAAATCATCAATAGGTAAATGACTAATTTTATCCTTAGCTTCCATTACAAAATCTAAATGCCTATTAATCTTATTAATATCTGTTGTAGGTGACAATAATTGGACACGATTACGACTATAATTTGTATTAGAAAAATTTAAAATTTTACTTATAATCTCTTCATACAAAACATGAGCCCTTTCACTTTTTAAAAATTTCTCTTGAGGGTTTCCTAATAAACTATTCATAATTTGAATAGCTTTTCTTTGTGAAATACCATCAATTTTACTTAATTGCTCCAAATCTAGGTTTTCAACGATTTGGGAAAGATTTTCCTTTCCCCCAACACTATTTAATATTTTCTTAGATAATTTAGTTCCTACACCATCAATTTGTTCTAAATCCATTGCCATAATAAATAACCTACAATAATTAAATCGCTGTTTAAAATCCACGAGTAAAATTTCCACTACTAATATTAGGAGAATACTTCTTAATACTATTTAAACTATTTTTAGAAACATCATCAAGGTTAATAGCATCTTTATATATTTTCCCAATATTATTAACATAATCTATATTTTTCCATCTAGCATCTATACTGAAATTATTAACACCACTATCTTTAAAAAAATCAACTTCATTAATAAGACATAAATCTTGATAATTTAACATCATTACACCTTCTTCATTAAGTGGACGATAAAGAGAATATTTATTCTTATTTTTATCATTTAAGTAAACATTATTAATCTCATTATTTGGATTATCCAATTTTTTAAGGGAATTCTTTATATCATGTGGAAGAATATTTTTTCTACTAATTAATGATTCCATATTTCCATGGATAAGAATTTCTAAAACTGGAAACTCTTTATCATAACTATTAAAAATATTCTTAAAATCTTTTTTACTTAACTCCGGGGAAATAGTAAGTAATTTGAAATTATTTAACTTTTTAACACTTTCACTATTAGAAATATTTAAATGATATGTTCCATAAATTTCAATTTTAAATTTATCCTTTAAGTATTCACCAATCCCTAAATTAGAAATCATAATTGAAGGAACTGTGCTTACTTTTGAAAGAATTCCACAAACTTTAACCAAATCTTCAAATAATTCATCATGGACTATACTTGGCCACATCCAAATAAAATTACAATTTTTTTCAGCACAAATTCTATTAGCTTCTTTAATAATATTAACACAATAACTAATATCTAAACTTTTATGTTCATCTATTAACTTACTATTTTTTGTTGGAATATCAAAATATATATTATTAAAAATATTTTCATTTAAATTTTCTAAAACTGTTAAATTATTAATGTATACATTTAAGTTTTTATCTATTGATCCATTATTTATTGAGATTTGATTCTCTTTTTTAAGATATTCCTTAATCTTTTCTTTTGAATTTTTAAGATCCCTATTTTTAGGAAGATATGTACCTAAAATTTTTTCTTCAGCTTTTTTGAAAAAATTTCTTCTTAATTGATTCAAATCACTTATAGGAGTAAATAAATTTCTATTTATTCTCCCTACTTCTACTGTTTCTAAATAATAAGGCAAATCACTAATTTTGCTGATTTGTTTTTCTATAGTTTTTTCATTAATAGGTCGGTTTTTAGCTGTTTCCCAAGGTTTCAATCCTTTTTGTTTAACTGTTACAAGTTCACCATTACTTAATTTAATAGTTCCTTTTATTATTGGATAATTTTCTTTATCCACATTAAATTTTATGTGAAGTGTAGATTTTCTAAAACCTTGACTTTGAGAATCATGCTCTAATTCTTTTAATGTTTTATTAACACTATTTCTTTTGTTTAAATAAACTTTACATCCTTTTTCAATGTTTATATAAGGTTTTTTGTTTTCCCTAACTTTTTGAACTATAAGAACTTTACCTTCCACTTTTTCTTTTATTAATCTATTTTTTTTCCAATAAGCTTTAGATTTTTTAAAATGGGGATTTCCACTAATATCAAAACCATAAGTATGAGTTTTACTATCTTTCTTTAAAGGAGTTCCTTCAATAACTAAACCATCACCTTTTTGGGGGATATGGATTAAATTTTCGTTTAATTGTATGAAAAATTTTCCAGATTCTTTATCAAATTCCTGAATTTTTCCAATATATAATCCAATATGGCCGGGATTATCAATATTCATTATCTTATTAGAATCCTCATTATTAAATAAATGTCCAGTACTTAATTTTCGATTAAAAACTAAACTTAAATCTTCATGACCTTTTTGTGTTGTGAATTCTTTGCCCTTACTTCTTCTTCGTAACTTATTTAAAGATTGACGATATGTACTAGTTGTAATCATAACATATTCTTTATTACGCATACGCCCTTCAATTTTTAAACAATCCACTCCAATATCACTTAAAACATCTAGTTTACCATATAAACTTAAATCTTTAGGACTTAAAAAATATTTTCCATCATTATTTCCTAATTTGTAAAAATTACCATTACAACTATCAGCAGTTAAAGTATAAGCTTGTCTACATGGTTGTGCACAAGTACCACGATTACCACTACGCCCTCCAATAAAACTACTAAATAAACATCTTCCACTATAAGAGTAACATTGAGCTCCATGAACAAAAAATTCAACTTCTAATCCTATTTTATGCGCTTCTTGAGTCATATCTTTTAATTCATTTAAAGTTAATTCTCTAGGTAAAACCACACGACTAATACCACTTTTTTTCGCCCATTTTAAATCATTTATATTTTCAATATTCATTTGTGTACTAGCATGAATATTAAAATCTGGAATAAATTCATGAATTAATTTCATTAAACCTATATCTTGGATAAGTACACCATCAACACCTAAAGAATATAATTCATAAACATATTTTAAACATTCCCCTAATTCTTCCTCTTTAATTAAAGTATTTACAGTAATATAAACTTTAACATTATGCATATGTGCATATTCCACACTTTTATTTATTTCTTCAATTGTAAAATTATCTGCATACTTTCTAGCACCATAATTCTTACCAGACAAGTATACACTACTTGCACCAGCTAAAACCGCAATTTTTAAATGTTCTACATTACCTACAGGAGATAATAATTCAGGTATTTTCATAAGTTGTACTCCAATTTTTTTATACTATAACTATTTTATATATTTTAAACTATAAAATTATATTATATGTATATTGTTTTTGAGGGAATTGATGGTAGTGGTAAATCAACACAAATAAATTTACTAAAAAATTATCTTGAAAAAAATGGTTTAAAAGTTGAATGTGTTGTGGAACCTACTGATAAAACTGTTGGTAAAGTAATTAGAGAAATTTTAACTCATGAAGATTCAACTACAAGTAATGTGCAAAAAACATTAGGTTTACTTTTTGCAGCAGATAGAATGCAATTAATGAACACTATTGAATCATATGAAAAAGAGGGTAAAATAGTCTTAAGTGATAGATCATTTTACAGTAGCTTAGCTTACCAAGAACCACAAGATTGGATATATGAAATTAATAAATTTGTTAAAAATCCTGACATGGTTTTATACTTAAATATCGATTTGGATAAAAGTCTTAAACGAACAACTGGAATTGATGAATTTGAAAATAAAGAATTTTTAACTAAAGTTCAATGTAACTATGAAAATTTATGTAGAAATCATAATTTTAAGATTATCAATGCAAACAATGGAGTTAATCTTGTAAGTAGAGACATTCAAAAAGCAGTTGCACCATTATTTGATATTTGTGTAAATAACATTAGATAAGATAAATAAATAATTATTGTAATTGAGGAATAATATCATATGTTAAATTTTTTAGAAATAGATGAAATTGATTGGAAATTAATATGCATTGGTGGAATTGTAACATTTATTATATCTTACATTTTAAGTTTTGTGTTACAACAATTTTCTATTAATGGTTTATTATTATTACTTGTGTTAATTGGAATTATAATTTTTTCAACACATATTAATAAACCTAATGTTGGAAAAGGAGTTATTCATGGAATATTAATGGGATTAATTTCTGGAATCTGTTCTGTTATTGTTGGAACACTTTTAGTAACTATAGAATATAATTTTATATTAAATGTGCTTTTACTTCTTTTAACTTATATTCCAATGTACTTACTAGTTGGATTCCTTGGTGGTTTAATAGGTGTAGAAATATCCAGTTTAATATCTAAAAAAAGAAAAAGTTAAGAAAAATAATATATGTTTAATTTTCTAATTCTTTTAATCTTTTTTTTATTGAATCAGTCATAAAATCTTTAGCTTTTTCTAATTCTTCTTTAGTCCCTATAAGTTTAGGACCATATTCAGTTTGTTTTAATTTAACTTCAAATTTATCAATAGTGTGTGCTAAGACTTGTTCTCCAACACCATTAGGTAATCTCATTTCGTATTCTTCAGCATCCATTATATCAACTCAAACATTTTAATTAATAATTATTATATTATTCCAAATATACTTTTTTTTTATTCTTCCATGAATTCACGTACAGGTTCTAAAAATTCTATTAAGAAATCACTAACACCATTTTTTAAGTCCATAGGATGTAATTCACTAGCACTAAATTGTTTTATTAATTCTTCGTGAGTTAATTCTAAATTTCCACCAAATTTTTCGGGACGACTAATTTTAATAGTTTCTTGGTTAGGGAATAAAAAGTGTTCACAAATTTCAATCATAGGATTATTTTCAATTTCTCCTTTAGGACAATATCCTTTATTAATTTTCTTCTTAATATCTTTAGGGGTATCATCAACAGCAATAAAGTTACCTTTACTACTACTCATTTTATCATCACCATCAGTACCATGTAATAAAGGAGTATGTATACAAACAGGAGCTTTTTCCCCTATTTTAGGTAATGTTTCACGTGCTAACATTTGAATTTTTCTTTGTTCCATTCCACCTAAAGCAACATCTGCTTTCAAATAAGCCATATCTGCGGTTTGCATAAGTGGATAAATTGTACTAGCAACTTTTGGATTGTCATCATGACGACTAACTTGATCCATACTACGTTTAGCTCTTTTTAATGTAGTTAATGTAGCTAATTGGTAAACATTATTAGTATATTCTGGTTCAGTTTGATATGAAGAACCTAAAACATATTCAGTTTCAGAGTCTAAACCTAAAGCTTGGAAACATTTTTTATTATATTCTGCAGTAACTTTAATATCTTCAAGATTACCTTTTCCATTTAAGTAAGCATGATAATCTGCAAGTAATATTTTTATATGAAAACCCATTTTTTGTAATTGTTTTAATTTCATTATTGTAATTGCATGACCTAAATGGATTTTACCAGAAGGCTCATAACCAGTATAAGCTATTGGTTTTTCATTATCAAATAATTCTATTAATTCTTCTGGTTCTATAATTTCAAGTGTTCCATTTTGGATTATTTTTAATTTTTCTTGATTACTCATAAAATATCACTAAAATTCTTTTCATTTATAATAAGTAAACTTGGCCTTCTAATTTAATAGTATCTACTTCTTGACCAATATTAATGTTATTAAATTTATCATTCATTTCTAAATCAACTGTAGTATAATCATCAGGATCTAAAATTTGTATCATACTAGGAGATTTATCCGTAACAATACTTTGTTTTACCTTTGTATTTTTTTCAAGTAATTTTACTTTAGTACTGTTTTTCCATTGGATATTAAAATCTTTTCTGTCTTGAAGATTTTCGCAGTGAATATTATGTCCACTAATATGTGTAATTTCTAATATTTTATCCTCAAATTTTACAAAATCACCAATTTCGTATTCGGGTAATCTGAATGAAATCCATATACGATATAAACCTTTTCCTGTAGATTTATCTTCACTAATTAATCTTGGAGATTCTTTACTTTCTCCACCAATTTCATTTTTTAAATTATTAATTATTTTTTTTGCTGTTTTATATGAACCAATATAATAATCAAACCCTTCTTTAGGGGTTAATATTTGGGGAATATAAGCTAATTTATCTTTTTTGGCTTGTTTATTGATTGTATGTTGTACTATCCCTTCAATTTTATTAAGTTCTTCTTGTTTTATTTCTCGATTATCTGCTCTTAATTGTATTACTGCTTCATAATAACCTGATTCTTTTTTACTGCAATTAGAGCATACGTTATGATTTAATTTAACATTAACATTATAAATTTCATTTATATCAGTGTTTAACACGTTTCCATTAACTATTACTTCACATTCAGCTATAGTTCCACGCATTTGAAGAATTTCTAAGTCAATTATAGGATTTTCAGTTAATTCATCAATTTTTATAGCATCTTCAATAGCTCTATAAATTATTTCTTCTTCAGGTATTTCTTCATCAATCCATTGTCCTTGGAAAAGTTTAGCATTACAATGTTTACAAATTATAACATCAATATTTTCAGGGATTTTTATCATTTGGTATGTTTTTAAAAAACAGTTTTTACACACGCCATTGATTAATGGTTCTTCGGTATTTCCACATTCTGGGCAAAACATAATAATCAAAATAGTAAAAAAAGATAACTTTTTTTTTAAAAAAAGTTAATATAGGAGATTTTATCTCCTTAAATTGGTTTTAAAGGTGCTCTTGCACCACAAGCTGCACATTTAAGTATGAATATACGGTCTTCTCTAATAATTTTTGTATCTGGTCTGTTACATTCGTGGCAGATAACATATTTTTCCACATATTCATCTATTCTTTCATTAATAAGGAAATGGTTGAATTTTCCTTGTAATATTGCTCTTTGACCTTCTAAGTTTCCAGCGGTACCTAATTCACGTAATAAAAATTTTAATATGTGTTGAGGGTCTCTGTTTAATACTTCAGCTACATCTTTGAAGTTTTGTATGAAAGTACGATTTCCTTGTATTACACTGTATGCTTTAGGTACTTTGAATCTTTTTGTTTCAAAAACTTCAGGAGGTAGTTGGTCTATTGCACGATCTAGTAATTTATTATAGTCATCCATGATTTATCTCTCCATTAATCTATATTTTTAATTTTTCATGAAAAAATTTGTTAAAAAAAATAATATTTTGTTTAAAAAGTTATCAATAAAAATATAATATATAAATTTAGTTTTTTATATTATATTAAACTATTGTATAAATAATTATTATATAAATAAAATTTTATTTTTTATAAAATTTTTTTTTAGACTTTTTTTAATTTTCCAGCATTAGGTTCGAATATAACTCCTCTAGATTTAAGATTTTTAATCATTTGATTTAATTTTTCTTCACCAACATCATAATCTTCTAACATTCTTTGTTTTAAAATGTTTATTGGAGCATTACCTTCAAATTCAGATTGTAATTCAGTAATTACTTCAATTACAACCTGTAATTTGTCCCGATCTGATTTAGGTGTACGGCCTTCTACTTTATCAATATCTATTTTCCCTGTTTCAGGATCGTATCCTACTTCTTTAAGACATGCTTGTTGTAACTTTATAGCTTTTTCAGCATCTTCAGGTTCCACATACTCTTTTAATCTAATTTTAGCACTAGCTTCTGCTAAACGGATAATTGCTTCTAATTGTCTTGCAGTTATTGGTACTGGTGCTTCTTCATCTACTGCACCACTTCTCATACTAACATAAAATTCTTCTAATACTTCATTTGCTTCATCTGTTAATTTTGGGTTAGCATTTTTACGTGCATATGCAATATATTTTCTTAGTAATTCTGGTTCTATTTCATAATTTACATTGTTCTCTTTATGAATTGTTAATATATGTTTTGCTAGTTCCCTATCGTTTTCTACATTTGGTTTATCTTCTATGATGAACATTAAATCGAATCTGCTTAAAATTGGGGAAGGTAAATCTATTTGATCTGCTACTGTTTTATATCGGTCAAATCGTCCAAATTTTGGGTTTGCTGCTGCAAGTACACTACAACGACTGTTTAATGTTGCCATTATTCCTGCTTTTGCTATACTTACAGTTTGTTGTTCTAATGCTTCATGAAGTGCACTTCTATCTTCAGCTCGCATTTTATCCAATTCGTCGACACAAACATTACCTTGATCCCCAAGTACTAATGCACCTGCTTCAAGGGACCATCCTCCAAGTTCATCTCTAACTGCGGCTGCGGTTAATCCAGCACCTGTTGTACCTTTACCACTAGTATATATACTTCTAGGAGCTAATTTGGATACATATTTTAATATTTGAGATTTCCCTATACCTGGATCCCCTACTATTAAAATGTGTATATCTCCCCGTAGTCTAGTTTCATCTTCTAAGATTTTTGCAGATCCTCCGAAAAGTTGTAATGCTATTGCTTCTTTTACTTCTCGATATCCTTTAATACTTGGAGCTGTGGATTTGATAATTTTATTGTATATGTCAGGATCTTTACTTAATTCTAAAATTTCTTTTTCATCTTCTTCGCTAAGTGATAATTCTTCAAATTCTTGTTCTAATGGTTCAATGTAATTTACATAGATATAATTTTTAAATTTTCCGCTACGTTCTTCTCTGAATGTTTTAAGTGTTCCAGTTATTCTTACTTTATCTCCAGGATTTAATTTATCAACTAAATCATCTTCAAGAACCATCAACATTTGTTTAGGTTCTGTTCCTCCTGATAAGTTTTCTAATGGTTCTTGCATACGTGCTGTTTGTGTGTCTATGTATTTACTTTCCCCCTCTAAAAGTCTAAAAGATCGTCCACCACAATCACTACATAAACTTGGTTCCATGACATGTCTATCATTTGTCTGTTCTACTTCATGTAACCTCATACACCCTCGGCATTCAAATACTCCAGTTTCTATACGGGGACGTATTTCGTCTGTTTTTCGTATAATTCCATCTGCAGATACAAAACTTCCTATGTATTTACTTAATAAAACTTTTAATGGAATTATATTTGTCACATGTGCAAATCTTATATTAATATCCGCATCTTTCATTAAGGGATCAATATTTTTCAGTGCTGTTTTAGCAGCATTTATTACTTCTTCAGGTTTGTCAAGTAATAAGTCCGCTTGATCAGGATCAAACATTTCCCATTCAGGATATTCAATTATAAGTGATTTTTCATCGGGAAATTTTTCTAAAACATCATATACTTTATCTTTATATTTTGTTGTGAAAAATTCTTCGAATTTGGTGGTTGTTAAATTTATTTTTTCACTGGAATTCATAATGATTTCTAATTTATTTAATATTATATTTATAAATTTCAGATTATATTTTTTTATTATAATTTTTTTATTAAATTTAAATATGTGTTTTGATATATTATTTTATAGTTATTTAGGTAGAATATTTTTTTATATTTTATCTTATAAAGGAGATTTTTATGAAAAAGTCACGTTTAAATTTATTTAAATCAACATCGATGCTTATCTCTATTCTTGGCGTTATAATGATAATTGCTACAATAGTTGTAGCTGCTTATATTGGTTTTAACTTAGTGAGTAGTAATTTAACTGGTGGGGTATCTAGTGGAACTCAATATGATGAGTTAGCAAGTCTTAGATCTAATTATTCTGATTTGGAAGGTCAGTTTAATACTACTAAGGTAGCTGTTTATGCTTCTGGTAATGATTCTCTTCAACAACAATTTGCAGATGCTCAACTTGAATTGGTTCGTTCTAAAAATAGTTTAGATGGAGTAGACAGTGCTTTATCTACGGGTAAACCTTCTTCTGAAGTTAATCAAAGATTAGAACAAGCTAAAAAGGATTTGCAAACAGCTCATGAAGCTTATGCAGGCATTCCTCAAAGTTAAATATTTAACTTTTTTTATTTTTTTCTTAGTTGCTATTTTTTATATTTTATAATTTAAAACAAGGCTTATTTTATATTATTTTTCAGAAAAAAGTTATTTAATTAATGTATTAGTTAAAAAAAAGTTTAAACTATTTTTTATAAAAAAATAGTAAAAAAATTTGAAATTTGGTATTTTTATTTAGTTTTGTAATTTTGTAAGTAATTCTTGAAGTGTAGGAGCACCAACGAATTCAACATTACCATCAATTACTATTGTTGGTACTGCATATATTTGGTATTCCATAGCTTTTTCACGGTTTTCTTCATTTGAAGCATCTAATACTTCTATTTCGATTCCTTCAATTTGTTTTTTTGCTTCTTCAACTACTTTAACTGCTCCTGGGCAGTGTGGACAAGTAGGTGAGGTAAATACTTCTATTTTTGTCATTATATTTTTCTCCTTTTTTATGATTTTTTTAATTTATATTTTAAAGTTAATTATAATAATTATTTTTCTACTATTTAATAGTTTTTATTGATATGAACAAATTTAATATTTATATTTTTAGTATTAATTTTTTTTAGTAATTGCATTTTTGATATTATCCCAACAATCAGTATTCAAATTTGTACTTGAATCATATTTAATTACTTCATATTTAGTTAAATTAGCTTCATTAGCAGCAATTTCAATAGCCTTTTTTTGAGTTCCTAAACCATCAATTAAATTTTTATTTAAAGCTGTATTACCATTACAAACCTTACCATTCACATAATTTTGCACGGTTTCACTGCTCAAATTACGATTATGACTAATTGTAGAAACGGAATAATTAGAATCACTACTTAACATATTTTTAATCATAACCTTTTGTGAAGAGGATAAACTAGTATAACTTGGTGAAATACTATTAAAAATATTTCCTTTACTGGTATCGGCTGTAATACCTAACTTGGAATAATACGCGGATAAATCTGCACTAGATAATGTAAAACCAATATCTCCAATTGCAGAGTTAGGACTAGCAATAACCTTATCGGTACCTGTAGACAATAAATAACCACAAGATGAACCACTATCTCCGATCCATGCAACTATAGGTTTGTTGGTTTGATTAATACAATCTAACATTTCTTGAGTAGCAACTAAATTACCTCCATTACTATCAATATCTAAAACTATGGCTGCAACTTTATGATCAGAATTTGCTTTATTTATCATGGCTTCAAAGGTATCTGGATTAGTTACTGTAATGTTAGAATTATTATCATAACTAATTTCACCATGAATTGGAATAACAGCAATAGTATCTGGTGTTAAAGCATCAACTCCTATAGGTATTAAAGTGGCAATTAAGATTACAATTAATAAAATTGTAATTCCACCTACAATACCATATCCAAAGTATTTTGATTTTTCATCCATATTCTATCACTTTTTAAAAATCATAAATTATTTTTTATATTATAATTAATTTAATTATAATATCTATTTTTTACAATTAATATATTAGTTATAAAAAATAAAAAATTATTATATATTTATATTAAACTTTTTTTTAAAAAAGATATTTATAAAAGGGAATTTTCATGAAAAAAATAGTTCAATCTCCAGGTTCTGCTACAATAATTAATGCAATGGCAACAGGTTTTGGATCTGCTTTTGGAATAAGTTTAAACAATATTATTGATGCAGAAATTATTGATAGACCTAATATTTGTATTTCTGATATTAATGCTGATACTAAATTAATGTATCATTGTATTGATAAAGTTTTAAATTATTATAATATCAATAAGGATGAATTAGATTTGGGAATTAAAATTAAAACAGAATCTAATGTGCCATTAGGTTCTGGTTTATCTAGTAGTAGCTCTATATCTAATGCAGTAACCATGGCAAGTTCTGCTTTAATAAGTGAAGAATTAAATTTAAAACCATTAAATGATATGGAAATAATTAATTTAGCTATTAATGCATCAATTGATTGTGGGGTTACAATTACAGGATCATTTGATGATGCAACAGCTTCATATTTTGGTGGGATTTTAATCACGGATAATACTAATCGTAAAATTATTTTACATGAGAACATGGATGAGAACAATATTCTTATTTACATGCCAAATAAACCCTCTTTAAGTGGTAGTGTTGATTTAGATAGAATTAAATTATTTTCACCTTTAGTTAGTATGGCTTTTCAGAAGGCATGTGAAAGAGATTTTTATGATGCATTAAATTTAAATGGTCTTATTTATGGGACTGTTCTTAAATTCAATAATCAGATTGCTGTTGAAGCTTTAAATGCTGGAGCATTAGCTTCTGGATTGTCTGGTTCAGGTTCTGCTTATGTTGCAATTGTAACTGATGAATATGTGGATGATGTTTATGATGCTTGGTCATTTTTAGAAGAAGGTGAAATTATTAAAACTTCTGTTAATAATAATGGAACTAAATTTTTGGAATGATTTTTTTCAAATTTTAATTTTAAAAAAATACCTTTATATATTACTAAATATAGATTATAATTATTATCAAATAGTTATTGGAGAAATTTTCATGGATAATGGCAAGAAAACTGACTTGTGTATGAACGAAGAAGAAGCTAATGAACTTCTTCAAAAATCTAGGAAAAGAATCGATGAAATTGATAATGATTTAGTTAACTTAATTGATGAAAGAACAGCTTTAGCTAAAGACGTTGTAAAAGCTAAAAAATTTTTAGGTATGGAAATTTATGATAAATCTCGTGAAGATGAAGTACATAATCAAGTTTTAAAATTAGCTAAAGAAAAGGATATCGACGGAGATATTCTTACTATTATAATGAATATGCTTGCTATGTTAAGTAAAAATAAACAAAAAGAATTATTATGGAGGGAAAATAATGGGTAATATTAGAACTACTTTTGTTAAACGTATATCCAAAGAACTTATAGAAATTCATCCTGGAGTATTTACTACTGATTTTGATGAAAATAAAAAATTAGTTGCAGAATATTCTACTGTAAGTACTAAACATTTAAGAAATAAAATTGCTGGTTATGTAACTAGATTAGTTAGACAACAAGCTGTTCAAGCTTAAATTTAATTTGTTACATATTCTATTTTTTTTACTTTTATTTTTAAATTTTTCATAAAATTTTTTTATTTATATTTGGAAACTTTTTTTTTAATGGATTTATTGAGAACTATTCAGATTATCCTATTTTTTATAATCTTCTTTTATTTAATTTAATTAATTAATTAGATTTATAAATGTTAAATGACTAAAATAATAAATGAATAATAGTTTATATGCACTTTGGTAAAATATTTGATTATGAATCCCTATTTTAAAGTGCTTTATTAATGAAATATCTTTATAATAACAATATTATCAATAATCTTAGGTCGTGAATAGAATATGGAAACTTTAATAGCCAAATTTGGTGGTACATCGATAGGAAATGGTGAACGGATTCGAAAAGCCGCTCAATCTGTAGTTAATGAATTTATGAAAGGAAATAGAGTAGTTGTAGTTGTTTCAGCTATTAATAAGACTACTGATAATTTAATTTCAATTACAGAAGATTCAATTGGCGATGATCCTACACCAAAACAAATGGCTGAAATATTGTCCATGGGTGAAATGACTAGTGCAAGAGTTTTTTCCTCCGTAGTAGAATCATTAGGTGTTAAATCTGAATTTATTGATCCATATAATAGATTTTGGCCAATTTTAACTGATTCAAATCCTTTAAAAGCAAAAATTAATTTTGCAGCTTCTGAAGAAAAATCTAAAGAAATATCTGAGTTATTAGACCAAGGAATAATTCCAGTAATATGTGGATTTCTTGGAAAAGGGCCTCGGGATGAAATAACTACTCTTGGAAGAGGGGGAAGTGATATAACTGCATTCTTTTTAGGACATGCATTAGAAGCTAATGAAGTGATAATTGTAACTGATGTAAACGGTGTAATGACAACTGATCCTAATAAGATAGAAGAAGCTGAAAAATTAGACCATATCTCTGTAGAAGAAATGAGAGACTTAGCAACACATGGAGCACAAGTATTGCATCCATTTGCATTACAATATAAAGATCCTAGAATCAAAGCAAAAATAATAAGTTTTGAAAAAGGGGATCTTTCAGATTCTGGGACTGCCATTATTGGGCCATTAAATGGAGATATGTTAAAGACTGCAACATTATATCCTGAACCTATATCTGTAGTTGCAATTGTTGGGGAAAAAATGCTCAACAAAAAAGGATTATTGGCAAATTTAACATCTGTTCTAGCAGAAAATGATATAAACATATTTGGGATTTCTGCTGGTGAAAACAGTGTTACAACATTTATTAATAAAAAAGATGCAGATAATGCATACCACTTATTACATACCTTAGTAATAGGTAGTGATAGATTAAGTTCATTATCTTTAGGTCAAGATATAGCAATGTTAACTGTTGTAAGTCCGGATTTTATAGAAACTCCAGGCATAATATCTGATATTACAAACCCATTAAGAAAAAATAATATTAATATAGTAGAAATTTCATCTTCACAAACAGCAGTTGTGATATTTGTAGATTGGGAAGATGGTAAAAGAGCTTTTGAATACGTTAAAGAGGTATTAGAATGAAATTAGAAGGAACTTTTGTTGCAATGGCTACTCCTTTTACATCAGATGATCAAATTGATGAAGAGGGATATCGTGCAAATATAAATTTTTTAATAGAAAACGGTGTTAATGGATTATTAGCTGCAGGAACTTCTGGTGAATCAGCTACAATAACTCATGAGGAACAAAAAAAATTAATTGAAATTTTAATTGATGAAGCTAAAGGTAGAGTTATCACTATTGCAGGGGCAGGAAGTAATTCCACTGCTGAATCTTTAGATTTAGTTAAATTTGCTGGTGAAGCTGGAGCAGATTATGCTCTTGTTATAACTCCATATTATAATAAACCACAAATGCATGGTTTAATCAAACATTATGAAACATTAAACAACAATACTAAAATTCCAATAATTGTTTATAATGTACCTTCTCGTACTGGAACAGATTTAACTTCTGAAACTATTGTTGAATTAGCTAAAATGGATAATATAGTAGGTTTAAAAGAAGCTGTTTCTGATCTTGAAAAATTTACAACAACATTCAAATTACTTAAAGATGCAGGAATAACTGATGATGATTTTTCAATATTATCTGGGGAAGATGGTTTAACAGTTCCAATGATGTCTCTTGGTGTTAAAGGAGTAATTAGTGTTGTGGCTAATATTGATCCTAAACGTATGAGTGAAATGGTTAATGCGGCACTTAAAGGGGACTTTGTTAAAGCTAGTGAATTAAATTATGAATTATATGATTTAATGAAAGCTTTGTTCGTGGAAAGTAATCCTGTGCCTATGAAAGAAGCGTTAACTATGATGGGTAAACCTTCTGGTGATTTAAGATTACCATTAGTTCCTTTATTAGATGAAGATAGGGAAATTTTAAGAAAAGCATTAAAAGATGCTAATTTAATTTAATTATATTAAAAAAATAATGTTGGAGTAAAGATTATGATAAAAGTTGCTGTAACTGGGGCTGCTGGAAGAATGGGCTCTGGAATTGTTAAAAAAATTAATGAACAAGAAGATATGGAAGTTGTTGCTGCTATTGAAATGCCTGATACTCCTCTTGCAGGTAAAGATGCAGGTGAATTTGCAGGTATAGGGCCAATTGGTGTTGAAATTTCTGATTCAAAAGATTTAGAAGAAACATTAAAATCTTCAGGTGCTGAAGTTTTAGTAGATTTCACTATAGCTCCTGCATCAGCTGAAACTATTAAAAGAACTGCTGCATGTGGTGTTAATTTAATTGTTGGTACTACTGGGTTTACTGAAGAACAAAGTAAAAATAATGCTGATGAAATTAAAAAGAATAATGTTAAATCTGTTATCACCACTAATTTTTCTATTGGTGTTAATGTATTTTGGAAAGTTTTAAAAGATTTAACCCCTATTTTAAATGATTTTGATATTGAAATTATAGAAGCACATCATAATCAAAAACAAGATGCTCCATCTGGAACAGCTATGACTGCATTTGAAATAATTTCTAATCAATTAGGAAGAAATCCTGAAGATATTGGTGTTTATGGAAGAAAAGGCCATGTTGGTAAAAGAACTCCTGAAGAAATAGGTTTACATTCTATTCGTGGTGGAGACATAGTTGGAGACCACACTGTATTATATGTTGGTGATGGTGAAAGATTAGAAATTAAACATCAAGCTCACACTCGTCAAGTATTTATATCTGGTGTTATTAGAGCTTTAAGATATGTTAACTCTGCTGAACCTGGTAAAGTAAGTACAATAAATGATGTATTAGGGATATAATAAAATAAATTAATAAAAAAGAGGATGTATTAAAAATGGTAGATGTTGGAATTATTGGTGCAACTGGTATGGTTGGTCAAAACTTTATAAGATTATTAGATCAACATCCAGATTTTGAAATAACAACTTTATTAGCATCTGAAAAATCTGCAGGAAAAAGATATGAAGATGCAACTACTTGGTTATTAGATAGTGAAATGCCTGAGTCTGTAAAAGATATAAAAGTAGTTGAATCTAATCCAGATAAAGTTGATAAAAATGTTGAAATTTTATTTTCTTCTATACCTTCAGATTTTGCAGCTAAAATTGATCCAGATTTTGCAAAAGAATTTGTAGTAGCATCTAATGCAAGTGCAATGCGTATGAAACCTCATATTCCGCTTTGTATTCCTGAAGTTAATCCGGAAACTTTGGATATGATAGATGATCAACAAAAAGCTTATGATTGGGATGGTTTTTTAGTTACTAATCCTAATTGTTCTACTATTGCTTTAACATTAACCTTAAAACCACTTGTTGATAATTTTAATATTAATAGAATTTATGTTTCAACAATGCAAGCTCTTTCTGGTGCAGGATATAATGGTGTTCCATCAATGGGTATTTTAGATAATGTTATACCTTATATTGGTCAAGAAGAAGAAAAAATGGAAAGTGAATCATTGTACCTGTTAGGTGATTATGAAAATGGTGTTGTGAAAGATGCTCCTTTCAATTTAAGTGCTTCCTGTCATCGTGTTGCTGTTATTAATGGACATACTGAAGCAGTCTTTATTGAATTGGATAAAGAAGAAGATATTGATGATATAAAAAGTAAAATGGCTAATTTCCAAGCTTTACCTCAAGAATTGGGCTTACCTTCTGCTCCTGAATATCCAGTTATTGTTAAAGATGAAGTTGATAGACCGCAACCAAGACTTGATCGGGATGCTTGTAATGGTATGGGTGTAACTGTTGGAAGAGTTAGAAAAGATCAAGCTTTCCCTAATAGTTTTAAATATGTTCTTGTTGGTCATAATACTATCCGGGGAGCTGCTGGTGCATCTATATTAAATGCAGAGTTAATTAATGAAAGAATACTTTAAATTTAAAAAATAAGTTAAGGATTGAATATAATGTCATTGAAAGAGGATAATGAGCTTAATAAGCTTCAAAATTTAGTTAAATCTAGTTTATTGGAGATTAATAAACTTAAACTTAAAATTGTTCAAATTGAAGCTGAGAAAGATTCCCTTAAAGAAACTAATGATACTGCGGAATTAGAATCTATTATTGTAGAAAAAAATGATGAGATTACTAATCTAGTTTCTGAAGTTAATAAATATAAACAGATTATTCAATCCAAAACTTCTAAAATTGAAGAATTATCATTAAAAATAGATGACCTTAATAAAACACAGGAAAGATTTGAGGATTTAAAATCTTCATTTGAAAATGATTTAACTAATTTTAAAAATATTGAATTAAAAGAAGTTAAAGATAAATTACAACAAGAAATTTCTTTAAATTCGGATAAAGAAGAAGAAATTAAAGAATTGAATCAGAAACTTATAAATTCTCAAGATGATGTTTTGAAATTAAGTAAAGAATTAGATAATTTTAAAAATGTTAATTATGTTGAAATTAAAAATAAGTTAGATGATTCTCAAGGTACTGTTAAACTTCGAGATGAAGAAATTCGTAATATTTCTAAAGATTTAATTTTATCAAAAGATAAATGTAGTAAACTTGAATTTGAATTAAATGATTTTAAAAATAATCGTTTTACTGAAATTAAGATTCGTTTAGATAAAGCTAATGAAACTATTGATGATAAAAATATTGAAATTAAATCATTAAATAGTAAAATTAACGAATATAAAGAAGAAATTGCTAATTTAAACAGTAATTTAATTAGTAAAGATAGTATTCTTTCACTTAAAAGAGAGATTGATTCTAGAGATTTAGATTTAAGTGAAAAAGAGATTCGTATTAAAAATCTTAAGGAACAATCTGTGCCTAAAGAAGATTATATTAAAGTTCAACAAGAAATATCTGAAAAAGATGCTCAAATTAAACGTTTACAAGAAGTGAAAACTTTACTACAGGATATTAATAGTGATCCTGTTTTTGATAAAGAAAAAATTAAGCAAACTATTTTATCTGGTTCTGATAAAACTTCTGGATCTGATGTTAATGAGATTGCTAAATTACGTAAAGAGTTAAATGAAACTAAAGATGATGTTCGTAAATTAGAGAATATTAAAGATTTATATTCTAAATTAACTGCTCCTAGGGTTAAAAATTTAACTAGTATTCAATCTCAGGTTTTCAATATTTTACCTAATAAATCTATGACTACTTATGAAATTCAACAGTATGTTAATGATGTAGCTTTTGATAATTTGTCTTTTGGTAATATTACTAATATTTTAAAGAGTATTGAAAGAAAAGGTTATCTTAAAAGTGAAAAGTTAAATAATGATGAAATTTCTTGGATTAAATTAGAAAAAAATTAATTTTAATTTTTTTTATAACCTATTCTTTTTTTATTCTATTATAAATGCTCTTATAGGGGAGGCTTCTGTTTCTATTTTTAGGGGTATGAAATAAGCATGTTGATACTTGTTGTTTTTTAGTTGGTTAGTTTTAGTTAAGTTTTCAACAATCCAAATATTGTTTTTTAATAATAATTTATGATTTTTGTCACTATTTGGGGAATCTATGCTGGGACTGTCTATTGCTATTCCTTTTATTCCTTTTTTTATTAAGTATTTTGTTAATTCTTTTGATGAGTATGTGTTTTGTTTAAAGTAGTTTGGGTTTTCCCAATTTTCCCACCAATTTGTTTTTAGGATTATTATTTTTTCAAATTTTTCTGGCATGTTGTTGATGTGTTTTATTTTTATTTCTTTTTTGTGGGTGTTTGTTTTAAGTACGGTTGTTTTCCCTATTAAATTTTCTAGTTTTATTTCGTTTATGTTTTTGCTGTTTTTGATGTAGTGTTGTGGTGCATCTATATGTGTTCCTGAATGTGTCCCCGTTTTTAAGAGAGAAATTTTGTATGTGTTATCTTGGGGGCTTATGTCTTTTATTTCTAGTTGGGGATCTTCGGGGTATGTTGGAATTTTTGTCTTTAACAAATGACTTAAGTCTATTATTTTTATTATAATCACCTTTTGTTACTTTTATTTTATGTTGTACATTTATATAATATTTTTTTATTTTATTATACATTTGTTGATATATCTTTAGAAATTTTTATACTCCTGACCACAAAGTATTTATATAACCTCTAACCCATGTTATATTGTAAGTAAATAAAAATCATAGTTAATTACATAATCCAAAATTGTGAATTAATTAAAATTACAAACAATTTTTAAAATACTATTTAATAATTTTATCACAAGTCATTAAATAGTGTAAGGTTAATTATGTAATCAACTTAAAAAAAATCTTGCTACAAAAAGTTAAAAAAATCTCAAAGTACAAGATTACTTAATTATATTTACTCAATGAAATTATATTAAAAAAAATACGAGGCGAATATTAATGGCACAACAACAACAACCAATTTTTATTTTACCTGAAGGAACAAACCGATTATTAGGTAAAGATGCTCAAAGAAATAATATTTTAGCTGGAAAAGTTTTAGCTGAAACAGTAAGAACAACATTAGGTCCAAAAGGAATGGATAAAATGTTAGTAGATGGACTCGGAGATATCGTTGTAACCAACGACGGAGTAACCATTCTTAAAGAAATGGATATTGATCATCCTGCAGCTAAAATGCTTGTAGAAGTAGCTAAAACACAAGAAGATGAAGTTGGAGATGGAACCACTACTGCAGTTATCATAGCAGGAGAATTACTTAAAAAATCCGAATCCTTATTAGATATGGATATTCACCCAACTATCATTGCAATGGGATACAGACAAGCAGCAGAAAAAGCACAACAAATTTTAGAAGACATTTCTATTAAAGAAATCGACACTGATATGTTAAACAAAGTAGCTATGACTGCAATGACTGGAAAAGGAACTGAAAAAGCTCGTGAACCATTAGCAAAACTCATCGTTACCGCAGTAGAACAAGTAGCTGATGGTGAAGAAGTAGATACTGATCACATCAAAATTGAAAAGAAAGATGGAGCAGTTGTTGAAGATTCTGAACTCGTTCAAGGTGTCATTATTGACAAAGAAAGAGTACACCCAGGTATGCCTGCAGAATTAGAAAATGCAAAAATAGCATTATTAAACTCCGCATTAGAAGTAAAAGAAACTGAAGTAGATGCAGAAATCAGAATAACTGATCCTAACCAAATGCAAGCTTTCATCGAACAAGAAGAAAACATGGTCAAAAACATGGTTAAAGACATCTCCGATGCAGGAGCTAATGTATTATTCTGCCAAAAAGGTATTGATGATTTAGCACAACATTACTTATCCAAAGAAGGAATCATGGCTGTCAGAAGAGTTAAAAAATCTGATATTGAAAAATTATCCAGAGCAACCGGTGCAACCGTTGTAACTAACTTAGATGACTTATCCGCAGATGACTTAGGTGAAGCAGGAAAAGTAACTGAACAAAAAGTATCTGGAGAAGATATGATCTTTGTAGAAGAATGTGCAGAACCTAAAGCAGTAACTTTACTCGTAAGAGGAAGTACCAAACATGTTGTTGACGAAATCGGAAGAGCAGTAGAAGACGCAATAGGTGTAGTAGCAGCTACCGTTGAAGACGGAGAAGTAGTTGCTGGAGGAGGAGCACCAGAAATCGCTATGTCCAAACTCTTAAAAGATTATGCTGAATCTATCAGTGGAAGAGAACAATTAGCTGTAACTGCATTTGCAGAAAGTTTAGAAATTGTTCCTAAAACTTTAGCTGAAAACGCTGGATTAGACAGTATCGATTCCTTAGTAGATTTAAGAGCTTCCCATGAAACTTCCCCATACATGGGATTAGATGTTTTTACTGGTGATGTAACAGATATGAAAGAAGCTGGAGTTATTGAACCAAAACGTGTCAAAAAACAAGCTATTCAATCTGCTTCCGAAGCAGCTGAAATGATTTTAAGAATCGATGATGTAATTGCATCTTCAGCATCTCCACAAGATGCAGCAGGTATGGACCCTAGTCAAATGGGCGGAATGCCTCCAATGATGTAATCTCATTGAGTTTTACAATAAAAGGAAAAAATATACATAAAAACATTTAAATCCACATTACTACATATTTGGTGTGGAAAATAGTTTAAGGAGTAAAAAATACTAAGTATTAATTTAGTTTTTTTACTCCTTTTTTTTTAAAAAAATTAATAGTAAGGAGTTGACAAAAAATGGATGAAAAATTAATTAAAAATGCCCGAAAACCAGAAGGAGAATATGGGGAAAAGATGATTGAAAGAATGAATAAAAGTCATGAAAGTTTAGCTCAATGGGGAGTATCTCATTTAGATATTGGATCTTCAGATATTATTCTTGACATCGGTTGTGGTGGAGGAATTAATGTTCAACGATTTTCTAATATGGCTCCTGAAGGAAAAATTTATGGTTTAGATTATTCTGAAGTTAGTGTGGAAAAATCTAAAGAACTTAACAAAGATATTATAGAAAAAGGTCAAGTTGAAATAGATCAAGGTAGTGTATCTGAATTACCTTATGATGATGAAACTTTTGATCTTGTTACTGGTTTTGAAACTGTTTATTTCTGGCCAGATTTTATTAATGATTTAAAAGAAGTTAAACGTGTTCTTAAAAAAGGTGGAAGTATCTTTATTTGTAATGAAGCAAGTGGATCTAATGAAGATAAAGAACTTATGGAAGATCATATTAATTTATTGGGTATGAAGGTTTTCACTGAAGATGAATTAGGTGATAGTCTTATTGAAGCTGGTTTTAATGAAGTTTTAACTTTCACTAAAGAATCAAATGATAAACTTACTCACAAAGATACTGATTGGTTATGTGCAATTGCACGAAAATAAGAATCACTTTTATTAAATTAAATTTATCTATAATTATTCTATAAATGAAAAGGTTCTTTTATAGAATAATCAATAATTTCTCTTTTTTAATTAATTTTAAAATTAAATCAATTTACCAATTTAATATTTTTATAAAAATTAAAATAATATTTTATTTTTTAAATCTAAGACCTACAATATACATTTCTTTACTTTTCTTCCTACTGCTAGGAGGTTTAGTGGTCTTTAAAATTTTAAACTTTTTCTTTAAATTATCAACAGTTTCCTTATAGTAAGGTCCTTGGAATATTTTCATAACCATATTCCCACCAGGTGCAAGTATATTATCTGCAATATCACTTACAGTATTAATTAAATCAATACTTCTTAAATGATCAATATCTCTTATTCCTGATAATGAAGGAGAAGCATCACTTATTAATACTTGTGTTTGCCCATCAATTATGTCCATTATCTGATTTTGAATTTCAGGGCTTGTGAAATCTCCCCGTATACGGAAACAATTTTCTTCTTCAAAAGGTTTTATATGGTTTAAATCAATACCTACAACAATTCCTTCTTCACCAACTTTTTCAAGAGCAATTTGTGACCATCCTCCAGGTGCAGCACCAAGATCAACAACTGTATTACCAGTTTTCATAATTTTATATTTTTTATCTAATTGTTTTAATTTATATGATGCTCTAGATCGGTAATTTTCACTTTTAGCTCTTTTATAATAGGGGTCATGTTTTTTTTCTACTTGCCATCTACTTCCCATTTTTTTCCTTCCACTTAAACTTTTAATCAATTTTTTTACTATTTTCTAATTTAGATTGTGCAAATTGTAAACTAGAACAAACTGGTTTACCTATTTTTATAACTTCTAAATCTACTTCATTATCATTTATTTCTAAAATCATCACACTAGGATCTGAAAGTCGTGGAACAGTTGGACTTCCAGGGTTTATAAGTAAAACATCATTTACTTCTTCTGCCATAGGTATATGTGTATGTCCAGTTATGAGAATATTTACATCCAATTCTTTGGCTAAGTAATATAACTGTTGTGTATCTCCTCTTGGGCGAATATCTCCATGGTTTAGTCCAATTTTTGTTTTACCTGCAGTTATAACTTTTGATTTTGGTAAATCTAAACCATTTAAAATATCAACATTTCCTTGCACAGCTATTACTGGTGCTAAACTTTCTAATTCCTTAATTACACTTTCTTCAATTACATCTCCAGCATGTAAAATTAAATCCACATTTTTAAATGTTTCAAATACTTTTTCAGGAATTTTACTTGCACGATTTGAAATATGTGTATCTGATATTAAACCTATTATCATTACTTTCACCTCTAGTTAATGTTTTAGTTAAAATTAGTTGTTATTTTTATTTTCAAAATAGGAAAAATACTTAAATTTTATTTTAAATTTATAACACTTATTAATATATTATTCAATACAATTTATAAAATTTGTCCTAAAATTAAGGAACAAAAATCAAATAATAAATTATATATGTTTATAAAAAAAAGAAATATTATTACTGATAATATTTTATTGAAAATATTATGAATTTCTAAATAATGGAGAATTAGAAAATGGGAAAAATCAAAAAAGATGATATTTTAGATATCTTAAAAGGATACGACAAAGAAAATATAACAATAGCTACACTAGGAAGTCATACAAGTTTACATATACTTCGTGGTGCGCAAGAAGAAGGTTTTCATACAGCTGTAGTCTGTGAAAAAGGACGTGAAGTTCCATATCAAAGATTTGATGTAGCAGATGAATTTATAATGGTAGATAAATTTAAAGACATAGTCAATGAAGATGTTCAACAAAGATTACGTGATATGAATGCAATTGTTATCCCTCACGGATCTTTTGTAGCATATGCTGGTTTAGATAATGTTGAAGATAAATTCATGGTACCAATGTTCGGGAATCGTGATATCTTAAGATGGGAAGCAGAAAGAGATCTTGAACACAAATTACTTGAAAATGGGGATATACGTATTCCACAAAAATACGACAATCCAAGTCAAATTAATAGAGAAGCTATGGTAAAATTCCCAGGTGCAAGAGGAGGAAGAGGATACTTTGTAGCAAGTTCCCCTGAAGAATTTGATAAAAAAATTGAAGCTATGAAAAAAAGAGGCTGGATTGAAGACGAAGATGTAGATCAAGCACACATTGAAGAATATGTAGCTGGATGTAATTATTGTATACATTATTTCTATTCAGCATTAGAAGATGAAGTAGAAATTATGGGAATGGATACAAGATATGAATCAAGTATTGATGGTTTTGTTAGAATGCCTGCAAAAGATCAATTAGATATTGATAAATCCCCAAGTTATGTTGTAACTGGTAACCATCCTGTTGCAATACGTGAATCATTATTAACTCAAGCATTTGACTTAGGAGATAAATTTGTAAAAAGTGCACATGAACTTGTAGCACCAGGTTTAAATGGACCATTCTGTTTACAAACACTCGTTAATGATGATTTAGAAATTGTTGTATTCGAAACAAGTGCCCGTACTGATGGGGGAACAAACACATTTATGGACGGTTCATCTTACAGTCATCTTAAATATGGTGAAGGTATGAGTATGGGTCGTAGAATTGCTTTAGAAATTAAAAAAGCAATTAAAACTGAAGGCGGTTTAGAAAAAGTCATAACATAAAATCTTTTTTAGATTATATAAAATATTGGATTAAAGAAGTAGGAGTGTAATATTTTTTTTATTATGCTCCTATTTTTTTTAAAAAAATTAAGAAAGAGTTTATTTTTTAATATTTTTACTTGTTTCACGTTCTTCTTTTTTCTTTTCTTTATTTGACTTTTTTTGATTGTCTTGTTTTTGTTGTTCTATAGCTTTTTGACGGTTACTGTTAAAGAATGCACCTACAAATCCTATAACTCCACCAACAATTAAAACAAGAATTATTAAAATAGTTGCTGTTTGTGGAATACTCATTCCTTTAATAGTAATAGGGCCCATTGCCCCATAAAAACTAACAAAAGCAAGTGGAAGTGCTCCTATAGCACCCATTATAATAGCTAAAATCTTATTTTTACTTATATATCCAATATAAAGTAAACCTATTGCTGAAAATGGTGCTAACCAATCTAAAGATTTTTGATAAGATAATGTTGCAATAAGTGTTGTTAATGCTGCAGCTACTATAAAACCCATCCAATTATAACTAAATAACCAAGATTTAAATCCATTTTCAAAAATTTTCATAAATTACTCCTCTTTTAACTTAAATTTTTTAATATCTGTCATGTGAACGGCCAGCAATTAATCCTCCAAATCCACCTGCAATACCCATAACAATCATATAATAAATCATATATCCTAAAACTACAACTAAACTACTAACTCCAGATATTGTAAATCCTGCAAGACCTCCAAATAATCCAAATAGTAAACTACTACCTGTAGTAATTAGTAATATAAATATTATAGCAGAAACTATAGTTCCTAAAGCACCAGCTACAGCAGCATTCACCATGCCTTTCCAAAATCCTCTTTTAACCATAATTCCTACTAAGAATCCAACAAGGATTAAACCTATGAATTCATAATGTGGAAAATATGATTTAACTATTATAGCTAAAATAAATCCAACTATTACTGCACTCCATTTCACCATACATATTAGCTCCTGAATAATTTTTAATTAATTATTTAAGTATATTATTATAAAAAAATTTTTTATTACTTATAATATAATAAAAATTCAATATAAATTTTTGTATTTTTTTTCAATCTTTAATATTAGTAATCAATTATGGATTTAACAAATTTTCCCATTTTTTTAACATTTTCATTAGAATCTTTAATTGAAATTTCAACACTACTTTCATATTTTTTTGCCAATTATTTAGCATACTGTTTAAAGCATTAACCTTAAATTTCCATAATTTATCTTCTGGAATATACCATAATTTATTTTGAACAATAGATTGTAATTTAGAATAATCCATTTCAACTATTTTACTTAAACTTACTTTTTTACCAAAATCTTCTAAATTAGGAAATTTTGCATGACCTTCCCATTGATTAAATGGACACACATCTTGGCATATGTCACATCCACAAATCCATTCACCTAATTGTTCACGTAAAGGTTCGTCCATTAAATTATTTTCATGATTACAAGTAATCCCACTAATACAAGTCATTTTATTTGTGGCATAATCTTTTAATAAACTAGAAGTAGGACACATTTCAATACATAAACTACAGCTCTCTGGACAAGGTTCTAAATTAGATTTAAATTTATACTCTAATTCTTTATCTATTAACCATGATTTTAAAACAATATAAGATCCATCTTCTGTATAAAAAAAGTTATTTTTACGAATAATACCAATACCAGCTTTACATGCTGTCCATCGCATAGTTGTTAAATCATGGTCTTCACCAATTAATGCTTTTATGCCGATTTCATCTAAATATTTTTGAAATTCCTTTTGTATTTGATATTGTTCAGATTCACAATTGCGTCTACCATCTACAAGATAGTACTTTCCAATTTTTCCATTTAAATGCTCTGGAATTTCAAATTTATTTATTGAATAAGCACATATTATTATACTTTTGGCCCATGGAAATTCTTTTTCTGGATGCGCATAATGTTTTAGTTTATTCAAGTCTTCCTTACTTTCTGGAAAAAGTTTTATTCGTTTATTTAATTGATTTTCAAAACCATTAATATCTTCAATTTTTATGATTCCACATTTATCGTAACCAATTTCTTTTGCTTTTTCACAAATTTTTTTAGCTAAAGTAGTGTTCATAAGAAAAATAGCCTCCTTTTTTATAATTTTTTTTCAACTACTAATTTTCTTCCATCTACTCCAACTATAGTAACTAAACTTCCTTCTAATAATTCTTCATTACTTATTGCTTGCCAATTTTTACCTTCATATTGAATTGTACCAATAATATTTTTGTTTAAGTAGTCATTAACAATGGCATCTCCACCAATTAATTCATTTACTTCAAATTTTTTTTCATGACTCTTTTTAATTTTATGTGCTATTGGTCTTGTGATAATTATGCAAATAATTGTAACTATTAATAAACTTATTAATTGAGTGGGGATTGGGTATTTTAGGAGGTTTAATATTATAACTGAAATAATTCCTATTGTTATGCTTATAAAGTATAATTTTCTTGTTAATACTTCTATGAGTAAAAATATTATACTTAACAGTATCCAAAATTCAATATATTCGATTATCATAAAGCTTAATCCATGTTTTTCATGTTAGTTCGTATTTTAGTTCACTTATGAAATTGTTAATTTTACCATTCATATTATTTTTTAGTTCTTTTTTAGTTAAAGATAAAGTGCTAACAGGTTCTTTTCTAATAAGTCGTTCCATATTCTTAAGAGTACTTTCTGCTCCATTACTTCCACAAGTACAGAAAAATGCAACTTGATCAAATTTTAAAAAGTTTTGTTTCATATATGTGAATATGGGGCTACTCATTGTACCTGCCCAAACTGGTGTTCCAATTATAACTAAATCATAACCTTGAGGATCTATTTTTGAAGGTTTAATTTCTGTGTTATGGCCTAAAATAGATTCAAAAGTTGATTTTAAAAATTTACTTGGACCTTCTCTACTCTCCACATCTTCGATACGTTCAATATCGCATTGAAAGATTTGTCTAATCCTATCTGCCACTTGTTTAGTTCGTTCGCTTCTTGAATAATAAACTACTAAAATCTTCATGAAAGTAATGTTTATTCTTTTAGATATTTAATTTTTATTAAAATAATTATTTTATTTTATTTTTTAATAATATTCCTCTTTAAGTTTACTTTTAACTTCATCAAGTACTGCTTGATGCATTCGTTTTGTAAATTCGGCTTTATCTGTTTGGGCTAAAACATCTAAATATCCTTGACTCACTAAATTATAAGCAAAAGGTGAAGGTATTAAAGTACTTATAGTTTCTACTTCCATTCCACCAGATTCAATCCATTCTAAAACTTTCTTAGCACCTTTAATGTCCATATAATCTTCAGTAGATTCTCTTCTAGCTTCTTTTAATATACTGAAATTATTATCCATTTCCTGAACAAATTTTAATAATATTTTTCCACGTACTTGTTGGCGTCCTGCAGATTTCTGATCCCCTTTATACCTACGAAGTGTCATTAATGAACGTCCAGCACAGTCCCTGAATCTATGGGCTAAAACTTCAGTTTTATTCAATGCTTTTTCAAGTACATTATCAATATTTCCACTATTTAACTTTTTAAATGATTCAAGTGCATTAATTTTTTTATCACTACTCAAATAGAAACCATTATCACTAATGCTTATTGTTAAATCTCTATTGTATTCTGTAGCTGCAATATATGCAATGGCACGACTTAAAGCATCATTTGTTTTTCTCCCAAATAAACTATGGAAAACAACAAATTTTTTCCCACCAAAACCTTTGTAATATTCGATTAACATTTTTCTACTACTAGGTACTTTAGCATAAACATACTGTTCATGGAAATATTCATAAATTGCATTAGCTGCAAAATCATCTACATAAAGATAATCATGAATATACTCTAAAATTTCTGTTTTACTTTTTTTATATTGAAATTTACCTTCCATTAAAGATCTAAATCTCTGAATATCTACTGCAAGATCAAAAGCTAAAGGTAATTGTTCACTAAACCATGAAGGAATAGTTGGAGGTCCTTGTGAAGGAGTTACATTTATTGTCATTCCCCTACCATAATTGAAACGATAAATACTTCCACCAAGAACAAAAGTATCTCCTTTTTTAAGTTTTTCCATAAACTCTTCTTCAACTTTACCTACAACTTCACCATCACATTTTACTTGTACAGCAGAACGATCTGGTATTGTTCCAATATTAGTACTGTATAATACTCTTGCAAGTTTTCCACGTTTTCCAAATCTTTTTTTATCATAATCTATCCAAATCTTTGCATAAACGTATCGGTCTTCAAGTTCAACATATTCTCCAGCTAAATAACTTAAAACATCTTCATAGTCATCTCGGGATAAATCTTTGTAACAGTAACTTTTACGGATTATATCATAAGTATAATCTATATCACATATATTTTCGATACTCATTCCATACAAGTGTTGTGCTAAAACATCTAAACAATTAACGGGTGTTTTTATTTTATCTATTCTACCTTCTTTTGCATTTTTAAGAAGTACTGCACATTCTACTAAGTCGTCACGATCAGTTACTATTATTCTTCCTTTTGATTTTTCATGTAATTCATGTCCGCTTCTACCAATTCGTTGTAATGCTCGGGACACACTTTTTGGTGAATTTATTAATATAACTAAATCAATGTATCCTATATCTATTCCTAATTCTAAACTTGTTGATGAAACAACTACTTTTAACTTACCTTCTTTTAGATTAGTTTCTGTTATTAATCTAGATTCTTTAGATAATGAGGAGTGGTGTGCCATTATATTATTACTATTATAATGTTTAGGATACATTTTTTTTAGATTATAAACAAAACTTTCAGTTCCACTTCTTGTGTTTGTAAATATTAAAGTGGTTTTATGTTGCATTGCTAATTCATCAACTAAATCATACATTCCTAAACGTGTATCTTCATCATCTGCTAGAACTATGTCATCAACTGGACATAAAACTTCCATATCCACTTCTTTTAAATAGTTTACATCAATTATTTTGCAATTTCTTTCTACTCCATATTCATACCCTACTAAAAATTTTGCAATTTCTGTTAAAGGAGATACTGTTGCGGATAGGCCTATTCGGGTATAGTTTCCAATTAAGAATTGTAATCTTTCTAAACTTAGTGATAAATGAACTCCTCTTTTATTTTCTGCTAAAGAGTGGATTTCATCTATTATAACATATTTAACATTGCTTAATTTAAGTCTAAATTTTGGTGCTACAAGTAATATTGATAATGTTTCTGGGGTTGTGATAAGAATATGTGGTGGTTTTTTTAACATTTTTTGTCTTTGATATTGGCTAGTATCGCCTGTTCGTACAGCTTTACGTATTCCTAAAGGTTTTCCTGCAATTTTTTCGATTTCTTCTAAAGGTTTTTCTAAATTTTTTTCAATATCATTGTCTAATGCTTTTAGAGGGCTTATATAAATACAATAAACTTTATCTTCTAATTCTTCTTTTTCTGCAAGTGTTGTAAGTTCGCTAATAATACTTAAAAATGCAGTTAATGTTTTACCTGATCCTGTTGGTGAACTGATTAAAACATTTTCATGATGGTGAATATCTATTATAGCTTTTTTTTGGGCTGGTGTAAAATCTGTAAATGTTTTATCAAACCATTCTTTAACCCATGGGTGAAGATTTTTATAAATCTCTTTTTTGCTGTAAGATTTTTCTTGTTTGCTTATCATGTTTATTCATAACTATAATTTTTTTATATTTGTATCTTTTTTTTAATTTAATATTTATAACTAGTTTTCTATTAAAAATTTAAATATTAGTTTTAATAAAAAATTGTATTAGTGAATTTTTTTATATTAAATTTAGTTAATGCTTATTAAGCTTAATTAAACTATATTATTTTCTTTATTATTGAATTTACTTTTTATTAATTAATTTTGGTGTGATATATGAGTGATGAAAAATTATCTATGAATGAAGCTTTAGAACACTTAACTAGTGAAGATGTTAATACTCGTAAGTTAGCGGTTAATAGTTTAGTTGGGGTTACTGATGATGTTGCTATTGATCCTTTGATTGAAGCTACTACTGATGAAAGTTCTCCTGTTAGATTTAAAGCTGCAGAAATTTTAGGAACAATGGGTGAATCTGCTGTTGATAAACTTATTGAACGATTTAATAATGAAAATGGTCAAAATAAAAGATTTATTACTTATGCTTTAAAACAAACTGGTGATGAAAAGGTTATTCCTTGTCTTGCTGAAGCTGTTGAAGATGATGACGCTATTGTTCGTAAGGTTGCTGTTCGTGGTCTTGGTGAGTTAAAAGCTAACGATAATATTGATGATATTTCTAAAGGTTTAGATGATGAAGATTGGGGTGTTCGTCTTGCTGCTATAAGATCCTTTGGTGATTTAGGTACTGAAGAATCTATTAAATTAATTAAGAAGGCTAGACGTAAAGAGAAAGATAAAGATTTTAAAAAGGCTTGTAATAAATCTATTCAAAAAGCAGAGGAAGCTGTTATCCCTTATCAATTTAATCTACTTGTTGAAAATGGTTTAGTTGATGTGGATGAGAAAGATTTAGGTTCTACTCCTAAAAAACGAGTTAAAGCTATGAAAAAAATTATTAAGGAAAATAAAGATTTTTTTAAAAATTAATTTTTCTTTTCTTTTTTTATAACTTAATAGTTTTGTCATAAAACTGTTTTGTAACAATACTTTTAAATATTTTTAAAACAAAATAAATAATAAAGAAAAAATTTCAGGAACAAACAATGATAACAGAAAAAGACATTTTAATAAAAGAACCTAAAGAATATATTGATAAAGTAGCATTAATAGCTCAAATATCATTTATTGAACGAAGCCAACAACGTTATATGTCTAATAAACTAAAAGAATTAAATTTGTTCTTAGGAGAAGTAAAATTAATAATGTCAATATGTGCAAATGAAGGTTTAAGCCAAGAAGATTTAGTAAAAACATTTGGATTAAATAAATCAACAGTAGCAAACTCTTTACGAAGTTTAGAAGAACAAGGATATATATTAAGAAAAGTTAATCCTAATAATCGGAGAAAAAATCAAATTTTTGCAACAGAAAAGGGGAAAAATCTTTCTAATAAATTTATTAATTATAATTTAGAATGGGAATTAAAAATGGGAATAAATAATTTGAATCCTATTTTTCGTGAAGAATTAGCTAAATTAGCTAGTAAAAGTTTAAATGATTTAAACTCTTATTAACCGTGATTTTTTATGTCAAATAAAAATTTAGATTTACTTTTTGGGGATTATAAAGTAGCATTACGTACAATGATGATCCCTATGATGTTAGGAATGCTTATAATGCAATCTTACAATCTTATTGATGGAATTTGGATTTCATTTCTTGGACCAACAGCTCTTGCAGCATTAGGTGTCACTACTCCATTATTTATAGTTTTAAATGGTTTTGCTAATGGTATGGCTGCTGGTGGAACTAGTCTTATAGCTCGTTTTATTGGAGCTAAAAATAAAGATAAAGCAGATCAATCTGCAACTCAGGCAATAATTCTTGCAATAATTATTTCTATAATTATATCAGTAATTGTATTAGTTTTCCAAAAACCAATACTTTCATCTATAGGTGGTAAAAGTATTTTAAGTATTGCTGTTCAATACAACACCATAATATTTTCAGGTGCTATATTTGTCATGCTTATGGCTATGCTATCTGGAATACTTAGAGCAGAAGGTGATATGAATAGGGCATTATACATAATGGCATTATCCGGTGTAATGAATGCAGTACTCGATCCTATTTTCATGTTCAAATTAAATATGGGAATTCAAGGAGCAGCTGTATCTACAGTTATATCCGCTATAATACCATGTATTGTTCTTATTTACTGGTTATTAATAAAAAAAGATGCATATGTTAAAATCAAAGTAAAATTTTTAAAACTCAATAAGAAAATATTATATGCATTGCTAATGGTAGGCATACCTGCTAGTATGGAAATGCTCTGCATATCTATACAGTTAGGATTTATGAATACAATACTCTCCACTATAATTAATACAAATGCAGTAGCAGCTTATACTGCTGGAATGAGAGTAATATTATTTGGTATAGTGCCAGCAGTAGGATTAAAATTAGCATTAGTTACAGTAGAAGGAGCATCTTATGGTGGAAAAAAATTTTTAAGAATCAAAAAAGTATTTCAATATGGAACTAAACTAGGAATATTAATAGGATTAAGCATAGGTATTCTAATTTTTATATTTGCACCACAAATAGCATTACTATTCAGTTATTCTCCACAAACAGCACAATTAATACCACAAATAACGTTAATGTTACGGGTAATGATAATATTCTTTTTATCTCAACCAATTGGCAGTATATGTAGTGGATACTTCCAAGGAATAGGTAAAGGACCAACAAGTTTATTTACAGCAATATTACAAGAAATAATCTTCCCCATAAGTATTGTACTAATTTTAGTATTATCATTTAAAGTGAATTTTACAATTTTACTTATAGGATTAGTATCAGGTAAACTTATTGGGGCAAGTATAAGTTGGATATACTCTTATATACATTGTAATAAAGATTTAAAACAATATGGTTCAGAAGGAGAATTAATAACAGAAAATAATAAATTAAATTTATAAAATAATAAAATTAAAAAAAAGTTAAAATAAAGAAGATTTATTCCTTTTTCACTTCATTTATTTGATAAAGATCTGTTCTTCTATTTGCAAGTACAGGAATATCTTTTCGAACATTATCAATTAAATCTAAATCCAATATTTCAGTAATTAATTTTTCATCATATTTAGCTTCAGCTACAATATCTCCCCAAGGATCACATATAATACTATGTCCAAATGCATTATATTCTCCTTTTTGATTTAATGCAGGTGAAACACCAATACAATAAACTTGATTATCTAAAGCTCGTGCCTTAAATAATGTTTCCCAATGACTTGGCCCAGTAGTTAAATTAAAAGCCCCTGGATAAATCAGTATACGAGCACCTTTCTGTGTAAGTATTCTAGCTAGTTCGGGGAATCTAATATCATAACATATTCCTAAACCTATCTTTCCCCATTTAGTATCTACAAGTGTAAAATCATCACCAGCAGTCAATGTATCAGATTCTTTAAATCTAATTTTTCCTTTAACATCAATGTCAAATAAGTGCATTTTTCTATGTTTCCCAATTAATTTCCCATTATTATCATAAAAAAAGCTAGTATTATATATTGATTCACTACCATCTTCATTAATCTCTTTTTCAGGAATACTTCCAGCCAATATATAAATTTTTAATTCCTTAGCTAATTTTTGAATGTGTTGTAATGTAATACTATCTTCAGCTATTTCAGAATATTTTCTAAATTTACTATTTTCATAAGGACAATTAAACATTTCAGGCAATATTGCTAATTCAGCCCCTTTATCTCTAGCTATTTTTATATAAGTTTCTGCTTCTTTAATATTTGCTTCTTTATTATCTATTACATTTATTTGACATAATGCTACTTTTAAAATGTTCATTAAAATGGCTCCAATAATATTTGAATTAAAAAAAAATTTAAAAAAAGTAAAAAAATTTTAGATGAAAAATTTTGTTTAATCAGTAAAATGAATACTATTTATCATCTTATTGATTGCAGATGTATTTGTTGCATTTAAATATGGATTATCACTTTTACCATTGTTGATTACCCAATTATAATAAGTATCGTCATGAATAACAGATATATATCTTGAATAACCATGTCCAGTAGTATTTATTGATATATCAGTTGCATTTACACCATCAATAGTTATATTATTCACACTAATGATTTTCCCATCTAAAGATTTCGCAGTTTGATTAATACTATTTTTAACATCATTAAGTGTTATATCACTATTATTAATACAACTAAATCCAATCACCGTTTTATCAGGTGTACGGAAAGCAACTTCTCCTTGATCTGAGTCTCCACTAGTACTATTATACTGTGACCAGCTAGTAGGATAACTAAATGATACTTTATCACTACTATAATTTCCTGGACCCATATGTGTTTCTTCACTAGTAAACATTGTTGAACCAACAGCTGCAATAATTATTGCAAGCAATGCTATCACAATAACAAATATTGCAATGTTCCGTCTACTAATTTTATTTAAGAAATTAAGGCTGGAATCTTTTTTAGGTTCATTATTACTTTTAAAAACATCTTTAATATCTTTAAAAACATCAGGTTCTTCGGGAACTTTAGTTTTAACTGATTTTGGCTTTTGTGTTTTCTTTACTTCTTTTTGTGTATTTTTAACAGTTGTATAACTTACTTCTTGATCTTTACTAGCCTTAAATCGTTCATATTTTTCCTTATCACTCATAAAATAAGAATCTGGATGAATATTTTTAGGTTCTTCTTTTTTTATATTATCTTGGCTTAAATCATAACCACTTAAATCAAATTTTTTAATATTAAAAGATGGTTTATTAAAATTAGAAGATTTAGGTTTTTCTTTTTTGCCATTTTTAGAATCACTTAAATCTTTAAAACTACCCATTATTTGGTCTTTAAAGCTACTTTGTTTTACAGATTCTTTTTTATTAGTTGATTTTGTGAAGTCATACCCACAATTTCCACATTTAGGTGCACTATCATAACTTGCATTCCCACATTTTGGACAATATTTAACCAAAACTTCAAACCTCCACTAATTTATAATATAAATATTTTTTTATGAATACTAATATTTAATAGTTTTTAAAATATTTTTTTAAAGTTTTATCAAAAAGTATTTAATAAGAATTATATAAATAAAACTAATTATTAATTTTAAAAAAATTTTCAAGGAAGTTAAAAAAATGTTTAAAGTTTCAGAAGTATTTTTTAGTCCAGGAAGCACAACTAAAAAAGTTGTAAAAGAAATATCCTCCAAATTCGATGGTGAAAAAGATTGTTATGATCTATTAAAAGAACACAATAAAATAATTCTTCAAGAATTTCAAGAAGATGAACTTCTAATTATAGGGTTACCTGTATTTAGTGGTAGAATCCCACAAATAGTAAAAGTAGATTTAGAAAACTTAAAAGGAAATAATACCTTAGCAATCCCCGTTGTTGTTTATGGAAACAGAGATTACGATGATGCTCTTCTTGAATTGAAAGAAATCTTAGATAAAAATGGATTCAAAACAATAACTGCTGGAGCATTTGTAGCACAACATTCAATATTCCCTGAAACTGCTAAAAATAGACCAGATTCAAAAGATTTAGAAAAAATTAATGAATTCACAACTAAAACTATTGAAAAAATAGAAGATTACACAAACAATAAAGAAAACTTTAAAGAAATCACAGTTCCTGGAAACAAACCATATCGAGAAATTCAAGGTGTTCCTCTTAAACCAACATCTAATAAAAATTGTACTGAATGTGGAACATGTGCTACTCTATGCCCTACAAAAGCAATCGATATAGAAAATCCAAAATCAACAGATGGAAGTAAATGTATTACATGTACTGCATGTATATATGCATGTCCAGAAGATGCAAGAGAATTTAATAAACTCATGTTTGTTCCAGCATCAAAACTATTTGCTAAAAAATGTAGTGAAAGAAAAGAACCCGAATTCTTTTATTAAACAATTTTAAATAATTTAATAAATATCATATTTTTGGAGAAATAATAAAATGGTAAAAGAAAATATAGGAAAAGAAATAATTTTTGGAAATGATAATTACACAATATACCGTGTAGGTGACTGGAAACATGATTACAAATTAAATGTAACCGGAACTTCCTCACAATTACCTGCATCCGAACCAACTAAAAAACATGTACTTTCACAAATGGAACAAATAAGAAAAGCAGAATTTGAATGGGAAGGAAAAAAAGTTAATGGTATGATTGGTATAGGATTACAATTAAATGAAGATTTACAAAAATTATCTGCTGAAGAATTAATAAATTTAGAAGAAAAAGAATATAAACAAATTTTAGAAGAATTAGATAATTTAAAACTAGAAGATAATAATAAATTTTTAAGCTTAGAAACAAAAGATTTCCTAGTTTATAAACTTGAAATGGCACATGAAGGTCTTCAAGTTCAACCAGCCACACCATACACTTTAGAATATCATTTAAATGAAATTGAAGAATTAAAAAATAAAGAACAAAAGAAATAATTAGGAATACAAATTTTTTATATTCCTAATAATATTTTTAAACCGATAATAATTAAAATTATACCTCCAATAATTAAGAATTTATCTCCGAGGTAATCACCTAATTTTTTACCAATTAATGCACCAATTATAGTGAATATAAAAGCTACAGATCCTATTAATAATATAGGAATCCAATAATTTATATGTAATAATGCAAATGTTAAACCAACAGCAAATGCATCGATACTAGTAGCTATTGATAATAATGTAACTTCTTTAAAACTAAACTCATCAACGGTTTCTTCGTCATTTTTTAATCCGTCACGAATCATATTTAAACCTATAAGTAAAAGAAGTATAAATCCTATCCATGTTGCCACATTTGATACAAATCCACTTAATTGATTACCAAAAAAGTACCCAATTAATGCCATAAGTGCTTCTGAACCACCGAAGAATATAGCATACCATAAAATTTGTGATTTTGTTAAACCTTTTTGGGAAAAACCTTTAGTTAATGACACACTGAAACTATCAGTACCTAATGCCATTGCTAATAATATCATTGAATAAGAATCTAATATCATTTTTATGTCTCACATTCCATTTTTTTTATTTAAATATGTCTAATGTTACTTTTTTATCATTTTTCAATTCTTTTGGAGGGGTAACACTTACGAATTCTATCCCTTCTTTTTCAGATAATTCTTTTGCATCCTCATTAATACTAGGTGCAACAAGTAAGCCACGGATTTTTTGTTTCTCTGCTCCTAAATCTTTCAGATAATCATTTTCAGGATTTTCAAAATCACTCAAGTATCTTTTGATTTGTTTCACGGCATTAGTTCCAGCTTTTCTAGCTTTTAATTCTAAAACCATTAAGTTTCCATCATAATCTTTACCTAATATGTCAATGAATCCATGTTCTGTACTATATTCTCTTGCTGTAGGTTTAAAACCTTCTTCTATTAAGTAAGGTTTTTTCATTATCATATCGCCCATATCTTTTTCATAACCAGCAAGTTCAATTTCTGCATAGTCTTTAGCTACAGAATAACTTGCAAATAAAGTTTTTTTTACTTCAACTTCTAATCGTTCTTTAGGGGTTCTACGATAACTTTCTAAAAAAAGTTCATTATCATGGACATTTACCTTTGTTCTGGATTTAGGAGGTTGCCAATTAACAGGTTCAACCTTTTTTTCTTGATGAACTAGAAATGATCCGTCAGGTTTAATGATTATTAAACGTTCTCCAAAATCTAATTGACTCAGAGCACGACCTTCATAAATTATTTTACAACAACTAAAAAGGGTAATCATAGCTTTTTTACATAAACCCTCTTTAACTAAGTCATATGCTTCTTCACAATTAGGTTTTTCTAAAATTTTATATTTCATATAACTTATTAATTGTTGATTATTTCTTTTAAGTTTAATCTATTTTTTATAAAATTAATAAAATTAGTAATTTATAATAATTTTTAATCATATACAATTTTTTCTTTATTAATTTTTCTTGCAGTAATGAAAGCATCAACAATACTGTAAATCCATATTAATATATTTAATACTATTGGATATACACTGTAAGCTAAGCAAAAACCTATAAAAATGAATATTAATAATATTACTGCACCTTTACCTTTTTCACCATTGTATATTTGACCAAAACCAGGGATTATGGATAATACTGCTGCAAGAATAGGATTTTTTTCTTCAAATTCAAAATCATCATTTACTTTAATTTTTCCTTTAGTTTCTATTTTAACTTCTTCATTTTCTTTCTCATCAGGCATTTAAATTACTATCCTTAATGTTTTATTTTTAATTAATAATTATTTTAGTTAATCATATTAAATTAATCTTATTGTAGTTTATAAAAAATTTTATTAAATAAATAAATATAATAAAAATTAAAAAATATAAAAACGGAGGGTTACTTAGTTTATGGATATTGAAAATACTATTAAAAAAGAAAGTCATTTTCTCACTGAATTTAAATTTGAAGCCGGTGATGTTCTAAGAGGGGTTAAAGTTGAATATGGGACATTAGGAACACCAAAATATGATAAATATGGTCGTGTTATTAATGCTATTGTTTATTGTCATGGTTCAAGTGGAAGTTATAAATCTGTTCGAAGAATCAATGAAATAACCGGTCCTGGTGAAGTAATTGATACTGATAAGTTTTTCATAATAAGCATGTCTACTTTAGGATCACCTGGAAGTGCTAGTCCATCTACTACTTCATTAGGTTATAATTTTCCAAAGTACAATATAAAAGATATGGTTAATTTTCAAATTAAATTTTTAAAAGAAAAATACAGAATTAATCATATTATTGGAGTCATTGGTAATAGTATGGGAGGATTTGAAGCATTAACTTGGGCAACTGAATATCCTGATTTTATGGATTTCACTATTTCTTTAGCAAGTAGTTATAAAACTGCAGGTCATAATTATGCTTTATCTAAATTCATGAATCATATAATAGAAACTGACCCTGATTATAATGAGGGTAAATATTCTAAAAAATTAGCTAGATCTTTACGTTTAGCTTCTGAATCAGTCTACACTTTTGGACAATCTAAATCTTATTATAGGGAATGTTCCAATGATGAAATAGATGAAGAAATGATTATGTTAGCTGAAGAAGGTGTTTTAGATGATCCTAATGATTTAATTTATAATAATAATGCTTCTTTAAATTATGATATTGAGAAAGATTTAGGAAAATTAAAATCTAAATTATTAATAATAGCAATTGAAGGTGATGAATTTTTCCCTCCTGAATTAGATGGAATTCCATTACATAATATTGTTTCAGGTTCTGAATTAATTATTTTCAAATCATTACATGGTCATCTTGGATCTTATGAGTTAAAACAAGTTAGTGATAAAATAGAGGATTTCTTAAAAGAATTTAAAGAATAAAATTTTTTGGAGGGTTTTATTAAAATGATTGTGAAATTAGTTGATTATGGTATAGAATCTAATAATATTGGTTATATTACTTATAATATTTCGGATTTAGATAAGAATTCTCTTAGTTTTTTATATAATAATTTAACAGATGGGGAGAAAAAACTTAAGGATGATTCTTTAATTTTAACTATGAAATACTCTGAAAAGTTTTATCCGTTTAATGTTGATGGATTTCAAATAAAACCTGAAGATTTTGTGGCACGTGAAGAAATTGAAATGAAATATTTTTTATCAAGTTTTCTTGAGGATATGGGATAAAAAAAGAATAAAAAGAAGTGATTTAATTTTTAATGTATAGGGAAAGGTTTTTTTATTTAGATGCTTGTATCATTTTGTTTACTGCATTGAAAGATTTTTCCCGAATATCTTCTGGGACTTTTACAATATGTTCTTCATTTTGAAGAGCATTTTTAAGATTTTTTAGGGTATGTAATTTCATAGTTTCACAGATTGCATCTGAAAGTAGAGGATATAATTTTTTACCAGAAGTTTCATTCTCTACTCTTGTCATGAAATCAATTTCTGTTCCTATAATAAATTCATCTTTCTCTGAATTTTTAATATGATTTAACATTCCACCAGTACTTAACACGTAATCTGCAGCATTTTGAACTTCTATATCACATTCTGGGTGTACAATAACATCTGCATTTGGATGTGTTTTTTTAGCATTATCAATATCTTTTACTTCATATTTTTTATGTACGTAGCAGTGACCGTCTCCTGGTATTGGTATGATTTTTTTGTCGGTTTGTTTTTCCACGTATCTTCCAAGGTTTGTGTCTGGTCCGAATAGTATTGTGTCTGAATCTAAACTTTCTACTATTTTTAATGCATTTCCACTGGTACATAATATGTCTGATTCGGCTTTTGCTTCAGCTAAACTATTAACATATAATACAACTGGTGCTTTAGGGTATTGTTTTTTTGCTTCTTTTATTTGTTCTGCATTTAACATGTGTGCCATTGGGCATTCTGCTTCAACATCTGGTATGAGGATTTTTTTATTTGGATTTAGTATATATGCTGTTTCTGCCATGAAGTCTACTCCACAGAATACGACTATATCTTTATCTTCTATTTCAGATGCTTTAATACATAATTCTAGTGAGTCTCCAAGGAAATCAGCTACTTCTTGGATTTCTTTTGGTTGGTAATTGTGTGCAAGTATTATTGCATTTTTTTCTTCTTTTAATTTAAGAATTTCTTCAATCAGTATTTTATTTTCCATTTTTTTCTCTTCCCTACTTTTTTTATATATTTTATGAATCATTATATTAAAATAAGTACTATATAACTATTGTTATAAAAATTTTTTTATTTAAAAAAAATTATTCCATTCATACTTTCTTTTCAATTTTCAAGACTTTATTCTTATTATGTTTTTCAATAATCTGTCTGACTTCATCACCTAATTCTAAAGTATATTCACTAACTTTAGTATAATCATTAACCCAAATAAATAGTTTAACTTGACTTCCAAATTCACTTATATCCATATCATAAACTATTGGTTTTTTTCCAGACATTACCCAAGATTTTTCTTCAAATTTTTCAACAAAATCATCACTAAATGCTTTCAAATCAATTCCAAAAGGAACCAATACTTCTAATACTATTTTATTTAATTCTAATTTAGGATAATTTACATACATTTCAGTATTTAATGTGCTGTTAGGTATTGTTACTCTAAATCCATCAACTGTTATAATTTCAGTGTTTCTGAAAGTAACTTTTGAAACTTTACCTTTTAAATCATCCACACTAATAATTTCTCCAACTTTAATATTTTTATCTGTAATTAAAAATATTCCACCTATAAAGTTACTGAAAACATCCTTAGCAGCAAAACCTACTACAATACCAATTAAACCTAAACTAATAATTATTCCTTGTAAATCTATTCCTATTAACTTTAAAATCCAAGCTAATGCAAAAATTAGGATTATATATTTTAATAAATCAGTAATTAAATATAATATGGTTAAATCCATATTGAATTTTTTCCAAAACTTTGTAATTATACTACTTAAAATATGTAAACTTATATAAGCTACAATTAAAATGATAATAATGTAGAAAAAAGTGTCTAAAAAACTTAGATCTAATATTTGGGATAATGTTGGAATCATAATATAATCTTCTTTATTTTATCTTTAAAGTTCTATCTTCATGAAATCATATGCAACTACACTATTTTTAAAAACTTCAGATGCTTCTTTTTCTATAGTTAAAGTATTCGTATAACGAGTACTGAAATGTGTTAAAATTAACTGTTTAACATTTGCTTTTTTCGCTATATTTGCTGCTTCTTTAGATGTTGAATGAGAGTGATCTTTTGCTTTTTCACAATCACTGGAATCATAAGTTGATTCATGTATTAATATATCGCTATCTTCTGCTAGTTTCACAATTCTTTCATTAGGTCTTGTATCTCCAGAATATGTTATTTTCCTACCTTTTCTTGGAGGTCCTAACACCATTTTAGGGGTTATTTCTTGACCATCAACTATTACAGACTCGCCATTATGTAATTTTCCAAAATCAGGACCAATTGGAACACCTAATTCTATTGCTTTTTCTCTTAAAAATCGTGGTTTCTTTTTTTCAGTAATAGAGTAAGCTAATGCTGGAACATTGTGGTCTGCAAATGCACATTCTATAATATATTCCTCGTTGTCTATTACTTCTCCTTCTTCTAAAATTTCATGAAAATTTAATGGGAAATTTATTACAAAATAACCTATATGTTGAATTGCATTAAATAGGGCATTTACTCCTTTAGGACCATATACATCTAAAGGTTTCTCCCTACCTCTAAAACCCATTGATTGTATAAGTCCAGGTAACCCAAGTATATGGTCTCCATGGAAATGTGTTATGAAAATTTTTTCTATTTTCATTGGACTAATATGGGCATAAGTTAATTGTTTTTGTGTTCCTTCACCACAGTCAAATAATATTACTTCACCAAATGCTTTTAAACTTATGCTAGAGTGGTTTCTTTGTTTACTTGGTACTGCAGATGCTGTTCCTAAAAATTCAATTTCCATATAAATTTTTCCTTTTTTTTAAGAATTATAAAAATTCGTCTTTAATATTTATATTTCTCATTTAATATAAAATTAAATACTAATAAATAATATTAAATTTAAATTAAATATTATAAATAAATCTTTTTTGTTATAAATTTATTAATAAGATTTTAAGGGATTATATATGGATGAAATAATTAAGTATATGTTAACAGAAGATGAAGGTTATGGAGATATAACTTCTAATGCTTTAATAAATTCAGATATTGTTGTTGAAGGTTTTATATTATCTAAAGATACAGGTATTCTTGCAGGTATTAATATTATTAAAGAAATTTTTGAAGAATATAATGTTTCTATATTAAGTAGTTTGAATAATGGAGATATTATTAAACCAGGGGATAGATTAATAGAATTTAAAGGTTTAGCTAAAACTATTTTACTTATAGAACGTACAGTTCTTAATCTTTTAATGAGAATGAGTGGCGTGGCTACTAAAACATTTAATATTGTAAATGAAGTTCATAAAATTAATCCTAACTTAAAAATTGCAGGTACAAGAAAAACTTCTCCAGCTTTACAAAAATTTGATAAAGAAGCTATAATTATTGGGGGAGGAGATCCTCATAGAAATGGTTTAGATGATATGGTTTTAATTAAAGATAATCATATTGCTATTGTTGGGGGCGTTGCTGAAGCATTAAAACTTGCTCATTGTAATGTTAGTTTTTCTAAAAAAATAGAAATTGAAGTTGAAAATAGTGATGATGCAGTAATTGCAGCTAAAAATGGTGCAGATATTGTAATGTTTGATAATATGAATCCTGATGAAGCTCTTAAAACATTGAATATATTAAAAAATGAGGGTTTACGTGATAATGTATTAGTTGAATTATCTGGTGGGATTACTGAAGAGACTATTCTTAATTATGCTAGTTTAGATGTGGATATTATTTCTTTAGGTGCTTTGACTCATTCTACTCGTAGTTTAAATTTTAGTTTAGATATATAAATTTTTTCTATTTTTTTTAGTTTCTTTTTCCTCATTTTTCGCACTATTAAAATTCTTATAGTAAGCTTTAATAATTATTATAGTTTTCCTTTACACTACTTGAAAAATTATATTGTTTTGCAATAATTTTAAATATGTTTATATACTGCTTAAAACAAATATAGGTATACACATAGATGAAATAAGCAATACTTATTAAAGTAGAAGCTTTTTTTTACAAAAATAAAAAATTTTAAAAAAAATAAAAATTTCACAGGAGTTTAATGATTATGTCAGAAGAATATGAAGAAGTAAATATGGAAGAGGAAAATAGCACTGAAGAAAACGAAGAAACTGAAGAACAAATCACAGAAACGGTAGAAGAAGTACCTGATGATGATTTACCTTTCGCTAAAGCAGAAGTAGTACGTTTAATGAAAGAAAACTTAGACTCTGACAAAATGATTAGAGAAAGAGTAAAAGTAGAAATGAACAGATTCCTTGGAGATGTTCTACAAAATGTATGTAAACAATTAAACGATTACCCATACACTACAATAGAATATGAAATGTTAAAAGAATCAACATATGCATATAATAATATTACTAGAATCAATAAAGAAAAAGAAAGAATATTATTACATTTAGATGCAATAAAGGCAGATTGTGATGCTTTAGCAATGGATGTTAAAAGAACAATGAAACTTAAAGATGTTGAAGAAGAAGACGAAGATTTTGCTGAATTTTCATCATCTAATATACCAGAAGAAACTGAAGATGAAGAAGAATATTAATTAAAAATATTCTCCTTTAATTTTTTTATCTTCAAAAAAAATAACTATTTTTAAAAAATATTATTTAGCTAAATATTCACTAGATTCTTTTTCTATGATTTTATCCCATGCATTTTTATTTTTTTCACATCCGGGATCCGGATATGTTACATCATGGAAGTAATTGTAAGCTCTAGCTCTACATCCTCCGCATATATATCTAGAGTCACAAACTCCACAATGGCCCAATAATGCATCTTTATCTCTTAATTTCATTAGTAATGGATTATTTGTCCATATATTTTCAACATCATCACGGATATTTCCTAATTTAACTTCTTTTTCATGGGGGAAGAATACACATGGATAAATATCTCCATTAGGTTCTATACTCATATAAAATCTTCCTGCTCCACAGCCTCCTACAAATTCTGATAATTTCATCATTGCAGGATTACTATATTCAACATTATAAAAGTGTGTAGGTATCATTTGGTCATTATTGAATGTATGAGTTACTACATCTGCAAATTGTGGTGCTGTGGATAGTATTTGCATTTCGCCTTTACTATTTTCCTTATAAATTAATTCTAAAAGATTTAACCTTTCTTCAGGAGATAAATCTATTTCACTAATTTCTGCTCCTTTTCCTGTTGGTATAAAGTTATATAATACAAACCAATCAACATTTATACTTCTTAAAAAAGTTATCATTTCAGGGATTTCATCTTTGTTTTTCTTAGTTGCTGTTGTTGATATTTCAACAAATACTCCTGCTTTTTTAAAGTTTTTAATAGCTTCTATTGCTCGTTTCCATGATCCATCTTTTTGCCTGAAATTATCATGTGTTTTTGGATTTACTCCATCTAAACTTATTTGCACAAATTGTAATCCTAAATCTTTTAATTCTTTTGCTTTTTCATAATCATTGAAAATATATCCATTTGTAGCCATACTTACGTACAAACCACGGTCGTTGGCATGTTTAATGAATTCTTTAATTTGTGGATGTATTGATGGTTCTCCTCCACTAAATGCTAAAGATGCTATTCCAAGATCTGCTAATTTATCTATTCCATTTAATATTTCTTCTTTGTTTAATTCATCAGGGCCCTTTTTTCCAGCATTTTCATAACAGTGTATACAGTTAAAGTTACATGCTTGTGTTATGTTCCATACTATTTGGAATGGTGCTCCTGGTGTGAATGGTTTTTTTACTCCAAATGTTGCCATTCCTTTGAAAGTGCTTATTAATCCTTTTTCCCAGTATTCATCCTGCATGGTTTTTATTAAAGATTCTTTTGATGTGTTAAAACTTTTTAATGCTTTATGTATTACTATTTCTACTAATTCGTAGGTTACTTTGCATTTTAAGCATATATTGTCTTGTTTTCCGAGGTAATAATCTAGTGCAGATTCTAATCGTGTTTTTCCACATTTGTTACAGTAAACTAATGCATTGTTTAACATTTTTTGAGATAAAGGGTTATTTATTATGTCTTCAAAGGTTTTTATCATTTTTTCAATATTTTCTTCATCTTCTTCTGTGTTCATTTTATTTCCCTTCTTCTTTTTTCTTGAAGAGTGTTTTTGCAAAGTTTTATTTAAATGACTGACTAAAGGTCACTGACTCTTAGTTAAAAATTGTATATAATTATATATAAACCTTTCTACAAAAATAAAAAATAACATCAAAAAAGAGTATTTGGAGATAAAAAAATGGTGAATAAAACAAGAGTATCCCTACCACCAGATGAACGGAAAGAAGAAATAATAAATTCAGCATGGCATCTATTCTACGAAAAAGGATATAGTAATGTAACAATTAAAGATGTCATAAAAGATTTACACATTGTAAAAGGAACATTCTATTACCATTTTAAAAATAAAGAAGAAGTAAAAAAAATAATTGTAAACAGACAGATAAAAACAGAACTAAGAAGCCTAGAAAAAATCTTCAACAATCCAAATTATTCCACATTAGAAAAATTATCTAATATGATAATGGAAATAATTGATGTATACAAAGACACAGAAAAAATCCATAATGTTTACACACGTAACCCTGAACTATTCCAAGATATATTAATAAAAAGAATGGAATCTTTAGAAAAAATAATGGAAGAATTATTAAATGAAGGAATAGAAGAAAAAGTATTTAACCCTTCTTATTATGATGAAGCATTAGAATTCCTTGTAGTAAGTTTATCAATCACATTACCAATAATACACTACACAATTAACTTATGGCCTGAAAGAAAAGCCGTATTAAAATTAAATGTTTTCACATACAATGCCGAACATATGCTAGGAGCCAAAAGAGGAAGTTTTGATAATATAAAATCCCAATATTGGCATATTGTTAAAGATACATCTATAGGAACAATTAAAACCTAAAAAAAAATAAAATTTTCACTCTTCAGAATCATTATCAATAATAGTAAATCCAGTTTTCAAATGCTTAAGTTCTTCCTCACTTAAATGAGTTTCTACACTTTTTAAATCCATAATTTTACTTTGACCGAAAGGATCATCAATAATTAATGTAACCTCTAAATCACCATTTAAAATTTTATCTAATTCATTGAAAACTTTTTTCCCATTACTTTGAGATTCCTCATCATCAAACAGTGTTAAAGCCCTTTGAGTAGCATCTTTAAATCTAACAATAACCCCTTCTACATTAGAAACATAACCCTGAGATTTTGGGCCAGGCTCAACTTTAATACCAATTTCAGGAATAGAAACAGTTGCACTTTGAGAACGAATAACTCTACTACTTAAATTATCTTTATTAATTTTAAGACTATGACGTGCAGGATCATGTTGTTCTAAACTCATAACGTCACTGTGTTTAAAACCACAAGCCTCACAAATTATACTAGATTCCATAACTTCTCCAAAATATGGAATTTTCACAGTTTTTGTATCACTAACTGCACTATTCTTTTTATGACATACAGGACAATCTATTCTCATCTCAGGCATATAAAACATTCCTCTCATTATTTATATTTAATTATTTATCATTTTCTTTTTATTCACTGTAAAGATATCCTTTACTACCTAATTCTTTAATTATTTTATCTAAAATTTCATAATTTGGTGCACAAATCTTCATTCCATGTTTATTAGATAAATAATAAAGTTCTTTTAATTCCTCTTTCTTTTGAGGATCATCTTCTAAAGCTTTAATAAAACTGTCAGATTTTTTCTGTTCATAAATATTAACTTTTCTAATTAATGGTTCTTTGAAACCTTTAATTGGGTAAATAATACATTCAACACTAGCATTATTCTCTTTAATTATAATATCCATAACATCTTTAAGTTCATCAACATTATTCTTTAAGTAAACAGTTTCACAACTTTCATTAATATTACTTAAAATTTTTTGAACAGTAGTATTTATCTCTTCAGTTTCAATAACTTTAACATCATTTTTTTCAGCTTCACTTAATAAAAAATCGTGAATGGCCCTATTTTCCTTAAAATAATCTAATTGTTTACCTCCACGACGTTTTTCAGTAGCTCGTTTCACAAAACGATTTTTATGTGACTCCTCATCTGAAGATAATATAAAGAAATGAATATTGGCTTGATTTTTATAATTATCTAAATCTATTAGTCCAGGAATTAAATGCACACCTTCAATTATAATATCATCAAAATCTTTTATAGCTCTTTCAATTACTTTTTCAATTGCTGGAACTACAAATGATGCATGTTCAACAAAACCTGCACAAATCAAATCTTCTTCTGTTTTATAGTTTTTCTTATTTCTAAGAGTAGTATACGCCATATATGAAGAAGCATGTAATGCAGGTGCATAATCACTTCCAATAATTCCACGCACAACTTCTCTTATAAAATCAGATTCTATTAAATGTTTTATTCCTAATGATTTGGCAAGTTCTGCAGATATTGTAGATTTACCTATTCCTGAAGCACTTCCAATTAATATAACATATGGTTTTTCCATAAAAAATTCCTCAATTTAATTGGTTTTGGTTTAATATAATATTTTTTTAGATTTTTGGTAATTAAATACTTATTTATTAAAAAAGCTTTTTTAAGGATTTTAATTATAAAAAATACATTTATATTATATAAAAATCATAAATTATTAGTAATATGAGTTTATGAGGAATTTCTTATTTAGAATTTTAACTCATGTTTATTTTTCTATTTACTATTTAACAATTAAAAAACAAGAATTTATTAATTTAATATGAGGAGTGATTATTTGTATTCAATATCATCAGTTGAAGAACTTCAAAACTTAAACCCATACATCGTAATTGGATGTGGTGGAGGTGGGGAAAAATTCTCAAACCTTGAAGGAATTGAAACTGTAGGATTTGTAGATGATGACCCAGATAAACAAGGAACAAATTTTATGGGATTTGAAGTTGCATCAAGTTTAATAGATTTAATGGATGAAGTTCCAGAAGCTAAAAGTATAGTTATAATGTTACCTATAGGTGCAGAAGGGGCAGCTTTAAAATATGCAGTACAAGCAATTGATGCTGGTAAAAATGTTGTAAGTTCATTCAGATCATTATCTATTGAAGATAATATTTCTTTAGCAAAATTTGCTAATCAAAATGGGGTTGCTATTAAGGAAATAAGTCCAAGATTAGATATGATTAATAATATTTTTGGAATAGCTCCAGAAAAAAGTACTGAAATTTTACCAAAAATATCATACACACCAAAAGCAAGTATTGTTTTTTGTGGAGGTACTTCTCAAGAGTGTGGTAAAAGAACAACAACACGTAATTTAGGATTAGCCGCAACAAAACGAGGATTAGTTTCAGGTGTTATATCAACAGATGAAATGGGGCTTGAAAAACCTACTGATTTTAATTTCCGTGCAGGAAGTTTAAGTGCAATGGATATTCCATCCGCTATTTTAGGTTCAATTAAATACTTAGAAGAAGAAAAACATCCAGATATTATTTTCATTGAAGGTCAATCCAGTTTAACTGAAGATGGAAACCCTCACCCTAGAGGTTTATCTGCTGCAATTTTAATAGGTGCTCATCCTGATGCTGTGATTGTAGGTCATAGACCAAATCATCCATTCCGTGAACCAAGAGGCATACCTGAGGAAATAAAAGCTATTGAAGCTGTTGAACCTACTAAAGTTGTTGGAATTAGTATTAATTTACGTAACGAACCGGATAAAACACCTGAAGACTATGAAAAAGAATATGGTCTTCCAACTGCAGATGTTCGTGAAAATCCAGATAAATTATTAGATGCAATCTTAGATCATCTAAAAAAATAATTAAATTTTAAAATTTTTTTCATGGAAAAAGTGATTTTAAATGTCATTTATAGGTACTTTAAAAAAAAGTCTTGGTTTTGAAGAAAACCGTAATAATAAAAGAAATGTTGGAGTAAATGATTTCACTGAAGAATTTTATGACGAAACATATACAATTGTTCCAGAACAATCATTTTATGAAATTATTCTAATTCGCCCAAGAACTATTGCAGATATAGATTATATTTCTGATCAAATTCTTGAAGAAAATAATCCTGTTATTGTTGATTTAGGTTTTCTTGAAAGAAGAGGTCCTGTAGAATTTAAGAATGCTACTCGTAGAATTAAAATTTTACGTGAACAACATAATGTTGAAGCAATACTCCTTGCTCGTGAAGAAGGTAAAAATTTAATTATTCTCTCACCTACTCAGGTTCAAATTATTAAAAAACAATAATTTAAAAGAAGTTTAGAAAAAAATAATATTATTTTTTTTATTTTTTTATATTTTGAAGAATTTTTTAGCATTTTTAAATGCTACTTTTTCAATATCACTATTTTTATAACCTAATTTTTTTAGTGTGCGAACAGTTTTAGGCACACTTATAGGATCTGATGGTTTATTACTTATATCACTGTTTAATAAGAATTTATTAAAACCATATTTATCTAATATTTTTATAGCTTCTTCTTTGGTCATTTTTTGTGGTTGTACGGTTAAACCAAGTGTGTAATCATAGTCTATTACATCTTCTACAACATTAGGATTAATATGATCTATTACCACTAATTTTGGATTTATTGTTTCATCTACAATGATTTTAATATCTTTCAATACTTCTTTTTTATTTTTACGTGGTGTGTGGATGATTACTTTGCTTTTTGTGTCTTCTGCAATTTCTAATTGTTTTTTAAATGCTTTTTGTTCATTTATTGTATTATCATCTAAACCTATTTCTCCTATTGCCACTATTTTCTTTTCTTCCACTAATCTTCTAATTTCTTCATAAATTTGGTCATTGTTTTCACTTACATTTGCAGGATGTAATCCTAAAGCAACTTCTAATTTTAATCCATATTCCTCTGCTCTTTTGGTGTCATATTCAAGTATTCTATCAAAGTGGTTTATTAAGCATGTTTGATTTCGTAGTTTGTAAGGGTAAAATGAGCAAGTGATTGCTGTATCTATTCCGCTTGTATACATTAAATCAAAGTCTTCACTGCTTCTTGAGTCTGCATGGGTATGTGTATCTATCATCATAAATATTCACTCTCTATATAGTTATATTTTTTTTAAATTAATTAAATTTATATCATTATGAAGGTAATATAGAATTAATTAAAAATTATTTTTAAAAGAATTTAAGAGGGATTATTATGGAAAATAATGAAGAAATATTGCCTTTTTCTGAAGTAACTAAATTTCATGGACATGTGTGTCCTGGTTCTGCTTTAGGTTATAGGGTAGCTAAAACTGCAATGATTAAGTTAAATGTATCTAAATCTGGTGATGAAGAATTAGTAGCAATTTGTGAAAATGATTCTTGTGCTGTAGATGCAATACAAGTAGTAACTGGTTGTACATTTGGTAAAGGTAACTTCATATTTAAAGACTATGGAAAACATGTATATACATTTTATAATAGGGAAAATGGTGAAAATATTAGAATTTATGTAAATGCAGATTTTAATGATATTGTTCCAGAATTTGTAGCACTAAAAAATAAATTCGATCAAGGTACTGTTACAATGGAAGATAAAAAAAGTTTTCAACACTTCAAAGATGAATTATCTTATAAAATATTAGAAGTTCCTGAAGATAAATTATTCACATTATCAAAAGCAGAATTATCCTTACCAAAAGAAGCAAATTTATATAATTCTATTAAATGTGGTGAATGTGGAGAATTAGTATCTGAACATAGAATGAAAGAAAAAGATGGGGAAAAAGTGTGTATTCCTTGTTTTAATAAGGAATAAAAATCTTCCACTCATTATTTTTTTTAATTTTTTAATATACTTTTTATTTTACTAGTTAAATCATTAATAGGGACACGTTCTTGTTCTTCAGTGTCTCTGTTACGTACTGTTACAGTTTTATCTTCTATTGTATCAAAATCTATAGTAACAGCTACAGGAACACCTATTTCATCTGCACGTGCATATCTCCGTCCAATACTTCCACTTCCATCGTAATCAACAGTGAAACCATCTTTTCTTAATGATTCTTGAATATTGGAGGCTATTACATCTAAACCTTTCTTATTTACAAGTGGAAGAACACTTACTTTTATAGGTGCAATTTCGTTTTTAAATTTGAAATAATCTTTATCATCATTTTCACTTGCATTGTGGAAAGAATGTAATAATACACAGTAAAGTATACGATCTATACCAAAAGAAGGTTCAATTACATGAGGTATTAATTTTTCACCTTTAACTTCCTCAGTACTTGTTTCAAATAGTAAATGTTCACTTGTTAATTCATAAGTATTGTCTAATTCTAAATTATATTTACCATTTGCTTCAATTTCTTCTTTTAATTTATCTGCATCACAATTTTTTAACCAACCCATAATTTTTGGAGCATCACCTTTGAATGTTGGACCAAATACTTTAAGGTTTGGTTTTACAGTATTTTTAGTAATTGTTTTTGGTTCATCGTAAGGAATATAAATGTTTAATTCTTCATTACTTTCTTTTCCATGTTGTGTTAAATCATAATTTCCACGATCAGCTATTCCAATAATTTCAACCCATCCATATTGATCAGTTAAACATTCTACATCCCAGCAATCAAGAGCATAATGAGCCATTTCTCCAGGTAAGTGTTGACGGAATCTTAACTTATCATTTGGTATGCCTAATTCATTTAAGAATTTTCTTGCAAGGTATAATTGGTAAGTTAACATTTCACTACTTATTATTCCATCATCTAAAGCTTTTTGTACTGTTATGTGTAATTCTTCTTTTTCATTGATTTGAACATCTTGTGAACATAAATCTAAAGTTTCATTTGCTATTGTTTTAAATTTAGGGTGAGTTTTATCTTCAGGGTTTAAGAAGATTTCACATTCTGCTTGAGTGAATTCTCTAAGTCTTATTACTCCTTGACGTGGACTTATTTCATTACGATATGCTTTTCCTAATTGAACTACTCCAAATGGTAATTTGTTACGATAAAATCTAGATAATCTTTTGAAAAGTATGAATATTCCTTGTGCTGTTTCTGGTCTCATATAACCTGGTTTTGTTCCTTTTGCACCGATTTGTGTTTTAAACATTAAATTATAATTCCAAATTTTAGCTAGTTCTCCACCACAAGTTGGACATTTTATTGTATTATTTATTATGATTTGGTCCATTTCTTCATTAGCTAAGCTTTCAACATCTTTATTGATTGCTTCTTCAATTAAATGATCTGCACGGAATACTTCTCCACATTTTTCACATTTTGTCATTGGGTCTGTGAAGTTATCTACATGTCCTGAAGCTTTTAATACTTCTTTTGGCATAACTGTTGGTGATTCTATTTCATAAAATCCTTCACCTGCAGTGTACTGTTTTCTCCATTTTTGCATTATATTGTTTTTTAATGTTGCACCTAATGGTCCATAATCAGTAAATCCACTTACTCCAGAATAAATTTCGAATGAAGGCCATAAGAAACCTCTTTTTGCTCCAATATTCATCATTTTGTCATGATTCATAAATTTAATACTCCTATAAATATTTATTTTTGATAATTAGTTTTTATAAAAAAAAGAATGAGTAATAATAAAAAAATTATTTTTTTTAAAAGTTAAAGTATAATTAAATCTTTTTTTATTTATTAAGTTCATAATCCATTTTAATCCGACTACTTTCAGGTTTTTCTTGTCCCATATACTTACTATGTCTACTAGGATGACCATAAGGGATTTCGGATGGACTAGTCATTGTTTCAAATACTACTTGACATACTCTTTGACCAGGATATAATGCTACTGGCATTGCACCAATATTACTAATTTCTAAGGTTATTTTGCCTTCAAATCCGGGATCTATATATCCTGCTGTTACATGCATAGTAACACCTAATCTACCCATACTAGATCTACCTTCAACACGTGCTACAATATCATCAGGTAATTTCACGGTTTCTTGTGTTGTTGCAAGTGCAAACTCATTTGGGTGTATAATGAATGCTTCACCTTCTGGTACTTTAAATGATTCCATGTAACTTGCCACTTCCTCATTATCTTTTGGATCTATGTAAGGTGTTCGTATAACACGAAATACTTTAAATTCATCTCCGATACGTAAATCTACTGATGAAGGTTGTATTTGCTTTTCTTTATTGTCTAAAGGTTCAATACTAATATGTCCTTCATCCAATAATTTTTTAATATCTTTATCACTTAATATAGCCATAAATATTTGATTCCTGAAAAAAATAATTTTTTATAAAAAAATATAATATTTTATTTTATGTTTTTTTATATTAAATAAGTTATTCACTTATTATTAAAGATTTTTTTTAAAAAAAGAAAAATTATATGATGAGTTAATTATTTCTCATCAATTCTCATTTTTAATCGTCTAAGTATTCCAATGAGAGTATGAGCTTCACGTCCAGTTATGAATGCACGATTAATAATGTTTTTAAAAGTTTTAAGACCATTACGTTTTTTATGGTCTGGAATTTTAATAGTATCAATCAATTCTTTCATGTCCTTAAGTAAATAATCCTTTTCTATTTGTGTACTTTCATCATAACCCTCTACTGGGAAATGGTTACGGTTTTTAAAGATTTCATAAAAAATAATAGCCGCAGCATGAGTTATATTCATTATAGGATAATGTGGATCTGTAGGAATACTAACTATTATGTCACATTTATCAATTTCATCATTTGTTAAGCCATCACCTTCTCTTCCAAAAAGAATTGCAATATTAGTATTTGTATCCATTTTTTCCCCTAATTCATTAGGAGGTATTGGTATACGAGAAAGATTATAACTTCCGCCAGGAGTTCCAGTAGAACCTATAATAAAATCAATAGAATACTTTTTAAGGAAACTTTCAAGATTATCACAAATTATAGCATTTTCAACAAGATTTTTTGCATGCATAGCTTGGTAATATGCATCATCTTTTAATTCACACGGATTTATAAGAACTAAATTTTTTAATCCAAAATTTGCCATTGTACGAGCTAAGAAACCAACATTTCCACTAGTTTCACATTCTACAAAAACTACATAAATATTTTTTTGTAAGCGTAAAGTTCCTTCATCAACAGTTGAATCATTACTTACTAATTGAGCTCTTTTAGTAGATTTTGATTTACTTTCAGTTTTAGATTCTTCAACTTCTTCTTTATCTTTTGTTTTAGGTATTAATTCTTTATTTGCAATTACTTCCTCTTCACTTACTGTGCCGGGCATAAATATTAAAACTCCATTATTATTCTTTTTCTTCACTGTAAGTTAATTTTAATAATTCTACCAGATTCATTCCATTAATTTCTGTTTCATTTATAGCTTCTAATCCATCTTTAATATTGGATTGGCAAAATGGACATATTGTGATAAAATTATCAGCACCAGTTTCTTTAATCATTTGTGCTTTGTTTTTACTTAATTCTAGGGCAATTTCTGGTCTGGCAGATTTAACTCCTCCACCAGCTCCGCAACATTGACATGGGAATTCCATTTCTTCAAATTCTACACCAGGAATCATATCTATAATTTCACGTGGTTGATCTTTGATTCCTTGTCCTCTACCAAGATGGCAAGGATCATGCCAAGTTACTTTCATATCTAATGGTTTCATTTTACTAGTATCTAATTTATCGATTAAAAATTCACTAATATCCATTACATTTAATTTATTGCCGAAATTAGGATGGTCATTTTTAAGTGTTGCACCACAACCTGCACAAATAGTAATTACAGTATCATAATCTTTAAATACTTCCTTATTTTTATCAGCTAATGCTTGTACTGCATCACGTTGCCCTGTACGTAATAATGGTGAGCCACAACATACTTGATTTTCTGGAACATCAACATTTATACCATTAGCTTTAAAAACATCCATTACAGCTTCACCTACATGTTGTAATCTGTAATCTACCATACAACCTGTGAATAAAGCAACTTTAGATTTTTCCTTGGTTTGTTTTTTGTTTTTATTATAAGATTCTATAAATCCTTCTTTTTCTGGATGGGTAACACTTCGACCAGTTTCTTCAACCATTTTTTTAATTTTTTTATGTGCTTCTAAAGGTCCTTCATCTTCACTGTATGCAATTGCTCTTAATTTTTCAACAGCATCTCCAAAACTGTTAATATCTTTTGGACAAACTGCTCCACATTTTCCACAACTAGTACAATCATATAATCCGTTTTCAAATCCTTCTTTTAACCTATTTTTTAATTCTCTTGGATCAAATTCGAATTTACTAATATATCTCATGAAATAAGGTCCTGCGAAGTCTTCTTGGAAATTTTGATATACGGGGCATGCTGTTAAACAGCTGTAACATTCTATACAACTTCTAACTTTTAATGTATCTTCCATTTCTTCAGGTTTCATTAATTCTTCAGGATCATTTGTTTCAAGATGTAAATCCATATCATTTACTTTATTTTCGATTGAGGAACGATCAACTATTAAATCTTTAATTATTGGTAATTTTAAAGGTTGAATTGTTGTTTCGTTTGCTATTTCTTTTTTACAAGCTAATCCTGGATTTCCATTAATTCTCACTGCACATGATCCACACTGTCCAGCTCTACAACTACTTCTAAAGCTTAAATTTGCATCATATTCTTCATTTATTAAATTTAATGCTTCTAAAACTTTCATTTGAGGTGTTTTTTCAATTTCATAAGTTTCAATATATGGTTTTTCATCTGTGTCTTTATTGAAACGTGATACGTGAACTTTAATTTTCATAAAATGACTACCTTTCTTTTTATATTGATAAAATTTTTTAAGATTTATATAAATTTATAATAATTAATGTTTTATGCTAAGTACTATTTTAAAATTCTTATTAATAATAATGTGAAATTAATTTTCATAAATTTTTTTTTTAATGATTTCTATTTTTTCATTATAAAAATATATATTTATTATTAAAACTAAAGATAATTATATTATAATTTTATATAAAATTTGAAATTTTTTTATTAATAATTGGTGAAATCGTTATGAGTTATGAAAAATTAACAAAAGGTGAAAAAGGAGAAAAACTATTTTTGCTTGGAAATGAAGCAGCAGTACGTGGTGCTTTTGAGTCTGGAGTAAAAGTAAGTGCAACTTATCCAGGAACACCCTCATCAGAAATAGGTAATATTTTATCTTTAACAGCAAAAAATGCTAATATGTATTTTGAATTCTCAGCAAATGAAAAAACAGCAATGGAAATAGCAGCAACTGCTGCTGTAAGTAATTTGCGATCATTTACTTTTATGAAACATGTTGGGATGAATGTGGCAAGTGATTCTGCAATGACTACTGCATATAGTGGGGTGAATGCTGGAATGGTTATACTTGTTGCAGATGATCCATCAACTTTCTCTTCTCAAAATGAGCAAGATACAAGAAACTTTGCAAGACAATCCAATCTTCCAGTTTTAGAACCAAGTAATCCTCAAGAAGTAAAAGACATGATGGTTTATGCTTATAATTTATCTGAAGAAATAGGATTACCTGTAATTGTTAGAACAACAACACGAGTATCTCATATGAGAGGACCAGTAACATTAGGAGACATTCCTAAATCTGAGGAAGATATACGGGATGGTGAATATTGGCCTAGAGGACACTTTGATAAAAATCCAAGTCAATATGTTCCTGTACCTGCAAATGCATTAGATATGCACACAGTTCTTGTAAATAAGATAGATTCTTTAGAAAAATTTGCATTTGAATCTGAATTAAATAAAGTCTATCATTTTGATAATATTGGTACTCCTGCAAAGTTATATGGTAAATTTGGTGTAATTTCAAGTAGTAGTGCTTTTAATTATGCATATGATGTAATCAACAAGGATAAATTAGGTATTGATATACTTAAATTAGGATTATCATATCCTGTAAGTGAAGATTTAATATTAGATTTTGTGAAAGATTTAGATGGAATTTTCATAGTTGAAGAAGTAGATCCAATACTTGAAATAAGTGTTTTAGCAATCCTTGGAGAAAATGGTTTAGATATTCCAGTTTATGGGAAAAGAAATGGAACATTCCCTTTTGTTCATGAGTATAGTCAAGATATTGTTAAAGAATCATTTAACAGAATATTAAATTATTATGAATTTGAAGATAATGAAGATTCCCCTGCAATAAAAGAATTAAAAGATTCTATTCCTAATCGTCAACCAACTTTATGTGCTGGTTGTCCTCATCGTTCAAGTTATTATTCAATTGGTAAAGCTGCAGAAGAATTAGAAATACCTGAATCTGAGATGGTTTTTGCTTCTGATATTGGATGTTATACTTTAGGTATTAGTCCACCGTATAATGCTGCAGATTACTTATTAAGTATGGGTTCCAGTATTGGTGATGGATGTGGATTTAGTAAATCCACTAATCAATATGTTTGTAGTTTTATTGGAGATAGTACATTTTTCCATAGTGGAATAGCTCCTCTTATTAATGCTGTTCATAATAATAATAAGAATTTAGTTGTAACTATATTAGATAATCGTATAACTGCTATGACTGGAGGCCAACCAAATCCTGGATTACCTGTTGATGGTGTTGGGGATGAAGCTCCTGCAATAAATATTGAGAAATTAGTTGAAGCTATTGGTGTTAAATTTATTAGAACAACTAATCCTCATAGTATAAGAAAAACTATTGATATTTATAAAGAAGCATTAGAATATGAAGGAGTTAGTGTTGTAATAACACAATTCCCATGTACACTTATTAAAGGGATTAAAAAACGAAAACCAATGAGTATTCAAGATAATTGTACAAAATGTTATAAATGTGTGGATGAATTGGCTTGTCCTGCAATATCTAAAATAGGTGATGATGTAGTTATTGATAGTAATATGTGTTTTGGATGTGTGGCATGTGCTCAAATATGTCCGGAAAAAGCTATAAAAGCTAAAAAAGAGGATGGTGAATAGTTATGTCTAATGGTACTTATAATATTTACATCTGTGGTGTAGGTGGTCAGGGAATCATTAAGACTAGTGTTGTTATTGGTGAAGCTGCAATGGCTCAAGGTTATGATGTTGCAATGAGTGAAATTCATGGTATGAGTCAAAGAGGAGGTTCAGTTTCTACTGAACTTCGAATTGGTGATTATAAAAGTAGTATTGTTGAGAATCATAAAGCTGATATGGTTCTTGGTTTTGAACCAATAGAAGTTGTTCGAGGTTTGAATAAAGCAAATTATGATACTAAAATTGTTTTTAACACAATACCTATTGTCCCTTCAACAATTTCACAAACAGGTGAAAGATATCCATCTGTTGAAAATGAGATTATTCCTACTTTAAAACAAGAATATAATAATGTGCATCCTCTTAATGGTAATCAATTAGCTGAAGATGCTGGAAGTATTTTATCATTGAATATGGTATTATTAGGTGCATTAACAGCTAGTGATGATTTCATTTTATCTAAAAACGATATTATTAAAGCTATGAAAAATAATCTTAAACCTAAATTCCATGAAATGAATATTAAAGCTATTGAAAATGGATATAATGCTGTTAAGTAAAATATATAAATTTTTAGGAGACTTTTAATCATGTCATATAAAATAAAGAATGCAATAATTAAGTGGGATAAAAGTGCTGGAAAATTTGACCTTGTAGATCCTGAAAGATACTTTAATGGAAAAGAAATATTAGTTGCAATAGATGGTGATGATTTAATTACTATCCAATTACTTGTTAATGCTATTGTGAAAAATGATTTTAAGAATTGGAAAGAAATTCATGGTAAGAAACCTGATGATTCTATTAAAAACTTACTTTTAAAATTAGGTTATCAAAAGGAAGAAATAGCTAAAATGTTAAGAGAATTTTAAATTTTTCTTTTCATTACATTTTTTTTAAATTTTTATTTTTTTTATTCGCAATTTTTTCTATTTTTTATATTTTTATTCATTAAAAAATCAAATCATATTATTTTATATACTTATAAAACCTAGGTTTACATGTTTATTTATAATTGCTGGAGGTTTAATAAATGAGTATGAAAAATATAGTAGTTGCAGGTGGAGGAGTTTTAGGTAGTCAAATAGCTTTTCAAACTGCTTTTAAAGGATTCAATGTAACAATTTGGTTACGAAGTGAAGGATCTATTGGAAGAGCTAAACCTAAACTTGAAAGAGTAAAAAATATATATTTAACAACTCTTGAACAAATGAAAACAGACCCAAGTGCATATTGTAATGGGTTTACTGATAAAAAAGATTTAACTGATGATGAAATCGATGAATTGAAAAATAAAGCTGAATTAGCATATGATAATATAACTTTAACTACAAGTTATGCTGAAGCAGGTAATGATGCTGATTTAATTATTGAAGCAATTGCTGAAGATCCAAAACAAAAAATTCCTTTTTATCAAGAATTAGCTAAAAATATTCCGGATAAAACTATTATTGTTACTAATTCTTCTACATTACTTCCTAGTGCATTTGCTGAGTATACTGGTCGTCCTGAAAAATATCTTGCATTACATTTTGCAAATTCTATTTGGAAGAATAATACTGCAGAAGTTATGGGGCATGCTGGTACTGATCAAAAATACTATGATATAGTGGTTGATTTTGCTGAGAAAATTGGTATGGTTCCTTTACAACTTAAAAAAGAACAACCTGGTTATATACTTAACTCTATGTTAGTTCCATTTTTAAATGCTGCTGAAATGTTATATGCAAAAGGTGTAGCTGATCCTGAAACTATTGATAAAACTTGGGTACTTGCTACAGGTGCACCTATTGGACCTTTCAGAATTTTAGATATTGTAGGTTTAACTACTGCTTATAATATTGTTATTATGAACCCTAATGCATCTGATATTGAAACTATTGAGGGAAAAATAGCAGCTATGCTTAAAGAGAAAATTGATGCTGGAAAAACTGGTATTAATGCTGGTGAAGGATTTTATAAATATTAAATTTTAAATATTTTTTATTCTTTTTTTTATTTTTATTTTTTTTATTCGCAGAGGGTTGGCCAAAAATAATTTTTGATATTTTTTGGTATTACTTTTTTTTATTTTTCTGTGGTTTTGCATTTTAGGTTGAGTGTTGCTCCTATTTTTTCTATGAATTGGTTTATGTTGTCTGTTTCGTCGTATTCGTTTTTGATTATGTGGTTTAGTCTTTTTAGGTTGTATGTTAGTGCTTGTAGTGCTAGTATGTGTTCTGTGTGTTGTATTCCTGTTGTTGGTAGTTCATTTATGTGGTAGTAGGTTTTAAGTGTACCAAATGGTGCTTCTACTGTGCTTGATCTTTTTTTAAACATGGTTTTGTATTCTTTTGTTTCCATTTGTTTTTTCATTTTTAGGGCTGTGTTACTTGTGAATTCTGTTATTTGTCTTTGTGTTCCTTTGTAGCATTTTTCTTTATCCTGGCAGTCTTGGCATGCATTGTAGTTCCAATATCTTCTTTCGATTTTATAAGGTTTTGTTTCATTTTCTAAGTAATGTTTGATTTCTTGTTGGAAAGGTAGTTCTTGTTTATTTGGGCAAATGTAAGTGTCTTTTTCTAGATCATGCTTGAAGTGGTCTTTATGGAATGGGTTTTCACTTAATCTTCCTGTGTTTTCTCGAGTTTGTTTTCTATCTGGTATTAATCCTTTAATATTATTTTTTTCTAAGTATTGGAAGCTAGTTTCGGTGTGGTATCCTGTATCTGCACTTACATATTCCGGTTCATCGTTGATGTTATTTATTGCATTTTTCACTATTTCTGGTAATTCATAATGGTCTGTTGGTTTTTGTGAAACTTTTACTGCACAAATAAGTTTGGAAACGGTGTCTACAGCGCTTTGAACATTGTATGCAACCTCATTTAATCCTTGTTTATTATGCATCCAACGAGCTTCAACATCATTTACAGGTACTGTATTTTGACCAGACATCTTTAATTGAGTTTGTAACTCAAATAATAATTCTAATTTATCTTCATTGTTTAAATCTGTTCGTTCAATCAAATTACGTGCTGGACGTGGGAGCTTTTTAATTTTCTTATTAGGTAACTTTAATCCACTATAATACTGAATTAAAGTATTAATGTCCTTTTCATGTAAAACATTAAATTTAGAGTTGTATGCTTTTTTAATAGTCCCATCAATGGATATATGCTTAAAATCTGTGATTCCTAATTCATTTGCAAAAAGTAAAGTACTTCCAATAAAAACATTAAACAAATAACCATAATCACGGATGAATCTTCGAATACTTCTTTGAGAAGGTTTAATTCCATTAGAAACATATAAATAAATTTTATGATACTTAGCATGATCTTCTATAACTTTAGAACTAGTAACACCCTCATTAAAAGCATAAATAATTAATTTAAACATTTCACGAACCGGTAAAACAGGCCTACCCTTTCCTCCCATGTTTTCTTCAACCTCTAAAACTGGGAAAAATTCATCAACAAAACGCACAATAAAACGAGAAAGATGATCCTTAGGAATATCATCATCTAAACGCTCCAATTTAAAACTAGACTGTTCAATATCCATAACTAACACCAACAAATTAATAATAATTAATATTAATATATATAAATACTAGTATATAAATATAACTATTTAAAAACACTTAAAATAAAAAAAACAACACAAAAAATTAATATAAAACAATACCAAGAAAATAAAACACATGAAAAAAAAATTCACACCCAAAAATGACAACAAAAACAAAAAACATGAAAAATAATAACTAAAAAAATAAAATAAAAAAAAGTATTACAAAAAATTAAAAAATCGATTTTTGGCCAACCCTCTCGCAATTTTTTCTATTTTTTATATTTTTATTCATTAAAAAATCAAATCATATTATTTTATATACTTATAAAACCTAGGTTTACATGTTTATTTATAATTGCTGGAGGTTTAATAAATGAGTATGAAAAATATAGTAGTTGCAGGTGGAGGAGTTTTAGGTAGTCAAATAGCTTTTCAAACTGCTTTTAAAGGATTCAATGTAACAATTTGGTTACGAAGTGAAGGATCTATTGGAAGAGCTAAACCTAAACTTGAAAGAGTAAAAAATATATATTTAACAACTCTTGAACAAATGAAAACAGACCCAAGTGCATATTGTAATGGGTTTACTGATAAAAAAGATTTAACTGATGATGAAATCGATGAATTGAAAAATAAAGCTGAATTAGCATATGATAATATAACTTTAACTACAAGTTATGCTGAAGCAGGTAATGATGCTGATTTAATTATTGAAGCAATTGCTGAAGATCCAAAACAAAAAATTCCTTTTTATCAAGAATTAGCTAAAAATATTCCGGATAAAACTATTATTGTTACTAATTCTTCTACATTACTTCCTAGTGCATTTGCTGAGTATACTGGTCGTCCTGAAAAATATCTTGCATTACATTTTGCAAATTCTATTTGGAAGAATAATACTGCAGAAGTTATGGGGCATGCTGGTACTGATCAAAAATACTATGATATAGTGGTTGATTTTGCTGAGAAAATTGGTATGGTTCCTTTACAACTTAAAAAAGAACAACCTGGTTATATACTTAACTCTATGTTAGTTCCATTTTTAAATGCTGCTGAAATGTTATATGCAAAAGGTGTAGCTGATCCTGAAACTATTGATAAAACTTGGGTACTTGCTACAGGTGCACCTATTGGACCTTTCAGAATTTTAGATATTGTAGGTTTAACTACTGCTTATAATATTGTTATTATGAACCCTAATGCATCTGATATTGAAACTATTGAGGGAAAAATAGCAGCTATGCTTAAAGAGAAAATTGATGCTGGAAAAACTGGTATTAATGCTGGTGAAGGATTTTATAAATATTAAATTTTAAATATTTTTTATTCTTTTTTTTATTTTTATTCTTTTTTTTTCGTTAATTTTATATACTATTTAAACTATAGGTTTTTTTATCAACATGTATAAAATTATACATGTTAACTTTTATCCTTAAAATAAAAGGATAATAAAAAAAATTAAGGTGGAAAAAAATATGTATGATAAAGTTTTATTACCTACAGATGGTTCAGAATATTCAGAAGAAGAAATTTCAAGAGTAAAAAAAGTATTAAATCCCAATGGGGAAATAATTATATTATCAGTTGCTAATAAATTAGTCCCTTATGTATTCCAAAAAAAAGAACATATTGATGATATAAATAAAACATTCTATGAAGAAGCTCAAAAAAATGTAGAACACATGAAACAACAATTTGATTCAGATTGTAATATCACCACAAAAGTTGTTGTAGGTTTTGCAGCTGAAAAAATAGTTGAAGTAGCTGAAGAAGATGATGTAGATTTAATTATCATATCCGGATCTGGACGAAGTGGAGTTCAAAAGTTTTTATTAGGAAGTGTAGCTGAAAGAGTTGTTGTAACTGCAAGTACTGATGTATTATTAGTACGTAATTAAATTTTCTATAAAAAAAATTTAAATTAATGATATGAAAATTTCTATATTATTAATGGTGAATTTACTATGAGGAATGATGAATTAATTAATGAAGATGAAACACATTTATTATTTAAAGAAAATAAAGTCCTAATTAAAAATATTTCTAATGGTATAATGAGAAGTTTAATTGTATGGAATCTTTCAAAAAAATCTCTTCATGGTTACGATTTGATGAAAAAAATAGATGAATTTTTTAAACCCCAAATTGAAGCTGGTTTAATTAAAAATGTTAGTCATAGTAAAGTTTATCCCATATTAAATCAAATGGAAGAAGAAGGATTACTTAAAAGTCATGAAGGTATGCATAATAATCATCAAGTTAAATTTTATAATTTAACTTCTAAGGGAAGCAGGGTTTTTGAAACAGTTAAACATGATTTCCAAAAGAATTTTAAAAGAGATATTGTTCAAGATTATATATTTACATGTCTAAAATAATTTTATTGAATAAATATTCTATTTTTGGGGCTGTCCCATAATTAATTTTTTCTTTTTTTACTTTTTTGATTTTGTTATTTTTCTTATTTTGTATAAATTTTGATTGATAGAAGTTGTTTTAGTTATTCTATCGTTTAGAAATAGTTAATTATAAATGTGTGGATTGATAAATAGTTTAATAACGACAAAAAACAAAAACCAAATCCACATTACTTTTTTATGTGTTTTGTGGCATTTAAATTTTTTGGTTTTTTCACTGTTTTTTTGTGGTTTTTAAAATTTTTTTTTTATACAAAATTGAAAAAAGTACGGATAGGTTTTAATTTATGGTTTGTTGTAGTTTTAAAGCTGATTTGCAGGCTGATTTTATTTTAAATGTTCCTGGATATAATTTAAAGGATGAGGGTTTGGTTTTTACTGTTAAATTTATTGTGAGTAAGTTTAAAGAGGATTTTCCTTCTTTTTTTGAAGATTTTAATATGGGTCGTGGTCGTCCTAAAAAGTATTTGCCTGATGAATTATTGGGTTTGTTTGTTTGGGGTGTTTTTAATAATGTTTTAAGTTGTAGGAAATTAGCTGATTGGTTAGATAATAATGATGAGTCTTGTAATTATATTTTAAATAATAAGAAGCCTAGTAAATCAACTATTTCACGTTTTTTTAAATATAATAAGTTTTTGATTGGTGAATTATTTTATTATACTGTGTTTTTGGGTTTAAAACTTAAATTGATTGATAATAATTGTGTTGCGGTTGATGGGACTATTTTAAAGGCAAATGCTAATAATTTTAATTTAATAAAAATTGAGGAAATAAATTTCCTAGAAAAACTGATTAAAAAATATTCAGATAAGAAAAGTAAGAACAGTACATGGTTTAAATTAAGAAAATACATTCAAAAAGGTAAATCATGCCTAGATTTAAAACCTTTAGTGGATAAAATAGATGAAAATTTGAATAAGAATGGTTTAAAACTTTTAAAAACTTGTTTAATTAGTAAAAGTAAATTAGACTATGTTAAGGGTTTTCTAATTTTTTTAAAAGAAAATTATGATGGTAAGCATACGATTAGTTTCACGGATCCTGAATCACGTTGGATGAAAGATAAAGAGGATAAAATGGGATTAAACTATAATTATCAAGTTGCAGTGGATAGTCACAATGGAATGGTGGTTGCTGAGTATTTAACTCAAGCTCCAACTGATCATCATCAGATGCTTAAAATGATGAAAATGGTTGAAGAAAATTTAGGTCAAAGACCAAAATTTTATTTAGCAGATAATGCATATTTAAACAATCAAGCACTAGAACACGCTTTCATTAATGGTTCCATACCATTAATCCCAAATCGAGTGGAAAGCATGAAACATAAAAAAGGAAATAAAATAAAAAGCTATAGTAAAATTAATTTCATTTATAATGAAAAGGAAGACAATTATATTTGCCCACAAAACCAAATACTAAATTATCAGCATAATCGAAAGATTAATAATGTGTCTTATCGTGTTTATTCTACCAGTATGTGTAAAATTTGTAAATTCCACAATGATTGTACAAAAAGCAGAGTCCGGGAAATAATGGACAGAGAACACCCATTACGGAGTAAATTAAGACAAGATTTCAACTCAAAACTAGGGGAAAACATGTATCAAAAAAGAGCACCCTTAAGTGAAGGATACTTCGGATCTCTTAAAAAAAATTATAAATGCAAAAAAGTAGAACGCAAACACCTTAAAAATGCAAAACACGAATTAACACTTAAAGCAATAGCACACAACATACAAAAAATACATAAAAATTTAAACACAACACTCATTTAAAAAAAACATCACATATAAAATAAATAAAAAAAATAACAAACCTATTTAATCTAATCTACAATTAAATAAATCAACACTTAATAAACAGAAGTTTACTAATTAAAAAAATGGTTAGGTGCTATTTCAAGTGTAAAATTAACATAAATACACCCAAAAACAGCACATCCCCTCAATTTTTTCTAAAAAAAATTTTCACTTATGGGACAGCCCCTTTTTCCCATTTTTTTTAAAACTATTTTTTAATATATATTTGACTCTAAAAAAAGTGGTAGGTAGGAAAAAATAGATTAATAATTAATTAATTTTCCCATTTTTTTAGTCATGTCCTTTCCAAGTGTTTCCACATTTTGTACATCTGTAAAAAATAGTTGGTGCTTCATCAGCACTTCTTGTTTGGCGCATCCACCAAGCTATTTGTGTATTTCCACATTTAAAACATTTTCCTTTTGTTGTTGGTAAGGTTACAACATCACCATCAATTAAAACAACTTCTTCGTTATGTTTTTTTTCTCCAGCCATCGTGTACTGTTCTTCTATATCTTTTTTGTTTAAGTTTTTACTGTATCCACAGCTACATTTTACTTGATTATGTTTAGGAATTAGCATTTTTCCACATTTAGGGCAGAATTCCATGTTTTATTAAGCTCCATTCAGGTGTATCTTTTGAAAAAAATTTTAAAGGTTTAATTTTATTTATAAATTATTTATATCTTTTCTAGTTAAGATTGTTGAATTTGCTTCTTTTAATAATTTTAAACCTTTTTCAATGTCTTCAATTTTCATAACTACTACTGCTTCATCTGCTTTTGTACTTACGAATGCATAAATATATTCAACATTAATTCCATCTTTTTCTAATATTTCAAGTATGTGGTTTAATCCATTAGGTTTATCTGGTATGCCAACTACAATAACTTCTGTTTCTTTCACAATTAAATTTTCTTTTTCTAATGCTTTTTTTGCTTTTTCGTTGTCATTCACGATTAAACGGAGTATACCATATTTTTCACTATCTGCTACAGATAATGCTCGAATATTAATATTTTCTTTAGATAATACATTTAATGCGTTTTTAAGTCTACCTTCTTTGTTTTCTATGAATACTGATAGTTGTTTTATTTTCATAAATTTCATTCCCTTAAAAATTATTTTTTTCCTTATTCAAAGTTACGTTCATCAATTACTCTTATTGCTTTTCCTTCACTTCTAGGTAATGATCCTGGTTCAACAAGTGTTACATTTACTCTTAATCCTATTTCATTATGTATATTTTTACTTAATGTGTTTTCAAGTGTGCTTAATTCTTTCATTTCATCTGAGAACATATCTGGTGATGCTTCTACTTTCACTTCAATTTCATCAAGTAATCCTGGTCTTGTTACATGGATTTGATAGGTTGGTTCTATGCCTTCAGTTTTGAATAATGCACGTTCGATTTGGTATGGGAAAACCATAACTCCACGAATTTTAAGCATATCATCACTTCTTCCAGTTATACGTTCTATTTTACAACTTGTTCTTCCACAAGCACATTTACCTTTATGTAAAGTGGTTATGTCTTTTGTACGGAATCTGATTATTGGTGAACCTTCCCGTGTTAAAGTTGTAAGTACTAATTCTCCTTTTTCTCCATCTGGTAATGTTTCTCCAGTTTTAGGATCTATAATTTCTGGGTAGAAATGATCATCTGCTACATGTAGTCCTGTTTGTTCTGGGCATTCTATTGCTATTCCTGGCCCCATTACTTCAGTTAGTCCATAAATATTTAATGCTGTTATTCCGAGACTTTTTTCTATTCCTTTTCTCATTTCTTCGGTCCACATTTCTGCTCCGAATACTCCATATTTTAAGCTTATATCATCTGGTTTGTAACCTTCTTTTTTAAGGTATTCTCCGATATATGCTGCATATGAGGGAGTGCATGTTAATATTGTGCTTTGGAAATCTAATAAGGTATCTACTTGTCTTTTTGTGTTTCCTGCGCTTATTGGGATTACAGTACATCCTACGGTTCTTGCACCGTAATGTATTCCAAAACCTCCAGTGAATAATCCATAACCATAACAATTCTGGATTCTATCTTTTTTGGTTGCATTACACATTCCAAGTCCTCTTGCAGTCATTTCTCCCCATATATCTAAATCTTTTATTGTGTAACCTGATACTGTTGGTACTCCTGTTGTTCCACTAGATGTGTGTATTTCCACAATTTCTTCATCTGGTACAGCAAACATTTTAAATGGGTATGCTGCTCTAAGGTCAGTTTTTGTTGTGAATGGTATTTTTTCAATATCTTTCAATGTTTTTATATCTTCAGGTTTTACCCCTGCATCATCTAATAATTTTTTATAGAAAGGTACATTATCATATGCTCTTTTTACGGTTTGTTGTAGTAATGATAATTGTAATTCCTTTTTATCTTCTTCGTCCATACATTCTGCGGCTTCATTCCAAATCATATTTTTTATCCTCATATAAAAATTTTTTTTAAAACATGAATCTTTAATTTTATAACTTTATTTATTTTTATTATTTAATGTTTATAAATTTTTGAATTATTAATATATTATATAGAATATTTAAATATTATTTTAGTTATAAATTATTAATAACTTAAAATGATGGTTAATTCTTTTATATTGTACTACCTATTTTTTTGGGGTGAAATAATTAAATGTACATTTTTAGTAGCTTTCATCTTTTATAGTTTTTTTATTTATTATTATGTATATGAGGTTAAAATTTTATGAATTATTCTTTGTTAATTGCAATATTTGCAATATATTTTATAATGGTAATCCTTATAGGTTATCTTGCTTATAAAAGAACAAATTCTTCAGAAGACTTTTTAATAGCCGGTCGTGATACTAATTCTTATATTATGGCTTTAAGTTATGGGGCAACATTTATATCTACGGCTGCTATTGTTGGTTTTGGGGGAATTGCTGGTAAATATGGTATGGGAATTTTATGGTTAGCATGGTTAAATGTTATAGTTGGAATATTTATAGCATTTGCATTTCTCGGTAAAAGAACACGTCGTATTGGACATAATTTAGGTAGTGTTACATTTCCTGAATTTTTAGGTCGTAGATTTAATAGTCGTTTTATACAAGTTGCTAGTGGTTTAATTATATTCTGTGGTATGCCATTATATGCTGCAGTTGTTCTTATTGGTGCTGCTAGATTTATGGAAACTAGTTTAGCTCTTAATTTTAGTTTATCACTTCTGATTTTATCTTTAATTATTGCAGTGTATGTGTTCTATGGTGGTATTAAGGGAGTTATGTATACTGATGCTCTTCAAGGAACTATAATGTTTGTTAGTATGGCTATTTTACTTGTATTTGTATATGCGAAATTAGGTGGAGTATCTCATGCAAACATGGCTTTATCTAATATGGTTCATTTATATCCAGCTGCGGCAGCGGCTGATGGGGGAACGGGATGGACTTCTTTCCCTACATTATCTTCACCTTATTGGTGGAATCTTGTAACAACTACAATTTTAGGGGTTGGAATTGGTGCACTTGCACAACCATCACTTGCAGTAAGATTTATGACAGTGAAATCTGATAAAGAATTAAATCGTTCTATTTTAATTGGAGGAGTTTTCATTGCATTAATACCAACTACTGCATATATTGTTGGATCCCTTTCTAATGTGTTTTTCTTTGATAATTTTGGAAAAATTGCAGTAAATATGGTTGCAGGTAATATTGATAAAATAATTCCTACATTTATTTCCATGGCAATGCCTGAATGGTTTGTATATTTATTCCTTTTAACATTGATTGCAGCTTCCATGAGTACATTAAGTGGTCAGTATCATACTCAAGGAACCGCTTTAGGGCATGATATAATTGAAACTTTACATAAACGTAAGTTATCTGATAATTTATCTACTACATTTTCTAAAATAGGTATTCTTGTAGCTATAGTATTATCTCTTATTATAGGTTTATCCCTACCTGGAAGTATAGTAGCTTTAGGTACTAGTTTATTCTTTGGTGTTTGTGCTGCTTCTTTCCTTCCTGCTTATTTGGCGGCATGTTATTGGAAGCGTGCAACTCGTGAAGGAGCTATTGCAAGTATATTAGCTGGAGTATTCTCAAGTTTGTTTTGGTTAATATTTGTCTTTGGAAAAACTGCAACATCTTTAGGAATTTGTAAATTCTTAACTGGTTATCCTATGTTAATATCAACTATGCCTTGGCCTTATGTTGATACTATGATAATTGCATTACCAATTAGTATAATCTTTTTAGTTGTAGTTTCCTTACTCACAAAACCATTAGATGAAAAATATTTAACAAATTCATTTAGAGGTTTTAATAAGAAGAAAGTTAAGGAGGAATCCTAATGATGGTTTTTGGTATATCTGATCCATGGATTTGGGGTGTTTATGTTTTAATAATTTTATCTACACTTCTTTGTGTGGTTTATGGTATTGTTAATTGGAATAAAGGGGATGAAGATGAAGAAGAACGTCTTCAGGATAAAGGAATTACTGAAGAAGATTTAGATTCTTATTAAAATATTTTCTCCAATTTAACACTTTTTTTTAATTATTTTTTTTTACCTTTAATAATGTCAAACTTTTTTAAAGGTATAAATAATTAGAATGTATAAAATAATATTATTAAATTAAAGAGAACCGTTTTTTAAAAATAAATAAAATAATGATTTTAGGAGTTGTGTTTATAAAATGAGAACTAAAGAAATTTTAGGAAAAGAAGTATTAAATTTAAATGTTACTATACTTGGAAAAGTTGTTGATTTTGAAATAGATCCTGAAACATATCAAATAACAGGTTTAGTAATTAATAAAGGCAATATTAAAGAAAAAATGAATATTAAAAAAAGTGAAGATATTATTCCTGTAGATATGGTGAGTAAAGTTGGGGATAAAATATTATTAAAAGATTTATCCGAAGAGGAATAAAAAAAAACTTTTTTTTATTAAGAGATTTCTATGTCAAATAAAGATTATTTAATTCAAATTTTAAAAGAAAATAAAGTTTTTGAAAAGGGAGATTTCACTCTAGCTAGTGGTAAAAAAAGTAATTATTATGTTAATATGAAAAAAGCAATCACTAATCCTGAAATATTATCAACTATTGCTAAATTAATTACTGATAAAATAAGTGATGATAATATTGATAAAGTTGCAGGACCTGCTTTAGGTGCTGTTCCTATAGCTACTGCTGTATCTTTAGAGTCACGTATTCCATTACTTATGATACGTAAAGAAAAAAAGGGTTATGGTACTAGTAAACTTATTGAAGGTGAATTATGTGAAGGTGATGATGTTATTGTTGTAGAAGATGTTACTACAACTGGTGGATCTTTACTTAAAGCTATACATGCAATCCAAGATAATGGTGGTAATGTTAGTAGAGCTTTTGTTTGTGTTGACCGTGAAGAAGGTGCTGTTGAGGCATTTGAAGATGCAAATATTCTTTTAGAACCTTTAATTAGTGTTAATGAATTTTTTTAATTATTTTATTTTTTCTTATTTTCTTGCATGTTTTACAAGATGTCCTATTTCAGGATATATTAAATTTAAACCCATTTCAACAGCATTAGGTGAACCGGGTAATGCAAAAATGATTGTTTTATTATAAATTCCAGCAGTTGATCTGGATAGTAATGCTCCGGAACCTAATTTTTCAAAGGATTTTCGACGGAATTCTTCCCCAAAACCGAGTATTACTTTATCAAATCTTGGAACTAATGTTTCAATAGTTATATCTCTACTTTCAAGTCCTGTTCCACCTGTTGTGAAAATTACATCTATTCCTTTACTATTCATATTAGATATAGCTTGTATTAATTTATCTGATTCGTCTGCTATAAGTACATATGCGGATACTTCATATTTTTCACTTAGTCTTTCAAATAAATATTGTCCTGATAAATCTTCTTCTATTCCTTCATTACCTTTTTCTTTTAAACTATCACTTAATGTGATGATTCCACATTTTATATCTGAGGGACTATCTTTTTTATGGGATTCCATTGTTTCGCTTATCATTTTTATTTACATCCTATCCTTAATTTTTTCTTAGAATTATTTTTTCCGAGTAAGGTATATATTTTTTATTATCTATATATAATTAATATGAATAATGTTGTTTATGTTTTAGATGCTTCTGCTTTTATTAATGGTTATGAACCGGGTAATAATGTTAATTATACAGTATCTGATATAACTCATGAAGTTAAGGATTTAAAGTCTCAAATACGTTTGAATCAAGCAATTGATGAGGGTAATTTAATTGTCCGTAATCCTAATGATAAATTTAAGTTAGAACTAGATGAAATTATTAAAAAATCTGGTGATAGTTTAAGATTATCTGAACCGGATAAGAATTTAATAGCTTTAGCCTTAGATATTCAGAATACTAATAGTAATGTTAAAGTTTTAACTGATGATTATTCTATACAGAATGTTTTAAAGATTATAGGTATTCCTTATAGTAGTATTATTACTAAAGGTATTAATGGTGTGTATAATTGGGTTAAAACTTGTAATGGTTGTAAACGGGATTATCCTGAAGATTATCCTTATGAAGATTGTGAAGTGTGTGGGTCTTCACTTTTTAAACGCAGAATAAAAAAGTAATTATAAAAGAAAATTTGTTTTTGTAGGTTTATTATTTATGGAAATTGGAGTAGTAGTACATGGCCCGAATATTATAGATTCAGGGTATGCTTTATATATTTTAGATATATTATCAAATTATGGTAATATTCATTGTAGGCTAGGTGGAACAATGGGAAGAACTGCAGTTATTGATGCTTCCCTTGAAAATGTGATAAATATTAAAGAGAAATTACTTCCTAGTCAATCATTAAAGAAATTTAAGGATGAAAATTTAGATTGTATTTTCTTATTAAATTATGGTAAATCTTCCACAACAGGTCAAGTGTTTGGTTATAAAGTTTTTAATCATTATAGTCAATATTTAACTGATGATTTAACACCAGTCATACAAATTGAACGTCCAGGGGAAAATGATGGTAGTGTTATTGTTTGGGATGGTAATGAAACTAAATTAAATATACATCCTGGTGCTAGAAGTGAATATAAAACTTTAACTGCTGATGATTTTGCAATTAAACTAGCTAGTCAATTAGAATTAAATATCGTAACACCTGAAGATGTAAGGTTAAAACATTTTACTAATAATATTCCAGATTTAAAAGGTAGTATTGTTCGTCCAGTTCATGGGGTAAGTCCAGGTGAAAATATCCTTGTAAATGGAATGGTTATTGGAAAATCTTCATCTGATAAGTTAACTCTTGTTGCAAAAGATGGTATTATTACAGATATTATTGGAGGGAATATTAAACAACACGGTGTGGATAAATTAGGGAAAATAGATTTAAATACTGCAATTATTAAAACAGGTTTACTTCGCAGAAGTGATGATATTGAACCTCGAGTATTAAACAAGGATAATTCTTCTACAATTTTAAGTATTGCTTACTTAGATCATGCTGCTGAAGATATTTATAAACTAAAAGATAATGATTTAGTTATTACTGTAGGTGATGATACAACTTTAGTGGCTTCAGATATTCTTTATCGTTTTAATGTCCCAATTATTGGAATAACAGATGGGGATTTAGATAAAGTTGTAGAGCATGGTTTTGTTAAAAATGAATCTAAAATTATACAAGTAGAATCTGGTTATGATGATATTGTTGGAGCTGAAATTTTTGATAAAGTTTTTAATTTCAATGAAATTTTAGAAATTCAATATCCAAAGGATTGTAACTTGGATGATTTTAAAACTTTGAAGCTTAATGAAATTTTTGAAACAATTACTAAAATAGTAAATAATATAAATTGTGATTTTAAAATAGTTAATTAATATAAAATTTTATAATTTATTATCTTTTAGAAATTATGAGGTGTATGTTTTTGGATTTAAAGGATCTTATAAAATTAATGAAATTTTTGAAACAATTACTAAAATAGTAAATAATATAAATTGTGATTTTAAAATAGTTAATTAATATAAAATTTTATAATTTATTATCTTTTAGAAATTATGAGGTGTATGTTTTTGGATTTAAAGGATCTTATAAAATCTCTTCAGTCTTTTAATGGTGTAACCAGAAAAAATGATATAAGTAAAGTTACAGACTCTCTAAAATCTGTTTATAACATTTCAGGGAATGTTTTATTAGACTTTGGCGATGATGCATCAGCTATTGATATTGGGAATAATCAAGTGATACTTTTTGCAGCAGATGGTATATGGGGTCAATTGATGAACACAAATCCTTACTGGGCAGGATATTGTAGTGTTCTTGTTAATGTTAATGATATTGCAGCAATGGGTGGAAAACCTTTAGCAATGGTGGATATATTATCAATTAAGCATGATAAAATTTATGATGAGCTTATGAAAGGGATTAAAGATGGTTGTGAAAAATTTAATATTCCTTTAGTTGGCGGACATCTTCACCCTGATGCAGATTTTGATTCTATTGGAATGGCAATTATTGGGATTGCTAATAAAGATAAATTAATCACCAGTTTTGGGGCTAATGTTGGAGATAAAGTATTAGTTGCTATAGATATTGAAGGAAGACAACACCATGATTTCCCTTTAAATTGGGATACTACTTATTTAAAAGATGAAACTTTAGTTCAAAATCAAATTAAAGTTATGAAAGATTTAGGTGAATCTGGACTTGTTACTGCAGGTAAAGATATAAGTAATCCTGGAGTATTAGGTACTCTTGAAATGTTATGTGAATGCTCTGATGTTGGTGCTTGTGTTCGTTTAGAATCTATTCCCCGAAATCCTAAAGTGGATTGGGAGGATTGGTTAAAATCTTATCCTGGTGCAGCATTTGTTTTAACTTCTCCTGTTGAGAATACTCAAGGAGTTATTGATATGCTTTCTAAATTTGATTTTACTGTGTCTGTTGTTGGTGATGTAATTAGTGAAAAATCTTTATATGTTGAATATAAGGATGAACGTTTAGTTTTATTTAATCAAAAGGTTAATCCCGTATTATAAATTAAAGAAAAGTTAATGTATATACATTTTTTTGGTAAATATAATTTAATTATAAAAAAAAGTTAATAAAAAAAAGTTAATAGGATTTGGAAACTTATGTTAGTTAAAATTAATGGTGAAGATGTTGATATTCCTGAAGGTTCTACAATAAAGGATGCAATTAATATAAGTAATGCTCCTTATAGTCAAGGTAGTTTAATTTGTTTAATTAAGGGACAATCTGAATTAGAAGGGAATATTAATAAATATAAAATTAAATCTCCTAAAGGTAGTGTTATTATAGAATTGTCTGATGCTCCTGAAGCTAAACCTTTAGTTGATTTTTGGAAATCTCATTATTCTGATTTTAATGGTTTAAGTGTTAGATGGACTAGTAATAATGAAGTTGCAGTAGGGCCTGTTACTACTGATTTTACTCCATCTAAAGAAAATCATAAATATTGGGATAGAGATGTTTTATTAAGTCTTTCTGGTTTTAGTCGTGATGCGACTCATATAATTTTTGCAAAAGAAGATATGGAAAATGTTTATGGTGTTCCTGAAGGTACAAATAATGGTGTTTTTGCTAAAGTTATTGGTGGAGTTCGTACTTTACGTCAATTAACTGATGATGATGATATAATTAGTGTTGAACCTATTATAGAGCGTAGTACTGTAACAGATTCATCTTCTGTTAGTGAATTAAGCACACCTTTAGCTGAAGGTAATCAATTATTCACATATTGTCTTGTTGAACCTAATGTTAATTCTTCAAAATCTGTTGAACAATTCTTTTCAGTTATTCATGATAATACTATTAAGGTTGATTATGAATCTAATTCTTTCATTGGAGAATTTTGGTTACAAGGAATCACTAAACCTGTTGAAGAGATTACAGAACGTAAAAGAGGTACTGTAACTTTACGTAATTCTGGTAAAGGTAAAGGAAAAATTTATATTTATCGTGAAGATCGTGTTAGAGTTAATAGTCACACTACAATAGGTAAAGTTGTTAAAGGTATGGAATTAATAGATATTGCAAGTTATGGGGATGTTATTACAATTCATTCTAATCCTGAACCTATTAAAACTTTAACAAAAACACAGAAAGAAGTTGAGGAAGAATTAAAAAATAGGGGTATTAAACAGGAACGTGTTGGTGTTACTGAGGATGATGCTATTATAGTTGAACAAATCCCTAATGAAACAATGGATATTATAAAAGCGGGAAAAGTTCAAACTAAAGGATTAAATAAAACTGATTTAATTCTTATTAAAATGACTGATAAGGCTCCACGTACAAGATGGTACTTTGATAAATTAACTGGATTAGTTGAAAAACCAATTGGAACTTTAAAAGTATACTTTGCAGTGCAAGATATGCATATTTTCATGTTTGCAGGTGATGATAGGGAAGCTAAAGGTATTTTACCTGAAAACACTCCAAAGGATATTGTTAAAGCTGGAAGTATTGGGGTAACTAATATGAGTCGTAAGAATCTTGGTATTATTGGAATTCGTACAAAGGATAATGATGAGTTTGGTCCTACAGCGGAACCTTTCGATGGAACTAATATTATAGGTGAAGTAGTATCTGATTTAAATGATATTCATGGTTTAAAAGAGAATGATATAGTTTACCTACGAGAAGTTAACCCTGAACATATTGATGAAGAAACATTAGAAGAATTAGATACTGAAGAATTCCCTGAAGATACTGATATGATGGATGAAAGTATTAAAAAAGCATTAAAATAATAAATATTATGATTTAAGAATATAAGGAAGGATTAATTATGAAAGAAGCAGAAGCACATCTTACTATGAGTCCAAAATTAGATTCTGAAGATTTAGATCCTGAAGTTGTAAATCGTATGATTATTCTTGGACCACGAGCTAATGTTAGTGAAAGTGAATTAACAAGTGAATTACATTTACTTGGATTACCACTCACAATAAAAGAAACCTGTTATGGTGCAATGGTTAGTGGGAAAAAAGAAGATGTTAAAAAAGCAATTATTGAAATACGTAAATTAGATCCATATAACATTTTTACAAAAGATCGTGGATTCGCACCAGGTGACCCACGTCGTTGTAGAGGGCATCGTTTAGGTCCTCGTGAAGGTTTTCACCAATTAGAAAGAGAATATGAACTTTTGGATTATGTTGGTGAAGCATTAAAGAATCCAAGACCTGTTGAAATAGTTAAACCTAAACCAATTGATGTTGATGAATTTAAAAGTATTGTTAATGAATCAATAAAAAAGAGGGTTGGCCAAAAATCGATTTTTTAATTTTTTGTAATACTTTTTTTTATTTTATTTTTTTAAGTTATTATTTTTCATGTTTTTTTTATTTTTGTTGTCATTTTTGGGTGTTAATTTTTTTTAATGTGTTTTATTTTAGTGGTATTGTTTTATATTAATTTTTTGTGTTTATTTTTTTATTTTAAGTGTTTTTAAATAGTTATATTTATATACTAGTAGTTAAATATATTAATATTAAGTATTATTAATTTATTGGTGTTAGTTATGGATATTAAACAATCTAGTTTTAAATTGGAGCGTTTAGATGATGATATTCCTAAGGATCATCTTTCTCGTTTTATTGTGCGTTTTGTTGATGAATTTTTCCCAGTTTTAGAGGTTGAAGAAAACATGGGAGGAAAGGGTAGGCCTGTTTTACCGGTTCGTGAAATGTTTAAATTAATTATTTATGCTTTTAATGAGGGTGTTACTAGTTCTAAAGTTATAGAAGATCATGCTAAGTATCATAAAATTTATTTATATGTTTCTAATGGAATTAAACCTTCTCAAAGAAGTATTCGAAGATTCATCCGTGATTATGGTTATTTATTTAATGTTTTTATTGGAAGTACTTTACTTTTTGCAAATGAATTAGGAATCACAGATTTTAAGCATATATCCATCGATGGAACTATTAAAAAAGCATACAACTCTAAATTTAATGTTTTACATGAAAAGGACATTAATACTTTAATTCAGTATTATAGTGGATTAAAGTTACCTAATAAGAAAATTAAAAAACTCCCACGTCCAGCACGTAAATTGATTGAACGAACAGATTTAAACAATGAAGATAAATTAGAATTACTATTTGAGTTACAAACCCAAATAAAGATGTCCGGTCAAAATACAGTACCTGTAAACGATGTTGAAGCTCGTTGGATGCATAATAAACAAGGATTAAATGAGGTCGCATACAATGTTCAAAGCGCTGTAGACACCGTTTCCAAACTTATTTGTGCAGTAAAAGTTTCACAAAAACCAACAGACCATTATGAATTACCAGAAATAGTGAAAAATGCAATAAATAACATCAACGATGAACCAGAATATGTAAGTGCAGATACAGGATACCACACCGAAACCAGCTTCCAATACCTAGAACAAAATAATATCAAAGGACTAATACCAGATAGAAAACAAACTCGAGAAAACACAGGAAGATTAAGTGAAAACCCATTCCATAAAGACCACTTCAAGCATGATCTAGAAAAAGACACTTACATTTGCCCAAATAAACAAGAACTACCTTTCCAACAAGAAATCAAACATTACTTAGAAAATGAAACAAAACCTTATAAAATCGAAAGAAGATACTGGAACTACAATGCATGCCAAGACTGCCAGGATAAAGAAAAATGCTACAAAGGAACACAAAGACAAATAACAGAATTCACAAGTAACACAGCCCTAAAAATGAAAAAACAAATGGAAACAAAAGAATACAAAACCATGTTTAAAAAAAGATCAAGCACAGTAGAAGCACCATTCGGAACACTCAAAACCTACTACCACATAAATGAACTACCAACAACAGGAATACAACACACAGAACACATACTAGCACTACAAGCACTAACATACAACCTAAAAAGACTAAACCACATAATCAAAAACACATATGACGAAACAGACAACATAAACCAATTCATAGAAAAAATAGGAGCAACACTCAACCTAAAATGCAAAACCACAGAAAAATAAAAAAAAGTAATACCAAAAAATATCAAAAACTATTTATGGCCAACCCTCAAAAAAGAAAAAAAATAATAAAAGAATGATTTTAATAAAAAAAATGGTGTGATTTAATATGGTGAAAGTAGCAATTTATCCCCCTAACTCTTTAGTATTAGCAGATTTAATAGAAAGAAAAGGTCATACAGCTTTAGCTTTACAAAAAGAAATGAGAAAGAAAATTAAAGATCCAGAAATAGATTCTCCTCCAATGAATATTACTGAAGAAGATCCTATTAAAGGATTACAATATGCTGCAATTGAAGTTCCTTCTGGTGTTCGTGGAAGAATGGCAATTATAGGCCCTCTTATAGATGAAGCAGAAGCAGCAATACTTGTTGATGGTGCACCTTATGGGTTTGGTTGTGTTGGTTGTCAACGTACTAATGAATTAAGTATTTTCTGTTTACGTAAAAAAGATATTCCGCAATTAGAACTTGAATATCCTAGTAGTCGTGAAGGTGCAATGGATATGGTTAATCAAGTTAATGAATTTTTAGACAGTTTGGATAATCCAGAAGCTTTAAAAGAAAAATCTAAACAAATTGAAAGTTCTGGAAATCAAGATATTAGCACTGAAGACAATCTTGAAGAGGAACCATTAGAAAGTTCAAAAACTCAAAATAATAATGAAGAAACACCTTCTGAAGAACACATGAAAACTGAAGAAGAAAGAAAAGTGAGTAAAGATGATCTTGTAGCATCTTTAAAATCTAAAGGAGGTTACTAAATGGTTAAAATTGCATTAGTATCCTGTGGTACAGAATATAGTGGGATACAAAAAGAAATAGAAAAAGCAGCATTAACTTTTGGTGCAGAAATCATACTTCCAGAAATAGATTTAGATTATATTGATGAAGCATATGAAAAATTTGGTTTCTCAGCACAAAGTTCAAGTTTAAAATTAATGATAGCAAGAGCAGTTAGTATTGTTGAAGGTCGATGTAAACCTGATGCTGTTTTTGTAGCTTCTTGTTTCCGTTGTGCTGAAGCAGCACTTGTAAGAAATGAAATCAGAAGATACTTACAAGATAACACTCGTATACCAGTTGTAACTTACTCATTTACTGAAAGAACTAAAGCAGATGAACTTTTCATACGTATGGAAGCTTTAGCAACCACTGTAACTAGAAGAAGTATTCTTGCACGTGAAAAACAAGAAGGATTAACATTAGGTTTAGATTCAGGTTCAACTACAACAAAAGCAGTGTTAATGGAAAATAATAAAGTAATAGGTACAGGTTGGACTTTAACTAAAGATATTATGGAATCTGTAAATAAAGCTGCAGATGAAGCATTTGAAAGCTCAGGATACGGATGGAATGATATTGATGGAATTGGAACTACTGGTTATGGTCGATTAACTATTGGTAAAAAATTAAATGCAGAACTAGTTCAAGAAGAATTAAGTGTTAATGCTAAAGGAGCAGTATACCTTGCAGGCCATCAAAAAGGAGAAGCAACAGTATTAGATATTGGTGGTATGGATAATAAGGTTATTACAGTAAATGATGGAATACCTGATAACTTTACTATGGGGGGAATTTGTGCAGGAGCATCTGGAAGATTCCTTGATATGACTAGTAGAAGATTAGATGTTGATATTACAGAATTAGGACCATTAGCTGTTAAAGGAAATTATAGAAGAGCACAATTAAACAGTTATTGTATTGTATTTGGTATACAAGATTTAGTTACAACCCTTGCTGCAGGTGGATCAAAAGAAGATGTTGCTGCAGCTGCATGTCACAGTGTATCTGAACAAGTTTATGAACAACAACTTCAAGAAATTGATATAAGAGAACCATTAATACAAGTTGGAGGTACTAGTTTAATCACTGGACTTGTTAAAGCTGTTAGTGAAACATTAGGTGGAATAGATGTTATAGTGCCAGAATACTCACAACATATTGGTGCTGTAGGTTCTGCTTTACTTGTAAGTGGAATGGGAAATAGAAACCAACAATAAAAAAAATTATTTATTTTTTTATGAGGAGGTTAATTAAGTTATGATAATTGAATCAAATGATCATGAAGGGGCAAAAGTTTATGAAATGATAACAAAACAAATCTTACAAGATTTGTTATTAGCTCCTGCACTCTCAGATTTAAAAGCATACGTAAATCCTAATGAAGTAGTTTTCATTATGGCAATGAAAATGAAGAAAACTTCTAAAGCTAAACATTTAAATGAAGTTTCAAGTTCAGTTTATGATCCTGAAAAGGATTTAACTACAATAACTATTAATGATGAAAATTTTTTACCTAATATTTTAAAGAAATTATGGAAAGAATTAGGAAGAGAAAATGTTCATCAACCAAGTAGATATATTATAGAATTATCTGGAAAAAAAGAAGTAGATAATTGGGTTATAGATAATCCATATGAAAACCTTAAAAGAAGATGTTATGATGCAATGTTCCGTATAGTTCCTGAAGGATTTAAAATAATAAAAGATATGTCTAAAAATGATATAGTTGCAGTAGTTGCTACAGATGAACTTATCAAAGATAAATGGATTGACCATTGTCAAAAATTTATAGAGGAATTAGAAAACACAGAATATTTATATTAAAAAATTTCAATTCTTCTCTTTTTATTTAAAATATCCTTTTTTTAATTTCTTTAAGATTTTCAAAATATTTTTATTTTAAATAGTAAAATCTATTTTACTTAAAAATTTAAATAACTATTTCTTAGTTATTTATTTATGTTTTAAGTTTTTATTTGGAAAATAAGACTATTTAATGCATATATTAAATTTTATTTTTTTTAGTTTTTCTATAATTGTTTGCTATTAATAGAATATATTTATATAATAGTAATGTCATATTATCTATCATTATAAGGAGTGGAAAAAATTTTCCACAAATTACAAAAATAATTTTTATCTTAATTTGGCATGAAGGAGGTGAAAATCGTGAAAAGTGAAAACTCTAAAGTAGACAAATGGATTCCTATATGTGTTGTGCTTATACTTAGTATGGTGTGTGCTGTGGCAATGGGTTCTGCTTTTGCTGCGGATGCTCCTAGTACTACTAATGGGGATTTAGGGGACTCAAACACTGTTTTATCTACTAGTACTCAAATTAGCGATGTAGGGAATACATCAAGTACTGTAAATGATAATCTTAATGATAACTCTAATTCTCAAAGTGGAAATGTCTTAGCTACAGATAATACAAATAATGCTTATTCTAATGAAGTATTATCTAGTATAGGTGATGATCAATCCAATAATGTTTATGTTGATGGATCCAATACTCAAGATGGTAATGGTACCTCAGATAATCCTTATAATAATATTAATGATGCAATTAAAAATGCTCAATCTGGTTCTACTATAATAATTTCTAGTGGAAATTATGTTCTTAATGGAAAAACTACCATTGATAAAGATTTAACTTTAACAGCAGCACCTGATGCTACTGTAACTATTAGTCAAAGTAATGGTGGATATTTCAGTATTAGTGAAGATATTAGTTTAACCCTTGAAAATCTTCAATTTACTAATTTTAATGGAAGAGATAAAGGTGGATTAGCATGGAACAATGGATTACTTAATATAATTAATTGTACTTTTACTAACATTAATGCAGGTAATTATGGTGGAGTAATATATAATAGTAAAACTGGTGTATTAACTATATCTGGTTCTACATTCACCAATAATAAAGCTAATAATGGTGGTGTAATTTACAATTTAGGTAGTTTAACTATTACTGATTCTACATTTGATAGTAACAATGGAAACAATGGTGGTGTGATCAATAATCAAAAAGATGCAGATGCAACTATCACTGGTTCAACTTTTAAAAATACTATTAATGGTGGAGCAATCAATAATAATGGTGTATTAAGTATCATTGATTCAACTTTTACTAATAATAATGGAGAAGCAGTTTACAACACTGGTAAAGCAACTATTGAAAGTTCAACTTTTACTAATAATAAAGTAAACAGTAATGGTGGAGCAATCTATAATAATAATGAGTTAACCATTACAGATTCAACTTTTACAGGTAACACTGCAAATAATGGTGGTGCAATTTATAATGCTGGTAGTTTAACTATTACAGGTTCTGAATTTAATACCAACACTGCTAAAGTTGGTGGAGGAGCTATATACTCTATTAATCCTGTAACTATTGATTCTACTACATTCTACAAAAACAGTGTAACTAATACTAATAAACAAGCACAAGGTGGAGCAATCTATCTTTCAAATGCTAAAGGTATGAGTAGTATTACAAATTCAAAATTTAAATATAATAGTGCTTATTCCTATGGTGGTGCTATAAGAGCTTACAATTCAGACTTAACCATTTCAGATTCTGATTTCTTCGGAAACACTTTATCTAATGCTAATAATATTGGAGCAAGTGATGGTCTTTCTCGTGGTGGAGCTATAAATAGTGCAGATGCAACTTTACTTATATATAACAGTAATTTTGAAAATAATATGGCTGGTGATGCAGGAGCTGCTATACGTACTAATGGTACTGTAGTTGTTGATAACTGTAATTTTACTAACAATGGATTATACGAAACCTCTACTGGTATGGGTAGTGCAATATTCTGTAATAATGGTGACAGTGTCACTATAAGTAACAGTAATTTTGACAATACCAAATACACTAATGGGTTTGTATATGCAATTGGTACAGAACAATTATACATATCAAATTCTAACTTCACATCAAGTAAAAAAATTCTTAACCAAGCAGTATATGCTGATAATGTTATAAATTCCAAGTTTAATAATGTAATCATTAATGGAATGTTCAAAAATGGACTTGAAATTATTGGAGGATCAGCTAATATTGATAATGTAGATATTGATGTTACTAAAGGTAATGCTATTTACTTAGCTAATGTTAAAGATTCAAGTATTACAAACAGTAACCTTAAAGCTTCTAATTATGGAATATACATTTACTCTAATGATGAAAGTAGTAAAACTATATCTACTAGTTCTAACATTAAAGTTGATAATTGTAATATAAGTGCTACTTACTCTGCTGTTAGATTAGAAGCAAAAGGTAATGATAAAATAAGTGATGTAACCTTATCTAATTTAAAACTTGCATCTACTGGTGACAGTGGAATATATGCAATTGCAGATAATAGTGGAAACATTAACAATTTAAATATTGAAAATGTGGAAATTAATAAAGTACCTTACTATGCAATATACTTAAAGAATGTAAATGACTTCAATATACTTAACTCTATTATAACAAATAATGGTAAATTAGTTTCATCTAATGCTATTTACCTTGCAAATTGTAAAGATGGAAACATTAAATATAATAATATTAGTAATAATAAAGGTACTGGTATTATCTCATTTGGTTCTAATAATGTTAACATAATTGGTAATACAATTACTAATAATGGATATTATGGAATTGAATTAGATGGTTCCAACAATATTACTATTAATAATAATAGAATTTACAATAATGTAAAAGGTGGATTATTCGTTAACGGTGGATCTGATAATAATGCAGATTCTAACTGGTGGGGTAATAATTCAGTAACTGATAGTGATGTTACTGGTATAACTATAAACAATTATCTTACTGTTGAAGTTGTTAATGAATCTGGTGTATTTACTGTTGTATTTAGTTTAGGAAATGATACTGTAACTCCTGATTTCTCCCTTGACTTTGGTATGAATGCTACAGATAATGAATCTGGTAATAGTACTCAAGGAAATGTTTCTAATGGTATGCCTAAAGCAAGTTTACCTTTCGGTAATATTTACTTTATGTTAGATTCTTATGTTTCTAGTTTAATTGTAAATGAAGCTGAAGAAGTACCTGATCCTGATGAACCTGAAACTCCTACTGGACCTACAACTCCTACTGAACCTGGTGAAAGTGAGGGTGATAAGGATGATTCTACAACTCCTAGTGAACCTACAACTCCTACTGAACCTGAAACTCCTGTTACTCCTACTGAACCTGTAGTTCCTGAAACTCCAGTTACACCTGATGTACCTGTAGATGATGGTTCTGATAATGTTATTGGTGATGATAATACTAATACTCCTGTAGATGATGATAGTGTTCCTATTATAGAAACACCAGCTTCAGATGCAAGTGATGATACTACTACTGATGTGGATGATAATACACCTACTGATGATAGTGATGTTGTTATTGATTCTGGAGTAAGTGATACTGTTAATAATGATGGTGTTACTGATTCTACTGTAAATACCGATAGTACCAATAATGTTTTAGATAGTAATGGATTTGATAGTAATGGTTATGATGCAAATGGATTCAATGCTGCTGGATATAATGCAGCAGGTTATGATGCAAATGGTTTAGATCGTAATGGTTTAACTGTTGCTCAAAATGCTGCTAACGCTGCTACTGCTAATGCTCAAACAAATAATGTTGCATCTAGTAATGCAGAATCTTCTAGTGCAAATTCTGAATCTACTAGCAACACTCCAAATACATCTAATGTTCAAGCAACCACTACTTCTACTTCTGTTATGAGAAGAAGAAGATATGAGGAAGAATATGAAACAAATAAAAATGGAGATTTAGAAGATATTAATGATGATGATGAAAGTTAAGGATTTTTTGTCCTTAATTTTTGTTTAAATTATTTTCTTCTTTTTCTTTTTCTTTTTTTTAAAACATTTTTAATACTTTTTTCAATATTTTTATTAAAATAAATTATAACAATAGTTAAGTTTATATAATAGTTTACCCTTATACTAACTATAATTACGTTAAAAAAATTAAAATCATAAACTTAAATACATAAAAAATAAAAAAATAAACAAAAGTAAAAGAAAAAAAATTAAAAATTAATAAAAAAATGGGGATCATGATACTTATGGAAACAAAAAAACCAAACCAAGGAAAAAAAATAGAAGAAGGAAAACACAATGGATCAAAATTTGCACATCTAACTAGAGCACACCCTTGTTTCAATGAAAAAATACATGACAAAGTAGGACGAGCACACGTACCAATAGCACCAAAATGTAATATAGCATGTAACTTCTGTACAAGATCACTCAACACAGAAGAAAACAGACCCGGAGTAGCATCATGTGTAATGAAACCTGATGAAGCATTAGAACATGTAAAAGAAGTTACAAAAGAAGGACCAATAGCAGTCGTAGGAGTAGCAGGTCCAGGAGATGCACTAGCAAACGATGAAACATTCGAATTCTTTGAAAAAATAGGAAAAGAAAAACCAGACCTAATAAAATGTATGAGTACCAATGGATTACTACTACCAAAATATGCAGATAGAATAGCAGAATTAGGAGTAAACTCAGTAACAGTAACAGTTAATGCAGTTGACCCAGAAATAGGAAAAGATATTTACTCATTTGTAGTATATGAAGGACAAGTATACAAAGGAAAAGAAGCAGCAGAAATATTACTCAAAAACCAATTAGAAGGTATAGAAAAAGTCACCAATGATGGAGTAGTTGTTAAAGTAAACACAGTACTAATACCTGGATTAAACGATAAACACATAGTAGACATAGCAAAAGAAGTTAAAGCACGAGGAGCATCAATAATGAATATCTTACCTTTAATTCCATTAAACAAAATGAAAGATTATGAAAGACCTGGATGCGAAATGATGGAAAAAGTAAGAGATGAAGTAGAAGAAATAATACCAGTATTCCGTGCATGTACTCAATGCCGTGCTGATGCATATGGAATTCCAGGAAAACATGGCTCAGATAGATACCTTGGAAGAACACCACAAAGTCATTACTAAATAATTAAAATTTTTTTAATTTTTTAATCTTTTTTTTAAATACTTAATTTACAATAATTTTTTTTAACTTAAACTGTGATTAATATGAAAACATTAGAATGGGAAAATAATAAATTAAAACTTATAGATCAAACTAAATTACCTGATGAATTAACTTATGTTTATTGTAATACTTACCAAGATGTTATACAAGCAATAAAAAACATGACAGTTAGAGGAGCACCAGCTATTGGTGTTGCAGCAGCATTTGGTATGGTACTTGCAGATAAAGAAGGTGTTGATTTAGAAATTGCTGCAAAAGAAATTAAAGCTTCAAGACCAACTGCAATTAACTTATTCTGGGCAGTAAATCGTGTTCTTAAATCAGATAATCCTTTAACAGAAGCAATACAAATGTATAATGAAGATATAGAAACCAATTTAAATATTGGAAAATATGGTTCAGAAATCATTGATGATGGAGATACAATTTTAACTCATTGTAATGCTGGAGCATTAGCATGTGTAGATTATGGGACCGCTTTAGGGGTTATTAGATCTGCTCATAATCAAGGTAAAAAAATAGATGTTATATGTGATGAAACACGTCCACGAGGTCAAGGAGCAAGATTAAGTGTATGGGAAATGCAAGAAGAAAACATTCCAGTTAAATTAATCCCTGATGTAGCATCAGGTTACTTAATGAGTCAAAAAATGATTGATAAAGTTGTTATAGGTGCAGACCGTATAGCCAATGGTGGAGTTATAAATAAAATTGGTTCTCTTATGGTTGCTCTTGCAGCTAAACGTTTCAATGTTCCATTTTATGTTGCAGCTCCTTTAAGTACCTTTGATAAAGAAGCAAATATTTTCGATACTACTATAGAAGAACGTGATGGTGATGAAGTACGTTACTATGGTAAATGCAGAATATGTCCTAAAGGAACAGAAGTAATTAATCCTGCTTTTGATATCATTCCCTCAGATTTAATTACAGGAATTATAACTGAAGAAGGAATAATTAAACCATTATAAACCTTTTTTTTATTCTTTTTCAGTTATTTTAGCATCAATACCAACATGCCACATTCCAGGACTACTACTTTTCACTTTCCGATTTTCTAAGATTTCAACATTTTTGTTTTGTTTATGTGCTGCTTTTTGTATACGTTCTATTCCTTGTCCAAAATTATCACTAAATTCATAATAATTTATTATTCCCTCATTTTCCACATGTTTTATTGCTAAATCTAAGAATTGATATGCTAATCCAGGTAAATTCATTATTATCCGATCAAATTTTTGGTTTGTTAAATTATTTTCGGATACTTCAATAATGTCTCCACATATAGGGTTTATACTTCCTTTTAATTTGTTTAACTTAATATTTTCTTTTAAATATTTTATAGCATATTCATTTATATCTACAGCTGTTATTTGACATTTTTTATTATGAGCTATAACTATAGGGAATGGTCCAATTCCACAGAACATATCTAATATTTTTTCATCTTCTTTTACATTATCGGATACTCTTTTACGTTCTGTTGCTAGTCTTGGTGAAAAGTATACATTAGTAACATCTAATTTTAATCTAGTACCATGTTCTTTATGGATGGTTACAGGATTATTTTCCCCTGCAATAAGTTCTAATTGTCTTGTTCTGGTTACTCCTTCTATTGGACTTTTTTTCATATATACACTTGTTCTTTTTGTGAAGTTTAATGTTGCTTCTCCAATGGTTTTTTTATATTTTTCCAATTCTTTGGGTATTTCTAGTATTACAATGTTTCCTATAGTGTCGAAACTTTTTTTTAGTTCTTCAATTTCTGTAGGGTTTAGTTTTCCTTTTAGTGCTTCAGTTATACTTTTAGGGTAATGTTTTGTTGCTACTAATTCTGTTTCACAATTGGTGATGTTTAATTCGGGTAGTTGTAAAGTGTTTTTTATTTCTTCTATTAATGTTGGAGTGGCAATTTCTTTTATGGGTATGTAACCGTAATTTTTATCTGTTTTGATTTTATAGTTCATATTCATTAATTCTTTTTCTGCAATAATTTTACGCACATCATTTAGATGATGTAACTCTACTTTTAAACTTTTCATCATATCACTTAATAATTCAATTACAAGCATTAATTAAACAAGGTATTATATTAAAAAACATCCATTTAAACATTCATTCTAATGTTTATTTGTGTTTGAATTTCTATTAGAAAATTACTATAAAATAAATCTAATAAATATAATCCATTATATAAATATTAAATATAAACAATACTTATATTATTAATAGTAAGTTAATTTAACTAATTTTATTTTCATAATAATTACTTAAAAAAAATCATAAAAAAAATATGTGGGAGAATAAGAAATAATGTTTTATTTAATAGGATTAGGATTATTCAATGTAGAAGACATCAGTCTTAAAGGATTAAATGCACTGAAAAAAGTAGATAAAATATATGCAGAATTTTTCACAAGTAAATTAATAGGTTCCAATCTTAAAGATATTGAAAAAATCATAGGTAAAAAAATAATAATACTTAACCGTAACCAAGTAGAAGAAGAAAACATTTTCTTAAAAGAAGCTGAAACATTAAATGTAGCATTAATAACAGGAGGAGATCCTTTAATTGCAACAACCCACTCTGACTTCTTAGTAGAAGTTCATAAAAAGAAAATACCTTATACTGTGATACATGGATCTTCAATTCTTTCAAGTGCTCCAGGAATTAGTGGTCTTCAAGCATATAAATTCGGAAAAGTAACAACAATCCCATTCCCTGATGAAAACTTCTTCCCTAAATCACCATACAAAGCAATTGAAAATAATCTTAAAATGGATTTCCACACCTTAGTCTTATTAGATATTCAAGCACACAAAGATAGATACATGACAGTTAATCAAGGATTAGAATATTTAATGAAAATTTATAATGAACAAGGTGAAGGCTTAATAAATCCTGATACCTTAGCTATTGGTATAGCACGTGTAGGATCTGAAGATAATATAGTTAAAGCTGATTATATTAAAAACTTAATAGATTATGATTTTGGTGGACCTTTACATTGTATTGTTATCCCTTCAAAATTACATATAGTAGAAGCAGAATATCTTGTTGAAATAGCAGATGCACCATCTGAAGTCTTAGATAATGTTTAAGAAAAAGTAAGTTTTTTTTTAAAAAAAATTAAAAAAGAAAGAACAATATTATTTTTTTTTAAATAATTTATTTTAACAGTGGTTAGTTCCTAATAATTTTTTATAGTTATAATCAAAAAATTTCTTTTAAAAAAATTTTCTAATTATTACTCATTTCATTAATAAGTAAAGTTAAAATATATTTTTCTTTTAAAATTTATATTATTCTTTCTTTTTTTGTAATGAAATTTAGTAAACAGTTTGCTTAATCCTATAGATTACTCAATGGTTTTATTTCATTAAATCATCAAATGGATTTTAATCCATGATTAATATTACTCTTGTTATTATTTATATATTTTATTATTATTATCCTAAAAATTTAGAAAATTTTTGCTGTATACAATTTTTCTCTTTTAAAATAGTATGTTAAGAATAAGGATAATTTTTTTTTAAGCTTAATAAATTATCAATTTAAATTTTTAGATAATCTTTTAATAGTTAAAGGACGGGTAAAAAGTTTTTGTTCTTATTGTTTGAGGTAATTTAAGTTCATCTTTTGTGATCCCTTAATATTTTTTTATCTAAAAATTTATTTTTTTGATAATTTTGTTTTTTTAGGGTTTAATAAATGTTTTTTTCCATTTTTTATATTATTTGGAGATTATAAAATGGTTGTTTTATTTTTATTAACCCAAGACATGAAGTTTAATTCACATCGTTTTTTATTATTAATCTTATCATTTATAAAATTTTTGCTTTATACTTATAATGTAATTTTTAAAAAAATAATTTTTGTTCAATAGATAAATTTTTAAAATTAGAAAATTATCACATTATCTTAAAAAAATCCATAATAAGGTAAGAAAAAATAATTTAAAAGAAGGCAGGGTATAACTATTTTTATTTTTTATAACTATTTTAGGAGTAATTAAACTTTTTAATTTATTTTTGTTATTATTTTTATATTTAGGTAATTGTTTATAGGATTTATTATGTAAATAAATTAATTTAATAATTATACCCGTGATTTAATAAAATATTGGTTTCCATTCTAATTTTGGAGATTATAAAATGGTTGTTTTTTAAAATTTACCAATAGACATGAAGTTTAATTCACATCGTTTTTATTATTTAAAAAAACTCATATATAAACCTTCCCACTTAAACAAACCAAACATCCAATACACTTTTATAAAAAAAACAACTAATACTTTATCACTAGCAAAAAAATTTTAAAATATTTTTTTTGTAAAAATAAATACTATATAAAAATAAATAGGATTTAAGATATTAATGAAAACCGAAAATTTAATTATATTAGTATTAGCGATTATAATATTAATAGTAGGTGTAGGTGCTGCTGCAATGATGTTCAGTGGATCAATAGACCAAAATGTCACAGCTACTAATAATACCACTAATATTACTAATGCTACAAATAATACAACCACCGCAGATAGTGGTTCTAGTGGATCAAGTTCTAGTGGATCTAGTTCTGGTTCTAGCTCATCTGGAACTACTCACCATTCTAGTTCTGATTCTAGTGGAACAAGTTCATCTGGAGGTTCTAGTTCTGGTGGATCCAGTTCTGGAGGTTCATCTTCAGGTTCAGGTTCTAGTTCTGGTGGATCCAGTTCTGGAGGTTCATCTTCAGGTTCAGGTTCTAACCCTGGTGAAAGCGTTCCTCCTGATGAAGAAGGATAAAACATAAAAAATTTTTTTTTAAACATAAATAAAAGGAGATAAATTAAATATTTTTCATATATCTCCTTTTTTATAAATCTTTTTTTAAATACCAATTATCTAAATATATAAAAAACTCTTTTTTTAAATAAAATATTTTATTAAATAAAAAAATAATAAATATAAAATAATTAAAAATAGGTATCATACTCTCTCTTTTTTTTAATTTAATATAAAAAAAATAACATATTATGGGGTTGTGTTTAAGGTAATGAAAACAAATAATAGATTAAATGCTTTAATTTTAAGTGTTGGAGGAACAAGTGAACCTCTAATAACTTGTATAAAAGAATTAAAACCTGATTGTGTATACTTCCTACATTCTAAAGGTACACTAAAAATTGCTAAAGAAGTTCTTAAAAAAACAAAATTTAATGGAGAAGTATTATATAAAGAAATTGTTAATCCCGAAAGTTTAGAAGAATCTTATTTTAAAGCACATCATGCTATAAAAGAATTAAAACATAATAATTTTGAAGTAGTTATGGATTTTACTGGAGGAACTAAACCTATGGTTTCAGGTTTAGTCTTAGCAGCAGTAGGAGAAAACATTGAATATTCTTATGTAGGAACTTTTTCTGAAAATGGACGAGATAAAAATGGTTTAGGAATAGTTAAAAATGGTTTTGAAAAAATTAAAAAACAAAAAAATCCCCTAGATTTATATGCAGTAAATGAATTTGAAAGAGGTAAAGAATTTTTTAATAATTATCAATTTCAAGCTGCAAGAAGAAATTTAAAAACCGCAGAATCTAAACTCACAGAACCTTTTTTAAAGAAACTATCCAGTTTATATATTAAAATTATTGATATTTATGATTCCTGGGATAAATTCAATATAAAATTAACTTGTGATAATTCACAAATAAACCTTGATAAATGTTTGAAGGATTTATTAAACTTAATCTATGAGGATAAAGCAGTTGTTACTAGTTTTGAAAAGGATCATAATGGATTTTTAAGTCAGTTGAAAAACAATCAAATGTTTTTAGAACGTAAAATTTCCCAAAAAAACAATCTTAATAATGATAATATTTATTTTTATCTTCCAGATTTATTGAATAATGCTTATCGTCGTATTAAGGAAGGTAAATATGATGATGCAGTTGCAAGATTATATCGTGTTATGGAGTTAGTTGCTCAATTAAAACTTAACAAATTAGGTATTGTTGATAATGATTCAATTAGAAATTTTAAATTTGATATTAATAAAAATTCATTTAAAAATTATGCAAGTGAAAATTATCAAGATATTTTAACTAAGTTAAATATTAAAAATTTCACAAGTTCTAAATCTACTTTTACCCTTGCAATGTATAATGATTTTAACATGTTAAGATACTTAAATGATGAAATAGGAAATTATTATATTAAAGATAATAAAGTCCAACGTGAACTTGAAAAACGTAACAATAGTGTTTTAGCCCATGGTTTACGTCCAATTAACAAGATTAATGCTATAAAATTATATGATTACTCTGTTAATTATGCTAAACTTTTATGTTCTGATGTTGAAGTTTATATGAAATTAGGAAGTTTTCCCAAATTCCAAATTTAATTTAACACTTTTTCTATTTGAATCTTTTAGTAAAATTTAAATATTATTATTTTTATAATATGAGTGATGAATTAATGGGTGTCTTATATATTATTATATATAGGAGGTTAATTATTATACTGTGCTAAAAAGATTTTTTTAAACAAATTAATCTATTAAAGAAAAATTTAGGAATAAGCATAGTTAATCTTTTTTTTAAACAAAATTTTAAGGTAAATATTTTATAAAAAAAATAATTTAATATGGGTTGAAAATTTTTTTCATTTAAGCTAAAATATTCAATGTCCCCACATATGTATAAAAGAAAATATTAAATCAATTTAATTTAGAAAATATGAGAAGTTTTTTTTATTTAACACAAATATAGGAAAATATTTTTTTATCATCTCACTAAAAAAAAACGAATTTAAACTTTTCATAAAATTAATAAAAGGGGTTAAAAAAAAATTAAGTATTGATTTTTTATTAAAATATGTATAAAAACAGGGAATGATATATTTTTAGAAGGTTTAATCTTTTAAGAGAAATGTTTTCACATTAAAATTTAAGAGAATCCTAAAAATTATATTAAAAAAAAGATAAAAGGGGTAACTTGTATTTATTCCCTCTTAATTTTTTATTAAAAATTTAATCACAGAAAAAAATGATTCAGATTTTAAATAGATAAAAATATATGTCCATTAAAAAAAAATAAGGGAACTATAAACTTTTAATTCAAAAAAAAAAAGAAAGGTTTAATAAATTAAGAATATGATAATTGAGAATGCTTTTATTTAATGAAGGGGATGGAAGGATTTTCAATTTATATTAAAACCTTTTTTTGGATTTAAAAGATATGTGTTAAAAAAAGTATTGAAGCGGGAATGAAATTTTATAAAACTTAAATTAGGATTTAAGAAAAAAATTTCATTATTAAATACTAATCAGATCCTTAAAGAAATCATATTTCATTGAAGGGGTTAATGAAGAAATTATATAAAAGATAAAAATTATTATATAAAAAAAATAGGATTTGAGTAGTATAAATTCTATAAATTTAACATAAAAATTAATAATTAATATTTTAACCATTAATAAAATATAATTTTTTTTTAAAGCAGGAAAAATTATATTTTTGTTTCACCATAATATTCTGCTTTTTCACCATCATCTAATAATTTTTTTATACCTTCACGGATATTTCCAGAATTATAAGTGGAATCTGTTAATTTTTCCAGGTAATCTTCACTTACTACTCCAGGATAGAATCCTAATTCAATTCTCTGTTTTAATATATCCTTTATTTGAGATCTGGTATATGTGGGGAAGTAAATATTCATTGGTAAAAATATTGTACTAATATTTAAATTAAGTATGATATGTTTTTGAGGTTTTGTTATTGTTATAATGCTTATTTTAACTTCATGATATGTTTCATGGGCTCTAAGTAACGTGTATAATACTTTATTAAGTTCATTATTATTTTTTATAGCGTCATAATCATCTAAAGCTACAATTAGCACTTTTTTATGCTTGGTGAGGTAAGTCATTATTTCATCGTAAATATTAATTGTGTTTAAAGTGTTGGTTTGTGTTTTTTTCTTGAAAATTTTTTTATAAATTTCACTAAGTATAGTGTATTCTGTTCTATGCATTTGACAATTTATTATTAAAGATATAACATTAGGGCATGCTTCTTCTATTAATTGTATATATTTAGTAACTGTGCTTGTTTTTCCAGTTGCATTGAGTCCTTTTATTTCCATATTACTTGGAGCATATCCTCTTTTAATCTTTCTTGAATAAAATACCATAGTTTCTATTTGTTGTGTTCTATACTTCAATATTTCAGGCATATAATTATTTTGAAAAACTTCCCGGTCGCGAAATATGGTGCTTTCTTCTTCTATTATGTCAAATAATGTTTTTTGCATTTGCATTTTTATACTTACACCCTCCCTTTTTTCATATTTAAAAAAATTAATTTATCTATATACTATTATTTTTTCATATTACCTATTTTATAAAAAAAGTCCGAGAGCAATTGAAAAATAATAAATTTTCATAAAAAAAATGGTATGTATATTATTTAAGTACAATGAATAAATATAATCAAACAGGGGAAAGGTTTTTTTAAAACATTAAGAAAATATTTTTATTAAAAAAATGAATTTTAATAGATTTTAATATATCTATAAATTATTTCTTTTTTTATAAAAAAAATATTTTTTATACATTCTCACCCAAGAAAAAGAAAGGAAAAAAATTATAATGGAATATTATTTTCCCTTTAAAATTTTTTCATAATTTAAAATAATTTTTTAATTAAATAAAAAGGAGCCTTTCCCCTATTTCTAATTTTTACATTATTTACTATTATTATATTCAATATATTCATAAAAAAAGAGATAATGATATGAATATTTACTCAGTTTAAAAAAATAGATTCTTAAAAAAAAGATGGAGAAAATAGGAAAAAATGGAATTTGAAAATAATGAATTAAAATTAACTTACCCTTCATTTTGGGAATTAAAAGAACATGATATTGATAATTGTATACTAATATTAGATCATGAACATAAAAAAAGTCGGATAATGCTTTTAAAATATCCTGAAGATGGTATAAACTTAAATTATCTTAAGTCTGCTGTAGAAACAATACCAAGAAGTGAAACTTTAAAAATTATAGATTCACGTTTAACCAGTATTAAAGATTTTGATGTTCATAAATTTCAAGCAATAGACATGACACATGAACCACCACTTAAAACTCGTTCTATTGGTTTAATCCATAATAAAGATGCATACCTTTTTGATTATTTCACTTTTGGATTAAATAATCCTGAAGATAGTGATCTTGATGAAATTATTAAAAGTTTAACTTTTAAATAAAACAGGTTATAAATTAACAAGTTTTATAAAAGATAAAAAAAGATATTTTTAACAATTATTAAATTAAGAATAATTTTTCTTTAATAAAATAAAAAATTTTGTATATGGAAGTAATAAATTTATGATAAAGAATGTTGAAGGGCTTTGTCCTCAATGTGGAAGCAATACAATAGTACTAGCAGTAGAAGATGAAAAGATTGTTGAAAAATATTGTCCAGATTGTGGATATAGGGGCATAGGAATAGAAATTTATCAATACTTCATTTAAAAGTAGAAAAAAATATAATAATCTTTTTTTTTATTCTATACTACCTTTTTTTTACACTTAAATATATCATTTAATGTATTAATATTAAATTTTGGTATGTAATGAGGATTATATGAAAGATTATGTTGGAGTTGATTATTAATGGCAAGATTAGGTAAAATATATCAAAATGAAAACATTTCATTTAATTATTCTGATATGTGGAAAGAACAAGATCCTAAAACAAGAGGTCCCTCATGTGTTAAAGCATTAGTTAAAGTAGTTAATAAAATACCAAGCATTATAACAATTTACAATTATCCAGAAAAAACTGATAAATCTACAAATGAACTTTTAAAAGAATTAAATAATAGTTTTATTAATCAGGGTTGGAACATTATACATTCAGATATTGGGTCAATTGATGGTGCAAATTCAATTGAAATAGTAGCTAATGCTAAAATGGATGATCGAATGTTACAATTACATACAACATTTATTTTTCATAAGGAATCTATGTATGTTTTTGAATTAACTAGTTGTCCCGATTCAGCAGAAGAAATAGAAGATTATAATAGGATAATTAATACAATAATTTTCTTACAATAAAAGAAAATTAGAATTCTTTTTTTTATTTTATGAAATTTTTTTTTAGAAAGATATATTATTAAGTATAATAAAACAATTTATTATATAAAAATTTTTTAAACTTTTTATGGAGGCAAAAAGAATATGGACTATAAAAAACTTAAAGGAACAGAAACTGAAAAAAATTTAGAAATTGCATTTGCTGGAGAATCTCAAGCTAGAAATAAATATACTTATTATGCTAGCAAAGCAAAAAAAGACGGTTATGTTCAAATTAAAAACATATTTGAAGAAACTGCAGGTAATGAAAAAGAACATGCTGAATTATGGTTTAAATATTTGCATGAAGGCCAAGTACCTGATACTGCAACTAACCTTGAAGATGCAGCTGATGGTGAACATTACGAATGGACTGAAATGTATAAAGGAATGGCAGAAACTGCAGAAAAAGAAGGCTTTGATGAACTTGCATACAAATTCAGTGCAGTAGCTGACATAGAAAAAGAACATGAAGAAAGATACAGAACTCTTTTAAATAATGTTAAAGAAGAAAAAGTATTTGCAAAAGATGAAGAAGTAGAATGGCAATGCAGTAACTGTGGCCATATATTTGTTGGAAAAGAAGCTCCAACTGTATGCCCAGTATGTGACCATCCAAGATCTTACTTCCAAGTAAGACCAAAAAATTATGAATAAAAAAAATATTTTAATTTTATTTAAAAAAATTTGATTTATTATAAATAAAAAAGGGGAAAAATAATTCATTTTTTTTAATTTTTACTTTTTTACTTTTATTTCACTTTTCCCCTTTAAAATTTATTTAATTTTTTTTTAGAAGTTTATTATGAAAGAAGAAGACAAAAAAACATGTTCTAAAGGCACATGTGCACCTATACCTATAAACACCAAAGAAGGTATATTGGTTCTTATTTTATTACTATTTTTAATAATTTTATTAGTGTTAAAAGGATCAAAAATTATCTAAAAAAAATATATTAAGGAGATTTTGAGAAAAAATGGCGAGATTTAAATGTAGTGTATGTGGATTTATTTATGATGAAGAGGAAGCAGGTAAAAAAATAACTGAAATTGATGTCTGTCCATTCTGTAAACAACCATCTTATAAGTTTGAAGAAATATTAGAAGAAGAAGAGGAACAAATTGAGGAAGAGGAAACTCCATTAGATTATCCTCCTGAAACTATCCGAACAGATGCAAAGATGCCAAAAATGACTGATATGCATCGTATGGCTGTTCATGGTGAAAGTATAATTGATGGTATGGGAACACAATTACCAATGCCTTCATGGGATGATATTCTTGTTATAGCTAATCAATTAAACCCTGCACCTTTAGATGAGGATGCGGAGGTAAATTCAACTACAATAATTGGTAAGAATGCTAAAAAACCAATGGTTCTTGAAAGTCCAGTTTATATTTCACACATGTCTTTTGGTGCATTATCTAGAGAGACTAAGGTTTCTTTATCTAAGGGAAGTGCTCTTGCAAAAACTGCAATGTGTAGTGGTGAAGGTGGAATACTTCCTGAAGAAAAAAGTTCAGCTTATAAATACATTTTTGAATATGTTCCGAATAAGTACAGTGTAACTAGTGAAAATCTTAAAACTAGTGATGCTATTGAGATTAAGATTGGTCAGGGAACTAAACCTGGAATGGGTGGGCATTTACCTGGTGCTAAAGTCACATCTGAGATAGCTGAAATACGGGGTAAGAATCCTAATGAAGATATTATAAGTCCTTCTAATTTCCCTGAAATTGAGGGTAAGGAAGATTTAAAAACTATGGTTAGTATGCTTCGTGAAAAATCTGAAGGTCGTCCTATTGGTGTTAAAATTGCTGCTGGTCGAATTGAAGAAGATTTAGAGTATTGTTTATATTCTGAACCTGATTTTATAACTATTGATGGTCGGGGTGGTGCTACTGGTGCAAGTCCTAAATTGATTCGTGACTCTACTAGTGTTCCTACAATTTATGCTCTCTATCGTGCTCGTAAATACTTAGATGAACATCATAGTGATGTTAGTCTTGTAATTACTGGAGGTTTAAGAGTTTCTGGTGATTTTGCTAAGGCTTTATCCTTAGGTGCTGATGCTGTGGCTGTTGCCTCAGCTGCTCTTATTGCTGCTGCTTGTCAACAGTACCGTATTTGTGGAACTGGGAACTGTCCTGTAGGTGTAGCTACTCAGGATCCTGAGTTACGCGCAAGATTTCAGGAAGATGCAGCAGTTAAACGTGTTGCAAATTTCTTAAATGTTTCATGTGAAGAAATTAAAACATTTGCAAGAATAACTGGTAATAATGATGTTCATGGTTTAAGTGTGGAAAATCTTGCAACATTTAACTCTGAAATTAGTGATTATACAAATATTCGCCACGTATAAAAAAATAAGGTAGTTTTGGTTTAATTTAAATTTTTAAACCATTTTTTTAATTTTTTTTTAACTTTTTATATAGATTTTTGATTGGGAACTTACAATCATATTAATTTTACAATCATGTTTTAACATAGGAATTTTATTTTTAATTTGTAATGGATGGATTGTTGTTGCAATTGGAGTTTTATTGTTTATAACTTTTTTATTATATAAATCACTTATTTCTCTATCACCGTAGCCTCCACCTTTTCCAAGCCGGTTTCCTTTAAGATCTACACCTACACATCCTTCTATAACTAAATCAACTTTACTTAATTTATCTATTTTTGCACCGTATTTGAATGCTCCTTCTTTAGTGCTTGCTTCTTGTGGATGATTTTTTGCTTCTTTATTTAATTTTAAATAACCATTTTCTAATTTAGGGGTGGCCATAATGAGGGTTTTATTGTCGATTATGCAATTGTATCTTACAGGGATTTGTGCTGAATCAGGGGATACGAATATGGTTTTTGCATCTTGATACTCAGATGTTTTTCTTAAAATATTTGCTGCTTTTTCTTTCCCTTTAAAATCTGGTATTTTATTGTAATCACCTTGGGGTCTGTGACTTAATTTTTTTTGGTATAGTTCATTCCATATTTCTAGTCTTAATTTTTGTTTTTTATCTTCAATTTTCATGATTTTATTTTCCCTTCTTAGAGTAAAATTTTAGACTCTTTTTTCTGTATTAGTATTTTTGTTTATATTTTTTTATAAATTTTTCATAGATTTAAAAAGGTTTACTAATTTCTGTTTTTCATTTTTACTCTGTTATTATATCTTTTTTAGACTTTTATTAGATTTTATATTGTTTTTAGTTTTTTAATATAAAAATCTTATCTTGTCTTGTTTTTCTTGATTTTTTGTTTGTTTTTGTCTGATTTCCTTGTTTTACTCTCTTTTAGCTTTTTAAATAGTTAATTTTTGGTTTTCTTTTTTATTAGTTTTGTGTTTATGTTTGTGTTTTTTATTATAATTGCTTTGTTTTCTTTTATTTTTTTCATGTTTAATGGTTTTTATATTAATTTAATCATTATTACTCTGTGTTCTTTCTTTATTTGTTTGATTGCTTAGTTTTTATTTAATTTTGTTTTAAAATATTCTTAGAATCTTGTTTTTCTTTAAATTCTTATTCTTTGTCTTATTTTTTCCTTAAAAATTAATGTATGCCTTATTTTTAGTATAATTAACCTATCTAGTATGTTTTTTCCTGTATTATCTCTTGTATTTTGGTTTTTAGGTTTTAGTGGTGGTGATGTTATGGGATGTTATATTATGGTTTTCTTCTTATTATTAATTTAATCGATTGATTAATAGTTTTTGATAAGTTTTATTAAGGTTTTTTTGTGTTTTTTAATGTTTAAAGCCGTTTTTATGTCTATTTTTAGGTTTTAACTTATTATTTCCTTTAGTTTTTTATCATTTTTTATGTATTTAAATATATTTTATTTTAAAAAACATATTTTTATATTCAGTTTTTTATTAATTTAACTGTATATTATTATAAAATTTTCATAAATTTTTTATCATTTTTATAATAAAAAAGACAAACCTTTATATACTTAATCAACTTTAACTATAAACACGGTTCGACATGGAATTAAGTCCATGTTAAACTCAAATATTTTAAAGATTAAAAAAAAATTATTTTAGAAAATATTTTTTTGATCTTTTAAAAAAATCCCAAAAAAAATAAAAAGAATAAATAAAGAGAAAAAAAACGGTTTAAAACAAAGAATTTGAGAAAATATTAAATAAAAAAAATATAGGAGGTATGGTAAAACATATTCTCTAAAAAAAACAATTAAATATTTTTAAAATTCCACCCCAAAATTTATTATAAAAAAAATCCTTTCATATCCCCCCAAAAAAATTTTTAGAAAAGGAATATTTTTTTTATAATGGAAAATATTTTATCTCTTATAAAAAAAAGAGTTTGTATGTCTAAAAAGGAAAAAATTTGGATTAAAAAAATAAAACAAATTTCTCACAAATAAAAAAAAGGAAAATTGTTTTTATTCTTTTCCATCTTATCTAAAAAAAATAATGGAAATAAACCACTGATTATTTAAAAAGATTTGATGTTGGAGGATAAAAATTTACATTTTCCACTCCATTTTTAAGAGAATTCATATCAAAAAAAATTTTTTATACATATTATAAAAATAACATTTTTTTCTCCATAAAAAAAGTATTTAAAAAAATAAAAAACACATTTAAGATTATATAACGGATAAAAAAAACATTTTTTTTAATCTTAATTTTTTCCATTTTCCCTATAAAAAAAGATGAAAACTTTTGTTTTAACTATTTTTTAAAGAAATTCTCATACTTTCTATTTCTAAAGCCTTTTTTTACTAGTTTTCATATACACTTCTCAGATTAAATTCAACTATATAATGCTTAAATACCATGAATTTAATAATACTAATTAATTATATTAAATGTTTCATGTGAAACTTTAATAAAATAATAAGGGAACGTGAATATAATGGCAAGTGTTTACAATTTAGATAAATGGAAACAATGGGCAGAAAATAACACCCGAATATTAGGTAAAATAAAACCTAATGGAAAAATAGGAATAATCAATGGAATAAGTTCTAATGAAATTTTAATAATCACCATAATAGATAAAGACAATGTTAAATTAGAACTAACAGAAAACACTAATTCATATAATAATCCAATCGTTGATTTATTATTCGACATACCTGAAGAATACTACGAAAATATTTTTGAAAATGGAAAATTTAAAGAAATCAGTAAACATATTAGTGATGGAACCATATCAGGTTATAATATGTACAGTGAAGATGAACTATTCGAAAAAGGATTCACATTCTTTATGAGTTTCATTGGTTTAAGTTTTTCAGGTGCAAGACCTTGTAAAACTAATGGGGCCTGCTAAAATACAATACTAATTAAAAAAAGAGTATAATATAAGATTATTTATTAATTTTTTTTTAGTTACAACATCCAAAAAAGAAATTAAAAACTTTTTTTAGATATTTTTTAGAATTAATTTTCATATTTTTCTTTTAAGTGGAGGGTAAATAAAATCTTTTCCTCCAATATTTTTTTCATTATTCCCTTTTAATTTTTTCTTTTAATTTTTCAATGAAACCAAACTCGGTTCCATATACTGGATCATTTCCATATCCACACTTAGGACATATAAGTAAGTTACAGTTACATTTACTACAACCTTGTGTCTTTTGACAACTAGTTTTAGCTTCCTCTTCTGTAAATTCATATCCACATAATCTACATTGCATTGTTATAAAATCCTCCAAAAATTTATTCTTTTTCACTATCTTTTTTATTATCTTTATTTTCTTTTTCTTTTTTAGGTTGAGGGTTGGCCAAAAATAATTTTTGATATTTTTTGGTATTACTTTTTTTTATTTTTCTGTGGTTTTGCATTTTAGGTTGAGTGTTGCTCCTATTTTTTCTATGAATTGGTTTATGTTGTCTGTTTCGTCGTATTCGTTTTTGATTATGTGGTTTAGTCTTTTTAGGTTGTATGTTAGTGCTTGTAGTGCTAGTATGTGTTCTGTGTGTTGTATTCCTGTTGTTGGTAGTTCATTTATGTGGTAGTAGGTTTTAAGTGTACCAAATGGTGCTTCTACTGTGCTTGATCTTTTTTTAAACATGGTTTTGTATTCTTTTGTTTCCATTTGTTTTTTCATTTTTAGGGCTGTGTTACTTGTGAATTCTGTTATTTGTCTTTGTGTTCCTTTGTAGCATTTTTCTTTATCCTGGCAGTCTTGGCATGCATTGTAGTTCCAATATCTTCTTTCGATTTTATAAGGTTTTGTTTCATTTTCTAAGTAATGTTTGATTTCTTGTTGGAAAGGTAGTTCTTGTTTATTTGGGCAAATGTAAGTGTCTTTTTCTAGATCATGCTTGAAGTGGTCTTTATGGAATGGGTTTTCACTTAATCTTCCTGTGTTTTCTCGAGTTTGTTTTCTATCTGGTATTAATCCTTTAATATTATTTTTTTCTAAGTATTGGAAGCTAGTTTCGGTGTGGTATCCTGTATCTGCACTTACATATTCCGGTTCATCGTTGATGTTATTTATTGCATTTTTCACTATTTCTGGTAATTCATAATGGTCTGTTGGTTTTTGTGAAACTTTTACTGCACAAATAAGTTTGGAAACGGTGTCTACAGCGCTTTGAACATTGTATGCAACCTCATTTAATCCTTGTTTATTATGCATCCAACGAGCTTCAACATCATTTACAGGTACTGTATTTTGACCAGACATCTTTAATTGAGTTTGTAACTCAAATAATAATTCTAATTTATCTTCATTGTTTAAATCTGTTCGTTCAATCAAATTACGTGCTGGACGTGGGAGCTTTTTAATTTTCTTATTAGGTAACTTTAATCCACTATAATACTGAATTAAAGTATTAATGTCCTTTTCATGTAAAACATTAAATTTAGAGTTGTATGCTTTTTTAATAGTCCCATCAATGGATATATGCTTAAAATCTGTGATTCCTAATTCATTTGCAAAAAGTAAAGTACTTCCAATAAAAACATTAAACAAATAACCATAATCACGGATGAATCTTCGAATACTTCTTTGAGAAGGTTTAATTCCATTAGAAACATATAAATAAATTTTATGATACTTAGCATGATCTTCTATAACTTTAGAACTAGTAACACCCTCATTAAAAGCATAAATAATTAATTTAAACATTTCACGAACCGGTAAAACAGGCCTACCCTTTCCTCCCATGTTTTCTTCAACCTCTAAAACTGGGAAAAATTCATCAACAAAACGCACAATAAAACGAGAAAGATGATCCTTAGGAATATCATCATCTAAACGCTCCAATTTAAAACTAGACTGTTCAATATCCATAACTAACACCAACAAATTAATAATAATTAATATTAATATATATAAATACTAGTATATAAATATAACTATTTAAAAACACTTAAAATAAAAAAAACAACACAAAAAATTAATATAAAACAATACCAAGAAAATAAAACACATGAAAAAAAAATTCACACCCAAAAATGACAACAAAAACAAAAAACATGAAAAATAATAACTAAAAAAATAAAATAAAAAAAAGTATTACAAAAAATTAAAAAATCGATTTTTGGCCAACCCTCAGGTTCTAATTTTTTAACTCCAAATATTCCACTTATACTTAACATATTATTCACCTCCTTTTTGTTTTTATATTTTTTTAAAAAATTTTATTTATATAAAAATAAAGGATAAAGATTGAATCTTTTAAATTTTATCCTAATCCTAAAAGCATACCACCTTGATAAATTATGAATGATACAATGTATGCTACACTACAACATAACACCATGGAAACTATTGGCCATTTCCAACTATTAGTTTCACGTTTTATAGTTGCTACAGTTGCAAAACATGGCATATATAATAATACAAATGCTAAGAATGAATATGCTGCAAGTGGAGTGAACATTCCTTGTAATGCTAATGTTATACCTGCACCTGCTTCAGCCACTCCGAAAAGTGAACTGAATGTTGATACAACTACTTCTTTAGCTAGTACTCCAAATAATATAGCTACAGATGGTTGCCATTGACCCCAACCTAAAGGACTGAATATTGGCGCTATAAATGAACCAATTTGTCCAGTCAAACTAAACTCAGATCCATAACTTACACCAACAGGTAAACTACTTAATACCCATACAAGGATAGATAATGCAAGTATGATAGTTCCTGCTTTTTTAAGAAAAACTGCTCCTCTTTCCCAAGTATGTATAAGTACACCTTTTAATGTTGGAACCTTATATGTTGGTAATTCCATAACAAATGGAGTTGATAATCCTTTAAATAATGTTTTCTTAAATATTAATGCTACAATAATAGCCACAATAATACCTAAAAGATATAAACTGAATATTATTTCTCCTTGGTATGCTGTAAATAATGCTGCTGTAAATAATGCATATACCGGTAATCTTGCACTACAACTCATAAAAGGCACAACCAACATTGTTGTTAAACGATCTTGATTACTATCTAATGTACGTGTTGCCATCACACCAGGAACACAACATCCAAATCCTAAAACCATAGGAATGAAAGATTTCCCATGTAAACCTACTAATTTATGCATTACTTTATCCATTACAAATGCAGCACGAGCTAAATATCCTGAATCTTCTAATATACTTAATACAAAGAATAGTAAGAAAATTATTGGTAAAAAAGTAAGTACTCCACCTACTCCTCCTATTATTCCATCAACAAGAAAACTACTTAAAAATGATTCTCCAAGAACTCCAAGTATAAGATTTCCAAGCATTCCAAAACCAGTATCTATTAAATCTTGTATTGGTGTTCCAATTGCAAATGTTACTTGAAAAGTTAAATACATTATAATTAAAAATATTGGTATTCCAAGTATACGATTAGTTACAATTTTATCAATTTTATCAGTAGTTGTTTCCTTATCTATTTTAGGTTTCACGACAGCTTCTTTCATAAGTCCATCAATAAAACCGTATCTTGCATTAGCTAGAATTTCTTCTGTGTCTTCGTTAAAAACTTCTTGTAAATGTTTTTTTACTTTCTCTGTTTTTTTTATTATTTGTATTCCATCTCTTGAGTTTTTAACTTTCTGGGTTATGATTTCATCATTTTCTAATAATTTAATTGAAGTCCAATAATCTGGAACATCTAATAATTCTGGATCTTTAGTTATTTCTTTACTTATTTCTTCTAAGTGCTCTTTTAATTCATATCCATAAACTAATTTTTCACTGGAATCTTTAGGGTTTTCTTTAGCTTTTATTATTTCTTCAACTAACTGATTTACTCCTTGTCCATTACTTGCTTCTATTTTTATCACTGGAATTCCAAGTAACTCGGATATTTTTTTCTCATTTATATTGTATCCTTCTTTTTCAGCTAATTTATTCATATTTAAAGCTATTACCATATTTGCCTTTAATTCCATTAATTGTACGGTTAAGTACATATTTCTTTCAATATTAGCAGCATCTATAATGTTTAAGATTACATCATTCTCTTTATCTACAATGAAGTCAATGGATACTTGTTCTTCTATTGTTTTTGCACTTAAATTATAATTTCCTGGAAGATCCACTATATTAAATTCATATTTTTCATTATTTTTTTGGAATTTATAAGTTCCTTCCATTTTTTCAACGGTTTTTCCGGGCCAGTTTCCTACATGTTGGTGCATACCTGTTAGGTAATTAAAAAGAGTACTTTTACCAACATTTGGGTTTCCAGCAAAACCTATTTTAATTGTTTTCATCTTTGGTATTCTCCGTTTTTATCATCGATGACTCTCTCATTTTTGGTCCTTTTTAAAAATTTAATAAAGGAAAAACCTTTCTTTATATAGTGGGGGGAGTCATTGGTCATTTTACCGGTTTATTAATATTTTTTTTTAGTTTATTTTTACTTCAATGTTTTTTGCTTCTTCTTTTCTGAGTGCTAAGTCGTATCCTTTAATCCTTACTTTGCAAGGGTCGCCTAGTGGTGCTTTTTTAATAAATTTTATTTCTGCACCTTCCACGAATCCCATACTCATTAAATGTCTTCTGAGTTCTTTTTGTTCTTGTTTTTGTTGGTTTTGGTTTTCAATATGTTTGTAGGAAACTATTTTGCCGTATTCTCCGTCGTGGAGGTTGTTTAATTTATGTTTTTCTCCTTTTCTTTTTTGGTTTTTATTTTTCATCCTTTTTTTTAACCTCTTTATTTATGTTTTTTCTATTTTTTTTGTTTTTAAAAAAATTATAAATTTAGGTTTACCTAAATCTGTTTTTATTTTAGTTCAAAAGAACTATATAAATGTTTAGGTATGCCTAAACTTTGTTCTTATTTATAAAAAAATCTTACAAAAAACACATTTGTTAATATAAAAACAGTTTAACAATAAATAGAAAAATAAAGGAAAACTTTAAATAAGACTTACCAGTTATTATTAAGCACAGAAACTGTAAAAAACACCATTTAAAAAATTTTTTTTACAGTTTTTAAATAAATAAAATGAAAAGTTTTTTTTTAGAAATAAAATCTTCTAATAATAAAATTTCAAAAAACAAAAAAAATAATTTAAAAGGGTTTTATTCCTCAATCATTTAATTCTAAAAAAAAAGGAAAATAAAATTAGATTAAAAGGAGGAAAAATTAATATGAAAGCTAAAAAAGCATTAATATTCTCTTTATTATTTGTTTCCATAATTGCTTTAATTTCCCTACCTCTAGCATTTGCCTCAGATACGAATACAACACCCGTAACATCTGAATCAACAAACATTTCAGATGAGGCAAATACTGGAAATATTTTAACTGATAATGGAAATACCACTCCACCTGAGATACCTAATGGTACTGGTAATGGTACTCCGCCTGATATGCCTAATGGTACTAGTCCTAATGGTACCGGACCAAGTCCTATAGAAAATATAACAGGTCCAACAACCACATTAACTGGAAATAATATTACAGTAACTTATGGTGCTGGTGAAAATTACACAGTAACATTAACAACAATTAACGGAACACCTATCAGCGGACAACATATTGCATTAAATCTTACTCGTTTAAGTGATGGTGCAAGTAAAGTTTATTGGGCAACAACAGATACAAAAGGTATAGCAGAACTAGAAATCAATTTATACTCAGGTTATTATACTTCCTCATCAAGTTATGAAGGAAACGATACATTAAATTACACTTCCAGTAGTTGTTTTAATACAATAATCGTTGTAACAAATTCAACAACAAATAAATCAAGTACTGTATTAATCGTACAACCATTTACAGAAGTTTATGGTGCTGGTGAAAACTTCACAGCAACTCTTAAAAATGCTAACGGAACTGCTATAATAGGAAATCATATAGCATTAAATCTTACTCGTTTAAGTGATGGTGCAAGTAAAGTTTATTGGGCAACAACAGATACAAATGGTATAGCAGACCTACAAATAAACTTATATCCAGGATCTTATACTGTAAGTGCAAGTTTCTCAGGTGAGGATAATTACACTAATTCTTCTGCAGCAACAACTATAACTGTAACTAGTAATGGTACAAGTAATAATACTACTAGTAAAGGTAAACTTGTTGTGAATGGAGAAACAGTCACTGCATCTAATGGTGCTTATTCAACAAGTTCTTCTGATACAAATGTAATTCTTGTAAAGAATGGTGGAAACTTAAATTTAACAGATTCAACTATTACAAAAACTGGTGATGTATCAAGTTCTAACTCTGAAAATTTTGATTTCTATGGAACCAATGCAGCAGTACTAGTATTAGCTAAAAGTACTTTAAATATTAGTGATTGTTCTATTATTACTAATGCTACTGGTGCAAATGCTATATTTGTAACTAATAGTGCTAGTTCTAATTTTGGAGCTATAGCTTATGTTAATAATGTGAATATTTCAACATATAAAGATAAATCTCGTGGTTTAGATGCAACTTATGGTGGAACAATCATAGCAGATAATGTTATTATTAATACTCGTGGTGGAAGCTGTGCTGCTCTTGCTACTGATCGTGGTGAAGGTACAGTAAATGCAACTAATTGTGTTTTAAATACTGGTGTTGGACAAACTAGTGGATCAGGTTCTCCATGTATATATTCAACAGGTTCTATAAGTGCTACTAATTGTACAGGTACTTCTTATGTTGCAGAAATCGGATGTATTGAAGGTAAAAACAGTATAATATTAAATAATTGTAATTTAACAGGTTATGCTAAAGGTAATCGTGCAAATAGTAGTGGATATGTGGATTCATGTGGATTCTTCATTTATCAAAGTATGAGTGGAGATGCTGCTGTAGGTACTTCTACATTAAATGCATATTAAAAGTTAGTAGTCAAAGTGAATGGGGAACTAGTGGTTCTAATGGTGGAACCTTAACATTCAATGCTCTTAGTGAAGATTTAACTGGTAATATTATAGTTGATTCAATTAGTAGTCTTAGTTATACTTTAAGTTCAAGTACATATACTGGTGCTATTAATCCATCAGGTTCTTATGGAACTACTAGTGTAACTATTGGATCTGGATCTACTTGGACTTTAACTGGAAACAGTTATGTGTCTAGTTTAACTAATCTTGGAACTATTAATTATGGTTCTTATACTTTATATGTTAATGGTGTAGCTTATAGTGCATCTAATCCATATAAATCTTAAATTTTTTACTTTTTTTTACTTTTTTTTAGTATAATTGTGTATATTTTTGTAAGTAATCTGAATGGTCCTTATCTAAGATACGTAATGCTGCAGTATTTTGTGGGCTGGTATTTGTACGTTCTTCTACTAAGTTTCTAAGTGAATTATTATGCATATGTTCACGTACTTCACGTAATACAAGGTCTAATGTTTTTTTATTATAATTGATTAATCCTTGGGGTGTGAAATTGTAGATTGGATAAGTTTCTAAGTCATAATTTTTTGTTGGACTTATTAAAACATTTAAAGCTGCATAGTATTCTGCAGTTTCAATGTTAAATACATCTATTCCTAAGTATGAGAGTAAAGGTATGAATGATGCTTCTGCAAATGGGAATATTAAATAAGTTGTTGGTTTTAAGGTTTCTCGTAGTTTTATGATTAAGTTTATTAAGTCTTGTGGGTGTAGGAGTAAATCATCAGAGTTTGCAATTATTAAATTATCAAAGCCTAAGTTTTCTAATTCTTCTGCACATTTACATCTTAAGTCGATATATTTACTTCCTTGAATTACTGCTATCTTGACGTTGGTTTCTTTTTGTGCTTGTTCTAATGTTTTTCTAACCCCATATTCGGCTATTTCTCTTTCAACATTGTATGCTGTTTCGGTGTCTTTTGTTATATGGTGTTTTTTTAAGTCTATTAAGTTTGGTGTTAGTTTATTGTTTTTTTTGGTTAGTCTTCCAGGTCCGTCGTGGCTTTTTATTTCGAATTTTTTTGTCATGTTTTCTTATTTTGTTTTAACTATTTTTTATAGGTTTTCTTAAATCATTATTTTTTATGTATAAGATAATAATTGTCACCTTTAAGGTGACACTTTAAATTTTTTTAGTAAGCTTTATATATCAAATTTAAGTAATTATAATTAAGGATTTGAGGTAATGACCAGTGATTATCCAAGGTGTGTTTATAAATGTCTGTATTAAAAAAATTAAAAGATATGGTTAAAGAAGCTAAAGATGATATTGAAAGAAGCCAAGCAGAATATGAGGCTCAACATCAAAGTCAAGACATCGAACAACCTTCCCAACCAGAACAGACATCTTCTGAAGACAAAGTTGAAAAAATAAAACAATATCGAAAATCTGCTTCTAACGAAAACTCTGTCAAATCAAATTCAACAGAAACAAAAACTTTAAAAGTTTCAAAAACTAAAGTCACAAGTTCAAAAAATGCAGAAAAACCAAAAGTTCAAAAAGAAGTTAAAATTGAAGTTTCAACAAAACCTGAAGTTTCTAAAGAACCTGAAGATGAAGTTAATGTAATAACTCCAGAACCAGAATCTCCTGAAGCACCAGAAGTTAATGTAGTAACTCCTGAAGATGAAGGGAAAGTTGAAATTGAAAAACCAACTCCAAAAGAACCAGAATCTGTAAAAATTGAAATTCCTGACGAAGAAGAAACTCCAAAAGAAGAAATTGAAGAATTAGATCTTGATGAAGTAATTAGTCAAGAAGAAGAACTTGATAAAGAAGTTGTTAAAAACAACATTTCTGAAGAAGAAATTATTGAAGAAAAACCTTCTAAAGAAGAAACTAAAAAAGATAAAAAGAGCGATAAAATGACTTTATTAGACGATAACGAAGTATATGGTATGGATGCAATGGATGAAGAATTCCATCAAAAATTCATCGATGCAGGTGTAGAAAGTGTGGATCTTTGTTTCCAATGTGGTACATGTGGAGGAACATGCCCATCAGGAAGAAAAACCCCATACAGAGTAAGAAAATTAGTTAGAAACTGTTTACTTGGATTAAAAGAAGCAGTTATAACCGATGACGCATTATGGATGTGTACTACTTGTTACACTTGCCAAGAAAGATGTCCTAGAGGAGTAAAAATTGTAGATGTTGTAAAACAAGCACGTAGAGAAGCTTCTCATGCAGGATACATGGCAAAAGCACACAAAATGACTGGAGTATTCGTAATGAACACTGGTCACGGAGTACCAATTAATGATGCAACTAAAGCAATGAGAAAACGAATTGGTCTTCCAGAATTACCACCTACAACTCATTCATTCCCTGAATCTTTAAAAGAAGTACAAAACATTTGTAAAAAATGTGATTTCGATGAATTAATCGGATATGATGAAAGTACTGGCGGATTAAAAGAATAAAAAATTAAAATTTATAATGATTATACGGAGTTAATAAAATGGAAATTGCATATTTTTTAGGATGTATCATGGAAAATCGTTATCCTGGTATAGAAAAATCAACAAGATTATTATTTGATAAATTAGGCGTAGAACTTAAAGATATGGAAGGAGCTTCCTGTTGTCCTGCTCCTGGAGTATTCGGTTCTTTCGATGAAAACACTTGGGCAAGTATTGCAGCACGTAACCTTTCTATTGCAGAAGGTATGGGTGATGATGTTTTAACCGAATGTAATGGTTGTTTCGGTTCCTTATCTGATTGTAACAGATTATTAAAAGATAACGCTGCTAAAAAAGAAGAAATTAATGGTATTTTAGCTGAAACTACTGATAAACAATTTGAAGGAACAACTAATGTTAGACATTTAGCTGAATTCTTATACAATGATATAGGTTTAGATAAACTTCAATCTATGTTTACCAAATCTTTAAACTTAAACGTTGCTGTACACTACGGTTGCCACTTCCTTAAACCAACAGCTGAACTTCATATTGAAGAAAGCGCAGAAAACCCAACTATTCTTGATGAATTAGTTGAAGTAACTGGTGCTAAATCTGTCCCTTATGCTGAAAAAATGATGTGCTGTGGTTCAGGTGGAGGTTTAAGATCCCGTGATAAAGATGTAACAACTAGTTACACTTATGAAAAACTCCAAAACATGGATGCAGCTGGAGTAGACTGTATTATTGATATTTGCCCATTCTGTCATTTACAATTTGATGTAGGTCAAAAAGAAGTAAATGAAAAATACGGTACTAACTTTGATATACCTGTTTTCCATTTAGCTCAACTTTACGGTTTAGCTATGGGTTTAAGTGCTGAAGAATTAACTTTTGATGCTCAAGTAATTTCTGCTGATAAAGTTCTCGCAAAACTCGGAGAATAAAATTTTTAATAGTTTCTTTAATTAATTAAAGGGATTTTGGATAAAAAGTTTTTTTTATCTTTTCCCTTTTTTTTATTCAAAAAAAATTTAGTTTTATATTATACAAACATTTTTATAGTTCTTTATAAATAATAACAATAAAATATATTTAACATAAAATAGTAAATATAGAAAATGATTAAAATCTTAAACAAAGAAAAAAAATTTAAAAAAAAATTTTAAAGGAGTTTAAAAACAATGTTTATAGCAACACTAGGCGGAATATTTAGATACAAAGATGTACCAGAAGACATGGCACCATACGTACAATTCAAATCAACAATCGAAGGAAAAGAACTCGTACCAGAAACAGAAATCGCAATATTAGATATTACAGGAACAACAAGTCACCATGTTCTCTTCTTAGAAAATTATGATAATATTGAACAAATCAAAGAAGAATTAAAAGAAGAAGATGCAAAAATAAACAATTCAACTATTAAAATATTAGAAGGACACTTATGAACCCATTACCAATAGAACAATCTTGGATGATAACTGTGGATTTACTATCCGACTTACAAAAAAAAGGATATGAAATACCACACACTATTAACACAGAATTAGGACTAGTAAGATCCCAAATAGGATTTTACAAAAGAGACAAAACAGCACCAGAAATGATGAAAGAATACATGAATGCTGAAATGAGCCTAACTCGAATCCAAGAATCTCTAATAAGTTTAGCTAAAAAAGTAGGACCCACATATGTGGAAAAATGGGAAATCGCACTTAAAAAAGCAAATAAAGGTGAAAAAGTAGTTGAAGTTCCACAATTAGGTTCACATTTCGTAATAAACACACCTCCCGGATTTTCAAGTGGAAGAATCACTCTCACCAAACCCATATCAGAAGAAAGAGTCCAAGACATAGCTGAATATTTTAATTTAATAATTGAATTTGAAGACGACGTAACATTATCATTTTATGGTGATAAAGAAAACGTTCAAAAAGGCCTTCGTGAAATGGCCCCATTCTTCAATGAAGAATAAAAAAGAGACTATTAAATAAACTTAATATTTTCTTTAATCCTCTCTTTTCATATAAAATTTCATAAAATACAACTTTTTTTAAATAAAACATTTTTTTACAAGGTATACCTTATTTTTTTTAAAATTTTCAAGTATAAACTTTTTTATTATAGTTCTTATACACTTTAATATAGTAATAAAAAAATTTGTATAATACTGAGTGATAGTTTATGAAAATTTTAACAATAAGTGATATTCATGGAAAATCTAATCCTAATTTAGATAAATACTTAGAAAATAATGATATTGATTTAGTTTTAGTCAGTGGAGATTTAACTGATTTCGGACCATTAGATTTCGTCCCAGAATTTATAGATAACATAGCAAGTAAAGATGTAGATGTTATATGTATTCCAGGAAATTGTGATCCTGAAGGAATATGTAATGCTATAAATGATACTGAATCAGTTTGTATCCATAATAATTTAGTAGCATATGAAGATGTTATATTATTTGGTTTTGGTGGTAGTAATCCAACACCATTTGACACTCCAGGTGAATTCCAAGATCCTGATTTATATGATGCTTTAAAAGAATTATTTGCAGAATTTGACTTTGTTTATAAAGATGATGCTAAAGTAATTAAAATTTTACTTACTCATGCTCCCCCATTTGATACAGAGGTAGATAAAATTCCTGATGGTAATCATGTTGGAAGTATTAGTTTACGTAAAATCATTGAAGAATTCCAACCTGACATAAATCTTTGTGGTCATGTACATGAAGCAATAGGTGAAGATAAAATTGGAGACACTATCATTTTTAATCCAGGAACATTAGAAGAAAACCATGCAATCCTCATTGATGTGGATGATAACATGGACTTCACTGCAAATATAATAGACTTAACTGAATAAGAAAATTTTCCATAAAAATTATATTTTAAAAAATATAAAAATTTGGAGGTTTAAAATAACGATAAATTATGAATGTTGATAAATCAATGCAAAAATATGTAATATTTGCATGTGCCTTAGGATCATTTCTAACAGCATTCCTAAGTAATGCAACTGTAATTGCATCACCAACAATAGCCCTAGAATTTGGGATGAGTAATATTCAACAAAACTGGATAGCAACAATCTTCTTTTTAATAATAGCAGCAGCTAGTATACCTGCAGGTAAACTAGTTGGTAAAAAAGGATTGAAAAAATCATTAATCATTGGAGTGTTCATATTCCTATTAGCATCAATAGGCTGTGCATTATCATTTAACACAGCAACAATACTAGGATTTAGAGCATTACAAGGTATCGGTGGAGCATTATTAAATGTTTGTGGAACAGCATTAGTAGTATCAGCACTACCACCACAAGAACGTGGAAAAGGAATAGGAATCACAGTAACCGGAGTATACATCGGATTATCACTTGCCCCAATTATTGGAGGAATATTAAACTATAACCTTGGATGGAGAAGTATATTCTATATTGTAATACCATTCTTAATCTTACTATTATATTTAATACCTAAAAAAATCAAATCAGAATGGAAAGTTGGAGAAAATGATCCAATAGACATTCCAGGTTCTGTAATTTACAGTATTGCTATAATATGTGCTGTTTATGGTTTCACTATAATCAACACTACTCTTGGATTAATCCTAACTGTGATTGGTTTAATAGGTTTAATCGGTTTTACTGCATTTGAATTACGTCAAAAGTATCCAATATTTGAACTGAGACTATTTAAAAATCATAAATTCTTATCCTCAAATATTGCATCACTTATAAGTTATCTTGCAACATTTGTCATAACATTCGTAATCAATTACCACTTACAATACATAATGGGTATGAATTCACAAAGTGCCGGGTTTATATTAATCATAACACCTGTAATGATGGCAGTACTTGCACCATTTGCAGGTAAACTTTCAGATAAAATAAATCCACAAAAACTTGCAGCAATAGGTATGGGTCTTGTAGCAATAGCAATATTTATACTTGTATTCATAACAGACACTACACCATTGTATGTAATTGGATTTGCAATGTTCTTACAAGGGGTAGGTTATGGTTTATTCAGTTCACCTAATACTAATAGTATAATGAGTAGTGTGCCACGAAAACAAACACCTTCAGCATCATCAGCAGTTGCTACAATGCGTGTTATAGGTCAAACATTAAGTAGTGGTATGCTAACAGTACTATTTGCAATTATTATGGGCAGTGTTCCAATAATACCTAAATATTATGGATTATTAATGTACAGTAGTAAAATTGCTTGTATAATAAGTGTAATATTATGTGTAATAGCTGTATTAACCTGTCTTGTAGGTATACACTCTAAAGACAAATACAATACTGAAGAAGATTTAACAGTTTAAAAACTAAAAAAAATTTTTTTATTTTATTCATTTTTTAGGAGGAGTTTTTAATAATAAAACCCCCTCCACTTTTTTATTTTATTTTAATTTTCATACACTAATTTATAATTTAATTTCTAAAAATCAAAAGAAAAATATTAATTATTCAAGGAGTTTAATTTTTTGTCTAAAAATGATAAATCAATGAATTTTTATTTAATAATTGCAGTATCATTAGCATCTTTTATAACAGCATACACATCTAATGTATCAGTTATAGCTTTACCTCAAATTGCGAATTATTTCAATTTAAGCATTATCTTACAGAATTGGGTTGTAAATATTTTCCTTTTAACAATTGCAGTTTTAAGTATACCCTTCGGTAAACTTTGCAGTAAATGGGGTTTGAAAAAATCATTTTTAATCTCAGAGGCCATGTTTGCAGTAGGAGCAATCGGTACAATATTATCAATCAATGCAGCAATCTTATTCTTTTTCAGGGTTTTTCAAGCAACCGCTTCTTCAGCTATTTTTGTAACTGCTGTTGCTATGCTTGTTAAAGCCATACCAGAAGAACATCGTGGTAAAGCTTTAGGTATAAATATTGGTGCTGTTTATATTGGATTATCACTTTCACCATTTCTTGGAGGTAGTTTAACCTATAATTTAGGTTGGCAAAGTATATTCCTAATCACAATACCAATTGTTTTATTAATAATTGCCATAATCTTAGTTAAAGTTCCAAACGAATGGAGGGAAGGGGAAAATGATCCAATAGATTATAAAGGCTCAATATTTTACACTATAGGTATAATTTGTTTTATGTATGGTTTTACCATACTTAACGAATTAAATGGATTGTTTATAACCATTATGGGTATAATATTTCTCTTGTGTTTTGCTTTGTATGAATTAAAAGTGGAATACCCAATTTTTGATGTTAAATTATTTAAAAATCATAAATTTTTATCCTCAAATATTGCCTCTCTTATAAGTTATGTTGCAATTTATGGGGTTACTACAATTCTTAATTATCATTTTCAATATATATGTGGATATACAAGTCAAATGACAGGTATAATATTAGTAGCCACACCTTTAACTCAATCAATTATAACTCCACAATCAGGTAAACTATCAGATAAGGTTAATCCTCAAAAACTTGCAGCATTTGGTATGGGACTTGTAACATTAGCATTATTCATATTAACTTTCCTCAATAAAAATACTCCATTATGGATTGTTATAATTGCAATGCTATTACAAGGGGCAGGTTTCGGAATATTCAGCTCACCAAATACTAATACTATAATGAGTAGTGTACCAATTGAAAGTACTGGTATGGCTTCTGCAAGTGTTTCTACAATGCGTGTTATAGGTCAAACAATGGCTATGGGATTATTAACTGTAATATTTGCATTTGTAATTGGGGATGTTGTAATAAGTCCAAAAGTCTATTCTGGTTTAGGGTTAAGCTGTCATTATGCACTAGTAATTGCATGTATCTTAGCAGGTATAAGTGTTTTAATATCATTAGTAGGTATGAAATCTAATGATAAATTAAAATACTAAAAAAAGTATAAGTTAAAATTAATCTTTTATGGGATGTTTATTAAAATGGAAAAAGATAAAAAAATAGGAATATATGCACTTTTAGCTTCTTGTTTAGGTGTGTTTTATGGATCATACAGTGCTAATGTTGCAAGTGTAGCATTACCTAAAATGGCATTAGCTTTCGGATTAAATAACATCCTCCAAAATTGGGTATCTTTATCATTTATCTTAACAATGGCAGTATTTACAGTACCATTAGGAAAAATTTGTGGAAAATATGGTGTTAAAAAAACATTCATCTACTCCTGCATACTCTTCCTTGTTGGTACAATAGGAACAGCATTATCTAATTCAGCAATACTCTTATTTGCTTTTCGGATACTATCAGGAATTGGTGCTGCAGGCTTATCAGTTGACACACCATTAATAATTGCAGAGGTAGTATCACCTGAAAACAGGGGTAAAGCTTTCGGTATTAATCTTGCATGTGTATATTTAGGAATTGCCTTAGCACCATTTTTAGGTGGGGTTTTAATTTATGATTTTGGTTGGCAAAGCATTTTCTGGGTAATGGTACCATTTGTATTACTCAATATCATAGTCCTCTTATTAATTCCAAATGATTGGTATGAAGGAGTAAATGATATATTTGATTGGAAAGGATCCATAGTCTTCGCCATGGGAATAATAATGTTTATATATGGATTTTCAAATATCACTTCACCAATAGGTTTAATACTAGCAATTATAGGTGTAGTTTTACTAATTTTGTTTATAAAAACTGAATTAAAAGTACCTGATCCTATCCTTAAAATGAGTTTATACAAGAATAAAAGATTCCTATCAAGTAATCTAGCTTCCCTATTAAGTTATGTAGCAACTTTTGCTGTTACAACAATTTTATCTTATTATCTTCAATATATTATGGGTTGGAATACAGCACAAACTGGTTTGCTTGTTGCAATCTCACCAGTACTTATGGCGGTCTCATCACCACTTGCAGGTTACTTGTCAGATAAAGTGGATCCTCAAAAATTAACAACTTTAGGTATGGGACTTGTTACAATTGGATTATTTATTTTAATATTCTTAAATAAAAATATTCCAGTACCAGTTTTAGTATTATCATTATGTTTCCAAGGTATAGGTTATGGAATCTTTGCATCACCTAATAATAATACTATAATGAGCAGTGTTCCAGCAGAAGATACTCCTATGGCTTCATCTTCCCTTGCTACAATGTGTGTTATGGGTGAAACTATTAGTATGACAGTTTTCACTGTTATTTGCGCAATTATTATGGGAGATGTTGTTATTGCAGTTGCTAATTTCCCAGAATTAATTTTCTCTATCAAAATCACATTTATAATTGTTACAATTATTAGTATACTAGCTGCTTATGCTTCTTATATTGGTGTTAAATCTAAAGATAAGTTAATACAATCATAAACTTTTAAGGCTTTATACTTTTGTTTATATAAATGAAACAAATTTTCTTTTTAAAAATGGAAAAATATTATGGAAAATCAATTAAAACAAGATATAATAATAATAGCAGCAGCATCACTTGCTGCACTACACGGAGCATACATTGGAAATGTAACACCTATAGCATTACCTCAAATGGCAACTGTATTTGGTTTAAGTAATATAATGCAAAATTGGGTAACAAACATATTCCTTTTAACAATGGCAATTTTCGCCATACCATTTGGAAAACTATGTGGAAAATATGGAATTAAAAAAACATTCCTATGGTCATTAATCTTAATGCTAATCGGAACAATAGGAACACCACTATCAAATACTATACCCTTATTATTTTTATTTAGAATAATTCAAGGAATAGGTGGGGCGGGATTATGTGTAGACACAATACTTATGATAACTGAAGCAATAACAACAACAAATAGGGGACAAGCATTAGGAATAAATGTTAGTTGTGTTTATATTGGAATAGCATTAGCACCAGTAATAGGAGGAATATTAACCTACCACTATGGATGGGCAAGTATTTTTTGGATAATGGTACCTGTAATGATTATAAACATAATACTATTACTATTTATTAAAGACGAATGGATTAAAGGAGCAAATGAAAAATTTGACTGGAAAGGATCAACAATATTTGCAGTAGGAATACTACTCTTAATTTATGGATTCTCAACACTTAACACAATCCAAGGATTAATAATTACACTAATTGGTATAATACTCTTAATACTATTTGCTAAAATGGAAATAAACACCAATCAACCAGCATTTGATATTAATTTATACAAAAACAAGAAATTCTTATCATCAAATCTAGCTAGTATACTAAGTTATATTGCAACATTTGTAGTAACAACTATACTTAACTATAACTTACAATACATTAGAGGATTCAACACAGAAATAACTGGATTATTATTAATAGTAACACCATTAATGATGGCAATTGTATCACCATTCTCTGGAAAACTCTCAGATAAATTTGATCCACAAAAAATATCAGCAATTGGAATGGGAATAGTTACAATAGGATTATTATTAATAATACCATTAAATAAAACAACCCCATTATATGTTATTATAATTTCAATGTTTTTACAAGGGATAGGTTATGGATTATTCGCATCACCTAATGTTAACACAATAATGAGTAGTGTGCCTCCAAAAGATACGCCTATGGCATCATCAGCTGTAGCAACAATGAGAATAATAGGGCAAACTGCAAGTGTAGGTATTTTAACAACAATATTTGCATTAATTATGGGTAATGTTATTATAAAACCATCAAATTTTCCAGGTTTAATCTTTAGTTCCCAAATAACCTTACTAATTACTACAATAATAAGTATTTTATGTGTATTAATGTGTTTAATAGGTTATAAATCTGGGGATAAATTATTTACAGATTCTAAAAGAATTGATAAATAAAATTATTATTTTAATCCTTTTTTACTAATTTTTTCTGTTAAGATTAAATAGAAAAACTTATTAATATTTTTTTTTAGATACTAAATTATAATAATATGAAAAACTGTTATTTAATGTTCTTAAGTATTAAAACAATTATAATAAATTGGATTTTTTAAATTTAAAAACATTAGAAGCCTTTAAAAAAAGGATTAATAAACTATATTTAATATAAAAGGATTTGATTAAACTATGATTTTAGTTGAAGGAACCGTTAATGGGAAAAAATATACAGAACCCTTCTCAAAAGGAGTATTATCCCGTTCATTAACTCGTGCAGAAGTAGGGCCTAACCGAGCATATGCTATGGCTGCAATAATAGAATCCAAGTTAAAAGAAAATAATATAACTAAAATATCTGTTGATGAATTAGTTGAATATATAGTTACAGAATTAAAGAAAGAAAATCCTTTAATAGCAGAGAAATATATAAACTGGAGACGAATAAGACAAAGCCAAGAACCATTAATAATCCTAATTGGTGGAGCATCAGGTATAGGGACATCATCAATAGCATTTGAAATAGCAAACCGTTTAGGGATAAAAAATATGGTTAGTACAGATATGATACGTGAAGTAATGCGTAAAATAGTCTCCAAAGAATTAAGTCCTGTAATACATGAATCTAGTTACACAGCATGTAATGTGCTACGTGTACCCCCACCACCAGAATATGATGCAATAATCGTAGGATATAAAAGTCACGTGGAAACCGTAAGTGTAGGAGTAGAAGCTGTAATAGAGCGAGCACTTAAAGAAGGAATTAGTATAATTATAGAAGGAGTACATATTGTTCCAGGTTTCATACGAGAAGACTTAATGGAAAAAGATAATGTTGTAATGTTCACATTATCCTTAAGTAATGAAAAAATGCACAAAGGAAGATTCTACTCTAGATGTAGGCAAACATGGGCTAGAAGACCATTACAAAGATATTTAGAACATTTCAATGCAATTCGTAAAACTCAAAATTATATTGTATCACAAGCTAAAACCTATGATGTTCCTGTAATTGAGAACATTGATGTAATCACAACAATTGATTCAATAATAAAGTATATTACTAAAACATATGGAGGAGAAAAAAATGTTGGAAAACAAGAAAGTTAAGGATTTAATGACAAGGGATGTGTTTACAACCACACCTGATGAGGAGGTTGTATTTGCATTTGAAAAACTGATGAAAATGAAGATCAGTGCAATGCCTGTAGTTGAAGATGATAAAATGGTAGGAATTGTATCTGCAACTGATTTAGGACACAATCTTATTTTAGATAACTATCAATTAGGAACCCTTGTTAATGAGGTTATGGTAACAGATGTTGCTTTTGTCTCACCTGATGATGATTTAGTAGAGGCTATCTGTTTAATGAATGATAAAGCCCCTCATAGTGATATTATTAATCAGTTACCTGTTATGGAAAATGAGAAAATTGTTGGTATTATATCTGATGGTGATATAATTAAAGCAATTAAAGAAGATTTATAATATAAAATCATTTGTTTAAATGGTTTAAATTTTTTTTAATTTTATTTTCAATTAATATTACCTTTTTTTACTAACATTTATATATGATTAAAGACTTAAATTAGTATTGGCTAGACTGGAGGGTTAGGGGTCCTTTGTAAGCACAAATCCCCTTGGGTGCGGTCGAAGTTCAAGAGGCGGCATTTGGATGCTATGCTGGCCTTGGAAGCTAATATAGAAGTCTCGTCCTGCAGGATCAGTGGTTATGGGATTTATGCTGGAGGGCATAAGTTAATCATATTTATTGTGGGAATGTGTCAGGCCTGGAAAGGAGCAGCTCTACTGTTAACATCTGATGCTTGTAGAACCGCGAGGTGGAGTTAGCTTTTAAGATAACCAACATCGTTGAATTATGTCCACTTTTGAACATGCCATTTTTTTATAAAAATAATAAATGTAAAACTTTATATATATTCAAATACAAAATACAAATTGTATGAATATCTAATTTAATAAACATGTTTTATTAAATAAAAGATTAACTTTTTTTAAAATACAAATGTCGGGATGGCCCAGCTTGGTACGGCGTCGGACTGCTAATCCGATGATCCCTTGGATCACACGGGTTCAAATCCCGTTCCCGGCGTTTTCTTATTATTTAAAAAAATTATAACTTAACTTAATACAAATAAATACTTATTCTAGCTAGCTTTTCTTATAAAAATATAATTAAAAAAAAGAGAAAAAAATATAAGGAAAGATTTAATTCTTATTCATCAATAGGTTGCTCATGATCATATTCTAAACCTAAAGGACAAGTATGACAAGTAACACCTTCAATAAGATCCACCTTATCATCTACTTTATTCTGGACAAGATGAGCAATCTTATGAGCTTCATTTAAACTTAAATCAGGATCAAGTGAAACATGTAAAGTAGCAGTTGCATAAGAACCTAAATAATTCACACGAATATCATGAACACCATAAACACCAGGAACACTTTCAGCAGTATCATGAATCTCCTGAATCAACTCCTCCGATGGGACTTTACCCATAATATTATTAATATTATCCCTACCTACTTTAAATGCAGTGTAAAGAATTATAATACCAATAACTAAACCAACTATTGGGTCAATAATGGGGTAACCTAAATTAGCAACAATAACACCAATTAATATTGCAAGACTGTTAAAAAGATCAGTTCTTTGATGATGACCATCTGCAACTATAGCTGGACTATTAATACTATTACCAATCTTAATTATTTGATGACTAATAAGAAGATTAATAATTAAACCAACTATTGCCATTCCTGCAGCTAAAAGTGTAGGGGTTGTAATTTCTCCTCCAAAGAATAATTTAATAATTGCAGATCTTAATATTTCAAATGAAACCATACAAAGAAATATAACAATTACAAGTCCACTAATAGCTTCAGCCCGGCCATGACCTAATGGGTGTTCTGCATCTGCAGGTTTTTGACCTACTTCAAATCCTAAAAAAGCTATTATACTAGTTGCAACATCAGATAATGTATGTGCCCCTTCAGTTATTAAAGCAAAACTTCCACTATTTATTCCTACAAGTATATTGAATATTGTTAAGAAAACATTCCCTATTATAGCTATAAATACAGCTTTTCTTCCTTCTTTATGTCTTAATATATTTGCCATCTTCTAAAAAACACCAACCCATAATCATTTTTTTATATTGTTTCTAATATCTTCATTGCTTTTTCAATATTCTCATAACTATTAGCATAACTCATCCGAACATGTTTTTCACCAGTTGGTCCAAATGCTTTACCTAATACACAGATTACTCCTTTATCCATTGCAGTTTTCACAAACTCTTCAGGATTATTAATTCTTGGGAAAGCATAAAATGCTCCTTCACAATCAGGTGTTTTATAACCCATGTCATTTAAACTTTTAACAATAAGATTTTTACGTTTTTCAAACTCCTTAACCATACTTTTAACAGAGTTTTGTGGTCCAGTTAAAGCTTCATATGCACCTTTCTGTGCAATACTACTTGCACATGCAATATTGTATTGGTGAACTTTTAATAATTCCTCAGTAAGTTCTGGGGGTGCTGTCAAGTATCCAATTCTTAAACCTGTCATTGCATAAGTTTTACTAAAACCATTAAGTGTTATAACATTGTCTGTGTAGGCTCCTGGAGAATAATGTTTATTGTCTCCATAAATGATTTTTTCATAAATTTCATCACTTATAATCATGAAATCATGATCATCTGCAAGTTCACAAATACCTTTAATGTCTTTTTTATCTATAACTGCCCCTGTTGGATTACATGGACTGTTAATTATTATAGCCTTAGTATCTGGGGTTATTAATTCATTTACACGGTCTGCTTTTAATTTAAAATTATCCTCTAATGGTGTGCTTACAGGTACAGGATTTGCCTCAGCAAGTCTTATAATTGCCTCATAAGATAAGAATCCTGGGTCTTGTATTAGTACCTCGTCACCTTTTTCAAATAATGCTTGTGCACAATCATATAATGCTTCACTTGCTCCACTTGTTACTATAACATTATCTGGAGTAGTGGTGATTTTATTATCTTTTTGGAATTTTTCACAAATCTTTAAACGTAAATCCTCAAAACCTTTATTTGGAGTGTAATGTGTATAATCCTCATTTATGGCTTGTTTCATTGATTCTTTAATATTTCTTGGCACTGGAAAGTCAGGTTCACCTATTCCAAGATTTATTGCATCTGGATTTGTTGCTTCAAACATTTTACGTATTTGACTTAATTCTATTGATTCTACTCTTTTTGAAGGTTTAACCATAAATTTAATACACTCCTTTAGTTTTTTTAATTTTCCGCATTTCTGGTTTGCATGGTCCACAGTTATAGCAACCATCTTTTTCACACCATGGTGTTAATTCATTATTTAATATTCTATTATATTCCTCTTTTAAGAATTCTTTATCTGCACGTACATTTATATTATCCCATGGTAAGTTATCATTTAATTCATATGATGGAATATTGTTTAACCAATCTTGAGTACTAAGTTTCACAGTTAAGGATTGTTCTAAAAGTTTACCTGTATTATGGTCTCCGCATGCTAGGATGTATTGGATTAAGCCTATTCTTGCACTGCTAAATTTAATATTTAATTGTCCTAACTCTTTTTTTAAGTGTTTTATTTTTTTCTTATTGGATTTCATATCATATGTGTACCATTGAAGTGGTGTGTGTGGTTTTGGAATTACAGGGTTAATACTGAAACTCATTTTACCTGTAGAATTATCACTTCTAGATGTGATATTATTAGTACTTGTATCATTATTTTTAATTTCCTTACCTAACTCGTTGATTTTTTTAATGTATGTGATTAACTTTTCAATATCTTCATCAGTTTCTGTAGGTAAACCTATTAAAAAATAAGATTTCACATTAAAACCTAAACTAAGCGCATCACTTATAACATTAAAAATCTCCTCATCACTAATATCCTTATTCATTAAAGTTCTCAGTCGATAAATACTTTCAGGTGCAATAGTTAAAGTCTTTAAACCACTACGCTTCAAACTAACTAAAATATTATGAGTAATAGATTCAATACGCATACTCGGAACACTAATCTCAAAACCCTTACCCTCTAACTCACTTATTAACTCCTCAATATCAGAATAATCACTAACAGCTGCACCAATAAAAGCAACCCTATTTAAACCATACTGATTCTTAACACTTTCACAATACTCAACAAGACTCTTAACACTACGCTCCCTTTGAGGCCTATACAAGTAACTACTCATACAAAACCTACAACCACGACTACAACCACGACTAATATTTAAAAGTATAGCCTCACCAAAAACAGGACTAAAATCAGGATTATCAGTTTCAGTAATAATAGGATTACGAGAATAATAAGCATGATTCATATTATCAACAATCTCTAAATCAACACATCCCTCTGTGATTCCTGGAAGGTAAACACCACTTATTTTACTTAAACTCTCTAATTGACTATGAGGATTAACCATAAATGCAAAACGATTAAAAACCTTATCTAAAATCTCTTCACCTTCACCAACAATGAAAATATCAATATAATCACTTAAAACACTAGGATTACTACTAGCACAAGGACCACCAGCCATAATAATTGGAGAATCATCCCCACGATCCTCACGTCTTAAAGGTATACCAGCATCATCCAACATCTTAAGAACATTAAAATAATCCTCCTCATACTGCAAACTGAAAGCTATAACATCAAAATCATGTAAAGGACTACCAGTCTCAATACTACGAGTAAAAGGCATCACAACACGTTCACAATACATATCAATACGATCATTTAACATTCCATAAACAATTTGATACCCAAGATTACTCATAGCAGTCTTATAATCATTAGGATAAGTAAGAGCAACCCGCACATCCACTTGCATTGGATTCTTTTCAAAAAAATTCTTCTCATATAACATAAAAAATTACTACACTAAAATTTTGTTTTTTAAAAAAATAGGATTAAAAAAAAATAATAAAAAAAATAATGGGGGGAATAAAATAAGATTTATAAAAAAAATAATAAAAAAAAATGTTTTATTTTATTTGATATAAGAAGCCATGTTTCCCTTTAAGACTAATTAAACCAATAAAATTTGCATTTAACAAGTTTTCAATAAAATCCACATCTTCATCATTAACTTCAATATCCTTTATATCATGCTCAGAGTATAAAAAAATATTATTATCACCATAAAATTCATAACCAAATCTTCTAATATAATCATATTTCTGATTAATATACTCCTTAAGTTTAGATTCAGCATCACTATCTAGCTTATTCATAAATAAAACATTCTCCCTAAAAAGGTTAAATCCTATTTAATTAATATATCATTACCTAAAATATTTTTTTTAAAATTATAATTATTTATATTATTAGATTCTCATTATATTAAAAATTATTCATAAAAAAATAGTAGTTAAGGGGGAAATGTTTCATTTCCCTTTAAATTTTAATTAATATCCGTTACAATATGAGCACTTTCAACACCATTTACAGTACCATTTTTAACAGTACAATTAAATGGTTCAGTCCAATTACCCTTATTAGATTTATATAACTTATAAACAGTTTCCCTACTAGTAAAATAATAAGTTTGCCCATCACTACTATTCAAACTAGCAATATAAACACCATTATTATTCTCCTTAATTACATGGATACCATTACCAACCTCGGTAGATGGAGTAACCGTCATATCATGAGGTAAATCCGGATTATTATTAACACTACTAGTGTCAGTTGTCTCTGCTTCTTCGTGAGGTATAACTACACTTAAAAACAATGCAGATATAGCAATCACAATACAAATAACAATTATAGGCCCTACTAATTTTCTCATATTACCATTTCACTATAATAAATAAAATATTTTATAAAATATAATTTCATCATTTCACACAATTAAGATATAACCTTTATGTAACTCATTAGGATACCCTAACCTTTTAAACTGTTCAATTTCACTCTCATGTTTACGTTCCCGCTCAAGCATATGATTAACATGACAATAAGATAAATGAATCTTATCCTCACTAATACTATTAATTTTAATAAAACTAGACTCATCCACCTTATCAAAACTAAAAGGCACACTTAACACATCACCCTCACTTAAACTACCACTCTTATACTTATCCAATATATCATCGGAGGTAATAGTAAATTGCTTAATCTCATCATCCAATTTATCCTCTAAATAAAATTGTTGAAATAAATTAAACTCCACTTCCTCATATTCTTTACTAACCATTATATTATCCCACAAGCCCCTACTACTTTATTAAAAGATTTATATCCTGTTTTTTTTATCTCACTAAAAAAATTTTTGTTCTACCCTTAAAAGATTTTTATAAAAAATTTATAAATTTTTTCCAAAAAAAATATTAAGGTTATTTATAAAAAATTATATGTAACTTTTTAATAAATATAATTATCTAAAACCATAATTGTTAAGACATTATAGGACAAAAATTTTCATGAAAAACAAATCAATAAACAATTACAATTCAAACATAAACCTTACAAAACATCCCAAAGTCAAAGGTTTAAAAGTATACGATGGAATAAACAACTTCTCAATAAGCTGGTTAAACAAACTAGGATACTGCGAATACCAATTATACCTAGAACACCTAAAAGGAATCACAGCCCCAGACACAAAATCCATGAAAAAAGGAACACAAGAACATCAAAAATTAGAAGACAACTTCAAAGCACACGCAACACCAGCAACACTAGAAGAAACAATAGAAATAAGTCATGAAGAAAAAACCATCACCCGTGAAATGTTCATAATAAGTAAAAAATATGGAATAAGAGGATTCATAGATGAAATATGGATGACACCAGAAAACATAGTCATAATCGATGATAAACCAGGAAAACGTGCATACAAATCACAAATAGATCAAATACGAGCATACTGCCTAGCATTCAAAGACACAACAAAAGATCCAAGACCCATCATAGGAGCACTAAGACAAAGAGGAACACCAAACATATTCTACAAAGAAAACTTTGATGAAACCAACCAATACAATATAGAACAAACCATAAAAAGAATGCACAGTCTACTAAAAGGTGAAAAACCATTCATGCACACAAAAAATCCAAACAAATGCAAAAGTTGTAGATTCAACACACAATGTCAATACTCATCAAAGGGAGAAAAAGTATAATGAATACACTAATAGAAAAAGAAAACAACAACGTAGAACAAGTCTTATTATACAGTAAACCTGCAAAATATGAGGAAACACAAGAAGACAACCCTAAAAAAACAGTTTTAAAACTTGATAATGAATTGAAAGATTTCCTAAAAAAATTAGCAGAACACACACTTGGAGAAAACATACCATTTATAAACATCACACCAAACAATACCTCAATAAAAACATGGATAAGTAACCTAAAAAACACATACCCACAACCCTACCCTCGTGATGTAAACGACTTACTAAACACATTCCGTGAATCCTTAAACTCCAGCAGCAAACAATCCAAATACAATGTATGCCTCTTATTATATAAAGATTTAATAATCCTATACCATACTAAACAAACAGAAAACCTCTTAGATTATGATTCCATCTTTCGTGCAGGAATAATAAAAACCATAAACAACCGAATACTATTTTCCGCTTATGAAAAAAACAGAAAATGGAGTAAAGGACATGCCAAGTTCTGGGGAATACACTTAGAAAACCTCAAATGGTCCAACATAAGTGACATAATACTTCAAATAAAACTTGAAAACTTCCAATACCCACTACACTTACCCCTTGAAAATAATGAAATCAAAAACATGATCCTAGAAGAAAACATAAAATCCGATGCAACCATCCAAATAGGAACACAAACAGGGATAATAAACAAAATCAACCTCTACGGTAAAAACTTAACATTCAATGAATTCTACCAATACTACATTGATGAAACACAAGAACTAAACAAACACACAGAATTTTACAACACTTTAATACCTATAACAACAACACTAGACAATTACACCCATAATAAAACCAGTAAAACCTATATTGAAGATGAAAAATATATTTACAAAAACAAAATTAGTAAAGAAAACCGTATACACACAAAAAATCATAACAAATACACTCTAACATTTACAACAAGCAAATATCCAGGAATCAAACCAAATCCTGCATTCTTAAAACAAATTTATGAATCAATATTCACTGAAAAAAATTTAAACTTAATCCATGTAGGAGAAGCAAAATCCTCAACACCCCTTGAAATTGGAAACCTAAAAATTTACAATCAAATAAAAATAGATCCAGAATTTAAGGACACAACAAAATACCTAATAAAATTAATACAAAAAATCAATCCAGAAAACCAAACAATCCTAAAAGATTACTACTTAACATACTTAAATGAAAACTTAAAAAATCATAACCTAGAAACACTATTTACAAGTTTACAAACACAAATTACTAAAACAAATTTAGAAAAAGAATTTGAAAATAAAAAATTAGAAAAAAACAAGTATGTTAAATATGAATCCCAAGATGCAATAAACACAAAACCACAAGAATTTGCAAAAACCATAAAAAAACATGTTAAAAAATCCATAAAAAAAGACAAACTACTAAAATATGCAATAATATACGGAATAGAAAAAAACGGACACATCAAACCAACACAAAACTACAACCCCCAACACTTAAAATTAGTGGAAAAAGAAACAAACAAATTATTACAAGAAGACCAATTAGAAGTAACAACTAATATAAGAGAAATCAAAACAGAAAAAGGAACAATAATAATAGTATACATACTTCCAACAATAATTTAAGAAATTTTTATTAGTCTTCCTTTCCCTTTTTTTATCCAACTAATTTAAATATAATATAAAACAATATAATATTATTATATAAAAAATGATGAGAATTTTATTAAAACTTATTTTTTATTATTTATAAAAATTTTATTATTAAAAAACTTATTTTTACAAGATAATAATTTAAACTATTTTTTAATTTAAAACATAATTTTTTTAAAGAACAAACTTAAATAATATAAGGAAAACAGATTTTTATGGCAATAACCGATTTTAACGATTTCGAAATGAATGACAATTTGAAAAGAGCAGTAAAAAAGATGGGATTTGAAGAACCAAGTCCAATACAATCTTTAGCAATACCAGAAGCATTAAATGGTAGAGATGTAGTGGGACAATCCCAAACAGGTACAGGTAAAACTGTAGCATTTGGAATACCAGTACTTGAAAAAATTTACATACCAGATAAATCACCACAAGCAATAATAATTTGTCCTACTAGGGAATTAAGTATACAAGTAGCAACAGAACTTGGAAAATTATCTCAATGTATGGAAAAATTACACATATTACCAGTATATGGTGGACAACCAATTGGAAGACAAATAAGAGTACTTAAAAAAGGAGTGCATATAATCATAGGTACACCTGGAAGAATAATGGATCATATAAGAAGAAAAACATTAGATCTCTCAGGAATAGAAACTGTAGTATTAGATGAAGCAGATGAAATGTTAGATATGGGGTTCCGTGAAGATATAGAAACAATCCTTCGATACACTCCTAAAAAAAGACAAACACTTCTTTTCAGTGCAACCTTCCCAAAGGCAATAAAAAAATTAACTAAAAAATACCAACGAAACCCAGAACACTTAAAAGTAGCACAACACGAATTAACCGTACCAGAAATAGATCAATTCTACTTTGAAGTAAGAGAAAAAAACAAACTCGAAACATTATCAAGATTATTAGATGTATATGACCTTGACTTATCCTTAATATTCTGTAACACTAAAAAAAGAGTAGACAGATTAGTCAGAGACTTAAAAAGTAGAGGATACAGTGTTGAAGGAATACATGGGGACATGAAACAATCCCATCGTGACAGAGTAATGGGTCAATTCCGTAATGGTAGAATCGAAATACTTGTAGCAACAGATGTAGCAGCAAGAGGAATAGATGTACCTAACGTAGAAGCAGTATTCAACTATGATGTACCAAACGATAACGAATACTACGTACACCGTATAGGAAGAACAGGAAGAGCAGGAAAAGCAGGATACGCATTTACCTTTGTTGCTGGAAAAGAAATATATAAACTAAGAGATATTCAAAGATACACTAAAACCAAGATAAAACAACAAAAAGCTCCATCCTATAAAGATATGGAAATAATGAAAACCAATCTTTTAATAGATCAAATCAAAGAAACAATAGAAGAAGAAAACTTAGATAAATATATTCACACTATTGAAGAATTAATCGAAGAAGACTATAATTCAATAGACATTGCAGCAGCATTACTTAAATTCGCAAAAGAATAAAAAAATTTTTCTTTTGCTTATAAAATATTTAGAAAATAAAAATAAATAATTTTAAAGGTTTATAATTAAAATTTTTTTTTTTTAAACCTTTTTATAACATACTCTTTTTTTTTATAATTTAGCATCAACAATATTGTATTTAACATCATTATCTTCTAATGTTTTAACAATATTTTTACTCATATTACCAACAGTTAAAAGTAGAGTGTTTAAACCTTTTCTACTGCAACTTACACAAGATTGAGAAGCTGCAAATTCAATATCAACAGGAATACCTAATTTTTTAGCTACTACATGGCTGATAGTTCCAACTACAGCAATTTTATCTAAACTTTTAAGACCCCACTCAGTATAAGTCTCATTATAAATTTCATCAATTAATTTAAAATTGGCCTTCTTGGATCCGCCTTGTTTAATAGTGGGAAGTGCAATAATTAAAACTTGACCTAATTCTACATTTATAAGACCAGTTAACTGGTTTAATGCTACATCAAAACCTGATTCTGCATCACTTATTGCTTCAGCTTGAGCATCATGTTTTTCATGATTTGCATATAATAAACCATTATCCATATATAATCCTACTTTATCCCCTTTTTTTATAGGTTCTGTTGCTATTGCAGGCCATATAGACTTATAATAATTCATTATTTCTAATGTTTCATCACTATATTTACGTAAGGCTATTGCATCTTTTTTAACTTTAGATATACCTTTCTGTGTTATTGTATAAGGGGAACGACCATCCTCTGATGAAACATAACCTTCTTCAATTAATGTTTTAAGATTCTCGGATACTGCTTGAATAGTTATTCCTAATCGTTCTGCTAAATCTTTTTGTTTAAGATTAGGTTCATTTTTACTTATTTCACTTAAAATTTGAAAATGAGTCATTTCTCCTCTTTTTTTAAAAATCTTCATAAAAACACTAACCTCCTCATATAAATAAAATATATTTTTTTTTATACATCTAATTTTCCTTCAAGTTTTTGATTAAATAAATTTAAGAATTCATCCTTTTTATCATAAGGGATGTATGCTCCACAAGCTACACTGTGTCCTCCACCATTTCCACCAAGACTTTGAGACACTTCACGAATGATGTTTCCAAAGTGTATTCCATCATAAGCAAGTAAACGTGAACATCGAAGACTTACTTTCCAATTAGGATTATCATCACTAACTTGTGTAAAACCTATCATTGGTTTTCTCCAGTTACCATAACTTAAAATCATCCCAGCAACTGTACCTACAATCTCACTTTTAATACCAGAACCGTTAAAGTATTGTAGGTTTTCCATCTCAACTATCTTATTTTCTTTGGTGACTTTTTCAATACTTTGACGTAAGTTCATTTTATGAGTTTTTGATACAACTTCAAGTGCATCAAGTGCATCACTACGATTACCTTTCAAGATTTCACATGCAACACCATACTCCTGATTACGACCACAAGCATTCATAGCAGTAGAAAACTCACTAGCATCCCGAAGGAAAGTATGATTATCCTCATACAAGAAATCATAACTATCAGCAGAAACCAATTTAGGAATATACTTCACATAACGCTCAGGAACCACCTTACTCATCATACGAACCAACTCACTAAACAACTCACCCTTCTCCATATTACTTAAATCACAAAGGGTACGTTGTCTACCATCATCAGTTTTATGAGGAATACCTAAACCATCTAAAACAGCAATAGATTCATTACGATTATTAGTAATAGGTAAATTCACATCACTAAAATAAGCCATAGCTACAAATAAAGGACGAGTCTCACGACCATACAAACACAAATCACTATTACACTTCACGTAACCTGAATCAACACTATCCTGGAGTATAATCCTATTTAACCCAACAAGCTTACCAGTTTTACTATTCTGCATATCACCAACAGCACTTAAAACCCCAATCCAACTCAAATCCTTATAACCAAAAGTTCTAGCTAGAAAATAAGATAAACCACCACCAGAAACATTATCAGAACCATCAATACCATAAAACATAGGATTAACTTCTAAATAAGTATAATCCACATCATCATTATAATCTATACTCCTAAGTGGAGGGTGATGATCAAGAATAAGAATCTTAGAATCCTTACCAGCATTCTTATCAACAGGTTGACCACTACCAAGATCACTAAAAATAGTTAAATCATGATCAATACTCAAATCTTCCAATTTATCCAAGTTAACAAAGTCCAAATCATGTTTCTTGCCTAACCTGTCAAGCACGGTACTAATAATAGCACCAGCACACATACCATCACAATCAATATGACTATAAACCTGAATACTACTAGCTTCAAGTATTAAATTTTTAGCTTCCTCATACTTCTCCTGCATCTCTGCAGGTAAACTCACATTATCCATAAAAATCTTTCAAAATAATAAAATTTTATCTTTTCTTGTTTTGTTTACGATTACGTAAAACCTTAATCTCTTCACTAATAGCAATAAGAATATTCTTCTTAGGAATAGGAGTTTCAACAAAAACCCTACCACTATGATTATACCACTCACCAGGATAAGAAGCATCCTCCTCCATCTCAGGATTAAACTTCAAATTCTTAGCAGCCTGATAAACCTCTTTAAGCTTAGGACCAGCCACACCATTATCCAGTGAAACCTTACGACCTTCACCACGACTTTTATTACGATCTATATAAATTGGCCAAATCATTGTTGACATAAAAAAATCAATCCACCTTATATAATAAATATTAATTATACTTTATTTAAACTAAAATATTTAAGTTTTTAATAATAACTTAATAAAAAAAATTAAAAAACGAGAAATAAAACCATTCTTATAAATTCCACTCATACTATCAATGATTTTATACAATTCATCTTTTTCACTTTTACTTAAATTTGATTGTTTATACAAACTTATCCAATTAAGTAAGAAAGGATTAAGGATAATATTACTTTTTTTAAATTTAAAATCTTTACAAATTTCACTACAATGATAATAACTATCAAGGGAATCATAAACAAGAGAATAATTAATATTCTTAGTAATAGATTTATCGTTTTCAGTGTTTCTCATGTAATAATCATGAATAATTGTTTCATTTAAAAAAATAATACTATCGGTTAAAAAGAAACTTTTAACAACAAAATTTAAATCTTCACCTGAAATAAATGGTGGAAATTCTAAATTATGTTCTTTAATAAAGTTAGTCTTATAAATTTTAGTCCAAATACTAGGTAAAATCTTAAAAAGTTCGGGATGATCATTAATGTTTTTAATAAAGATTTTATCACTATTTAAATTCTTTAATTTACCATAAATTAAACGACTAAAAAAATGTTTCCATAAAAAACTAGTAATTCCAGTTAAATTAACACCATCAACTAAATCATCCTTATATTCACTAATATTATCAGTATATGGAGAGTAAGATTTTAAAATAAGTTTTTTTTCTGGATAAATTCTACGATATCGTGCAAAAGCAATATCAGCATCATTACTACTGATGGTATGGTATAATGTTTCACATGCATTCTCATGGAATCTATCATCAGAATCCAAGAACATCACATATTCACCAGTAACATGTTTTAAACCAATATTACGTGGACCATAAGCAGCACCAATATTCTCTTTAAGTTCAATAACCTTAAAATTAGAATATTTCCCACAATACTCTTGGATAATACTTAAACTATTATCCGTACTGCAATCATCAACCATAATAACTTCAATATCACTTAAGTTCATGGTTTGATTTAAAATAGAATCCAATGCAAAACTCAAATCCTTACTTGCATTAAAAACAGGCATTACAATACTAATTTTATAATCATAACTCATTATAGAATAACCTTTTTATAATTTTTGGAATAATAATTCCATCATATCCTTAACCGTATAAGTATTGGGATAGATACAATCCACATTAAAATCATCAAGAATCTTATAAGTAATAGGACCAATACAAACAGTTAAAACACTACTACTCATTTTAGAAGCAAGTTTAACCTTATCAGAATCGGATGCAACTGCAAATAGATTCTTAACAGTTAAAGGACTAGTAAAAGTAATAGCATCAACTTCATCATTTAAAATCTTACTAATTAAAACTTCAATTTTACCAGTATCCTCTGGAATAACACTTTTATAACTTTCTGCAAGCAATACATTAGCACCCATATTCTTTAACTCATTAGGTAAAATCTTACGAGCACTAAAAGTTCGAGGAATACCCACATTCAAACCACTCATATCCATAGTACTAAAACATTCAAGTAAACCCTCAGCAGTATAATCCTCAGGAATAATATCAACAGGTAACTGATTCTTAATAGCAACCTCAGCAGTCTTATGGCCAATAACAGCAATCTTACACTTACTATTTAAATTATCTAAAAAATCAGGATAAAAATTAAAAATACTATCAATACTAGTTGCAGAAGTAAAAATCAACCAATCCAAATCACTTGCATCAGTCATTAACTTTTTTAAAGAAGGAGTGTTTAATAAACAAAGTTCAAGAGTAGGAACAACCAAAGGAATTGCACCTTCACTTTCAACAATATTAACAGCTTCACTCACACGATTCAATGGACGAGTAATAGCAACAACTTTCTTTGAATCATTTTTATCCATAAAACTAAAACCTCACAAAAATCTTTTAATCAATAATATTTATTATTTTCATAATATTTATTTAATAATGTCATGAACTAAAGCTTTATCCTCATTATCTAAAGTCTTAAAACCTAAAATACAAACACTATAAATAATAATTCCAACAATAATTCCAAACCACATATTCAAACCAGTAAAATCTAAAACAACAAACATCACAACACTAGCTAAAATAATCTTAAAAATATCCTTAAAAATACTTTTATCCGGACAATAAGGAGTATTTCTAACAACATAAACCATTAAAATACAAATAAGAATCTCACTTAAAACAGTAGCTAAAGCAGCACCATGATAAGAATAACTTGGAATTAATACTAAATTTAAACAAACATTAAAAAGTGCAGCAACACAATAAATCTTAGTAACAGAAACTTCCTTATTAGAAGCATTCAATAAAGTACTAGCAGCACCATTAACAAACAAGAAACCAACAGTCCACACAAGCACCTGCATAACAGGACCAGACATCAAATATTCACTACCATAAATCAAAGTAACTAAAGGAGTAGCATACAAACTAATTCCTAAAGTAATAGGCATTATTATTATTAATAAATATTTGACTGATTTACTGTAACTTAATTTAAGTAAATCTTCAGATCCTTCAAACAGTTTACTCATTAAAGGAAAAACTACAGCTTGATATACGGGGAAAAATGTTGTTAAAACATTAATGATTTTATAAGAAGCATTATAAATACCAGTTGCATAATCTCCACTTAAATAGGATAACATAACAGTATCTATAGAAAAATAAATAGTGTAAAAAAATCCAGTCAAAGCAAAAGGTATAGATAATTTAACAGCTTTTTTACAAAAATTGTAATCTATTTTAAACTTAGGGACGGTGATATTCTTCAAGGTCTTTTTATAAGAATAAATAAATAATATTAAAAAACTCAAAGCATAAGAACATGCAATAAAAATTAATCCTAATTTAAAATAGATAGTTATGAAAACAAAAATTAAAAGCATAAAACTGTATATTATGTTTCCAATAGCTTGATATTTGATTTTTCCAAAAGCTTGAAATACTCCTTGAAGTAATCCGCTAAATGACATGAAAGCAATTTCAAGTACAAAAATTAGGGTAATTATTGTACTTAAATAATTTTTACCCATTAAAATTAAAATTATTAAACTTATAAATAATATTAAAAATGTTAATAAAATTTTAAGTGGAATTAATTTCCCTAAGTATTCACTGGCTAACTTGTTTTTACGTGATATATTTCTAGTAGCATAAGTACCTATTCCTAAATCCAAAAAGATATTTATCATTGTTGAAAAAGATATTGCAAAAGACATTATTCCAAAATCACTAGCTCCAAGGTATCTAGCAATTAATATTGTCCAAACAAAAGCACAAATACTGGTAATGACTTGAGATATCATCATCCAACTAGAATTTTTAAAAAGATTCTTCACTTCACTCATACAAATAATTTCCTTAAAAAACTTTATAATACTTTAATAGATATATTAATATTTATTATAATAAGTTAATGTTTTTCATAATTAAAAATTTAATTAAATAATTTAAGGAATTTATTTACTATGAACAAAATTTTATTTTTAAATTTACCATATAAATTCGATATAAGTAGAGCAAGCAGATGGCCAGAAAAAACAAAATCAGGAACATTATACTACCCTTACTGGCTAGCATATTGTGTAGGAGTCTGCCAAAAAGAAGGATTAAACTGTAAATTAATAGATTGCATAACACGAAAATATACTCAAGAAGACACAATACACGATGTCCAAAATTATAATCCGGATTATATCATGACAGAAATCACCACTGCAACATGTGAATATGATTATCAAACAATAAATCAAATAAAAAAGGAAAATCCAAATGTGAAAATTATTGTTGGGGGAACACATGCAACAATATTACCAGAACAAGTATTAAAAGAATGTGAAGGAATAAATTATGTTGTAAGACAAGAATATGATTACACTGTACCAGAAATAATACAAACAGATGATATATCAAAAGTTTTAGGAGTATCTTATCGTGAAAATGGTGAAATTAAACACACACCAGATCGTCCACAATTAGAAAACCTTGATGAATTGCCATATGTAAGTAAAGTATATCAACAATTTTTAGATGTAAACGATTATGCATATGCATTTGCACAAAAACCAATGATACAAATAGTATCATCAAGAGGATGCCCAAACCATTGTAACTTCTGCTCATACCCCTCAACAATGGGAGGACGAAACTACAGAACACGGAGCATAAAAGACTTAACTGATGAATTTGAATACATCCTAAAAGAAATGCCAGAAATCAAAGAAATATTCATAGAAGATGACACATTCACTGTAAACCAAGAAAGGGTACAAAACTTTTGTGATGAAATCCTAAAAAGAAACATACAACCAGTCTGGTCATGTAATACAAGAGTAGACTTAACCTATGAAACAATGAAAAAAATGAAAGAAGCAGGTTGCAGACTACTTGTATGTGGATATGAATCAGGAAACCAAAAAGTATTAGATGAAACACATAAAGGAATAACACTAAAACAATCACAAGACTTTGCAAACAATGCAAGAAAACTAGACTTAAAAGTATTTGGATGCTTTATGATAGGTTTAACAGGAGATAACCTAGAAACTATTAATGAAACATATGAATTTGCAAAAAAATTATACCCTGACATGTGTTTCTTCCAACAAGCAGTACCATTCCCAGGAACTGGATTCTACAAATGGGCAAAAGAAAATGGATACTTAATCACTGAAGATTACAGCAAATGGTTAAATGAAGATGGATACTTAAACTGCTTAGTAGACTACCCTTATGCAGACCATAAAGAAATAGAAAAATTAAGAGACAATTTAATGAGTAAATACTATTTCTCATTTGCATATATTGGAAAAACATTCTTAGCCAATCTTGATTGGACAGAATTTAAAAGAGTAATGAGAGGAGGAACACAATACATAAGTTTTCGCCTAAAAAAAGCAATAAAATCAGAAAAAGAATAAAATAAACTTTTATTCACTTAATTTTTGATTTTTAAAATTATAAATTTTTTTATAAACATTAATAACATCACCAATAACAAGTATTGCAGGTGTATGAATCTCTTTTTCTGCAATATTTCCTAAATTTCCAAAAATTACATTTTCCTCAGGTAATGTTCCACTTTCAATAACACAAGCAGGAGTATCCGGGTCACGATACTTCATTATTTCTTCAGTATTAGATTTAATATTGCCAATACCCATTAAAATAATTAAAGTATCTGCAGTGTAATCCCAATGAACTTGTTTATCTATTTTTGTTGGATCTTCATGGCCTGTAACGACTGTAAAACTTGTTGCAACAGCACGATGAGTTACAGGTAAATTTAAACTAGTAGGGGCTCCAATAGCAGAAGTAACACCAGGTATAACATTAAAATCAATATTATTATTAATTAATTCAAGTATTTCTTCTCCTCCACGCCCAAAGACAAAAGGATCTCCACCTTTTAAACGAATAACATTATCATATTTTTTAGCATTATCAACAATAATCTGATTAATTTCAGCTTGTTTTTTATAATGTTCTCCAGCTTTTTTACCTACATAAATTAACTTAACATTTTCTGGTGCATGTTCTAATATTTGTTCATTAGCTAAACGATCGTAAATTATAACATCTGCTTTTTTTAAAGCTTTTACTGCTTTTAATGTTATGAGGTCGGGGTCTCCTGGACCTGCACCTATTAAAGTAACTACCATAATTATATACCTTTTTTATATTTTTTTAAGCATTCCTTTAAAGAATTCTAAACCGTCAGTAGATCCTAAAATTTCTTCTGAAGCACGTTCTGGATGTGGCATCATAGCACATACTAATCCTGATTTGTCACATACACTAGTAATACTTTCAATACTGCCGTTAGGATTTTTATCCTTAAATTGTAAGACTATTTGATCATTATCATGTAATTGGTCAATATTTTCACTATAAAATCTACCTTCTGCATGTGCAATAGGTATTTTAACAGTTTGTCCTTTTTTAAAGCTACTTGTAAATGGTGTGCGATTTGTTCCAACTTTTAAATCTATCCATTCACAATTAAAACGAGGAACCTTATTAGTAATAAAGATTCCAGGAACTAATTTTAATTCACCTAATATTTGTGCACCATTACAAATACCAAGAACAGGTTTTTCTTCTTTAACAAGTGCTTTAATACCTTCAGCAACTGGAGTGTTAGAAGCTATAGCACCAGCACGTAGGTAATCTCCATAAGAAAAGCCTCCAGGAATCACAACGGCATCAAGGTCACTAATATTTTCTTTATTCCACCAAATATATTCAGGATTTCCACCAGCTAATTCTATTGCATGATAAACATCACGGTCACAATTAGATCCTGGAAATCTTATTACACCAACACTCATAATATTAATCCTCATATCTTTATTTACTACATCCACAACTTGTTTCTTGTGGAATAACAGTGATTTTATAATTATGAATTACAGGATTACAAAGTAATCTTTCACACATATCTTCAACTTCACTTCTAACTTTTTCACGGTCTTCTTCATCCATACTAAATTTAATAGTATCACTAGTTTTAGTATTATTAACAGAATAACCAAGTAAAGCAAGAGATCTTTCAATAGTACTTGCTTCAGGATTCAACATACCATCTTTCAATGTTATTTTAACTTCTACATCAAATATCATAAAATAATCAACCATTTTTTTTAATTTATAAGTTCCATTTCTTTTTATCATAATCAGTTAATAAGCGATTATAAATTTCTTCATAAGCATTCATAACTTCATCGTCGTGTCCTTGACGGAATAATTCCTTATCTAACATGTCAAGGGTTTTACTGTCCCATAATCTACAACTATCTGGACTAATTTCATCACCAAGAATAATATTTCCTTTGGAATCTTTTCCAAATTCAACTTTAAAATCAACAAGAATAATATCAATAGCTTCAAACATTTTACTTAATATTTGGTTGATTTTTAATGCTAAACTTTTTAAGGTTTCTAATTCTTCTTTTGTTGCAAGATTTAGGGCTTCTGCAATAGTTTCATTTAACATAGGGTCATGGAAATCATCATCTTTATAATCCATTTGAACAATAGGTGGATTTAAAATAGTTCCATCTTCAAAAGGATAAGTTCTAACAAGACTACCAGTGGCACGGTTACGAACAATAACTTCAATAGGAATCATATCTAATTTCAAAGTCTTTAAAGTTCCAGGTTTAATCAATTCTAAAAATTGAGTTTTAATATCATTTTCTTCTAAAATTTCAAAAATTTTACTAGTAATAATACTATTATAATATCCTTTTTTACCCATAGTTTCATGACGTGCTCCATCACCTGCAGTCATATCATCACGAAATTCCATAATAACTTCATCAGGATTTTCAGTTCCATAAACACTTTTAGCTTTACCTTCATATAATAAATTTTTAGAATCTACCATAATATAATCAACAACACATTTTTTTTATTTAAATAATTTTTTTTATCAAAAATAAACCTTTATTAATCCTTTTTAAAGGTTTCAAATAATAAGAATTATATACTAAACTTTCTGATATAATATATAATAAGTATAAAACTTAAGATATAATTATAATATTAAAGATTTATATAATTAATTATTTTAATCACTATTATAAAAATAGGGGAAAATATTTTAGAATTAATAAAAATTTTCTTTTAAATATAACATATTAATTAAAAAAAATTAAGGGAATAATTGATAAAATGTGTGGAATTGTTGGATGTGTACTTAAAAACAAAAAAGCAGCACCTATACTTCTTGATTGTATAAGTAAATTAGAGTATAGGGGATATGATTCAGTAGGAATAGCTACAGAAAACAATGAAATTAACATTAAAAAAGATGCAGGAAAAATCATTGATGTGGATAAGAAATTAAATCTTGCAGATATGGAAGGTGATTGTGGTATTGCACATGTACGTTGGGCAACACATGGAGATCCTAATCAAATTAATTCACATCCACATACTGATGAAAATCAAACAGTAGCAGTAGTTCATAATGGAATTATAGAAAACTATTTAGATATTAAAGAAGATTTAGAAAAAGAGGGGCATGTGTTTAAATCAGATACTGATACAGAAGTAATTCCACATTTGCTTGAAAAATATATGAAAAAAGGTTTAAATCTTGAATTTGCAATGAGAGAAGTGATAAATATTATTCATGGTGCTTATGCAATTGCAGCTATAAGTAAAAATGAACCAAATAAAGTTGTAGCAACAAGAAAAGATAGTCCTTTAATTGTGGGTATGGGTGAAGATGCTTATTTTGTAGCATCAGATTCACCAGCAATACTTAAATATGCAAATAATATCGTTTTCCCTGAACAAGGAGAGTTAATTACACTTACAACTGAAGGGGTGACAATTAAAGATGAACATGATCAAGTAATAGAAAAGGTTGTGGAAACTATTGATTGGACTCCTGAAATGGCTGAAAAAGAGGGTTATGATTACTTTATGATTAAAGAAATCAATGAAGAAGGAACAGCTATAAAAAACACATTAACTGAAAAAGATAATATTAAAAAAATTACAGATGATTTATCAGATATTAATCGTATTGTTTTTGTAGCCTGTGGAACATCTTACCATGCAAGTTTAACAGGTAAATATTTATTGGAATCACTTGCAGGAATACCAACAGATGTATTACTTGCGTCTGAATTTAAATATTCTGAGAATACTTTAAATGATGAAACTTTAGTAATTTTTATTTCTCAATCTGGTGAAACTGCAGATACTCTTAAAGCATTGAATATTGCAAATGAAACATCAAAAACATTAGCAATAGTAAATGTTGCTGGAAGTTCAGCAACACGTCGTGCAAAATATGTGATACATACTCAAGCAGGCCCGGAAATTGGTGTTGCAGCAACAAAAACATATGTAAGTCAATTAACAAGTATTTACTTATTTGCAGCTCTTTTAGCACATGATGATAATTTACTTGAAAGATTACAGAAAGTACCTGAATATTTTGAGGATATTTTAAAAGATAGTGAAATTATTGAAAAAATGGCATCAAAATATAAGTATGCACAAGACTTTTTCTTTATAGGTCGTGGTTATGCTTATCCTATAGCCTTAGAGGGAGCATTAAAATTAAAAGAAATCACTTATATTCATGGTGAAGGATATGCAGCTGGGGAATTAAAACATGGTCCTCTTGCTTTAATAGATCAAGGAGTGCCTGTTGTAGTGGTTTTACCTCCTGGTGAAAATCATAGAAAAACAATGAGTAATTTAGAAGAGGTTAAATCTCGTGGAGCGGATGTAATAGCTGTAGGGTCTTTTAATGATGAAAAATTAATCAGTAAAGCAAATGATTTATTTTTAATAAATGATGAAGTGGATGATTTAATTGCACCTTTAGTTTATATTATACCTTTACAATTATTATCTTATTATATTGCAATTGAGCGAGGTTTAGACCCGGATAAACCTAAAAATTTAGCTAAATGTGTAACTGTAGAATAATATTAATGGTTATAATTGAGGAGAGATTAAAATTAAACCTAAAATTAGTATAATTATTCCCACATATAATGTAGTGAATTGTTTAATGGTTGCAGTAAATTCTATAATTAACCAAAGTTTAGGTTTTAATAATATTGAGTTAATATTAGTTGATGATAATTCGAGTGATGGAACTAAGGATTTGTTGAAAGTTTTATCAAATAATTATAATAATATTATTTCTATTTTTTTAAATGAAAATAGTGGATCTGCAGGTTTACCTAGAAATAATGGATTAAAAATAGCTTCTGCAGATTATATAATGTTTTTAGATAGTGATGATTTTTATTATCCTGAAATGTGTGAGAAATTATATAATACTATTATTAATAATAATGTTGATATAGTTAGTTCACGTTTTAATTATAATTCAAATGGAATTATTAATAATCCAGATTCTTTCTTAGACAGCTGTTCTGATTTTATAAAAATTAATTCTATTAATGATTTTCCAAAAATTATCAGTGTAGGTTTCACTACTCAATTATGGAATAAAATTTATAAGAAACAAGTAATTTTAGAAAATAATATTTTTTTCCCAGAAAATGCCCAAAATGAAGATATTTATTTTCCAGTAAAATATTATTTAGTTGCAAAAGGGATAATAATATTAAATAGTTATTATGGTTATGCATATAATGTAAGAAATTTTGGAGAATCAATTTCTGTAACTTTTAAAAAGGAAAATCTTATTAATATGACTAATGGTTTTTTAAGTATTTTTAATTTATTAGAAGAGTACGATAATCCATTTTTAAATTTTAAGGGAGAATTACTCTTAGGTTGGACTAAATGGTTTCTGTGCACTGATTTGCATGAAGATAAAAAAACTCAAATATTTTTATTAAATAAAACTAAAAGTTATTATAAAAATTATTCAATTTTTACTAGATTAACTACCGTTTCTTTATTTTTTAATGTGTTTATTAATATTTGTTATAAACTTTTTGGAGTATTTCCAAATTTTATAGTATTTTTATCAAATTTTAGAAATATTGTAATTAATAAATTAAATTAAGTTTTTTTTTTAAATGTTACCAATTTATGTTTTAGGAGTATAAAAGAAATGAGTTATAAAATTAGTATTGTCATGCCTGTGTATAATAAGGAATTTTCTTTAATGAAAACATTTAATTCTATTATTAACCAAACTATTGGATTTTCAAATATTGAATTAATTATAGTTGATGATAATTCTACGGATAATTCTAAAATGTTAATTAAAGAGTTATCTACTCAATATGAAAATATTAATCCTATTTATCTAAATATTAATTCTGGATCTCCAGGTAAACCTAGAAATAGGGGAGTAAAAATAGCATCTTCGGATAATATAATGTTTATTGATTGTGGCGATACTTATTCTAAAGATATTTGTGAAATTCTTTACAATAGTATGGTACAAAAAAATGTGGATTTAGTATCTTGTGGTGTTAAAATTTATTTTGATGGTATAACTCAAGATGCTGTAAACCTTGTAGGGAATAATAAAGAATTAATTTGTAATCCTAAAAAATATGATAATTCTTTTAAAGATACTTCAATGGTAAATAAAATATTTAAAAAGAAAGTTATTATAAATAATAATATTCATTGTTTGGAAAAAGGATTTCCTGAAGATGCTTATTTTATAATTGATTATTTGTTTAACATATCTAAAGCATTATATTTAAATGATTTTTATGGATATAATTATATAATTCCTACTTCTGATGAAGACACTAATTCTATGTCTAGAACAGTTGATAAAAAAAAGATTTTGAATTATATTTTAGGATTTTATAAAATTATAGACTTAATTAATGAAAATGATAATGCAAATGTATTAAAATTACTCTCAAATGGATATATGTTAGTTTTAATTAGTTATTTTGCTAAATTTCAATCATCTAATGATGAAAAAATAGAAATTTTGAATAAAATTTTTGATTTAGAAAAATATATTGGAGTTTCTATAAATTTAAATCAAAAATGGGCTAATATGATAAATAATGCTATATTAAAAAAGAAATATAAAAAAGCAATTTTATATTCAAGAATAATTTTCAGTTTACAAAATAATTCATTTTTAAAAAAAATTTATAGAATAAAAATTAATAAGAAATCTATTTATTAATTATAAAAATTTATTTATAAATCCTTTATGTAATTTTTCTTGTTTAAATGTGGTGGTATTTTTGGTAAAAAAAATTAGTATTTATGTTTGTTTTCATAATAAAAAATTAATTAATGTCATTAAAAAAAATATTAAAAATAGTGAAATTTACATTCCTTTATTAATAGGAAGTAATGGTAAAGATAACTATGGTTTTTATAGTGATGATTCAGGGGATAATATATCTTATATGAATTTTCAGTTTTCTGAATTAACTGGTTTATATTGGTTGAATAAAAACTCAGATGCTGATATTGTGGGGTTGTGTCATTATAGAAGATATTTTGTTAATAAAAAATTTGGTGGAAGATTGTTGAATAAAGTGGATATTTTAAATATTCTTCAAAACAATGATATAATTTTATGTAATGGTGCAGAACCATTAAAAGGAACAAATTATGAAACTTATTTTGGATTTCATGATTTATTTGATGAAGCATATAAAATTATTAAAAAGGATTTTCCCGAGTATGTAGAATCATTTAATCATGTTTTTCATGGATATTATCCTATATCAAATTTTAACATGTTTATATCTTCTAAGGAAATTATTGACAAATATTGTGATTGGATTTTTCCAATACTTTTTAAAATGTATGAAAATAATGATTTATCAAGTAGGCCTCGTGTTTTAGGTGTTATTTCTGAATATTTGTTTAATGTTTTTATTTTTCATAATAATTTAAAAATTAAAGAAGTTCCTTTAAGATGTACAGATTTTAAGATTAAATTGAGAATGTTTTTTATAAAAAATAAGCTTTTAAGAAGTTTATATAAAAATGTTTATTATCCTTACTTGAGAAATAAAAATTAAGAAAACTTTAATAAATTTTTTTTAGGTTATAATATGAAATATGATTATTTGATTGTTGGTTCTGGTTTGTTTGGTAGTGTTTTTGCTTGTGAGATGAGTAAGCAAGGTAAGGCTTGTTTAGTGCTTGAGAAGCGGGATCATATTGGTGGTAATGTTTTTACTGAAACGGTTGAGGGGGTTAATGTCCATAAGTATGGTGCTCATATTTTTCATACAGATAAGAGGGAAGTGTGGGATTATATTAATCAGTTTGCCTGTTTTAATCGTTATACTAATTCACCGGTTGCTAATTTTGAGGGTGAGTTGTTTAATTTGCCTTTTAATATGAATACTTTTTATCAAATGTGGGGTGTTATGACTCCTGATGAAGCTAAGAGTATGATTGAGTCTCAAAAACGTGACTGTAATATTCAAAATCCAAGTAATTTAGAGGAGCAAGCTATTAGTTTAGTTGGTAAGGATATTTATGAGAAGTTAGTTAAGGGTTATACTGAGAAGCAATGGGGTAAGGATTGTAAGGATTTGCCTTCTTTTATTATTAAGCGTTTACCTGTACGTTTTACTTTTGATAATAATTATTTTAATGATAATTATCAAGGAATACCTGTTGGTGGTTATACTCAAATTATTGAAAAGATGCTTGAAGGTGTTGAGGTTAAATTAAACACTGATTTTTTTGAAGATAGGGATAAATGGATGAACATTGCGGATAAACTTGTTTTTACTGGTATGATTGATGAGTTTTATGATTATTGTTATGGTGAGTTAGAGTATCGTAGTTTGAAGTTTGAATCAGAAATTAAGGATACTAGTAATTATCAGGGTAATGCTGTTATTAATTATACAAGTTCAAAGGTGCCTTTTACTCGTATTATTGAGCATAAACATTTTGAAAACACGAAAACTAATAAAACTGTTGTGACTCATGAATATCCAGTTGCATGGAAGAAAGGTATGGAACCATATTATCCTATAAATAATAAGAGAAACAATGAATTATATAAACGATATGAAAGTTTAAGTAAAAGGGAGAATAATATTATTTTTGGTGGTCGTTTAGGCACTTATAAATATTATGATATGTGGCAAATTATTGATGAAGCACTTAAATGTGTAAGTAAAGAATTAAATTAGGGAATTTATTATTTATGATTTTAATAACTGGTGGGGCCGGATATATTGGTTCCCATGTAAATAAACTATTAAACAATAAGGGTTATAATACTCTTGTTGTGGATAATCTTTGTGAAAGTAAAGAGTCTTCTGTTAAGTGGGGTAAATTAGTTAAATGTGACCTTGAAGATAGGGAAGGTTTAGAGGATATTTTTAATACTTATGATATTAGTGCTGTTATGCATTTTGCAGCTTTTACAAGTGTAAGTGAATCTGTTAAGTGTCCTGAAAAGTATATGCATAATAATTATGAAAATACTGTTAATTTATTAAATGTAATGCAAGAATATGATGTTAATAAATTTATTTTCAGTAGTACTGCAGCGGTTTACGGTACACCAGAAAGTATTCCTATTAAAGAATCACATCCACTTAAACCAATTAACCCTTATGGTGAATCTAAAGTGCATGTGGAAAAGGAATTAGAAAAACGTTCAGAGGATTATGGTTTACATTATGTTTCACTTAGATATTTTAATGCTTCTGGAGATGATCCTGACTGTGAAATTGGAGAACAACACAACCCAGAAACCCATTTAATACCTTTGATTTTGGATGCTGCTATTGGTAAACGGGATAATATAACAATTTTCGGAACAGATTACCCAACACCTGATGGAACATGCATCCGGGATTATGTGCATGTTGAGGATTTAGCACAAGCACACCTACTTGCTTATGAGTACCTCGAAGATGGGGGTTGTAGTGATGTTTTTAACTTGGGTCATGGTACTGGTTTTAGTGTGAAGCAGGTTATTGAGGAGTGTATGAGTGTTACTGGTATTAAGTTTGAAGTTGAAGTTGGTGAGCGTAGGGCTGGTGATCCTTCTATTCTTGTTGCTGATAGTAGTAAGATTAGGGAAAAGTTGGGTTGGAGGCCGGTTAATAGTAGTTTGACTAATATTGTTAATACTGCTTGGCGTTGGCATTTAAAATTAAATTTTAAAAATCATCACTACTTTAATGACTAAAAAAAATAAAATAAAAGAAAGGGGAGGATTTTATGGTTGAGATTTTAACACAAAACACTAAATTATTAAAAGATTACTTAAAAACAGTGAATACTAGATTGGAGAAGCCTCATATTAAATATGGTGAAATACTTGAGGAAGTAGAGGATAAGACTAGAACCTACACCATACCCATACAAGGGGATGTTGAGATTTTAAAGTATCGCCCCGGTGATATGATTTATTCAAGCACCACTACTATTCTTGATGAAGAAGAAAAAGTTTTAATTTTCAGTGTTCCTGAAAAGGCTAATAAGCAGCAAACAAGTTTTATGAAGGATTTTCATATGCAAGTTTTACAGGAAAATATTAGTAATTTAAATAAAGAAGTGGATGATTTTAATAATAAATTATAAAATTTTTTTTTACTATTTTTTTTAGTTTTCATCATGCTCTTGTTTAAATTAATTATATTCATTTAATGATAATCTTTTTTTTAGATTTAAATATTTTCCACACAAGAATTGTAAATAGAATACTTGTTTACGTTTACATTATACATATACAATTACTCCTTAATAGTATAAATTATTTTAATATAATAATATAATAAACTATAATCCTTCGAAGGTCCTGTATAGAAAAGAGTTATAACTATAAGTTATAACTATAACCCTAAACTTAAGAGATATGTTTTATAATAATTTAATTTTCTAAAATTGATGTTTGTAAATAATTTATGAAAGCAGAACAAATTATCAATGTTACTTTAGCTTCATCATAACTTACCTCTTCTTCAGTTTCTTGTCCATGTCGTATGCCTTTATAATTTGATGCATGCCCATAAAATGTAGAAAAACATGCTTTTAAACTTTTATCGAATTCATTTTCTGTAGAATTAAATATTATATTTAAAGATTTTCCTAGGGGGTAATTTTTTACCTTCTTTTTTTTATAACCTTTTTCAACTAAAATAACATTACACAGGGATTCCACAGCATTAATGGACTCTTTATAACTATTTGCATAATCGGGATTTTCTCTATTAGATAAATGATTTAAAGATTTCTGGATATGTTTTTTTACAGGATCATAAGGGTTTTTAAAATTATCTTTTATTGATTTTATTTCAATATCATTTGTTATAGGGACTATTTTGTTGTTTAAAATTCTGTAAAGATTATTATTCTCTTCAAAACTTCTATTTAAAGCTTCTATATACTTTTTTGTGTTGTTTTCATATTTTAGGATGATTTCGATTAAATCATATACTTCATACCATTTTAATTGGTAAAATGTTTTTCGAAAAGTTCTGGCTATTGAAGCATCATAGTAATTTGGTATTTTATTAATATCAAATTTAAAAATTTTTGTCCAAATTAATTCAATAGTTATGGACTCTTTAGCTGTTTGCTGATATTCATCTAGTTTAAAAAAATAATTTTCATAAGTTATATGCCAAATATTTACTTTTAAAGATTGATTCATATTTTCTTTTTGAAAAGCTTGTTCAGGTTTTAATTTATATCTTTCAGAAAATATCATAAACATTACCTCTTAATTAATAATATATTTTATTTCATAAATTTTTTATTTAATATTTCAATTATTGGAAATTTTTTAATAGGGCTAATTATTGATTAAAATATTTACTTTAGGTTTCGCATTTAATTCTTAAAATTTTATAATTTTATCCTAATTTTTTGTGGGGGGTTGTAATGTTGATATGTTATTTACTGGGTTGTATAATTAATTATGTATACACACTATTTCATTATTTATATATTTATTGTATTGAGTATACATATTACTTATAAATTTAATAATTTATTTTATGATTATCATTTTATTTATTTTCATGGTTGATGAAAATATAAGTTATAAGAGTACTAAGTATAATAATAACCGAAAGAATTAAATATGTGTAACCATATAATAATAGTAGAAATAAGTTTTTTTAGGATAAATCTTTTATTTTAAAAAATTAATTCAAAGCCACCATAACTCTAAAAAAATTAATTTTTTTATAAATCCTTTATCACTAACAAATTTTTTTTCGCCTATAAAAATTTTTAGGAGGTGATATTTTGATAAGAACACCAGTATCTTCCTCAGATTTAGCGTCTGTTGGTTATGATGAAAATTTAAAAATCTTAGAAATAGCTTTCAATAGTGGCGGTATTTACCAATATAAAAATGTTCCAGGATATATTTACCAAAGATTAATGAATGCATCCTCTAAAGGAAAATACTTTCATAGATATATAGAAGGTTTTTATGAATATATTAAATTAAATTAAATTTTTTTATTTTTTTTATTTTTTTTATTAAATAATTTAAAAGGTGTGTCAAGAGAATTATGAAATCATTGGATTTTTGTTTTAAAAATTGTCATGGGATTAAATATTTATCTGATAATTTTTATTTCAGTAAACATTATCAAAATCAAGAAAAGGATGTAAATTATAATACTATTTTAATTTATGCTCCTAATGGGACTATGAAGACTTCTTTTACTAATACATTTAGAGATTTATGTGCTGATGGTTGTCCTAAAAATAATTGGTGTGATCTGGACCCTGTTTATAAAGTTAGTTTAGAGTTAAATAATGAAAAAGTTCCATTATATAGTTCTGAGGATTTTAAAAAATATTTTTTGGTAATTGAATCATTAAAAGAAGATTATGATTTAACGGAATATAATGATTTAATTGTTAATAAAAAATGTAGAGATCAATTTGATAAGATAACTAAAGAAATAATTGTAAAAAAAGACAATCTTATAAAATTATTAAAAAATCTTTCTAAAATTAAAGTGCCTAAAAATAATAATGTTGAAGATATTATTGAAAAAGAATTTCAAAATGTTTTCAAAAATGAAGATAATATTTTAAAAATTTTATTAAGTATTGAAGATGATTTGAAAGATAATAAGGATATGGATGTTAATATAAAATATGATCTTTTATTTGGGAAAAATGTTCAAGATGCTTTAAATGATGAATTAGTAAAAGAAAGTATTGATGAGTATATTAAAAGTTTGGATAAATTATTAGATAAATCTCCTATTTATATTAAAGATAAATTTAATAATACACAGCTTAAAAATTTAATGAATTCTATTAAAAAAAATAATTTATTCAATGCAAAACACAAAATCAAATTTAATCGGATTGGAACTCCTGTTTCTAATTTAAAAGAATTAAAAAATTTAATAGAAAAAGAAAATGATAAAATTTTTAATAATGAAGAATTAAAAAACAAATTTAATGATATTGATAAAAAACTTAGTAAAAATAAAGATTTAATTGAGTTTAAAAAATTTTTATCAGATAACCCATTTTTTATTAAAAGATTACATGAAGAAAGTTTTCTACAATTAAAAAAAGAATATTGGTTATCAATATTAAATCAAGAAAAAGATTCATATTATGAATTAATTGATTTATATAATGAAAAAGCTCCAGATTTAGAAAAAATAAGAAAACAATCAAATAAGGAAAATACAGAATGGGGAAATGTAACTGATTTATTTAATAAAAGATTTTTCTTAGATTTTGAATTAGAATTAACAAATAAAAATAATGTAATTTTAAATGATAAAGTACCTACATTTAAGTTTAAATCTAAAGACTATCCAGGTAAATCTATAACTTGGGAAGAATTAAAAAAATTTTATAGTGAAGGGCAAAAAAGAGCATTATATTTATTAAACGTTTTATATGAAATTGAATTAAGAAAAAAAGTTGATGAAGATACTATTTTAATTTTAGATGATATTGCAGACTCATTTGATTATGAAAATAAATATGCAATAATTCAATATTTAAAAGAATTATCAAATGATGATAAATTCCCTATGATAATATTAACACATAATTTTGATTTTTATAGAACCTTAAAATCTAGACTTAATATTTGTACTGAAAATACATATTATGCAGTAAAAGAAGAATACCAAATAAATATTAAATCTTTCAACATTGAACAAAATACTAAAAATATTTTTAAAGCTTTAAAAAATAAAATAGAATCAGGGTCCGTTAATGCTTTAATAGCTATAATACCATTTATACGTAATTTAACAGAATTATTAGAAGATTCTGATGATAATTTAAATTATAAAGAAGTTTATGTAAATTTAACTAAAATTTTACATTATAAAGATGATGGAAAAAATTTAACTCTAAATGACTTTACAGATGTTTTTAAAAAATTTAGAATAAATAAAGAAAAAATTAAAATTGATAATAAACCATATAATGGAACAATTTATAATTTAATTTTTAAACAAGCAGACGAACTTTCTGGAAAAAAAATCAAAGAAATAAATTTAGAAAACAAAATCGTGATGTCAATGGCTATACGATTATTAGCAGATAAATTTATGTTAAGCAAACTATCTTTAAAAAGTGAAAATATAACTACTAATCAAACAACACAATTATATGATATATACACCAAAAAATATGGGAAAGACACACCTGAATCTAAAATATTAGAAAGAGTCAATTTGATGACACCTGAAAATATACATATAAATTCTTTCATGTATGAACCGCTCATAGATATGGGAGATAAACATTTAAAAACTTTATATGAAGATATAAAAAAATTAAGTGAAAATACTCATTAATTGAAAATTTTTAAGGATTATGATTCTCAAAAAAATAGAAAAACAACAAACATAAATATGAAAGGGGTAATATAATGTTTGATTTAGATGCTCCAATTACCACCGTTAAAGAAGATCAAGAAGGTTTAAATAGAAATAATTTTGCAGAAAATCTAGCTAAAAATATTAATAATCATTACAATCAAGGTGAAGTTAATGAGTGTTTAGTTATTGGTTTAATGGGTGAATGGGGTGATGGAAAAACCTCAGTATTAAACCTTACACAAAAACATTTAAAAGAAATAAATTCAGAAATTGAAATTGTTAATTTCCATCCATGGCTTTATTCATCATATAACCAATTAATACACTTATTTTTTGAAGATTTAATAAATAGCATTACCGGTGATGATTTAAAAGATGAATTAAGAAAGTATTCCTTAAAATTAGATAAATTATCCTTAACAAAAACTATTATTTCAGAAACATTAGGTTCTTTTAGTAATAGTTTAAAAAATGTTTTTGAAGAATTTGCTCCTAAAAATTCTGAAGAGAAAACTTTAAACCAATTAAAAAACAGTATCAATGAAGAACTTGTAAATCATAAAGTATTATGCATAATCGATGACATTGATAGATTAACTAAAGAAGAAATATCAGAAATGTTTAGATTACTTAAAATTATATAAATCAATCAGTAAATTTGTGTAAATCAATTGTATTAAAAAACCATTCAATGTTACTAGAAGTATCCCATGCATTGTATGAAAATTGCATATTTCAAAATTTTAATTTATATTCTGATTTAAAATTACAATTTACATTTTTAGAATTTTTAGAATTTTTAGAAGAAAATAAATTTAAGCCAATTTCATCTGAGTTATTTGTATATTATGTCCCAAAATTTTTAAAATGGGAATATGAATTTGTTTTTGGTAAAAATGTTAATTGGTTTATTCAAAAATTCAAATTAAGAAGCTTTGATTCATTATTAACTTTCAGATGCAAATGTATAAAAAAATTATTTAATTTATATGATGATTTTTCAATGGAAATTAAGAAGTTTATTAAAGATTATATAAGTTATGCGAATTTTTATTATAACGATATGGGTACTGCTTATGCAAATGAAAAAGATTTTTTCTTTGAATTTTTCAATGATAAATTTGATTCTAATAAATATGAAGATTTAGTGTTAATTAAACAGTATTTAGAAATGTTACAAAAATATAAAATTGAAATAGTTAATATGGATTTATTTATTAAATCGGATAAAATGTCATTTTTAAATACTTACTTCTGTAATGATCCTTATTTAAAAATTGAAGATTTAAATAAATTAAATAAAAGAAGTATAAGTGAAGATTTAAAAAATAAAGATTTAATATATGTTAAACAAATTTTAAATGATATAAGTTTTGTTTCTACACTTATTGACTTAAATTTTTTGATACCAAAATATGTTTTTAAAAGTATTTGTGAGAACAATCTGCTTTGTTCATCATTTAAATATTATTATTCTAATAATCTGTTGTTTGAATTGAATGGATCTACAATTAAACAAATTTTAAAATTTTTATTAAATAAAGATTCAATTGATATAAAAAAATTATATAACTTTTTTATAAATTATAATAATAAAAATCAATATTTATATTTACAAATTTTATTTGGGATTTTAAATAAGAATTTAATTAATTTAGAATCATTAAAACTTTTTATTATTTTTGTTAAAAGGGCGGATATTTTTTATTTAAATAACTTAGAAAATTATACAAATTTTGAAGACACATTTCAAAGTAATAAGGATGAGTTTAATAATGATTTTTATAGTCATACTAATATAATAACTTATATAACAGACATATGTATTCAAAAAAATTCTGAAAGAATAAACGTTTGTGATAAGTTTTGTAAAAGATATCAAGAATATTTTTTTAAAAATAAATGTGATATTAAGATTTTAAAGGAAATCTTTTTTTTAGAAAGTAAAAATCAACTTTTTGATATTAAAGATATGAAAATTTTTTTATGTAATGATAAAAATTTTTTAATAGAATATATTAAAAGAAAAATTGATAATAATGAAATTAAATTTTTAAATCGTGCGAAAGGTATGTCTTTTATATGGGATATAAATGGAATTGAAAACATTATTTTAAAATCTGTAAATTTAATAAATGATCAAAATTATTCATATTTAGATAAAAATCCTATAAATATATTATTTGAATATGAAAATGATTTACAAAAAGAAAAAATTGAGCGATTTATATGTTCATATATTGAAAAGTTTCATGACAATGATAAGTATATGGTTTCTATATTGAATATGGCAGTAAATCTTTTTAAAGAGAATTTTTGGAAATTTTTAAATCAATATATAAAAAATCAGCCTAAAATAGAATCTTTTAAAAAAATTAATTTTAGACAAAAAGTTCGATATGGGAATGAATTAACAAATTTACAAAATGATTTAAAATTTATTGAAAATATAAAATATAATGTGGAAGCTTTAGACTCTGAAAAAAATTGGGATTATGTTGATTATTTAGAATCATTAAGTCATACTTTAAAAATAAAAATTGGCATAATTTAAATTAATTATCTTTTTAATTTAGATTTTCCTTTATTTTAATATTCACGGAAATTTTTTTTGATTTCTTAAACCCAAAATTTATATAAGTTTTTTTTAACAATATAATATTAAAATAAATGTTCTATTTTTTTTATGAAGGTGTTATTATAGGGGGGTATGTGTGTTCAAGAAATTCGGGAGAGTAATTTATTAAATAATCTTATAATTGATTCTAATAAGTTTATTAAATTTTTTCAAAAACCTTCATTTGTTGATAATTTAGATGATGCTTCATCTTTTATTATTATCCCTAAAAAATTTCAAGTTTTAAATTATAAAGAATTTTTAGTTAAAAGAATCTTATTGAATTCTGAAGCTTTATTAAATCATATTGAAGAAACTTATGTGCTTGAAGATGAATTTAGTAATTATTTAGAGATCCATAATATTTTAAATTATATTCTAAGTGATGTTAATAATGTTAATTTAAATGCTTTAAAGTTAGTTAATATTATTTTAAAAGATTTAAAAGAAGTTTTTATTTATAAAAAAGAATATTTTAAAGATAATAACTTGGAAAATTTTAAAAATATTTATGAGGTGTTTGAATCTAAATTTTTAGATTTTCAAGAAAACTATTATACTAATTATGTTAATATTAATCCAGATTATAAAAAAACATGTGTAAGAGTAGCTAATGTTTTAAGAAACACATACTTAGAAGAAGTATAAGACTTAGAATCTTTAGATTTTGTTTTATTGGGAAATTTCAACATAATGTTGTAAAAAAATATTTTTACTTAAACAAATAATCTAAAAAATAGGTTTAATGTTTTTTTTTTAAAAGTGAAAAACATAAAAAGAATATGGGAGCAGAACTAAATTGTATAATTCTTAAATAAAAATACTAAATGAAAACTAATAATACTGAGTTAATCAAATATATTGAAACAGTTTACTGTGTATTAAATTATTATTTCTCTATAAACTCATAAATCAAAGATTTAACCTATTAAATGGATTAAACAGAGTTTAAAGATTCTTTAAATATTTAAAAATATGATAAAAAATGTTACATTTTTAATAATGTTACCTGAAAGTTACCTTAAAAAAAGTAACGCTTAGCTAAGCTTAAAATTCTTAGATTTTAAAACGGAGCCTTTATATTAATATTTTTTTAAAAGTTACTTAAATTTTAAATAAGACCCCCCCCTTATATGGAAAATTTTTTTTGTAAATTATATTATATTATTATATAGGGGGGCACCCTCTTCAGAAAAAGGTAACAATGTAACATTTATACAAATTAATATAAAATATTAAAATTTATTTAATATTAATATATTATATAATAAATAGTATGATAAATTCATAGTTATATATGTAACATTATGAACACGAAAAAAAAGTGTTTTTCTATAAAAATGTAACATTTAAGAGAAAAGTCCCTTAAAATTAAGTAAAAAGTAAAACATTATCTATAACATTTAGAATAATTAAATTAGGTAAAAAAAAGTTAATGATTATTTTTATTTATATTCAAAACTTTTATGAAAATAGAATTATAATTATATGAATAAATAAAATTATTTTATCAATTTATTAAATTTAATTTAATTAAAATTCATTAAAAAAATGTGTATTGGGGAGGTATGAAAAAATTGAATATTAAAAAAATATACTTAGCAGATTTATTTACCTCTAATTTAGGTATAAGATTAAATGCTGAAAATTTATTTAAACAATTAGAAAATAAAGATTATGAAAAAATTGTAATGGATTTTAAAAATGTTAAGTTCATGAGTAGATCATTTGCTCAAGAATATGTTTCACGAAAAAAATTATTAAATATACCTGTAACTGAAGAAAACATTTCTGATAATGTTCAAGAAATGTTTAATCTTGTGAAAACAGATGCAGTTAAAGTTTAAACATTACTAATTCTATTTATTTCTAAATTTTTTTATCCTACATATTTTTTTTAGTATTTGAGAGTTGGGCTAAAAGTCCTTAAATTTATAATCAAAATGTTCTTTAAATGTTTAAATTACTATTTAAAGAAATTTTTTTATTAAAAAATATATTTTGGTCAATTTTATAGGTTTTAATTTTTTAAAAGTATATACTTATTCTATTTTATAAAAAAATTATTTTTTTAAGAAGTGATTTTATAATATTTTTTGGGTTTTTACAAAGCCATTTTTTTAATTTTTAGGACTAATAACTTTCACAAAAATTAAATAATTATAATTACTATTTTTTCTTATTTTTTTTATTATATTGTTTAATTCCCATAATATAATAGAATATTTTTTTTGTGTTCTGAAAATATTAAATTAATTGAATGATAATAATATTTAAATAGTTTTTTGATTATAATATATAATTATAAAAAAAATGTTATTTTTTGAGGTAAAAGGTTATGAGTCCAAAGAATGAACTAGTTAATCTTAATGTTCGAGTACCAAAAGAGCTTAAAAAGCAAATTCATATTTCTTGTATTCGTCAAGATTTGAGTATGCAAGATTTTGTATTGAAATTAGTTGAAGAATATTTTGAAAATGAAAATCATAAAAAGTAATTTAATTAGATTTTTAGAATTAAATAGAAAGATTTATTATATTCTTTTTTGTAAAGGTATTTTTATATGAGGTTTAAAATTACATTAAAATCTGAGGGGAAGAATTTTTTCATACCATTTAATTATAATTATCTTCTTTCTAGTATTATTTATAAGAATATTAGTGATTTGGATTTAGCTAGTAAGTTACATTCTAGTAAATCTTTTAAGTTTTTTACTTTTAGTCAAATTCAGGTTCCTAATCATAGAATAACTAAAAAGGGTATTATTTCTCGTGATGGGGTTTTTAATTTTTTTGTTTCTTCACCTAATGATTATCTTATTAAAACTATGATTCAATCTTATGTTGATGATAGTGTGGTTAATTTTAATGGGCAAAATGTTAATGTTGATCGGATTGAATTATTACCTTTACCTTTTATAAGTGATTCTATGGATTTTAAGACTATTTCTCCAGTTCTTGTTAGAACTAAAAGGGAAGTTGATGGTAAGTTGAAGATTTGGGATTTAGAACCTGGTGATAAATTTTTCAGTAATTTGAGAACTAATTTAATTCGTAAATATTTGGAATTTAATAATTTAGAAACTACAAGTAAGGAAATTAATTTTTCCTCTAAAATGCGTAAAGTTAAAAGTAGACGAATAAGTATAAAAACAGGTGAGGATATAACGTATCATAGGGCTTATTTTATGGATTTAAAATTAGAAGGTGACCCTAAATTAATAGAATTCGCATATAATGTAGGGGTAGGTGAAAAGGGTTCACTAGGATTTGGTATGTTAAATATTAATGGTAATGAGGGGTAACATATGATAAATGACTTAGTAGAATTTGGAAATTGGTTAATAAAAGAAGAACTTGATGGTTTTGGGGAAAATATACGGGATACGGATTATATTTTTGAAATAAACTATAGGGGTAATGAGTTTCATTTAGGAAACATCACACAAAAGAAAGAGTACAAGAAACATTTTTATAAAGATTCAGCTTTTAATAAGGATTTGTATCATACAACAACTCAAAGTAGCATAATACCATCAAATAGTAATTTATTAGGATTCACACCATTTCTTATTAAATTAGATATTAATTCTAAATTAGAAAAAAAAATAGATAGAAGCTTAAAAGCGAACCTTAATGGTAAAGACTTCACTGAAGTAGCAAATAAAATCATACCAGAGTATAAAGAATCCTACTTAGATAAATGCAGTTTTAATACAAAGGAATATGGAAATTTAAAATATTTTTTTGAAAATGTTACATTAACTGAAGTGGAAAATTTAATAGCTAAATATTATCAATTTTTACAAGATAACTTAGAAGTTTTAACTGAGAAAGTTCAAGACTTTAAAAAGACTGAAGGTTTTGAAAAAAGAAGTAACTTTTATTTACTTTGTGTTTTTGAGGATAAATATGATTTAATTAATGACTTTTTTTATTACTACTCAAAATTCTTAATCTTAAGAGATAAAAGCATACTTGATTTTGATTATGGTACTTGCAGTATTTGTGGATCTAAAGGTGTGACTTATCCAAGTTTAGAATGCTTTGCATTCCGGCCTGAAACAAGTTTTAATTACCATGCGGATTTATTAAATTCTAAATTACATTTATGTAGGAAATGTAATTCAAGTATGGTTTATGCAATCAGTAAATTGAAAAATATTATGGGTAATAATTATTTAATGGTTATTCCTAAAAGTAAAAATAAAGAAGGTTTTAAAAGTTTTTTAGAGATTGCTAATGTTGAAACTAATAAGTTTGATAAATTAAATCGTTTTTTAATTGATAAAAGTAATGATTTTAATTTTGATTTAATGATATATCAAAAAGAAAATGTTGTAATGAGTATTAAAAAGTATATTACAAATTATAAAGCATTTCTTGTTAAATTTGAAGATTTAAAATTATATGATGAATGTGAGTTAAATTATTTATTTAAAGAAACTGTACCTAAACAGTATAAGGGGAAATTGGATAAAATTCAAAATTATTTTGGATTAGAACCAATTTTTCGAGAATTTTTCTATGATGTGGATAGTGAAGGAAGTTATAAATTCCCTAAATTAATACATTTTTACCAAATTTTCACAAAGGATATAACTGGAGGATCCGGTATTTTCTCAGGTTTTGATTCAAATATTACATCAGTTTTTATTACTTATATGAATAATATTTTTGATTTTATTTATGAATTAAATCCTGATGCATTAAATAAGAAAATGATAAATGATATTGTTTTAACTTCTTTAATAAAATTTGAGAAAAATTTAAGGGAGAAGGCGAAATTTCCTATTATTAAAAGACTTAATTATTATTTTATGTTAAAAAAAGAATTTATGGGTGATAAAATGTTAAATAATGAAAGTATAATCTCTTTAAAAGAGATTTTTGGACAAGAAAAAGAAGATAAATCTAATTTTAAAAATGACTATGAAAAAATTGATAAAATAATTGAAACTGATCCTGCATGTAAATACTTTTTAATAGGTCAATTCATACGGCTTATTGATAACACTAAATCAGTTAAAGATAAAAAATCTATTTTTAATAATTTTATTAGTAATGTGAATCGTAATAATATACGGAAAATTTTCGTAACTGAAATTTTACAAAAAAATAATTTTTATATAGGACAAATGAGTCAAAAAGGTAAATATGTATTTAGTATGTTTGAAAAGGATATAAATTCTATTTTTAATGAAGAAACAGGTTTTGATTACGAAGATTATGTATTATTACTTTTCACAGGATATTACACAACTAATATTTTAAATAGTGGATATGTTTATAAAGGAGATGAATAAAATGGTAGAAGAAAAAGTAGAAAATTATTATCAAGGAATCTATTTAACAGAAACTGTAATGGGTAATCCTAATGGTGATTTCATAGATAACAGCCCCAGAAACTTTGATGGTAAAGTTTTCACTACAGATAAATGTATTAAATATAATATACGTAGATATATTAAAGAAAATTTGGAAAATCTTGAAAATAATGAGGATGTTGTTTTCTTTTATCCGCGATTGGTTGATGGGGCTAATTTTGAGGATGCTAAATATCAAACACGTGATGATGTGATGAAAAACATTTTTGGTAATGATTTTGAAAAATTATTAAAAAGTTCTCCGGATGTTAGAATGTTTGGTGGAACATTTAGTTTCAAAAAAGATTCTAAACAAATTTATGGTCCTATACAATTAAGTTATGGTATAGATTTAAATGATGCAGAAATTAAACGTTTACAAATCGGGGCTCCATTTGCAACAAAGTCAGGTACACAGAAAACTAATGGATCTGAATATGTTGTTGATGATGCAATAATAAGCTATGATATATCTGTTAATCCAAATAATTATCCAAATCTCTTACGTGAAGAAGACTTAGAACTTTTTAAGAAATCATTATGGTTTGGAACTAACCTTCGTAAAAGTACTAGTAAAAAAACTGATTCTAAATTTTTAATGTTAATTAAATTTAAAAACATATCAAATATTGAAGGTAAGGTTTCTGCAATAAGTATTGGTGAATTAAAAGAATTAGTAAGTATAAATAATAAGAAAACCCGAGGTATGGGTATTGGGCAAATTGAATTAAACATGGATAAACTTTTATCAAAATTAAATAAATATGATGAATATATTGAAAACATTGATATTTACTTTGATGAAGATGAAATCCAATTAAACGTGCCAGATAATAGTAAAATCAACAAATTCACCCCTAATGATTTAATATAAAAAATGTTAGGGAGGGATGGTGAAAAATTATATGAAATATCAAAATATCATAGAATTAGATATTTGGAGTAGATTTGGATGTTTCACTAAAGGATTTGCAACTAGTGGAGGTGTACTAACTTACCTTATCCCTCCAAAAACCAGCATCATTGGAATGATAGGTGCAGTATTAGGGATAGATTACAATAGTTATGAAATTATTGATGATTATACTATTAAATGTGAAATTGAAGATTTATATGATATCAAAATTAGTGTTCAACCATTATTTGATTTAAAAAGTAAAAGAGTAACCTTCAATAATGTATCTAATTCAATAATAAACATTCATCAAGATGTTCTAATAAATCCTTACTATAAATTATACTTAAGTTTCCCAGATACTTTAAAAAAGGAAGAAGAAATATTCATTGAACGTTTGAAAGATAAAACAACCATTTACTCATTGTATATGGGTAGAAATGAATTCCCCTTAAATTATGAATTAAAAAACATAATCCCTTATGAATCCCAAATCATCACAACAGATAATATTAATGACTTCTTTAATAATCCTGTTGAAATTCATGGATCATTAAACAGGGAACTGATTAACAATACAAATTTAGTAACTAACAAATCAAATATGGAAGATGCAACTATTGTTTTTAGTTTCCAATCTAATAATGGTATGAGAAACCTTCAAAGTTATTTTGAATATATTATTAAAGATTATCCAATAAAAAGGGAGAATTTCACAGATTTTAAATTCTCAACAATCTCTTTTTATGGAGTGGGACCTGGTGAAAATTGTTACTTTGACCACTTTGAACTTAAAGACTCATGTACAATTGAACTTTCAAAAATTGGGGAAAATAAATGGATCAACCTAATATGAGCATTGAGAATGTAAAATATGAACTATTATCATCAAGTATTAAATTAAATAATGATAAATTCATATTTTACGCTCATCCTGATGAAATTTTAAATGATCACTTAAGTAAAACACTTATTGTTTTTAATAACTTAATAAATAATGATGTGCTTTTAAATTTCCATAAATCATTACAAAATGAAGGTTTTATTAATTTAGATTTTAAATCTTTTACTGAAATTATACATGATTTTGTATTTTTCCATGATTACGGGAAATTATCATTTAATTTCCAGTTAAATAGATTAAATAAAAATATTCCAATTATTCATAAAGAACAAGAAGATTTCATTAATAAATATTGGAATTTAGCTTTTGTTAAAAAATTAGATCCTAATCACTCTTTAACAGGCAGTATTCTTTTTTTATCAAAATATATTAATATTGATAAAGTTAATAAACCATTTATCCTCCTTTTAAGTTATATAATTTATGGACATCACTCTAAATTAAAAGATGTATACTCTGAAAATGAATTTGCATATTCTTTAAAGGGAAATACAGAATTAACTTATAATTTATTGCTAATGTATTTAGGTATTGCATCTAGTAAAGAATTAAATACTAGTTTTTCAGTTAAAAATATGCAAGATTTCCAAAAAAATAATACAAGTATATTTACTAGTGATAAGTTTAAAAATTCTTCAACAGTTTCATTTTTCTATAATTACATTTACTCATTACTCATAACAAGTGATGTTATTGCAAGTTCTAAAGAGAACTTAACATTAAAAGAATTTAATTCTCAAACCTTCACTAATAATATTGATTCTAAACTTTTAAAACGAATGCAAAGCTCATTTTATAATGTATCTTATAATAAAAATTGGGAAAACCCTGTAAAACATGTAGAAAACATTAATGATTTACGATTAGAAATGTTACAAGAAGCAAGTACTAATTTATCTAAATCATTAAAAAATAAGCCAAGTAATAGGGTTTTCTTTTTAAAGATGCCTACAGGTGGAGGTAAAACTAACACTTCAATGAAACTTGCAATAGATATTATATCTAAGACAAGTGCTAATAGGATAATTTATAGTATGCCTTTTATTAATATAATAGAACAAAATTATGATAGAATACGTGATGATTATGGTTTAAGTGAAGATGATTCAGAAATTAGGAAGATTTATTCAGCAACTGAAACCATTTTTACAAGTAAAAGTGATGAAGATAAATCAAGGATTATTTTAAATGACCAATTTTTCAATTACCCTGTAATTTGTACTACTTTTGTAAGTTTATTTAATACTCTTATAAATAGTTATAAAAGTAATAAATATATGTTAAATAGTTTAAGTAATTCAGTTATTATCCTTGATGAGATACAATCTTTACCACTTAAACATTGGAATAGTTTATATTACCTTATTAATGAATTAGCCTTAAACTATAATACTTATTTTATTATAATGAGTGCTACATTACCTGAATTTAATGATTTAAAATTAGATAAATCATCTAAGATTTCTTATTCTACCTATAATTTAATAGAAAATCCTAGTTTCTATTTTAACCATTCCCTTTTTAATAGGACACAAATTCAAGATTTTCAAATTTTAAACATAGAAAATGAAGATTTCATTAAATATTATATTACTAAAATTAAAGAAAATTTCAATAAAGGTTATAATAAAGGTTTAATAGTTTTAAACACAATTAAAACATCCAGATTAATATATGAAAAATTATCAAAATATTGTGAAGATTTAAATTTCAGTATAGATCTTTTAAACAGTAGTCTACTTAGTCAAACTAAATCAAAAATTATTGGAAAAATAAATAATTCTCAAAAAGATGATGATTCTAATTATATTCTTGTAAGTACTCAAAGTATTGAAGCAGGAGTAGATGTTAGTTTTGATTTTGTTTTTAGAGATTTCGCAACCTTAGACTCTATAGAACAAGTAAGGGGAAGATGTAATCGTAATGGGGAATTATACAAAAAATATGATAATTATAATCAGAAAGGAAACATTTACTTAACCAATATCCAAGATTCACATAATAAATCCTATTATGAATACATTTATGATGATAAAGAGAAAAGTACACGTATAAAAGAAACTAAAAACATTATAAAAAACCAGAACTACAATTATAATGACATAATCAACTATTATAAACATGTATCAAAAGATATTAATAAATTAAATGATTCTAATGAGGATAAATTCATATTAACTGATCGTGAAAATATAATAAACTGGAATCAGTTACAATATTCAAAATTAATGGATAAAAAAACAGGAATACAAATTATAGATGATTCACTAAGTCAATATTCAATTTTTGTAGAAACAGAATTACCAATAACTTATGGTTTAGAATTAACTAAAACTATAGAAACTATGAATTTAAATGAAATTCAAGACTTGTATAAAAAAGAAAAAGAACATTTTTTATTCACTTATTCTGAAATTAAATATCTTAAGGAAAAAGATCAAGATTTCATTATAAAAAACTGTATAGATGGGGAAAAAATATTAGAATTTTATAAAAAGCAACTAGAAAGATTAGAAAATGAGGATTATCTTAAATATAAAATATTGAAAAAAGAATTTTCATCAATTTTAAACAAGTTTATTTTCAATATAAGCTTAAGCAATGAAGAATTGAAAAGTGAAGTTGAAGATGACTTAAATCACTTTTCCTACTTTTATATTATACCTAAAAACATGATAGGGGATACTGAAAATGATTTATACTCCTTAAATAAAGGTTTTAATTATGAACCGATATCAACTAACTTTTTTTAAATTCACGTAAAACTATAAGAAAAAATAGGGGATAAAACAATGTGTGAATGGGTAAATGGAGTTCAAATAAATTATTATTTTATTTGTAAAACAAAATTATGGCTATTTTCACATCATATTAAAATGGAACAAGAATCAGATAATGTTTCATTAGGCAAAATATTACATGAAACTACTTATAAAAAAGAAAAAGAATTTTTAATAGATAATAAAATTAACATAGATTTTATTCATAAAAACAAGAACATACTTGAAGTACATGAAGTGAAAAAATCAAATAAAATGGAAAAACCAGATAAATACCAATTACTCTACTATTTATACTATTTAAGAGAAGTAAAAGATGTTAAAAATACTATTGGATACTTAGATTATCCTTCAATTAAGAAAAAAACTAAAATAGAATTAAATCATGAAAATGAAGAGGAACTTAAAAAAATCATTAAAGAAATTAATATTATAAACTCCAATCCTATGATTAAACCTAAAAAATCAAAAATATGTCGTAAATGTTCTTATTTAGAGTTTTGCTTTTCATAAAAATATTTTAAAACTTTTAAAGGAGGATATTAATGTGAATAAGAAAAATTATTACCTCTTATCAGAAGGAATACTAAAAAGAAAAGAAAACACCATATATTTCATAAATGAAAAAGGTAAAAAACCATTACCTATTAACAAAATATACTCAATCTATGCATATGGACAAATAACATTCTCATCACAAGTCATGAGCTTATTTGCTAGAAACGGAATACCTGTACACTTTTTCAATTATTATGGATATTACAATGGTACATTTTATCCTAGAGAATCCTTACTCTCAGGAGATTTGATAATAAAACAATCTATTTTCTACATAGAAAAAAATAAAAGATTAGAATTAGCTAAACTTTTTGTAGAGGGATCAGCAAAAAATATACAAAAAGTATTATCCTACTATAAAATAGAAAACCAAATAGAAGAAACATTAAAAGGACTAAAACAAACCAAGAAAATCACAGAAATCCTAAATGTCGAAGGAAGAATTCGGGCAGAATACTATACAAAATTTGATGAAATCCTACCAGAAAAATTTCATATGGAAGGAAGAAGTAGACAACCACCCAAAAACATGATAAACTCCTTAATAAGTTTTGGAAACAGTATGATGTACTCAACAGTATTAACAGAACTATACAACACTCAACTAAATCCAACAATCTCCTATTTACATGAACCATCAGAAAGACGATTCTCATTATCCCTAGATCTTAGTGAAATTTTCAAACCATTTTTCGTAGATAGATTAATATTCTATTTAGTAAACAAGAAAATGATAAAAGAAGAACATTTCAATCAAGATTTAAACTGCTGCCTATTAAACGATAAAGGGCGAAATATATTTATAAATGAATATAATAAAAGATTAGAAAAAACAATCAAACACAAAGACTTAAACAAAAAAGTATCATACCAAAGACTAATCAGATTAGAAGCCTACAAACTCAAAAAACACATCTTAGGAATCAAAAAATACAAACCATTCATAATATGGTGGTAAAAAATGTTTGTTATAATAGTATATGACATCAAAGTAGAAAGAGTAAACAAAGTCAAAAGTTACCTTAGAGAAAACATTTACTGGGTACAAAACTCAGTATTTGAAGGAGAAATAACCCCAAGCGAATATGAAAAAATAACCAAAAAATTAAAAGAAATCATAAACGAAGAAGAAGACTCCATAATAATATACAAATTCCCAATGGAAGACATGATGGAAAGAAACATAATAGGAATCGAAAAAGCACCAATAAACACAATACTATAAAATATCACTCATTATAAATAAAAAATCCTCACCATTTTAAAAAAAACCACCAACACAGCAATCGTTAATATCTATTTTTCAAAAACAAAACCTTTTTTTATCAAAAAATTATATCCTCTAAAAATTATTAAGAATAAATGATTCCCATTTAAATATTTATTCCCCTTTATAAAAATAATATAAACCTTAAAAAACTAATTTTAACTTTTCATTTTAATATTCACTCCAAAATAATAAATTGTTGATTATTAAATAAAACATTCCATATTCCGAACCAAAAAAAATATACCTTATAAAAAAGAATATTCTATATAGTGTGAGTAAAATAAGGGAAAAATTTGCCCTATCTGAATAAGACTAATATAGGATTGAAATATTAGTTTGTATAAGGTTGATGTTTTAATTTTTTCAGATCTGAATAAGACTAATATAGGATTGAAATTACAACTATAAGAAAAATGACTACTTAAACAAAGTAAATCTGAATAAGACTAATATAGGATTGAAATTTTGATAAATACATGAATACTACTAATGATGACATAAAATCTGAATAAGACTAATATAGGATTGAAATTCCAATTGGTACTAGTTAATTTTTCTTATGTAATAATCTGAATAAGACTAATATAGGATTGAAATTCAACTAGTACGGTTTATAATGGGACAAATTATAGTATCTGAATAAGACTAATATAGGATTGAAATTCAAAAATAGCATTCTCACTGTAAATAGTTAAATTTATCTGAATAAGACTAATATAGGATTGAAATTGATAATAAATACTAACTATATCCTCACTTGTGAAAATCTGAATAAGACTAATATAGGATTGAAATAAAATTACAACTATTTTTTTATATATACTTTTTTTTATCTGAATAAGACTAATATAGGATTGAAATAATTGTATACCTAAATTTATAATAAAAACTAGTAAAATCTGAATAAGACTAATATAGGATTGAAATAACTTAAATTGGGGAGTTTCCCTATTAACTGTTGTTGATCTGAATAAGACTAATATAGGATTGAAATTTAATAAAACCCCTATTTTTATATTTTAAATGAATAAATCTGAATAAGACTAATATAGGATTGAAATCTTCCCAAATGCCATCAAAGAAAAATTAATCATTAAATCTGAATAAGACTAATATAGGATTGAAATACAGCAATTAAGTAACCGAGTATGTTTAATAAGTATGATCTGAATAAGACTAATATAGGATTGAAATTCACTACGTTACTGGTATGATTTAATTCTCCTGATCTGAATAAGACTAATATAGGATTGAAATGGATTACTTAAATTAATAAAACTTAAAGGAATATTAATCTGAATAAGACTAATATAGGATTGAAATCAGTATGGACATACAAATTGACCTTTACTCATAAAATATCTGAATAAGACTAATATAGGATTGAAATTAAAAAATGCTAATTCTTCAACATCTAAATCTTCAGTATCTGAATAAGACTAATATAGGATTGAAATATGAAGTTTAAAACTAAATCATTCTCAGTAGTATACATCTGAATAAGACTAATATAGGATTGAAATTCTATTCAACCGAGCATTTTGGTCCATAAAAAATATCTGAATAAGACTAATATAGGATTGAAATGAAAGACCTTGAGCAATTGTAATAGTTTCAGTACTCTATCTGAATAAGACTAATATAGGATTGAAATTTTGCAATGAAACTGTTTACTCTTGCTTTCATATCTATCTGAATAAGACTAATATAGGATTGAAATACAAGATGAAATGATAGATGAATATGAAAATATTGAAATCTGAATAAGACTAATATAGGATTGAAATACTCTTATTACTAGTATAAACATCTATTCGTTCATCTATCTGAATAAGACTAATATAGGATTGAAATTCTATTATAACGTAAACTTTTTCATATTCTCAATTGAATCTGAATAAGACTAATATAGGATTGAAATTTTCTTACTAATTTATAAGTATCTCCAAAATTAGGTAATCTGAATAAGACTAATATAGGATTGAAATTACTGCTAAGGTGGAAACTTTAGATGTAGGAGATTATCTGAATAAGACTAATATAGGATTGAAATTAACTTCACTGATATAAATGATGTAATACCTTATCTTATCTGAATAAGACTAATATAGGATTGAAATAGATTTGTATCTGCTTTATTGAAGGATAAATATTCTGATCTGAATAAGACTAATATAGGATTGAAATCTTTTCTATCTAAAAATGGTTTTAAATCTTCAAGATCTGAATAAGACTAATATAGGATTGAAATAGTATAATGCCTGGTATTGTGATTACTGTTTCCAAATATCTGAATAAGACTAATATAGGATTGAAATTCGAGTGCTACTGTTTGTGCTGCTACAATCTGTGTAATCTGAATAAGACTAATATAGGATTGAAATGTTAAACTAATTGTACTTGCTTGTGCAACACCTGTAAATCTGAATAAGACTAATATAGGATTGAAATTCATATTCAATATTGTTGTATACTCCACCATCAAATAATCTGAATAAGACTAATATAGGATTGAAATTTGCTAAACTTGAAGTTAACAAATCCAAAAGAGATAAATCTGAATAAGACTAATATAGGATTGAAATTGTACTATTAAAACCAATAACATAACTTTACGAGGTATCTGAATAAGACTAATATAGGATTGAAATATCTCCTTTTAGTGTTAAAGATTCTGACTTTAAATATATCTGAATAAGACTAATATAGGATTGAAATTAATTTAAATTAAATAATGCTTCTTCTTTATCCATATCTGAATAAGACTAATATAGGATTGAAATTATATTATTATAAAGGAACTCCAAAAAAAATAAAATCTGAATAAGACTAATATAGGATTGAAATATAATCGAAAGGGAAAACGGTTTAATAAATTAAGGGATCTGAATAAGACTAATATAGGATTGAAATAACTCAAAATTTAATATCTCAGCTTGATTATATAACTCTTATCTGAATAAGACTAATATAGGATTGAAATCATAAATACACTTGTTACATGGGTAACATTTTAATTCATCTGAATAAGACTAATATAGGATTGAAATTGTATATATATTTGAAGAAACAACAGAAGATTGTATAATCTGAATAAGACTAATATAGGATTGAAATATTAAATCTAACCACTGATTATAAGCATATTTCAAGATCTGAATAAGACTAATATAGGATTGAAATCAGACAACCACAATGAATGAAAGAACGAAGCACAAATCTGAATAAGACTAATATAGGATTGAAATAACATACAAATAAAAAAATATTAAGCCGTTGCATATATCTGAATAAGACTAATATAGGATTGAAATTATGGAGGGTCAGTTATAAGAGTATCAATCAGTACTAATCTGAATAAGACTAATATAGGATTGAAATTTAAATTATACTGAATATGGAACCACTGATGGGGGGATCTGAATAAGACTAATATAGGATTGAAATTACATTTAATATTTAAATTACCTACTTTTTTACTTTATCTGAATAAGACTAATATAGGATTGAAATAAAAAAAAGCTTTAATAATCTTTTAAAGCTTCTTCTAATCTGAATAAGACTAATATAGGATTGAAATGCAGCAATATATTATATTCTACATCTTCAGGACTAATCTGAATAAGACTAATATAGGATTGAAATGTATCTATAGTATTCCAGTATCTATAGTATTCCAATCTGAATAAGACTAATATAGGATTGAAATTTAACTCATTAGAATTCATATTCATCATACTCCTTATCTGAATAAGACTAATATAGGATTGAAATATAAACATAAGCATCACAACTTAGAAGTTTTACTAAAATCTGAATAAGACTAATATAGGATTGAAATTCTTCATCATTACTGAATCCATTAAAGTTTAAATCTTATCTGAATAAGACTAATATAGGATTGAAATTCAGTTATGACTGGTGGTACTGTTAATAATCCTAATCTGAATAAGACTAATATAGGATTGAAATATGGAATGGATGCAATATTATAATGATACTGATCAAATCTGAATAAGACTAATATAGGATTGAAATTTTCTATATATTCTCTTATGTCTGTTAATTCTTCTAAATCTGAATAAGACTAATATAGGATTGAAATATGCTAGGGGCAAGTATTTGGAGTAATTGTTATTGTCATCTGAATAAGACTAATATAGGATTGAAATATTTACTTTTGATTTGTTTATATCGTCGTTCAGGTCATCTGAATAAGACTAATATAGGATTGAAATGAAGCACTATCTACACGGTTACCAATACAAGTACCAAATCTGAATAAGACTAATATAGGATTGAAATATGGTACAGTGTTATGGATTGGTGGGGATGAAATGATCTGAATAAGACTAATATAGGATTGAAATTAAAAAAAACCTCATTCTCCTTGTAAATTCTTCAAAATCTGAATAAGACTAATATAGGATTGAAATATAATTCTAGTATTGTTTTTAATGTTTCCTTTAACAATCTGAATAAGACTAATATAGGATTGAAATTTTCTTGTTGTCCTATTTGTTCAAACTGTGCAGAATCTGAATAAGACTAATATAGGATTGAAATACTATATCATTAAATAATTTTTCAGGTAAAGATTGTATCTGAATAAGACTAATATAGGATTGAAATCAACTAGCCGAAGAAACTCTCAACTTTGATATCACAATCTGAATAAGACTAATATAGGATTGAAATTCAACTCCGAAACCTTTTGCACAACCTGCTTTTAATGATCTGAATAAGACTAATATAGGATTGAAATGACAATACAAAGTCATCAGGTAATTCTGTCCAAATCTGAATAAGACTAATATAGGATTGAAATACTTGTCATGCAGTTGGACAAATGAAAGATAACCCAAATCTGAATAAGACTAATATAGGATTGAAATAAGTTATGATGAAATAGATAGTAAAGGTATATTGGAGATCTGAATAAGACTAATATAGGATTGAAATTTATTTATTAGATAATAGTAATGAATACCGTCGTATCTGAATAAGACTAATATAGGATTGAAATCAACACTATTCTTAATACCAAGCCGTGTACCCTCATCTGAATAAGACTAATATAGGATTGAAATTTAAACTTAACTAATACTGGTGGTAATGATGGTAGTGATCTGAATAAGACTAATATAGGATTGAAATATTATCACCAGTTTGACCAATAAGGGTAATATCTCTGATCTGAATAAGACTAATATAGGATTGAAATACATTAATAGTGTAAATATCAGTGAAATCAGGATTAAATCTGAATAAGACTAATATAGGATTGAAATCTACTGGTATAAGGCCTGCTGTTTTGATGACTTCTTATCTGAATAAGACTAATATAGGATTGAAATGATAAAACTGAAGCCGTGATAGTTTCCACACGTATCTGAATAAGACTAATATAGGATTGAAATAATGCTCATAGTAATCTACTCTGTTAAGTCTTTTATATCTGAATAAGACTAATATAGGATTGAAATTTCCTATTTTTATCAATTAATTCCTTACAATATTTCTATCTGAATAAGACTAATATAGGATTGAAATTTTATCATACTTGTAAGGGACGTTACCTTCAAGGATCTGAATAAGACTAATATAGGATTGAAATTTATATATTTTTGGTTTTCTTCTAAGTTTTCCAACTCTAATCTGAATAAGACTAATATAGGATTGAAATTTGTGTTACTGTGATGGTTCCTCCTACTGCGATAATATCTGAATAAGACTAATATAGGATTGAAATTAAAAAAAATCACTCCTTTTCAAGATAAGACTTTGTATCTGAATAAGACTAATATAGGATTGAAATTTACATTGTAAGTAATAGTAATGAATACCGCCGTACAATCTGAATAAGACTAATATAGGATTGAAATTACTGCTAAAATTAGTACACTTGATGTAGGGGATTACATCTGAATAAGACTAATATAGGATTGAAATTAAACATATTCAGGAACACTATCCAATTCCTCAACACATCTGAATAAGACTAATATAGGATTGAAATCATTTAAACACCCTTTAAGATTAAAATAAATTTTATTATCTGAATAAGACTAATATGGGATTGAAATAATGAAAACCAAGCAATAGAGAAAACTAATAGTTCAGATCTGAATAAGACTAATATAGGATTGAAATCATAAATACACTTATTACATGGGTAACATTTTAATTATCTGAATAAGACTAATATAGGATTGAAATAAACATATCCAATCAAAACCGACAGTACAGGTAAAGATCTGAATAAGACTAATATAGGATTGAAATACAATACAATGTAACAAAACAAGGAATCCAATAAGATCTGAATAAGACTAATATAGGATTGAAATGTAGCATCATTAAGTAGTGGAACAAGTGAAGGAACACATCTGAATAAGACTAATATAGGATTGAAATTTTGTTTATAATCGTTTATCATTTTGTTAAATTCCTATCTGAATAAGACTAATATAGGATTGAAATCTACGATAAGCAGTAAAATTATCTTCATCAGTACGGTATCTGAATAAGACTAATATAGGATTGAAATATTGTTTTATAAGGTTTTAACATTTTAAACACATCTGAATAAGACTAATATAGGATTGAAATAATGTTTAGCAGAAGATATTAATCAATTAGAATTTATATCTGAATAAGACTAATATAGGATTGAAATCCAACCTAGATGTTATTGTAAACAATGGAAAGAATAATCTGAATAAGACTAATATAGGATTGAAATTTGTTTCTGTAAAATCGTACTCAACACTGCCCCAATCTGAATAAGACTAATATAGGATTGAAATCATCATATAATATTAAATAGGGGGTTGAAAAATTTTAATCTGAATAAGACTAATATAGGATTGAAATTAATTCGGTGCAAAATAATCATCTCCACTATAAGTTATCTGAATAAGACTAATATAGGATTGAAATAAAATGGATTATTACCCTCATATTATAAGGAACAAAATCTGAATAAGACTAATATAGGATTGAAATGCCGTATAATCTGAATTGTTTTGTAATTCATCACATCTGAATAAGACTAATATAGGATTGAAATTTAGTATCGGTTACTGCATTTACATCTGCTGTACTATATCTGAATAAGACTAATATAGGATTGAAATTTAAAATTACACATCCAATTAATGATGACTTTAGAATCTGAATAAGACTAATATAGGATTGAAATATCCTTACTAGCATTAATCTTCTTAATATGATACAAATCTGAATAAGACTAATATAGGATTGAAATCTACAACAACAACATCTTAATGGGAATTTAATGATCTGAATAAGACTAATATAGGATTGAAATTTAGTACCATATCTTGGATTTGCATAAATGTAATATATCTGAATAAGACTAATATAGGATTGAAATAGAAACATTGTCGGAGCATTATTATATGATAAAACTGAATCTGAATAAGACTAATATAGGATTGAAATTGATAAAATAACATCATCAGACAACTCAGTAACAACATCTGAATAAGACTAATATAGGATTGAAATCTATAAGGATACCTGAAGAGGTTAAGGATCAATTAAAATCTGAATAAGACTAATATAGGATTGAAATCTCACCTCAAAACTAGCATAAAATCGTAACAATTCAATCTGAATAAGACTAATATAGGATTGAAATTACCTCCCCATACATCATCTTTTTCGGTATTAATTTATCTGAATAAGACTAATATAGGATTGAAATAAATTAGATCTTGAAATAGAAAAATATAGTAATGAAAATCTGAATAAGACTAATATAGGATTGAAATTATTCCCACTAACTCATCTAATAATGCAACCATCTATCTGAATAAGACTAATATAGGATTGAAATCCATTGACAGTGCAGGTACTAAAATTTATTCAAATAATCTGAATAAGACTAATATAGGATTGAAATGTTGAAAAGGCTTGTTTTGTGAATGCTGTTAACCTTTATCTGAATAAGACTAATATAGGATTGAAATCAATTTGTACAGATTGTTTCACCATTTATTTCTTCAAATCTGAATAAGACTAATATAGGATTGAAATCTACTTACACTAGTAGGATTAGCACTCAAAGTAATATCTGAATAAGACTAATATAGGATTGAAATTTGAAACAAACTGATGGGGTGTATCATGCTAGTGTATCTGAATAAGACTAATATAGGATTGAAATCATGTATATCCTGTGCTTTGGAAAAATGATACTACTATCTGAATAAGACTAATATAGGATTGAAATGGAAATATGGGATGAATACGTCAATTCTGGTGAACAAATCTGAATAAGACTAATATAGGATTGAAATAGAGTTAATTTCACACCTATTGCAGTGGATCCAACAATCTGAATAAGACTAATATAGGATTGAAATATACTAATGAAATATGGGTATGTTTCAAGGTTACTATATCTGAATAAGACTAATATAGGATTGAAATAAATAATCAATCATGAAATAATTATTATTAGTATTAATATCTGAATAAGACTAATATAGGATTGAAATCCATTATCAACTTTATGGGTTGTAATTGAAGGTAATATCTGAATAAGACTAATATAGGATTGAAATTATTATAATGATATTTCGCCCATTTCAACTCAGTAAAATCTGAATAAGACTAATATAGGATTGAAATAGTATTAAGACTGTATCATCATCAACCATTAAACTATCTGAATAAGACTAATATAGGATTGAAATTAATTACCAAAAAATCCTGAAGGAGAAAGATGTATTGATCTGAATAAGACTAATATAGGATTGAAATATCTACTGTAGCTTTAACTTGTGTATTAGTAGTGTATATCTGAATAAGACTAATATAGGATTGAAATTAGTAATGTTTTCCCATCAAGTATTATTTTATAACTCATCTGAATAAGACTAATATAGGATTGAAATAAGGAAATTACTAACATTTTAAAATTATCTGCTAAAGATCTGAATAAGACTAATATAGGATTGAAATTTGGTTTCAATTGTGGTTTCAATTTTATAATTTCTTAATCTGAATAAGACTAATATAGGATTGAAATGCAATATATATTATTAGTCTTCCAGGTTCACCACCACATCTGAATAAGACTAATATAGGATTGAAATTCAGACCCTTTTAAATTCCCTACAAGAGTCCAAGTATTATCTGAATAAGACTAATATAGGATTGAAATGAACAATTTGTTTCTTGATGAAATCAATAAAAAGTAATCTGAATAAGACTAATATAGGATTGAAATTGTATTTATTGAGCAGTACATCATATCTTTGATGCATCTGAATAAGACTAATATAGGATTGAAATAGATTTTTACAGACTTTTTTTACAGAACTTTTACGAAATCTGAATAAGACTAATATAGGATTGAAATGAAACTGCAAATACTATTCCACCAAATGTAGCATCTGATCTGAATAAGACTAATATAGGATTGAAATCAACCAAATGTCCAGGATCTAATGTTGTTACAACCATCTGAATAAGACTAATATAGGATTGAAATTCAGTACTGAAAGTTATATAATATTTATAAGTTAAAATCTGAATAAGACTAATATAGGATTGAAATCAACAATTTAACACTGTAAAATCAATTCTAAGATCTGAATAAGACTAATATAGGATTGAAATCGATATAGGAAATGGTATGGGAATATTTTTACTATTAATCTGAATAAGACTAATATAGGATTGAAATGATGAAACAAAGCTTATTGAAAAAATTAAGAAAGGATATCTGAATAAGACTAATATAGGATTGAAATTAAGAAGCTGTATTCCCACTAAAACTACAATCATAAAATCTGAATAAGACTAATATAGGATTGAAATTGTAGACACTATTCGTGAACAACGGAAAATAGCAGCAATCTGAATAAGACTAATATAGGATTGAAATTAAGTAATCGTGCAATCATTTTCTACAATGATGGGGTATCTGAATAAGACTAATATAGGATTGAAATCACATTGTGAGAAAGTCAGTTAAAAATGCTAGATATGATCTGAATAAGACTAATATAGGATTGAAATTAAGTAATCGTGCAATCATTTTCTACAATGATGGGGTATCTGAATAAGACTAATATAGGATTGAAATCACATTGTGAGAAAGTCAGTTAAAAATGCTAGATATGATCTGAATAAGACTAATATAGGATTGAAATCAACTTTCTATTTCAATTAGTCGTGTTGTTTGATTCAATCTGAATAAGACTAATATAGGATTGAAATCAACTTTCTATTTCAATTAGTCGTGTTGTTTGATTCAATCTGAATAAGACTAATATATGATTGAAATTTACTTGCTTTAGTACTTAATAAATTATCTGTTTCAGTATCTGAATAAGACTAATATATGATTGAAATCCAACCAACTTCAAGAAGAATATGATAAAGCAACAAATCTGAATAAGACTAATATAGGATTGAAATTACTAATGAGGCTTTAACTGCACGGCTTCGTACATTATCTGAATAAGACTAATATAGGATTGAAATATCAAAGTATCAATCTCGGTTTTAGTGTAATAACTACATCTGAATAAGACTAATATAGGATTGAAATCACCAATAAAGTGTTTCTTGTTTTATACTGCTTGAATTATCTGAATAAGACTAATATAGGATTGAAATTTATCCTGTATAGCATTATAAAAATGACCAGGACAATATCTGAATAAGACTAATATAGGATTGAAATACAGTAGATACAGTACTTACACTCACATCAAACAAAATCTGAATAAGACTAATATAGGATTGAAATTATTAAGAAGCGTATAAATGGTAAGTTACATTATTATCTGAATAAGACTAATATAGGATTGAAATATTTAACTGCAGCAGATGTAGACTTTGGAGTAAATGAATCTGAATAAGACTAATATAGGATTGAATTTTGAATCCGTAATACATGAATATAGGGACTACTTCATTGGAATAAGATTAATATAGATTTGAAATTTGAATTTCTTTTTAAAACCAGTAGTATGTTTTATTTAAATGTGGTTAATATAAATTGAATTTGATTTATTTGATTTTTTCTTTTAAAAATTATTTTTGAATATATTATTGAAATTAAGTTGTAAAACATTTTGTTTTCATTAGATATATATTGAAATAAGATTAATATAAGATTAAATTAAGTAAGTGTTCATATTTTAAAACATTTATTTTATTTGAATAAGACTTATTATAGGATTGAAATTAATATAATATATGTGAATATAAAATTATTTGCATTTGAATAAGACTAATTATAGGATTAAATTTTTCATTCTCTAAAGTTAAACATAAAGTTTGCAAAACTTGTTTATATCGGACTAGAAATATGTGTTATATTTAATGCATTACATAATAAAAGTTTATAAAAATTTTAAATAAAAATCAGATTTATAAAGGATATTTTTTTCAAAAGCTTATAAATAAGAAATTTGTAATAAAATAGGAAAATTCAAATTATAATAAACAATTAGGAAATTTTAAAAAATATATTCTATGTTTTTATAAGAGTCAAATTTTCTATTTTTAAAAACCTTTTTATTTTATTAGTCAGATATCATAAATTAATATAATTATTTTTTTGTGAGGTATTAATTTATTATGAAAAAAGCGTTGATTTTGATTGGTTGTCCTGAGGCTCCTGCTCAGACTCCTATTACTTTGTATGTTTTGGATAAGCTTAGAAAGGCTGGTTTTGATGTTACTGTTTCTAGTAATCCTGCTGCTTCTAAGTTGTTGAAGGTTTCTGATCCTGAAAGATATTATCTTCAGGATTTGGTGAATATTGATTCTGAAATTGATCATTTGGAAGAGGGTTCTTTTGATTTGCTTGTTGGTATTATTCATAAGGATGCTGCGGTTTCTTATTTTGTTACTTATTATCAGTTGTTAAATATTGATTCTTTGGCTATTATTTTCCAACGTGATCAAGGTGAATTAGATAATTTCACAGATGAGGTTCGTGAGAATACTGATGCGGGTATTGTTAGTGCTCGTGCTTATCATAATCCTACTCCTTTGCGTGTTCAGGTTGATAATGCTTTTAAGGATTATTTTGAAGGGGATGATTAGCTTTGTCTTTTTGTTTGGAAACATATTTGCAGCAGTCTGATGATTATAAGATTCTTTTAGCTCAATCTACTTTTAAGTTGGCTCGGGATGTTATTACTAAGAATTCTAAGGAAGTTATTCATGTGAAGCCTGGTGAGAAGGTTTTAGGTGTTCGTATTATTGGGGTGCCTCCGATTCCTATTGGTTTGAATCCTGATGAGGGTACTGTTCTTTTAACTTACACTAAACCTTGTAATGGTACTGGTGCTATTGAGTTACCTGTTTCTGATGATGATATCCGGAAGATTCGTTCTTTAAGTATTGATAAAAAATAAATTTTTAATGGGGAGTATATTTTTTTCATGATTACTACTGTTGTTGGAAGTTTTCCATTAGAAGTTAAAAGCCCTGAATCTGGTAGGGATAAGTTTTTAAACATTTTTGGTGCTTATGATCCGTATAAACGTCTTATTGAAGAGGTTGTTGAGTTACAATTTAATTTAGGTTTGGATATTGTTACTGAGGGTCAAGTTCGGGATGATATGATTGGAATTTTTGTAAAGCATATTCCAGGTTTCACATACTTGCATAATTCTTCTGTTATTACTGGTAAAATCCTACCTTCAAATCATAATATTACTGTAGGTGATGTTCGGATTGCAGAACATAAACTTGATGAGTTAATTAAGAATTCTAATTTATCAAGTGTGGAGGCTGAGCGTAAAGGTGTTAAGGGTATTATTACTGGTCCTTCTACTATTGTTCATAGTTCACGTATTGAATCTTTTTATAAGGAGAAGGGTCATGCTATCCTTGATTATGCTCATGCAATAAGTAAGGAAGCCTCTGCTTTGGAGGGTGCTGGTTGTAAGTATATTCAAATTGATGAACCTTTCCTTTCTACTGGTATGGTTGATTTGAAAGTTGCTAAGGAAGCTATTAGTATAATCGTTGATACGGTTAATATTCCAGTAGCTATGCATGCTTGTGGTAATCTTAAAGGTGTTTTTAAACAGTTAACAAGTTTTCCTGTTGATATATTGGATTTTGAGTTTGCTGGAAATAATGATAATATTAAACTTTTAAAGGAGCATAAAAATCTTTTAAAAGGTAAAAAATTAGGATTAGGTTGTCTGGATTCTGCATCTAAAGACTTAGATGAAGAAAGTAGGGTTCGTGAAATTATCCAAACTGGTATTGAAGTAATGGGTGAAGAGAATATTTTACTTGATCCGGATTGTGGTTTAAAGAAAATGAAATTGGAAACTGCGAAAAATAAATTAAAATTAATGATTAAATTAAATAATGAATTATCCACAAAATAATAATAATAATAATGGGAGTTTAATGGGATTAATATGTCTTATAAGTTTGATGCTGAGCAAATAGCAGATGGATGGGAGCAAATAGTCACCCAAATAGTTAAAGATGGACATTTTGTTAATGATGAACGTGGTTCATTAACCAAGGAAATTTTAAATGTTGTAACAACAATTAATGATCCTTTCCAATTAGGTGGGGACTTTTTCGGTTTTGGTGATAAACTAGCTAGAATTGAGAAAATACGAATACCTGATAATTATTTCTGGGAAGGGGATAAACTTAGAACATATAGTGAACAATTCACAAGTAGTGAAAATCCAGGTTTCGTCTATACTTATGGTAATCGTTTAAGAGCACACTTTGAAGGTATAGATCAAATACGTGTGGCAATTGACAGGTTAAAAAATTGTAATGAGTCTCGTCGTGCTATAAGTGTTACATGGGATCCAACCCAGGATACTAAACGTGAAGAAGTACCTTGTATGATTCTTGTAGATTTCAAATTACGTGATAATATTTTATACACTACTGGTTTATGGAGAAGTCATGATATTTATGGTGCATGGTTCCCGAATGCTGTAGGATTATCTTACCTTGCACATTATGTTTCTGAAGAATTAGGTGGAGATGTGAAAATGGGTTCTGTAACAATCCATTCCATAAGTGCTCATATTTATGAAAATGATTTACCTTCAGCAGAGAAGGTTAAAATAAAAAATCCACCAAAATAAAATAATAATAATAATTTATATATAAATATAAAAAATTAATATAAAATAAATACAAAAAATTAAATAAATGAATATTGAAATGAGGTTTAGAAAAAATGGTAAGTGTAAACTTAGAAGCTAAAAAAACTGTAGATGTAATGATTGAAAAAGCTGATGAAATAAACATACAAATATCCAAACTCTCAAATGGGGCAACTGTTCTTGATTGTGGAGTTAATGTTGATGGAAGTTTTAAAGCTGGAGAATTATATACTAAGGTATGTCTTGGAGGATTAGCTGATGTTGGAATAAGCATCCCTGGAGATTTATCTGAAAAATTCGCTCTTCCTAGTGTTAAAATAAAAACAGATTTCCCATCAATTTCAACTCTTGGATCTCAAAAAGCTGGATGGAGTGTAAGTGTTGGTGACTTCTTCGCATTAGGATCCGGACCTGCAAGAGCATTAGCATTAAAACCTGGAGAAACCTATGAAGCAATAGATTACAAAGACGATGCAGATATAGCTATTCTTGCATTAGAATCTGATGTATTACCTGGTGAAGATGTAGCTGATGTTATAGCTAAAGAATGTGATGTGGATGTTTCTAATGTATACTTACTTGTTGCACCAACTAGTAGTCTTGTTGGATCTATTCAAATTGCAGGAAGAGTAGTTGAAAATGGTACATATAAAATGATGGAGTTCATCAATTTTGATGTTAAAAAAATCAAACATGCAGCAGGAATCGCACCTATCGCTCCAGTTGACCCAGATGGATTAAAAGCTATGGGAAAAACTAATGATGCAGTACTCTTCGGTGGAAGAACATATTACTATGTTGAATCTGAAGAAGGTGATGATATTGCTTCAGTTGCAGCACAATTACCATCATCTGCAGCAGATGGATATGGAAAACCATTTTTCGATGTATTTAAAGAAGCAGGATTTGATTTCTATAAAATAGATAAAGGAATGTTCGCACCTGCAGAAGTAGTTATGAACGATTTAACTACTGGAAAATTATATAAAGAAGGATATGTAAACGCAGATTTACTTAAAAAATCCTTCGGATTATAAAAAGAAAACATTTAAAAATATTTTTGGAGGTATTAATAGTTATGAAAGTAACAGCAATAATTGCAAGTCCACGTAAAGGTGGAAACGGGGATGTTCTTGTAGATGAAATAATTAAAGGAACAGAAGAAAACGGTGCAGAAGTCACTAAATATTATATTGATGAATTAGATGTTGAACCATGTCATGCATGTGGTCACTGTGGTGATGGTATAGACTGTAAAGTCGAGGATGATGGGGCAAAAATCATTGATGATCTTTTAGATACTGATGTATTAATTTTCACAACACCAATCTATTATGGTCAAATGTCAGCTCAAGGAAAACTCATAACTGACAGATTCTATAGTGTAAGTAGAAACCCACAAAAAGAATTCAATGGAAAAGCAGTACTTGTATTCACTCATGAGGCACCAACTGGTGTATATGATGCTTATATTGAAGCTACTAAAGCATCACCATTCGGTCATACTGGTTGGGATGTAGTAAGCACTTTAGATGCTGGTGGAATTCAAGAACCAGGTCCCATAAAAGAATCTGAGGATAAAATGAAAGAAGCATTTGAAATAGGAAAAGCATTATAAAAAAAATCTTATTTCCTATACTTTTTTCTCTTTTTCTATTTTTCTATTATATATCAATCTATCTTAACTTAGTTAAAACTTCAAATTTTTAATGCTCTTTCTAAATAAACATTTTACTCTTTATTAAAACACTAGTTTTACACTTAATCTAATTTAATTATTAAGCTTAAGTTTAATTTAAACATAATAAAATATTAACCATAAAAACCATTTACTATGTGTGAGTAATTTTTAAAACCTATAAAAAATAATAAAACATTATTATGACAATAATGGAAACTATTAAAATAAACACTAAAAAACAATTTGAAATCATTGATATAACAAAAAAGGTAAATGAATATCTTGAAAACCAAGAACTATGTGATGGTTTAATAAATATTTACACAAAACACACCACATCAGCAATAATCATTAATGAAAACGAAACAGGCCTAATAAAAGATTTCAAAAACACCTTAAACAATTTAATACCCGAAAATAAGGATTACCATCATAACAGCATAGATAATAATGCTCGTTCACATTTACAAAGCTTATTTTTATCATCTTCACAAACAATACCTTTTAAGGACAATAAACTATTACTTGGAACTTGGCAATCAATTTTCTTTATAGAATTAGATGGACCAAGAACAAATCGTGAAATAATCCTAACCATAATAAACTAAAAATTTTATTTTAGAAATTTTTAATTAATAAAAAGAATAAAAATATTATACAATGAATTTTATGTGATAGGTGATTAATTATGGGTAAAATAGATTCAAAACAATTAACTGATAAAATACAAAACTATCGAGATAATGGTAAAAGTTGTTCACAATCAGTTTTAACTGGAATATGCACAACAGTTGACTGTAAATTAAGTGAAGAAGAATTATTAAGTTTAGGTAAAGGATTTTCTGGTGGAATCGGTGGAACCTTTGATGAAGGTACTTGTGGAGCATTAACTGGTGCAATAATCGCTTTAGGATTAATATATCCAAATGATCCTAAAATGAATGTTGCATTAAGTAAACAATTACTTAAATTCTTCCAAGACGAATTCACCACACTTCAATGTGGAAAATTAACTCATAATGGTGAAGATAAAACTATTTGTGATCCATGTTGTGCATTTATTGGTGAAAAATTCGCACAATTATACAATGAATTATAAAAAATTAAATTATTTTTTTTCATTTACTATTTTTTTTATACTAAAACTACTTTTAAAAAGGATTATGAGGGTCATGTCATTATCAAAGGATTTAATAAATTTATTAAAAAGTGAAGGCGCAACAGGTGTTGGATTTGCAAACCTTAAAGGAGTAAACAATGTCCCATCAGGATACATTTCAGGAGTTTCTATTTTTGTTAAATTATCTAAAGAAGCAATTAAATCAATTAACACTAAAAACAATACCAAATATATTGAGGAATATAAAGGTTTAGATAAGATATTAGATAAAATAGCACTTAAAGGTGAAGAATATTTAAAATCTAAAGGTTATAAAGCAGAAGCATTAACAAGTGATAAATTATCTATTACAGAAGATAATGCAAGTCAAATATCCTTTGAAGAGGTTGCAACTCGTGGAGGTTTAGGATGGATTGGAAAATCCTGCTTATTAATAAACCCTGATTATGGTTCAGCAATTAAATTAATAACAATCCTAACAAGTGCACCATTAACTTATGCTAAACCTGTTAAAGCAAGTTTATGTGGAATGTGTACAGAATGCAGGGATTCCTGTAAACCAGGTGCAATAAATGGTATATTATGGAATACTAATACAAGTAGTGACACATTATTTAATCATAAAAAATGTTTAAAACATTTAAAAAAATTAAGTAAAAAACAATCACAAGATGAAGGTTTTGAGTTATGCAGCCAATGTGTGTATGTTTGTCCAAAAACTCAAAACTATATAAAATAAAAAAAAATAAAAGGGAGCATACTATTTTTATGAGTTTATCAACAGATTTAAAAGAATTATTAATATCAAAAGGTGCAACAGGTGTAGGGTTTGCAAATCTTAAAGGAATAAAAAATGTGCCAAATGACATGCCTAATGGAATATCAATACTTATTAAATTATCTAAAGAAGCAATTAAATCAATAGAGGTTAAAGGTAAAAAAGAATATTTAAAAGAATATGATAATTCATATCCAATATTAGATGAACTTGCCCTTAAAGGGGAAGAATTCTTAAAAAATAAGGGTTATAAAGCTTATGCTTTAACTAAAGAAAGAGTATCAGTACCAGATAATAAAATAACTTTAATTCCATTTAAAACAGTTGCTACACGATCAGGTCTTGGTTGGATTGGTAAATCCGCACTATTCATAACACCTAAATATGGTTCAGCAGTAAGATTAATAACAATCTTAACTAATGCACCCTTAGATTTTAATAAACCAATAACTACTTCTTTATGTGGTATGTGTAGAATATGTCAAGATAATTGTCCAGCTGATGCAATAACAGGTTTAACATGGAATCCTAAATTGGAACGTAATGATTTATTTGAATATAAAAAATGTTTAAATGTTTTAGAGGAACTTGCAGAAAATGAATTCCATAATCCCAATGTTAAAGTTTGCAGTAAATGTATTTCTGTATGTCCTAATACTCAAAGATATGTAGAAAAATAATTATTAAAAAATAAATTATGAGGAGTAATAAAATTTATGAGTTTATCAACAGATTTAAAAGAATTATTAATATCAAAAGGTGCAACAGAGGTAGGGTTTGCAAATCTTAAAGGCTTAGAAAATGTACCTGACACTATGCCAAATGCTGTAAGTATCCTAATCAAGTTTCCAGCAGAAATAATAAACACTATACAAGAATATCCAACAAAAATTTATATAGATAAATTATTAGAAATCAATGATATCCTTGATGATATCTTATTGGCTGGTGAGGATTTCCTGAAAAAAGAGGGGTATAATGCTTATGGTCAAACTAAACCTCGAACAGTAGTTGAGGATGATAAAAGAAGTAAAATTCCTTATAAAACTGCTGCAACTCATGCAGGTTTAGGTTGGATAGGTAAATGTGCCTTACTTGTTAATCCTCATTATGGTTCAGCTGTACGTATAGCAAGTATTTATACTGATGCACCATTAGATTTTGGAAAACCAGTAAAACAATCATATTGTGGCGAATGTGATGCATGTGTAAAAGCATGTCCAGGGGATGCTTGTACTGGAGTGGATTGGCATGAAGGAGTAGACCGGAATGAATTATACAATCAAAAGAAGTGTGGGGATAAAGCTTTAGAATTATCTATCCTTAAAACTGGCATAGACCATTACTATTGTGGTAAATGTATAGTAGTCTGTCCATTTACAGTTAAATATTTAAAAAAAGAATTAAAATAAAAAAGAGTAAAAAAAAGTTTTTAGAGGAATTCTATTTCAAATCCCACAACTGGGTATTCAAGTTCAAAATTAGTAATAACTTCAGGAGATAATTCACCAAACACTCCCTTGATTTCACCATTATTACTAGTACCTTTAACACTAGCTACTCTTCCAGGAATGAAACTTGGATCCTCTGATTCACCAATTTCCACACCGTATCCAAGATTACCGAGTACACTTAAAGTTAAGGATTTAGCTTCTGTAAAGTTAGCACTTGTATGGCAACTTAAAGCTGAAAGCTTTTTACTTGGTCTAACCTTTAATGGTTCAGATTCATCTAAATATAAGATGTCTCCTATTTCAAATATTTTTTGAGGTAAATCTTGATGTTTATTATCTTCTAAAAATTCCATTAAAGTATTAATTAAACTTTTTCTAATCATAGTTCCATCAATAGTGATAGGTTTAGAAACTTCCACATGACTATCCTCACTACGATTCATCTTCTCATAATGACTGGTTTCACTTGTTAACATTAAACTCATTATTTCCTGATATCCAAGTCCAATCATTATTTCTCTTAAAGTTTTATCAGATTTAAACCAATCATGTTCATATGCTACAGTTGAAAGTTCAGGTAATGCAGGTTTCACCTCATTTATACGATATTGTATTGCAATATTTTCCACTATATCATATTCATGAAGAATATCAGTACGATAAGATGGTATTTTCACAAGTAAAGTATCATCATCAATTTTTTCTGAGTCCATTCTAGCTTGTGCTAATAATTTTTCCGCCTCATCAAGAGTGATGTTTATTCCTATTAAATCATTTGCAGTTGAAAGGTGAACTTCCTTAGTTTTTGGACTTAAATCTGGAGTAGTAATAGTTTTATCGTTATAGATTACTTCAACACTTTTAACTTCCCCTCCTTCTTCTGCAAAACTACTGCAAATAATGTTTAAACTTTGATTTACAGCTTTCTCATCTGTACCTGTAACATCAACAAGAATATTACAAGTATCTTCAGTTAATTTAGTTAATTCCCCATTAATTATTGGAGGCATACTTAAAATTTGATCATCCTTATCAAGTATTAAAGGATATTTACTAAACTTATCAATTAAGTGTGCATATTTACTTCCTTTTTCAATATTTTCAAGTATTTCCTCAGGACTCATTGGTTTTGTTTCTTCGAGGGGTATGAATTTGTGTTCATTTTTTTCTGTTGCAATATAATTATATGGAGAATTAATTACATCTGCATTATGAATACCAATAGCTACTTTTTTACGATCCCGACCGATTACCCAGTGAAGGTTTTCTTGAAAGTCCATTACTTGTTTTAATTTATTACCCTTAAAATTCACACCTTCAATTTTAGCAAATGCTATATATGGTCTGATTTCACTTACTTCTTCACTTACATATACCTTCTCAAGAGAACCAGAAACCTCATATTCAGGTAAGCCTGTTTCTAGGTTTAGGAATCCTTTTAGTGATCTTGCAACTCCTGGAACGCTTAAATTATCTGGCCGGTTTGGGAAGAATTCTACTTTGATTTCATTATCATCATGATCTTCTATGTCACTTCCCATCATAGGTATTATGTTTATTAATTTATCTTTTTCAATACTGATTCCGAATTCTTTTAAATCATCATATTCAAATGTTATTACTGGCATTTTATTGTTTTCTCCATAAAATTTCTAATAAAAAAGTAAAAAAACCCTCTTAAATTGTGGGTTTTTATAATCCGTATATTGCCATGAAGAATAATGCTTCAATGACAAAGTGTAATGCTCTATGTGCAAGTGGAGGTATATGATAAGGCACTGCACTGTGAGCTATATCTAAGGTTAAATGTATTAATCCTCCTAAAATTCCAATTTGGAATGATTGGAACACTATAGTAAGTACAAGGAAATGGAATATTGATTCTAAGACTTCATGAACTAACCAGGTTTGCACTGCTGAAGTTAATGTTTTTTTGATTATTCCTCCAAGAACAATGTAAAAATCATGACCTATTTTCCACACAATTCTTCCATGGATTTCATCACTAATAGCTAATACTACTGGAATCCAAAACCATAACATATTCATTTTTACTTTAATCCTTAAAATTTTTTTATTAAATTATAATTAATTATTTATTGATATAAAAAAAATTTTTTTATATTATAAGTATCTATGATTTTTCCTTTATTTATAAATTTATACCCAAAATACAGAATTTTTAATAATCCCTTATAAATATTTATCATAATATTATATTAAATAAGAAATACAAAAAATACATTATAATATTATAATTAATACTAATTAAAAAAAAAATTTTTTATTTTTAAAAATATGGGAGAAAATTTATGACAGAAAGGGATATTCCAAAAGATTATAACCATAAAAACGAAGCCCAATGGCAAAAAAAATGGGATGATGAAGAAATATATAAATTCATAGGAGACGGAACACGTCCAAGATACATAATAGACACTCCACCACCATATCCAACAGGAAACATACACTTAGGTCATGTATTAAACTGGGCATATATTGATTTCAATGCAAGATACCGAAGAGAAAAAGGAAACGATGTACTGTTCCCTCAAGGATGGGATTGTCATGGATTACCAACAGAGGTAAAAGTAGAAGAAACACATCACATTAAAAAGAATGATGTGGCCCTACAAGATTTCCGTCAAATGTGTGTTGATTTAACAACAGAAAACATTGCAAAGATGAAAAAACAAATGAAAAGCTTAGGATTCTCACAAGACTGGAGTAGGGAATTCGTCACCATGACCCCTGAGTATAAGAGAAGAACACAATACAGTTTCCTTAAAATGTATAATCAAGGATTAATCTACCGGGGAATACACCCAGTTAACTGGTGTCCTAGATGCGAAACAGCTATAGCATTTGCAGAAGTAGAATATGGGGATAATGTAACTAAATTAAATTATGTGAACTTCCCACCAGCAGAAGTGAAAGATAAACCTGAAGGAAACTCCTACGTCCCAGCAAATGGTGAACACGCAAACCCAGAAGATGAAGGTATACTTATTGCAACTACACGTCCAGAACTAATGATGGCATGTGTAGCAGTAGTAATACATCCAGATGATGAAAGATACAACCAATTATTAGATAAATACGTGGAAGTACCATTATCAGGTCAAAAAGTGAAAATCATAGCAGATACAGAAGTAGACCCTGAATATGGTACTGGTGCAGTAATGGTATGTACCTTTGGGGATAAAACGGATGTAGCATGGGTAAACAAGTATGATTTAGATATTATAGTAGCAATCTCTGAACAAGGAATCATAACCAGTGCAGGTGGAAAATATGAAGGATTAACCCTCCCTGAATGTGCAGAAGCAACCATCCAAGATTTAAAATCAGAAGGATACTTAATAAAACAAGAAGATGTAGAACAAAATGTTGGAAGATGCTGGAGATGTAAAACACCAATAGAAATATTAGTGAAAAAACAATGGTTCATTGCAGTTAGAAAATTAATAGATGAAACCAAAAAAGCATCAAATGAAATTAACTGGGTACCAAAACACATGGAATCACGTCTATTAAATTGGGCTGATAATATGGAATGGGATTGGTGTATATCCCGTCAAAGACTTTTCGCAACACCTATACCAGTATGGTATTGTAAAAAATGTGGAAAAGTCCACCTACCAGATGCAGAAGATTTACCAGTAGACCCAACAGTAGATAAACCAAAACATCCATGTGAATGTGGATCAACTGAGTTTATTGGAGAAACAGATGTACTTGATACATGGATGGATAGTTCAATAAGTCCATTATCTATTGCAGGATGGCCAGACCCATCATATAAAGAATGTTTCCCAAGTAATATTCGTCCACAAGGACATGATATTATTCGTACATGGGCCTTCTACACAATACTTAGAAGTTTAGCACTTACAGGTGAAAAACCATTTTCTGAAATAGTTATAAATGGTATGGTATTTGGTGAAGATGGATTTAAAATGAGTAAATCTCGTGGAAATGTAATAGCACCTGATGAAGTAGTTAGTAAATATGGTGCAGATGCTATACGTACATGGGCCGCAAACAGTATACCTGGTTCAGATGTGGCATTTGATTGGAATGATATAAAATATGGTTATAAATTCATAAGAAAATTCTGGAATGCTTTCAGATTCATAAGCATGCACATATTTGATGAAGAAATAAGTCCAGATAGTGTTAATAATTTAAACCCTACTGATAAATGGATACTCTCTAAATTAAACAATGTAAATAAAGTTTGTGATGAAGCATACCTTACTTATGATTATGCAACTGTAATAAACACTATTGAAGACTTTGTATGGCATGATTTCTGTGATGAGTACATAGAAGCAGTAAAATACAGATTATACAATGATGACATCACTGAAGAATCTAGAAAAGCTGCAAAATACACATTACATAATGTAATTGAAGATACTTTAAAGATTCTTGCACCAATCACTCCATACTTTACAGAAGAAGTCTACCAATACTTCAATACTGATGAAAGTATTCATAATCAACTTTGGCCAAGTTTAGAAGAAGGAACCAGTGAAACTAATTTAACAACTGGTGATACTGCTATTAACTTAATAAGTGAAATTAGAAGATTTAAATCTTCAAATAAAATAGCATTAAACCAACCATTAAACACAGTAAATGTTTATACTGATAATAAGGATTTAACTGGAATATTCAATGAATTCTTTGATGATATTAAAGGAACCTTAAAAATTGGCCAATTAAATATTAAATCTGGAAAACCTGAAGTTCATGAGAAAGTAATTGAAATAGAACCAGATATGAGTAAAATTGGACCTAAATTTAAAGGTGATGCTGGAAAAGTAATTGGATATATTAAATCTAATGATCCTGATAGTATTGCAAGTAAATTAGAAAGTGAAGGTGAAATCATTATTGCTGATAAACCTGTAGTAATTGATGATTTACGAATTGAAAAAGAAGTTCAAGGTGAATCTGGTCAAAAAGTAGATGTCTTCCACTCTAAAGATTTAGATGTTATTTTAGAAGTAATAAAATAAAAAATTTAAATATTTTTTCCCATTATTACTCTTTTTTTTATATAGAAGTTAAAAGTGCAGGGGTTTCTTTTTATGATTCTTAAAGTTAAAAATGTTTATAAAATCCAAGGGAAAGTTAAAGCTCCATCAAGTAAAAGTTACAGTCATAGAGCAGTAATTTTAGCATCACTTGCAAAAGGTGAAAGTAAATTATATAATGTTCTTTTATCTGAAGATGTTAAATCAACTATAAATGCATGTGAAAGTTTAGGTGCAAAAATCATTAACAAAAAAGACCACATCCAAATTATAGGGACAGGTGGTAAATTACATAATACATCTAAAGATTTTATTGATTTAGGTAATTCTGGAACAAGCTTACGTCTTTTAACATCAATTGCAGGTTTATCTGATAATACTGTACAGTTTTCTGGTGATGATTCATTACTCACAAGACCTATGAATCCATTATTAAATGCTTTAGATGATTTAGGTGTGAAAACAGAATCCATTAATGATAATGGTAAGGCACCTATAAAAGTTTATCCTGGTTATATTGGTGGTAAAACAAGTATTCCAGGAAATATTAGTTCTCAATTCATCTCAAGTATATTAATATCTGCACCATTATCCAAAGATGGTGTGTGTTTATCTGTTTTACCAGAATTTGTAAGTAAACCATACGTTAATATGACAATTGATATTATGGAAAAATTCGGTGTTAAAATCGAAGAGTTTGAAGTAAATAAACATGAAGATTGTGATAAAACAGTTAAATCTTGTAGTATAAACAAATTCCAAATACCATCATCTTATTATCATGGAATAAACTATCAAGTAGAAGGAGATTATTCTAGTGCTTCCTATTTACTTGCAGCCTGTGCAATTTGTGGTGGTGAAATCACTATTGGTAATCTTTTTAAGGATTCTAAACAAGGAGATAAATATATCTTAAATATTTTAGCTAAAATGGGATGTAAAATAGAATCAAATGATGATAGTGTTACTATACAGTCTAATGGTGAATTAAAAGGAGTTGAAGTTAACCTTTCTAATGCTCCTGATTTGATTTTAACTGTTGCAGCATTAGGATGTCTTGCAAGTGGAGATACTCTTATTACAGGTGTTAAACATGGTCGTTTGAAGGAAACTGATCGTATTGCAACTAGTTGTATGGAACTTAAAAAATTAGGTGTAAAACTTGTTGAATTTGAAGATGGTATGCTTATCCATGGTGGAGTAAATGATGGTATAGTAGAATCCCATATGGATCATCGTTTAGCTATGGCTTTTACTTTAATAGGTTTAAAACATAATATCACTATTAAAGATGGTGAAGTTTTCAATGTTTCATATCCTAACTTTTTAACTAGTATGGGTGAAATTGGAGTAGAATTAGAACTAAAATAAGGAGTGTTTTTATGGATAAAACTGAACAAGTTATTGAAATTTTTAAAAGATTAAAAGAGATTTATACTATAAGAATTTTTGAGGGTAAAGATCCTTATAAGGTTTTAATCAGAACTATTCTTTCTCAAAGAACACGTGATGAAAACACAGATCAAGCTACTGCTAATTTATTTAATAAATACCCTGATATTAATAGTGTTGCTAATGCACCAGTTGAAGATATAGAGGAATTAGTTCATCCTGCTGGTTTTTATCATGTTAAAGCAGCTAGAATTCAAGAGGTTTCACAGATTATCATTGATGAGTATGATGGTGTGGTACCTGATAATATGAAGGAATTATTGGATTTACCTGGTGTTGGTCGTAAGACTGCTAATTGTGTTTTAGTTTTCGCGTTTTGTAAACCTGCTATTCCTGTTGATACTCATGTTCATCGTATTAGTAATCGTTGGGGTTTAGTTGATACTAGTAAACCAGAACAAACTGAATTAGAGTTAATGAAGATTGTTCCTAAGGATATGTGGATTGAGTTGAATGATATTATGGTTCAGTTTGGTCAAACTATTTGTAAACCTACTTCTCCTCAATGTGGTGATTGTCCTTTAATTGGATTATGTGCTTTTGATAATGGTTAAACTATTTTTTTTTAAGGTTTAAATTTTTTTAATATTTTTTTTAGGGTTAAGTTTATAAGCATAAAAAAATAATATAACAATAGTTATATAACAATAGTTATATTTTTATAGAAATAAACTATCAAAATTATATAACCCAATAAAATAAAAGATTTCAATTAATAAAAATTTTTTTAATTATAAAAAAACAAATACAAGATATAATTAAAAATAATTAATTCACTTTTCAAAAAAATATAAAACTAATAGGAGCATACTAATAATGACAAATGATTTAAACATACCAGAACTAACAAGAGGAATAGCAAACGATATTACAGAAACAATTGGAAACACACCACTAGTAAGATTGAACAAACTAACTGAAGGATTAGAAGCAGAAGTACTAGTTAAAATAGAATCATTCAACCCAGTAAGCAGTGTGAAAGATCGCGTTGGAGTGGCAATGATAAAATATGGTGAAAAAGAAGGACTAATCAAACCAGATTCAGTAATCATAGAACCAACAAGTGGAAACACAGGAATCGCTTTAGGATTCGTATCTGCAGCAAAAAATTACAGATTAATACTCACCATGCCAGAAACAATGTCTATAGAACGTAAAAAATTACTCGCACTATTCGGTGCAGAAATAGTACTAACACCAGGATCTGAAGGAATGGGAGGAGCAGTAGCAAAAGCAGAAGAACTAGCAAAAGAAATCCCAAATGCAGTAATACCACAACAATTCAATAACAAATTCAACCCAAAAGTACACTCAGAAACAACAGCACAAGAACTATTAAGAGACACCAACAATGGAGTAGATATATTAGTATCAGCAGCAGGAACTGGTGGAACATTAATCGGAATATCTGAAGTATTAAAAAAAGAAAAACCAGGATTTAAAGCAGTTGCAGTAGAACCCCAAACAAGTCAAACCTTAGGTAAAGGTGAAAAAGGAGCACATAAAATCCAAGGAATCGGACCAGGATTCATACCAGGAATCTTCAAACCAGAATTAGTAGATGAAATTTTCCCAGTAAAAGATGAAGATGCAGGATCCACCTTACTTAAACTAGCTAAAGAGGAAGGAATACTTGCAGGAATATCCTCAGGTGCAGCAACATATGCAGCAATACAATTAGCTAAAAGACCAGAAAACAAAGGAAAAACAATAGTAGCAATCTTACCTGATACAGGTGAAAGATACTTATCCGTAGACTGGTTATTTAAAGACATCTACCAAGAATATCCAGAAATCTTCAAACAATAAAGAAAACCCATAAAAACCCTCCCTCCCCACTTTTTTTTCCTCTTTTTTTATATTTTATTTTAAAATAATTTATTTTTTTTAACAATAGTTATTTATATTTAAAAATTTAAAAATTAACTATAAATAAATAAAATTTAATTAAAATACAAAAATATTTGTGGAGAAACTAAATAATGTTTGAAGGGCTAAAAGAAGATATGAGAGCAGTTAAAGAAAGAGACCCTGCTGCAAGAAATAATATAGAAATATTCTTCTCATATCCTGGACTTCACGCACTATGGTGGTATAAACTATCCCACTGGTTATGGAAAAAAAATCACTACCAACTTGGAAGATTCTTCTCCAATATGGGACGATTCTTTACTGGAATAGAAATACACCCAGGAGCAACAATTGGGAAAAGATTCTTCATAGACCATGGGATGGGAGTAGTAATAGGAGAAACTACAATAATAGGAAATGATGTTTTATTATACCAAGGAGTAGTTCTTGGAGGAACTAGTTTATCTAAAGGAAAAAGACATCCAACAATTGGTGATGAAGTAGTAGTAGGCTCTGGAGCTAAAGTAATGGGTGATATAAACATTGGTAATGGTGCAAAAATAGGTGCAGGTTCAGTAGTCCTAAAAGATGTACCTGCAGGTGCAACATGTGTTGGAATTCCAGGTAGAATTGTTAAACAAAAAAGAGAACCAGCATTACTTTTAGAACATGCAAAACTACCAGATCCAGTAGCAGATATAATAGACTTATTACTTAAAAGACAAAACGAATTAGAAGAACAAATCGCAGAATTAGATCTTAAACAAAACTTACCTGTAAATAGATTAGACACAGAACCCAATCTTGAAGATGTTTTCCAAACAGAATGTGACGAGATAGATGCAGATAAAGTTATTTTTAAAGATAAAAAATCAAAACCTAAAAAATCATATAAAGAAATATTTAGAAAAGATAATTCAGAAGTCTCAGATGATTCACAAGATTATGATACTGTTGCAGATTTAATAAATAAGTTATTAGTTCATCAAAATGAATTAGAACAAGAAATAAAAGATTTAGAAGATAAAATTGAATCATTAAGATATAGATTATAGGAAAATAATATAAAAGGAGAAGAGAGATAATGAAACCCCCATGTGAAATGGTAGTATGGTATGTAATACCAGCTATAAGATCAGAGCTTGCAAAAGATTTATTAACCTTAGGTATGAAACAGAAAAAGATTTCAGAACTTATGGATATAACTCAACCAGCCGTATCACAATACATTACAGATAAAAGAGGTAGTGGGATAGAGTTTAGTGATGAAGTAAATCAGTTAATACAAAGTTTTGCTCAAGATTTATATGATGAAAATGCAACTAAATTTGATATTATTCCTAGAACTTGTAATATTTGTAAAAAAATTAAAGCAGAAGATATTCTCTGTCAAATCCATAAAACTAAAGGAGATGTTAACTGGGAATGTCATGCATGTTTAGGATCTGATTTAGAAGATTAAAAAATAGAAATAAATTTTTTCATTTTTCCCATTTTAATATAAAATATTTTTTTTAAATTAAGGGAGAAATTTTTTCCATTTTCCAAAAACTATTTATAAGATGATAATCAGAATATAGATTGTATCTTATTTTATATGATATTTTAATTTTTCAATGGCAAGATGACCGAGCGGCTTAGGTGCGTGGCTGCAGACCATGATACGGGGGTTCGAATCCCTCTCTTGCCTCTCATAATAAATACAAATTTTATATATATTTACTAATTTTTAAAAAAATTTTTTATTCTAATATAAATAATCAATTTTAATAATAAAAGGAGATTTAGAAAAAGTGAAAGTATACAGTACAATGACAAGAGAAAAACAAGACTTAAAAACAATAAACAACAATAGAGTCAAACTTTTTGTCTGTGGCCCTACAGTATACGATGATGCACACATAGGTCATGGAAGAACCTATATCTCATTTGATACAATTAAAAGATACTTAGAATATTCAGGGTACAGTGTCTTCTATATTGAAAACATCACTGATATTGATGATAAAATCATTAATCGTTCTAAAGAAATAGGAATAGACTCAAGTACTCTAGCTAAAAAATATGAAAAAAGATTCATAGAAGATATGCACTCATTAAATGTTCATAAAGTCAACTTATTTGCACGAGCAACAGATCATATGGATGAAATCATAGACCAAATCACTCGTTTAATAAAGAAAGGTTATGCATATGAAACTGAAGATGGAGTATACTATAACATAGATAAATTTGAAGACTTCGGTAAATTATCAAATCGTAAAATAGATGAATTAGAATCCCATAGAGATATAGCAAACACAGAAAAACACAACCCAAATGATTTCGTTTTATGGAAAAAACGAGAAGCACCAGAATTCGAGGGAGAACCTAAATGGGATTCACCTTGGGGTAAAGGAAGACCTGGATGGCATATAGAAGATACTGCTATTACTGAACATTACTTTGGACCACAATATGATGTTCACGGTGGAGGTTTAGATTTAATATTCCCACATCATGAAGCAGAAATTGCACAAATCGAAGCTGTAAGTGGGAAAAAACCATTAGTCCGTTATTGGATGCATACAGGATTTTTAAATGTATCTGGGGAAAAAATGAGTAAAAGTCTTGGAAACTTCATAACAATTAGAGAATTACTAAAAGATTGGGATGCAAATGTTTTCCGATTCTTTGTATTATCCACTCATTACAGAAGTCCAATAGATTTCAGTAAAGACTCCCTTCATCAAGCAGAAAAAAGTTTAAATAAAATACAAACATTTGTAGATTCATTAAATACATTATTAACCGAGGAATTTGAAGATTCTGATGAATTAACTGATAAAATCGTCAATGCTAATCAAAATGATGAATTACCATCTACTATTATGGATAGTTTCTTTGAAGCAATGGATGATGATTTCAACACTCCTAAAGCTATAAGTTCTATTTTCGAATTTATAAAAGAAATTAATGATTTAAACACTTATTCAATTAGTAATCTTTTAACAATTAAAAAATGGTTTAATAGTATAAGTTATATTTTCGGTATAGACTTAAATATTACTGATTCAGGTAAAACTGATTCTGATAGTGATGATTTACTTGAAATTATTTTAAGTATTCGTGAAAAATTACGAGAAAATAAACAATATGAATTATCTGATGAAATTCGTGATGAATTAAATAGTCATGGTATTGAAGTTAATGATAGTTAAATATCATTTTTTTATCTCCTTTTTTTAAGGTTTATTTTTAATTTTCTTTTCTTATTCTTCTTTTTTTATTTAAATAAAAATATTTATATATTATAATAAATTAATTTATTAATAGTAATTTATAATTATTTATCATTATAAATATAAAAAAATATACAAAAATGTATTAAAATCGATATTTGACTTCAATTGATTATTTTTGAAGTATTATTCTATAATTATTTTAAACAAAAATATAATAATAAGGAGTTTAACTTATGAGAGATCTTGAAAAGATGTTTAAACCAGATAGTGTAGGTGTCATTGGAGCATCAAATACCCCCGATAAAGTTGGGCACATAGTAGTCAGTAACCTAATAGAAGATGGTTACAAAGGAGAAATTTACCCAATCAATCCAAAAGGTGGAGAAATATTAGGACTAAAAACATATACTGATGTAACACAATGTCCAACCGTACCAGATCTTGTTGTAGTAGTCGTACCTTCCAAAGCAGTAAATCCTTCAGTAAAACAATGTGGAGAATTAGGAGTAAAAAATGTAGTAGTTATAACTGCAGGATTTAAAGAAATCGGTGGAGAAGGAGTAAAATTAGAAGAAGAACTAGTCCGCCTAGCAAACGAGTACGATATAAGTTTAATAGGGCCAAATAGTTTAGGAATTACAGATTCCCACACACCATTAAATGGTTCATTCTCACAAATGATGCCACCAAAAGGAAACATAGCATTCCTCAGCCAAAGTGGAGCTATGATGGTAGCAATAATAGATTGGAGTATAACTGCCGGAATAGGATTCAGTAAAGTTATAAGTATAGGAAATAAAGCAGGAGTAACTGAATTAGAATGTATCCAATACTTAGCAGATGATCCTGAAACAGCAGTTGTAATATGTTACTTAGAAAGTATTTCACAAGACCATAACTTCATTGAAACTATGAGAAAAGTTTCAAGTAAAAAACCAGTAATTATCCTAAAATCCGGTAGTTCACAAGCAGGAGCTGCAGCAGCATCTTCACACACAGGAGCATTAGCAGGAAGTGACGTGGCATTTGACACAGCATTTAAACAATCAGGAATATTCCGTGTACAAACCATGGCAGAATTATTTGATATAGGATTAGCATTCAGTAAATGTCCCCTACCTACAGGTAGAAACCTAGCAATAATAACAAATGCAGGTGGAGGAGGAGTAGTATCAGTAGATGCTATGGAAAGAAATGGATTAAACCTAGTAAGCTTTGATGAAGAAACCACTGCAAAACTTAAAGCAGCTGTCCCTGAAGAAGGAAGCGTTAAAAACCCAATAGATGTTTTAGGAGACGCACCAGTAAGCAGATACAAAGAAACACTAGAAATAGTTTTAAGCAGTGATGATGTAGATAGTTTAGTAATTATGGTATGTCCAACAGCATCTGCAGACCCAGATGGAATAGCAAATGCTATACTTGAAGGTAATGAAGAATTCAACAAACCAATCATCGTAGTTAACATGGGTGGATCAAGTTTCGATAACGCTAATGAATTACTTAGAAAAAACAGCATACCAACATATGTATTCCCAGAAACAGCAGTAAAAGTAGTGGATTTCCTTGAAAGATTCAATGCAGTACAAGAACGTACCTATGATAATCCAATACAAGAAATCAATGATGTTAATAAAGATAAAGTAAATGAAATCTTTAATAAAGTAAAAGCAGATGGAAGAGATACATTACTTGGTAGTGAAGCATATGCTGTTGCAAAAGAATACGGTATAGAAGCAGCACCAATAATATTATCCAAAACCCCAGAAGAAGCAGCAAATGTTGCAGAAGAAATGGGATTCCCAGTTGTTTTAAAAATAGCATCTGATAAGATTTTACACAAATCCGATATTGGTGGAGTTCAAGTAGGAATATCCACTCGAGATGAAGCAGAAAACAGTTTTAATGAAATCATGGCAAATGCTAATAAAGCACATCCAGACATAACACCTGATGGAATTGAAGTTCAAAAAATGATGGATTCTGGTATTGAAGTATTAGTTGGTATGATACGTGATGAACAATTTGGTCCAATGATAGCATTCGGTATGGGTGGAGTTTATGTTAACCTTATTGAAGACGCATCATTTAAACTAGCTAGTGGTTTAACTTCTGATGAAATCGATGAACAAATAAACAATACAAAAGTAGTGGAATTACTTAAAGGTTTCCGTGGAGAAGCTCCTGGAGATATGGATAGTGTACGTAATGCTATTAAACGTGTTGCTCGTTTAACCCTAGATTTCCCAGAAATATCAGAATTAGATATTAACCCTATCTTTGTATATGAAAACGGATCTAGTGCTTTAGATATTAAAATTAAATTATAAAACTTTTTCCATTTTTTACTTTTTTTCTATTTTTTTTTTTAAATTATAATTATTATTTAACAATTCTATAAAATCATTTCTAAAAATTAAATATAAAATCTTAAATATAATTAGGTTTCATACTTATTATAGAATTGTATAAAAAAACATATGTTTAAAAAATTTTTTTTTACAGTTTTCTTTTATTTATAAAAAGGGTAAATAAAAGGATTTTATTCTTTATTTATTAATTTAAAAGGGAATAAAATTTAGTTAAAGGGGGAAAATCAATGAAAACTAAGGCATTGCTAATGTCTTTGTTATTAGTCATGCTTATGACTTTATTCTTATTACCTGTAAGTTTTGCTATGGATATTAACACTAATCATATAAGTTCGGACTCCACAAATCTTACAGTTTTAGAAAATAACTTAAACACTAGTGAAAATCCTATTTTAAGTAAAGAGCAAAGTACTCTTAATAATTCTAATTTTAATTCTATTGAGAATCAAAATACTAATACCATATTAACTGGAGGTAATATTACAGTTAATTATGGTGCTGGTGAAAATTATACTGTGAGATTAACAACTAATAATGGAAATCATATTGCTGGACAACATTTAACATTAAATCTTACACGTTTAAGTGATGGTGCAAGTAAAGTTTACTGGGAAACTACTGATACTAATGGTATAGCTAGTTTACAGATTAATTTAGCACCTGGAGTTTATACTGTATCTGGAAGTTTTACTGGGAATCTTGCTTTTAATTATAGTTCAAGTAATTGTTTTAACAATATAATTGTTGCAATCAATTCAACATTAAATCAAAAAAGTACAGTACTGGTAGTGAAGCCTTTTATTAAAGTTTATGGTGCAGGTGAAGATTTTAAAACAATTCTTATAGATGCTGATGGTAATCCTGTTATAGGTAGGCATTTATCATTAACTCTTACACGTTTAAGTGATGGTGCAAGTAAAGTTTACTGGGAAACTACTGATAATAAAGGTAGGGTTAATTTACAAATAAACCTATTTCCAGGTCTTTATAGTATTAATGTAAGTTTTAATAATGATAATAAATATATTGGTAGTTCACAATCAACTACAATTCTTATTAAAACCTACAATTATGATCCACTTAAAAATAATAATGTATCTTATAATGTAAGTGAATTAACAAAAAAATTGTCATTAAATATGGATAATTGGCATTATGATAATATAAATAATATTTATTATCAATTAGGACTTACTTACTGTGCAGATCCTGATACAAAAAATTATGAATCCCTTGCAATTTATGTTCCAGGTGAATACTTTAATGGTGTTAAAAACTCTCATGGGACTTATACTTGTAAGTTAAATACTACAAATGAAATTAATAACTATAATGTTAAAACAGCACCTATAGTTATGCCTATTCACACTCCTGAATTTATTGCACAAGAAATTGTAACTAATTATAATAGTAATGAAATTATTGATTATATTAATTCTGGTTTTGTTTATGTTCTTGCAGGATGTCGAGGAGGAGACAATACTTGTGATTATGTTGGTGGAGCTCCTTGGGGAGTAACTGATTTGAAAGCTGCTGTATCCTTTTTGAAATTTAATAAGGATTGCTTACCTGGAAATACTGAATCTATTTTCACATTTGGATTTAGTGGTGGTGGAGCTCAAAGTGCATTAATGGGTGTTAGTGGGGATAGTTCATTATATCGCCCATATTTAGAATCAATAGGTGCTTGTATGGTTGATAAGAATGGGGATAAGATTTCAAATAGTATTTGTGGTGCTATGTGTTGGTGTCCAATTTCTAGTTGGGATTATTTTGATGCAGCTTATGAATGGAATATAGGTCAATATTGCACAACAGGGGTCAGAGCTAATAATTCTTGGACTTCAAGTTTATCTAAAGATTTAGCAAAAGAATTTGCATTTTACATTAATCGTTTAGGATTAAAAGATCCTAATGGAAATTTATTAACTCTTAATGAATCTAGTAATGGGATTTATACTTCTGGTACATATTATGATTATTTATTATCTGTAATAGATGATTCATTTAATAATTATTTGAATGATACTCAATTTGAATTTACACCTTATAAAACTTCTAAAAATTATATTAATTCCCTAAATTTTAATGACGAGTGGATTATGTATAATAGTCTGACTAATACTGTGAAGATTTCAAGTATTGAAGCTTTTATAAATCATTGTAAACCTGTTCTTAATATGGTTGGAGTATTCGATAATTTTCCTCGTGTTTCACCTGTAAATAATTTGTTTGGATGTTATGGATTTGATTCACTACATTTTAATAAGATAATGTCAGATTTACTCATAAATAATTCATTAAAATATTCAACTTACCCTGATTATGAGGGTAAATATGCAATTGAGTATGCACAAGATTTAAAAGTATTAGATTCATTTAATAATTCAGTACAATCTCGTGTGGATATGTATAATCCATTATATTATTTATGTGATTTTTATAAAAATAGTGAGGATACAAAGCTTGCTAAATATTGGAGAATATCTTCTGGTATTAATCAAGTGATTGCTTCTTTAAGTGATGATGTAAATTTATATTTGGCTTTAAAACAATGTAGTGGTGTTAAAAGCATTATTTTCCAGGATGTGTGGAATCAAGATCATGTTTTTGCTGAAAGAAATGGGAATTCAGTTTTTAACTTTATAAATTGGGTTAATAATTGTTTAAATAATTAAAAATATTTTTTTTATTTTTATTTTTTTTGGAGTATCTTCTTAGAAGGAGAGGGGTTAGTTTTATATATGATTAATAACAATTGTTATATATTGTTTGATTTTTAAATATTTTCATTAAACTTTTAGATTTTTATAAGTTTTTTTTAAAACAAAATAATTAACAATTGTTATATTTTTTAAAAGTATAAAACATTTAACTCAAAAAATATAATATATAAAATAGTAAATGATTAAAAAAAAATAATCAAACGGGGCTGTCCCATAAGTGAAAATTTTTTTTAGAAAAAATTGAGGGGATGTGCTGTTTTTGGGTGTATTTATGTTAATTTTACACTTGAAATAGCACCTAACCATTTTTTTAATTAGTAAACTTCTGTTTATTAAGTGTTGATTTATTTAATTGTAGATTAGATTAAATAGGTTTGTTATTTTTTTTATTTATTTTATATGTGATGTTTTTTTTAAATGAGTGTTGTGTTTAAATTTTTATGTATTTTTTGTATGTTGTGTGCTATTGCTTTAAGTGTTAATTCGTGTTTTGCATTTTTAAGGTGTTTGCGTTCTACTTTTTTGCATTTATAATTTTTTTTAAGAGATCCAAAGTATCCTTCACTTAAGGGTGCTCTTTTTTGATACATGTTTTCCCCTAGTTCTGAGTTGAAATCTTGTCTTAATTTACTCCGTAATGGGTGTTCTCTGTCCATTATTTCCCGGACTCTGCTTTTTGTACAATCATTGTGGAATTTACAAATTTTACACCTACTGGTAGAATAAACACGATAAAACACATTATTAATCTTTCGATTATGCTGATAATTTAGTATTTGGTTTTGTGGACAAATATAATTGTCTTCCTTTTCATTATAAATGAAATTAATTTTACTATAGCTTTTTATTTTATTTCCTTTTTTATGTTTCATGCTTTCCACTCGATTTGGGATTAATGGTATGGAACCATTAATGAAAGCGTGTTCTAGTGCTTGATTGTTTAAATATGCATTATCTGCTAAATAAAATTTTGGTCTTTGACCTAAATTTTCTTCAACCATTTTCATCATTTTAAGCATCTGATGATGATCAGTTGGAGCTTGAGTTAAATACTCAGCAACCACCATTCCATTGTGACTATCCACTGCAACTTGATAATTATAGTTTAATCCCATTTTATCCTCTTTATCTTTCATCCAACGGGATTCAGGATCCGTGAAACTAATCGTATGCTTACCATCATAATTTTCTTTTAAAAAAATTAGAAAACCCTTAACATAGTCTAATTTACTTTTACTAATTAAACAAGTTTTTAAAAGTTTCAAACCATTCTTATTCAAATTTTCATCTATCCTATCCACTAAAGGTTTTAAATCTAGGCATGATTTACCTTTTTGAAAGAATTTTCTTAATTTAAACCATGTACTATTCTTACTTTTCTTATCTGAATATTTTTTAATCAGTTTTTCTAGGAAATTTATTTCCTCAATTTTTATTAAATTAAAATTATTAGCATTTGCCTTTAAAATAGTCCCATCAACCGCAACACAATTATTATCAATCAATTTAAGTTTTAAACCCAAAAACACAGTATAATAAAATAATTCACCAATCAAAAACTTATTATATTTAAAAAAACGTGAAATAGTTGATTTACTAGGCTTCTTATTATTTAAAATATAATTACAAGACTCATCATTATTATCTAACCAATCAGCTAATTTCCTACAACTTAAAACATTATTAAAAACACCCCAAACAAACAAACCCAATAATTCATCAGGCAAATACTTTTTAGGACGACCACGACCCATATTAAAATCTTCAAAAAAAGAAGGAAAATCCTCTTTAAACTTACTCACAATAAATTTAACAGTAAAAACCAAACCCTCATCCTTTAAATTATACCCAGGAACATTTAAAATAAAATCAGCCTGCAAATCAGCTTTAAAACTACAACAAACCATAAAATCAAAACCTACCCCTACTTTTTTTCAATTTTGTATAAAAAAAAAATTTTAAAAACCACAAAAAAACAGTATAAAAAAAACCAAAAAATTTAAATGCCACAAAACACATAAAAAAGTAATGTGGATTTGGTTTTTGTTTTTTGTCGTTATTAAACTATTTATCAATCCACACATTTATAATTAACTATTTCTAAACGATAGAATAACTAAAACAACTTCTATCAATCAAAATTTATACAAAATAAGAAAAATAACAAAATCAAAAAAGTAAAAAAAGAAAAAATTAATTATGGGACAGCCCCTCAAACAATATTAAAGATATAATTAAAGAGGTAAAAATAATGACTAATAATAACAAAAATAACAAAAAAGATTTAGGAGTAGCAACATTAAGCGTCCATGCAGGTCAAGAACAACCAGACCCCGCAACAGGAGCACGAGCCACTCCAATCTATCAAACAGCATCTTATGTATTTAAAGATGCAGAAGAAGCAGCAGGAAGATTTGGATTAACAATTCCAGGACAAATATATTCAAGATTAACCAATCCAACAAATGATGCATTCGAAGCAAGAATAGCAGCAGTAGAAGGGGGAAAATCTGGAATATCAGCAGCAAGTGGATTAGCAGCAATATCTTATGCCTTATTAAACATCACACAACCTGGAGATGACATCGTATCTGCAGACAACTTATATGGTGGAACATACACTTTATTTGAAACAACTTTCAAAGACCTTGCAAGAAATGTAATATTTGTACCTTCACAAGATATTGATGCATTTGAAAATGCAATAACTGATAAAACAAAAGCAATCTATGTAGAATCCATTGGAAACCCTAAACTTGATGTACCTGATTTTGAAAAATTAGCAAAAATAGCTCACTCTCACAATATCCCACTTATTGTGGATAATACATCAGCTGTAGGATTAGTCCAACCACTAAAACATGGGGCAGATGTAATAGCAGCATCAGCAACTAAATTTGTTGGAGGACATGGAATTGCAGTAGGAGGATATGTAGTAGATAGTGGAGAATTCAATTGGGCAAATGGAAACTTCCCAACACTCTCCGAACCTGATCCATCTTACCACGGATTAATATTTACTGATTCATTTGGAGAAGATTCTCCATCTGGAAATGTTGCATACACTACCCGTATAAGAGCAAGATTACTTAGAGATTTAGGAGCAACACTAGCACCAGTACATAGTTTCATATTCCTTCAAGGATTAGAAACATTAACACTACGTGTTAAAAAACATTCAGAAAATGCTTTAGCTGTAGCTAAACACTTAGAAAATCATCCAAAAGTTAGTTGGGTTAATTATCCAGGACTTGAATCCCATGCATCTCATGAAACTGCACATAAATATTTAGGAGATAATTATGGGGGAATATTAGGTTTCGGAATTAAAGGAGGATTAGAAGCTGGAAAACAATTTATAGATAATGTAGATTTATTATCTCATTTAGCAAATATTGGAGATGCAAAAAGTTTAGTTATTCACCCAGCAAGTACTACTCACCAACAATTAAGTGAAGAAGAACAAGCACAAACCGGAGTTACTCCTGATTTCATTCGTGTTTCTGTTGGAATTGAAGATGTAGAAGATATTATAGCTGATATCGATCAAGCTTTAGATAAAGTAAAAGTATAAATTCTTTTTATACTTCTTTTATTCTTTTTTTTTAGATTTAATCTATTTTTTTTAAGTTTTTTTTTAACTGTAATCTTTATATATTAAAACAAATAATATTATAACTATAGTTATATAACAATAGTTATAAAAAATTATTTTCACAAAAAAACTCACGGAGGAAAAAAATATGATATACATGGACAACTCAGCAACAACTCCAGTCAACCCTGAAGTTCTAAAAGAAATGGAACCATTCTACAAAGAAGAATTCGGGAATGCATCAACCTTATACAGTCTCGGAAGAGAATCCAAAAAAGCACTAAATTTAGCAAGAGAAAGAGTAGCAAACCTAATAAATGCAGAACCAGAAGAAATAAAATTTACAAGTGGAGGAACAGAATCCGACAACTGGGCAATAAAAGGAATAGCATTCCAAAAAAGAAACAAAGGAAAACATATAATAACAAGTGTAATAGAACACCCCGCAGTAAAAAACACTTGTAAATGGTTAGAAAAATTAGGATATGAAATAACATATCTACCAATCCAAGAAAATGGAATCATCAACATTGAAGACTTAAAAAAAGCTATCCGAGATGACACAATACTCATCAGCATCATGCACGCAAACAATGAAATCGGAACAATCCAACCAATAACAGAAATAGGGAAAATAGCAAAAGAAAACAATATAATATTCCACGTAGATGCAGTACAAAGTGTAGGGAAAATACCATTAGATGTGAAAAAATCAAATATAGACTTACTAAGTATCAGCTCACACAAAATCTACGGACCAAAAGGAATAGGAGCATTATACATTAAAAAAGGAGTAAGACCTGAAGTATTAATCCATGGAGGAGGACAAGAAAACAATCAAAGATCAGGAACAGAAAACATTCCAGGAATAGCAGGATTTGGAAAAGCATGCCAAATAGCAAATGACAACCTAGAGGAAAACACAAGAAAACTAACTAAAATCCGAAACAAAATCATAAAAGGAGTACTATCACAAGTAGACGAAGCCTACCTAAATGGAGATCCAGAAAAAAGATTACCAAACAATGTAAACTTCAGATTCTCAGCAATCGAAGGAGAATCATTAGTCTTAATGTTAGATGCTAAAGGAATAGAAGCATCAACAGGTTCAGCATGTTCTTCACAAAGCTTAGAACCATCCTATGTATTAACAAGTTTAGGATTAGAACCAGTAAATGTACATGGATCATTAAGATTAAGTTTAGGTGTAGAAAATACATTAGAAGATGCAGATAAAGTAATAAATGATATAATAAATGTAGTAAACACATTAAGAAGCATGTCACCATTATGGAATAGTAAAAACGGAAAAAGTGACTTATCTATTGCGGGTGATGAAGAATACGGATTATCAAAATAAATTTTATTGGATGTGATTAAAAATGTATAGTGAAAAAGTAATGGATCATTTTGCAAACCCTAGAAATACAGGAGTAATTGAAAACCCAAGTGGAGAAGGAACAGTTGGAAATCCAACATGTGGAGATTTAATGACAATATACATAACTGTAAATGATGAAAATGTAATAACAGATATTAAATTTAAAACATTTGGTTGTGGAGCAGCAATAGCAACAAGTAGCATGATAACCGAAATGGCAATAGGTAAAACAATAGATGAAGCACTAAAAATTAGTCGAAACGATGTAGCAGAAGAACTCGACGGCTTACCTCCTGTTAAAATGCATTGTTCAAACTTAGCTGCAGATGCATTAACAAAGGCTATAGAAAATTATCAAGAAAAACAAGCAAATGCATAAAAAAAGTTTTTTCATTTAAAAAAAGTTAAATTCTTAAGAATAATCATTTAAAAAATCAATAAAAATCTTTTTTCTATTGATTCTTTAAATCTTTTTTTCATAATTTTTTTTCGCTAAAAGATTATTTTTTTTTATTTAATTTAAAAAGGATTGTATTTTTTAATTTTAGTTTATTATAAATTTTTTTATATTGGAACTCCAAATGCTTCAAGCATGGATTGTAAACCTAAAAGGAATATTGCAAGCCCACCAATAAATTCAATATGTCTTGCATATTTAATAGCTACAGTAGTTCCTACAGTACCAACAACTAACCATATAACTACAATAAGTAAACTTAATCCTCCTAATATAATGGGATTAACTCCAGCTACTGCTCCTTGTGAAGCTAAAACTAAGTTCTCAATGTTACCAAAAATTAATAATCCTAAAAACGGAGTGTATTCTTTAAAAGACATTTTATTCTCATCTCACTTTATTACAAATTTTTATTTTTTTCATAATTTTAGGATTTATCTCTTACTGCTTCAATCATTGATTGTAAACCTAAAAGGAATATTGCAAGCCCACCAATGAATTCAATTACATTCGCGTATTCCATTGCTAATTGTGTTCCTAAAGTTCCTATAAGTAACCATATAATTACACATATTATACTGATTCCACCTAATTTGTATGGATTCATTCCTTTTGTTACTCCTTGGGAAGCTAAGATTAAATTTTCTATGTTTCCAAAGATTAACAATCCTAAAAAGGGTAAATATTCTTCTAACGTTTTCATCACCTATAAAAATTATTTGTAAATACTTACTTTATAATTTATTCATTATAAAGGTATATGTTTAAAATACATATATTATTAAAATATTTAAAGTGATTATATTAATAAATTATTATATAAAAGCTTAATAAAAGCTTTAGCATTAATTTAATCTTTCAATTACTCCTAATTTGACGTAAAATTTATTTGTTAAAGATTTTAAAAATTGGATTAATAAATTTTATTAAAAATTTAAAAATCAATAAACACATATACATCAATCTAAAATAAAATATTACACTTACAATGTCAATTAAGATAAATAAAAATATATTACTTTTAAACCATTTAAAATTATTAAAGCATATAATAATCTTATCCTAATTTAAAATTCATGCTCAAAAAATAATTAAATAAAATGGAATATAATAATTTTAAAATATTCCACTATCTATAAATAATAAAAATATTAAAATTTACACAATTACAGATAAAGGAAATCTATTCCTAGAAAAAACACAAGAAAAAATCGTACATTTAAACAAATTACCCATATGGGAAGAATTTATCAATGATTTAAAGATAAAAGTAGATAAACAATAAAAAAAGAATCAAATATAATATAAAATAAATATAGAAAAAAAGGATTAAAATTATTCCTTTTTAGTTAAAGCCTTAACTTCATCAGCAAAAGTGCTTAAAACATCTTCACTTAAACCTTCAACAAACTTAAGACTACCAGCACATTCATGACCTCCACCATCAAGACCAGATTGAGGAACCTTAACAGCAATCTTAGGAATAACATCATTTAAATTAAATCCAAACATTTCATTAACAGCATCAGTAGCTCTAATAACACCAAAATCAGGACCATAAGCTAAAGTAACAATAGGTTTATCCTCACCAATACTTTGAACAACACTATCATGAACAAAACCACAAGTCTTACCAGGTGCAGGGAAAGTAAACTTATGAGCATACTTCTCAACATCTAAAACATTAAAGTAAATACCATTATCCAATTTACTCTTCTTAAGATTAGGAATAGCAGCTTTCAATTGATTATCAACCCGTCTACGATACTCTTTATATAATGCATTAATCATCTTGTCATGTTTATCAATATTATCCACACCAAGAATAGTATCCATAATTCCACGACCATTCATGAAACGTAAAAAGTAAGATTCAAAATCAATACACTCAGCAACCTTATCTAATTGTTCTCTATCATAATCTTTTTCACCAGCAAGTTTAATATAATCTTCAGCTTCCTTAGACTCAGCATGATCTCCAACTGCTGCAATACCTGGTAGGTGACTAATAAGATCTTTACATTCAGGATTAATAATATGGGCTACTTCAGTTGCTAAAGCTCCAGCAGTAATTTGGGAATCTCCACCAACAAGATAAGGGTTTACATGAGTATCAACATAATCATCAACTGCAACTCTACCATCTACAACTTCTCCAGGGAAATGATGATCAATTACAACAATTTCAATATCATAAATTTTAGCTTGCATTAATGCTACAATATCTTCTTCTGTAGAACCATTATCTAATAAAACAATTAAAGGTAATTTTTGTCCATGTCTATCTAAATCTTCAAGTGCAAAACTCAAATCTTTAACAACATCTTCTAATTCATAAAATGGTGCTTTACTAGGGGATCTTTTAAAGTAATGATATTCAGCTTCATTATCCGGATTAATTTCTTTTAAAATAGGAACTACAGCTTTTTCCATTGCTACACCTGAGCAGATTCCATCTGCATCATTATGATGTCTAATAAGAATAGTTCTTCCATCAAGAATTGCACGACGAATAGCTTTTGCAGCTTCATACATTTTAGGTTTTAACTTATCTAAAGTTGGACTTTCTATTAAAAAGTCTACATCTTCAGGTTGTGCTCTTTCATCTAATGCTTTATCAATTAATTCTTTTAAACTTTCAGCATCATTAGGATCTAATTTTTCAATAGATTGGGATTCGATTTGTATTTTTCCACTATGAGTGTTTACTTCTCCAATGATTTCTACAAGATCTTCAATTTCTATTTCAGGGTATGCTCTAACACCTGCTTCATCAAATGCTGCAGCCCAGGTGATTCCAGTTTCATCAGTAATTGTAAATATTGTTGGACCACTAGTTTGTTGTATTTGAATTACTTGAGCTTGTAATTTCACTACACTTTTTAAGTTATCCTCAGTTAAACTTCCTATTTGGGTTCGTTTAATATCCTTTTTAAGAGTTTTTAATTCATAATTATCTAATCTTGCAGGAGCCATATCTACTTCATGTTTACGTTCTTTTATTTGTATAATTCGAACAAAAATACTGTCTCCTACTTTTTGTTTAGGATTTCCTGTTCTCATTAAACCCCAAACTTGATTATTTAAACTTACAAATACACCATATTTTTCGACACGTGTTACTTTTCCTTTATACACGTTTTCTAATTCTAAATCACTCATTCCACATAATTGATCTAGTACCCAAACAATCTGTTTGTATTTACCTTTCTCTTCTTTTTTATTTTCGTTTTTCATTTTATCTTCCTTGTTTTTCATATGGCAGTCCCTACAATATTCATACTTATCATCGATTTCTTTTCCACAGGTTTTACAAACATTTATTTCTCCAGTTCCATGGCATTGTTTGCATTCTTCATAAACGTTTATGATTCCTTTACCATGGCATTGTTCACATGGTATTTCTTCGGTGGCTTCTAAATCAAAATGTTTTTTTGCTTTTTCATTTATACCTTTAAAATGGTTTTTCATATTAATTGTATCAGCATATCCAGTTCCATCACAATCAGGACAGGTTTTTGTATCTACTGTGATGTGTCCATTACCTTTACAATTAGGGCATGATTTTTTCATAAATTCTTTCCTCTCATAAATATTAAAAAAATTTAATGATTTATTTAATATTAAATCAGTTTTAGAATAAGTTTTAAAAAATAATTTATACTTAAAGTATATTTTTTTAATAATAAAATAATACTTATAATAATTTAAAGTATATTTTTTTAATGATTTATAATTTATGGAAAAAAGTGATTTTTTAAATTTTAAAAATTTTTTTTAAAAATAGAATAATTTGAATATAATTAAAGTAGCTAATTAAAATAAAAAGGACTAATTTTTTTTAGAAAATTTATATTTTAATTAGCTGAAAAATTTTTTTTAATTAATTAAAAATTTATATTTTAATTATTTTATGAATTCCAAAGACCATGAACGGTACAATATTCAATTGCTTCACAGTCAGCTACATCAGCACATACATCAAATTCTGCTTTAGGTTCATCACCTGGTTTGAAAGTTGCAAAGTAAGATTTATCATTAACTTTTAATTCAACAAAAGCAATATAATGTTCATCTTCCATTGGATGTGTTACTTCTCCAACTTCTACAACAATTTTATCCCCTTCTTTTTTAATAATAGGGATGTGTTTTACTCCACCTTCTTCTAATTGTCTAGGTTCAAGTAATTCCATTGCTTGGCCACAGCAGGATAATTCTCCTCCACCAACTGCAGTTACAACAACAATGTTTCCACATACATTACATCTATAAATTTGGAATACTTCACTTACTGCCATATTAATTCATCTCCTATTTTTAAAATTTTTCAGTCCATTAAAAAATTATTTTTAATAAACTTTTTTTTAGACTGTTACAGTTTAGTTTGTAACTACATAAATAAATAATTTTTTATTTTAATTAATTATTAAATTTTGAACAATTCAATTTTTCAAAACAAATTATATAAGTAATATAATAAACAAAATCTAAAAATAATTATATTCTAAAATAAGTATGAAAAAATAGTTTAGGGATGTTATAAAATTGAGTTTAATAATTGCTTATATAGGTAAAAAAGGATGTGTAATGGCTAGTGATAAGAGAAGAATAGCATATTTTGGGGATGCATCTGCAAGAGAAAAATTAGAAGAAGAATTATATACTGGGGAATTAACTTCTGATGAAGAATTAAAAAATAGAGCATCACAATTAGGTATTTCTATAAAAATTACAGAAGATGCAGCTAAAATTAAAAGTGTAGAAGAAACTGTAATGGGTGAAGTAATCACAAAAGGAACAAATGAAACCCGAAGAAAAAGAATTTATGGAACAACTAATGGATACCAAATATTAGAACTTCTAGGATCTAAAGTAACATCTAGAGAATCAGGAAACAGTAGCATAATCTTATTCGGTAATAAAATCACAAAAAATTTAGCAAATAATTTATTAAAAGCTTATTGGAAACCATCCTATAGTTTAAAATATATGGGGGATGTATTTAAGAAAGTATTAAGAGAAATATCACAAAAAACACCCTCAGTAAGTCAAGAATCAGATGTAATATTAGTACAAAAAAAATTAACTTCAAAAGATTCACAAACTTACCTAAATGAAGTAATACAAAGAGATTTAAAATTATTAGGTAAATTCAGAAATCAATTAAAAGAAGATTTAATGGAAAAAACACGAACCATAGAATTAGCAAGAAAAATTGTTAATGAAGGCGAAATAGGGGATATTGTAAGTATTGAAGGAAATATGGTTCAAGTTAAACTAAATAAAAATATTCAAGCTTTTGACGGTAACTGGAAACATTTAGTCGGGCCTGGAGAAAATGTTATAATGTTTTTTAATATTAATGAAAACGTGAAAATTGGAGATAAAGTAGTAATTTCAGATGGAGATTTACGCACACTTCAAAATAAAACAAGTTTAAAATGTGATATAATTTTATGTAATCTTTAAAAAAATTAATAAATGGGGAATGTATTAATGAAAATAACATTTTTAGGGTCTGGTGGTGGTAGATTTGCCACTATCAGTCAAAAAAGAATGACTGGAGGTTTTCGAATTGATGATTTTGCAGGGAAAAATTATTATATTGACCCTGGTCCTGGAGCACTAGTTCGATCATATCAATTTGGATTAAACCCAACAACAATTGATGGAGTTTTTGTCTCACATACTCATACAGATCATTATAATGATGCTGAAATATTAATCGAAGCAATGACACGAGGTATGACTAAAAATTATGGAGTGATTATGGGTAGTCAAAGTGTTTGTGAAGGATATAAAAAATGGGGTCCTGCAATAAGTGATTATCATAAAAGTAAATCTTTAAATATAGTACTAAAACCTGGAGAAGTTAAAAGAACTAAAGACTTCACAATTAAAGGAACAAAAACAATTCATGGAGATCCAACAGGTGTAGGTTTCCAAATGAAAGCAGGTAATATTACTGTATCTTATACTTCAGATACTAAATATTTCCCTGAATTATATAAATATCATAAAGATGCTGATATACTTATAGCAAGTGTTTTACGTCCTGGAACTAAATCTATTAAAGGACATATGTGTACAAATAATTTTTCAAACCTTGTAAATGAAGTTAAACCTAAATTAGCTATTATGACACATTTCGGATTTAAAATGTTAAATAGTAATCCCGTAAATGAGGCAAAAAAAGTTATGAGAAAAACTGGGGTGAAAACTATTGCAGCTTTTGATGGATTAAAAATTGATATTGATGAGAATAATATTGAAAAATCTAAATATAGTGCTTTAAAAAATCATTTAATGAAAAATAGTAATTTTAATGAGGTTTTCCCATCTGATGTTGAGGAGAAAAAACCTAAAAAAATTTTAAAATAAAATAATATTATTTTTAGAAACTGGTTTTCTTAATATTGCATGGATTAATAAATCCACTTCTTATCATATGATCTGCAAGTACAATTGCTGTTGCAGATTCACTTACAATAGTTACTCTTGGACATATACATGGATCATGTCGTCCTTCAATAAGTACAGGATTATTCTCTTTTTCTTTAAGATTTACAGTATTTTGTAGTTTACTTATGCTAGGTGTAGGTTTAATAGCGATACGTGAAATTATAGGCATACCATCACTCATACCACCAAGAATACCTCCACAATTATTAGTAGTTGTGATAACATCTCTTTTTAAGTTAATATCCTTTTTTTCAATCATAGGGTTAAGTATAAATTCATCATTATTTTCGCTTCCAAAATTACTTGCAACCTCAAAACCAGCACCAATTTCAACACCTTTAACAGCATTAATCTCCATTAAAGCTTTAGCTAAATCTCCATCTAATTTTCCATAGACAGGTTCACCTAATCCAGTTGGAACACCAGTAGCTATAGTTTCAACTATTCCACCAACACTATCTCCAGAATCTTTACATTCCAAAATCAATCTTTCCATTCTTTTTGCAGCATCATTATCAGCACAACGAACAGGATTTAATTTAACTTTCTTAGGAATTTCATTTAAAGGTATATCTTCAGCCACTACATTTCCAATTTGAGTAACATGTGAAATGATTTCAATACCATGAGTTTTTAATAATTTCTTAGCTATAGCTCCTCCAATAACTTGCCCAATAGTAGTTCTACCACTACCACGACCTCCACCATTATAATCATAGTTACCATATTTACTATACCAACAATAATCACCATGACCTGGACGAGGAACATTTTTAAGATTACTATAATCTTTAGAATGTTGATTATTATTTAAAACAATACATGCAATTGGTGTTCCATCTGTTCGTCCCCCAAATATTCCAGATAAAATTTCAACATGATCTTTCTCATTTCTCTGACTAGTTAATTTACTAGTACCAGGGCGTCTTTTATTCAATTCTATTTGAATATCCTTTTCACTTAATTCTAAATTAGCTGGACAACCATCAATTACTGCCCCTAATGCTCGACCATGGGAAGAACCAAAAGTAGTTATTTGAAACATTTTTCCTGTAGTATTCACCATATAAACATCATTTCCATAATTTTTTTTAGTATAAATAAAATAAAATTAATATTATAATATACAAACTAATATAAATTTTATATTAAGTCCTATTTAAACAATATTATAAACTAATTATAATTAATTTTTAAAAAACAATCAAAAAAAAATTAAGAATTTAGGATTATTTTTATATGAAAACTAATGAAAATATTTTAAATACAATCTATACAATACTACTTGAAAAATATGATTATCAAGGCTGGTGGCCATTTCTAAATTATGATGGGGTTAATCCAACAAAAACAGGTAGTATATCAGGTTATCATCCCAGGCCTTTATAATTTCCCAAAGACAGAATCACAAAAAGTTGAAATAATTATAGGAAGTGTACTAACCCAAAATACTTCCTGGTCAAGTGTTGTTAAATCATTAAAAAACTTAAATCAAAAAATAGATTTCACAGCACCTGAAATTTTAAATTATGCTTATAATAATGAAGAAAATTTTAAAGAATCTATAAAACCTAGTGGTTATTACAATCAAAAATATAATTACCTCATTAATGTTTTAGAGTTCTACCAAGACTTAGAATGTCAAATCCCAACAAGAAAAGAAATATTAAATGTTAAGGGAGTGGGGAATGAAACAGCAGATTCTATTCTACTATTTGCATACAAACAGAAAGAATTCATAGTAGACACATACCTTAAAAGGATATTCATTAATCTAGGTTTAATCGGACCTAAAGATAATTATATGGAAATTAAAAAATTTTTTCAAAATAATTTTAAAGGTTCAGTAAATGATTATCAAGAATATCATTCACTAATTGATGAACATGCTAAAAATTATTATAATAAAAAACCATATGGTTTAAATGACAATTTATTAAAAAAATTTAAAAAATAGGGGGAGAAAATTATGGATTTTCCAACAACTAGAATGAGAAGACTACGAAAAAATGAAAATATACGTGATATGGTTCGTGAAACAAAACTTTTAAAAGAAGATTTAATCTATCCAATCTTTGTTAAAGACGGATTAGAAAATGGTAAAAAAGAACCAATTCCAACAATGCCCGATGAATACCGATACAGTATAGATGATGCCGTAGAATATGCTAAAACATTAGAAAACAAAGGTTTAAAGTCAATAATAGTTTTCGGAGTACCATTAACTGCAGAAAAAGATGAAATAGGTACACCAGCATTTAAATCTACAGGAATTGTTCAAAAAACTATTCGTAAATTAAAAGCCGAAACAAATCTCGTAGTAATAGGAGATGTATGCTTATGCCAATACACATCTCATGGTCACTGTGGATTAATAACTGAAGATGAAAACTGTGATAATAATTTAAAAATTTTAAATGACGAATCATTAGAATATTTATGTAAAGTAGCAGTAAGTCAAGCAGAAGCAGGAGCAGATATTGTAGCACCATCAGATATGATGGATGGTAGAGTAAGTGCAATTAGAGAAGCTTTAGATGAAAATGGTTATGATGATGTAATAATCATGGCTTATTCTGCTAAATACGCTTCAACATTTTATGCACCTTTTAGAGACGCAGCTTGCAGTGCTCCAGGTGAAGGGAATCGTAAAAGTTATCAAATGGATCCAGCAAACACTAATGAAGCTTTACGTGAAGTAGAATTAGACATCTTAGAAGGTGCAGATATTGTAATGGTCAAACCTGCAATTCCATGTTTAGATATTATTAACCGTGTAAGTGAAAATTTCAACATGCCAATAGCTACTTATAGTGTAAGTGGAGAATACTCTATGCTTAAAACAGCAATACAAGCAGGAGTTTTACCTGAAGAATCCATAATTGAAGCTATGGTAGCAATTAAAAGAGCAGGAGCAGAATTAATAATAACTAACTTTGCACCAGACTTATTAGATAAATTATAAAAAATTAAATTATTAATAAAGGAGCTAAATTTTAATGTTAAAACCAGAACTCATAGGTAAAATCTCATCAATATCAAGTGTTTTAGAAGTAAGCGGATATCCAAAACCTGGAAACGTTCATCGTACACGAGACTTTTTCGACATGTCCTTTGAAGATTTCCTCATCAGCGGAGTAGTAACACAAAACATTATCACATCAGCAGCAACCCAAGCAAAAGAAATACTAAAAGATAATGATTATAGTAAAGCACAAATAGGTAAATATATTTTAGAAGCAGTTAAAGAAACTGATAATTGGATTAAAAATAATACTAACCTAGGTATAATGATGTTAGAAGTTCCAATAGCTCAAGCTGCAAGTATTAGTAATGATTTTACTGAAATCCAAGAAAATGTTGGAAAATTATTAGATGCTACAACAGTTGAAGATGCAATAAACCTTTATGATGCAATAAATCTTGCAAGTGCCGGAGGAATGGGTGAACAAGAAGAGTATGATGTTCAAAGTGACAATGCAAAAGATGAACTTCGAAAAAATAATCAAACAATGTACGATGTATTAGAAATTTCTGCAGGTTGGGATCAATTAGCATTTGAATTAACAAATAAAATGCCAAAAATATTTAATATTGGATTTAAAACTTTTGATGAATTAAGAAAAGAGAAAAGAACCAACACTGCAACAGTTCAAACATTTTTAACAATCCTTTCAAAAGTACCAGATACTTTAATTAGTCGTAAATATGGTGAAGAAGAATCATCAAAAGTTAGTGAAAGTGCTAAAACTTTACTAAACGAATACGGTGAAGAATATTTTGATAAAGATTTAAATTACTTTGATGACTATCTTTATGAAAATAATTATAATCCAGGAACTACAGCAGATTTAACAGCTGCAAGTATAATGTTAAGTTACTTAAAAGATGAAATGGAATAAAAAAATATTTAAAATTATTTTTTTATAATTCCCCCATTTTAAAAAAAATATATAAACTTATTAAAACAAAAACATTATTATTCTATTTTATATTAAAAATTTTTTTTACGGTTGAACATAAAATGAGTGACGATATTACAAAAATTATTAATGAATTACATATTTATGAAAAAAAACTCTTAAAAGAGTTAGAAAAAGACGAAAACATAACACCAGATAAAATAGCTGAAAACACAGGTATGGATATTAAATCAGTTATGAGTGCAGCAGGATCTCTTGCATCAAAAGATATAATTATCATGGAAAAAGATGTAGAAGAACATTTCCAATTAACATCTGATGGTGCACTATTTGCAGATGAAGGTCTACCAGAACGTAGAGTAATCAATGTACTAAAAGAAAAGAAACAAATACCAATGAAAGACCTTATGGGTGCAGCAGGATTACAAAAATTCGAAGTTAACATTGCAATGGGTTGGTTAGTTCGTAAAAACTGGGCTAAAATCGATAAAGGTGTAATAAGCATAACAGAAAAAGGGGAAAATGCATTTAATAATTTAGGATCTGACGAAGAATTACTCAGTATCTTAAAAATTAAACATATTATAAACCCATTCGAATTACCTAATAATTTACTAAAAGGATTAAATGAATTAAAAAACCGTAAAAATTTATTAAAAGATACTAAAAAAGTAGATCACTCATTTAAATTAACACCATTAGGTTCAAAAATTTTAGAAACAGGAATAACCATAAAAGAACAAGCAACACAATTAACACATGAACAATTAGAAAGTGGAGAATATGAAAAATTATCATACAGACCATATGATATTAATGCAGAATCACCAAACATATTCCCTGGTAAAATGCATCCACTTAGAAAAATCATAGAAGAAATACGTGATATATTTTTAAACATGGGATTTACTGAATCAGATGGTGATATTTTAAACAGTGCATTCTGGAATTTTGATTCACTCTTCCAACCACAAGACCATGCAGCACGTGAAATGCAAGATACCTTTTATGTTAAAAACCCTGCACGTGTAGATTTACCTGATGAAGAACTAGTCGAACGTGTTGCACGCACTCACGAAGATGGTGGGGAAACTTCATCTGAAGGTTGGGGTTATAAATGGGATGTAGAAGTTGCAAAACAATCAGTACTAAGAACTCACACAACAGGAATCAGTACAAAATACTTAGAAAGCCATGAACCTCCATTTAAAATGTTCAGTGTAGGACGAGTATTCCGTAGAGAAACAATTAATTATAAACACTTACCAGAATTCCATCAAGTAGAAGGAGTAGTAGCTGGTGAAAACATTAATTTCCAAAACCTTTTAGGAATCCTAAGAGAATTCTATAAAAAATTAGGATTCACACAAGTACGTTTCAGACCAGCATATTTCCCTTACACTTATCTAAGTATAGAAACCGAAGTATTCTTTGAAGAAAAAGATTCATGGATAGAATTAGGAGGAGCAGGAATGTTCCGTCCTGAAGTATTAAAACCATTAGGAATAGATACCCCAGCATTAGCATTCGGTTTAGGAATAGAAAGATTAGCAATGTTACGTTATGATATAAACGATATAAGAATGCTTTATAAAAGTGATATCAAATGGTTAAGAGAACTACCATTAGATAAAGGAATAAAATTAGATTAAAAAAAAAAGATTAAAAAAAATAGGTTGGAATATAAATGTCTGAGTTAGAATTAATATCCTGGAATGTGAATGGTATAAGAGCTATACATCGTAAAGGTTTCATAGACTGGTTAAGTGAAAATAAACCAGATATAATTTCAATACAAGAAACCAAAGCCCAAATAGACCAATTACCAAAAAAATTAATCAATATACCAGACTACACTAGCTATTTCAACAGTGCAGAACGTAAAGGATACAGTGGAGTAGCAACCTATTCACAAATTAAACCCCAAAATGTTATAAACGGAATGGGAATAGACAAATTCGATACTGAAGGTCGCCTATTAAGAATAGATTACGATGAATTCACCCTATTAAATATTTACTATCCAAATGGTGGATCTGGAGAAGAACGCTTACAATATAAATTAGATTTCTATGATGCTTTCCTAGATTATACAAATAAACTACGTGATGAAGGAAATAATCTTGTAATTTGCGGTGATTTAAACACAGCCCACAATCCAATAGATCTTGCAAGACCTAAAGCTAATGAAGAAGTTTCAGGATTCCTACCTATAGAAAGAGAATGGGTTTCTAAGTTCTTAAGTAATGGTTATGTAGACACATTTCGTGAATTCAACCAAGAACCTGATCAATATACTTGGTGGAGTTATCGTACTAAAGCACGAGACCGAAATGTAGGTTGGAGATTAGATTATTTCTTTGTAAATGAAGAATTTTTAGATAAAGTAGTTGATTCCTACATTTTATCTGATGTAATGGGATCTGATCATTGCCCAATAGGTTTAAAATTAGATTTATAAAAAAATAAGGATGAAATTTTTTTCATAAAGGGAAAATTTATATTTTCCCCTATTATTTTTACTATTTTTTTATAATATAGTGTTTAATTCTGAGATATTGTTTAAAACTTTTAAATCAATATTTTCTTCAATTATTCTTTCTTCAGATTCTAAATCAATATTTGAATTTACAAGTACGGTTTTCATTCCAGCATTTGCAGCTCCAATAATATCTACATCTAGTTTATTCCCTACCATTATACTTTTTTCTGCTTTACAATTCATTTTTGATAGAGCTTCTTCGAAAATGTGACGATTTGGTTTTTTGAATCCTACTTCTTCTGAAGTTATTACTTCATCAAAAAATCCATGGATATTTAATCTGATTAATTTTTCCCATTGTTTTATTGTGATTCCGTTACTTATTGCTCCTAATTTATAACCTTTAGTTTTTAAGTATAATAATGTTTGAGTAGTTCGAGGAAATGGTCGGAGTAATGCGAATTTCACATTATGGTAAGTAGTCATTCCTAATGCTATGAGGAATGGATCTTCTTCTCCTAAAACTGTTTTAGTTAATACATTAAAGTGTTTATCATAATTACTTCCTTTTTGTTCAATTATTTCTTTAAGTAAATCGTAAGCTTCATCTTTTTCTAATGGTAATCCATTTTCCACCATCATTTCAATTGCAGCTCTTCGAGCTGTTTCAGCGAAGCTTGAAGTATCTAATAATGTATCATCTATATCAAAAAATACTGCTTTTTCATCCAATTTATTATCTCCACATTTAGTCATTCTTATTCACACATTATAAATATTAATTCTTATTTATATTTTTTAAAGTTTATATAAATTATTATTAAAAAAAAAATTTCAATTTTAAAAGAAATCATCTAAACTTTGCTGTTTTTCATTAGTTGCTAAATTAGCTAAATCTTCCTTAGTATATCCTAAAGATTGCATTATTCTTGATACAGCAGGTAAAACTTGATTATTAATATAATAATCAGCATCATAAACTACATCTTCACTCAATTCATAAGGAACTGCTCTTTGACTTATAGATCCTTTACCTTTTTTTATCACATAACGTATAATGGTTCCTTTTCCAATTTCCATACCTTTTTCTTCCATTTTTTTTGCAGCTATTACATGAGGACCTATCTGTTTATATTCTGATAATTTTTTAGTAATTTGAGTATGAATAACTAAATCTTCTAAATTAACATTTCCTGATTTTATTTTTTTTAAATTTTTACCAATTATTTTAACTGCCTTGCTAATGTTACCTTCTTTAAGGATAGCTTCTAAAATGTTTTCTTGGGTTTGTTTTGCTATTGGAGCCCAATCTCTTCTAACTAATTCCAATCCTTTAGCTATTATTTTTCCATTTTCAATTACAGCATATCTTTTTTTGGTTAAAAAGAATCCTCTACGATAAAATCCTTCATATTCTAATTCCATAGTTGAAGGTAATGTACTATTAAAAGTGCCTAAAAATTCTTTAACTTTTTTTTGAATTTCAATTTCTTTTTCTGTTTGTGTTTTAGATTCCATATTTAAGTGGCACCTGAAAAAATATTTCTTTTCAATTTAATTATATTTAATTTGTTTTTTATCTTATAATAAATTTTTTAACTATTTAGCCTTAAATTCTAAGAATTAATATTTTTTTTAATTTTATCAAGTTTATTCCATTTTTTTTTAGTATTTAATAAGTCTTAACAATTAATGCTAATGTTTATATAATATGCAAATACATATATTATATTATAATTCTAATTATCTGTTTTTTTGATTATAATTCTTGCATTTTCAAAAAAATTATTCAATAAATTAGAATAATTAACATTAATTACTTGCTTAATTTTTATTAGTAAAATATTTTTTTTGTCTCGAAAAAATATTTGTTTATACAATAAAATAGAACCTTTAATAAAATTTTTTTTGGGAAAAATTTTTGTAAAAATTTGAAATTTGTATGTTTCGACATAATATTTATATATAATATTAAACATAATATTTTGATATTATACTTATAAAGAAGACTCTAATTTTTTTCAATTATATAAAAAATATAGAAAAATAATTTTTATTGTTTATTAAAATTATTTAATAGAAAAAACTTTTTAAAGAGTTTTATTTTAATTAACTTTTCCAAAAGAAAATTTTGGAAAAAACTATTATTATTAAAAAAAAAGAATGTATAATTAATTTATAAAATGGTGATTATAAAATGGCAATTAGTCAAGGAAAATCTACCAGAGGACCATCTGGTAAAAGAAACATTTCAATGCGTGGAAAAAGAAAATTCGAATTAGGAAGAGATCCTGCAGAAACCAGACTTGGTGAAAAGAATCTTAGAAAAATAAGAACCCACGGTGGTAATTTTAAAAACAGATTAGCTGAAGGAAACACTATAAACATTATAAACCCTGAAAGTAACACTGCTGAAAATGCTGAAATATATAATGTTATTGAAAACAAAGCTAATCCAAACTATGTTAGACGTAACATCATAACCAAAGGAGCTATTGTTGAAACTAGCGCTGGTAAAGCAAAAGTAACTAGTCGTCCTGGTCAAGATGGTGTTATTAACGGTGTGCTTATTTAAGCATACTAATTAATCTTTTTTTTATTTAACTCATTATTTTTATATATTATAAACAAACTATTTTTATTTACATAAACTATTTTAAATACTTATAATATATTACATAATGTTATTTTTTAATTTTATAAATCTAATTTTAAAATAAAAAGATAATTAATCGTTTCTTTTTATTTAATTAAATACAAATTATTAAAAACAATGGAGTATACTTTATGAAAATAGGAATGAACCATGGAGCCGGTGGAGAGGTTATGGAAAACCTTATAAAAGACACTATCCTTGGAAATGTAACTAAAAAAGCGGTTAATGATGGAATTGGATTAGATTCATTAGATGATGGAGCAACTATTCCAATTGGAAATCAACAAATTGTAATAACAACTGATGGACATACTGTAAATCCTTTATTCTTCCCTGGAGGGGATATTGGTAGAATCGCAGCTGCAGGAACCATAAATGATGTAAGTATGATGGGGGCAAAACCTCTTGCAATCACAAATTCAATGATAATTCAAGAAGGATTTCCAGAAGAATCATTAGACACAATCATGAAATCTATGGATGCTTGCTGTCAAGAAGTAGATGTTGCAATAGTTGCCGGAGATACTAAAGTAATGGAATCTGATAAATTAGATGGAATTGTTATATCAACTACAGGGTTAGGTATAGTTGATACTGATAAAGTCATAAGAGATTCAACTTTAGAAATCGGAGATAAAATCATAATAACTGGAACTGTAGGAGATCATGGTTTAAGTTTAATGAGTTTAAGAGAAGGTATTAACTTTGAATCAACACTACAAAGTGATGTTGCACCAATGTGGGGAATTGTTGAAAAAGCAACTGCTGCTGGAGAAATTCATGCAATGAAAGATCCTACACGTGGAGGATTTGCTAATGCTATAAATGAAATGGCAGATAAATCTGGAGTAGGAGTACTTCTCCAAGATGACAGTATACCTATTCGTGATGAAGTTCGTGGAGTTAGTGACATGTTAGGTATAGACCCTTATGAAGTTGCTAATGAAGGAAAAGTAGTAATGGGTGTTAAAGCAAGCGATGCAGAAGATATTTTAAAAGCTATTAAAAAAGATAAATATGGTAAAAACGCTGCAATAATAGGTGAAGTAACTGATGACAATCATGTATTAGTTGAAACACCTGTTGGTGGTGTAAGAATCATGGAAACACCAATTGCTGATCCGGTTCCAAGAGTTTGTTAAAAAAATAGTTTTTATATATCATTAATATAATAAATATTAATAGATTATAATATAGGTGGCAAAAAATTTATGGTTAAAATTGAATACTTTAAACAAAGAGCTGGTGCTTACATAGTAGACTTTTTTGTCGTATCAGCATTCATGTGGATAATATCCTATGTCCTTTATTTATTCGCAAATCATTATAACGTTTTTGCAATATACCATTATTTCATCTTTGTATTACCAATAGTTCAATTAATTTATTTCACTGTGCTTGAAAAAGTTAATCATGCAACATTAGGTAAAAGATTATTTGCTATAGAAGTTCAATCTACTAATAAAGATTTATCATATGCCCAAACATTTGTTAGAAGTATTTCTAAAATTTATTGGGTAATTATTATATTAGATATTTTAGTAGGTATCATAGTTAAAAAAGATGATAGATTTCTTGATTACATCTCAAGAACAGTTATTGTAAAAGAAGAATTTGAAGATAATTCTCAAGATGATGCTGAAGATAAAGAAGAATTAATAAACTAAATTTAGGTTAATGAAAAACACATTTTTTTCATTAAACAAACTTTTTTTAAAATAATTTTCTAAAACATATTTAAAACCCTATTTTATAAAAATATTAATCAAAAATCAACTAACACTATTTTTAAAACAGTTAAACAAAATAAGTTATTAAAAATAATTTAATCATCACGATTATACGATTTTTAACATTTTATAATCATAATCTTACTTTTATATACTTATTAATAATTTATTTTTAATCATGATACAATATTCACTCTTAAATTTAGAAATCTTAATTAATTCATTAATGAAATTTTATTAGTAAGTTAATTTTTTTTTAAATAGATAATTAAATATATATTTATTAATAGTTTCAAAATCACTTAATTTTTCAGAGGTAATTTTAATCTTTATAAACTTTAAACTTATCTATTGAGTTTATAGTTACAAAAACTATTTTAATTTAAAATTAAGTATGTTTATACTTTTATTAAGCTTTTAAAATTGAAAAGCATTGATTTTATTAATTTTTTATCGTAGTTACTTTTATATATTTTCACTATATAAAAATATGTATAATAATTGTGGAAAAAATATTTCACCCAAAAAAAAAATACACCTTTTATTTTTCACATAAAAAAAATTATTATTAATATAAAATAATTAATTATTTTCGTGAATATTTTTTTTTAAGAAATAAAAGGATTTAAAAAAATTAAATTTTTAGAAATATTTTTAAAAAGCTTATTTTTTTTAGGTGATCAAATTTATAAAATAATTTTTTCATAATTACTAGAAAATTATAATTTAATAAATTGAGGTGGAAAAATTTTGATAAAAAACAAAGCATTTATTCTTGTATTATCATTAATACTTTTTATAAGTATTAGTGGGGTTTGTGCAAGTAATGCTAGTGATGTATCAAACAATCCAAATTTATGTAGTAATATTAACCAAATCTCAGATTTAACTAATAGTACTTCTCAAGTTTCAAATAATATTGAAGCTTCTCAGGATGTTGCTTCCAACTCATCCACTAATGGGAATATTGCAAATAATGCAAATACTACAACTAGTGATAATAATTTGGATAGTTCTAATAGTAATGTGGTTTTACAATCTTCACAAAGTATGTTAAGTCAAACAAATAATAATAATATTCTTGGGGATACTTATCTATCAACCACTACATTGAATTGTTCAGGAAATACTGTATATAAAGGAGATAACTTTATAGTCTCTCTATTTGATGGAAATAACAATGGAATATCCAATCAAATAATTGCTTTAGATTTCAAATTTGGTTCTAATAATAAAACTTACTTCTTAACTACAAATAGTAATGGAGATGTGAGTATACCAATTAACTTAGCACCTAATACTTATACAGTTACTTATTCTTATGCTGGATCAACTAATTATCCTGCAAGCAGTAATTCTGTAGATTTAACTGTTATAGATGGGGTTTATACTATTATTAATCTTTTAAATAATACAATTCCTAAAGGAAACAGTTTAACAGTTTCATTAACAGATATTAATGGAAACCCTTTAAGTAACCGACAAGTTAATGTAGTATTTGGAAAAGGAACACAATATACTAATCCTTATACAATAACTACAAATTCAGAAGGTAAAGCAAATATTCAAGTAAATCTTGCACTAGGATCATATGATGTTTATTATACATATAATGGAGACAATACCTATCGTAATGTTTCAGGATTCTCTCCTATTTCTGTAGTTACTCCAACAGTTTCTAAAACAAATACTGTAGTCAATGGTAAAAATTTAACTGTTTACACTAATTATGAAAACATATTATACAATATCACACTTCTTGATGCATCAGGTAATCTTTTAGATGATAAAAATATTTTTGTATCTATTAATGGTTTATCTTTTGAAATTGTAAGTAATGAAAAAGGTGTTGCAAGTTTATATTTGCCTAATGGTTATTCTGCAGGTACATATTCAATTACCTATAATTTTAAAGGTGATTCAACTTACAATTCATGTCAAGGAACTAGTTCTTTTATAGTTAACAATTATAATACAAATAAAACTGATACAGTTTTAACTGCTGATAATGTAAGTATGATCCAAGATGATGGTACTAATGTAAGTGTTATTTTAACAGATATTAATGGTAAAGTACTTATCGGTCAACATATTTGTATGACATTTTCTCTAGGTAATAATAGTAAAGATTATTATGTAAGTACAGATAATACAGGTAAAGCAACTTTTTCAGTAGGTCTTGCTAAAGGTGAATATAGTGTAAAATATTCATTTGCAGGTAATAATAATTATAATCCAAGTAGTGTTGTTGTTGATTTAACAATATCTGCTCCTAAAACTCCTACTTTAATCCAATCTTCTAATCTTACTATGTATCAAGGTTCAGGTCAATCTTACACTTTAACATTAATTGATATTTATGGAAATACAATAGCAAATAAAGAAATGTTAATAGTATTCACTAAAGCATCTGGACAGAAATTTAACTATACTTACACTACAGATGAAAATGGTATAATAAACATACCAATTGGATTAGCAGTAGGAACTTACACTATTCAAGGATTCTATTCTGGAGATTCTGTTTACAGTGCTTGTAATGGGGATATTCAAAATATAATTGTTAATCCGCAACCTGTTAGCTCTGATATAACTATTAATCAAATAATTTCTGGAGCTATTTCTATACGGGATTATGTTTTAGCTAATTCTCTCTTACCTGATAGTATAACTCTTAATGATAAAACTTATACTATAGGTGATTTTGCATATTATGTTGCTCAAGCAATTGTTAATATTAATTCTGGAAATACTAATAGCGTAACTCTTAAGGATGTTACTACTGCACCTAATCCTAATGGAGATTATATTAATGGTAAATATGATATGGATAAACTTGTAAATGTTGCTATTAAAGTTGTTACTTTTGTTAATAATCATGGTTATGATCCTAATTATGTAGGTACTTCTTTAGGTCAAATGTCATTTGATGATTATACTTATGCTATGGTAAAAGCTTTAATATTCTATTCAGAGAATGGTCGTTTCCCTAATTTTGTTTCTGTTGTTTCTTCTTCTGTAAATGGTGGTACTTCTAGTGATTTACCAACTAACCAGTTTGTATCTGGTTTAAATGAGCGAAATAATGGTGCAGATGCAAGTGCTTATTATGCTAATAGTACTAGTTGGAAATGTAACTCTCAAAGCAGCACTATTATATCTTTAGCTAATAGTTTAACTTCAGGTTTAACTACTCAAGCTGATAAAGCTACTGCCATATTTAATTATGTTAGAGATGACATTAGTTACAGTTACTATAGTAATAGTGTTAGAGGTGCTTCTGGTACTTTATCTGCAGGTAAAGGAAACTGTGTAGATCAAGCTAGTCTTGTTATTGCTCTCTGTAGAGCTGCAGGTTTAGCTGCTAGATACTGTCATGGTCAAGGATGTACATTTAGTAGTGGTTTAGTTACTGGACATGTTTGGGCACAAATTCTTATTGGGGACACATGGTATTCAGCTGATGCTACTAGTGTTAGAAATAGTTTAGGTCATGTAGTGAATTGGAATGTGTATTCATTTTCAGATTTACATAAATATGTTGTAGTGCCATTTTAGATTTAGTATGTTTTAATTAAAAATTTATTATTTGAGTTTATTTTTTTTTTTTTTAAACTCATTATCTTATTTTTATTATTTTTTTCATAAAACTTTAAATAAATTAAAAGTGTATAATTATTTAGGTAATTATAAAATTTGATTAATTTTTTTTAAAAGTAATATTTTTTTTAAAGGTTTTTGTTTATGGTTAAAAAGTATAAGAAAGTAGCTGTTGGTGGAACTTTTGATAAGTTTCATTATGGACATAGGGAATTAATTGGAAAAGCTTTTGAGATTGGTGAAGAAGTAGAGATTGGTGTTACTTCAAATGCTTTTGGAGGTTTAAAAGGAGATATTGATTCTTGTGATGTTCGTATGGGTAATTTAAATAATTTTCTTAAGGGATCTCATGCTAATTTTCATATTAGTCGTTTAGATGATCCTTTTGGACCATCTATTGATGATCCAGATTATGATGCTATAGTTGTTAGTCTCGAAACAGAACCTAATGCTCATAAAATTAATGAGATTAGAGAAAATAAAGGTATGAATCCTTTAGATATTATTGTTATTAATTTTGTTTTAGCAGTTGATGATGTGCCTATTTCCAGTACCCGGATTCGTGCTGGTGAAATTGATAAAAAGGGACGTCTTTTGAAATAATTATTTGATTATTTCAATTTTTTTTTAAAAAAATACGATATGTTTATATATTCATTTCGTTAAATAATTAAATATAAACTCTTATATTATAGAATGTTTATAAATATTCAATAGTTAAAAAAAATATTATTCAAAATATAATACATTAAAAGAGCGAAGAGAATAAAAATGGTTATGGACACATTTTTTAACTATTCCAAAAGATAAAAAATAAATTTTCGGGGTTTTCAAATGGTAGTTATTGAAAGAAATGGTAATGAAAAAAGAAAATTAATGCATAAAAATGATAAATGTGTAGGTTGTGGAATATGTGTACAATTATGCCCAACACAATCATTAGAATTAGGTCCAATAGCAGACATCTCAAGAGGCAAAACCAACCAAGATAAAATAAAAATAGAAAAAGATAGTTGTGTGCTCTGTGGATTATGTGCATCAGTATGTGCATTTGATGCATTAAACTTAGAAATAGACGGAAAAAACATACAAGACTTACCTAATTATCCAAAATGGACACACTTCTCAGAAATTGATGAAGAGAACTGTATCTACTGTGGAAAATGTAGTTATAGTTGCCCACAAGATGCAGTCTTTTTCCAAAGAAACTTACCAAAACCAACAGATTTAATTCATGGAAACATATCAATAAATGAAGATGATTGTTTATACTGTAAAATTTGTGAAGAATTATGTCCTGTAAGTGCAATAACAATAAAAGCAATTCCAGAATCTTCAACTAGAACAGATTTAGCAGTACCAAATAATATAGAAGTGGATTTAGATAAATGTGTACAATGTGGGGTATGTAAACGAGCATGTCCACAAAATGCAATAAAACAAGTCTGTGACACATGTATGTATGCTGATGAATTACCAGAACCAGAAATAACTGGAAAAACATTCATTGATAATAATTGTGTTTACTGTGGATATTGTAAAGAATTATGTCCAGAAGACACAATAAAAGTAGTTAAACCATTCGATGGAGAAATGCTAATTCCAGAAGCAGAAGAATGTAAAGATTGTCAAGATTGTATAGAAGTATGTCCATGTAATGCTTTAGAAATTAAAGATGGATTTTTATCACTTAACGAAGAAAGATGTATTCTCTGTGGTGCATGTATAAATGCATGTCCTTTAGATGCCCTACAATTACGTAGATCAAGTATGAAACTTGAAAACATAACAAATGCATCATGGCAAAAAATCATAGGAAAACTCTTAGAATAAAAATAAATATTAAATAATTTTTTTTTAGAGATTTCATAAATGAATAATTAATTTTCATTTTATTCTAAAAAAAATATTATTATCTCTTTTAATAAAATAAATTGCTTTTTTTAACCATTTTTCACTATTTTTTAATTATAACCTAATATTAAACCTTTATCTGTCCATTATTAAACATTAATTTTATATATTAAAATAATTATATTAATTTATAATTAAAATTATAGGATATTTAATATAATCATTTTATTACAATTATACTAAACTAACCCTATTTAGTATAATAAATAAAAACACATACACAAATTTTAAAATAATTAAACTTTTAATTTTATAAAAAAAATTTTAGGGGAAAACTTTAATAATTATTAAATAATGTTTTATGGTGGTAAAAGAAGAATGGATGAAATGAATCAAATATTTAAAGGAATTTTACTCGCCGCTATAGGTTTAATTGTTATATATGAATCAGTAATTTACAGTTTATTAGATATTATTTTACTATTAGGATTATTAATGTTATTTATTGGAATAATAATGTTAATATCAATTTTTCTACCAAAAGGTTCTAATCAGAATGGATTAATAACAAAAACTAAACACTCTTTAAGTAATAAAAAAAACAATTTAACTTCAGAGACAAGATCCATAGCATCCTTAGATGACTCTTATAATAATGAATCAATATTCACAACTATAAACAAACAATTTGCTGAAAGATTCACCAATCCAGAATATAATTCAAAAGCAGTATTACGCTCAAACCCTCAAGTTTGGGACGAACCCTCATATAATTATGAAGAACTAGAAGAAGATTCAAATTCTAGAAATATTTCTCTATCCCCATCTAAACAAAATAAGTCTAGAAAAAATAATCTTAATAAAATTGGTATGATACCAAAAGGATATAAAAAACATCCTCCAGTACGACAATTTAACTTCACTCCTAATTATGAAAAACCAATGAAAGTCACACGTAAACCAAAAAGAAGAGAAGTTCCATTAGATTATGAAAATGTTGAAGCTCCAGTTTACCAAGAACCTATTCCTGAATCAATAACTCCAGTCTATGCCGAAGAATATGGAACTGTTTATGATGAAGAAGAAACTATAAGTAAACCATCAATTGTTTCTAATGTGAATAATCATAAAATAAATGATGATACTTATAATCTTATACCAAAAAATACAAAATCTACAGAATTATCAGATTTCATTACAGAAAAAACTCATAATGTACAAAACGTGCAGAAAACAAATCCTTCTAAAGTTAAAAAAGGATCTAGGCTACGAAAAAGTTATGTAATATGTAATCAAGGTATAATGACTTCAGAAAATGCTTTTGAATTAATAGGTAAACATGCAAAATCTGAAATATTTTTAGAAGTACCTTCACTTAAAGAGTTAAGCAGTGGTTTTTTAGCTAATATTTGTAAGTTAAATACAAAATTAATTATTCAAGAATTTAATCTTAAAGACACTTCATACATATTATTAATATCAGCATTAATTGAAGATGGGGTGAAAGTAAAACTTTTACCAATAGTAAACACCTTTAACTTAATAAGTGATGATTCTTATGCATTAATAATTTCTAATGGAGAAGATCAAATAGATTTTGATTATGGTGCAGTTTATACTGACATACAATCTATTAATTTAGTTAAAGATAACTTTAATAAATCATGGGATTTAGCCCATAATTTAGACAATAAGTAAAAAAAATTTATATTAGGTGATAAAAAATGGAAATAACATGGTTAGGTCATTCAACCTTTTTAGTAGAATCTAATGAAGGTGTTAAAATCTTAATTGATCCATTCATAAGTAATAATCCAGCATGCCCACTTCCAGTTGAAGAAATAGAAGCAGACATTATTTGTGTTACTCATGGACACAGTGATCATTTTGGTGATGCAATGGAATTATCCCACAATTTAAACTGTCCAATAATATGTATACATGAAATTGGATTATTCTTAGCAAAACAAGGAATAAATAAAGTAAGTATGAATAAAGGAGGTTCACTTGTTCTTGAAGGCATAAAATTCACAATGTTAGATGCTAAACATTCAGGAGCATTAGATATTGTAGAAGAACCAGTTGCTGGTGGAGAACCTGCAAGTTTCTTAATAACAATGGAAAATGGTGAAAAATTATTCCATGCTGGAGATACAGCACTATTTGGAGATATGAAAACTATAATTGGTGAAATTTATAAACCTGATGTTGCAATTTTACCTATAGGAGATAAATTTACAATGGGACCTTTCGAAGCAGCATTAGCTGCTATGTGGATTAATCCAAAATATGTTTTACCAATGCATTACAATACTTTCCCTGCTATAGAACAAGATCCTGCAGTGTTTAGTAATTTTGTAACACAATTAAATCCAAAAATAGAAACAATAGTTATTAATCCTTTAGAAACATTTGTCCCGGAATTAAAGGATGAATAATACTATTTTTTTTCAAATCTCTTTTTTATTTTTTCATTAAACGATATTGTATTTCTCTTGGATCAATAATATCACATTTACCACTAGGTAAAACTCTTACAACATCATCTATGCCTAAAATATTTTCTTTATCAATTTTACTTAAGATTTTTTTAGCTATTGCTTCTTTTTTAATGTGTCCGGGTTTTAATGCTACAAAATTATCACAATATTTATTCACAGCTTCAATAGGTCCAGCCATTATACGTTTGCCCTCATAATCCACAATTCCCACTGCTAATTCAAGATTTGCATTTCTAATATAATTTCTATGTCCACGTATTATGAAAGAACCTTTAGGTACATATTCTCCAGATTCTGGTGTTTTACTTACTTGGCTTGGTGATACATAGTATACATCTTGGTTACTATAACCTTCAGACCATGCACTAGAATAAGAAGCTGCAAAAATTCCGGCTTCTTTTATAGCTTGATTTGTTAATTCTTCACCTTTTAAGCGTATACTAATTGAAGGTGCACCATGAATATCACAATGTAGGTAAATATCATTATTATCTAAATATTTTTTAACTACAGTTTCATTAGTATTAGCATCACGACCTCCAACTACAAGGAAACCATCGCTTGATAAGAACCATCTTAACTTTTCAAACCATTTTAATTCTTTTTTAACACGTTTTTGGGTAACATTCACTTTTTCCATAGCAACAGTTTTGCGTTCACGTATATCCTTTAATTGTTTGCGTGTATTTTCTATTGCAATATTTGCCCCATTAATTTTATGTTTTGCTTTTTTACTCTTTTCATAATAAATTTCAGCATTATCATTTAAACTTTTTTTACAATCTATGTTAATATGAGTATCTTCTAAAATTAAGGTCATAGTTCCTAATTTATCCATAGATTCAAAAATGTTTGAATCTTTTAATCCACTTTTTTTAGCTTTTTTTAAAGTATTGTTAATTTGTTTCCAAGAATATTCTTTGTCTCGTGCATTAAGAATTACTTTTTGTAAAGATTCAATTTCAGTATAATGGGAATAAATTAATTCTCCTTTATGTTGGCATGTTTCTATAGTTTCATGGAAACCTTCTAATGTTTCTTCCTGTAATTTTAATCTTTTTTCAAATTTCCCTACTTTTTTATTCCATGCACGTTCTTGAACACTTGTAATCTCTTTATTAACTTTGCTACTGTAAAATTCGTCTGCAGCTTCATTAAAGGTTTTAAATTCAGTTTTTTCCATATTTTGATATTTGCCTAAATTTAATGGTACTAAGTACTCTTTTTTCTTATCTGATTTTTCCTCTTTATCAATTTGAGGCTTAAAAGCGTCTTCTTTTAAAGGTTTAAAAGTATTAGTTAATGCATTATATAATTCTTCAACATCATCATTATTTAAATTAGAACATTCTGTGTTTTTATCAATATTTGTGTGGGATATAATTTCTTCTGCATATAAACTACCTAAACCGTTACGTGCAAGGGTACGGACAATATCACTGTCACTGTATCTTATTAAATCGTTGAATTCTAATAAATTAATTGTTATGGGGTTCATACCATGTTTGGCGGGAAATTCATAATTTTTTTTACTTGAAATATCTCGATTACCTACATGTTTACGTTTTAATGGTAAAATAATATTATTTTCTTCATCTAACAAGATTATATTACCTTTATCAAATAATTCTACGATTAATGTGTAAACTTGTTCTTTTTGCATTTTAATTTCAACAACACGATCAAATTCGTGTTGTTTTATACTAATAACATTTGCACCTTTAACTCGTTTTCTTAGTAACATTGGAAAACTAGGAGGAGTTAATGGGTTTTCTAATGGGTATTGGCTAATATGTAAACGAACTCCGGCTTGCATTACAAGGTCTACACGACCATATCCGGCTTTATGAAACCTCATTACAACAGTATCATCAGTTGGTTGAAAAGATTTATCAACTCTTGCACCTGTTAATAATTTGTTTAATTCATAACTTATTGTATACACATCAACATTTGACATAGTTTTCATATTAAAACATCATTCCTTTAAAATAAATTAACTATTATTATTTATGATTTTTTAAATATTTTAAGATTTACCTTAAACCTATTAATACATATTTTAAAAAAATTTATCTATACTAAAAATCAAAATACCTTTTAATTATTCTTATACTTATCATGTAATATTTATTAATTATAATATGTAAAATTAACAAGTAATGTTTTACACTGAATTTAAGTAATTTAAAATAAACCCATATACATCATTATATTAAAAAAACTTATTAAGTAAAAATTTTTTTAAATTCTTTATAAACTTAAATACTAGGTAAAAGTAAATATAATAATAATAAAAAATTATAGATTATATATAATTTCTAATTCTTAAAAAAATTTATATTAAATATTTACAATAATCGGAATGATAAAATGGATAACACAGTTAAAGTAACATCAATACATCTCATATTTGCAATAGTGGCAGCATTATTATCCTCTGCACTTACAATAGGATGGTTTGGATTCACAAATCCAGTCATAGCAGCTTTAGTAGGAATAGTTCTACTATATATTACAGGACAATTATGTAATAAAATTTTTGCTGATGATGAAGAATTAAAAGGTTTCACTAAATGGTTATGGGATGGTATAGTACCATTCATTTTCTGTTGGTTCCTTGTATGGACTTTATTATTTAATTATTTAGGTTTACCACATTAAATTAATTATTTAAAATTTTAAACCCTATAAATTTCATCATTTACTCTTTTTTTCACTTTATTTTTAAAATATTCTAATTTTTATATAATACCTTTTTTTATACTATTTCCCCTATTTTTTGGGAGAATTATATATACTGTAGATAACATATATAATAAATAGAAGATTAAAAGAAAAAGATTATTAAAATTTCAAGTTTTGATTATTTTATTGTTTTTTTAGCTGAAAATTTTGATTATTATTTTATCTATAAAAATTTTTTTTAGATTTTTTCTTTTTTTAGCTTAGGCTTTAAAATGATTAGTTTGTTGGTTTTTTAACTAACAAATTATATTTGGATAATCTTTTCTTTTTAAGTATTTAATTAAAAATTTATAATATGAGGTGTTTTTAATATGGAACGTTGTCCTATTGAATCTAAAGATTTATGTGCTGTTGGTTATGATGAAAACAGTAAGGTTCTTGAAGTAGAATTAAAGGATGGGGATGTTTATCACTTTGCTCGTGTTCCGGTTAAGGTTCATACTAAATTGATGAATGTTGATGATAAAGAAACATATTTTGATCGTTATGTTAAGAATAATTATCCTCACCGGAAAATTTAATTTTTAATTTATAAACTTTTTTTCCTAATTTTTTTAAGATTTTTTTTACTTTAATTTTTAATACAAAAGATTTATATGTATGTAAGTACTTACTTACATTATAGTTATTTTTTAAAAATTATGAAAAAATTTAATAAGTGGTGAAATAACAAAATGAAAAAATGGCTAAAAATTATAATCATAATACTCGTAATACTACTATGTGTAGGCGTAATTTATGGAGCAATATCTGTTAATAACAAAGATGCCGAATGTGACTCATTTTCAATACAAATGCCTCATGACTATAGTGTAATATCAACATCAGATAGGGCAATTTCTATAGAAAATAACCAATTCACAAGCAGTATATTCAAAATTAATAAATTAAATGATAATAATACAACATATATTAAAACAGCATCTAATGGTGAATTTGTTAACGGTTCCAAAGTTCTAAGTACAAATACTCTTGACATGGCAAGTGATAACTTTACCAATTTCACAATACAAAGAACAGAAATTACAAATAAAGACGAATACCAATTATATGCAGAATTTGTAAAAGATGATGTAAAGTATAGTATTACAAGAACATATACAAATGAAAACTCATTTAATCAAAGTGCAGATAGTGATCTTGGGACAATATTAAACCTTGCAGTATCAATAGATAAAAAATAAACCAAATTATATATTTTTTTTATTCTTTTTTTTAAAACCTTCAAAAACATTAAACTATTTTTAAAAAATATTTTAAATCTAAAAACAAAACATATAAATAATTAAATTATTAAAATCAGGATTTAAAAATTTATGTCAAACATAAAAATACATGTATTTCACTGTGGAAAAGTATGTGTAGCACCAGATATACCATTCGGTGGAGAAAAAACTAACATCATAAAAGCTTCAGGATTATTAACACCTAAAAGTAAACGATTATGGCTACCAGTATCAGCATATCTCATAGAATACGAAAACTATAAAATACTTGTTGACACTGGATGGAGTCGTGAAGTAAGCCCCCAAGGTCTTTATGATAAAAAAGCTCAAATAAATCACATGTCCAGAATATTATACAAAATAAACCAAGCAATAATACCTAAAGGACAAACAATTGACGAACAATTAAAAAATATAGGAATAAAAGCACAAGACATTGATTATGTATTATTAACACACCTTGGCTGTGATCATGTAAGTGGTATTAAAACCCTTAAAAATGCAAAACACATATTAGTATCAAAAGATGAACTTAAATTCGCTCAAAAAAATAGATTAAGATATACAAAAACTATGTGGGAAGGAATCAATTTAGAACAATTCAATTTTAAAGATACAAATGATGGACCATTCCATAAATCTTACGACCTATTAGGAAATGAGGTTATAAAACTCATAAAAATACCAGGTCACTCAGATGGACTATTTGCCGTAAAAATTACATATAACAATAAGTTTGTATTATTATATTTAGACGGTGGATATGCGAGTAAATCATGGAAAGAAATGATATTGCCTGGAATATCTAGTGATAAAGAAAAACAATATAAATCACTCCAATGGATAAGAGATATGAGTTTAAATGAAAATTGCATAGAATCTTTAGCAAATCATGACTCTGATATAAAACATCATATAATAACATTTTAATAAAAAAAAATTTTATTTAACAATTTTTTTAAATAAGCTATTTAAACCAGAAAAAATATAATTATTATAATAATAATACTAATTTTTTTATAAAAATCTTTTTTTTACAATTTAATAAAAAGGGGAATTTTAATATTTATGTTTGAGATTAAAGCTAAAGATAATAGAGGACGTGTTGGAGTATTAAAAACTCAACATGGAAAAGTCATGACACCAGCATTAATGCCTGTGATTCATCCAAGAAAACAAACCATTGATGTAAAGAAATATGGTGCAGATATAGTAATTACAAATGCTTATTTAATCTATAAAGATCCTAAACTTAAACAAAAAGCATTAGATGAAGGATTACATAAGTTAATTGACTTCCAAGGACCTGTAATGACAGATTCAGGTAGTTTCCAATTAAGTGTTTATGGTGATGTTGATATTGGTAATACTGAAGTAATAGACTTCCAAGAACAAATAGGTTCAGATATAGGTACAAGCTTAGATATACCTACAGCACCATATGTAGATAAAGAAGAAGCACGAAAAGATATGGAAATAACAATAAAACGTGCTCAAGAAGCTATAGAATATAGAAATAATAAAAACTATAATCTAAAATTAAATAGTGTAGTTCAAGGATCAACATTTCCAGATTTACGTAGTGAATGTGCAGATAGACTAACAAGTTTAAATGCAGATTTATATCCAATAGGAGCAGTAGTACCATTAATGGAAGGTTATGATTATAAAAACCTTGTAGATGTAGTAATGGCAAGTGTAAAAAACCTACCTGATAACAAACCTAGACATTTAATGGGTGCAGGTCATCCAATGGTATTTGCATTATGTGTAGCAATGGGTTGTGACCTATTCGATTCAGCAGCTTACATATTATATGCTGAAGATGATAGATTACTAACCACTACAGGTACAATAAAATTAGAAAACTTACATGAAATGCCATGCAGCTGTGAAGTATGTAGTAAATACACACCAGATGAATTAAGAAAATTACCTAAAAAAGAAAGAGTAGAATTAATCGCAGCACATAATTTACATGTTAGTTTTGCTGAGTTAAGACGTATACGTCAAGCAATCTATGAAGGTACATTAATGGAACTTGTTGAACTACGTTGCAGAGCACATCCTGCACTACTTGATGCCGTACGAGAACTTGGAAATTATAGTGAAGATTTAGAAAAATATGATCCAAGTGTTAAAAAATCAGCATTCTTCTATACTGGGCCAGAATCACTAAAACGTGCAACTGTAACTAGACACTTAGAAAAATTACGAAATCAACCTAAAAAGAAAGATTTAATAATTTTAGGTGGAGGGCGAAAACCATACAGTAAATATTACCAAGGAAGACTTGGAAGATTCCACACATTAACTGGAAGCCAAGAACAAGTAAATCCAGAAGAAGCAGATTTCATGGTACTAGATATTCCATTTGGTTTAACTCCACTTGATTTAGATGAAACATATCCATTAGCTCAAAATGTTGCACCTAAAATTTTAGATGATGATAGTATTGAATTCTTAATAAACACATTAGCAGAGTTTAGTGAATATTACAATCAAGTATTAATTCATGCAAGACCCGTAAGAGAATATGGTTTGGACCTACCAGAATATGAACACTCTCATGATATCAGATTTAAAAAAGATGATACAAGAAAAATTAAAGCAATAGCAAATTACCAATTCCAATCAGACATAGGGGAACAATTGTTTGATGGTGATTTAAACATTGAAAAAAGTAAAAAAACTGGTAAAATTAGACACATTTATGATGGTGAAGAATTAATTGCTAATATGAGAGCATCTGATGCTAATTTTGTCTTATCTGATGAAGGAGCAAAAAGATTACATAAAAATATAAACTACCCAAATAATAGAGTAGTTGTAGATTCAAGTGTTGAAGAATTCGCACGTGATGGGAAAAGTGTTTTCTCTAAATTTGTAGTAGATATAGATTCTAATATACGTGCGCAAGATGAAGTTTTAATCACCAACTCAAATGATGATTTACTAGCTTATGGTAAAGTATTATTAAACCCTAAAGAAATAAATGATTTTAATACAGGTCAAGCAGTAAAAGTACGTAAAGGATTTAAATTATAAATAGTAAAAAACAATATTATATAATATAATAATTAATTGGATGATAATATATGATGTCTGGAATGAACCCAAAACAAATGAAGAAAATGGAAAGACAAATGAAGAAAATGGGAATGAAAATGGATACTCTTGAAGGAGCAAGAGAAGTAATTATACGATTTGATGAAAAAGAATTAATAATTACTGATCCGGATATAACTTTAATGAATGCTATGGGACAAGAAACCTATCAAATTATAGGGGAAGCAAAAGAAGTACCAATTGATGTTCAATTAGAAATCCCAGATGAAGATATAGAAATGGTTGCAAATACTGCAGGGGTAACTGAATCAGATGCAAAACAAGCATTAGAAGATGCAAATGGTGATATAGCAGATGCAATCCTTAAATTACAAGGATAAATAAAATTTAATTATAAAAAAATTTAGAGGGGATAAAGGTGACATTAATAGCACACATATCAGATTTACATGTAAGTAAAGCAAATTTCAATGAAAAATCTTTCTTACAAATCATGGAAGAAATTAACAATTTAAATCCTGATATGATTATATTAACTGGAGATTTAACTGATGAAGGATACTATCAAGATTTTAAACAAGTATCCAAATATTTAGACATGTTTAATGCACCTTTATTTGCCGTACCGGGAAATCATGATTCACGAAACATTGGATATGAAACATTTGAAGAATTAATTGGTGAACGAAGTTGGAAACTTACCAAAGAAGATGAAATGGTAATAATTGGTTTAGACAGCAGTGCACCAGATGTGAATTATGGGCATATAGGACGAGAACAACAATTTTGGTTAGAAGCACAATTGGAACAAGCTAAAGAAGAAGGATTATTAACTATTGTAGCCCTACACCACCATGTAATACCAATACCACAAACAGGTAGAGAAAGAAATGTTTTAACTGACGCAGGAGACATACTTAAAACATTAATAGACCATGATGTAGATATTGTAATGTGTGGACATAAGCATGTACCTAACCTTTGGAAAATGCATGACACATTATTTGTAAATGCAGGATCTGTGTCAAGTGTTAAATTACGTGGAAAAGATGTGAATAGTTATAATACTTATAATATAACTGATGATTATATTGAAATATTCTTAAATCGTATAGATGGTACTAAAATACCATTTGGCAAATTTAATAGAAAATTGTGAATAATTTATACTTTTTAATATTTTTAAATTTACTCTTTATTTTAATAAAAAACTTCAATAATCTATTTTTCCATTTTTAAATTTTTAAACTAGTTTTCGCCATGAACAAAATATAAATACATGTTAAAGTAATATATTAAAATAATAGTTTAATTTAAAGAATTAAATTTTTATTTTAATTAATCAATATTTTTTTCACAAAAAAAATCAAATATTTAAAAAATTATTTTCTTAAAGAAAATATTTTATAACTAATTAATGAATACTTAAAGATTTTAAAATTTATTAATAATAAATTTTACACTATAAAAAATACAATATAAATTTACAATACGGTGGTCATTTTGAAAATTATTATAGATGCAGCTAATGTGGCTCATTACAAAAAAGGAAATAATGGTAAAGCTAAATTTAAAAATATAATAGCAGCTATCAAAGCATTAGAAAAAGGAAATCATGAATTCCTTATCATAGCGGATGCATCACTCCGTCATAGTATTGATAAAAAAGAAGAATATGAAAAACTTGTCGATGATGGAATTATTGATGAAGTACCAGTAGGAAACATAGCAGACCACTTTATACTTGAAACCGCTGAACAAGAACATGCAAAAGTTTTATCCAATGATAAATACCGAGATTTTGCAGATGAATTTCATGATATTAAAAACATGAGAATACCATTTACAATCAAAGGAGATAAATTAGTACTTGGAAAATCCAAAAAACCTAAAAAAGTTAAAAATCTCCTCCAAAACATTGCAGATGAAATATTAAATGAAATTGAAAGAAAAAGATGGGAAGTTTTCACAGATAAAACAACACAACCATTCAGTCCTTTAAATGTTGCAAAAGCCGCAATACTCCGTTTAGATACCTCTAATGAGAAAACAGTAGGAACACGTATAGAAAATGCATTCCATAGAATGCCAATGTTTAAAAACATAATGGAAATGGTGGATGATGTTGAAACCTCTGCACCATATGTAATCTTTGTATTAGTACATCCTAAAGATTATAAATCAGCAGTACACGACGCAGGAAATATTAGTGTAACAGTGGCTGATCGTTTACACTTAGTTAATAGACCATTAATAGCAGTTCGTAATGATTTATTCGTAAAACCCGGTGAATTTGCATTAAACATAATAGTATCTGATGAAGTAGAAGATATATGTCCATTTAATGTAGAAGTAAGAATTAATTCATATGATGAAATGTTTGTTAAAAACAATTCAAGAAACATTGCAAGTACTATAGCTGCAAGACTCGGATCATGGAAATTTCCATATGTAAGTGTTAAATCAGACATGTTAATGGAAAAACCCGGAGAATTTGACATATATTTAGAAAAAGGAGGAAAACCTGATGGCTGAACACAGCTTAACTAGGTTTTTTTTCAAGTTAATTACAGGTTATGAAGCAATAAGTATAGGAACAAAATACTTTCCAACCACACCATTAGAAACAGAATATGTTGACATGCTCAACTACACTCAAACAGTTTTAATGGAACTTGAAAAAGCAAACATTACAACAGAAAGCATTTTTACTAATCTTGTAAGAGATGTTGGTAAAGAAAATATCCCTGAGATTCATAGTTTCTATGAATTAACTCCTGCAGAAAATGCTGTAGAAGAATATGCATTAGTAAGTAATATTATCATGGGTAGTGATCGTTATCTTTATATTGAATTAAGTAAACCTTCCTATATTATTAAAGAATTTACTGATATTATTCTTAAAGAAAAAGGGGAAATTGTTGAAGAATCTGCTAATGAAATAGTTAGTAAATTACCTAGTAAAAATGATGCTATACGTGTTGCTATTAAATTAATTGGCATAGGTTTAGATAATAAAATAGGGGTACGATCAGCAGTAGGTATGACTGGTGCAGCTGCTATTGAACGTAGTATTAAATTTAATCAAGAAGTGGGAGATGTTTCAGGTATAGCTTTCACTAAACTTGGTGGAGAATATGCTTTAGTTATTGATACTCCATTTAAGTTAGGTCATTCTAAAAGTGTAGATTATAGTTATTATTTATTCATTGATATAATTAATTCTACTAAATTTATTAGTGAAAATGGTCGTAGTAAATTAGTTGAATTGATGACAGGTATTAAAGCTTTTATGGAAGAAGAATGTGAAGGTACTATTGAAGGTTACCGTAAAGGTGGAGATGATTTAATTGCCCAATTTCCAAGTAAAGATTTAGCTATCCGTGCGGGTTTAGATTCAGCATGGTATATTCTTAGTAATGGTGCTAAAGTTAAGATTGGTATTGGTAAAACTAGACGTGAAGCTGGTGAACGTGCTAATATTGCAGAGCAAATTAAGGTTCAAGGTGTTGAACCATTATCTTTAGTAGTATTTGATTTGGCAAATGGTTTATATGCTTATAATATTCCTTCAGATTTTGTTAGAACTATTATAAATTTATTTTTTAACCATAAATCTAAATTGATAAGTTTATTTGTTGTTGTATTCATATTATGTTATTTCTTGTTCCTTTTCAATTTAGGATTTTTAGGATTTTTTGTTGTTTTAATTGCAATGATTTATGCAGTAGCTACTTAAATTAAATCCTTTTTATATTTTTTAAAATTAGTATTCTTTTTCGCTTTTTTCTTTAGCTTCCATAAGTATTTTTGTTACTTGTTTGGAACGTGCTGCTTTATCTAGTTTCCAAGTTAATGATGCATTGTCATCTAGCCAATTGGCTATATCTGATGGTAATGATATGTTCATTCTTGTTTTTTCAGATAATTTCCATTTTCGATCTACATCGTCTTTTTCTATCATATACCTTTAGGTTAGTTTATAATGTATATAATCTTTACGATTTATTTTAATATTTACTTTTGTTTATGTTTACTTTTGTTTATTATTTATACTTTATATATGAATATATATGTTTATGTGTAATTGTTTACACACTCTTTATTTTTATTTTTTAACTAAAAATAAGACATAAACCTATCAGTTTATTTGCAAAAAACCCATTGTTATACCATAAGAAATTTTATAATAAAAAATAATAATTCAATATCTTATTTAGATTAAATTTTCTATTAAAAATATTTTTAAATTAATTAACTGCATTGAAATTTATTTTCCTTATTATTTTTTAATTGTTTGATGTTTTTAGAATAGTTATACTATTTTTTAAATTTTTTTAAAAAATTTTAATACACATATAATTACACACTTACTCACTTAATAAAGTATATATAAGACTATCCATAAAATTTATTAATAGCATTATAACATAAACCAGTTTTAAACATACAAAACATTAAATTATAAAAATGTTACTAATGAAAAGAAAAAATTTACAAATTTATTTGGAGGAATAATGAGATCTAGAAATGAAGCAATAATCGTAATATTATTAGTTTGTTCACTTATTGCATTCGGATTAGGTACAGGTATAGGTATTACAACTGGAATGAACGGCCATAGTCAAGCAGTCCAAGATCAAAACCAACAATTATCAGTAAATGGATCTAATGTTACAAGTGTAAGTAATACAAACTCCTCAGATGAAGTAAACAGTCAAAATGTTCAATCAAATTTACTGTTTATCCTTAAATAAAATATTTTCACATAATAAAAATATAATTATTGGGTAAACTAATTTTATTAAATTTGATTTACCATCAAAAAATTTTTCATATACTATTTTTAATAAAAAAATTACACACCATTTCTTAAAATAAAATATCTAATTTTACAAAATTTCTTATAAAAATTAAAAAAATTATAATCTTAAAATTTATCCTAAATAAATGCTAAAGATAAATTAAAAATTAAGAACCCATAAAAAGAAATAATTTAATGTAATTATAAAAGTTCCAAAAAAAAGTAATTAAAGAACTTACACTTACATTAAAATCATTAAAAAAATAAATTTAATAATAATTAACATTAAATAAAATATTAAATTAAAATTTGTTCATAGGAGAATCTAATTAAAAATGACAATAAATCAATTTAACAAAAATATCACAAAAATCAATGGAGGAATCTGTCAAATAGATGGAGTTAAAGCAAATGGATTCAAAAAAGATAAATACGGTTTAAGTATTATCTATGCTCCAAATAGTACAGCAACGGCAGTATATACTTCTAATAAAATAGTTGCAGCTCCATTAAATTATACTAGAGAAATCATTAAAGATGGAAAAATATCTTTAATCATAGCAAACAGTGGAAACGCTAATTGTTTTACAGGGGAACAAGGAATAATAGATTGTGAAAAAACAGTAAAAATAGCATCTGAAATTTTAAATATTCCTGAAAATGAAATCGCAACAGCATCAACAGGTGTTATTGGAAGAAAAATGCCAATGGATATTTTCACACCAATGATAAAAAAAGTTAGTGCTGAATTAGAACATAGTAATGAAGCTTCTAATAATGCAGCTAAAGCAATAATGACAACAGACACATTTCCTAAAGAATTTGCAGTGGAAGTCACATTAGAAAATGGTAACAAAGTACATATAGGTGGAATGTGTAAAGGAAGTGGAATGATAGCTCCCAATATGGCAACAATGTTATGTTTTTTAGTAACAGATGCGATAATTGACAAACAACATTCTCAAAAAGTTTTAAATGAAGCTATTAAAAAAAGTTTTAATATGGTAATTGTTGATGGAGACGAATCTACTAATGATACTGCAATATTACTTGCAAATGGAAAATCAAAATCAAGTATTATAAAATATGATGGAACCATAGATAAAAATTTCCAAGAAGCATTCAATACAGTATGTATAGAACTAGCTAAAATGATGGCTCGTGATGGTGAAGGAGCAACTAAATTCTTACAAGTAAATGTTGACAGTGCAAAAAATGAAGAAGAAGCTATCAAAGTAGCTAAAACTGTAGTTTCCTCATCTTTAGTTAAATCTGCAATGTTTGGTGGGGATCCAAATTGGGGAAGAATAATTGCTGCAGTGGGATATTCAAACACAACTATGGATCCAGATAAAATCACAATAAGTATTGCATCTGATAAAGATAAAGTTGATCTTGTACGTAATGGTGAAATATTAGCATTTGAGGGAACCTCCTATTTAGATGATGCTGAAAAAATTGTTCAAGCTGAAAATATTTATATTTTCATTGAATTATATCAAGGTCAAGGTTCAGCTACAAGTTATGGTTGTGATTTAACATATGATTATGTTAAAATCAATGCTGAATACACAACATAAAACAAATTTTTTCAATTCATTTTTTTAACTTTCTTTTTTTAAATAATAAATTGTCCTATTACTGGAATATTTTGATACCATTTATCACTACTAGTATCGTATCCTTCACCGTATCCTTCATCATATCCTTCATCATAAGAATCAGCTATCATATCCTCTTGTTCACGTTGATTCAAATATGCTTTATGCGTAGCATTTAAATAATTGTAAAATGTAGATCCACTATATAATGAAGGGGGTGTGCTACTTACTAAACTTTCACCTTCACTTGTTAAACCTGTACTATTTGGTATGTATACACGGACTAAAGATCCATTAGATTCGAAAATAATAACAGTATAATTTCCCATATAATTATTACCACATTCACAAATCAAACAAGGATGTCCACCAATACTAATTTGACTAGAATTTTCTGCTTGATTAATATCATAACCTGCCATATTCATAAAATATTTTGAATCATTATGTACAGTTATACGGAAAATATCACCATTAACAATTTTTTCATAAATAGCAGCATCAGAATAATTACTTAATTGACCATTTAAAAAATCATTTGGAATAGTCATACTAACATTACCTAAAACCATATTACCATCAGATTCACTAGCACTAATAGCTCCAGAAAAAATCAATACACTACAAAATAGTAAAACTAGAAGAATACTTATTTTTCCTAAATTTTTCATTTAATACATTACTCCCCTTTTTATAAAAAAATAATTTAAATTAAATATCACAAAGTATTAAGTAAAACTATTTACTAATATTTATTTAATAATAATTAAAAATATATTTAACATAAAATAATATTTAACATTTATTATTTAATTTCAACAAAATTTGTATAATAATAAAATTTAAAGAGTATTTGATACTATTCCTATAATTCATTAATGAATTCTTTTAAAAGATACTAATTATTAAAATTAATGAGTTAAGTTTATATGTATTAAAAGCTAAAATTATTATATTAAGTTTTTTATATAATATAGAAGCTTATTTTTTTAAATTAACTTTTTTATAAAAATAAAACTCTCAGTATAGACAATTCTATAAAAGTTTTATTTCTTATATTAATAATAAAAATTTTAAAAATTATATTTGCAAAAAATAAAATTAAAGGACGGATTATAATGGCAAAGGTTAAAGGAACAAATAGAAGAACCAGACAAAAAAAAGGATACAGAAAACCTGGAAGTAAAAGAGGAAGAGCTGCAAAACAATCTTGGAAAAAGAGATAAAAAAGATTGAAATAAATTTTTTTTATCACATATGCCATCTTTTTTTTAAAACCAATAATTAATACTTCACCACCCCCTTTTTAAAATACTATTTTTTAGCAATAATTTTATAAGATTTTTTTTTCAATATAAATTAAAAAAAACGAAATAAGTATATTTAAAAAAATAGTAAACAATTATTATAAACACATTTTTTCAACACCACAAAAAAGAAATTTTAATTCAATAATTAATTTAAAAACTTAAAAATTTTCTTTCAATTATAAAATAAATAAAAACTTTAAAAAAATAAAATTAATTAGAGGTATAAAAAAATTGACTGATGCAAAAAACAGTTTACATAGAAAACAACCTAAATCAAAACCCCCTAAAAGAAAATTAATATATGCCGTAATAATATTAATAATCCTAATTGGAGGAATTGTAATTTTTTCAGGTAACTTTTTCTCAAACCCTAATTTAGAAAGCACAAGTAATGCTGTAGATACTTCATTAAGTGGAATATTTGAACCATTAGCAAATTTATTACATATTGATACAGATGCAAATCACCCAAATACTATATCAACTAAATTAGGAACTGCTGAGGAAGGTTTTGTAACACTTGAAGGACCATATGGAAACACATCTTCTAAAGTAAAAATAGCATACATTATAGGACAACACCCACGGGAATCTGATTCACATCAAGCACTTGAAAATGCTGTTAAAAATATTTCCGGTGATTGTGAATATCAATATTATATTTACAAAATAAATGTTACAGCAAATAGTAGTGATTTCTCAGAAAGTAGAATGAATGGGCAATTATTAGCTCAACAATTTGTTGTACCTGATGTAGTAAGTAAAGATTATAGTTTAGTGTGTGATATTCATACATCAAATGCATTTTACTTCCCAGATCCATATATCTTCACACCAGGAAGTGCAAATGGAACAAGTCATCAAATAGCTAACAAAATTGTTAAAAATAATAGTTGGTTATACTATTATGAACCTCCTGAATATTCAAGTCCAAAATATTGTACTCAACCAATATTAGAGAATGGAACACCAGCACTTGTATATGAAGCACACGGACAACCTGGTTTAAGTGTACAACAACAATTAACAGATTTAGTAATTACAATAGATAATCTAAAAACATAAAAAAGGTTTTTCTTATTTTTCTATTTAAAAAAATAAGAACTTTTTTTTACATTCTTTTTTTATAATTTCAATTTTTAAATTAATATCAAAATTAGTAAATTTTTTAATTTTAAAAAAATAATTAAATTGTGGAATTTTTTTTAAAATCTATTTTTGAAAACTTATTAAATAATGAGATTTTCCTTCAGGAATATCTTCACCAACTTCATTATCCACATTTAAGACTTTAAATCCTTCATCACTAAACATTTTTTCAACATCTTCATCACTTACTCTCATTTGGTAAGGAGGTCCATGTCTAACTTCTTGTTTTTTATATTCCATTACATATATTTTTCCTTCAGGTTTTAGAATACGTTTCATTTCTTTAATACTTTCACTACTTTTACGTGCAGCATTAAAGTGATGGAAAACATTTAATAAAAATATTACATCTACACTTTCATCTTCGACTGGTGTTCCTTCAGTAAAATCTGCAAATATTGGTTTTAAATTTTTTATGTTTTGCTCATCTACATCTTTTTGTAAATCTATGATACTTGGTTCATAATTATCTATAGCAATTACTGTTGCATCATCATTTAATAATTTTAATGCTTCCATGCTTATATGTCCATCTCCACATCCAAGATCCATGAAAACTTCATTTCCTTTAAACTTAAAGGATTCTAATATTTCTTTTGCATTTATAAAGCTTTCACTTGAGAATCCTTGTATTCTATGACCATTCTTTGGCATCATATTTGGTTTCGGCATTTTTTATCAATCTTCCATTTTTAATTTAAAATTTAATTAATATTTACTATTTATTCGTTTGTTATTAATATTCATTTCGATAATTTTTTTAATAATATTATAAATAATACATCAAACAAAACCTATTAGTGTTAAAAAATTTGTAATAAAAATTTAATTTTAATATTCAAAAAATTTATAGTGATAAAACATGGAACAAGTAAATATATTAGTTGAAGCATTACCTTACATAAAAAAATTCCATAAACAAAAAATAATGATAAAATATGGAGGTCATGCAATGATAGATGAAATTGCAATGGCTTCTACAGCTAGAGATACAGTACTCCTTAAATATGTTGGAATGGAACCAATAGTAGTTCATGGCGGAGGGCCGGAAATCACTAGAAGCATGAATAAATTAGGAAAAGAACCAAAATTCATCAAAGGACTTAGAGTAACAGATGAAGAAACAATGGAAATTGTGAAAATGGTTTTAGTTGGAAACATAAACACTAATATTGTAAGTAAAATTTGTTTACATGATGGTAAAGGTGTGGGAATTAGTGGAAAAGATAACAAACTCATACAAGCATGTAAAAAACTCCATAAATATCATAATGAAGAAACTGGTGAAATAGAAGAAATAGATTTAGGACTTGTTGGAGAAATAAAAAAAGTCAACCCTGACATATTAAAACTTTTTACTGAAAACAATTACATACCTGTAATATCCCCTATTGGAATAGCAGAAGACGGAACCAGTCTAAATCTTAATGCAGATACTGTAGCTGGAGCACTAGCTAGTGAAGTAGATGCTGAAAAACTAATAATCTTAACTGATGTACCAGGAGTATTAAGAAATCCAAAAGATCCATCAAGTTTAATTCAAAAAATAAAAGTAGAAGAAGTACCAAAACTCATAGAAGAAGGTATAATTACTGGTGGAATGATTCCAAAAATTGAAACTTGTGTAAAAGCAATAAATGATGGTGTTAAATCTGCACATATTATAGATGGTAGATTAAAACACTCTTTACTACTTGAAATTTTCACAACTGATGGTATTGGAACCATGATATATTAATTTATATAAACATTTTATTTTTTTTCTATTTTTTCAGGAGCAAACATTTTAATTAACTCCTTACGTAATAATTTCCAACCATTAACACGAGGAAGTTCATTAGTACTGTAAATTTCACGAGGAACTTTATAACCTGCAATATTATTCTTAGCAAATTTAATTAAACCTTCTTTATCTTCATCATTTTTCCAAATTACTGCTGCAACTGGTAATTCTCCTCGATGACAATCAGGAATACTAAAAACTGCAATATCCTCAACTTCAGGATATTTAATTAATGTTTCTTCAACTTCAGTTGGATAAATTTTCCAACCACTCATATCAATCATATCTTTTTTACGATCAGTAATGAATAAACGATTATCTTTATCTAAATAACCAATATCTCCAGTTAAAAACCAACCTTCTGGGAGAAAACTTTCACGTGTTTCACGTTCCATATTCCAATAACCTTTAGCAACTGCAGGACCACGCAAAGCTATTTCACCATGTTCATATTTATCTAAAGTACTGTAAGGATCATCTTCATCTACAATTTTACATTCACTAAAACATACTGGATGTCCTACACTTTCAAAACGATCTGCTTCAATATAATCTTCTGGACGAATTACTGTACCTGTACCTATTACAATAGTTTCAGATAATCCATAAGCATTTATTATAGGTATACTGTATTGATCTGTGAATTTTTTCCAAATCTTTTTATGTATTGGTCCTCCACCACTAATTATTTCTCTTACACTATCAAGTTTAGATATATAATCACTGTCAAGATTAGTTAAAGTATGTATAACTGGAGGCATACCTGCTAATACAGTTACATATTCATTTTCTATTAATTCTAAATATTTATTTAACTCATATCTTTCCATCATAATATATAAAGCACCTGCACGTAAGGCACTTATTCCCCAACTTATACCTACATGAGCCATTGGATAAATTCCAAGAAATACATCATTTTGTCTTAATTCTAATACATCACATTCATTGTGTATACTTGTAAACCAGTTTCCATGTGTTAACATACTTCCTTTGGGTTTTCCAGTTGTACCTGAAGTATATTGTAGTTGACATAAATCGTCCCAATCAGTAGTTTCTGAGGGTAAAACTTCGGCTTCACGATAATTTTCTATATTTTCTGGTGTGTAAGTTTTTATTCCAATCTTTTCTCCTATTTCTTCACCTTTTAAGTCAGTTATCATTAATCTTGCTTCTGAGTTTTGGCTCATGTATTTTATTTCATTTTCTTTATAAACTCTATTTGTTGGTACGGCTATTGCACCTATTCTCCATAAAGCAAACATACTGAATAAGTATTCAGGTGAACTTTTTAAATAGATTAATACACGATCTCCTTTACCTATTCCTAATTTTTTTAATTCTCTTCCAAGTTCTGATACTATTCCAAGTATTTCTCTAGAATTATATTTAGTTCCTTTTTCGGGACAGTAAAATACATCTTTTTTTAGTCTTTTTGCATTAGCATCTAAAAATGTTGTTATATTAAGCATAATTATCTATTCTCTCTTTTTTTATAATATTTCTTGTAATTTTTTGTTTATTTCTTCTGCAAGTTCCATGGTTTTATTAGATCCACCAAGATCAGGAGTTTTCACTTTTCCTTCTTTTAATACTGTAACTGTGGCTTGTTTTATTTTATCTGCATAATAATCTTGATTTAAGTATTCCAGCATCATACTTATGGTTAATATCATACTTACGGGATTGCTTATATTTTGTCCTGCTATATCAGGTGCACTTCCATGAACTGGTTCAAATAGTCCATTTTCTGATCCAATATTTCCTGAAGGTGCTATTCCTAAGCCTCCTACTAATCCTGCTCCTTCATCTGATAATATGTCTCCAAATAAATTGGTTGTTACTATTACATCAAATCTTTGAGGATCTGTGATTAAATACATTGCTGTTGCATCAACATAAAAATCATTAGCTTTAATTTCTGGATAATTTTTAGCTACTTTGTAGAATGTTTCTTTGAATAGTCCGTCTGTTTTTTTAAGGATATTAGCTTTGTTAACACAGGTAACACTTTTTCTGTCTTCTTTTATTGCTTGTTGGAATGCTAAATCACAAATTCGTTGGCTTGCTTTTTTGGTTATTACTCTTTTTGCAATGGCTCCTTCTTTTGTGGTTTCTTCTATTTGGGAGTATAATCCTTCTGTATTTTCTCTTACTATTAAGAAGTCTACATCATCATAGATTCCTTTTACTCCAGGATATGATTTTACAGGTCTTAAGTTTGCATATACATTGAGTGCTTTTCTTAATTCTATTATTGCACTTTTTTCTCCAGGTATGGATGTAACTGCTCCAAATAATGTTGCATCTGTATTTTTTGCTGATTTTATTGTTTCAGGGGGAAGATTATCGTTTGTTTTTTCGTATAGTTCTTTTCCTGCTTCTTGTGGGCTGTAATCTATATTTAAATCTAATTTGTTTAAGATGTACAGTCCTGCTTCCATTACTTCTTTTCCTATTCCGTCTCCAGGTATTGTTGTTATCTTTTTCATTTTATTATCCAAATTGTTTTTATCTATTATTTTTATATTTTTGTACTTTAAAGTATTTTGTTGTATAGAAAAAATACATTGTTCGTCAAATATCGAAAGGTTTAAATAATCCTTTACATATATTTAAGAAATAGTTATAAATTATATTATAATAATAAAAAAAATAAATAAGGTGATTTTCAATGGAAAAAACAATAGAAGAATTAATACAAGATTTAAAATCAACCGATGAATTTGTAAAAGAAGAAGCAATGGGATTATTAGAGTTCAATGCAAAAGAATCCGTAGACCCACTTATAAATGCATTAAAAAGTTCAGATAAAGAAATAAGAAAAGGTGCAGCTCAAGCATTAGGACTTATTAAAGATACTAAAGCAATAGAACCACTAATAAATACATTATCTGATGGAAATAAATTAGTTAGAAGAGAAGCATCAACTGCATTATCCCATATGGGTGAAGCAGCAGTAGATCCATTAATGGAAACTTTAAAAAGTCCAGATTGGAAAGTTCGAGGAGCAGCAGTTTGGGCATTAGGAGCTATAGGTGATTCTAGAGCAGTAGGATCTATAGAAAAATTATTAAATGATGAAAAAAATTTTGTAGTTGTAGGTGCTAGATACGCAATTGATGCAATTAAAAATCCTAAAAAAGAAGAATAAAAAAATTTTTTTACATAACTAACATTTAATTATTCCTATTTTTCACTTTTTTTTACACAATTTTTTAAAATAATTTCATATAAACAAAATTCAACCGGAAGGGATATTCCACCAACTTTATATATAAATAAATATAAAGAAACCATAAGGATGAAAAATATTCATCTCCAAAAAAATATAGACTCAAAAAACATAAAAATCACTTATAAAACAATAAAATAAATAAACAAAAAGAACATAATATAATATTAATCTATTTTTAAAAAAAAATATGATAAAAAAATATAAACTTTATATAAAATTCAGTGATTTTTCATGTTAACAATAGGAATTCTCAACTTACAAGGCGCAGTATCAGAACATAAAGATATAACCGAAAAAGCAATAGAAAAAATGGGTATAATAGCCCAAACCAAAAATGTACGATATGCCGACGACCTAAAAAAATGTGATGGACTCATCATATCTGGAGGAGAGTCAACAGTAATAGGGAAAATCTTATTCGAACGAGACCTTGATAAAATAATAAAAGACAAAAAAATACCAATATTCGGAACATGTGCCGGAATGGTATTACTTGCAAAAAAAACAAATTACGAACAACCCATACTAGGAATAATGGACATAGAAGTTGTAAGAAACAGTTTTGGAAGACAAAAAGATTCTTTTGAAACAGAACTCAATATTTTAGGATATAAATACCCTGGAGTATTTATAAGAGCACCAACACTAAAAAACTATGATAAAACCAAAAAAGACATCAAAGTCTTATGTGAAGTAAATAACACAATCGTAGCAATACAACAAGGCCCTAATCTAGCAATGAGTTTTCATCCAGAATTAACTAATGATACAAGATTACATGAATACTTCATAAAGGAGGTTAAAAAATGTGTGGAATAGCAGGAATAGTATACAAAGATAAAAAAATGCACAACATTGGAAACGACATGACAAACATGCTAAATGCACTCCAACACAGAGGACCAGACTCTGCAGGATTTGCATTATACGGAGGATTAGGATTACCAGATGGAGAATACATTTTAAACATACAAATTGATGATGATAATCAAATATCTGATGTAAAAAACATAATACAAAACAACTCATCAATCGCACAAGAAGAAAAAATCCCATCAGTTGACGATACCATAATATATAGATGTCATGTCAATTTGGATAATTTCAAACAACTAAAACCCTTAATCACTAAAGTTGATCAAATAGATGATGTAATAGTTTTAAATGGTTCACATTCATTTGAAATGATAAAAGATGTAGGATCAGTTCTAGAAATTGCAAACAGATATGATACAAGAAGTGTAAAAGGAACACATGCAATAGGACACACAAGATTCTCAACAGAAAGTGCAATAGACAGATTCCATGCACACCCATTCCAAACTTATATCTCAGAAGACGTAACAGTAGTACATAATGGACAAATAACAAATTATTGGAATATAAGAGACCCTCTAGAACGAAAAGGTCACATATTTGAAACATTCAACGATACTGAATGTTTAGTACACTACATTGCAGATAAACTAATCTCAAACTACACCTTAGAAGAAGCATTAGAAGGAGCAGTTGAAGATATGGATGGTCCATTCAGTTTCATAATAGGAACACCTAACGGAATTGGAATAGCAAAAGATAAACTAGGATTAAGACCAGGAGTAATTGCTGAAAACGATGAAAAATTCGCAATAGCATCAGAAGAAGTAAGCCTCCGACAAGTAATTGACACCCATAATGTAGAACAAATCTCTCCTGGAGAAGTAAGAGTATACGAAATTTAAAAGGCGGAAATAAATATGAGTGAAAAAACAATCACAATAGACGTATCCAAACTTACACCACGACAAACCAACACAAAAATCAGATATGCAATAGATCATGAAAAAGTAGAAAAAATTATTTTAGAAAACCCAAATGCAATGCATTATCTTGTAAATGGAGTAATTGGGGAATCTCAAGTAATTATAGATGGATCTGCAGGATACTTTGCTGGAAGTATGGTTGATAAATTACAAATATTAATCAAAGGAAATGCAGGCTGGTTTGTAGGTGACAACATGACTGAAGGAGAAATCATAGTTGAAGGTTCTGCAGGAGATGGAGCAGGTCAAGGAATTTATGGTGGAACAGTAGTAGTTAAAAAAGGTGTTGGGGCCCGTACTGGAGAAATCATGAAAAATGGAACCATCATAATAGGAGGCAACTCTGGATTTATGACAGGAATTTTCATGATGGGGGGAAAAATCATAATCCTCGGAGATGTAGGTGAAGACTTAGCAGAATCCATTGTAAATGGGGAAATATACGTACTAGGAAAAATAGAAAGTCTTGGAAAAAATGCATTCCAATTGAAAGCTAATGAAGAAGATATAAAAGAATTAAAAACAATTCTTAATAAATATGATTTTAAGATATCTAATGAAGATTATAAAAATTTTAAAAAAATCATACCTCAAAGTAAAAGACCATTTTTCCATAAAAAAGATTAAGGAGGGAAAAATAAAATGCCATTTAATGTAATAAGAGACCCACTAATATGTAAAAGAGATTTTGAAAGACCAGGATGTTGCTGGTATCTATGTGACGATCGAGATGAAGATATCTGTGGTAAATGTTTTAGTTGTGTGAACAACTGTCCACATGGAGTATACGAAATAGTTCGAGGAGAACCACAACCATTACATCAAGCACAATGTGTAGGGTGCAGAATATGTAGTGAAATGTGTCCTCACGGAGCAATAAAAGTCTTAGCAATGCCAGAAGACCAAAGATTAGGATGGAAATATCCTGATATTTTAGAAATAGAAAGAAAAACAACAGCAGCGTCATATAAAATTAGAAGTACAGGTGCAACTAGAACACTTCCAACATTTGATGATTTGGTCATAACACCAGCACAAGTAAGTAGACCTCCATTAGATAATTATCGAGAACCTTGTGGAACAGATGTAATAATAGGTGATCGTTATGCGGAAAACCCATTACACATTGACACTCCAATCATGATTGGTGCAATGAGTTTTGGAGCATTAAGTAAAGAAGCTAAAATGGCATTAGCACTTGGTTCAACACTTGCAGGAACAGTTGCTAACACTGGTGAAGGAGGAATGCTTCCTGAAGAAAGAGCATTATCTCATAATTTAGTAGCACAATATGCTTCTGGAAGATTTGGTGTATCTGCTGAATATTTAAATAATGCTGATGCAATCGAAATTAAAATAGGTCAAGGAGCAAAAAGTGGTATGGGTGGACACTTACTTGGAGAAAAAGTTACTGCAGATGTAAGTAAAATCCGTAAAATACCAGAAGGAGCAGATGCATTATCACCAGCAAGACACATGGATATAGTAGGACCTGAAGATTTAAGTATGAAAATAAGTCAATTAAGAGAAATTACAGATTGGCAAGTACCTATTATGGTTAAATTTGCAGCAGGACGTGTGGCAAGTGATGTTAAAATTGCAGCAAAAGGTGGAGCAGATGCAATTGTTGTAGATGGAATGCAAGGAGGAACCGGTGCAGGTCCTGATGTAATCATGGAACAAGCAGGAGTTCCAACACTTTCAGCTATTGTTGAAGCAGATGCTGCTTTAAAAGACATAAATTTACGTGATGAAGTAAGTTTAATAGTATCTGGTGGAATAAGAACTGGTGTAGATGTTCTTAAAGCATTAGCTCTAGGAGCAGATGCAACATATGTAGCAACAGGGGCACTTGTTGCATTAGGTTGTAGAGTATGTCAAGAATGTTATGATGGAACATGTAGAAAAGGAATTGCAACACAAAATCTTGAATTAAGACACCGTTTAAATTATCGAGAAGGTGCAAAACATGTTGCTAATTATATTAAAGCAATGACTGATGAAGCAACAATGCTTGCTCAACAAGCAGGAAATTCTCATTTATCTAAATTAGAAAAAGAAAATCTTAAATCTTTAACTTTTGAAGCATCTGTATTAACTGGTGTTCCAATGGCAGGGGAAATGGGATTATCTTCTAAAATATAAAAAAATTTAATTTATTCTTTTTATATTTCTTTTTGTTTAGAAATACATAAATTACAAACAGCATTAGGATTTTTGGATTGTTTTTCTTTTACTGGACAATAATATTCTTCACCTTTTTTTTCTAGTTTTAAATTTCCAGGAAAAGGTGTACCTACTGGATGTATTGGTTCATTTTTAATGAATGTAGCATAAAAACTAATTAAAGTTAAAATTAAAGAATATTTGCTATTATTACTACTGTCTTTATATTGAATAAACTGATCTCTGAGTAAATTTAAAGAATTTTGAAACTTAATAATATCAATATTCCCTTTATAATTTATATTATCATTTAAAATTTCTTTGATTCTTTTAAAAAAATATTTAATATAAACTTCTAAGTATTCTTTTTGAATATTCTTTTGCATATACTTACAATCTTCTCGTATAATACATGTAGCATTCATTTCATCAAAAACACTAACTGTTTTAGCATACTTTTTTAAAATATCCCTTAAATTATTAATCTTAATTTCAGGTTCTTTACTTATCTTAGTAAGTTCATTAAAGATATTAATAATAATCACTTCTAAACTACAAATTAAAAAAACTTTTTTTATAATAATAATATAATATATAATATAATTAAGTTTTAGGATAAAGAATTATAATGGTAATATATATAACAAAAAAAGAAAATACGGTATTAAGTCGTATACAAACATTTAATCCAGAATATGATGAAGGTATACCTTTAAAAGTTCTTCAAACAGATTTAAATGTTCATGAACATAATCTTCATGATGTTCTTAAGTCCCTTGCAAAAAAAGATTTAATAACTTATGAACAAAAAAAAATTAAATTAATAAATGAGGGTACTGAAATTCAAACTCTCGAAACAAAAGAAGATGTCATGAATATTAAATTAGATATTAAAGAAGCTAATGTTGTAAAAATTATTCGTGAAGTAGTTGATGAAGATAATTTGGTATCTAAATATATTTTGGAAGGTTATTTACTCTATGGTCCTGAAAAAATTACTAATTTTCGAATGTATCATATAATATTATCTTTAGAAATTAAAGGTATTATTAAAAAGGTTAAAAAAAGAGACGGTAGATACTATAAACTTATTAATTAATTCAAAACAATTTAATTAATCTATTTAATGTTTTTTTAATTGACAAATATTCATTTAATAAAATTTATATAAGATTAATTACTACTTATTTATTAACGATTAATACTTAGTTAATCTTAAACACTAAAATAATTTGGGTTAAATATAAAAATTTGTAAAAAAACAGAAGGTTTTATAAAAATGATGAGAATAAGTATGTCCCTACCAAAAAAATTACTAGCTGATTTTGATGAAGTATTAAAAGATAGAGGTTATCAATCACGTTCTAAAGGGATACGAGATGCACTTAAAGATTACATTGTTCGTTACCAATGGATGAACGAAATGGAAGGGCAAAGAATAGGGGTTATCACCGTAATATATGACCATTTCTTCACAGGAGTAATGGAAAACTTAGCAGAAATACAACACGATTTTCGTGATGAAATAAATGCAAGTATGCATATTCACATGACAAACAAATATTGTATGGAAGTAATAGTTGTAAACGGAGATGTAAATAATATTCGTGAACTTACAGAAAGAATGATGAGACTTAAAGGAGTAGATCACGTTAAACTCACAAGTACAGCTAATGGAGAAAACTTAGATCCTACATAAACATAAATTAATCATTATTCTTAAATATTTTTTTTTAAACATTTAATCTATTTTTTTAAATAAATACATTCAAAATCATTTATAACTATTTCTAAAAAACCGTAAAAAATAAAATTTAAAAAAAAGATTCATTATGAAATTACAGACAACTCATTATCATTTCAACCTATTAAAAGATACAGAAAGATTATCCGCATTTTATGAAGCTATTAAAAATAAAGGTGAAAATCCAAATATAAATAAAAAATTAGCATTAGATTTAGGATGTGGAAGTGGGATACTCTCAATATTTGCTAGTGAATACTATGAAAAAATACAAGCCATAGATTTAGATCCAAAAACAATTAAATGTGCAGAAGAAAACACAAAAAACTTCAATAATATTCAAATCATTAATGCAGACACAACACAACATGAATTTGAATCCACACCTGATTTAATAATATGTGAAATGTTAGATACAGCATTAATTGAGGAAGAAGAAGTTTTAACATTCAATCAAATCCATAATAAAATAAAAAGTTACACAGAAATAATCCCTTATGGAATCATAAACAAAATAGAACCAGTATGTATGGAAGATAATATAATAATGTATGAAGATTTAGAATCACAACCAAAATATAATATAATTGGTGAAAGTGTAATCTATGATATAATACGATTTAAAGATTATATAAATCCAGTATTCGATAAAACAATATCATTTTACATTACTAAAAATTCTATATTTAATGGAGTTAAAATAACCACATACACATTATTAAATCAAAAATTAATTTGCGGACCAACACCTATGTTAAATCCAGAATTAATCATACCTTTACCAAAAGAATTAGATGCACATCAAGGAGAAACAATTAATATAAACTTATCATATACTATGGGTAAAGGATTAGAATCAATAAAAATAAATTTAATATAAAACAGAAGGATATAAAGGTTTTTTCATGTTATTAGAAAAAGAATTAAAAAAATTTTTAGAAAATTATGAAAATTTAGTAATAATGGGAATAGGAAATGAATTAAAAACTGATGATGGACTTGGACCATACATTATAAATGATTTAACTCCAAAATTAAAAAATAAAAACAATATCACACTAATTAATGCTGGAAGCGCACCAGAAAACTTCACAGGTAAAATTAAAACTTTAAACCCAACTCACATAATACTCATTGATGCCGTAATAATGGATGAAAAACCTGGATTTTTAAGATTAGTAAAAAAAGAAGAAATTAAAAATATGGGAATATCTAGTCATAATATGCCATTATCTTATTTAATAAACTATTTAGAATTGGAGAAAACTTATAAAATACTATTTATTGGAGTTCAACCTGCAGATTTATCTTTACAATTAGGTTTAACACCAAATGTAAAAGAAGGTGTGGAAAATTTAGGAGAATTAATACTCAAACTTTTATAAAATAAGAAATATAAAGAAATGAGTATATAATATTCAATAAAAAAAATTTAATTTCTATTTAAGCTGATGTTTATGACAAAAATACTATTTATCGGATCAAGACTATTTGATGATGTTGCATATTACTGTAAAGAAAACAATATAAAAACACTAGTAACAGAATCTAACAAAGATGCACCTAACTTAGAAGATGCAGATGAAGTATTCATAGTTCCAAGAGGTATGGGGGAACCTATGAATATTGCAATAAAAGAGAAAGTAGATGCAATAATACCTTTAATTGGAATAGATCCTCCTTTATTAAGTGTAGCAGAAATGAAGGAAAAAATAGAAAAAGAACATCAAATACCTGTATTGATATCTAACCCTAAAACAGTGGATTTATGTTCAAATAAAATAAAAACCAAAGAATTTTTTAAAGAAAATAACATATCAACACCTAAATCAAAAATCTTACACCAACCCAATGATATAAATGGATTTAATTATCCTGTAGTTTTAAAACAAGGAGAAGGGCAAGGTGGAAAAGATATTAAAGTATGTAAAAACTTTAAAGATGTTGAGGAATACTTTAAAACCTTTAATGAAGCTTTATGTGAAGAATTCATAACTGGTTCTGAAATTAGTATAGAAGTATCAAGTTGGAATAATTTATATTATCCTATAGCACCTATATATAAAGGTGAAACATCTCTTGAAGGTATCCATCCAATTTTAAGATTAAGATCCGGACCAACAGAATTAAAAGGATTAAATAATCAAAGAGTAATGGATTTAGCATATAAAATAGCGAAAAATTTAAATGCAGAAGGAACTATAGACATAGATCTCATTTATTCTCCAACTAATGATGAAATTTATGCACTAGAAATAAACACTAGAGTGAGTGGAACACGTTATCTTAGTTGTGCAACAACTGGAATAAACCCTTTAATAAATCTTATACGAATGGTTACAGGTGATTTTACAGAAGATAAAATGAATAATCTAAGAAAAACTTATCATAGTCTTGAAATCCCAGTACATAATTATAATGGCCCCCAATCTAGGAAACCACTTAAAGATTTCATTAATAGTCCTTATGTTGTTCATGGTCCAAAAGGTTATCAAAGATTAACCATAAGAGGAAATACTTTAAATGATTGTTATGAACTAGCAAAACAATTAACTGGAGTTAATTATAAAAAATAATTTTAAATTTAATTTTTTCAATTTTTACTCTTTTTTTAAATATCCTAGAATAAAAATCAAATTAATTAAGTTATAAATATTGTTTTAACTTAATTTAAAACCTTTTTTTAACTTTTTAAAGCACTTAAAATAAAGTTTAAATAATATTAAATTCTAAAATATATAATTAGTAAATAAAAATTTTTTAAAAAAATCGTGGTAATAATGTATTTAGTAATGAACACAACAAATATGGTAATTTTATTTTTAATAACCTTTGTAGTCACTGTTTTCTCTACATTTTTTATACGTCATGTATTAATAGATGCAGATATTTCAGACTCTCCAATAGTAAGCGAACACAGACATAAAACTGGAACACCTACAATGGGTGGAATATCCTTCTTATTCGCAATATTATTTGTTGTTTCATTATTCTATAAAAATTTACCAATTCTTATAACTAGTTTCATAATGGTTACAGGTGGAGTTATGGGATTACTTGATGATTTACTTGGATTAAAAGTAAAAGAATATCAAAAAGTAGTTAAAAACATTTCTCCGGATGTTGTCCAAATAGGTATCTTAAATTTAGGTGTTTCAGAAGAAGCAAGAGTAACTACTGATAAAGCTAAAAAACAATTAGAACCTTTACTTGCAGCTGGAAAATTAGAACAAGTTGCAGAAATACCTATTAAATATGAACCTCATGAATCTGTTAAAATAATAGCACAATTTTTACCAGGTATATTCCTAGTATTAACAAGTACAGTATGGACTCTTGGAGGATTTAACTTAGGATTATTAGCTATACCAATAGTTATAATAGCAGTATTAGGATGTATAAATGCAGTAAACCTTATAGATGGAATGGATGGTTTAGCATCTGGAATAATTGCCATAGCCTCTTTTGCTTGTGGAGTATTCTGTTTTATAAATGGGAATATGGAAGGAATAGCACCATTTGCAATATTATTTGCAATCTGTTTAGGTTTCCTTGTGTTTAATAAGTACCCTGCAAAAATTTTCATGGGAGATACTGGATCATTCATTTTAGGTTCAGGATTTGCAGCAGCAGTATTAATCACAAATATCCCATATTTTGGATTATTATCCTTAGCAGTACCAATTGGTTCAACTATAATTAGTTTAATGCATCGTGCACATATAATAACATTACCTGTAGAACCATTACATCATGCATTAAATTATCGAGGAATAAGTGAAGTAAAAATCGTAAGTAGTTATTGGTTAATAACAGCAATAGCTTGTATAATTGGATTATTAATAGATTATTTTGTATTCATACTATAAAAAAATCTATTTTTCTTTTTTTCATATAAGAATTCAATATAAATACTTTTTTTTAAGGGAAGTAAATTCGCAATGACAAAAAATATTAAAATCGAAGATTTAACACAAAAAATCAATGGAACACTCTATGGAAGCAATGATTATAAATCATTAGGGTTCACTGGTTCATTCACAACATTAAACAGTGCAAAAAAAGGAGATATTGTAATAAGACATAAAATTAATGGAAAAGGGGTGGAAATTGCTAATAAAAAAAATGTAGCATGTATAATAACCTTACATCCATTAGATGATTGTTTAGAAATTGCAGATAAATTAAAATATCCTATAATTGTTGTAAATAAAATAGAAGAAGCTAATGCATATGCAATAAAATGGACAGTTGAAAATTATGCACCAAATACTAAAAGAGTAGTTGTAACAGGGACAAATGGGAAATCCACCACTACTCATATGGTGTACCATATACTAAAAAATTTTGGAGCTAAAGTATTCACTAATACTGATGCAAGAAGTGAATTTAATACTTTAATTGATCCAATGGTATCAAAACTTTTAGTACAATCATATAATGAACAAAAAGGTTTAGATTATTTAGTTGTTGAAGTTTCTGAAGTACAAGGATGGGAAGATTACTTCATGAAAAATCATGCATATTTAATGAGTGAAGCTATAAACCAAGATGTATCTGTAGTAACTAATGTTGCAATGGATCATATAGGACTAGTTCATGATGTGGAAGAAGTTAAAGAAGAAACTGAAGGTTTAATAAAATCCTTAACTCATGGAACAGCAGTACTTAACTATGATGATGAAAGAGTAAGAATAATGGATGAAACAGTTAAAGAAAATTGTAATATTTTCTATTTAAGTATGGACCCTGAAAACTTAGAAAACATTAAAACTACTAATAGAATAAATAAATTATCTTATAGTGATGAAAAAGAAGCAATAATTTATGAAGATAAAATATTTTTAAAATTAGATGAATTACCATTCCAATCTCACCACTTCATACAAAACACTTTATCTGCTATAGCATCAACAATATCCTTAAATATTCCTCTTGAACAAATTAAAGAAGGAGTAAAATCATATAAACCTTTAAAAAGAAGATTTGTAACATTAAATGAAAAACCATTAATAATTGATGATTTTGCACATAATCCTGAAGGAATTAAAGCAACAATACAATCAGCATTTAAAACTGCTAATAAAAATAATTTAAAAACATTATGGGTTATTGATGCAATTAGAGGCTCTAGAGGAATAGTATTAAATAAATTAATAGCAGAAGCATTATCAGATGTAATAAATAATCTTCAAGAAGAAGATCAAATACCAATTAATTTAATATTATCTTGTAGTGAAGATGAAGTAGATCACAATAATACTGTAACACCTCAAGAGAGAAAAATATTTGAAGATGAATTAAACAAGGAAAATACAGAATATGTAATTTATGATAAATTAATAGACGCATTATCTGATACTGTGGAATTTTCCACACCTGATGATTTAATTTTACTTATTGGGGCACAAGGAATGGATCCTGCAGAAGAATTACTTAAAAAAATATTATAAATTAATAATTAAATTTAATTTCTTTTTTTTATTTAAATATCCTTTAAAACAAGTAAGATTATAAAGGAGGTTTAAAAAAATTTTCATGAATATAAAAGCATACATTAACAAAGACGAATTAGCACAACTTATTTATTTTGAAAATGAATTTAATGAAATAAATAAGGAGTATATTAAAAATCATAATCTTATTGAGTCTAAAAATTTAGAAAATTTAATAAAAAAATTCATAAAAGGAGGAAATGTTAATTTTCAAAATTGTTTTGATTTAAACACTCTTCCTATTACTAATTTTCAAAGAAAAGTTTATATTGAAACATTAAAAGTACCAAAAGGAAAAACTAGTACATATAAACAAATAGGTAATTCTATTAATTCTAAAGCATATCAAGCAATTGGGAGGGCCTTAGCAAAAAATCCATTACCATTTATCATACCCTGTCATAGGGTGATAGGTTCTAATAATCAATTAACTGGATATCGTGGAGGTTTAGAATTAAAAAAACAATTACTCTTTAATGAAGGGATAAAATTCCAAATGGATAAAGTAATATAATTAAATAAAAGCTTTAATAGGAGTTTTTCATGTCAATAAATAAAAGTCAATACTTAGATGAACTAACTAAAAACCAGAAAATTCGAAGTATTAAGATAAATAAAAACCTAGACGGTAGTACACCTCCATCAGTATTTATTGGTCATTGGAATTATCCTAAAGTATATGCTGGTCCAATGATAACACCTGATAAAGGAGATACTAGTTTATTAGATAGTCCTGAAACATGGATACAAAATGGTAAAACAGGAAAAGATATTTTTAATTTCAGAATGAATTTAATACGAGGAAAACAATTAATTGGTGTAAAAGACCTTGAAAACCCTTATGTTGAAAAATTACAAAGTATCAGCTTATCCAAATATTCTACAGATAGTGAAGCAACCTTTAAAAAACGTCCTACAGGTGGAGGATATCAAGGTGAAAGTGAACCTCATGGTCCTAGTGCATTAATAAAGAAATTTGATATTGATGAAGTTAGATGGGATAAAAAATTGGAAAAATCTTATTATGATACTGATTTAAAAGCAACAGATGCTGTAATGGCAATGTATAATCATAATGTACCATTCAGTAAACTACAAAAAACTTTCAGTGTTGGAGCATTTGGAGAAAAACAGAATCGTAAATTAGTACCTACACGATGGAGTATAACAGCTTGCGATACTGCAATCTCAAATGGATTATTAAAAGAAGTGAAATATAATCCAACAATAGACTCTTACGAAGTTTACAATTACTCAAGTTTAGGGAATAATTTCATTATTATTTTAATTCCTGAAGAATGGGAGTTTGAAATGATAGAAACTTATTTAAAAGTTTTAAATAATGAAAAAATCACATTCATAGATCATGAATATAATAAAGGTAAAACCTCTTATAGTCCTCTTCAAGGAGCATATTATGCTGGAAAATTAGCTGTATTAGAGCACTTACGAAAAGTTCATAGACAATCTGGAGTGATAATTATTCGTGAAATTTATGAGAATTTTGAACCACTTGGAGTATTTAATGTTCGAGAAAATATTAGAATAGCTATGAGTCAAAATTCAATGAGTTTTGAAACTTTAAAAGATTCTTTAAATTTTGCAAATAATAAATTGAAATCTTCAACCAATTATTATATTGAAAATAGTCATTTGTTAAAGGAACTTTTTATTTCTAAACAAACAACTTTAGACGCATTTTTTTAAAGAAATAAGATATAAAAATTATTGTTTGAATTTATTTTCTTTTAGTTGGTAATAAAAAATTATTTCCCATATTCCGGATTATTAAATTTTAAATTCAAGAAAATTCTTAGATTTTTATTATTTATGAAATATTTTTCAATTAAATTTAAATTTTTCTCTTTTTTCTACTATTTTTTACCTATTTTCAATTATTTATTGTGCTTATTTTCTTATTTATTAATAAAATCATTGTTTATATTATATTTAAAGATTTATTATTAATTTCATAGAATACATAATATTAAATAAGATATTAATCTTATAAAATAATGTTATTATATTTATAGTAATATTAGAGAAATATTTGCGATAAATTGATAATTATATTATTATAAAATTAATTCAAAAACATAATTAATTCATATTAAAGAGGATATATTCATATGTTTATTAAAGTAAGACGAGACACATTAATGATTTTGCTTTTAGCATTTTTATTAATCTTATGTGGAAGAATTATAACTTACGTTGCATATGCCTCATCTCCTGAAGTGGACCAAGGTGTTCCAATAGCAGGGATTATTGTAAAAGGAAATGATGTTGTTCCAATCGAAACAATTAGAGAAAATGTGCAAGCAGCAGGTTTCAGAGAAAGCTCTTATATTGATGGAGATATGCTTGTAACAAGTAAACGTACGTTGCCACTGTCGGAGGCCATATCTAATGCTGAACAATTTGCATGTAAATCCACAGTTCCAGGTACAACATTACAACCTATTGCAGCGGCGGATGTTAAAGTAGATAAAAATACGGGAATTGTGACTGTTACAGTTATTGAAGATTTCTCAACAATACCTGTCAGTAATACTTCTAATGCAGATAATGCATCATACAATGGAGTGAACACTGCACAATTTAAGGAAACGGCGTAAATTTATAAAGAGGATGATAATAGATGAATAAGAAAACTAAATATATATTTCTTGGATTAATATTATTCTTGGCCGTTTTTACTGTAATTAGTGAAGTTTCAGCAACTTGTAACGTTATAGTAATCACTGATCCAGCAGGAAATGATCCTAATGGTGTTGCTGCAGGGAGTATGTCATTTGCTAAAAACATGTTTCAATCATCTTTCCTTATGAGTAAGGATAAACAATTTGCTGTACTATCTGGGGGTGAAGGTAACTCTTCAGATCGTGTACAAGCGATTGGTCAATGTGTAGCAGCATTACAGAATGGTGCTTCACCTTCTACAGCAGCATCTGTAGCAAGTTCCTTTAATGGGATTCGTCTTATAGTAGGTGGTCCAAATGTAGGGGCAGCTATTGGCGGATCATTTGATGCATATGTTGTTGAAGAACAAGATAATGGTGAGATTACAGTCACACCTTACTCCTCAACAAGCGGAGGATTGGCAGTACTACAAGAAGGTCATAAAGGAGCTATTATTCACTTAAGAAACTCTGAAGGAAACCCAAAGATGGGTACTGCAGATTCAGTAAGATATCAAACTGCTGTGAATATAGGTAAAATGATAAGAGATGGTTACCCAGCTACACGTATTGTTGGAGAAGCAATGAGAGAAGTTGCAACAGATTCCGGAGAACAATACGGTGGAGGTGCTGTTAATCTTGTATCTCGTGTATCTACAGGAGATATGTTCACACCAACTGAAATGAATGCTACTGGTTATGCAATGAGTGAAAACTATACTAAATCATGTCCAACATGTGGATGGAGTGTAGGATTCCCTGAAGCAGAAAATTATCAAGTATGTCCAGTTGATGGAAGTCAACTAAAAACAACCAATGCTTGTGATGCATTAATCAATGCAATAACTGTTACATCAAATACAACAAGTGTATCAGTTTATGGTAGTGATAGGGCAGGATTAGCAGATACGACGGAAGCTATTGTTCAAGCATCAGTAACTAAATATGGTTATAATCCTGATCAAATTGCAGGATCTATAAATAGAGGTATTCATAATGGTTTAATAATGGGAGTAAATTATGTTGAACCTAAAGACATAAGTGTTAAAGAAAACTCTCGAGCCGTTGGAGTATACTTTGAACCATTAGCTGATGGAAGAACATCCCCACCTTGGAATTTACCAGTAAGTTCATTTTTATTAACTATTATTGGAACAATACAAACAGCAATTGGTATAATTCTTATACTGTTAGTAATATTCAGAAGTAGGCTTATAAAAAACTTCCAAGATCGAAAATAGAATAATTCAGGTTATTTAATGAGGAAAAATTATAAATTTAAAAAATAAATCTCATTATATAACCTTTTTTTATAAAAAAACAAAATCAATTTGAATAATATTATAATTTTTTAATTTAAATCTAAAAAACAAATAAAGAAAATTTTAAACACAATTTATTAAAAAAATAAAATTTTAACAGTTATTATCAGGATTTAAACACTAAAAAAGCTGTATAATTATAATTCAAAAAAATTATATAAAAATTTACTAAAATTTAAAAATTATTAAACAATAAAAATAAAGGGTAAAAAAACATGGCATTAATATTAATTCGTGGCGAAAACAATCAAAAATTATTAAATGCAATTGCAGATATTGAAAGACATGCTAAATTAAATTTAACATCAAAACCTAAAAATGTGGATCCTCAATTCGCAGATGAAATTGTAGGAAAAATATTGAATCAAAAAATACGTAACAAATCACATGTTGCAACTGCTTTTTTTGTAAAAGAAGACATAACATTATCTATCATTCAAGTGAAAAAAATTCACCCACCAGCTCATGTAGTAGTGGTAATTGATGATTATGAAGGGTATGGGGATTTAGTTAAAATTTTAAATCAATCAGCACCTTTAAAAGGTTATTATTCTAATAAGAATAAAGGTACTATGATGAAAGATTATAAATATAAATCTGCTAGAGAATACAAAAATTCAAAAATAGGTTATTTATAAAAAAAGAATTTTAGAAATATAATAAAATTTTTTTATTTTTTTATTTTTACTATACTTCCAAGTGTTAAACCACCTGATGAAGATGTTTTAAATTGTTCTAAATCGAGGTTATCTACTTTTTCTATAATTTTAATATTTAATGTTTTTTCAAATTTATATGCTAAATTAAGTTCTGGTGTCATTTTTCCAGATTCTATTTTTTTAATTACTGAGACTTTTTCTTGGATTTTTTCACCTAATTGTTCCCGAGACCAGCCTTTAGATTCCCTTGCTTGTTTACAAATGTTACCAAAATTTTCAACAATTTCTTCACTAGGTTCGTCTCTTTTTCTTTGGTATTTTTGAGTACTTTGTTTTTTTGCTGTTTTTCTTTTAATTTGTCTTTGAGGGGGTGCTTTTTGTATTCTTCCAAGTTTTGAACATTCTTTGCATGTATCTAAAACTGCACCGTCAACTTTTGTTCTTATAGGTTTACCAGATATTGGTTTTCCACAAATCTCGCATCTCATGTTAATCAACTATGTTTTTTAAATGTTTTAAGTTTTTCGAATCATTTATAATTTTTCAAAACCTTTATATACAAATTTATTGTATATAATATAATGATTTGAGTTTTAAATTATATTTACTCTTTATTAATTTTGTAGTTTTTAAATTAATTTATTTTTTTAAGCTATTTTTTTTAATTAAAGTTTATTTTAATAAAAAAATTGGCTCTGTAGAAACCCTATTTTTGAGGTATTTTTGTTGATCTGTAGAAGTTGTAGAATGTGTTTTTGAGTTTGGTTTCTTTATTTGACATTTTTAGGCTTCTGCTGTGATTTGTTCCATTAAATTTTCTTTTTACTACACTGAATACGCATTCTACATTGTTTCTTTTGCTGTATATTTTTGGTCGGAATATTGTGGGGCTGTTGGTTCTGTAGTGTCCGTTTTTGGCTCTTGTTTTTAATGGTATTTGGTCAAATGCTCCTACTTCTTCATTTATACATTTTCTTATGGGTTCTGTATCGTATGCTTTGTCTGCAATTATGTAATGTGGTTTATATATTTTTATGTTTCTGATTGATTGTTTTGCGAAGTGTGTGTCGTGTCTTGGGCCTCTTTGAACTTGATAATCAAGAATTAGTTGTGTGTTAACATTGATTGCAATATGGTTTTTCACATAGCTTTTTCGTTCTTTACGTCGTATTTTCGCGAAATATTTATCAGCATAATCATTGGTGAATCCTGATCCATCTAAAGCAATGTTTCCACCAATTAAAGTAAATTTTGATAATATTTTCTTGTTTAATTCTTTAAAACTTGTTTCAGATATTCTTTTAAAGAATTTCTGGATTGTTGTATAATGTGGGACGGTTTTTAATCTTAAAAATTTAAGTAACTTATCTGATAATTGCATCCACTCAATTATTTCACGATAGGTCATTTTTGAATACATTTTAAGAGCTAAAATAGTGAATAATTTAGGCTGTGTGTATAAATGATTACTAAAATAATTGGAATAATCATTTAAACATGCTTTAGCATAGTTATATACTTTTTCAGCATATAGCAGCATGTGATTACCTGATAATTCAATATTACCATTTTTTGACTGACGATTTAAACAGTTTTCTAATGGTTTTTCACATTCAAAATCCAAAAGGTTTAACTGTCTTGAAAACAAAATATGATATGGAGAAAAGGTTTTTTTACTTATCATATTAATATCTTTTCTCCATTTAATTATTAATACTTTATTATAACTTATTTTAAACCACTTAAGTAGTATTTCAAGTGTAATTTGCTAAAATCACCTTTAAATTCTTTAAAAAACAAATAAAGAAAACCAAAAAATAAAAAATACCCAAGTACAACTTCAACTGAAAAAATATTTTAATAAAAATATAGGATTTCTACAGAACCAAAAAATTATAAACTATAAATTATTAGTATTATTTGAAACAAGTTTCATTAGGTTTAAATACTAGTAACTAAAAATAGATTAAATACATAATAGTAACTAAATGTAATTATAATGGAATCGAAAAAATAATTATTAATAAGCAAAAATAAATAATAATTATAATTTAACAGATAAAATTTTAAATAAAAAAAGGAGTGATTCACCATGCCAGAATCTTCTCAAGAAATAGATAATAGTGTAACTGAAGAAAATAAACAAGAAAATCTTGAAAAAGAATTTGCACTATTAAAAGAAGAACACACAAAAACTAAACGTAATTTAATGTGGAAAATAAGAAAACTAGAAAAAGATAAAATACTCACAGAAAATGAAAAAATACGTTTAGAACGAGAAACAAAATCATTACGTGGGGAAGTAGAAAGATTCAGAACTCCACCATTAATATTAGCTACAATAACTGAAGTTTTAGATGATACTAGAATGACAGTAAAAAGTAGTACAGGACCACACTTCCTTATAAATTACTCAAAATTTTTAGATCCTAAACTATTAGTTCCAGGATCAAGAGTAGCATTAAACCAACAAACATTTGGGGTAGTAGAAGTATTACCATCTGAAAAAGACCCAAGTGTATCCGGAATGGAAGTAGAAGAAAAACCTGATGTAACCTATGATCAAATTGGAGGATTAGACCCACAAATAGTTGAAGTGAAAGAAACAGTAGAATTACCACTTAAACATCCAGAACTATTTGAAAAAATTGGAATAGACCCACCTAAAGGAATTCTTTTATACGGTCCACCTGGAACAGGAAAAACATTACTAGCAAAAGCAGTAGCAAATGAAACAAATGCTACTTTCATTAAAATAGTAGCATCAGAATTTGTTAAAAAATATATAGGAGAAGGAGCAAGACTAGTAAGAGAAGTATTTGAACTAGCAAAAGAAAAAGCACCAGCAATCATATTTATAGATGAAATTGATGCTGTTGCAGCAAAACGTTTAAAATCTAGTACTAGTGGAGACCGTGAAGTACAAAGAACACTCATGCAATTATTAGCAGAGCTCGATGGATTTGAAAGTAGAGGAGACATAGGAATTATAGGTGCTACTAACAGACCAGATATCCTAGATCCAGCACTTTTAAGACCTGGAAGATTTGATAGATTCATAGAAGTACCATCTCCAAATGAAGAAGGAAGAAAAGAAATCCTCAAAATTCACACATCCAAAATGTCATTATCTGAAGAAGCAGACATCGATTTACTCGCAACACTCACAGATGGAGTGTCTGGTGCAGACTTAAAAGCAATATGTACCGAAGCGGGAATGTTTGCTATTCGTGAAGGAAGAGATAAAGTCATAGTATCAGATTTCATGGATGCTGTGGAAAAAATTGTTGGATCAGAAAAAGATGAAGAATTTATAAAAGAAGCAGGTGTGATGTTTGGATAAAAAAATCCAAATTCATCCTTTCTTTAATTAATAAAAAATATAATTGGCCAGTGATGAACCCTATGAGCTCTGATATGGTGATGAATGATGGGCGATCTGAGGCCAATTTTTTTATAATATTATCTTAATATAAAATTTTACAATACTATTTTTAAACTTTTACTAATTTTATTTAAAATCCTTTAAACAAAATAATTTCATATAGAAAGTGTTTTAAATAAAGATATCTAATAAATATAAATTACTATGTTAAAAAGAGATAAACGATGGTCTGGTGAAGAAACTTTACTAGTGACTAGACCAAATTTTTTTCTAAGTAATAAAGGCATTATGATTGCAGTAATATTACTTGGAGTAATTTTTTATGTCTACACAGCCACCATTCAATTTGTAGCCAATTTAACCGTTAACACCATCAACTTTGTACAATGGCCTCTAACAGAATACACAGCAATAGCATTCTTAGTTATAGGTATATTAATTGTTTTATACATATTATTTGAATTATTATCTTGGTCTTCATACAAATATACTATAACTTCTGGTAGGATAATAACTGAAAGTGGAGTTATAAGAAAAGATAAATCTAGTATGCCTTATAACACTATTCAAGATGTTGTCATAAGTCAAGGAATCGTAGGTAGAATGATAGGTATAGGATCAGTACTATTATATAGTGCATATGATGGTAAGGATTTACAATTAACTCAAATATCAAATCCTCATGAAGTTGAAGAGATAATTTTTGAACAGTTACAATATAGTAAATTTCAATCACAACCTGTTACACCTATTCATAATAATATGGGGCCTGAAAATTCATATGGGTCTCAAAATCAAGAACCGTATAATCAGTATAATCAACAGAATAATCCTTATCAGAATCAGTATCAGGAACCTGTTGAGAATAATCCTTATCAAAATCAGTATCAAGATCCAGAATCATTTTCTAAAGATTATGGTTTCAGTACTAACTTATATACTATGGATGATGAAGAAAGAGGTTATGCTTATCATGATAGAGAAAATCCGGATTTAAATAATATAAGAAATCAACAAGAATATTCACATAATCCTGTTGATGATCGTGACTTTGATAATAATATTAAAAGAGCTATGCGCAATATGGATGGGGATGTAAAGTTTAGAAATAATGAAAATCCAAATTTAAAATCCCATAATCTTTTTGAAGAATTAGGTAAAAATAAAAATGGTCCACATAATCTTTTTGATGATGAACGTGAGGAATATTATAATGAACCTGAACCACAAGTTCAACCTAATTATCAACAATCTCCTTCTCAGTTCAATGAATATAAGGATTATGATTATGCTCCTTATTTAAATAATGATGATGAACCTGTTGAAGAAATTCATAATGAGAATCATAGAAATCTTGAAGATAGTGATATTATGAAACGTCATGATTTAAAATTTAAAAAGAATAAATAATTTCAATAATTTAATTTTTTCATCTACTTCATGTATGTACTATCACTATTTTTCACATTACTAATTATATGCTCATAATTTAAAAAAATATTATGCTCTCTACGTTAACTTAACAATGTTAACGTAATTATTATTAATCAATAAATCATTTTAAAAGAATTAAAAAATAGACTAAAACAAAAATAAGATAAAAAATTTTAATTTAATATTTTTTAAGTAAAATTTTAAACAATTCTTTACTGTCCTCACTAATTTCAGAATCTAAATAATCTAAACCAAATTGGGTAATTCCTCCAGGAGTAGCAACTTTTTCTATAACTTCATTTGTTTCAAAACTATCATCTAAAATTAAACCTGTACCTAATAAAGACTTAGTTATTAAATAAACAACATCATCTTTACTAAAATTACTATTTTTATCAGCAATATCCGCTATTTTTTCAACAAGTAAAGATAATAAAGCTGGAGAACAACTAGTTAAAATAGTTGCTATTTTTAAATCTTCATAATCATGAACTACTTTAACAAAACTAAACTCATCAAATAATCCCTCAATAAAAACTCTTTCAGGATTAGAAACATTAGAATTATGAGTAAATAAAGTTATACCTTTTCTTCTATTATTTGATGTTATTTCAGAAGCTTGTCCAACATAAGAAGCTAATGTAGGGATTACAATACTTAAACTACCTTCATAATAATCTTCAACTTCTTTGAAGTTTATACCTGCACAACTAGTAATTATATGAACATTATTTTTTAAATAAGGTTTAATTTCACAAATCACATCTTTAAAATCAGGACTTTTTACACAAATAATTATAACATCACAATTTTCAGCAATCACTTTATTATCATCAGTAATAGTAACATCTGGATAAATTTCTTTTAAACTTTCAATTTTACTCATGTTATGATTACTTACAAAAAGAACCTCATCTTCTAATAATAAATCTAATTTCAAAATATTATTAACAATCATGGATCCCATGTTTCCATAACCTATTAATCCAATATTAAACACTTAAATCACAACCTTTTAATTTTTTTATTCTTCAACTATTTGTGGATAAATCTTAACATTACCTTCTTTAATAAAATCAACCATAATTTCATTAAAAAGCTTAGGTTCTAAAAGATTCCACATATGTAATGCTTTATCAATTTTCAAACATTTAGCACTTGGAAACTTAGAATGGAATAATACACTACTATAATTCACAACTCTTTCATCTTTAGTACCAAAAGCTATTAATAAATCTTTACCTTTATCCACATCTTTTACTTCAGGTATTTTATAATTTAATGCTTCAAAACTAATATCTTTTAAATCTTTTTGGCTTATATTTTCATAACTAAATTTCATTTTTTTAGAAAATCTTCCAGAAAAACCATAATTTGCAAGCCAAGCTTTAGTTAAAAAACCCTTAGGTTTATTATCTAAAATCTTTTTTGTATTATCAAAAATATTAACCATACTGGTTTCACGTTTTTCAAAACCAACATCCTCAGGACTTGAAATGCCTGTAACTATTATTTTATCTACAATTTCTGGATACTTACATAAAAGTTCAAATGCAATTAAACCACCAGTTCCAATACCAACAAGATTCACTTTATCCTTTTTAAAACTAGGTTTAATCTTCATTAAAATAAACTCTTTAATAAGTTCACATACTCCTTTAATAGTAAAAGTATCCATAGGAGGACTATTTCCATGATTAGGTAAATCTAAATAAATACAATCATAATTTTCTAATTGCCCTTTTTGTTCTTCCCAAATCCAATTTGATAATATTTTAGGGTGTAAAAAAATTACTGTCTCTTCATTACCTAGTCCTTCCTCTTCATAAAATAATTCATTAACATTTATCATAATTTTTCAAATCACCAATAGTTTTATTTATATAAAAAATTTTAATAATAATTAATTTAAATATATTATATTAATATTAATTAAACTTTTAATAAAAATATATTATTTCATGAATTTTATTTTCAGAGGTTAAAAAATATGAAAGCTGATTCAGTAAAAATAGGAGAAGGTGTTTACTGGGTAGGGGCATTAGATTGGGATGCTAGAAGTTTCCACGGATACTCCATACCAGGAACCACATATAACTGTTATCTTGTATTTGGTGAAGAAAAAACAGCATTAATTGATAATGTTTATGCTGGTATGTCTCCACAATTATATGCTAGAATACAAGATGCATTTAAACAAGAAGGAAAAGAAGACGTAAAAATTGATGTATTTATACAAAATCATTCAGAAGCAGATCATGCAACTTGTCTTGCTGAAACTTTAAAAAAATTCCCTGATGCAGAGGTATATGCATCACCAAATTGTAATAAATTTTTAAAATTACAATACTTTGAATTAAAAGATCAAGAAATCAACATAGTAAAAACTGGTGATGAATTAGATTTAGGTGGTAAAAAATTCACATTCATCCAAGCACCAATGCTTCACTGGCCAGATAATATGTTCACTTTTTTAAATGAAGATGGAATATTATTTTCTAATGATGCTTTTGGACAACATGTATGCTTATCTCAAAGATTTGCGGAAGAAAATGATTCAGATTTTATTAAAGATGCTGCAAGAAAATATTATGCCAATCTTGTAACTTTTGGTTCACCTTCTGCAAGACGTAAACTACAAGAAGTAGCAGATTTAGGTTTACTTGAAAAGATAAAAATGATAGCACCATGTCATGGTGAAATTTGGAAGAATCCTGAAACCATATTAAATTATTACACTGATTGGTCTCATGGAGTTTGTAAAGATAAAATCACAGTTATTTATGATACAATGCATCACTCCACTGAAAAAATGGCTTATAGTGTAGCTGAAGGAATCATGAGTGAAGGTGTAGAAGTGAAAATGTACTTCATGCAAGAGGATGGAGCAGATGATGTAGTGTCTGATGTTTTAGATAGTAAAGCTATTGCAGTAGGTGCACCTACAATGATGAACAATCCATTTCCACGTATAGGAAACACTATGTACTGGTTTAATTGTTTAAACTTTAAACAAACCACTAGTATTAAAAAAGCATTAGTTTTCAGTTCCAAAGGATGGGGTGGAGGAGCTGTTAAGAAACTTGAAGAATCTCTTGAAGGTGCAGGATTTGAAATATTTGATGATGTGGAAACAACATTCACACCTACAGAAGAAATTCTTGAAGAATGTTATGAAGCTGGTAAAAAACTAGCTAAAACTATAAAAGAATAAAATTTACTTTTTTTATATTCTTAATTTTCTAATTTTTTTTTTTTAATATATTATATATAATAATTACATTTGAAAAAAAAAATGGAAATTTTACTATTTTTTTAAATATTATTTTTGGTGAAAATTATGGAATTTGAAGATATTATACATGAGTTAGAATCTAATCAAAATTTAGATAATATTAAAGGTATGGAACGATTTGGGATAAAAACTTTAAAAGCTTATGGTGTTAGAATTCCTTTTTTACGTAAAATAGCTAAAACAGTTGGTAAAAATCATGAATTAACTTTACAATTATGGGATTATGGATATCATGAAACAAGATTACTTGCTACCATGGTTGAAGATCCCGGTAAAGTAACTGAAAATCAGTTAAACGAGTGGGTTTATAGTTTTTATAGTTGGGATATAGTGGATCAAGCTTGTTTAAATCTTTTTGATAAAGTTCCATTAGCAATTAATAATATTCCTATCTGGGCTCAAGCTGAAGAAGAGTTTGTTAAACGTACTGCTTTTAGTCTTATAGCAGTTTTAGCAGTTCATGATAAAATCTCATCTGATGATTATTTTTTTAAATTTTTTCCAATTATTAAAAATGCCTCTTTAGATAATCGTAATTTTGTACGAAAAAGTGTAAGTTGGGCTTTACGAAGTATTGGTAAACGTAATATTGTTTGTAATCAAAATTCTTTGGATTTGGCTTATGATATTCTTGAAATGGGTAGTAAAAGTTCTAAATGGGTTGCTCGTAGTGTTATTAAGGAGTTAAGTAGTGATAAAGTTCAAAGTAAATTTTCTTAAATTTTAATCAAAATATTAAATTAACTTTTTGTAACTTTTAACCGTAAAGCTTTTATATAACCTCTAACCCATGTTATAAATGATGAATAAACAATAATATTTATTCTTAATTTTAATAAAAAAATTAAATTTTAAAATGAAAAACCATAAAACAAAGTTTAAAGCTCTTAAAAGCTAAAAAACGAATTTTATGTAAATTTTTTAGAAAAAATAAAATATGAAGGTGGATAATAATGGCAAATGGAAATCAACAAAATCAACCAATATTCATTCTACGAGATGGAACAGAAAGATTCCAAGGAAGTAGAGCAACAAAAATGAACATACTAGCAGGAAAAACTTTAGCAGAAACAATTCGTACAACCCTTGGACCTAAAGGGATGGATAAAATGCTAGTAGATGGTATGGGAGATATTGTTGTAAGTAATGATGGAGCAACCATACTTGGAGAAATGGATATTACACACCCAGCAGCAAAAATGTTAGTAGAAGTAGCTAAAAAACAAGATGATGTAGTAGGAGATGGAACCACTACAGTAGTAGTGCTTGCTGGAGAATTACTTAAAAAAGCAGAAGAACTTTTCGAAAATGGAGTTCATGCAAGTACTGTCCTAAGAGGATTCACCTTAGCATTAGATAAAGTTATAGAAATATTATTTGGAATATCAATAGATGCCAATGATAAAGAAACTTTAGAAAAAATTGCAAAAACCGCAATGACTGGAAAAGGAACAGATGTCGCAGCTGATGAACTTTCAGATGTAATAGTAGAAGCAGTTTTACGTGTAGAAAATAATGGAAACGTTGATAAAAAAGACATAAATATACAAAGAGTTAATGGTGGAGAAATTTCCGAATCAGAAATAATAGATGGAATACTCATAGATAAAGGTCGAGCTTCACCTTCAATGCCTGAAGAAATAAATGATGCAAAAATCGCATTATTAAAATATCCAATAGAACACAAAGACACTAACACTGATTCCAAAGCAAACTTTTCTAGTCCAGAACAATTACAAATGTTCCTTGATAGTGAAGAACAAGAATTAAAAAATATGGTAAATAATATTGTAGAATCAGGAGCAAATGTTTTATTCTGTCAAAAAGGAATTGATGATGTTGCAATGCATTACTTAGCTAAAAATGGAATATATGCAATAAAACGTGTTAAAAAATCAGACATATCCCGTATTGCAAAAGCAACTGGAGCTGAATTAGTAACCGATATTAAAGATTTAACCTCAGATAAACTTGGTACAGCAGGACATATCTTTGAAAAGAAAATATTCGATCAAAAATTTACTTTTGTAGAAGAATGTGATAATCCTAAATCCTGTAGTATAATAGTAAGAGGAAGTACAAGACACATATCCTCAGAAATTGAAAGAGCTTTAGAAGATGCATTAGGAGTAGTTTCAGCAACAATTGAAGATGAAAAAGTTGTTATTGGTGGAGGATCACCAGAAATTGAAATGGCTAAACAATTAAAAGCATATGCTGATACTATTGGAGGAAGAGAACAATTAGCTATTAAAGCATTTGCTGAAGCATTAGAAATTATTCCAAGAACTTTAGCAGAAAATGCAGGGTTAGATGCAATTGATGTTCTTGTAGATCTTAGAAGTGCACATGAAACAAATCCTTACATGGGAATCGATGTATTCACCGGTGAAGTAGTTAACATGAAAGACCGTGGAGTAATCGAACCACAAAGAGTTAAAAAACAAGCAATCTTATCTGCAGCAGAAGCATGTGAAATGATATTACGTATTGATGATTTAGTTGCAGCAGAAGGATCATTAAACAAACCAAACAAAGCAGAAGGAATGGATGACCCAGGTAACCTTCCACCAATGCCTCCTCAAGGAGGAATGGGTGGTATGGGCGGCATGCCTCCAATGATGTAAGAAATTTATATTAAATTTTTTAACATCTTTCTTTTTTTTTATTTCTTTCATTAAAACTTTTTTAAAAAATTTTATTTATTTTATATAATTAATTATTTCAAATTACTTTCCTAAAATTTTTAGTTTAATAATTAACTAACTTTTAGTTTTAAGTTTTCGAAAGTAAAAAAATTCTTAAATTTCATTACTACTTTAAATTCTTAAATTTCAACCGATATATTCTATAAAAATTTACTTTAATTAAAACTTAAGATTTTAAAAGAACTTAATCAAAAATTAAAACTTAACTATTAAACTTTTTTTAAGGTAATAACTTAAATATTACTTAATTTATCCAGTAATAAGTTAAAATCTTTAAATTTTTATTAAATTATTGATTTATTTTCCTTTTATCTTAATTTAAAGCTTTAATATTACATATCTATTTTCATGTCATAATATTTTGTGTAATTATTATCAATAAATTTTAAAACAATAAAATTTTTTTTAGATACATTACCATTTTTTAAACTTAATTTAATGATTTTTCCCCTTTATTTAATGTAATTAAACTATAAAACTCCTTTTTAGGTTTATTTATTAGTTAGAAACTTTTATATTATAATAACACTATAAATCTTAACCAATCTATTTTGGATGAACTATTAAAAAAAAATTCTAAGATGGATTGTTTTTATTTTAAAAAAATGTTATTACCGATTTTTTTACTTAGAAAATATAAAAATATTTTTCCCGTAAAAAAATATAAAGTGGTAATATTGTGAGGTGAAACAATTTCAATTGGGAGTAAAACTTTACTAGTCGTACTCTTAGTTTCATGCTTCGTTTCTATAAGTGGAGTATGTGCTACTGAATTAAACAATCAAACTAGTATTGAAAGTTCAGACAATGGAATTTCAAATAGCAATCAAATTACTATAGATAATAATAGTAGTCTAAGTACTGGTTCAAGCAATTCAAATATTTTAACCAGTAATGCTAATGGAAATGATGACAGCAATTATACAACAAATAATGATAATAATTTAAAATCATCTAATGCAGTCATTTCATTATCTAATTCAGATTCTAGTAATATAAACACTATATTAACTGGATATAATTTTACTGAAATTTATGGACAAGGATTAAATTACACAGTTTTATTAACACAAGCAGATGGAACTCCAGTTATTGGACAACACATTGCGTTAAATTTAACTAATCCTTCTAATGGTTTAAGTAAAATTTATTGGGCAACAACTGATTTACAAGGTAAAGCTTATCTTCAAATCAATTTATTTCCTAATGATTACACAGCAAAAGCAAGTTTTGGTGGATTCACTACAAGAAATAATGTAACTTATAATCCTAGTACTGCTTCAACAAACAGTATTACAGTATATTCCGCTACAACCAATTTAACATCAACAATTATTAATGTAAATCCTTATACGGCTGTTTTGGGTCAAAATGGATATTTTAATTTCACATTAGTTGATGTTAGTGGTAATCCTATCTCAGGACAAACTGTTTACTTAACTTTATCTAAAGGATCTGCAAGTAAAGTATATACAATTGTAACTGATTCTACTGGTAAAGGATCAATGTTAATAGGTTTAGGTGCTGGAACTTACACTGCTGAATTAAATTATAAAGGTAATAGTAAGTATTTAGCTTCTGCAGCTTCTACAAGTATAACTATAACTAATAATAATGTTAATATTAAAGATACGGTTATTAGTGGAACTACTGGTTCAATACAATATGGAAGTAATTATGAAGTTGTGTTATTAGATTCTAATGGAAATCCTGTATCTGGTCAAACAATATATTTCACTATTTCAAAAGGAACAACAAATGTAACTTATTCCAATGTAACCAATAGTAAAGGAATAGCTTACTTAAAACTTAATCTAGCTTCAGGAGCATATAATATGACTTACTCTTTTGAGGGTAGTAATACTTATGCACCTATATCTGGAACAAGTTCATTTTCTATATATGAAACTGTAACTTCCGTTTCAGGTAATGCTTTATGGCTATTTGGTAAGAATATGTACTCTGTTGATTTAGATAATTTAAAAAACAATGGAGTTAACGCTATATTTCTTAGTTATGGTGCATTTTCATTATATACTAAAAGTGCTATTGAATCTTGGATTTCAACAGCAAGTTCTAAAGGGATAGATGTTTATATTTGGATGCAAATATTACATGAAAATGGATCATTTTATAATCCAGTTATATCTTCAACTGGTGCTATAAATACTACATTACTTGATTCTAAAGTTAATGATGCAATCACTTACGCATCCACATCTGGAATTAAAGGAGTATTATTAGATTATATTCGTTATGCGGGTAATGCTTACCAATATAATGGTTCTACTGCAGCTATTAATACATTTGTATCAGAATTAACAAAAGCTATTAAAACTGTAAACAGTAACCTAATTGTTGCAGGAACTATCATGCCAGAAACTACTTCTGGAGCATATTATTATGGTCAAGATGTATCTCAACTAGGACAATACTTAGATGTATTAATGCCAATGTTATACAAAGGAAACTATGGTAAAACTAGTACTTGGATAACAAGTACTACTAAATGGTATGTTCAAAATGGTGCAGGGGCATTAGTTTGGGCAGCATTACAAGGATATAAATCTGATAATGATGTTACATTACTCAGTGCAACTGAACTTGCAAATGATGTTCAAGCAGCATATGATGGTGGAGCATGTGGAGTTTCTGTATTCCGTTATGGTTTAACAAATATAATAAATTTTACAAACTATGAATCCATTGTGAATAATAATGAAACTACTATAAGTATAGATTTAATTGGAAGTGCTGCAACATCACTTAAAGATTTAATTGAAAAAGATTATGAAGGGCAGATTCCTGAATATGTTGGAATTAATGGTGTTAAATATACTACACCACAATTCCTATACTTCTTATCTACAGCAATTGCAGAAATTAATAATGGTTCTACAGCTAATATTCCCATAATATCTATTAGTGGTCCATCTGGATCAAAAGGAACAAGTGTATTATCTAATATGAATAAAACTGATTATCTAAGTTTAGCAAATTCAATTAGTAATTATATGTCATCAACTAATTCTGCTAATCCTGGTATAAGCTCAAACATTGGAGTTATTCAATATAATACAATTGTTTATACATTTACAAAAGTTATGGCTTATTATTATAATCATAAAACACTCCCCGCTAGTGTAGTTGTTACTGATATTTCTGATAATTATTACATTAACGTAATAGCTAGACCAAGTGCAAGTAATTATACTGGATTTAAATATGCTTATTATAATACAACTTTCATTAACTATTGTCCAGATTGTGATTTATATGGAACATTATTAATTAATCCTAAAAATGTATCTGAAGTTGAATTAACATGTGCAATTTGTGATTCTGATTATTGTGCAGTAACTGGTAAAGAAAAAATCGTAGGATCTACAAAAGTTTTAACTAAAGTTGGAGTTAGTGTTCTTGTAAATGCTACTTCTGATAATAGTACAGATAATGGTTCAGATATTGTTGGTTCTTTAAGTATTAATGATATTAAATCTATTGCAAATACAGTTAGTCAATCTGTTTTAAGTACTGGTTATTTACCAAGTTCTGTAACTTATAATGGTGTTGAATATACTATTGCTCAAGTATCATATTTAATGGGACAAGCTATTTTAAATATTAATAGTGGTAATAATAATGCTGTTGATTTTGTGGATGTTAATTCTCCAAATAATTCAACAGGTAGTGCTACAGGAACATTAACTTTAGCTGACACTATTTTATTGGTTAATCGGATTATTGCTTATGTGAATACTAATAACGCTTTACCAAATTTTGATAAAAGTTCTAGTATTGGTCAAATTAGTTTTGAATCATATACTTATGCTTTCTCAAAAATGTTAGTATTTGTTAATACTAATGCACGTTTACCTAACTCTGTATCTTTTGATTCTTCAACTGTTAAAGGTGTTTTAAGTTCTAATTCAACTAATTCAACTAATAAAGTTTATGTTTCAATAGCGGATGTTATTAGTGCTGCTGAAAGAGTTCAAGCATTTATTGTAAAAAATGGTAGATTGCCATTATATACAACATTAAATGGTGTTCAATATGAGGAATCTAGATTTGCATATTTAATGGCGACTGCATTGCTAAAAATTAGTGCAGGGCAAACTGATAATATTGCAGTTGCTGATGTATCTAGTGCACCAAACTCTGCAGGTGATAATTTAACTGGTCAATTATCAAGTACTCAATATTTAGCTTTAGCTTCAAGAATAATTGAATTTGTAAATGCAAATGGTTACACACCTAACTTTGATTCATCAAATGGTTTAGGTAAAATATCCTATGATAATTATGTTTACATATTTGCTAATATCTTAACAAGCTATGCAAGTACTAATACTTTACCTACAAGTATTAGTGTAAATACTAGTATTATTACTACAAGCTCATCTTCTAGTTCTAGCGATTCTGGATCTGGTTTAAATGAGAAAGGTGATGGTACTGATACTTCAAAATATCTTGTTGCAACTAATAATTGTGAAGTAAATAATGCACAAATTAAAGCTTTAGCTGCTAGTTTAACTAGTGGTTTAACATCTTCTCTTGCTAAGGCTACTGCAATATTTAATTATGTACGTGATGAAATCACTTACAGTTTTTATGCTAATACTAAATATGGTGCTGTTGGTACTCTTAATGCAGGTAAAGGTAATTGTGTAGATCATGCACACCTTGTAATTGCTTTATGTCGTGCTGCTGGAATTCCTGCTAGATACGTTCATGGTAAAAATTGTGTATTTAGTAGTGGACTTGTAACAGGTCATGTATGGGCACAAATATATGTTGATGGTGTTTGGAAAGTAGCAGATGCTACCAGTAAACGTAATAGTTTAGGGAATATTGTGAATTGGAATACTGGTAGTTTTACTTTAGCTGGTATTTATAGTTCATTAAGTTTTTAAACACAAAATTTATTTTAAGCAATTTTTAAGGAATGAATAATTATTCTTCCTTAAAACCTTTTTTTATATTATTTTTTTTATTGTTTTGATTTTCGGCTCTGTCAAAAACTTGTGTGCTAAATTTGGTTTTTATTTTTTATGTTCCAGAATTCTAGTTTTAGTTTGAATCTGTTGATTAATCCGGTTTTTGTTTTCATTAGTCTTTTAATATGTTTTGGGAATACTTTTTGGAATATATTCTCGATTTTGTTACTCGTACGACTAATGTTAGTGTTTTTAATGTAATATGTTAAGTTTTTGAAGTAGGGGACTATGAATTTCCATAAGATTTTGAAAATTGGTTCAGGTAGGGTTTTTTGTTCTTTGATAAGTTTATCTCTGTTTATTTTAGCTGTTTCTAAGTCTGGAGCATCCATAATATTGAAAATTTCATGTTTAAAAGTTTTTACAGATTCAATATCTTCAAAACTTAATTTGTTTTGTTTTAAGTAATCGTTTATGTCTCTGTTTATTTTTTGTTTTGTGTGAAACACACAGAATTGATGTTTAAAACCTAATTTTCGTATTGGTTGGCGATATTCATGTTTTAAATCAGTATACAATATATTTACGATCTTGATTGTAAGTAGATTCGCTTAAAAACTTGTAAAATACTTTTTTCTGACTCAGAAGAGGCTAAATCATAGGAAACAATAGTATTACTTTGTAGGTCGAATAAAGCTAAAAGATAATTCCATGTGCTGTTAATTTTAACCCACAAAGCATCAAATAAGTAATAACCCGAAAGACTATAAAAATCATTATCCATTTCATATTCAAAGCCTAATAAAATGTTTTCAACACTTTGATAAGAAATATCCACATTATGGATTTCTTTTAACCTGTGCATGATTTTACGAATACTATCACCACCAATACTATAGGATTTAAGGATAAAATCAATTACTGGCTTAGTAATATTCCGATTAACCTCAACTATGGAGGATAAATCAGCATTAAATACATTACCACAATTTTTACATTTATACTTTTGAACAATACAAGTTTCAGTTCCTTTATTCAAAAATATTAATTCACGTTCTATTTTACCATTTTTACGACTATGGTTAGACCCACACACTGGACAAACAGCATTACTATTGCTAAATATTATCTTACCATTTTTTTCAAGACGAATCAAATTAGGACTCATCTCTTGACATCCAATCAACTTTTTAGACACATCAGATCTAAAACCAGAAAACTCTTCACAAAAATCGTAAAGTTTAAATTGTATTGGCTCCATAGTATAACATGGAGCTTTTATTTTTGTTTTAGTCATATAAATATATTAGCTCCACTTAATATATTAAATTTACTATTTCTAAATCAAAAATAAAACAATTTTAAAGCTTAAAAAAAAGTATAAGCCAAAACTTTCAAAAAATCAAAACACATAAGTTTTTGACAGAGCCTGATTTTCATACATTAATTAAAAGTTTAGGTTAACCAAAACTTTTATATACTTTATTTTATAATATATCTACTATTTAAAAAAATTTCAAGAGGGTATTAATCAATAAAATGTCAACAAAAGATATTAGTGAAAATATAGAAGAATACTTAGAAGTTTTATACAAAGAGGGGAAAAACAAAAACCATGTATCCACTACCACAATTTCCAAAAACCTAAATATAGCACCAGGTAGTGTAACTCAAATGCTAAAAAAGTTAGAACAATTAGGATACATTAAATATATACCATACAAAGGTGCAATATTAACCGATAAAGGATTAACAGTATCTCAAAAAATTACACGCAAACATAGAATACTTGAAAGATTCTTAAAAGATATTCTTAAAATAAAAGATGAAAATGTTCACTTAGAAGCATGTGCAATGGAACATGCATTATCAGATGAAGCAGAAAGAGCATTATGTCACATGTTAAAATATCCCGATGTATGTCCAGATAATCATTTAATCCCTCCATGCCACTTCGACTTTGAAAACTGTGAAGAATGTATGCAAAACACAAAAGATATTGCAGAAGTAGGAATAAGAAATGAAAATCTTATAAGTATAATTGATCTCTTACCAAAACAAAAAGGCACAGTTTTATTCATAAGAGGAGATGAAGAAACATTAACAAAAATATTAAGTCAAGGCATAGCAATAGGAACAGAAATTTCATTCAATAAAAAAGATGAAACAAGCAATGTCATAAATATCCTGGTTAATTCTAAACAAAAAATATTAAAACCAGAAATCTCAAACAATATCTTTATAAAAATAGAAAACTAAATAATAATAGTTAAATAAAATTTCCACCATTTAATTTAACAACCATTTAAAAGTTTTTAAAGAAAAAATAATTATAAAACCACCCACTTATCTTTAAAAATTTTTATAAGTATAAAAGAATAAACAAATAAATTAATTAAAAAATTTTTTCTTAACTAATTCTTATAATAAAAAAATGATAATGAAATAATTTTTAACAATAATAAAAAAAGGTTGTACTTTAATATGCGTGCCGACTTATTTGATAAAACAGTAACAATAAAAATAGATAATGAAAGTAAAAGAGCCATAAGCTTCAATCAAAAAAGTGGATTTGGGAAATTAAGTGAAGATAAATTAGAATTATCTCTAATAGAAGCATTATACTTAATGGAAAATGGAAGAATAGACATTTATAAAAACAATCAAAAATGTACTCAAGACCAAATCTTAACTTTAATTAAAAACCAAGATTTATTTGGAAAATATATAGTATATAAAGATTTAAAAGATAGAGGATATATTATAAAAACCGGATTTAAATATGGATCTGAATTCAGATTATACGATCGGGGAAGACAACCAGGTGCAGGACATTCTGACTATTTAGTTAAAGTATTATATGAATCTTATGACATACACGCATTAGACTTTGCAAGCTATATAAGAGTAGCACATGGTGTTAATAAGAAATTATTACTTGCAGTAGTAGACGAAGACCACGATATAACATATTATAATGTAGAATGGACAAGACCATAAAAAAAGGAGGTAAAATTTTCATGTTAATAGACCCATGGGCATCATCACAAGTAGATTATGATAAACTTGTAAACCAATTCGGAATAAAAAAATTCCAAGATATTATAGGAAAAATAAATGAACCCTCAAGATTAATGAGAAGAGGAGTAATATTCGGACACAGAGACTATGATAAAATAATACCATTAGCAAACCAAAAAAAAGAATTTGCAGTAGTGACTGGAATGATGCCAAGTGGACAAATGCATATAGGACACAAAATGGTATTGGACCAATTAAAATGGTATGCGGATAAAGGTGCAACATTATCATTACCTATTGCAGATATGGAATCATATGCAGCAAGAGGAATAAGTTTAGAAAAAGCAAAAGACATAGCAATAAACGAATACTTAACAAATTATATAGCATTAGGATTGGACTTAACTAATGAAAAAATAAATGTTTATTTACAATCACAAAATAACTTATTAAAAGATTTAACATTCAAAATCAGTAAAAGATCCAATTTCAATGAAATGAAAGCAATTTATGGATTCACACAATCCACAAATTTAGCACATTTATATGCACCACTAACACAAGTAGCAGACATATTACTCCCACAAATACCTGAAAATGGAGGGCCAAAACAAGTCGTTGTACCTGTAGGTGTTGATCAAGACCCTCATATTAGATTAACACGTGATATTGCGGATAAAATGAATGAAGAATACAAATTCAAACCACCAGCAAGCACATACCACAGATTCCTCACAGGATTAACTGGTGGAAAAATGTCAAGTAGTAAACCAAAAACTGCAATATATTTAAATGATACACCAAAACAGGCTGAAAAGAAAGTAAAAACAGCAAAAACAGGTGGAAGAGAAAGTTTACAAGAACAAAAAGAATTAGGTGGAAAACCAGATGAATGTGTAATTTATGAAATGTTAGTATACCACCTCATTGATTCTGATAAGGAATTAAATAAAATCCATGAAGATTGTAAAAATGGAACATTACTTTGTGGAGCTTGTAAAGCAAGAACCAGTCAATTAATGAAAGAATTCTTTGAAGACTTACATGAAAAACAACCAGAAGCAAAAGAAATAGCTAAAACACTATTCTAAAAATAATAAAGGTTTTTAATATAATGACAAATATAAAAAATTATCTAAAAATAATTGGAAGAGAAGTAAAAGCGGCATTCACTGAAAATAAATATATAATTTTAATAATAGCTGCAATATTTATAATCACAGCACTTATAGGGTTTTTCTTTGCAGCAAACTTACAAACATTGATGAATCCAGTAGTTCAAACTTTCCAACAAAGAATTAGTTCAGGACAAGTAACATTAACTACTCATAGTTTATACTACAATAATGTAATAGCTACATTAACAATATATGTGGGATCATTACTAATGGGTGTATTTGGAATATTAGCTATAATTGTAAATGCATTACTAATAGGATTTTATGCTGCAATATACAATGCACATAACCAAATAATATTATATTTATTACTTATACTCCCTCATGGAATATTTGAAATTCCTGCATTAGTTATAGCAAGTTCTGGTGGATTTGTAATGTTAGCATTTATTATAAAATTCTTAATTAATTTAATATCTCCAGATTATACTTATACTGAAATATTTGATCCAGTATACAACCAAGATAAAATTACATTAAAAGAAACACTTAAAATGTCTTGGAGAAAAAATGGTAAAATGTTTAAACAATCTATAATTTTACTTATTGTTGCAGTAGTGCTTTTAATGATTGCAGCATTTGTTGAAGCTAATATCACTAAACCTTTAGCTTTCACAATTTTTAAATATTTCTTTGGATCTGTATAAAAAATAAATCTCTAATAATTTATTTTTTTATTTTTCTTTTAATTTCAAATACTTATTTTCAACTTTTATTAAATCTTTAAGCTTAAAAATATCATAATAAAAAATTTTTTTTAAATTTTGAATAGTTTTTTATATTATGAAAAAATGAAATAAAAAATGAAGTATTATTAATTTTATTTAATAAAATCTTACAAAAAAAATATTTTGAAAGTGATAAAAAATGATAAGATGTGTATCCTGTGGAGAAGAATATGATGATGATGAAATCATCTACAATTGTAAAAAATGTGGTTCAATCTTAGAAGTTGTAACAGAAGATTATGATATTCCAAAAGAAACATTTGAAGGTAGAAGAGATAATTTATGGAAATATAAAGAATTTTTACCTGTTGATGCTGATAAAAAAGTTTCTCTTGATGAAGGGGGAACACCTTTTGTCCCATGCCCTACTTTAGGTGAAGAATTAGGTATAGATTTATATGTTAAAGTTGAAGGTTCTAATCCTACTGGAAGTTTTAAAGATCGTGGAATGACTCTCGGTATGACTAAAGCAATGGAACTTGGTGTTGATACTGTTGGATGTGCAAGTACTGGTAATACCTCAGCATCTCTTTCAGCTTATGCTGCTCGTGCTGGAAAACGTTGTATTGTATTCTTACCTTCAGGTAAAGTTGCTCTTGGTAAATTAGCTCAAGCAATGTTCCATGGTGCAGAAGTAGTAAGTATAGATGGAAACTTTGATGAAGCATTAAAAGCTATGACACAATTAGCTGAAGAAAAATATTTATACTTATTAAATAGTATTAACCCATACAGATTAGAAGGACAAAAAACTATAGGTTATGAAGTTGTAGATCATCTTGGTTGGGAATCTCCTGATCGTATTGTTTTACCTGTTGGTAATGCAGGTAATATTTCAGCTATATGGAAAGGTGTATCAGAATTCCATGAAGCTGGTTTTATTGATGATTTACCTATGATGACAGGAATCCAAGCAGAAGGAGCATGTCCAATAGTTAATGCTTTCAATCAACATACTATGAAAATGACTCCAGTTGAAAATCCTGAAACTGTTGCTACTGCTATACGTATTGGTGCACCTGTAAGTAGTATTAAAGCTTTACATGCAATATATGATAGTAATGGATTTGCTCAAACTGTTTCTGATGATGAAATTTTAGCAGCTCAATTAGAACTGGCACGTAAAGAAGGGGTTGGTGTTGAACCTGCTAGTGCTGCAAGTATTGCTGGGGTTAAACGTTTAGTTAATGAAGGTGAAATTGATAAAGGTGAAAAAGTAGTATGTATTGTCACTGGACATTTACTTAAAGATCCTAATACTGCTATTAATGCTTGTACTAAACCTAAGGAAGTTAGTGCAGATTTAAATAAAATTAAAGAACTTTTACTTAATAAGTAATTTTCTATTTTCCTTTATTTTTTCTATTTTTTTTAATTAATTGTATCTTTATAATAATTTTAAATATTTTTTAGCTAGAATATTTACTCTTAAGCCCTATTTTTTCGATATATTTATATATAAGAAATTATTATATTTATTACTAAAAATGAGGTGAAAAATATGAGTGAATTACCAATTGCCCCAATAGGCAGAATTTTAAAAAAAGCTGGTGCTGAAAGAGTATCTGATGATGCAAAAATTGCATTAGCTGAAGTAATCGAAGAATGTGGAGAAGGTATCTCTCAAAAAGCTGTTGGATATGCTCGCCACGCTGGTAGAAAAACTGTAAAAGCTGAAGATATTAAATTAGCAACTAAAACTTGCTAAGTTTATTTAATATTTAGGATTAATGAAGATTTAATTATATTTTCATTTTTCCTTCCAACTTTTACTTTAAAATCTTTAATATTCTTTTTTTAATAAAAATTTTTAATCAAATTTATACTCTCTCTTTTTCATCATATAACCATAAAGTATATAATATCTGAAAACATAATTAATTATGTATATCATTTAGATTTATTTTAATTTCTAATAAATAATAGATCATTACCCTAATTTTTTATAATAAAAATTCAATATTTTATTTAAAATAATTTCTTTTAATTTTAATTTAATCATTATTAATTTTTATCATATTTAGGTAATAATGCTGTAAGATAATACAGATAATAATTGGAAAATATATGTTATGAGTATAAAAAATAGAATATGGAACCCTATGGCATTTTTCATAAGTTTATTTATGTCACTTTTAATGCCTCTTATAGTAGCAGTCCCTTTTGGTAATATGAGTTTATATACACTTTTCAGCCAATGGGTAATCAGATGGATAATAGCTTATTTTACAGTTAACTTAGTAGTTATTCCTGTAAGTTTAAGACTTGCGCAACACTTTTTCACATTCCCTCCACATGGTAAGTTATGGAATCCTGTGGCTTTCTTCATAAGTTTATGTGAATCATTTATAATGCCTTTTATATTAGCTTATGTATTTGGTGGAATGCCATTAAGTATACTAATTTTTGGATGGCCGTTTAGATGGGTTGTTGCATACTTATTAGTAACTGCATTAGTAATGCCTTTAAGCATTAAATTAGCAGAATACTTCTTTAATTTTGAATTTCCTGGAAGAGTTCAATCCCCAGAAAGTTCATAATTTCAAAATTTAATGAAAAAATTTAAATAATCCTATATAATACATAATATAAGGATTATTAAAAAATTTATTCACTCTTTTTTTAAATATTTTATAATCCTTAAAGAGTTAAGTATATAAGGTATAACAACTAAATTTAATATTGTCTAGTTCTCTAGAATTTATTTCATAAATCCTAAATTTTAGAAAATATATTATTAGCTAATTTTTACTAATAATATTCATTGAAAATATATAAACAAAAAAATAAATTAATGGTTTATATTATTTAGTGATATGAATATAATTTCATGAGTTATAGATTAAAACTAAATATTTGTGACAATTTAATAAAATATTAAAAAAGTCACTGTTTTGATTATTATAACCACAGAAAAAATACTTATTTTAAAACTGTGCAGTTATAATAATTTGCCGATGGATGGCAAAAAATTCACGCCAGATGAAAAAGGAGGTAAATTAATATGGCAAACATTTATGTAAAATTTGACACCCCAGAAGAAATAGCTCAAAAAACCGAAGAAGCTTTAGAATCAGCAAAAAATACCGGAAAGGTAGCAAAAGGAACTAACGAAGTAACTAAATTTATTGAAAGAGGTGACGCAAAACTTGTCGTTATCGCTGAAGATGTAGATCCTGCTGAAATTGTAGCACATTTACCATTACTCGCAGAAGAAAACGAAATTCCTTACGCATACTTACCAACTAAAGAAAAAGTCGGTGGAGCTGCAGGATTAAGCGTTGGAACCGCATCAGCTTGTATTGTAGATGCAGGTGAAGCAGAAGATTTAGTAAACGAAATTGTTGAAAAAGTCGCTGAACTCAAAGAATAATCACATTCTCTGTTTTCCAGTATAATATAAACAGGAGGATAAAAAAATGAATGACGAAGGAGTTCCAGCAGAAGTCATAGAAGTTTTACACAGAACTGGTATGACTGGAGAAATCATGCAAGTAAAATGCAGAATTCTCGATGGAAGAGACAAAGGAAGAATTTTAACAAGAAACATCATGGGCCCTGTACGTAAGGGAGATGTTTTGATGTTACTCGACACAATTAGAGAAGCTAAAGAAATTAGAACCCCATAAATTTAAATAAAATTTATTTAATTTTAAGGTTCAAAATATTAACTGCTTAATCTATAATATATTTAGAAGGTGTAAGAACATGAGAACTTGTTCATTCTGTAACAAAGAAATAGAAGAAGGTACTGGAAAAATGTACGTTAAAAAAGATGGAAGCATCTATTTCTTTTGTAGTAGTAAATGTGAAAAAAATATGATACAACTTGGAAGAGTTCCAAGAAAAGTTAAATGGGTTAAAGAATGATGGAAAAAAGCTTTGTAATGATGAAGCCTGATGCAGTCGCAAGACGCTTAATGGGTAAAATATTAACAAGATTTGAAGAAAAAGGTCTCCAATTAAAAGCAATAAAACTAATGACTATAAGTGAAGACTTAGCTAAAGAACATTATGGAGAACACAGTGAAAAACCATTCTTTAATGATTTAGTAGATTACATCATTAGTGGCCCTGTACTTGCAATGGTCATTGAAGGAGACGATGCAATAAGCTTAATCAGAAAAATGGTTGGCGCAACTAATCCTCAAGAAGCAGAACTCGGAACCATCAGAGGAGATTATGGAATCCAAACTGGAAGAAACATAATCCACGCTTCAGATGCACCGGAATCTGCTGAAAGAGAAATTGGTTTATTCTTTAATGAAGATGAAATAGTAGATTATGATATGGTAGATAACACTTGGATTTATGAAGAGTTATAATCTAATATTTTAATTATACAAACCCATACATCATTAAAAACTCAAAAAAATTTAATAAATCATATTAATTAATTTTTTAGAGAATAAAAAAAAAATTTTACGGAAAAAAAGAAAAGACTTTTTTTTTGATGAGGAAACTATTAAAAAAATAACATTAAAGAGGAGTGGAGTAAAAATGAAGATAAGATCACCAATCATATCTGTATTAGGTCATGTAGATCATGGTAAAACCACACTACTAGACTATATCAGAGGAAGTACTGTGGCTGATAGAGAAGCTGGTGGAATTACACAGCATATAGGAGCAACAGAAATTCCTATAAGTACTATTAAAGATATTTGTGGAAACTTCATATCAAAACTCTCTATTAAAGATACAATTCCAGGTTTATTTTTCATAGACACTCCAGGACATGCAGCATTCACATCACTAAGAAAACGTGGAGGAGCTTTAGCAGATTTAGCAATACTTATAGTGGATATAAATGAAGGTTTTAAACCTCAAACTATTGAAGCAATAAATATCCTTAAAATGTATAAAACCCCTTTTGTCGTTGCAGCTAATAAAATTGATAAAATATTTGGTTGGGAATCCCATCCGGGAAATTCATTCACACAATCATTTCAAGAACAAGCACCTAGTGTGCAACAAGATCTTAATCAAAAACTGTATGAACTTGTTGGAGAACTACATAAATTAGGTTTTCAATCAGAAAGATTTGATAGAATAAGCTCCTATGCAAGTCAAATATCAATAATTCCAGTTAGTGCAAGCACTGGTGAAGGAATAATAGAATTAAATGCAATGCTTTTAGGTTTAGCTCAAGAATATTTAACACAACAGTTAGAAATACATGAAAATGCACCTGCTAAAGGTACAGTTCTTGAAGTTAAAGAAGAAACAGGATTAGGAATGACAATTGACACTATCATTTATGATGGGGTTTTAAGAACTAATGATGAAATAGTTTTAATGCTTAAAAATGAGATATTAACAACTAATGTTAGATCTATACTTAAACCAAATCCTTTAGAAGAAATGCGAGATTCTAAGAAAAGATTCCAAAAAGTTGATGAAATTGTCGCTGCAGCAGGAGTTAAAATAGCAGCACCTAACTTAGAAGATGTAGTGTCTGGTTCACCTTTACGTGTTATTAATGATGAAGAAGATGTTAAAAAAGAAATCCTAAAAGAAATTGAAGATATCACTATAGACACTGAAGAAAATGGTGTTTTAGTTAAAGCAGATACTTTAGGTTCACTTGAAGCAGTTGTTAATATACTTAATCAAGAAAAAATTCCAATTAGATCTGCAGATATTGGAGATGTTAATAAAAAGGATGTTATTAAAGCATCTATCTCACAAAAAGAAGATCCTGATCATGGGGTAATTATTGCTTTTAATGTTGATGTTCATCCAAAAGCAAGAAGAGAACTTGAAGAAACATCTCTTAAATTATTCCAAGGTAATGTAATTTATAAATTAACTGAAGATCATCATGATTGGTTAGAAGAAAGAAAGAGTGCTGTTAAAAAACATTTACTTGATTCTTTAATAAAACCAGCTAAAATTATGATTCTTCCTAAACTTATTTTCAGACAATCAAAACCTGCTATTTGCGGTATTGAAGTTTTAAATGGTACTGTAAAACCCGGTTATATTTTAATGGATGAAAATGGTAATAAAGTAGGTTCAATAGCTAGTATGGAAGATAAAGGTGAAACTTTACCAAGTATGAGTCGTGGTCAACAAGTTGCAATGGCAATTAATGATGCTATTGCAGGTAAAGACTTTGAAGAGGGAGATAGCTTATACGTGGATATTCCTGAAAAACATTTTAAAGTTATTGAAAGAAAATTCAAGGATAAATTAAATGATGATGAATTAGCTTGTTTAGAAGAATTTGTACGTATTAAACGTAAAGATGATTTTGAATGGGGTAAATTCGGTTTATTTGAATAAATTTAACAATAATTTTTCTAATTTTATATTAGAAAAATCATTTTACTAAAATTATTAAACATTTTAAAAATTAAAAAAAATAATGGAGGAATTTATTTGGCATTCAAAATAGTTGTTTCAGATAAAGCAGAAACTTATCAAGTTGAAGCTGAAGATGCTAAACAAATTGTAGGCTTATCTCTTGGTGAAGAATTCGATGGTAATGTCATAGGATTAGAAGGATACACTCTTAAACTCACTGGTGGTAGTGATAAAAACGGTTTCCCTATGAGACGTGATATTTCTGGACCAAGAAGAGTTAGAAGTCTCTTATCTAATGGAGTAGGTTACAATCCAAAAAATAATGGTGTTAAAAGACGAAAAACTTTAAGAGGAAACGTCATATCTGATGATATAGTTCAAATTAACACTATTGTTACTAAAAATGGTAGCAAATCATTAGCTGAAATCTTAAATCCTGAAGAAGAAGCTGAAGAATAGTTATAATATTTTTTTAACTATTTTTCAATTAAATTTTTAATTTTATTTAATGAAAACTCTTAAAAAGAATTTAAATTAAATATAATAATTATAATTTATACAATAATATAAATTTAAAAAATAATAAATATATAAATAGATTTTTAACGATTATAAAAAAAGAGGGTAATAGTTTTTTTTAAAACAATTCCTTTTTTTATCACTTATATACGAAATAAAAAAATTAAATAAAAAAAATAATTAGCAGGTGTAATCTGTGACAGTACAATCTGATGTAAACATAGGCTTAGTGGGTCATGTCGACCATGGTAAAACAACTCTTACCAAAGCATTATCTGGAGTATGGACAGACACTCATAGTGAAGAAACTAAAAGAGGAATATCTATCCGATTAGGATATGCAGATATAGAATTTAGAAAATGTCCAAAATGTGACGAGCCTTTATGTTATACTACTAAAAAAACTTGTGAGCATTGTGGAAGTGAAACTGAACTTTTAAGACAAGTATCTTTTGTTGATGCTCCAGGACACGAAACTCTTATGGCTACCATGTTATCTGGTGCAGCTATAATGGATGGTGCAGTATTAGTAATCGCTGCAAATGAAAAATGTCCTCAACCACAAACAAAAGAACACTTAATGGCTCTAGATGTAATTGGAGTAAAAGATGTAGTTGTTGTTCAAAACAAGATAGACATTGTCCCAAAAAAGAGAGCAATTGAAAGTTATAAAGAAATACAAGAATTTGTAAAAGGTACCTGTGCAGAAAACGCACCAATCATCCCAGTTTCAGCTCAACAAGGAGCAAATATGGATATATTAATTGAAGCTATGGGTGAAGTTATAAAAACTCCAGAACATGATATTGAAAAACCTGCACGTATGTATGTAGCAAGATCATTTGATATAAACAAACCAGGTTCACCTCCTAAAAAACTTCGTGGAGGAGTTATAGGTGGAAGTCTCATTCAAGGAAAACTTAAAGTTGGAGACACTATTGAAATCCGCCCAGGAATCAATATCGGTGAAGGTAAACATTCTAAATGGATTAATCTTAAAAGTGAAATTGTTGGTTTAGAAGTAGGTGGACAACATGTTGAAGAAGTAGGTCCTGGAGGATTAATAGGAGTAGCTACAAAACTTGATCCATCATTAACAAAAGCTGATACTTTATCCGGTTCTGTTGCAGGTAAAGAAGGTTCCTTACCAGATGTATTACATAACTTCAATATGAAAGCAAACTTATTAGATCGTGTAGTTGGTACTAAAGAAGAAAGAGAAGTTTCCCCAATTAAATTACATGAACCATTAATGATAAATTGTGGAACAACTACTACAATTGGAGTAGTAGATGAAGTTTCCGGTGATGATTTCCACGTAAACTTAAAACTCCCTGTATGTGCAGATAGTGGTGACAGATTAGCACTAAGTCGTAGAGTTGGAGCACGTTGGAGATTAATAGGTTTCGGTATTATCCAATAAAAAAATTTTTAATACAATATATAAATATAAGAGGTATTAAATATCATGGAAAATCAAAAAGAAATAATATTAGATACGAATTTTTCATGATTCCCTTTCAGTTCAATATAGATATAATTGATGAACTTGAAAAAGCCTTTCCCTCTTATAAATTAACAACCCCTCAATTCGTTATCAATGAATTAAAAGGTTTAAAAAGAAATCAAAAAGGCAAAACTAGGGTAGAAGCAGGATTAGCTTTAAAATATGCACAATCATCTAAAATAAAAATAAAAAACATATCATTACAAGAAAAAGAAACTGTAGACGATGCTTTGATTAGAGTAAGTAAAGTTTTAGCCACAAACGATAAAGAATTAAAACAAAGGGCTAAAAATCAAGGAAGAACGATCGTTTACTTAAGACAAAAAAGATATGTAGCAGTAGATGGTTATATTTAAATAAAATATTTCATACTAATATTAAATAAAATATTTATTGACAAAAAAGATAATGGTGGCAAAAAAATGAATTTATGGAAAGATTTAAAACCAGGAGAAAACATACCAGACGAATTCAATGCAATAATTGAAGTTCCTAAAGGCTCTCGTAACAAATATGAATATAATAAAGAAGCTGAAGCATTTGAATTAGATAGAGTATTATATTCTCCCGTACATTACCCAGCAGATTATGGTTTCATACCACAAACAACTTATGATGATGGCGATCCAATGGATGTATTAGTAATGATGCAACAACCAACATTCCCAGGATGCTTATTAAAAGTAAGACCTGTAGGTATAATGGGTATGATTGATACTGGAGAAAAAGATTATAAAATACTTGCAGTACCTGTAGATGATCCAAGATTTGCAGAAATACAAAATATTGATGATGTGCCTGAAGCATTTAAAAAAGAAGTACAACATTTCTTCAGTGTATATAAAAATTTACAAGGTAAAAAAGTAGATGTTTTAGATTGGGAAGATATTGATGCTGCAAAAACAGAATTAGTACGTTCTATCGATATGTATAAAGAAAAATACTAAAACAGAGAAATTATAAATAATAAAAGAGAAAAGAAGGGATAAATTTGTATTATATGAGTAAAATTCAAGACACAGTAAGAATCCCACCTTATAAATTTGAAGACCCTCTTGATGATGTTGCTATTCAAACATTAAACGATGAATATAATGGTGTTTTAGATAAAAAATTAGGTTTAATGGTAGCAGTAACAAGTATCGATGAAATCGATGATGGTGTACTCATAATGGGTGATGGAGCAGCTTACCATCATGTAACATTCAATGCTATCTTTTACAAACCAGAACAACAAGAAATTGTTGAAGGTGAAGTAATAGAAATAGCTGAATTTGGAGCATTTGTAAGAATTGGACCAATGGATGGTCTTGTTCATGTTTCTCAAGTAACTGATGATTATATTAATTATGATTTCAAAAGAGGAGCACTTCTTGGTAAAGAATCTAATAAATCTTTAGAAGAAACTAACCGTGTAAGAGCAAGAATTGTTGCTCTTAGTCTAAAAGGAAAATCTGTTAATGATACACGTATAGGGTTAACTATGAGACAAAATGGTTTAGGTAGATTTGAATGGATTGAAGAAGAAAAAAACAAGAATAAAAAAGGTAAGAAGGCTAAAAAATGAGTGAAAAAGCATGTACCTCTTGTAAAATGTTAACTTCTAAAGAAAGATGTCCTGTTTGTAAAAACCCTACAAGCTCAAATTGGAGTGGATTAGTAATCATAACTGATCCTGATAATTCTGATGTTGCTAAAGAATTAAATATATCTCTTAAAGGCGAATATGCATTAAGAGTTAGATAATTAATTAAAACTTTTCATAAAAAAAAATTTGTCAAATTACTAAAAGAATATAATTTTTTTTAATTATTCTTTTTAAATATAAATATTAAATATATAATTAAATTAAAACATAATTAGAGGTTAAAATCTTGTTTATATTAAATAATGATATGATATCAGAATTCAAAAAACCACTTGGAAAATTATATCCAAATTTTGAGGATGCGATTCCTGATATAAAGAAAGCAGATTTTTTAATCTCAGTAGGAGATCAAACTACTAAAAATTTAAAGGATAACGATTTAACACCACATCTTGGGATAATTGATAATCGTATACAAAGAAAAGATCATTCTCATGATTTAATACAAAATAACATTCTTGAAGTAAATAATCCCGCAGGAACAATTACAGATGATCTATGGGAAACCATAGAATCTGCTATTAAAGCTATCAATACTGATGGACTTAAACGTCAAATTGTAGTTAAAGGGGAAGAAGATCTTGCAGTTCTTCCTTGCATCTTGATTGCACCTGAAGATACTATTATATTATATGGACAACCAAATGAAGGTTTAGTTTATGTAAAAGCTTCAGATGTTAAATCTAAAGCAAAAGAATTAATGTCTTATAGTAAACATTAATATGCTTTTTATTAAATAAAGAAAACCCCAAAAAATTAATAATAATTGGATATTTTAAATATAAAAAATAAATATATAATGAGGTTTAATAATGGAATACACTATCATAGAAAAAAAAGAAAACAATGTTTTAGAAAGAACTGAAGTTAAATTTGAAATTGATTATGAAGGAGAAGCTACTCCTAACACAATGACTGTTAAAAGTAAACTTATTGCACTTTTAGATACTAAAAAAGATTTAATTGTAATAGATACTATTAAACCATCTTATGGTGAACCTATTGCAATAGGATATGCAAAAGTATACAATAATGAAGCAGCTTTAAAGAAAGTTGAAACCACTAGTGTTATTGAAAAAAATACTGAACCTGAAGCTCCAGAAGAATCTGAAGAAGCAGAAGAATAAAATTAGTCTAATATTTTAATAAAATAAATTTTAAGGGAGAAAATTAAATGAAAGTAAGTAGTCTTTACAAAGTCGATGGCGATAAAATAGAACGTAAAAATCCAATCTGCCCACGTTGTGGAAATGGAGTATTTATGGCAGACCACGGTGATAGATACGCATGTGGTAAATGTGGATACACTGAAATGAAAAATAAAGATTAAGTTTATAAAAAATTATTATATTTTTTATTACTTAACTATCCATTTTTTTTTAAATTCATAATAAATACGCTCATTTTTTTTTAAATTCAAATATTTACATACTTAATACTATTTTTTCTACATTTTAATATCTAGAAAATTATATAAACTAATTAATATAAAATTTTTTTTAAGGTGAAGTCATGAAACTTAGAAGTGGAAGATTAGAAAAAGAAATGACAGATGAAGCAGCTGAATACACTTCATCCCTTGAATTTGATAAAATCATTTTCAATGCAGATGTAAAGTGTAACATGGCACATACATTAATGTTAAAAGAAGAGAACATAATAGATTCTGATATAGCTGATCATATTATCGATGCATTAATTTCACTTAAGGATGAAGGATATAATGTATTAGAATTTGATCCCTCTGTAGAGGATGTGCATATGGCTGTTGAAAATTATGTAACTAATAAAATAGGTCCTGAAGCAGGTTTCATGCATACTGCTAAATCTAGAAATGATCAAGTAGCTACTGATATTCGTCTTGTTTTACGTGAAAAAATAAGAGAAATGCAATTTAATATTTTAGATTTTATAAGTGGTATAGTTGACCTTGCGGGTGAATATAAAGAATCTGTTTTCATAGGTTTCACTCACTTACAACATGCTCAACCTATTACTGTAGCACATCACTTAATGGCTTATGCTCAAAGTTTAAAAAGAGATTATCAGCGTTTAGATGATACTTATAAAAGAGTTAATATAAATCCATTAGGCTCTGCAGCTATGACCACTACTAGTTTTCCAATTAATCGGGAATTAACAACTCGACTTTTAGGTTTTGATTCATATATGGAGAATAGTATGGATGGAGTTGCTGCACGAGATTTTATTGCTGAAACTGTTTTTGATTTAACTCAATTATGTACTACATTATCTAAAATTTGTGAAGAGTTAGTTCTTTGGAGTACTTATGAATTTGGGGTTATTACAATGGCTGATGAATATTGTAGTACAAGTAGTATTATGCCTCAGAAAAAAAATCCTGATGTTGCTGAAGTTGCAAGAAGTAAAGCTACCATTGCTAATGGGGAATTAGTTACAATTTTAACTATGCTTAAAGCTTTACCTTATACTTACAATAGGGATTTACAAGAACTCACTCCTCATCTTTGGAATGCTATTCAAAATAGTTATGATACTTTAGAGATAGTTAAACATATGTTATTGTCTGTTAAGTTTAATACAGATAGATGTTTAGATTTAGCTAGTAAGAATTTTGCTACTGCTACTGATCTTGCAGATATTATGGTTCGTGAACGTAAAATTCCTTTCCGTACTGCTCATAAAATTGTTGGTCGGATAGTTAATGAAGCTATTAGTAATGGTTTAAGTGCTGAGGATATTACTTCAGTTTATGTTGATGATGTTGCTGTTGAATTAGGTTTTAATAAACTTAATTTAGGTGATGATTTAGTTCATACTGCTCTTAATCCATTAGAAAATGTTAAGATGAGAAATGTTCCTGGTGGTCCTTCTCCTAAAATGGTTGAGCTAGCTAGAACTAATATGATTTCTTTTGTTAATAATGAGGTTTCTTTAAAGAAATCTTTTAAAGATTAAAATTTTTTACTTTTTTTATATTTTTATTTTTTCACCTTATTTTTATATATTATAATAAACAATATACTAACATATGATAGTTCAATTTTGTACTATTTTATAATTTAATTAAATAAACTAAAGGATTAAAAAAATAATGTCATTTTTAAAATTAATACTTAAAAACCCATTTAGGAGTAAATCCCGAGCAATCCTTGCAATAATAGGAATAGGGATAGGAATAGCAACAATAGTAGCGCTAGGAGCAATGACTGAAGGAATGGTAGCCGGTGTTGACGATACCCTACATGCTGGAGGCTCAGACTTTACAGTTGCAGGAAATGAAAATAATACTGACTCAGGAATGTCACAACAGAATATGGCATCATTTGGTGCCACACCATTAAACCAATCATGGGTTGGGAAAATATTAAATGTAACGGGAGTAAATTCTGCAGTAGGTATATACAATACTATGGTACAACCTCAAGGATTAAATGGTTACTTAGTTGTTATAGGATTAGACCCAAGCCAATCAAAATTTGCAGAGTTAACAATAACCAATGGAACCTCTTACCATAAAAATACTTCAGAAATGATAATGGGAAAACTCTCAGCAGAACAATTAAACAAAACAGTAGGTGACAATTTAACTCTTAATGATAAAACATATCATATAGTTGGAACATATGAAACTGGAGATAGTAACCAAGATCAAGGAGTATACACCAGCTTAGAAAATGCACAAAACATAGATGATGCAAAAGGAAATGTTTCCATGATATATGTTAAAGTAGATAAAGGAGCAGATGTAAATCAAGTTACACAAAGAATCGATAACTTATATAAGGATAATGTAACTACTATAAGTTCAGTTTCCGATATTTCATCAATGCAAAGTGTAATAGATATGTTAAACAGTGCATCTTGGGCAATAAGTTTACTTGCTATAATCATTGGAGGATTAGGAATTATCAACACTATGCTAATGAGTGTAATGGAAAGAACCCGAGAAATAGGAGTATTGAAAGCTGTTGGATGGAGTAGTAAAAAAATATTACTAATGATAATGGGAGAATCTGTAGTTATAACAGTAATATCAGCTATAGTTGGAACTATTATGGGAGTAATAGGTGTGGAACTAATAACAGCCATGGGAATAATGAATGGATTAACACCAATATTTACCATAACTACTATATCAGAAGCATTCGCAGTTGCAATTATAGTAGGGCTCTTAGGAGGATTATACCCTGCAATCAAAGCAACTAAATTACAACCAACAGAAGCTTTAAGATATGAATAAGGAGGGAAAATTATTATGGGTGAAAATATTGTAGAAGTAAAAAACTTAGTGAAAACTTATGAAAATGGTCAAGTAAAAGCATTAAATGATATAAGTTTCAACATAAAAAAAGGAGAATTTGTTTCAATCATAGGACCCTCTGGTAGTGGAAAATCAACACTTTTACACATGTTAGGAGCATTAGACATTCCGGATAGTGGTTCAATACGTGTAGGGGATATAAATCTAGAAAAAAGTAAAAAATTAAATGAATTTCGTGCAGAACAAATAGGTTTTATTTTCCAATTACATAATCTCATACCTAATCTATCTGTAGTAGAAAATGTTGAAATACCTATGTTTACACAAAAAATTTCTAGTAAAGATCAAAGAACTAAAGCTTTAAGTTTATTAAAAGATGTGGGAATAGAAGATAAGGCTAAAATGAAACCAAATCAATTATCTGGTGGTGAACGTCAAAGAGTGGCTATTGCCAGATCTCTTGCAAATGATCCTTCTATTGTATTAGCTGATGAACCTACTGGATCCTTAGATTCTAAAACTAGTAATAAGATTCTTGAAAAATTAACTTTATTAAATAAACAAAAAAATGTTACTATAATTCTTGTTACTCATGATATGAATGTAGCAAAACTTGCAGACCGAGTTATTGAAGTTTTAGATGGAAAAATCCTTGAAAATTCAGAGGATTCTTTACTTGATAATAAAATTTCTATCTAATTTTTAAAAAAGGCATTTTTATTAAAAAAATGCTCTTTTTTTATTTATTTTCTTCAAATAATTGATCTAACTTTTTTTCCATCTCTTCATCAGTTAAATCATCATCTAATTTTTTATCAAATTCACTTTCATCATCAAATGTTTCTTCGAAACGTTCTTTTTCTTCACTTAAGATTTCTTCCTTATTTAAAGCCCAATTTTCCTGTATTTCTTTTTGTAATTTATCATCTGCTTCTATTACTGGTCCAGTATAATCACAGTTATAACATAACCATTGGGACCAAACTTGAGGTATTATCCATTTGACATTTTCAGATCCACATCTTGGACATATTTTCTTTTTCAATTTTACTCAACTTCTATATAAAAATTTTTTTTTAATTATTAATTATTTATTAATTTATTTTATACATTATTAAAACTATTTTTTCATGTTTTATAAAAACTCCAAATTAATTTTAAAGCTTCACCTGGTTCTAAAACTCCTGATCGTGTTTCACGTAAAATTCTTTGAATACTATATTTTTTCATAAAAGGATATTTTTTATGAACTTCATGTAGGAGTGGACAACCAAATCCTTCCATCTTTTTAAGACTATAATTTTTATTCAATTTCTTATGCTCCATTTTAGTTGAAGATATGCAAGCTGGTAAATTCAATCTCAAAACTTCATTATTTCCACTATACTGTTTTGTAATGCATTGACTACCTGTAGATAACATATCACCAAAAATCATTAAAGGAATATTTTTCTTAATAGAATATTTTAAAACTTCTTTTTCAATAACATCAGAACATTTACCACAGGGATGAAAACGACCATTAAAACTTTCTTGAATAATTTCACTATAATCTACAGGAATATACACTTGAGGGACATTTAAATCACTTGTAATTTTTTCAATATTTTCTTTAAACTGTTTTGGTAATACAATAGTACCAGGATCAACACTAATAGCAATCGGATTAAAACCTAACATTTTAGCTAAAATAAGAGAAAAACAACTATCAGCACCACCAGACAAAGCAACAACAGCTAAATGCTTGTCACTTTCAACAAAATCATGTTCATTAAAATATTGTTCTAAATCAAAACTATAAAGATTATTTAATTTATCCATAATTAATTTACTTAAATTAACTAATGGGTTATTTAATTTAGGATAACCTTCACGAAACATATTTAATGTTTTTAATGATAAATTTAATCTATATTCTTTAGTTAAAAAATCACTGTAACTTTCTACATGAATACTATTAATACTTAAATCTTCACGTAATTTACCTACTACCCATCCACCTTTACCAATCACAGCAGATTTATCAGGTCTATCAGTAGTAATAATCCATAATTCATCTTCTTCTTCATTATAAATAATATCATGAATATTAATAATTATAGGGTCATGACCAATATCTTTTCGAATTTCGTAGATTTTATTTAAAATATATTCCTTAGTAAATTTCAAAATTTTTCCCTCAGTTAATTTAAGACTTATAATAAACTTAATTTTATAATCATATTAAACTTTTTTTACAAAATTTTTAAATACTTTGTAATTATATATCATTATCATATTAAAAAAATTATTATCTTTTGATATTCATTTTATTATTTTAATAATTTTTTTTAAAGTCAAGATTTACAATTAATAAAATTAATTTATTTAGGGGAGATTGAAGATAAAATGGCAAAATTCTTTGGAATATTAGGTGATGAAGATACTACTACTGATAGTCCACAATTAAGTAGAAATAATATTCAATTAGGAGTGAACTATAAAAGATTCAGTAAAGAACCTGTCCTTGGGAAAAATATAGTTATACGATCTAATAGTATTATTTACAATGATGTTGTAATTGGGGATGATTTCAAAACAGGTCATAATGTAGTGATACGTGAAAAAACTAACATTGGAAATGATGTTCTCATTGGTACAAATACTGTAATAGAAGGAGAATGTGTAATTGGAAATAATGTAAGTATTCAATCAAACGTATATATTCCAAGAAACACTATAATTGAAGATAATGTGTTTATAGGGCCATGTGCATGTTTTACTAATGATCGATATCCAATAAGAGTAGATTACAAATTAAAAGGTCCACGAATAAGAAAAGGAGCTTCAATTGGGGCTAATACCACTTTCTTAAGTAATCTTGAAATAGGGGAAGGTGCTATGGTTGCAGCAGGAGCAGTCGTAACAAGAAGTGTTCCTCCATTTTATTTAGCTATAGGAACACCAGCTAAGATAAAACCATTAGCAGCATCATTAAGAGTTAAAAATATTATTTAAAAAACATTTTTATAATCTTCCCTTAGTTTTTTTTAAATAATTTGATATTTGAATAATAATACTTTTTTTAGAAAAATATATATATTACATTGACTTAAATTTAAGATATTATAACTTTTATAATTACAAACCATAATAAAAATTTTTTTTTTACATAACTAAATATTTAATTTTTAAAAAAGAAAAAATATGGTTAAATTAAGTTAACAATTATAAATTTTTAATTAATATAAAAGAATAAATATTTCTGGAGTTAAGAACCCTATGATGATAATAAAAGATTGGTGTTCATATTGCGGTGCATGTGCTGGAGTATGTCCTAAAAATTGTATTGAAGTAAAAGAAACTAATTTAGTTTTTGATGAAGACGAATGTAGTGAAAAATGTGATATTTGTATAAAAACATGTCCTTTACATGCTTTAGAAAAACAATAAAATATTTAGGAGATAATGATACTTATGATTAAAACTGATGTATTAGTAGTAGGATCAGGTCCTGCAGGTTCCTCAGCAGCAAAACATGCAGCAATGGGCGGAGCAGATGTAATATTAATGGATAAAAAAGCAGAAATAGGTGCTCCAAAAAGATGTGCAGAAGGAGTCTCTAAAAATGGATTAAAAAGAGTTGGAGTAGAACCAAACCCACGTTGGGTAACACGTGAATTAGATGGAGTAAGATTAGTAGCTCCAGATGGAACTGATGTATGGTTAACCAATGATAAAATTGAAATCCCTGAAGCAGGATACATCTTAGAAAGAAAAGTATTCGATAAATACATGGCAATGGATGCAGCAAGAGAAGGAGCAAAAATCTTCATTAAAACTCAAGCAAAAGGAGTAAGAAAAGATGGAGATGGATTTATAGTTACCTGTGAAAAAATGGGCGAACTATTTGAAATAAAATGTAAAATTTTAATAGCAGCAGATGGGCCAGAATCACATATTGCAAGATGGGCAGGATTAAAAACAAGCACAAAAGCAAAAGATATGGAATCAGGTATACAATACGAAATGTGTAATGTTAAACTTAAAGATAGAAATGTTATAGAATTCTACTTTGGAAGTGTTGCTCCTGGAGGATATGTATGGATTTTCCCTAAAGAAGATGACATAGCAAACGTAGGATTAGCAGTATTACCTAATGTGGCAGAAAAACCTGCAATAGAATATTTAGATGATTTCGTAGCAAACTGTGATTCATTACAAGAAGCACAACCTGTAGAAATGAATGTTGGTGGAGATCCAGTTGGAGGAATCCATAAAAAAATATATGCAGACAATCTTTTAGTAGTTGGAGATGCAGCAGGACAAGTTAATCCATTAACTGGTGGAGGAATCATCAGTGGAATGACAGGTGGTTTACACGCAGGTAAAGTAGCTGCAAAAGCAATTGAAGAAAAAGATTACAGTGAAAAACGTCTCAAAGAATATGATACAAACTTAAGAGACGCAATCGGTGATGAAATGAAAAAATACTTGAAAGTAAAAGATTACTTACTCAGTTTAAACGATAAAGAATTAAACAGTGTAGCAAATGCTTTCCAAGATATTGAATTTGAAAAAGCAAACACAGAAGAGCTAGTTAAAAATTTAATTAAAGTATCACCAAAAGCTGTATTAAAATTAGGTAAATTATTCTAAACACAAATAATTTACTTAAAAATACAATCAACCACCACCATTTTTTCTTTTTTAAAATTTAACATAAATATTCTTTTTTTAAAAATTTTCATGAATTAATTTAATTCCATTTCCAAAATCTTTTATAAATATAATTATAAACATAATTAAATATTTAACTAATATTCAATTCTAAATATTTATAAGTACAATCTAAATTTTAATAAAAATTACAAATATAATGGGAGTAATAAAAAGTATGATTTTAATCACAGGTGGAGCAGGATATATTGGTTCACATATCAATAAATTATTGAACAAAGATGGATATGATACAATTGTGCTTGATAACTTCTCAAGCAGTAATAAAAATACAGTAAAATGGGGTAAACTTGTAGAAGCAGAATTAAAAGATACTCAAGCATTAAATAAAATTTTCAATAAATATCAAATTGATGGAGTAATACATTGTGCAGCATTTACATCAGTACCTGAAAGTGTTGAATATCCTGCAATGTACTTAAAAAACAATTACCAGAATACTTTAAACTTAATTAAAGTAATGAAACAAAATAATGTTAAAGATTTCATTTTCTCATCAACAGCATCATTATATGGAAATCCTTTAGAAATGCCAATAACTGAAAATGCTCCAACAAAACCAATCAATCCTTACGGACAATCAAAGTTACTTGTTGAAAAAACTTTAGAAAATGAATCTAAAAATGGAAATTTAAATTATATCGCATTAAGGTACTTTAATGCTTCAGGAGCAGATCCTGAAAGTGAAATAGGTGAAATGCACAATCCTGAAACACACTTAATTCCACTAATCCTTAACACTGCAATGGGAAAACAAAGTTACATCTCAATTTATGGAGAAAATTATAACACTCCTGATGGAACATGTATCAGAGATTATGTGCATGTAAATGATATAGCCAAAGCACACATTTTAGCATTAAACTATTTAAAAGATAAACAAAAATCAAAAATATTTAATCTTGGAAATGGAGAAGGTTTCTCTGTAAAAGAAGTAATTAATACTTGTCAAGAAGTTACAGGAACCACAATTCCCACAATAATTAAATCACCAAGAAAAGGAGATCCAGAAAAATTAGTAGCAGATTCTACTAAAATTAGAAAAGAATTAAACTGGAAACCAAAATATGATACATTAAATAAAATTGTAGAAACTGCATGGAATTGGCATAAAAAACAATAAAATATGAAGGATTAATTAAAATGGAAGATGAAAATAATTTTAATATAAATGAAATTTCACAAGAATTAGAAACCCCTAGCACCGAAGAAAAATATCAATATTCAGAAGAAGCTCATGATTATGAAAAAAATATTTTAGATGTAAAAATAATTGTAAAAGATTTAAATGCCGCTGAAATTTTAATTAAAGCTGTAAACAATATGCACTTAACAGATAATTATAATATGTCTGTTTCTTCAATAATACCAACAAAAGATATAAATTTAATGAAAAAATCAATTATAGGTTCTGATTTAATATTAATTGCCATTGATTTAACATCTGAAGGAAAAGAACAATTTATTAATCAATACAAAGAATTAAAAACAGATTATAATTATGTGGAATATTTAATATTCTCAAATGCTAATGGGAATGAATTTATAGAACCATCTAAATTAGAGCATGAAATTCATAATAGTATAATTAGAGCATCCCTAACATCTATATTAAATAGAGAAGACATAAGTGAAGTTCAAAAAGAATTATATGATTTAAAAATAGATTATGGGAAATTAATTAAAACTAATGAACAATTAAATTTAGAGAATACTAATGCAATTAATTATTCTAAAGAATTAACAGATAATAATCAAAGTTTAAAAGAAGAAATACAAAGCTTAGAAAATACTTTAGATGAAATTAAATCTGAATACAGTAATTTCAAATCAAAATTTGCAAATATATACACCAAAGATTTATTAGAAGTATTTAACCTTAAAGAATTATGGCAAGAAACTTTTGATGAATTATTACCAAATGAAGATAAAGTCATTTATGCAACAAACAATTTTAAACCATTAAATGTGATTGTAGGTCAAGGTTTTATAGTGGCAAAAACTAAAGATGAAGCAATTGATTGGTTAAAAATAATTAGAACAACCTTAATATTCTTAGATAATAATGAAAATTTACAAAACGATTTAAATCATAATATTGATACTAAAAATCAGGATATTGATAATTCAATTAATGGTGTAAATGAAAATAATAATGATGAATATGATATGTCAAATTTTCAAAACCTTTGGGATTAAGAAATAAATAAAATATTATATATTATGAATAACTAAATATTTAATTAATTATAAATATTTTTTAATTTTTTTTTATAACTACGGAGACTATAAATTGCGAGATAAATGTGGAATTATGGGGATACACTCAACAAATAAAGATTTTGATGTATCTTCATTAATTTATTATGGATTATATGCTTTACAACATAGAGGTCAAGAATCAGCAGGAATAGCTACTTTTAATCATGATTCTGGCTTAAATTATTACTGTGGAATGGGTTTATTAACTGATGTTTTTAAAGATGATCAAATCAAAAATTTAGTTGGAAATGTTGGTATTGGACATGTACGTTACTCAACAACTGGTAAATCAAAACTTGAAAACTCACAACCATTTGTAACAGACTTCGATGATGGATTCATTTCAATAGCTCATAATGGGGATATAGTTAATTCTGCTAGATTGAGAAAAGAATTAATCCAAGATGGTTATGAATTCCAATCAGATACTGATTCTGAAGTATTATGTTATCTTATTAAAAGAGAACATGAAAAAAATGATAACATTATAGAAGTATTAGAAACTATTTCAAAAGATATTGTAGGATCTTACTCATTAACAATACTTATAAACAATGATTTATATATAATTCGAGATCCAAGAGCAATAAAACCATTAGTTCTTGGTAAAAAAGATAATGTATATATAGCAGCTTCTGAAACTGTTGCATTAGATGTTATTAATGCAGAATATATACGTGATTTAGAACCTGGTGAAATAGTATACTTTGATGGTGATGAAGTTAAAAGTCATATTTTAGAAATTGCAGGAAGATTCCCACTTGCAAGATGTATGTTTGAATATGTTTATTTTGCAAGACCTGATAGTATTATAGATGGTAAAACAGTTTATGAGGTTCGTAAAAAGATAGGGGAAAAACTTTATGAAGAATATCCTATTGATGATGCTGATGTTGTAATGCCAGTACCTGATTCATCTATACCTGCAGCTATTGGATATTCACGGGCTTCTGGAATACCTTATGCTGAAGGTTTAATTAAAAATCGTTATGTTGGACGAACATTTATCATGCCAACTCAAGAAGAACGAGAAATGGCAGTTAAATTAAAAGTAAACCCATTAGCTTCAGAATTAAAAGATAAAAAAATAGTTTTAATTGATGATAGTATAGTTAGAGGAACAACTTCAGAATCATTAATAGATGTATTAAAAGCTTCTGGGGCAAAAGAAGTTCATTTAATGATAGGTTGTCCACCAGTCATAAGTCCATGTTACTATGGTGTAGCAATGGCTACAAAAAAGGAATTAATTGCTGCAAATTTTTCTGTTGAAGAAATCAGACAAAAATTAGGGGCAGAAACTTTAGGATATATCACTATTGAAGATTTAATAGATGCTATAGGATTTGATAGAGAAGAATTATGCTTAGGTTGTATAACTGAAGAATATCCTACTTGTATTCCAGATACAGCTACTCCAGAATCTTATTATAAATTTTAAAATTTAAATGGAATTTTCAGATTCTATTTATTCACAATTTTTTTAAATATTTTTCTATTTAAATATTAATTTCTTTTTTCAAATAAATTTCTTTTTCAATAATTTAATATTCTTTTATAAGTTTACAAAAAAATAATTTAAGGTAAGTATTAAAAATGGTAGAATTATTAGCACCGGCAGGAAATTTCACAAGCTTATCTGCAGCACTAAAAAATGGGGCAGACTCAATTTACATTGGATTAGAAGGTGTAAATATGAGAGTAAATGCAAACAATTTCACAATTAAAGACATAAAAAAAGTTGCAGAAATTGTTAAAGAATATAATAGTAAATTATATGTCTGTACTAACACTATAATGAAAGACAAAGATATTAATTTAATGAAAAAACAATTACCTTCTATTAAAGAAGCGGGTGCTGATGGAATAATTCTATCTGATTTAGGATTAATTCATTCTGTAATAGAAAATGATTTAGAAGCTCATTTAAGTGTACAAGAAAACACTACTAATTTAGAAACATTAAAAATATTAAATGAATTAGGAGTTAAAAGAGCTATACTCTCAAGAGAATTAAATCTAAAGGAAATTTCTAAATTAGCACATAAATCTCCAATAGAAACAGAAATATTTATTCATGGAGCTATGTGTATGGCTATTAGTGGTAGATGTTTTTTAAGTTATGGATTGTATAATAGAAGTGCAAACTGTGGGGATTGTCTTCAACCTTGTAGAAAAGAATGGAAATTAAATTATGAAGGAAGTAATAATTTAAATGTTGAAAACACAACAGAATGTGAAGATGAATCTTTCATAATAACACAAGCATATGATAATTCATATCATACTAATTTTTTCTCACCTAAAGATATGGCATTAATTGAACATATACCGGAAATAATGAAAACAGGTGTGGATTCTTTTAAAATTGAAGGAAGGGCAAGATCTCCTGATTATGTTGCAACAGCTACAAAAGTCTACCGTGAAGCAATAAATTCATATGAAACTGGAAACTATGAATATAACCCTTTATGGATGGAAGAATTAAATAAAGTATTTAATCGAGGATTTGACACAGGATTCTACTTTAAAATACCTTACACTCAAAGTCAAAATAATCAATCTAAATACATTAAAAAAGATATTGGTAAAGTAGTAAACTATTATAATAAAATACATGTTGCTGAGCTAAAAATTTGGGATGATTTACATTTAGGGGATGAAATAATGATTCAGGGACCAACAACAGGTTCAATAACTCATAAAATAAGTTCAATGCAAATAAACAAAAAACCTATACAAACTGCTTATAAAGGCCAAAATGTAGCAATATTAATATCTGAAAAATTAAGAGAAAGTGATTATGTATATAAATTAATTAAAAGGGAATAATTAGGAGGTTAAAGTTTGAAAAAACAGAAAAAAATAGCAATCTATGGAAAAGGTGGAATAGGAAAATCTACAACAGTAGCGAATATATCAGCTGCATATAGTCAACAAGGAAAAAAATTAATGGTTATTGGTTGTGATCCTAAAGCAGATACTACAAGAACATTATATGGTAAAAGAATACCTACAGTAGTTAGTACCTTAAAAGATAATCATAAACCAACATTAAATGATTTAGTTTTCACTGGATATAATGGGATAAAATGTGTGGAAAGTGGAGGTCCTGAACCTGGAGTTGGATGTGCAGGAAGAGGTGTTATTGTTGCGATGAAACGTTTAGAAAATGTTGGTGCATTCAATGAAGATTTAGATATAATATTTTATGATGTTCTTGGAGATGTAGTATGTGGAGGATTCTCAGTTCCTCTACGTGAAGATTATGCTGATGAAGTTTTTATAGTATCATCTGGTGAATATATGTCATTATATGCTGCAAATAATATTTCTCGAGGAATTAAAAAATTACATGGTAACCTTGCAGGTATAATCTGTAATTGTAAAAATATACCTAATGAAGAGAATATTGTTAAATTATTTGCTGAAAAGATAGGTACTAAAGTAATTGGAACTATCCATAGAAGTAATCTTATACAACAAAGTGAATTAGATGCTAAAACAGTTGTTGAAAAATATCCTGAATCTGATGAAGCAGGAGAATATAATGATTTAGCTTTAAAAATATTAGATAACACTGATTATGTAGTACCTGACCCATTAAATGATGAAGATTTTGAAAAATTTTTTAAACAATTTATTTAATTATAAAATTTACTTTTTTTTAGAAAACTATTTTAATACTTACTAACAAAAAAATTATTATATGTATATATTGTAATTATTAGGAAAGTATAAAACATGTTAAACAAGTTATTAGAAGATGATAATGATTATAGTGCATTTATTAATTATACTCTTGTTAATAAATTTAAAAAATATTCTGTTCTAATTGCTGTTATAATGCTAATAATCTGTTTAATTGTGATTTCCTTAAATCTTTTGTGGCCATTACCCGATAAAAATTTTGTAATATATAGCACTACATTTTTATCACTATTCTGTATTGGGTTTTTATTAGTTGCTAATGAAAAAAATCTTCATAAAAAGTATTTAAATAGATTTTCTAAACTATTTCTTGCTTTAATGATTTTGATGACTGGCTTATTTGTTTTATATTTAATTAATTTAATTAATTTATCATCTATTTTTAGCTTTGGTAAATTAATGTTATTATTTATTATATTAAATTATATTCCTTTCTTATTCCTTAATCTTTAAAAAGTATTATGCTTTTGCTCAAGTATTAGCTTTATTTTTGATTATTGAAAGATTTGTGGGTTTTGCAATAACTTATGTGGATACTAATTTTAAAAGTATTGTGGTATTGTTTTTTTTCTTAGCTTATTTAATAATTTCATTTTTATTCTTAGCTTATACTTCTGATAAAGGAATTATAAAACAATTAAATCTTAAAACTAAAAATAGTGTTTTTGGAAGGAATATTTTCATTTTTGGCAGTATTTTTATTGTAGTGCTTACATTAATCTTAATCCTTAAATCTGAATGGTTTGCTTTTATCTCTAATGAATTTTTTTTAATATTATCTTCAGTTTTATTTTTAATATTTTTAGTTTTTTATTATATTAATAATATTAGTTTTGCTGATTTTACTCGTATTAAATCTGAGGAAGAAGCAGAAAAAAAGCAAGTATTATTTGAAGATATACTACAGTATACTGTTGAGGGTGTGTTAGTTTTAAATGAAAAAGATGTGATTGTTTATGCAAATGATGTTTTTTATGAATATATCGGGGTTGATGAAGGTATTATTGGTTTAAATTATTTCACAGAATATGATGCTCTTGTTAAAAATCATGTTTTAGAAGTAAAAAAATCCTTGAAACCTCAATTTTTTGAATTTAGTCATAAATCTCAAAATATTAATAGAAATTTTAATGGATGGGTAATACCTTTTATTAAAAATGATCAATTTGATGGTGTTGTTATAACAACTTTTGATATATCTGAATCTATTGAAAAACAATCAGTTCTTAAAAAAAGTATTAAAGAAAAGAATGATCTTTTAACTGAGGTTCATCATCGTGTTAAGAATAATATGCAAATTATTATTAGTTTATTAAGTATTCAATCCCATAAAATAGATAATTTAGAAGCTAAAGAAGCTATTTTTCAGACTCAATCTCGTGTTCGTAGTATGGCTTTAGTTCATGAGAATTTGTATAAAAATCTAAATTTTGAGGATATGGATATTTTTGATTATATAAATGATTTAGTTCGTGAGATTAAAGGATCTTATGTTACTTCTAAGAAAATTACTTTTAAAATGGATTTAGTTAAAACATATGTAAATTTAGATATTGCAATTTCTCTTGGTCTAATTATTAATGAACTTTTAACAAATAGTATTAAGTATGCTTTTGAAGGTCGGGATGAAGGAACAATATGGATTAAGTTAAGTGAAAATGAAGGTTTGTTTACTTTAATTATTGAAGATAATGGTATTGGTATTAATAATTCTTTAAGTAAAGGTACAGGTATAGGTTCCACTTTAATTAATAGTTTAGTTGCTCAAATTGAAGGAACATATGAAATTGATAGTAAGAATGGAACTAAAGTTTCAATAACTTTTAAAAATAAAGTTTAATTATCAATAACTTATTTTTTTTGTAGTTTATTTTTAAAATAGTTTAAGTTATGGTAATCCATATTAAGGTAATTAAATGCCTTTTTAATGTTTTCATTTGCATCTTCATAATTTTTAAAATAAATTAAATGACTGTTACATTCACAATCAGAGCATCCAAATTTTGGTATTTCCATTCCTTTTTCACTTATTTTTTTTGCTAATTTGCATTCAATTTTATTATTGGAAATATTGAATAAGACTTCTTCAATTTCAGTATTTTTATTTTTTAATAAGTAATCGATATGCCAATGTAATTTTTTTTCTTGAGATAAATGTCTGTTAATCCGAGGAATTAGTGAATTCATAGCAGATCCGATATAAACATAATATCCTTTATTTAATTTTAGTTTAGAGTATAAACTGCCTACTTTTATATTTTCATTTTTTTTTAAATGTATAATTAAACAATAAGAACCTTTTAATGTCATTGTTTTTCTCTTTTTAAAATTTTTATTAAAACTAATGGTTTTTTTAAATTTCTTATTTTTTCTTTATTTAATATTTTATAGTAAAGTCTTTTTTCTTATTTAGTTATCTATATATCTATATGTTGGATTAGTAAAATATAATTTTAACTTATACTTCTATTTTAATACTATTTACCTTTCATATTTTTTTTATTTAATTAATAAACTTACTATTTAATTGATTATAAAATCGAAATTAATGTTTAAATTTTTCTAGGGATATGTTAATACTTATGTCTTAGTTAAATATAAATAATAATCAAAGATAAAAATTAAGATTATATTACAAAATTTTTTCCTAATGAATCGGAGATAAACAATTGTTTGAAAATACTAAAGATGGGGAATATGAAAAATATTTAACAGGATTAGTAGATCAAGTTTATGCTAATAATTTAAAAAAATTAAGTAAACTATTATTTTTACTATCTATTTTAATATTTGTAGTGAGTATGGTTTTTAACTTAGTATCCATAACAGATATTAAATTTTTTCAACGTTACATGATAGAAAGTACCTTTTTTCTCTGTTTTTCTGTAACTGCACTATTGTCCATTTCAAAGTTTAGGGAAAAATATGAAATTTTAATTAAAAGATTATTTTTCTTAACATTAATTTTATTTATAATATTTTTTCTATTCATAATTTTTATTAATCCAAGTTTTATTCTTAGGATTTCTAATATAATTTATGCTCTATGTTTATCTTCCTTTTTAGTATTGTTATATTTAACAATTAAACAAAAATATGTTAAAGAATCACAAATATTATCATTCATACTACTTGTAACTGGAATTATCGGATTTTTCTTTTACTTACAACCAGGTATGCATAACCATAATTTAGCTTTTCGTGCTTTAGTAACCTATTTCATCTTAGGTTTTGCCTTTTTATTAATACATCCAGATAAGGGTTTAATGAGAATATTCTGTTTAAATAACTTGAGCAGTCGTTTTGGAAGATATTTTTTAAGCATATTTTCCGTAATAATGTTTTCAATATTACTATTTATTTCTCCTATTGTAAACCATACAAATTATTTAATGCATAAAGACTTTCCATTTGAAGGATTAATAACTTTTATTCTATTATTTGTATTCTATTTATTAATTTTTGCATTTGTACGTAACATTAATAAAAAGGATATTAATAGTATAATTTTAAAGATGAAATCTGATAAAAGGGAAAAATTTTTTGAAAGATTAATAGATTATACAAATGATATGGTTTTAGTAACTGATTCAAATCATATTATAACTTATGCAAATTCTAAATTATTTGAAATATTAAAATTAGATAAAGATACTTTTTTAGGTAAAAACTTTATGGATGTTTCTCCTGAACTGTTTATAAAAAAAGATTTATATTTAAAATCTTGTAAAAATTTAACAACAGAATTCATTGAATCTCATAAAGTAACAGTTCAAGGTAAAGATTTATATTTAAGTGGTTATGCAGTACCAATTTTAAAAGATGGTAATTTTAATGGTAGTATAAATGTTATAGTTAATGTAACTGATATTGAAAAAGATGAAAGTAATCTGAAGTCTTCCTTAAAATTATTAAATGTATTATTAACTGAAGTTCATCATCGTGTTAAGAATAATATGCAAATTATTATAAGTTTACTTAACTTACAAAAATATCAAATTAAAGATGAAAATGTGATAAATGTATTGAATGATAGTCAATCACGTATTAAAGCAATTTCATTAGTTCATGAAAACCTTTACATGTCAGGACAATTTTCAGAAATAAATATTAAAGATTACATTGACTTATTAATTGGTGAAGTTAAAAATCATTACAGTAATATTCCTAATTTAACAATTAATAATAATGTTGAAGATAAATTTATAAGTTTAGATAATGCTGTGCCATTAGGTTTAATAATTAATGAACTATTAAATAATTCTATAATCGATGGATTCAATAATGGGGAGTATTTAAAAGAAAAAAACATTCAAGGAGTTATTGATGTAAATTTATTCCAGAATGATAATTACGAAGCTATATTAAAAGTTAAAGATAATGGTAGGGGTTTTAATCTTTCTAATAAAGATTTAAATATTAGTATAGAATTAATGAATGCTTTATCCAGTCAATTATCTGCAGAATATGAGATAGTGGAAAATAATGGTGTTGAATTTATTTTCATAATGCCCCAAATTTAAGCTGTGATCTTAATGAATGATTATAATTTTAAAATTCGTACAAAAGGCCATAAGAATGTGACTAGTAAACATAAATCTACTTTTGAAATAACAAAAGATTCAGAAATTGGTAAAACTGCTGATTGTATTATAGGAGTTAAAATGGATAAATCATTACTAGATTTTCCAGACGATTTTAAAGAAAAAATTAGAGATTCTAATACTCAAATTATTATGAAACTTAAAACAATTCATGGTTTTGATGAAATTCAAGGTTATGGAGATGAAAAACTTACATTAAATCATCCTACAGATATTGTATGTAGAAAAAGTAATTATACTTGTAATAGAACTTTAATGGTTAATGCAAATAAAGCATCTTGTGATTTAAATGCAGATCTTATTGATGATTTAAGTAATGGAGAGCTTATGGATGTTGAAATTATTTTAAAATAATTTTAAATATATAATGGTTAAGTTTAAATACTTTAATAGGTAAATAATTAATTACTGTATTATTTATTTTTAATAATGCGGGGGTGGTCGAGTGGTCAAAGGCGATAGGTTGAGGGCCTATTGGGTTAGTCCCTTCGCGGGTTCAAGTCCCGTCTCCCGCACTCATACTTTTTTAATTTAACTCAAAAAAAATCTATTTTTAATAAAAAAATTTCTAGTTTTTCTAAAAAATATTTCTTAATCTAATTTTTTCACAATTTAATTTATCAAATTTTATATATTTTAAAAAATAAAAATAACTTAAATTATAAACTAATAATATTTAATAAATAGTTTAATTTTGGAAAAAACTTTTAATTTGAAAAAAATAATTAATTTTCCCAATAAAAATAATTAGAATAATTTATTCAGGAGGTAATATATTTGAAAGCAGTTATACCAGCAGCAGGTTTAGGAACAAGATTTTTACCAGCTACTAAAGCTCAACCTAAAGAAATGTTACCAGTTTATGATAAACCAACAATACAATATGTTATAGAAGAAGCAGTTGCATCTGGAATAGATGATATAATTATCGTAACAGGTAAAGGTAAACGAACTATAGAAGATCATTTTGATAGGTCATTTGAACTTGAACATCACTTAAGAGAAAGAGGTAAGTTAGATTATCTTGAACAAATTAAAGCAATTAGTGACTTAGCAGATATTTATTACGTTAGACAAAAAAAACAAAAAGGATTAGGTCATGCGATTTACTGTGCTGAAAAACATATAGGTGATGAACCTTTTGCTGTAATGTTAGGTGATACTATTACAAGAGGCAAAATTCCATGTACACAACAATTAATAAATGTTTATAGAAAATATAATTCTTCTGCAATATCCGTTGAAGAAGTGCCTCAAAATAAAATTGAAAGATATGGTATTATTGATGGAAATCAAGTGGAAAATAATGTATATGAAATTAATAATTTAGTTGAAAAACCATCAATCAACGAAGCACCAAGTAATCTAGCTATAATGGGTCGTTACTTATTAACCTCAAATATTTTTGAGGCAATAGAAGAAACTCAACCTGGAAAAGGTGGAGAAATACAATTAACTGATGCTTTATCTAAACTAGATAAAGTTTATGGTGCTGTTTTTGATGGTAAATCTTATGATATCGGGAATCGTTTAGAATGGTTAGAAACATCATTGAAATTTGCAATGGATGATCCAGAAGCAAAAGAAGATTTAACAAATTATATAAAAAATGATTTATTCAAAAATAAAGATTGATGGTAATATTTATGGCTAATGAATCAATGAGTTCACTAAAACAAGAATTGGACATTACAAAACGAAAACTTCAAAATACAAACCAATTATACCAGCAAGTAAAAGACAGAAACTCTTACATACAAAAAAGAATGTCCCAATTGGTTGAAGAGAAAAATAATGTTCAAGAAGAACTCTTAAAATATCAAGCAATGGATTTAAAATTAAAAAGTAAAGAAGTTGTAAAATTTAGAATTGATTTCAATAAAATGAAACATAGAACAAAGGTTACAAAAAATTTATTAGATGAGCAAAGACAAGATAATATAAATTTTAACCTTAAATTAGCCAAATGTGATAAAAATATTAAAGAATTATTCCAAATTATAGATGATATAAGTGAAAATATTGATTATTTAATTGATGAAAATTACTTATTAAAAGATTTAATCATAGATTACCAATATCAAAGTTTATGGGATTATTTAAGTAATAAAAAACCGGAAAACTTAACAAAATATGAAGAAACTGTTAGAGATAACAGTGAAATATCTAATATTTATAAAAAATAATTAAATTAATAAAAAAATTAGGGGAATTAAATAATGGAAACTCAAAGAATTTTAGTAACTGGTGGTAGTGGATTTATCGGAACTAATTTAGTAAATGAACTCCGAAGTAGAGGTCATGAAGTATTAGCATGTGATTTATTACACCATGAAGGGGAAGCAGATTTATACAGTGACTCATATTCAGATTATGTACGTGGAGATGTTAGAAGTTATCGTCAAATGGAACGTATATTTGATGATAATGATGATTTTGATTATGTATACCATTTAGCTGCAGAATATGGAAGATGGAATGGTGAAGCATACTATGAAAACCTTTGGCAAACAAATGTAATGGGATTAAAAAATATGATTCGTTTACAAGAAAAATTAGGTTTCCGTATGATAAGTTTTTCCTCAGCAGAAGTTTACGGAGATTATGATGGTATTATGACTGAAGATGTAATGACCAATAATCCAATTGCAGATACCTATCAAATGAATGATTATGCAATCAGTAAATGGGCTGGAGAATTAATGGTAATGAATTCAGCAACAATGTTCAACACTGAAACTGTAAGAGTTAGACCAGTAAACTGTTATGGCCCTCATGAAGCTTATTCTCCTTATAAAGGTTTTATTCCAATATTTATCTATAAAGCATTACATGGTCTCCCTTACAGTGTTCATATGGGACATAAAAGAATAATAGATTATGTGGATGATACTGTAAATACTTTTGCTAATATTGTGGATAATTTTATCCCTGGAGAAGTATATAATGTGGGAAGTAAACAAGAATGGGAAAGAGATATTAAACAATACTCTGATATGGTTTTAGATGCATGTGGAGTGGATGATTCTCTTGTAACTTACACCGAACCTGAAGCTTACACTACTAAAGTTAAAACTATTGACTTCAGCAAAGCTATTCGTGATTTAAAACATAATCCTCAAATACCTCCCGAAGAAGGTATTAAAAGAACAGTTGATTGGATGAAATATTATTATAGAATTGAATAAATCATTTTAATTAAATAATTATTTTCAAATGGAGAATTGGTAAATTTGGTTAAATCAATAGCAATTATTCCAGCATTTAATGAAGAAGTTGCAATAGGTTCAGTAATTTTAAGAACTCTTCAATATATTGATGATGTTTTGGTTATAGATGATGGTAGTGAAGATAAAACAAAACAAACAGCATTATTAGCTGGAGCTCATGTATTAACTCATCCTGTTAATTATGGAAAAGGCATAGCCTTAAAATCAGGTTTTGATTATGTTTCCGATTTAAGCTATGATGTTATAATCACTATTGATGCTGATGGTCAACACAACCCAGATGAAATTCCAGAATTAATAAAACCTGTAATTGAAGATGGAGTAGATTTAGTTAATGGTAGCAGATATTTAAATGGACATGAAGAAAACACTCCAGCTTATCGTAGGGTTGGTCAACAAGTATTAGATCATGCAACTAATATTTCAGCTGGAATTCATGTAACAGATTCACAAAGTGGATTTAGAGCATTCAGTAATAAGGCTTTGCCTTGTTTCAGATTTAATGATCCTGGATTTGGTATTGAAAGTGAAATGTTAGCAGATGCATCTGATAATGGATTGAAGATTAGTGAAGTACCTATAACTGTTAGATATGATGTTAATAGTTCAACAAAAAATCCAGTAACTCATGGAGTAGGTGTGCTCTTAAAAATTGGTAAAGATAAAGTTGAAAGAACATTAAAAAAATAAAATTTTTTGTTGATTTTTATGAAAAATGTTAAAGATGGTATAATGGGTTTAGTTGTAGGGGATGCATTAGGAGTCCCATATGAATTTAAACCAAGAAAATATTTTGATGATCATCCTGTAACAAATATGGATGGATATGGTACCCATAATCAACCTGCAGGAACATGGTCTGATGATTCTAGTTTAACACTAGCAACAATAGATAGTTTAACAAGTTGTGGCTTAGATTATGAAGATATAATGAAAAAGTTTTATGCATGGTTCATTGATTCTGATTATACTGCAACTGGTGAAATATTTGATATGGGTATAAGTACTAGAAATGCAATTATAAAATATGGTGAAGGTGAAAGTCCAATACTCTGTGGAGGTAATGGTGAAAGAGATAATGGTAATGGATCCCTTATGAGAATATTACCTGCTGCTTATTATCTACATGGAAAATCTATGGAAACAGAAGAAGCAATGGAAATTATTCATAATTTATCTTCATTAACTCATAACCATATTAGAAGTAAAATATCCTGCGGTATATATGTAAATATTGCATTAAAATTATTAAATAATGATATAGGTTTACCTCTTATTGAAGTAATAAAAAATGGTGTGGAAGATGCTGTAGATTATTATAATTCAAAAAAAGAGTATTCTAGGGAATTAAATCATTATTTTAAAAGAATTATTAACGGTGAAATTTATACTTTATCACGTGATAAAATACAGAGTAGTGGTTATGTAACTGCAACTTTAGAAGCTAGTATATGGTGTTTGGCTCAAACAAATAATTATAAAGATTCTATACTTAAATCTGTGAATTTAGGTTATGATACAGATACAACTGCAGCTGTTTGTGGTGGTTTATCTGGAATATATTATGGTTATGATAATATTCCAACCGATTGGCTTTCTAAGATAGAAAATATTAATTACATTATTGATTTATGTGATAATTTTGAAGAAACTTTATAAAAAAAAATTTTAAATTTAATTAAATTTATAAAAACTTAAGGGAGAAAAATAATGAAACTTGAAGAAATGTTAGCAAAATGTCCTGAATGTGGTTCTACAGATAAAATTATTAAAAGAAGAATGATTGATAACCACCATGCACATGCAGAATTAAAAGAAATTGTATGTGAAAATTGTGGACATGTATTTAGTGATGGTTCTGAAGAAGAACCTGAAGAAATTAAAGAAAAAGAAAAAGTATTAAGAGAATTAACCCAAAATGGTTTATTCTAATTTTTATGTTTCATTTTTTTCTAAGATTTGAAGGTTTAAAATATTATGACATTTCATGTAATGATTATACCAACATTAAAATGTCCATCTAACTGTAGTTACTGTTGGGGATCTGAAGATAAATCACCAATAATGAGTATAAGTGTGATAAAACAGATTAATGAATGGTTAAAAGATTTCAGAGATGATGATGTTCATTTCACATTCCATGGAGGAGAACCATTATTAGCAGGTTATGACTTTTATAAAGAAGCATTACCACTTTTAAATGATAGTGATACTCATATTACAGAAGGATTCTCCTTGCAAAGTAATTTATGGTTATTAACAGATGAAATGGCTAAATTATTCTCAAAATATAATATTAACATTAGTACAAGTATAGATGGTCCAAAAGATATAAACGATTACCAACGAGGAAAAGGATACTTTGACAAGACCATGAAAAAAGTACATCTTGCAGAAGAAAATGGTTTAAATATTAACTTTGTATGTACTTTTACAAGTTACTCTAAAGATTTCAGTAATCAAATATATGACTTTTTCAAAGATAATGGTTATATTCTTAAAATTCATGCAGCCCTACCATCATTAAGAGGGGAAAATGCAGATCCATGGGCATTACCTCAAGAAGAACATGGGAAAATATTAGTGGATTGGTTAGACAAATACTTATATGATTTAGATAAATTTGTTGTAATGGATTTAGATCATATAACTAAAAGTACCCTGCGAAGAAGAGGAACATTATGTACATTTAATGATTGTATGGGTACTACTTTAGCAGTAGGTGCAGAAGGAAACATATACCCCTGCTACCGTTTTGTAGGAATGGATGAATACATAATGGGAAATGTTGCTGATAAACCAAGTATGGAAGATTTAAAACAATCACAAGCTTGGAAAAAATTAATGGAATTTGAAAAATATGTTGATGAAAATTGTGGAAAATGTAAATTTATAAAATATTGCCGTGGAGGCTGCCCATATAATGCATTAGTATCAAATGGAACACCACAAGCAGTTGATCCTCAATGTGAAGCTTATAGTATGATATTTGCTGAAGTTTCCAAACGTATAAATAAAGATTTCATGAAAGGTGCAATGGGACAAATGTTAAATAATAATTCTGAAGAAGTAAACAAGTCTAAAAAACAATTCAGTATTATGGATTTAGCAATGAAAAAATAATTTAAAATATATTTATTAAATATTAAGGATGATGATTAGAAAATGGTAAAAATTACATTAGGTCTTCCAAAAGGAAGTTTAAATAATATTAAAAGAGGAAATACTTATCAATTATTTGTAGATGCAGGTTATGAAATGAAAGGATATGAACCTGAAGATGAATCCTTTGAAATACAAATAGTGAATGATGAGGATATTAAAGCATTTTTAACTAGACCTCAAAGTTCACCTGTAGAATTAAATCGAGGAATGGTGGATTTAGCTATTGTTGGTGAGGATTGGGTAAAAGAAGAATCTGTATTAAGTGATAATGATATAACTAAACTTGGAGATTTAGATTATGGTCAAACACGTTTAATAATGGCTGTGCCAAATGATTCTCCATATGAAAATTTAACAGACTTTTTCAGAAAAAATAAAAATAGGGATACTCCAATATTATGTTTTACAGAATATCCAAACTTAACACGTAAATTCATGATGCAAAATAAAGGTTATCAAGAAATTTATGGAGATACTGTACCTCTTGTACAAGTTAGAGGATTAAAAGATGGAAATAATGATAAAGTTCAAGTAATTAACAGTGATGGGGCAACAGAAGTTTACATTGCTAAAGGTGCGGATTTAATAGTTGATAATACTCAAACAGGAAACTCTCTTAAAAAAGCTGGATTAAAAGAATTAGAAACAATTCTTCACTCTTCTGCAGGATTATATGCTGGAGTATCATGTACAGGGGAAAAAATGGAAAAAGCTCAATTAATTTTTGATCAATTATATGGGGCTATTCTTGCACGTAAATACTTTGATGTTAAATTTAATATTAATAATGATATTGTTAAAGAATTAACAGATTATTTAATTGAAAATAAATTATGTTCAGATGAACCAACAATTAATAAAGGATCTACATACTCTCAGGTAAATGTTTTAATTCCGAAAGGAAAATTCCCTGAAATGTTATATGAAATTAAAAAGTATGGTGCATCAAGTATTATTCGAAGTGATGTAAAACAGTATGTTAAATAAAATTTATTAAATAATTTTTTAACTTTATATCTTATTTTTTTAACTATTTCTAACTTTTTTATATATTTTTTGTAAATTTAAATCAATATCTTTTTATATAAATTTTAATAAATTATAATTATTCATAAAAAATCATTATAAATTATCATTATATTTTTTTGGGTGTTAAAAAAAATGTTAACTTCTGTACAAAAAGAAATCTTACAAAATTTAATTAATTTATATCAAACTTCTAATGGGAAATCTATTAAAGGGGAAGATATTGCTGATGTTATGAGTCGAAATCCAGGTACTATTCGTAACCAAATGCAATCTTTACGTAGTTTAGGTTTAGTAAAAGGTGTTCCTGGCCCAAGAGGAGGGTATAAACCTACAATTGAAGCATATCAAACATTAAACATAACAGTTTCTGATGAAGATTCTTTTAAAGTCCCAATGTTTAAAGATGGGAATAAATTAGAAGGATTATCTGTTGCTAAAATAGAATTTACAAGTGTTCCACACCCAGGGGAATGTGAAGCAGCAATAAAAATTTTAGGAAATATTAAAGATTTAACTCTTGGAGATATTGTTACAATAGGACCAACACCGGTAAATAATTTAGGTGTAATGGGAGAAATTGTTGGAAGAGATGATATGGATAATCTAATACTTTTAGACACAACGACTATTAGAAGTATACCTAAAAATGCTATAGAAGACATAGCAACTACAGATTTAATAAGTTTAAAAAGTCAAGATAGTATCCGTGAAGCAGCCAAGATATTAACCATAAATGATATTGAAGGAGCACCTATAATTGAAAATAATTGTGCAATAGGAATGTTAACATTAACAGATATTGTTGAATCCTTAGCAGAATCTAGGGAAAACTTAAAAGTTCAAGATATAATGAGTAATGAAGTCATAACAGTAAACAGTAAAATGAAAATAGCAAATGCTGTTGAAATTATGTATAAAAATCATGTTGGAAGATTAATACTTGTTGATGAGAATAAAATACCAACTGGAATAGTAACACGTACAGATTTAATAGAACAAATTACAAATTTAAAAAATTTCCCAATTATGGATTCTATAAAATCTTAAAATCCTCTTTTTAAGTTTTAAATTAAATTTATCTTTTTTTTAATAAAACTTATTTAACATAATAAATAAATATTATATTAATTAATAATTCTTTTTTTTAAAATTTTATAATAAAATATTAATAAAAAAAGTAAAATTTTTTAAACATATATTTTTCTTAAAATAAAATTTACAAAATATAAAATAAATAATTTAAATGATTTTTATGAGAATAGAACAAACTAAAGTTAATCAAATGAATATTAAAAAAGATATGAAAGTATCTGAACTCATGGAAGAATTTGAAAACTGTGGAGTATTAGGATCTGGAAGAGTTGCAAGAGCCTCAGATTTACTTGCAGCAATGATAAATGAAGAAGATATGCATATTTTTATGAGTATGGCAGGACCACAAGTACCTGGGGGAATGCGGAACATTATAGCATACATGATAAAACATGAATATATTAATGTATTAGTTACAAGTGGGGCAAATATTACTCATGATTTATTAGAATCATTTGGAGGAAGACATTACAGGGACTTTGGGGATGATGATGAAAAATTAAACAAAGCAGGAATAGGACGAATTGCTGATGTTTACACTCAAAATGATGATTTTGAAATATTTGAAACAGAAATCAATAAAATCTTTGATAAACTTAGTAAGAAATTAGATAATCCTAAAGATAAAGGGATAATTTCAATTAACACATTATTACATGAAATAGGATTAATAATAGATGATGAAAACAGTATCCTTCATCAAGCAGCAATACATAATGTTGATATATTTGCACCTGGAATTGTGGATAGTATGCTTGGGTTACAGTTATGGATGTTTACACAAGATCATAATCTAATTTTAGATGTTGTAAAAGATATGCATCATTTTTCAGATTTAGTATTTGAATCTTCAGAAATTGGTGGAATTTTCCTTGGAGGGGGAGTTCCAAAACATTATACTATGGCATCAACTTTACTTAAAGGAGGATTAGATGCAGCTATACAAATAACTATGGATCGTCCTGAAACTGGAAGTTTAAGTGGTGCTCCTTTAGAAGAAGCTAAAAGTTGGTCTAAAGCTAAGTGTGGTTCAAATTTAGCTAATGTTGTAGGGGATGCAACTATTATATTCCCATTGATTTTTGCTGCAGCATTAGACAAAATTCAATAGAAAAAGTTTGAGGAATATTATTTTTGAGGTAAAAAATTTATGACTCCAATTTTATTAGCAGTATCCTATGCATTATCTGGTTTTTTCATGAAATTTAGTGATGATGAATTTGATGAGAAAAACAATAAAATCTTAGCAGTTATACTGGGTATAATTTGTGGATTATTCGCAGCTTATGCTACAGTTACAAATATAGATGCTGCCTACATTTTTATAGGCATCCTTATTGGTAATCTTTTGGGTTTAAAAGTTGATGGTGTTCATCACATAGCTACACTTTTAACTTTCTTAATTATTGTGGCCATAATAGGTATTCCAGGGATTAATGGTTTTATTTTATTTGCTTGTATTTTAGGTGCTTGGATAGATGAATTAGGTAATGATAATCCTAAAGTTTATTCTAAAGGTAAATTTTTTGAGTATTTCTTTGATTATCGTTTTTCAATGAAAGTTGTTATTTTACTTTTAGCAATGTTTGGGTATCTTCAATTAATAAGTTTTGTTTATTTCTTACTTTTTGAAATATTTTATGAAATTGCACGTGAATTATTTGAGAAATATTTAATATAAAAAAGGATTTTATTAATGAGAAATATTTTAAATGTATTTTTCTCATTTTTTTTTATTTTGTAGATTTTATTATGTCTTCTGTCGCTTTTTTTGGATTTTCAGATTCATAAATGGATCTTCCAACAATTATTGCATTTGCATATTCTAATGTTTTTTTAGCTTCTCCACCTTGTTTTCCTACACCTGGGGATATTATGAATGAATCTTTTCCAACTATTTCTCTGATTTCTTTTAAACGATTTATTCGTGTTGCTGGTGCTACATAATTTTTTATTCCCATTTCCACTCCCATTTTAGCTATTTCATCTGCATCTTTTTGTAGGAATCTTTTTGCTCCAGGGTGTGACATTTCTGTAAGTAGAAACAGGTCTTTGTTGTATTCATCTGCTTTGTCTTGGCATGCTTTTACGCTGTCTTCTCCTACGAATCCATGTGTTATTATTCCGTCTGCACCGTTTTTGAATGTTTGTTCTGCTATTTTTGAATTGGTTGCTGGTATATCTGCTACTTTGTAATCACATATTATTTGGTAATTATAATTTTCTTTGAATATTTTTATGGTTTTTATTCCTTCTGCTAATGTTAGGGGGTAACCTATTTTTATTGTGTCTATTTGGTTTCCTATTGTTTCACATACTTTTTCTGCTTTTTGGAGTTCCATTATGTCCATTGCTAATATTAGGTTGTTTTTTATTTTCATATTTTTTTATCCTTTTTTGTTTTTATTGTTTGTTTTTTCTAGTTTATTATTTTTTTTAGTAAATTATAAATATTAAAATTTACTTAATTTAATTCAAGAAGTTTTTATTAATTTAACTTTATTATTTTCATATTTATTTGAAATTTTTAGAAAGGCTTAAATAGGGTTTTGGATAAAATAATATTTATAAAGTTAAATTTAATTTAATCAATTTAACTTTAATAAATTTTTATTTTAAAACTTTTTAAAAAAAAACAAAAAAAATTATGGGGATAGATATTAAATGCATATTATGGAAGGATTTCTCCCGCCACTATGGTGTTTATTTTGGTATATACTAATGATACCCGTAGTAGCATGGGGATTAATACAAATTAAAAGAACATTTGAAAAAACTCCCGAATCAAAAGCATTACTTGCAGTTTCAGGAGCATTTATGTTTGTACTATCATCACTTAAAATGCCATCTGTAACAGGAAGCTGTTCACATCCTTGTGGTAATGGATTAGGAGCAGCACTATTCGGACCAGCAGCAACAAGTGTACTCGCAGTAATCGTACTACTTTTCCAAGCTATCATCTTAGCACATGGAGGATTAACAACTTTAGGGGCAAATTGTTTCTCAATGGGAATAGTAGGACCATTCGTAGCATGGGCAGTATATAAGGCAATCAATAAAACAAAAGCTGGATCACTAGTTGCAATATTCTTTGCAGCATTCTTTGGTGATTTATTAACTTATGTAACAACAGCTGTACAATTATCAGCTGCATTTCCAATACCATCATTCACAGCTGCATTTGTAAAATTCTTTGCAATATTTGCAGTAACTCAAATACCATTAGCAATAGCAGAAGGTATTTTAACAGTTGTAATATGGGATATGTTAAAGAAAAATAAACCAAAACTCATGGAAAAACTTGGTGCATTAACATCAAAAGAAGCTGAAGAAGCTCAAGTTGAAGCATTAGATGATGATAAAGGATCTGCTATATAAACTTGGAGGTTTTAATTAATGAAAACAAAAATGTATATAATATTATTAATATTAGTTGCAATCATTGTAATGATACCCTTAGCAATGTATAGTGGATTAGGTGAAGACCAAGGTTATTTTGGCGGATCTGATGATGCTGGAGCAACTGCAATAGAATCAACTGGTTACACACCATGGTTCAGTTCAATATGGGAACCACCAAGTGGGGAAATACAAAGTTTACTCTTCTGTGTTCAAACTGCTATAGGGACTATAATTATAGGTTATTTCTTTGGTTATTGGAGAGCACAAAGAAAATACAATATTAAAGAATAATGGAATTTTATTAATAGATTTAAAAAATCTATTAAATAATTTTTTTTAAAAAATTAAAATAAAAAAAAGGTAAAGATGAGAACATGACATTGAATATAGATTACATTGCACAAACAAATCGCTTACGTGATGTAAACTCAAATCTTAAAATAGTATTATCTATAGGGATAATGTTAATCGCTTTAATTAGCCAAAATATTCCATTGGAAATTTGTGTAATAATCTTAGCAGCAATTGGAATTATGGGTGTGGCTCGTGTCAAACCTAGTATTTATTTAAAATTCATAGCGATACCATTTGCTTTCACAAGTATTACTTGTGTATTTTTATTGTTCTTCTTTGGAGTAGGTCCTGTTATATGGGATAGTGGAATTTGGGGAATAGTAATTCGCCAAGATGCATATAACCTTGCTGTTTTAACTTTCTTTAGAGTATTTGCATGTTTCTCATGTTTAGGGTTCATGTCACTTACAACACCAATAAATGATTTTTTACATGCTTTAGCTAAAGTTCATGTACCTAAAATATTTATAGAATTATCCATGTTAATGTATAATATTATATTTATATTCTTAGAAGAAGTTGAAACAATGAGAAATGCTCAAAAATCAAGATTAGGATTTAATGGTTATATGAATTCTTTCAAATCTCTTGGAAGTATTATTGCAAATCTTTTCTTTAAATCATTAGAAAAAGCAGAATCATTACAAAGAACTTTGGAATCTCGTGGTTATAATGGTGAAATACCAATTTATGAACCTAGTAAATAAAGTTTAGAGGAGTTAAAAAAAATAATGTTAGAAGCAAATCATATAGTTTATAAATATGAAGATGGTACTAAAGCTTTAAATGATGTAACTGTTAAAGTCAATGATAATGAAATAGTTGCATTACTTGGTAAGAATGGTGCTGGAAAATCTACTCTTTTTTTACACTTTAATGGAATTTTTAAACCAGATAAAGGGGAAGTATTAGTTGAGGGTAAACCAATTAAATATAATAATAAAGGTTTACTTAATGTTAGATCTAAAGTAGGTGTTGTTTTTCAAAATCCTGATGATCAACTTTTTGCACCAACAGTTCAAGAGGATGTGGCTTTTGGTCCTTTAAATTTAGGACTTTCTCAAGAAGAAGTGGAAAATCGTGTTAAAGAATCCTTAAAAAAAGTGGGGATGTCTGGATTTGAACGTAAACCTCCACATCATTTAAGTGGTGGTCAAAAGAAGCGCGTGGCTATAGCTGGTGTTTTAGCTATGAAACCTAAAATCATGGTTTTAGATGAACCTACTAGTGGTTTAGATCCTAAAGGTGCTTCACTAGTTTTAAAATTATTATATAAATTAAATAGTGAAGGTATATCTATTATTATTTCTACTCATGATGTGGATTTAGTTCCTTTATATGCAAATCGTCTTTATGTGATTAAAGAAGGTCAAATTATTAAGGAAGGTACTCCTAGTGAAGTTTTCAGTGATGTAAAAACTATTAGAGATGCTAATTTACGTTTACCTCGTATTGCTCATTTAGCTGAAATTTTAGAAAAGGAAGATTCTATAGATTTTGAAGGGGAATATCCTTTAACTATTAGTCAAGCTAGAAATCAATTCTTAGAAAAATTAGATTTATAATTATTATAGAAAATTTGTATTAAGTAAAGGTTTTCCTAAATTGTTATGATTTAGGATTTTTTAATACAAGTTAAGTAATACTTACTATATAAATGAATTTAAAAAAAGTATTATTATATTTTTTTTCTAGTTATAGTAATACTAAGTATATAAAGAAATTCAAAAAAAGTAATACAATTTATTACAGGGAGAAAAAAATGAATATAAATAAAGAGGATATGAGCCTGAAAAAATTAAATGAATTATTAGCCGGATTAAAAATGACTATAATCTCAGGAATATTCTTAGCTATAAGTTTAGTTTTCATGGTATTTCATATTCAATCACCAATAGATCCAGCATGGGGTGCAGTAATAATAAGTGGTTTTCCTTTAATATATCTTGCACTAATTAGAGTAATAAAAGAAAAATTTGTATCATCTGCATTACTTATAACAGTTGCAATGATTGCAAGTATAGGTATAGGTCAAATATTTGCTGCAGGAGAAGTAGCATTTATAATGTCTTTAGGCGCATTATTAGAAGATTATACAGTAGATCGTGCTCAAAATGGTTTAAAAAACTTAATAAATTTAACCCCACAAAAAGGAAGAAAAATAATACAAACAAATAATGGAAATTTTAAAGAAGAAATAGTAAATGTTAATGAAATTAACTTAAAAGATACTTTAAGAGTATTACCTGGTGAAGTAATACCCGTCGATGGAGTAATAACAAAAGGAAATACTTCTCTAGACCAATCTATTATGACTGGGGAATCTTTACCAATTGATAAAAAACCTGGGGATGAAGTATTTTGTGGAACTATGAATTTATATGGTAGTGTAGATATGGAAACTACTAGTCGTGGAGAAGATTCTAGTTTACAAAAATTAATAGACATGGTGAGGGATGCTGAAAATAAACAAGCACCAACCCAAAGAATTGCAGATAAATGGGCAACATGGTTAGTGCCAGTAGCATTACTAATTGCTATATGTGCATTCATATTTACTGGTGATATAAATCGTGCAGTGACTGTTTTAGTAGTATTTTGTCCTTGTGCATTAATACTTGCCACACCAACAAGTATTATGGCTGCAATTGGTCAAGCAACAAAATATGGTGTAATTATAAAATCTGGTGAAGCATTAGAAAATCTTGGAAAAACCAATATTATAGCATTTGATAAAACAGGAACATTAACATATGGAGATTTAAAAGTATCAGATGTGATAAGTAAAAAAGAAAACTTAAGTAATGAGCAATTACTTAAGATAACTGCAAGTTGTGAGAAAAGAAGTGAACATCCACTAGCTAAAGCATTAATAAAATATACTGAAGAAAATAATATAAAATTTGATGATTGTGAAGATTTCCAAATGATACCTGGAAAAGGAGTAAAATCTAAAATAGATCAAGAAGAAATATTTTGTGGAAACTTAAACTTCATAAAAGAAAATAATATAAATACTAATGGGTTAAATGAAACATTAAAATATTTAAATAATGAAGGTAAAGCAAATATAATTGTTGCAAATGAAAATGAAATATTAGGTATTATAGCATTATCCGATATTTTATGTGAAGATGCAAAAGAAATGATTAAAAATTTAGAAGAATTAAACACTAAAGTAATTCTTTTAACTGGAGACAATATACAAGCAGCAAATTATTTTTCTAAACAAGTAGGTATAAGTAATGTTCATGCAGAATTATTACCTGAAGATAAAGTAAAACAAATACAAAAAATCAAAGATAATAATGAAATGGTTGCAATGATTGGTGATGGTGTAAATGATGCTCCTGCATTAAAAACAGCTAATATTAGTGTTGCTATGGCTAAAATGGGTAGTGATATTGCAATTGAAGCTGCAGATGTAGCATTACTTGGTGATGATATTGAAAAAATCCCATATCTTAAGAAATTATCTAATGCCACATTATATAATATACATTTCAATATTACTTTAAGTATGTGTATAAATGCAGTTGCTATATTCTGTAGTGTAATGGGTTGGTTAAACCCAGTAACTGGTGCACTTGTTCATAACATTGGATCATGTGTTGTTATTGCTAATGCAGGATTTTTATATGATCGTAAATTTGATGATAATATTAAAAAATATAATCCTAATGAACCAGTTAAAAACAATGAAATTTTAACCCATTCACATGATAAAGGTAATCTTAATCATTCTCATAAAAATTTAGATTTAGGGGAAGTAATTACTTTTAATGGTTCATCACATACACATAAACATATGCATTAAATATTTTTTCTTTTATACTAATTTCTTTCTCCTTTTTTTATTTTATTCTACTTCCACAAACTACTCTTTTTTCATTGTAAAGTTTTTTATATTACAAAATTCATATCTAATATTAATATATATTATAATATTATATCATTTTTTCATAAAATAAATTATAAAAGGTGGAATAAAACATTGCTTAAAATAGGAGTTTGTGAAACAACATTTGCACGTTTTGAAATGGGGGCTGCTGCAATAGATGAATTAAAAAAATATGCTTCAGATATAAAAATAATTCATTCAGTTGTACCTGGTGTAAAAGACTTACCTGTGGCTTCTAAAAAATTAATAGAAGAAGAAGATTGTGAAATTGTAATGGCTCTTGGAATGCCGGGTCCAATGGAAAAAGACAAAATGTGTGCACATGAAGCATCTACAGGTTTAATCAGAGCACAATTAATGACAAATAAACATATATTGGAAGTTTTTGTACATGAAGATGAAGAAGATAATGAAAAAGATTTAAAAATACTTGCAGAAACACGAGCAAGAGAACATGCACAAAACTTAATAAAAATGATGTTTAAACCAAAACAATTTTCAAAAGAAGCAGGAAAAGGTAAAAGAGAAGGTAAACCTGATGCAGGTCCTTTATAATATTTTTTGATTTTCATGACAAACACACAAGCGCAAACTAAAACAAATTATGAAGATACTGACGGTGTATACATAGTTGTACCTGCATTTAATGAAGAAAAAACAGTAAGTGAAGTTATAGAAAAAATTTCAAAAAAAGGATATCATGTAGTAGTAGTTAATGATGGATCTGTTGATACGACTTTAAAATGTGCAAAAGAAAGTCAAATAAAATATCCAAATAATATTATTATAGTGTCCCATGTAATAAACAGAGGTTTAGGAGCAGCATTAAAAACTGGAATGAATACAGCTTTAAAACATAATGCTAAATATATTGTGACATTTGATGCAGATGGACAACATGAAGTTGAAGATATAAAAAAAGTATGTTTTCCATTAAAACAAGGTCAAGTTGAAGCAGTAATAGGTGCAAGACCTTTTGAAGATATGCCTAGAAGTAAAAATTTTGCAAATACAATGATGAATTTACTTACATTAATATTTTATAGAGTTAAAGTAAAAGATTCACAATCAGGATTAAGAGCATTTTCAGCAGATGCTGCAAGTAAAATTGATGTAGTTTCCCAAGGTTATGGAGTATCTTCTGAATTCATTAAAGAGATAAAGTTAAATAAAATATCTGTAGGAGAAGTAACAATTACAACTATATACACTCCAGAAACACAAGAAAAAGGGACTAATTTAATGGTAGGACTAAAAATTATGTTCCAAATGATTTTAGATTTATTTAGATTTTAATAAAAAGATAGGTAGGTAAATACAATGCAACAATTATTATTATATCAAGTAATATTTTTAATTATAGCTATTGTAGCAGTTATTTTAATTTATCATAGATATACAAAAGAAAAAACTAGTTTTCCAACGTTTATATTATGGGCTATATTATGGGTTTTCCTTGTTCTGTTTGCATTTGTACCAAATACAATAGATTCTATAGCACATGTATTCGGTATAGCTACAGGTGCAAATTTATTATTCATAATAGCAATTTTAGGATGTTTTTACTTAATATTTAGATTATATATTAAAATTGATGATTTAAATCAGAATATTAATGATTTAGTGAGAGAATTAGCAATTAAAAATGAAATAATATTAGAAGATGAAAAAGATAAAAAGGAATAAAAAAATTTTTTAGGAAAATTAAAACATGATACTTTATTATAAAGGATGCACAGCCAGTGAAAAAATACCTGAAATAGCTGATGCAACAGAATATATACTTAAAAAAGCAGGTATAAAATACCATACTTTAGAAAATGAACCATGTTGTGGATCTGTATTATTACGAACAGGATTCCATGATGCTGCAATACAACAAATGAAAGAAAATATAAATTTTTTAAAAGATTATCAAAATGAAACAATACTCACATCTTGTGCTGGATGCTATAAAACTTTAAAAAATGATTATAAAGAAAAATTAAACACTGAGTTTAATGTTATTCATATATCACAATTATTAAATCAACTTATAAAAGAAGGAAAAATTAGTCCTGAAAAAAATGATATCAAAGTAACTTATCATGATCCATGCCATTTATGTCGTCATGCTGGAGAATCTGAAGCTCCTCGTGAAGTTATAAAAAGTAGTGCTGATTTAGTTGAAATGAAACATAATCGAGAAGATGCCCTATGTTGTGGGTCTGGTGGTGGAGTTAAATCTGCATATAATGATATGAGTAATGAAATAGCTAAAAATCGTATGAAAGAAGCAGAAGAATCTGGTGCAGAATTATTAGTAACAGCATGTCCATTCTGTAAATTAAACCTTAATGATAATTCAGATATGGAAGTATTAGATTTATCTGAATTTATTTGCACTAATCTAAAAAAACAAGAAGAAGAGGATATGTGATGAAAGAAAATGAATTAGAAACAATGAGAAAATCTTTCAAAACAGCAAATGATAGAACTAATCATATTATGAAAGAACCTAAATCTCTAGAATTAAAAGAAAAAGTTCAAAATATTAGGAAAGACAGTATAAATAATAATGAAGAATTATATAAAACTGCCTGTGAGTCATTTAAAAGAAATGGTATTGATTCATTTTTTGCTTCAACAATTGAAGATGCTCAAGATAAAATCGTAGATTTAATAAAAGAA
>NZ_CP166991.1:722500-995000 GCF_046197875.1 Methanobrevibacter acididurans | reverse complement strand
TTAGAAGTAATGAAAAATGTTGTAAAAGCAGTAAAAGACACAAAACCTGATTCAATTGTAGTTGCATCTGGATATGCTGATGCACATCGTGTAGGTGCAGTAAGTCCTTGGGAAATTCCAAAAATTGCAAGAGATTCTGGTGCAGATTTAGCGATGTTAGATACTGCAGTAAAAGATGGACATACATTATTTGATTATTTTTCTTTAGATGATTGTCAAAAATTTGTGGATGAAACACATAGTTATGGACTACAAGTAGCTTTAGCAGGATCAGTAAAAAAAGACCAATTAAAACCATTATTTGATGTTAAAACAGATGTAGTTGGTTTAAGAGGTGCAGCTTGTGTTGGTGGAGATAGAAATACCGGACACATAGATCGAAATGCTGTTAAAGAATTAAAAGATTATGTTCAATCTTTTGAATAAATAAATTAATTATTATTATATTATTATATTAAATCATTTCTTATAGAGGTTAAAAATGTTTTCAGAAAAAGTAAATAATGCCCCAAAGGGATATACTTTTGATGATTTTCTTTTAGTACCAAATGCTTCTTGGGTAGAAGCAAAAAATGTTAATACTAAAATTCAATTATCAAAAAAAATCAAATTAAACATTCCAGTATTAAGTGCTGCTATGGACACTGTTTCAGAATCTGAATTAGCTATAGCATTAGCACAAGAAGGTGGAATTGGTGTAATACACCGTAATATGACTTCAGAAATGGAAGTAGAAGAAGTTAAAAAAGTAAAATCTGCAGAAGAAATTACTATACGTGATGTAGTAACTATTACTCCGGACTCTGATATTACCACAGTTCAAGATATAATGGAAAATGAATCTATAAGTGGACTACCAGTAATAGAAGATGACAAAATTGTTGGAATTATCAGTAAACGTGATGTAAAACCAATGATTCGCTCAGGTGTTAATAAAAAAGTAAATGAAATTATGACTTCAGATGTAGTTACTATTGAAGAAACTATATCTCCTGAAGAAGCATTAGATATTGCATATGAAAATAAAGTAGAAAGATTACCTGTTGTACGTGAAGGTAAATTAGTTGGTATAGTCACAATACGCGATATTTTAAATCATGATAACCATCCTAATGCTGCAAGAGATAAACATGGGAAATTATTAGTCGCAGCAGCTGCAGGTCCATTCGATTTAGATAGGGCTATTGCATTAGATGAAGCTGGAGCAGATATTATCAGTATAGATTGTGCTCATGCACATAATATGAATGTTGTTAAATTCGTTGAAACAATGAAAGATAATATTGATGCTGAATTATGTGTAGGTAATATTGCAACTGCCGAAGCTGCAGAAGATTTAATTGCTCAAGGTGCGGATGCATTAAAAGTTGGTATTGGTCCAGGTAGTATGTGTACTACTCGAATTGTTGCTGGTGTAGGTGTTCCTCAAATAACTGCTATTAGTCAAGTTGCTGATGTAGCTAAAGATTCAGGCATACCAGTTATTGGTGATGGTGGTTTAAGATATAGTGGAGATGTAGCAAAAGCAATAGGTGCTGGTGCCGATGCTGTAATGTTGGGTAATTTATTAGCTGGAACTTATGAATCACCTGGTGATGTTGTAGTGATGAATGGACGAAAATATAAAACTTATCGTGGAATGGGTTCTATGGGTGCTATGACTGGAGGATTTGGTGGTGGAGCTGATAGATATTTCCAAGAAGTTAAAGGTCCTATGAAACATTCAAAACTTGTACCTGAAGGTGTAGAAGGAGCAGTTCCTTATAAAGGTAAAGTTTCAGAAGTTATGTTCCAACTTATAGGTGGATTAAAAGCTAGTATGGGTTATTGTGGTGCTAAAGATATTAAATCTATGCATGAAAAAGCACGTTTTGTTCAAATTACTGCTGGTGGACTTAAAGAATCTCACCCTCATGATCTTTTAATTACTAATGAAAGTCCTAATTATCCTTTATTAGAATAATTAAATTTCATTTTATTTTTTTAATATTCTTATTTTTTTAATTTAAATTATACTCTCTTTTTTAATTTTAGGATTAAATAGAATGATTTATATAATAAAAACAATATTACTATAATTATCTTAAAATTAATGTATTAAGTTCTTTTATAAATTTGGTGATTAAATGGATTCATTAACTTTACAAGAATACCGAGAAATGGTTGATAATATTATGGAAACCAATAAGCGAACAGGTGAAATGCCAGCTTATGCTAATATTAAAGATTTTACTATTAGTAAAAAAAGTTATTCTTTAATGATTGAGAAAGTTAATAAGTTTTTTTTAGAAATGGGAAGAAATCCACGTTCTGTTAAAATAGAAAAATAAAAATAAAATTAGTAATAATTAATTATTATTTATTATATATTTTAGCTAGGCTATTGTATTTTTTTATAAATCTTCTTTACTATTCAAATTTTTGAAGTTAATTTCACATATATTCTCATTATCAATTAACACATATTCTATTTTTAAATGTTTTATAAAATCATTAACTTTTAATTTATTATTTTCTATTAATTCATTAATCAAAAATTCTTGCCCTTTATTATAAATACTATGTAACGGTTCAATATTTGATTTTACATCATTTTTTAAATGTTTAGGTATAATTGCATCTACATTTGGGTTTTTGTTTAATTTTTCTTTCATTACTTGTATGAATTTTTTTTGAATATATGGTGAGTCACAGGGTAATATTAATGCGTATGAATTTTTTATTTTTTTTAACCCTGTCATGATTCCTGATAATGGTCCTTTATTTTTGATTTCATCAGTAAGGTATGTGATATGGAATTGATATTTTTTGTTTTCATTTTGGTAGTGAGTTATAATTTTTTCATATTTTCTAACTCTACTTTCATCATTTAAAACTATAATAACATCATCAATTTCATAGTTTAGCACATCAAGTATATGAATTATCATAGGTTTCTCGTTAATAATCATAGAACCTTTATCTTGACCCATTCTACGACTCATTCCTCCACATAGAATTACACAACTTAAACATTTCATATATAATCACTTAAAAAAATCATAAAAAATATTCATTCTTTAACATGAATATCTGCATCCATATCAAAAGGATTAGTACGTAAAGCAATACTAATTATATAAGGATAATTATGCTTTAAATATAACATATAATAAACATATTCATACATTAAATTAGTATAAATCCGATTCATATCACCAATTAAATGATTAAAATCAGTAGTAGTTAAATCATTTAAATCATTTCTATGTTTTAACTCCTCATCTAAATGTAAGGTAGCTAAAAGCAATTCAGAAAAATTATCCTTTTCCATTAAATTTGGATTTTCTAATAAATTAACAATAAAATTTCTTTTATCAACAAGTAATGTTTGAATTTCATTTAAAAATACACCTTGATCTTTAACTGATATTTCAGGTGTGAACTTAACACCTTTACTTTTAATAGCATCCATAGCACTTTCAAAATCAGAATCTTCCCAATTTTCAATATCCTTTAAATATTTATATATAATATTTTTATCTTGATTAATTTTAGTAAAATTACTTAAAAGATTATCCCCAATTTCACTAAAAAACACACTTAATAACATATCAAGTTTTTCAAGAATAACTTCTCTTTCTTTACGAGCTAAAATATCATCAATTACTAAAGCAACAATTAAAATATCTATAGGAATAAATCCTAAATGCATCATAACATATGAAAAAATTTCTTCACTATCATGGAAAATATAAAAATTACCAGTATATATTAGTATAGTTGCAATAATCAGCACAATAGCAAATTTTAATTTCCAACTAATTTTCCTCTTAACCATAAACAAACTCAACTCCATAAAAATTAAAATAATTTATTAAAAAAATAATATTTATCTTTTTTTTGCATAAACAATAGCAATAGGGTTTCGTGCAATCATCATTATACCACGATCTATAACTCTACCTTTACTTACATTAACTTCAACAATTTTAGGATTATAACCTAAACTTTTAAGTTTATTAACAGCATCAACTTTTGTATCAACGAGGATACATGGAATTAAAATTCTACCTTCATGGTTTAACTTACTATCCACTAAATCTAAAATAGGTTCTAAATCTCTTCCACTACCACCTATTAATGCAATATCAAAAGTATTTATATTTTTAAGTGCATTCACACCATCATTTTCAATAAAACTTACTTTATCTAAATTTCCAAGTTTTTCTAAATTTTTTTTACAAATATTTATAGCTTCAGGATTTTTATCTATAGAATAAACTTTTTCTGCTTTTAAACTAAATTCTACACTTAATCCTCCTGTTCCACAACCAATATCCACTACAATATCTTCATGACAAACATTAGATTTATATAATAATATTGCCCTAATCTCCTCTTTAGTTGGTCCAGGCACATCACAAGTTTTTATAAATTCATCATCATTTAACATAAAACCTAATCATCTCTTTTTTTTTTATTTTGTTGGATTCCATCGTTTATATAAATTATTATCAATTTGCAATGAGTCTAAAATTTTCCCTACTATGAAATTTTCATTATCTTTTAATGTTTCTGGTTTATTATAATAAGCAGGCATTGCAGGTAAAATTATTCCTCCTTCTTTAGAAATTTTTAACATATTTTCTAAATGAATACTTCTTAATGGTGTTTCTCTTGGAACAATTATAGTTTTTCTATGTTCTTTTAAAGCAACATCAGCAACACGGCTTATACTATTATCAGCATAACCATTTGCTATACTAGATAATGTTTTCATACTACAAGGCACTATGACTAAGGATTCAAATCTGCATGATCCACTATTAATTTCTGAACTTATATCATTTGTTTCATAATATTTTGATGCTAATTTTTTTATATCTTCTAATTTAAAATTTGTTTCATGGTGGATTACAATTTTTGCAGGATCACTAATTAAAAGTCCGGTTTTTATGTTTAAATCTTTTAAAGCTTTTAATAATTTTATTCCATAAATTGTTCCACTAGCTCCAGTTAATGCTACTATTATCAAAAGGATCACCAATTTATAATTTTTTTTTATTCAAATACTGTTTGATCGAATGTCATTGTTTCGAATCTATTTTTCCGTTCTGGTAAATTTAAGTAATGTTCTATTTTAAATTTTTCTAATTTGTCACGATCTTCTTTAGGAACATAAATACTTATATCTGGGAAGTTAAATCTGGCATCAGATAATGCTCCTACTATGCTACTTATTTCATTTAAATGATATAATTTATCGTTTAAAGAAACTTGAGTTTTCATTTCATCAAAATGAGGATAATCTGCAATGTTAATAATTACATTGTCACGTTTTATACCATAATCTTCACTTATTTCTTCTTCAGCTTTATTAATTTCATCTTTTTTGATTTTAAATATTTTTTCTGGTTGTGTGAATTCTTTAACATCAATTTTATATGCTGTTTTTAATAATTGTCTATTGTCTAATCTATTTATTGTTTCTTTAGCATACCCGTCACTGTTTCTGAATAAACATATTAAGTCAGAATCATCGTATTTATACATTTCTTTTGGTTTTAAACCATAATCCTTTATTAAATATTGAATACCTCTTCTGAACATAGAATTTAATATACGTGTTGTGTGATGTTGGTATACACTGGGATACATGAAATATCTTGCAACTAATAGTGATTCTGCAGCTTGAATTCCTTTTATATCTAATAATAAATATTTTTCTAATTTTAAATTACTTATTAATCTTTGTGTGTCAATTACTCCGTATTGTACTCCTACATAATATGAGTCTCGCATTAAATAATCCATCCTATCAACATCTAATTCCCCACTAATTATGGGTCCTAATTTTCCTTTTCCATGGATTATGTCTGTTATATCTTGTAAACTGAATTTTTCTTTTAGTTTGTCACTAATTTCAGTATTTTTTATTACATATTCAGTTATTTTTTCATGAGGAGCTTCAAGCACTGTTTCAGATACATGAGAGAATGGTCCGTGACCTGTATCGTGGAGTAATCCTGCTACTCTCACTAATTCTTTATCTTCATTTGTTAATTCTAATTGATCTGCTAATTGTGATGCTAAATGCATTGTTCCTATGCTGTGTTCAAATCTGGAATGATTTGCTCCAGGATAAATTAATGAGATGAATCCTAATTGTTTTAATCTTCTAAGTCTTTGTATTTGAGGATAATCTATTAATTCTGTTTCGTATTGTGTGATAGGTAAGTTTCCGTGTATGCTGTCTCTGATAAATTTTTTATTTGACATTTTACCAATACACCTTATTATTATTTTTTTTAGTCTATAAATCTTGAGTCTGCTTTAGTTGTTTTTGCTTGGTCTTTTTTAGTTTCAAACCAACCAATTTTAAGATTTTCTATTGTATCTTGATATAATTGTGGAACATATGGTTTTATGTCTATTATTGGTGTTTTGTCTAATATGTCTACATTGGATACATATAAAATGTTGTTTTTTACTTTGTCTAATTGGACTACTGATAATCCTATAGGATTAGGTCTTTTTGGGGATCTTGTTGCGAATATTCCATGTGTTTTAGTATCTAGGAATGGTTTAACTTCTAATTCATAGTTTTTTACTTTATGTAAATGGTATATTAAGTTTAAGTGTGAAAAGTGTTTAATATCTTTTAGGCCATCTAGATACTTTTGTTTTATATGTATTTCTCCTTTTACTCCTTGTGCTCCTATGGGTTGGATTGGCATTCCTTCAAGTTTTTTAAAGGGTGTATGTATTTCTCCTATGCTTTCAAATTCTATGTTACTCATAAATGTTTTTTTGTTTTTATTTGTTCTTATATTTGATGCTTTTAATTTTTAAGTGCTTATAAATAAAAAATCGTTATGAAGTATAAAATTAAATCGTTGTGAAACTCTTTATTATTGATAAAAGGATACATTTAAATACTATTGTTTATAATTAGTTATTATAGAACATTTAAAGTTCATAAATTTATATCTAGTTATTTGGAGATGAATCAAATGGAAATAAGCGCAAGAAATATTTTAAAAGGTAAAGTCGAATCTGTTGAAAAAGGTCAAGTAATGGCAAGTATTAAAATTAACGTTACAGACCCTACAACAATAACTGCAGTTATCACAAAAGAATCTGCAGAAAAATTAAACATAAAAGAAGGCGATGACTTAGCTGCAATTATTAAATCTACAGAAGTAATTGTAGGAAAAGAATAAGTTCAATGAATTTTATATAAAAAAAAAATTCATTGTTAAATTATTTATTAAAATTTAACAATAAGTCATTTAAGTAATATTTTTTTAGAGGATAGAAAAAAATAAAACAAATTTTTTCCTCTAAAAAATCTATTTAAATGGTTTAAAATTAAAAAATCTAATTTTTTAAAATTTATTAAAATCATTCGTTTATACACTATCTTTTAATTTAACATAAAAGCTTTATTAATCTATTTTTTACATAAAATTTTTATATTATAACAAACCTATATACTATTAAAAACTATTTTATGGATTTAAAAAAGGGGTTTAAATGAAAAAATTACCAAAAGAAAAGGAAGATGAATTAATAAATTATTTAAAAAATTTTCCTGAAATCCTTTCATTTGATTATGAAATATTACCTGATGGGGAAAACATATCAATTATAACAACTTTTAGTGAAAATATACCTGAAAATCATCATAAAGCTACAGCACACATTGAAAAAATACTGGATGCTAAATTCCAGCAAATAGTAATATTACAAAATGTTCAATACTTTAATTATAAATTTAATAAATAAATATTTACTTTTAAGAGAATATTAAAATTAAATAGATACATTGAAACTTAACTTTTTTTCTTAAAACTTAAAAATTAATATATAATAAATAATATATTAATTATATAATTTATTCTTTTAATTCTATACTAATTCTAAAAATAAATATAAATGGAAGTTTAAAAAAACTATGACCTTTGATTATGATGTAACAATAGTAGGTGGAGGGCCTATAGGTTCTACTTTAGCATATAAATTAGCTAAAAATAAAGATTTACAAATAGCTATTGTAGATAAAAAGAAAAATATAGGATTACCTTTACAATGTGCAGGAATTGTAAGTAAAAAAATATTAAAATTTAACAATTTGCCTGAAGAATTAATTTTAAATCAAGTTAAAGGAGCACACTTACACAGTCCAAATTATGATTTATCAGTTTCTAAAAAAGAAAATGAAGCATATATAATTGATCGAGTTGCCTATGATCAATACTTATTAAATAGGGCTAAAGAAAATGGTGTAAAAGTAATTAACCCATTTAAAGTAATAGGGGTTAACACAAAAGATGGAGTAATCACCTCAGAGAAGGGTCAAATAAAAAGTAAAATTATTATTGGGGCAGATGGTTCTAATTCAATAATATCAAAAGAATTAAAAAATAAGCAAAAATATTTTAATGGATCACAGTTCTTATTAAAATCTGAAGATAAGATTCCGGAAAAAGATTTTGTTGAATTATATGTTAAAAACCAAATATTTCCAGGATTCATTTGGGCAATTCCAACATATGAAAATATTTATCGTATTGGATTATTCAGTAACCATACTTGTGGAGAAGAAATTGGTATCTTAGAAAACTTCATTAAAAACCATCCAAAGTATAAAAATATGGAAATTATAGAGAAATATTATGGTAAAATACCAATATATGATAAAAACAAAGTATTAGTTAAAGACAGAGTACTCTTAATTGGGGATGCAGCATCACAGGTCAAACCTACCTCTGGTGGGGGATTAATATTAGGTTTTCAATCTACTGAAATTGCAGAAAAAGCAATAAATCATGCAATTAAAGAGGATAATATCAAATATTTAAGAGATTATGAGAAAACCTTTAAAAAAAATTATAATAAGGAATTAAATTATCAATTAAAAGTACAAAAAACTTTAAACTTATTATCTGATGATAACTTAGATTATTTCTTTAAACAATTAAAATTAAAAGGTGGAGAAGAACTTATTAGTACATATGGGGATATGGATGAGCAATCTATTTTAGTTAAGGAATTTATTAAAAAAGGATATTTATTTACAATGTTTCCTTCAATTATAAGTCATATTATTAAAAAAATATGGGATTAAAATAAAATATTAATTTTCACTTTTTTTAATAAAATCTTCCATTAACCATGAAGAAATACTAATATCATATGGTGGTAATTCAATATCTTTAACATTAAACCATTTAGCTTTTAAAATTTCATCGTGATCAACTTTAATTTCACCAGATTCATAATCAGCTGTAAAACCTAACATTAATGAATTAGGAAATGGCCAAGATTGGCTTCTCATATATTTTAAATTTTTAATTTTAATACCAACTTCTTCTAAAACTTCTCTATGCACAGCTTCTTCGATGGATTCACCAGCTTCTACAAAACCTGCAATCAATGCATAATTAATATTTTTATGGTAACTGTGTTTAGCCATTAAAAGTTTCCCATTATTATTTATAGCAACTATTATAGCTGGAGCAATTCTAGTATAATGAACTTGCCCACATGAAGGACATTTCATCATCATATCTTTTTCATCAAGTACAGTTTTACATCCACAATGGCCACAATACTTGTAAGAATTGTACCAATCATTTATTAATACTCCTCTTCCAGCCATCTGATATAAAATGGGATTCATATTATAAATTTCTAAAAGAGAATAAAAATTTGTATTAGTATTATTATCTACATTAACAACGAAACAGGGTTTGTCTTTAAAAGTACCAATATATAATAAAAAATTAATACAAAAATCACTTAATTCATCTTTATATTGGGGAACATTTAGATTTTCGTTTAAATATAATTCACGGTTAGTATTATAGATGAAATAATAAGATTCATCATTAGTTTCAAAGTTATCACTAAAATCTATTTTATAATTATCATAAATTGAACTTTCAATCATAATATATAATATGTTTAATGTTAAATTTAAAATTTTTTCATTTAATTAGTAATTAAGAAGTGATACTATAATATAATAGAATAAATATAAATTATAATAATATTTAAGGAATGTGAAATTTTTGATGAATCTACTTTTAATCCAATCTCAAGAACATGAAAAATTACCACTTGCAGAATTAAAAGCTGTAATGGATGCAGAAAATATAGAAGCAAATATAAATCAGTTAACACCTGGTTTAACTTTACTAGAAAATTTAGATTTAGAAACTTTTAATCATAGTTATAAAAGATTAACAGATCGTTTAGCTTATACTCATGAAGTGCACCAATTAATTGAAACAACTACTCTTGAAAATTTAGAAAAATCAGTTTTAAACATTGATTGGAGTGAATTTATTAAGAATAATTTTGTTGTACGAGTTAAAAGATTTAATAGTGATATAGATACAGTCAAATACGAACGAAATATTGGAGGCTATATTTTAGATAATACTCCTAATATTAAAGTTAAATTAGTAGGTTCTGATTCTTATATTCGTGTTGTGGTTTTTGAAGATACTGTTTTTTTATGTGTGGAAAAATATAAATTAAATAAGAAACATTTTGAAGATTCTAAACCTCATAAAAGACCATTTTTTCACCCTGGAGGTATGAGTCCTAAACTTGCACGGTGTATGGTTAATTTAAGTCGAATTAAAGAGGGTGAATTATTATTGGATCCTTTTTGTGGAACTGGGGGCATGTTAATTGAAGCAGGTTTAATTGGTGCTAAACTTGTAGGTTCTGATATAAATTGGAAGATGAAAAATGGATCAGCTTTAAACTTGGACTTTGTAGGTATTAAAGATTATAAAACTTATAAAATAGATTTTAAACAATTAAAAATGTTAGAACCTGCTGATGTGGTAGTGACAGATCCACCTTATGGTATAAGTACAACTACAGGTGGTGTAAGTACAACTATAATATTAGAAGAATTTTTAGATTCACTAGAAGGTAATCTTAAAAAAGATGGTTTAATTGTTTTAGCAACACCTCATTATATTGATATTAATCCAATAATGAATGAAAAAGGATTTAAAATTTTAGAACATTATGAAATTAAAATGCATAGAAGTTTAACAAGAATAATATCTGTAATAATAAAAATATAAATCAAATATTAAAGGAGATATTAAATAATGAAACTCAAAGTATATGATACAACTTTAAGAGATGGTGAACAAACTCCTGGGATTTCATTAACACCAACAGAAAAGTTAGCTATTGCTTTAAGATTAGATGAATTGGGTGTAGATATTATTGAAGCGGGTTCAGCTATCACTAGTAAAGGGGAAAGAGAAGCTATACAAGATATTGCTCATGAAAATTTAAATGCAGAAATTGCAAGTTTTGCAAGAATTTTAAAAGAGGATGTAGATTATTGTCTTGATTGTGATGTTAGTATGGTTAATTTAGTTGTTCCTACTAGTCCTATTCATATGGAATATAAATTAAAAAAATCACCTGGAGAAGTTTTAAATCAAGCAGTGAATGTAACTGAATATGCTAAAAGTCATGGTTTAAAAATATTATTATCTGCTGAGGATTCAACTCGTAGTGATATGAATTTTTTAAAGGAGGTTTTTAAACAAACTATAAGTGCTGGTGCTTGTCGTATTTGTCCTTGTGATACTGTTAGTATGTTAACTCCTGAAAAATCACTAAATTTTTATAAAGAATTATCAAGCTTAGGAGTCCCTGTTGATGTTCATTGTCATAATGATTTTGGATTATCTACTGCTAATACTTTAGCTGGAATACGTGGAGGTGCAAGTGAATTTCATGTAACTGTAAATGGTATTGGTGAGCGAGCAGGTAATGCTTCACTTGAAGAAGTTGTAGTTTCTTTAAATCAGTTATATGATAATTATTCAACTAATATTAATTTAAATCAATTATATTCTGCAAGTAAAATGGTGTCACGGTTAACTGGAGCTTATTTGGAACCTAATAAAGCTATAGTTGGTGAGAATGCTTTTTCACACGAGTCAGGTATACATTCTGATGGTATGTTGAAAAATTCTCATACTTATGAACCTTTTAATCCTGAATTAGTGGGTAATCATAGAAGATTTGTTCTTGGTAAACATGTGGGAAGTAAAGGTTTACAAAATCGTTTAGAACAATTAGGAATATACACTACTAATAAAGAGTTATCTAAAATTTTTGATTTAGTTAAAAATTTAGCAGATAAAGGTAAAATTGTAACTGATGCAGATATTCAAGCTATTTCAGATTATGTTATGGATATTGCTGAAGATACTAAAGTTGATTTACAAGAAGTAACCATTGTAAGTAGTAATAGGGTTACTCCTACAGCTTCTGTTAAATTAGGTTTAGAAAATCAAATGATACTTGAAGCAGGTATTGGTGTTGGACCAGTTGATGCTGCAATTAATGCTGTGAATAAGGGTGTTAAAGAGTTTGCTGATGTTGAATTAGAAGAGTATCATGTAGATGCTATCACTGGTGGAGCTGATGCTTTAATTGATGTAATTGTTAAATTACGTTTAGGTAATAATGTAATATCTGCACGTAGTACTCAACCTGATATTATTAATGCTAGTGTGGAAGCTTATATTATTGGAGTTAATCGTTTATTAGAAATTAAGAAGAAACAAGATGAATAAAAATGTTTAATGATAAAAATATTGAAATTTTAGGTTATACTGCTAATGTTAGTAGTGTTAGTGAAACTTTAGATAATGTTGATAGTTTACGTGATAATTGTTGTGATGGTACTATTGTTCAACTTTTAAATGCGGATGGTATTGCTGGTTTAAAGCATATTGAACATGGTATTATTCAATCTTTCAATGCTTTTAATCGTGATGAGAATTTGGCTAAGGATTTAGGTGTTGAAATTCTCCTACGTACTAGTGGTCAAAGACAGATTAGTAAAGCTTTTAAAATGTTAGGTTTACATGAAGGAAAAATGAATATATGCATCATTTTAATAAACTGTCCAGATTATTTCATTGATCAATTAAATGATATGTTCACACGAGATGATAATGTTTTATCACCAGAAATTGATAAATTATTAAAGATTTATGATATTTCAGAAAAAGAATTAAAGATCATGGACATCACAAGCATATTAATTGACAGATCTTCAAAATTAGTTGTAGATCAATAAAAAAAATTTTATTCATTAATACTATTAGTAATATCTATAATACTCTTAAGATTATTTTTAGTTAAACATTTAACATCTAAATTTTTAACTTCCAAAGCAATTCCCTTAATTTTTAAACGATTATAATTAGGGCAACGAGTAATAATGCCTCTACCTTCAACATCAAATGAATCTCTAAGTTTCCAACTAAGTTCCTTAGCATTATCATTCCGGAAAATAACATTAATACCTCTTTTATCCGGATGCATTACATTATTAATACCTTTTTTTAAAATATTACATGCATTAACAGTATTAACAAAATTAGACTTAGCAAAATTTAACTCATTATAAATACCAACACAAGTAATCTTATCACATTTAAAACTTTTTAAAAGAATATTAGAATCCTTAAAAAAATTAGGAATACTAGTACTTATAAATCCACCATTACCTACATTAACAATTTTAGGCTCACCAGTAGAACCAACAATTACATCTGAATAAAAACCATTACATAAATGTTCATGAGTATCACCAATACTTCCAGATACATCCTCAACAAGTAAAATACCATTATCCCTACAATATTTACTAATACTCTTCATATCTTGCTCAGCAGTATAAGCAGCCAAACTAGTTAAAAATAAAGCAGAACCCTCACTAATATCATCAAGAATTTCATCTAAAAAATCAGTTTTAACCAAACCATAATAGGTTTTAACAGTAACTAAATTTTTACCTAAAAACTTAGCAATTTGTTTAAAACCATGCCAAGCCCCTTGATCTGGAATGATAATGTCACCTTTAACATTATTCATAGCAACAAAAATAGCACTATTCCCACTATTAACAAGTTTACAACTATCATGCTTAGTAAACTTTTTAATTTTATCACATGCTTTTTGATTATAATCCCCATTATTTAACCCAATACAAGAAGAAGACATATTTATTTGAGTAATTTTACTTGGTTTTTTATATGCTAACTTTAATTTCATAATAACATTTATCCATTTAATAATTATTTTCATTGATATTTTGGACTTTTCTTAAAAAAATTATCCAAAGTAGTTTGATGAGAATGAAGTAACTCATTTAATAAAGTACTAACCTTAACATACTTACTAATAGGAATTTTAAGTTGAGTACTAGCATAATGTAGGCAAGATTTTAAATCTTCAAACTCTTTATAAGGTTCTTGCATAGCAAATTTAATATTTTCTCTAACATTAAAAACACCTAAAGGAACATAACCATTATAAGCTTCACGTAAAATAATTAAACCAGCTTGTTTCTTTTCACGAGCTAATTCATCAAGTACAGCATATTTAGCAGTATAATAACAACCACCAACAGAAGAATATTCCTTTTTACCACCATTTAATTCATAATCACTAAAAATCATTTCCTCTTGACCAAGAATTTTAATAAAAGCTTCAGTCCATTCATACTGCCATTCAACAGGTAATAAAATAATAATATACTTATTCTTTAAACTATAATATTCATAAACACGATAAGAATCAATAATAGGATAATTCCTAACAGATTTAAGTAAACCATCTGCTAAAGTAGTATCACAAGCAGTAATACTCCAACGAGTAGGAACTAACTTACGACTTTTACCAATACCAAAAGCACCAACACTAAAAGCTTTTTGCATATTACTAAACGGAACATCTTTATCATGCAAACCCATAACAGCTTCAGCAGCTTTTAAATCAGTATCATAATAAGATTTCTCTAATTGATGATCCCATTTAACAGCATCAATATCAAACTTTTCAATCACAGCACTAGGACCATGAGGGGTACTATCCTCACTTAAAACACTACCATGAGGAATTTTACCAAAAGTAGCTTCACTATCAATAGATTTACTAGCTAAAGAAATATCCTGCAACTTCTCAACAAAAGGATTATCTAAATCCTTAATACTGATTAATTGCTTACCTCTTACTAAATTAAGACGGTAATTGATAATTTCATCTTGAGTTTTATGTTCAGGTAACCATGATTCTGGAGAATCCACAATACTAGTATCTCCTTTTTCATTAACCATCATTGGTCCAGCATATACTTTAGGATAACTCCATCTACCAATAAAAACACTAGGAGGAGTACTACCTTCAAGATCTTTACCTACCTTAACAGATTTCATCTGAAGATCTTTAGTTAACTTTTCAAGGTAAGCATTTTTTGTTGTTTTTGACATAAAAATCAAATTAAATAAAATAAATTTTTTTTTAAATGAATACTATTAGTGTTAAGATAAAAAAGATTAGTAAAATCCAAATTATACTAAAAATTATCATAACAATTATTTCAGTGTTTGTAAAACTTCTTTTTGTTCTAAGATTTAAATCTTCTATTCTCCAAAAATCATTCATAGATTCTTGAATGTTAATAATACTCCATAAACCTAAAAAGGGTATACAAATATAAATTAACAAATTAGCAGGTGAAGAAAATGATTCAATTCCTCTAGATTCTATTAAATCTTCCCAATCATTAAGTAAATAGTAAAATACTATCCAATTACCAATAGGAATAAAAGTAAAAATAAAGGTACGTACACCTACACTAATATTTTTACCATAATTTTCTTTTAAGATTTTACTATTATTATAAAACCAATAAATAGAATATAATCCAAATGTAGTAATCATTAAAAGGAATAAACGTCTAATAGGAAAAGCATGATTGTACGTAATAGAACCATTTTCCTTAAATTCTTGTTTATTAGAATTTAAGAAATTTTCCCTATTTTTATACATAAAATTTTCATTATTAATGTGATTTATGGAGGGGATGTTTTCTTTAGTGTTGTAACTATTTGGAATATGGTTTCTTGATATAGCTTCATCACTAACCCAATTATAACAGTATCTACATTTCTGGGCTTTTATGGGTATTTCTCTCCCACAATATTCACATTTTTTTGTTTCTTCATTTGACATATTCTAATTAAATTTTTATTCAAATTCAATAGTACTTGGAGGTTTATCACTAATACTTAAAGCAACATGTGTGACTTCAGGCACTTCAGATGTGATTCTTTGACTAATTTTCCGTATAACACTCCATGGTAATTCTGGAACATATGCAGTCATAGCATCAATACTACTAATTAATCTTAAAACTACTAAATAACCAAAATCTCTTTGATCTCCTTTCACACCTGTAACTTTTGTGTCTGTTAAAACTGCAAAGTATTGCCATAAATCTTTGTCCACACCGGAAGCTTTAATTTCTTCACGAACAATAGCATCAGCTTTTCTACAAATTCTTAAATTTTCTTCAGTTAAAGGCCCAATAACTCTAACTGCAAGACCTGGACCTGGGAAAGGTTGTCTTTGAACTAGTTCTTCAGGTAAACCTAATTCATCACCTATTAATCGAACTTCATCTTTATATAATTCTCGAATTGGTTCAACAACATTTAAAACCATTCCACTAGGTAATGCTAAGTTATGATGGGATTTAATTTTACCTTCTGATTCAATCCAGTCAGGTGCAATTGTACCTTGTACTAAAAATTTTGCATCAATCTTTTTAGCTTCTCGTTCAAATACTTCTATAAAAACTCTTCCAATAATTTTACGTTTTTCTTCAGGATCATCGACACCTTCTAATTCTTTAAGGTATTCTTCGGAAGCATCAACATATTTAAAGTTTAATCTGTCTTCAAAAATGTTACAAACTTGTTCTGCTTCACCTTCACGTAATAATCCATGATCTACAAAAACAGCTGTTAAATTATCCCCAATTGCTTCTTTAACAAGTACTGAGCAAACACTACTATCTACTCCACCAGATAATGCAATTATAGCTTTTTCATCACCTATTTCATCTTTCACTTGTTTTATTGCATTTGGGATAAATTTTTCTGGTTTAAACATGATTTTAACCTGAATTTTTTATTCTTCTTCAGCTGGAGGTTCATAATCTTCAATGATTTTTTTAATAATTGCTTCTAATCCGTCTTCATGACCACTATCAACAGCTTCCATGATATCATCATATTTAATGTATTTTTCAAGTTTTACAGCTTTTTGTCCAATACCTGCGATTTTGAAACTTTGTTCTTCATCTCCAACTATGATATTAACGTATTCTTTACGGATTCCAACTTTATTGTCTAATGCTTTATTTTTTAAATCTTCAGAATTATCTATCATTTTTTATCTCCTAAAATTTTTTTAATAAATCTATAAATATGGTTTTTATTTATATTATTTATTTTAATTATAGTTTTCTAAGATTTAAAATTAAATTACTTTTTATTAATTTTTTCTTTTTTTATGACTGGTATTAGTTTTGATTATCTTATTTTGTTGTGATTTTTTTTATTAAGATTATTTTTTCCAATATCTTTATAAGGAGTTATGAATATATATTCATAATACTTAGTAGTAAAAAAAAATAAAAAATCAAAATCTACTATAAAAAAAAATTTGGAGATTCATTAAAATGGAAAAAAATTTAAAATACACATGTAAAAATTGCGGATTTACTTGGATAACCCTAAACGGAGAACATAAAGTTTGCCCAAAATGTCACAGTGAAGAAATTCAATTAATAGAAGAAGTAAAAGACTTAGATGTAGAAGCAATCCTAAATCATAATAAAATGAGAGGAGGATGCTGTGGATCTGCACGAGGACAAGGACCATTAACCTGTGGAAAACCAGCACCAGACCATGCAAACCCTAATACCCCCCACGACAAGAAAAACTGCTGTGGATACAAAGACTAAAAAAAAATAAATTAAATTATTTTTAAAATTTTCTCATTACCTTAAAAAAAAATTAAAAAAAATAATTATCAGGATAAAATATAAAAATTTAAAAATAAATTGATTTTATAATTTATCCTTACAAATTTTATAAAAATTCATAAAAATTTCATCACCTAATGGTGTAGTATGGACTTCGGGATGAAACTGAATACCATAAATATCTTTATTTTCATGTTTAATAGCTTCAATATCACACAAATCACTATTAGCTATAATCTTAAAATCTTCAGGTAATTTCACAATTTCATCTTTATGACTACTCCAAACATCCATATTTGGAGCTAAACCTTTAAAAAGATTATCATCATTAAGAATATCAATAGTAACTTGAGCATAACTTTCAGTTTCACTACTAGTAACCTCACCATTAAAAGCCTTAGCTATTAATTGATGACCTAAACAAATACCTAATATAGGAACATCAATATTCTTAATATACTCTACAGTATTACCAGCACCCTCTGCAGATGGACCGCCCCCAATAATTAAACCCATTGGTTCTTTTTCTAAAATTTCATCAATACTTAATGAATTTGGAACTAATTCTGAAGGAATATCAAGATAAGATAAACTTCTTTGAATTCTATGATTATACTGACCTTTATTGTTAATAATAATAATTTTATTCATTTAAATAACCTGTAAAAAAAATTCTTAATAATTATTAATTTATAATTTATACTTAATTAAATTTATATACTATAAATATGTTAAATTAGCTTATGGAATTAGAACAATTAATATTAATAATAATTGCAATCTTAATTGCAGTAATAATATTTAAAGTATTCATGTGGTTACTACCAATAATAGTCATATTATTAATAGCATACTTTATCTATGTATACTTCACAGATGAATATTAACTAAACTTTCATCCAAAACTTTTTTTTATAAATCTCTTTCATTAAAGGCAATACTACTAGCAACTGCACCTTCACCACAAGCAACAACCCATTGCTTAATACCACCAGTAATATCACCAGCAGCATAAACATGTTCCACATTAGTCTTTTGTTGCTTATCAGTTATTATATAACCAGAATCATCTAATTTAACACCTAAACTAATAGCTAACTCATTTTGGGGAAGATCCCCAATAGCAACAAATAATGCATCAGTTTCAACTTCAATTATACTACCATCAGTTTTTTCAAGAATCACACTTTCTACAGTTTGACTACCTTTAATTTCTTTAACAACAGAATTCCAGATTACATTAATTCCTTTTTTATCTAAAACATCTGTTAAATATTTTTCAGCTCTTAATTCATCCCGTCGATGCACAATCTGAACATCACATCCAAGATTAGTTAAAAATATACTCTCTTGAGCTGCACTATTACCCCCACCTATAACAAGAACTTTACGATTTTTAAAAAACATTCCATCACAAGTAGCACAATAAGAAACACCTCTACCTTTAAATTCATCTTCACCTAGAACATTTAATTGGCGATGTTTACTTCCAGTAGCTAAAATAATATTTTGTGTATGGTAAGAATCTTTATCAGTATTAATAATGAAACTTCCATTTTCCTCTTTAGTTATACTTTCAATATTTTCCATTTCATTAATTTGACAATATTGTTCACATTGATTCTTTGTATGTTCAATAAGTTTCATACCATTTATATGCTCATAACCAGGATAATTTTCCATAGCAGGAACTTCTAATCCTAATCCACCAGTTAAACCTTTATCTATAAGTAAAGTTTTACTATTCTGTCTTCCAGCATAAATCCCAGCACTTAAACCAGCAGGACCTGCTCCAATAATGATAATTTCATATTCTTCCATACTAACAAAATCCCCTTAATAATATATTTTATAATCTCTTTTGTATTTCTTCTCGGACAATTTTATTTACAATACTTCCATCAGCTTTACCCTTTAATTGTTTCATACTCATACCCATTAAAGGACCCATAGCACCCATTTGACGTTCACTAATCATAGTTTCATTTTTAGATACAATATTCTCTATAATTTTATGAACATCTTCTTCACTTAATAAAGTTAAGTTATTCTCTTCAGCTAATTTTTCAACATTTTTATTTGGATTATCACTAATACTAATTAAAAGTTTATTTAATGCATCTTTACTAATTTTATTATCTTTTAATAATTTAAACATGTCAACGAGTTTATCAAAAGTGATATTGTTAATATTATGATTATCTCTACGTAACTCTTTTAAATCATATGCAAGAACACTAGCTACAGGAGTACTTTCAACTTTGACTTGTTTTAAAATTTCTTCAAACATATCAGCTTCTTGAGTACGTACTAATTGATTAGCTAAATCTTCACTTAAACTATATTCTTTAATGATTCTAGCTTTTTTCTCATCTGGTAATTCAGGTAAGTTATTAGCAATTTCATTTACATGTTCTTTACTAATTTGGAATAATGGAATATCAGTTTCTAAATACATCCGATTAGCTGTTGCAAGAGGTCTCATATATTCAGTGTTTCCATCTTCTAAACATTTACGTGTTTCTTCAACAACACCGTCAAATGCCATTTTGCTTCTACGTATAACTTCTTCTAAAGCACTAGTTGCCACTTCAGGTTTTTCTGCAACAATAATAATTGCATCTTTAGGTTCAACTTTTAAATATTCCTTAAGTTTATTTACTTCTTCTTGACTTATACCATAAGCAGGTAATTCATCAGTATGGAATAATCCATGAACACCACGTTTTTTAGCATAACCTGATAATTCAGTTCCAAATCTTCTACCTGGTTGAACTTCTAATCCAATAAGACCATCAAATCCTTTAAGAATAATTGCTTTAATACTTTTAGCACTCTTTAAAATCTTACTTCCAGTATCATTAAATACTTCATCAATATCATAAATTTCATCAATTACTTCGGCATTTCTTTCTTTTAACTGATTCCGTATTTCAATTAACTTTAATTGACGTGTTACTTCACGTTCAACTATTTCAGGCATTAATTCTAAGTCTTGAACACCTTTAATTTCTACACGTGCACCTTCAGCGATACTGATATTCACATCCTGTCTGATTGTTCCAAGTCCTCTTTTAACCTTAGTACTTCTTAGAACTTGCCCTATCATATAAGCTACATGTTGCATTGCATCAGGATTATGAACACTAGGATCAGTTGTAATTTCTGCAAGTGGAATTCCTAACCTATCAAGACGAAATTCAGTATATGGTCCTTCACTGTCAACTCTTCTAGCAGCATCTTCTTCTAAACCTAAAGTTTCTATTTTAACTTCACCATAAGGAGTGTCAAGATATCCATCAGTTGCAAGTAATCCTGTTCTTTGAAATCCACTAGTATTACTTCCATCAATTACTTGCTTTCTCATAGTATGAAATTCATCTACAACTTTCATGTTTAAAAGTGAAGCTATAGTTAATGAAATATCTAATGCTTCTTTATTCAAAGCATGTGGAGGTTCATCATCAGTTTCCACAAGACAAGTATGAGTGTTATATGATTCATAATTGAATCTTTGTTTTTGCATTGATTCTTGATATGCTGCTCTATCAATTTGTCCTAATTCACTTTGAGTTGGTCTTAATATTCTTTTAATTTCCTCATCATAATTGTCATCACGTAATTCTGTTGGGCATGGGCAAAAAAGTTTACTTTCAGTATCTAATTGTTGATGAACTTCTAATCCCATTTTAAGACCTAATTTTTTCCAATCTCTACTCATAAATAATCACCTCAAATCATTATTTTTTTTAGTTTAAAAAATATTTAACAGAACTACTATGACTTAATTCACCTGCAATATTAGTAGTCATAATATTTTCAACATCATTTAAATTCTCGCTTTGACCAAGAGCCCATGATAATTTAACATAAGCAGTTTCAGGAGTCATATCCTGTCCACTTATAACGTGAGCATTAATAAGTTCACGACCAGTACTATAAACATTCATATTAACTCTACCATAAAGACATTGGCTAGTCATAACAACTGCAATACCCTCATCATAAGCACGATTGAGAGATTGGATTAAATTTTCCGGAACATGACCTAAACCAGTACCTTCAATTAGTAAACCTTTGAAACCTTTATCAATATGATAATCAATTAATTCACTAGTTATACCAGGATAACTTTTAATAAGTGCAGTTTTAGGTTCTAAATTAGTGTTAAGTTTTAATTCCTTTTCATTACGTTTAATGTAAGGTAAGTTAGTACTTATAATATTTCCATGTTTTAATTCTGCAATTGGTTCACAATCAATACTTCTAAATGTATCCCTACGACTAGTATGCATCTTACGAACTTTTGTACCTTTATGTAAACTACAAATATTATCATTTAAACTATCATGCATACAAACAGTGACTTCAGCAATATCAGATTTTGCAGCACCTACACTATTAAATAAATTAATAAAAGCATCAGTACTAGGACGATCACTACTTCTTTGAGCACCAGTAATTACAATAGGAACAGGAGTTTCCATCATAAAACTAAGAGCCGCACTAGTATAATGCATAGTGTCAGTACCATGAGCTACAACAACACCATCACAACCATTATTAATATCATCAGCAATAGATTCAGCAGCTTTAACCCAATATTCTGGCTTCATATTTTCACTAAGAATATTATATAAAGCTTTCACATCATAATTAGCAATATCTAATAATTCAGGATTTGCACGAAGTAAATCTCCTGCAGTAAAAGCAGGATGAACAGCACCAGTTTTATAATCAATTATACTACTAACAGTACCACCAGTAGATATAATACTAATATCCATCTTGTTAGGATCATGTTCGATTTCAACATTATCATATCCAATCTTAGGTTTATCACCTTTTTCAACTAGTTTAATTTTTGCATCCTTAATATTAATTCCAATATTATATCCACTATCTAATTTAATAACAATAAATTCATCAAGAGCATCATTAGATCTATCTAAAATAATACCTTCATATGAAACATCATCTTTTTCAATAAAAACAGTATCTCCAATAGAAACACCTGCATCATCAATGAATTTTTCACTTAATTCTTTATAAGTCATAAAAAAATACCTCAATTAAAATATAAAAAAATTATATAAAAAAATATAAAAAATAGAAATAAAAGTAATATATTCTCCTTTTATTTATTTGCTAATTGGATTTTCTCTCATCCATTTAGCACCAGCATGTAAAACTTTAACATTAATATCAATTAATTTAGGTTTAGAAGCAAAACTTTCCTCAATACCTTTTTCATAAGCTTCAGGTGCTATTAATTCTCCTTCACCACCAATTTCCATTATAGCTCCAAGAATAGCAGTATTCATAGCTTTAGGATTACCAATTTTAGTAGCTATTTCTCTTGCAGGAATTCTAATTAAATGAACACTTTCTTTAGCATTTAAATCTCCATGAGTATAATCCCCTGCACGAGAATCATATAAAATATATCCATCATCTTTAACATCAACTGCAAATTTCATTAAAGCAGATTTATTTAATGCAATAAGATAATCACAAGCCTCAACAACAGGTGTTCCAATAGTATGAGGGCTGATAGTTACACTACAATTACTAGTTCCTCCTCTTTGTTCAGGACCATAACTTGGATACCAACTAACATGATTACCTTCAGCACATGCAGCTTGAGCTAAAGTCAAACCAGTACTTAAAACACCTTGACCACCGAAACCAGCACATTTAATAGTTACATCTTCAAAGTTTTCATCATCTTTTAATGTAATCATATTTGAACGATCAATTTCAAAAACTTCATCTAATTTTTTAATACTGTAATCTGGTGTTCTACGTTCAATAGGTTTAACATCATGATAATTATCCCGGAATCTTTTCACTGGGAATTCTTTAGCCATTTCATTTATAAGGAAATCTTCGGTTCCTTGTGCATCACGACGTAAATTAGTAGGGCAAGGAGATAATACTTCTACAAATGCATATCCTTTCCCTTCTTTTTGAATAAGTAATGCTTTACGTATAGCTATTTTTGCTTTTCTAATTAAAGATGGAGTTGCGAGTGATACTCGTTCTATAAATACAGGTGCTTTTAAATTATCTAATAATTCACACATATGCATAGGATAACCTGTATAATTAGAATCTCTTCCTTCTTGACAGGTTTTAGTTTTTTCACCAATAAGTGTTGTTGGTGCCATTTGTCCACCAGTCATTCCATAAACAGTATTGTTTACAAAAAATACTGAAATTTTTTCTCCACGATTTGCAGCTTGGATTGTTTCATTTAAACCAATACTAGCTAGGTCACCATCACCTTGGTAACTCATAACAATACTATTTTCTTCAGCACGACTTATTCCAGTTCCTACTTCTGGAGCTCGTCCATGTGCTGTTTGAACATTTCCACAATTAAAATAATAATAAGCGAATACTGCACATCCTACTGGTGAAATCATTACACTACGGTCTTGAATTTCAAGTTCATCCATTACTTCACCTATTAATTTATGAAGTATTCCATGTCCACATCCTGCACAATAATGAGTGTTTTTTATGTCGCTTCCTTTATGTGTGAATTCATCGTTAAGACTATTTGGTTTTTTTATAACTTTCATTTGGTAATCAGGGTAACCTGGTATATCTTCATATTCATCTTGAGTTTTCATTCTTTTTACACATCCATTAAATTTATTTTTAATCTATTACCCTATGTCTTAGAATGTCATCGTTATCTAATTCATCTTTGTATGTTTCATCGTGAGTGTAATCGATATAATATTTTCTTTCTTTAGAATGTAATTTATATTCTTCATCAATACCTGCGTTAACATAAATTCTATTCAAGATATCTTGTAATTCTATAAGATTTCCACCCATACGATTTACAAGACTCACATCTTTACAATATGCTGCACTTTTAATATCTTCACGTAATTGTCCGTTACTCATTTCAACACTAATGAAGTCACATCCTTTTTCTGAAAGTTCAGCAATTTTACCTTTAGGGAAAGGGAATAATGTTATTAAACGTAATAATCCAACTTTAACGTCCTTTTTTCTTGCAATATCTACTGCAGTTCTTGCTACACGACTACTTGTTCCATATGAAACAAGTACTATTTTTGCATCATCTAATTTGTACCCTTCATATTGAACTTCATTTTTTTCAATATCTGCATACTTATCTTGTATGTAAAAATTAAAATCTTCTAATTGGTCGAAGTCTAAGAAAATACTTGTAACAAGATTATCCTTTGTTTCTTTGTTTCCTCTTACAGCCCAAGAATTATCAGGTTTTTTATGATAAGCTCTTTCTGGAAATTGTAATGGTTCTGCCATTTGTCCTAATACTGCATCTGCAAGAACAACTACTGGATTTCGGTATTTATCTGCTAATTCAAATGCTTTCATTGTTAAATCACACATTTCTTGAACACTATTTGGTGCTAAAACAATGTTTTTATAATTTCCATGGCCTCCACCTTTAACAACTTGATTATAATCTCCTTGTTCTGGTCCAATATTACCTAATCCTGGTCCTGCACGCATAACATCAACAATTACAGCTGGTAATTCTGCTCCGGCAAGATAAGTGAATCCTTCTTGCATAAGACTTACTCCAGGCCCGGAAGATGCAGTCATGACTCTATGTCCTGCAGATGCTCCTCCATAAATCATATTGATACTTGCTTCTTCACTTTCAGCTTGTATAAAAGTACGTCCGACTTTTGGGAAATATTTACTTGCTTCATGGAGTACTTCACTTGCAGGGGTAATTGGGTAACCAAAATAACAATCACAACCAGCATATAATGCTCCAACAATAACTGCAGTGTTTCCTTTAACCATTTGACTACTCATATTTTATTCACCTTTATAATTTCTTTTTTTCACTGGAATGCGTACTTCGATTGCTAAAGGCTCTGGACAAGTATAATAACAATCTCCACAACCTATACAACCTTCTCCTGTATATTCTGCATATTGATATCCTTTATTATTAATTCCCTTACTTAAAACTAAACAATTCTTTTTACAGTAAAGTATACATCTCCCACAGGCTTTACAATTATTTTTATTAATAATAGGATATGCTTTTGGTTTATCTTCATTCATATTTATCAAATCTTAATATATTTTATTTATTTCCATTAATTTATTGTAATAATTATTCTTTATCTGATTTGTTTATGTCTTCTCCACGTATAGTGTTTCTTTTGATTTTTCCACTAATGGTTTTTGGTAATTCATCAACAAATTCAATTACTCTAGGATATTTATACGGTGCAGTTACTTTTTTAACATGATTTTGAATTTCTTTAGCTAATTCATCACTTGGAGTATATCCTCGGGTTAAAACAATAGTTGCTTTAACTACTTGTCCTCTAACTTCATGAGGAACACCGGTAATTGCACATTCAAGAACACTAGGGTGTGATATTACAGCACTTTCAACTTCATATGGTCCAATTCGATATCCACTACTTTTAATTATATCATCGTTACGGCCTTCAAAGTGATAGTATCCATCTTCATCAACCCATACAGTATCTCCACTATGATAATGTCCATCATAATTTTTCTTTTTCATTTGTTCAGGGTTCTTAAAGTATTCTTTAAATAATCCTGCAGGGCGGCCTTGATCAATACAAAAAGTTAATTCCCCTCGACTTCCAATATCCACAACTTGACCATCTTTATCAAGTATATCAAGATTATATAATGGGCTTGGTTTACCAACAGATCCAAGTTTAGGTTCTAACCATATGAATGTACCAAGTCCTAAAGTAGTTTCAGTTTGTCCAAAACCTTCTTTAATACTTAATCCAGTTTGTTTTTTAAATACTTTGAAAACTTCAGGAGGTAAAGGTTCGCCTGCTGTTGTAACATGTTTTATATTACTAAAATCATATTTACTTAAGTCTTCTTTGATTAAGAATCTGTAAATAGTTGGAGGTCCACAAAAAGTGGTTACATGATGATCTAAAACCTTTTTTATTAAACTTAATCCATTAAATCTAACATAATCATAAATAAATATGGCTGTTCCAGCTATCCATTGCCCATAAAGGTTTCCCCATACAGCTTTACCCCAACCAGTATCTGCTGCAGTATGATGAAGTCCTTCTTCAACAACATCTTGCCAATATTTTGCAGTTACAATATGTGCTAAAGCATAGACAGGAGTGTGTGATACCATTTTTGGTTCTCCACTAGTTCCACTAGTGAAATAAATTAACATTGTGTCATCATTAGTAACAATATCGTTTCCACTTGGTTTTTCAAATTCATCACTCATTTTCATGATTTCTTTGTTGAAATTATACCAACCAGGAACTTCTTTATTTCCTACTATTACTCGTTCAAAATCATATTTTTCATGGGTTTTATTATAATCTTTGATTAAATAATTTTCTTCTACAGTTACAACCATTTTTATTTCTGCGTTATTAATACGGTAATCAATATCATGAAGTTTTAGCATATGGGTTGCAGGTACAGCTATAGCTCCTAATTTGTGTAATGCTACCATGTTAATCCACCATTCATAACGGTTTTTAAGGGTTAACATTACAGTATCTCCTTTTTTAATTCCTAAGTTTTTATAGAAGTTTGCTGCTTGATTACTTAGTTTACTAATTTGTTTAAATGTGAATGTTTTTTCTTCATTATCATCACACCAAACAAGTGCTAATTTATTTGGATCTATTTTTGCATATTCATCTACAACATCAAATCCAAAGTTAAAATTTTTTGGGATTTTTAATTCAAAGTTTTCTTTAAAGTCTTCGTAAGAGTCAAAATCTACTCTTTTAAGAAATTTTTTTAATAGTGATGTCATTTTATTATTCCTCTAAAAATAATATTTATTATTTGTAAAATTTGATATTTTTTTACATTAAAACAGCTAAAAATTTTGCTGGTTTATTATTTAAAGCAACCATTGCATGTTTATGGGTACTGTCAAATATCACTGAATCTCCAGGGTTTAATTCAATTTCATTATTATGTATAAATAATTTTAAGCTTCCTTCAAGAATATAATTAAATTCTTGTCCTGGATGATTATTTAATGAAGGTGTTTTGTCCTCTTTAGGATCTACAGTTACTATAAAAAATTCAGATTTTTTATTTGCAAATCTTTTACAAAGGTTTTCATATTCATATTCTTTACTTCTATCAACACTAGTTCCTTTTCCTTTTTTAGTAACATCAAAAATGTTCATTCTAGTTTCTTCACCAGTAAGTAATAAGGATAGGTCTACATCGAAAATATTTGCAATTTCATTAAGTAAACTTGCTGGAATATCTTTTTCTCCTTTTTCATATAAAATATAAGTATCTTCATCAATTTTTAATTGTTCAGCGAAGTCTTTTGTTGAAATTTCAGACAATTCTCTTAAGTCATTAATACGAAGTCCAATTTCTTTTGCGAATTCATTCATATTTTTCTACCTACCATATTATTTTTTTTTTAAATTAATTTTGTAAAATTTATTTTTAAGTTAAATATAAAATATTATCTAATTTTTTTTGATTTTAGTTTTAAAAAAATTAGTAATAAAGAATTAATAATTTTAATTAAATAAAAAATTTTTTTTTTAGTTAAAATATTAAAAAAGTATCAGTTAAATATTTTTAACATATAATAATATCAGTCTTTTATTAATATATACTTTATTAATTTTCATGATAATTAATGACAAATTATTTTTATTTGTAATTAAAAAAATGCTATATATTATTATATAATAAGAAACCATAAATTTTATTATATAATAAGAAACCATAAATTTTAAATTAATAAAAATTAAAGTTTATTTCTAATTAAGAATAAAAAAAGAAATAATAAAAATTAAAGTAAATCATTTTTATAAAATTTACTAAAAGAATAAAATCGGAGAAAAATTAATATGTCAGAATCTGATCTTGGTGAAAATTTAATATTTAAAAAACAGTCTGGAGAAGTATTAGAAGTAAATCAAAAATATGTAGGTATAAAATCTAGAGAAGATGCATTTATGAGTATAAACTTCAGAGTACCTAAAGAGGATATGGAAGTTATACAAAGATTTTTCCAAAGTTTTGACATGATAGAACCTTTTAAAATGGATATATGTAGTACAGGGGACATACCTATTTATTTTAGGGGAATATCTCCAGTTCTTGAAAAAAATGAAATAGGGAATAAATATTCATTTATGGCATTAACTGTTCAAGAATCTGTGAAAACTCCTGAAGAAATTGATTTATGTCATGAGTGTACAGGTTGTGGTTTACACTTTGAAAATTCATCACAATAATCTTTATATTTTTTTATAAAAAAAATTACATTAAAAAATTTTTTAATGGAGGATAAAAAAAATGGATGAAGAAAACAAAATTAAAGATGAAGACGTGGATTTAGAAAATTATATCACTTTTCAAAAAGAAAATGGTGAAAGTTTAGCTGTAAACATTAAGTATGTTGGAATAAAACAAAGACAAGACCATTTATTAAGTATGAACTTTCACACATTACCTAAATTTTTAAAAGAAATTATAGACTTCTTTGATGATGTTGGGGATGTTGGAAATTTAGCATATAATATAAGTAACACTGGATTTGTTCCTGTTAACTTTAGAGGCTTATCACCTGTAGTGCGTGAACCTAGTCCTGATAGAGATGTAATATTTTCCATGTCTTTACTTTTAGATCCTGTTAAAAATGTACCTAAAGATTCTTATTATGATCCTACTTGTGGAACTTGTCCTTTCCATCATATTGATTAAAAAATAAGGTTCATGGAGTATAAAATGGTAAATTCAGATATAAGTGATTATATAACTTTTAAGAAGAGATCTGGTGAAATACTTAAAATTAAACAGGAATTTGTAGGGATTAAATCTAGACAAGATAAAACTATGGCTATTCATTATAAAGCGCCTTTAAATGATACTGTTGAAATGGAAAGATTTTTCGATAATTTCAGTACTATTGAAAGATTAAAAATGGATATTGGTGATACAGGTTATATTGGTGTTAATTATCGTGGATTAATCAAAGGTAAAGATAATAATATACCTGAATATTATGATTACTTAGTTTTACTAGTTGAAGAATTTAAATGTCCAAAAAAAGAAGAATATAAAAATATGAAAAAAAGTTCAAAATTTCGCAATAAATTAGCAGAATAAATTTATTAAAATTTTTTAAACATTTTTTTCATTTTTAACTATTTTTTAAATTTACACACTATTAAACCTATTAATGTTAATAGTAGTAAGCCGAATTCATTTCCCGTTACCTTCATATTTACTTCATTACTAATTTTATTTGAACTGTTTGTATCAAGTTTATTTGTAGAATTAGTAAAAGTAGATGTATTTTGATTACTATTTCTATTATTTGTTGAATTAGTATTATTTGAAGTATTGTTTGTTGTATTAGTGCTGCTATTAGTATTGTTTAAAGCATTTAAATTATTAACCAATACTTGATAATCACAAGTTGTAATTATAGTTTGATTAGAATTTGTTTTGCTTAACTTATAAGTTACACTACCATTAATTAAGTTATTATAATAATTTGAACCATCTACACTTACAGTTACATTAAGAGGCATGTTACTAATTTTCATACCATTATTTGATTCTAAAAAGATGGTTAAAATTCCAGTAGTATTATTTTCAATTATACTAGTTTTCAAATTTAACCAAGTAGAAGGATAATTAATAGTTTTATCATAATCAAGAACAAATCTTCCAGTCCAGTTAATCGGATAAACTGTACTATTTAATGGGTTATTTACACCCCACCAATTATTATTAAAATTACTTAAAGAATTTGTTCTATATAAATAAATATCACTTCCAAGAATACCTGAATTATTTAAAATAATACAATTATTAACTATTAAACTGTTAGCATAATTATAAAAACATCCACCTTCGGAAGAAGCCTTATTCTCAGTAAAAACACTATTAGTAGCAACTATATTTCCACTATTAAAGATAGCACCACCAATTTCTGCAAACCCATTACTAATACTAATATTATTTAAATTCATACTTGTATACCATGAATAAATAGTTCCACCCCATCCAAGTGCAGAATTATTATTAAAAACAGTATTAGTAATTTTACAATTAATTGAACTACTAGTAGCTACAGCTCCACCATCATAATCTGCTTGGTTGTTATAAAATTGGGAATCACTTATTTGTAGGGAAGAATTTTTAAGACAAACTGCTCCACCATTAGTGCTTGCATGATTGTTTTCAAAGATACAATTTGATATTGTAATCGGACTATCAAAACTGGAAATCGCACCACCATCAGAACTATTACCATTAATAAATGTCATATTAATAAAATTAACATTAACACCACCAGTAATAGTGAAAATAGAAGAATTGTCATTATTACCATTTAAGATTATTAAATTAGATTTTCCATTACCTACAAATGTTAAACTTTTATTTACTAAAATTCCACTTTGATTATAAGTTCCAGGTTCTAAAATAATTGTGGATCCTTCACTTGATGAATCTATACTACTTTGAATTGAATCATTTGAGGAAATTACATTATTTTGAACTTCATTATATAAAGTAATATTATTTTGTGAGTTAGCAATAATTCCGGAAGGTTCTGTGCTTATGTTTTCATCTGCTATTACACTTGGTATTGTAATTATTAAAAATAGTAAGAATAGGTTAATTAATAAAATCTTTTTTTTATAGTTCATTTTTTTTCACCTCCTTTTTTGGGAGTTATAATAATTATTATATAAAATTTTAATCGATATAAAATTATGTATACATCGAATTTATTAGGTAACTATTAAAAATTGTATCTTCTCAACCTAAAAAAATATAATATTTCAAAGCTTAAATAAGAATACCAATACTTAGTCCTCTAAGCAATACTGTAATAAATCTTAAAGTATTATTACTTTCATGAAAACCTAAACTTTGTGTAACACCATCAACCACCAATGGCAATAAAATTAAAACACTAAATAAAAGTAGTGAAGGAGTATAATCTATAAAATAAAAATAAGCATAAACAATATAGGTAAAAACTCCTAAATAAACACCAGTACGCCTAGCACAGACTGGAAACTGATGACCTTTAAAATGAAAACTTCTCTCAAGCTTGTGATGACATATAAGATTAGTAAATTCCATACATTATCAAATAAAATATATGAAAAAACAAGTTAATAAAATTTTATAAAAAAAGGGCTCTGTAGAAACCCTATTTTTGAGGTATTTTTGTTGATCTGTAGAAGTTGTAGAATGTGTTTTTGAGTTTGGTTTCTTTATTTGACAGTTTTAGGCTTCTGCTGTGATTTGTTCCATTAAATTTTCTTTTTTACCACGCTGAATACGCATTCTATGTTATTTCTTTTTCTGTATATTTTGGGTCGGAATATTGTGGGGCTGTTGGTTCTGTAGTGTCCGTTTTTGGCTCTTGTTTTTAATGGTATTTGGTCAAATGCTCCTACTTCTTCATTTTATACATTTTCTTATGGGTTCTGTATCGTATGCTTTGTCTGCAATTATGTAATGTGGTTTATATATTTTTATGTTTCTGATTGATTGTTTTGCGAAGTGTGTGTCATGTCTGGGGCCTCTTTGGACTTGATCATCAAGAATTAGTTGTGTGTCAACATTGATTGCAATATGGTTTTTCACATAGCTTTTTCGTTCTTTACGTCGTATTTTCGCGAAATATTTATCGGCATAATCATTGGTGAATCCTGATCCGTCTAAAGCAATGTTTCCACCAGTTAAAGTGAATTTTGATAATATTTTCTTGTTTAATTCTTTAAAGCTGGTTTCAGATATTCTTTTAAAGAATTTCTGAATTGTTGTATAATGTGGGACGGTTTTTAATCTTAAAAATTTTAGTAACTTATCGGATAATTGCATCCACTCAATTATTTCACGATAGGTCATTTTTGAATACATTTTAAGAGCTAAAATAGTGAATAATTTAGGCTGTGTGTATAAATGATTACTGAAATAATTGGAATAATCATTTAAACATGCTTTAGCATAGTTATATACTTTTTCAGCATATAGCAGCATGTGATTACCTGATAATTCAATATTACCATTTTTAGACTGACGATTTAAACAGTTTTCTAATGGTTTTTCACATTCAAAATCCAAAAGGTTTAACTGTCTTGAAAACAAAATATGATATGGAGAAAAGGTTTTTTTAGTAAACATAATAATATCTTTTCTCCATTTAACTATTAATACTTTATCATAACTTATTTTAAACATCTTAAGTAGTATTTCAAGTGTAAGTTGCTAAAACCACCTTAAAATTCTTTAAAAAACAAATAAAGAAAACCAAAAAATAAAAAACACCCAAGTACAAGTTCAACTGAAAAAATATTTTAATAAAAATATAGGATTTCTACAGAGCCAAAAAAAGTTTAAAAGGGGGTGTAATATGTTAAACTTAACACATATTATCTCTCAAGAAAATGTTTTATAATTAATTTTATATAAAAGTCTTGTTCGTATAATTAAAAATCAAATTATAATTCCATCATTTCCACCAATTTTATCCCAATCAGGGGGTATATTTGATTGATGCCAATCATCCCACTCTTTAATTTGAAGTTCAACACTCTTTTTTTCATCATCCTCTTCATCTAAATTACCATTATTAGAAACTTGTTTAGAATTTGTATGAGAATTACTACTAACTGCCACATTTTTAGAATCACTAGAATCCTTAGTGTTAGTGCTTACAGAATCATTAGTACTGTTAGTAGTATTATTAACTGTTACATTGCTAGTTATTGTAGGATTATTATTACCTGCAAGGGCAAATCCTGCAAATAATGCAACAACCCCAACTATAACTATTATTAAACCAATTATTAAATAATCTTTATTATCCATAAAACATATCACATCCCCATTCACTTATTAAAGTTTTTTTATGATTGATTTATAGTATGTTAAATTAATAGTTTAAAATTTTCTTTTTAAATTTTCAGCGTTTGTAATTATCTTAAGTTAAACATGCTATGAGTAATGTTAATGTACGTATGCGTGATGGAGAAGTAATTAGCTTAGGTGCAACAGCCAAAGTATGTGAAACTATTTATACATATTTACATGAAAAATGGGATAGTTACCAGAAAAATAAAGATACTCCAACTCCAAGTCCACTACAAAAAGAAGAACCCCAAAGTAGTAATGCTGATGAATTATTAAAATATGCTGAACTATACGAAAAAGGATTATTAACTAAAGAAGAATTTGAAGCTAAAAAGAAAGAATTACTTTAAATTCTTTTTTTAATAACTATTTTTGTTGATTATGTAATTTTAGAAAAAGTTAAAAAAGGGGTAAGTGTTAAAAATCCCTATTAAAAAGTTGGCATATTATTTGTATTTATTTTATAAGTAGTTTTTCCACAAACAGTTTGACCATTTTTTATTTCTATCACTACATGGTGTGGTTTAATACCACTATCTGTACCATATGAAGCTAAAGAGAATTGTCCATTAGTTGGACCACTTTGAGTTACATTACGAGTATCTACACCTAGTGCATTACCCCAAAAATCAAAGAATTCTGCTTTAATAGTATAAGGATCAGTATTGCTTGGTAAATTAGTTATTTCACCATTAATATAAAATCCATAACCGCCATCATTAAATTTATATATGTTTTGATTTATATCCACTATTTGAAATTGTAAATTAGTATCTGGGGATTCTGTTGGGGTTAAGTAATCTGCTACAAAAATTATACCAAAAATTACTATTATTGCTGCTATTACTCCAACAATTACCTTTTTATTCAATATGGTAGATTTATCTATTTTAGTATTAGTTATTTTAGATTTAATATCTTCTGTTTCTTTATTAGTTACTTTTTTATCAAACTTATGTCCACATTCTGGACAAAACTTATGAGTATCCTCTAGTTCGGCTCCACATTCTGGGCAATATTTAACCACTCATATCAAACTCCCTTTTTTTATTTAATTATTTAAAATAAAAATATATAAAATTTTATACTTTCATCTCACTAATAAAAAAATCTTCAATTTAATATAAAAAAGTTATTTATTCATTTGATTATGTAATATTTTATCAGATTTCCCACGATTACAATCAAAGCATAAAGTTTGGAGGTTGCTTATATCATCACTTCCGCCTTTTAATACTGGTATTATATGATCTACTTCTAATTTAACACCATCATATCTATCCCTACCACACATTTGACAAGTGTAATTGTCTCGTTCTAATACTAATGTTCTTTTAGTTAAAGTAATATCTCGTTTTCTAATAATGCTTTCACTGATAATACTCTCGTAATGATATCCGGTTCGTGAATAATTTGGTTGTGAATAATTTTTTACATGCCATATCAATTCGTCCCTTACTTGATAATCCCATAATTGATAATTATGAATCTTTTCTACAATAGCCTCAATAATATACTCTCCATCTAAGGGTATAACTCGTATTTATTTAATAATTCATAAAAATAAGGTTTTCTCGGTTCATGTAAACCTACTATTATTTTTAATTCAAACATAGCGTTCAATCTAATCTTATCTACAGAACGATTTTCATGTGGTTTATTAATAGAACTTCTATCTTTTACTTCTTTTTCTAATTCATGCTTTATATCTAGTTCATCTATAATGCTGTTATTAATCAATTTTTTAACATACCCAATAACTTCTTCTCCATCTTCATAAGATAACTCATAGTCAGATAATAACTTATTAAAATAAGATTTCCTAGGGGGATAAGGACCCACTATTACATACAATTTTTTCATAGTTTCTTTTTTTTCATCATATGCCATATTCCTTAAATCCCTTTATTTATTCATTTGATTTGGTAATATTTTAGCAGATTTACCTCTATTACAATCAAAGCATAATGTTTGGAGATTACTCATATTATTAGATCCTCCCTTTGATACTGGAATAATATGATCCACTTCTAATTTAACACCCTCATGCCTATTTCTACCACACATTTGACAGGTATACTTATCTCTTTCTAATACTTTTGTTCTAGTACTTAAGGAAACATTTCGTTTTATGGATACCTTTGGAGGGTTATTAGATGTATTTTTCCGTGGGGGTATGTTTCTTATTACATATTTTGGATAATGTTCATTAAACAAATTTTTTAATGTATCAATGATAATATTTCCTTCTTTTTCGTTTAAATTATTCTATTTTAATAATGTTTTAAAATAATCAGTTCTTTTATAGCTAAGACCAGTTAAAGAATCTAAATGAGAACAAGCATCTTCCCTATATTTTAAATTCTTATTTAATATTTTTTTATATAAGTGCTGAAAAAGAAGGTTCATTTCTTCTTTTGAAAAAGGTTCTAATTTTTCTAAAGGAGTGCAATCCCATTCATTCATATTATAATATTTATTTTTTACTTTTAGATTTTTTTTAATTCTATTTGCATCACAAATACTTTCAATATTTTTACTCAAATCAAAACGAAAATACTTATTTTCAGGATCCTCGTAGTAAATTTTGTCATGATCAAAATAGGTAAATTCAATATAAAAATCTTTAATGTCAGGTTCCTCTTCTAATAAGGTGATTTTACTACTCTCATTTTGCTCATCAAATAATCTTTGAAAATTTTCTTGTTGTTTGAATCTGGATCGATTCGCCAACTCTTCCATTACACCATATTTTAATGAATCACCAGATTCAATTTGAGATTTCATTATATTAATAATTTCCTTCAGGTCATCATCACTTAAATCATATTCAAATAATAACATTTTACAATAATCAGAATCATTTACATATGCATTTAATATATTTAAAGAATAATTTTTTTCCTTAATTTTTTTCAAACATTCCTGTTCTTTTTTAGCTTCTTCTACTTTTTTTAGGTTTTGGCTTTGAAATATTGTTACATCATTAATTGCATTAGAATCATGGATATTTGGTTTTTTAATTTTAATTGATTCAATGTCCTTTTGTTTTTTTGGATCATTAATTTCTTTTTCTTTATTTATTTGAGTTTTATTTGAGTAATTTGGAGTAGATGTTTCAATTTTAAAATCATTACTTTCTGATCCTATTGCTAAAGAAGTTAAAAAACCAACTGGGATATAAATAGCAAATAAAACCCATAACATTAAATTATTAATTAAAGAACTTACTATTGCAAATATTATTAAAATTATTGTATAATATATTAAATAATTCTTATTCCTCATAAAACATATCCCCCCTATTATTTTTAATTAAATTTTATCATTGATTTATAGTATGTTTGATTATATTTTAAATTTTACTATTCACTTTTTTCTCAGTTGAATATAATATGATTAATTTTTAAATAATATGAATAACATAATATATTAATAATTTTAACATAAAAAACTTTAAGGGGAAGATATTTATGAGTAATAAGTATATATGTCCATATTGTGGTAAATCATTCTGGACTAATGGGGCAGTTACGCAATGTCCAAAGTGTGGACGAGTTTTTGATTCTGTAAATAGGCCTATTTTTGATAGTGTTGGTACTAGTTATGGTAGTTCTGGTTTAGCATTCTTAAAAGTAATAGGGTACTGTATACTTTTATTCTTGGGTTTATTGCTTGGTCCTATTGGTTTAATTGGTGCTATTATTCTTTGTATTATTATTCATTATGGTGCAAAGAAAATTATGAACTAATCCTTTTTTTATTTTTTGACTTTTACCTTATTTTAAGTTAATATTAATATCTTGAATGATAATATAATATATTAATTATAAAATTTTATTTTTTTAATGGTGATATGGTATGGTTTTTACTGAGGATGAATTTGAGCAATCTATTATAAGTTTGTTTGAGGGTTTAGGTTATACTCATTTTTATGGTCCTAATATTGATAGGGATTATAATAATCCTTTGTATGAGGATCACTTAAGGGAAAGTTTAAGTCGGATTAATCCTAATTTAAAATTTAGTGTTATTGATAGTGCTGTAAATCAGTTAAAAGGTTTAGTTTCAAGTAGTAATCTTATAGAATCTAATTATAATTTTACTGAATTTTTACAGAAGGGAATGTCTGTTAATTATTTAGATGGTAATGAGAAAAGGGCTGCTTTAGTTAAATTAATAGATTATGATAATGTTGATAAGAATACTTTTCATGTGATTAATCAGTGGACTGTTGATGATTTGAGTGTTAAAAGGGCGGATGTTGTTGTTTTTGTTAATGGGTTGCCTTTAGTTGTTGTTGAGTTGAAATCTCCTAGTCGTGAAGAAGTTGATGTTAGTAATGCTTATCGGCAATTGAAAAATTATATGAAAGAGGTCCCATCTCTTTTTACTTATAATGCTTTTGTTGTTATGAGTGATATGGCAACAAGTAAAGCTGGAACAATCACTTCAAATGAAGATCGTTTTATGGAATGGAAAACAGTTGATGGGAATTATAAGGATACTAGTTTTGCAAGTTTTGATGTCTTATTTGAGGGAATGTTTGAGAAGCACAGATTCTTAGATATACTAGAAAATTTTATTTTATACTCTGTTGATTCAAGTAAGTATATTAAAATTTTAGGTGCTTATCATCAATATTTTGCTGTTAATAAAGCTTTAACTACTACTCAGGAGGCTGTTTCTAGTGATGGTAAAGCGGGAGTGTTTTGGCATACTCAGGGTAGTGGTAAAAGTTTATCTATGGTTTTTTATGTTAATAAGTTGCAACATATTATGAATAGTCCAACTTTTGTTGTTATAACTGATCGTAATGATTTAGATAATCAACTTTATAATCAGTTTAATAAGTGTTCTGGTTTTATTAGTCAAAGTCCTAAACAGGCTGTTAATCGTGAGAATCTTAAAGAATTATTAAATGATCGTGTTGCTAATGGAATATTTTTTTCTACTATGCAAAAGTTTGAACTATCAGATGAACCATTAACTCTTCGTGAGGATGTTATTGTAATTAGTGATGAAGCGCATCGTAGTCAATACGGTTTAGAGGAGAAGTTTAATCCTGAAACTGGTGAGAAGATAATTGGTGCAGCACGTAAAGTTCATGATAATCTTCCAAATGCTACATTTATCGGTTTTACTGGAACACCAATAGCTACAAGGGATAAAAGTACTCGTGAAGTATTTGGTGATTATATTGATATTTACGATATGACACAATCAGTGGAGGATGGTGCAACTTGTCCAATACATTATGAAAGCCGGGTAATTAACTTAGAATTAGATTCAGAAACTTTACAAGAAATTGATGATAAATATGAAGAATTATCACTTGAAGCTGAACCTTATGCAATTGAAGCAAGTAAACATAAATTAAGTCAAATGGAAGAATTATTAGGTGCTTCTGAAACAATTAACTCATTATGTGAAGATATGAGTAATCATTATATGGATAATCGGATGTATGAGTTAAAAGGAAAAGCAATGATTGTTGCATACTCCCGTGGTATAGCAATGAAGATTTATAATCGTATACTTGAATTGCATCCAGATTGGCAGGATAAAGTAAAAATAGTTATGACTAGTAATAATAATGATCCTGAAGATTGGCATGATATAATTGGAACTAAATCATATAAAAAAGAATTAGACTCTAAATTTAAAGACCCTAATGATGAATTCAAAATAGCAATAGTCGTAGACATGTGGTTAACCGGGTTCGATGTTCCTAGTTTGGATACAATGTATATTTATAAACCTATGAAAGATCATACTTTAATGCAAGCCATTGCAAGAGTAAACCGAGTATATCCGGATAAAACTGGGGGATTAATAGTAGATTACATTGGTATAAGTGCAGCATTACGCCAAGCAATGAGTGATTATACTAAACGTGATCGGAATAATTATGGGGATATGGATATAATTAAAGTAGCATACCCAAAATTTCAGGAAATACTAGAAATTTGTGATGACTTATTCCATGGATTAGATTACACACAGTTCTTTACTGATGATCCTTTAATTCGGGCAAAAACTATTAAAAAAGGGGTTAATTTCCTATTAAAACCAGACAATGAAGAGGAAAAAGAAGAATTCTTAACCTATGCTTTAAGATTAAAACAAGCACTATCATTATGTAGAAGTAAAGCAACTGAAACAGAAAGATTAGAAGCAGCCTATTTTGAAGCAGTAAGAACATTACTAACACGTATCACACGTCCAGGTAAATTATCACCAGCAGAAATTAACAAACAAATCTCAGAATTATTAGAACATAGTATTAAAAGTGAAGGAGTAATAAACCTGTTCTCTGATGTGCAAGAAGAAACCTCTTTATTTGATGAAACATTTCTAGCTAGAATAAATAAAATGCAAGAGCGAAACCTAGCAATTGAACTATTACAAAAACTTTTAAAAGATGAAATAAAAGGGAAAAAATATAATCAAAATGTTGTTAAATCTGAAAAATTCAGTGAAATGCTAACAAAAATCATGAACAAATACGTAAACGGACACATCACCAATCAAGAAGTAATAGATGAACTAATCAACCTTGCACAAGAAATAAAAGAAGATAATAATGCGGGGGAGAAATTAGGACTAACAAATGAAGAACTAGCATTTTACGATGCAATCACACAACCAGAAAACATAAAAGACTTCTATGAAAACGATGAACTAATAGCCATCACACGAGAATTAACAGAAAAATTAAACCGAAACCGTACCATAGACTGGAATAAAAAAGAAAGTGCAAGAGCACTAATGAGAGTAACTGTAAAACACTTACTCCGAGAACATGACTACCCACCAGACGGACTAGAAACCGCAATAAATACAGTAATAGAACAATGTGAACAATGGGCAGACGCAATAGAAATGTAATTAATAAAAATAGATTATTAAAATAAGAAATCTAATGAAAATAAACTTTTTCCATTAAATAAAAAAAATTAAAAAGTGAATATTTATGACTAAAAAAGACAATACCAGTGAAATTGGTTTTGAAGAAAAGATTTGGCAAGCTGCAGATAAGCTTCGTGGAAGTATGGATGCATCAGAATATAAACATGTAATCCTTGGATTAATATTTTTAAAATACTTATCAGATAAATTTGAAGAAAAATACAACAAACTCCTTGAAAGTGGTAAAGGTTACCAGGAGGATAAAGATGAATACACTGCGGAAAATATTTTCTTTGTACCACCAGAAGCTAGATGGAACATAATAAGTACACATGCACATGAAAAAGATAATGGTATAATTATAGATGAAGCTATGCGTGCAATAGAAAAGAATAACTCATCACTTAAAGGAGTATTGCCAAGTAATTTTGCAAGACCCGAACTAGATAAACAAAAATTAGGTGATGTAATAGACCTATTTACAAATATAACAATGTCAACCCATGGAGACAAACAGGACCTACTCGGTCGAACCTATGAATACTGCTTATCAAAATTTGCAGAAAACGAAGGAAAGAAAGCAGGAGAATTCTTCACACCAACATGTGTAGTAAAAACCTTAGTATCAGTACTACAACCTTACAACGGCAGAGTCTACGATCCATGTTGTGGATCTGGTGGAATGTTTGTACAATCCAAAAATTTCATAGAAAATCATAGTGGAAATATTAAAAATATAAGTGTATTTGGGCAAGAATCCAATCCTACTACTTGGAAAATGGCAAGAATGAATCTTGCAATCCGTGGAATAGAAGCTAACCTTGGAAAAACATATGAGGACACATTCCTAAACGACTTACACTCTACCCTTAAAGCAGATTATATAATGGCAAATCCACCATTTAACTTAAAAAGTTGGGGGCAAGAAAAATTAGAAGATGATGTACGATGGAAGTATGGAATACCTCCAAAAGGAAATGCAAACTACGCATGGATCCAACACATGATACATCACCTATCACCACAAGGAAAAATGGGAATCGTCTTAGCAAACGGATCACTTTCCACAACAAATAAAGCAGAAGAAAAAATAAGAAAAGGAATACTAGAAGACGACTTAATAGAAGGAATAGTAGCACTACCAACACAACTCTTCTACACCACAGGAATACCAGTATGCCTATGGTTTATAAATCGTGACAAAAAACAAAAAGGAAAAACATTATTCATCGATGCACGAGAAATGGGAACAATGGTATCTCGTAAACTACGAGAACTAAAAACAGAAGACATAAACAAAATCAGTGAAGCATTTGAAGCCTTCGATAACGGAACACTCGAAGAAGAAAAAGGATTCACCGCAATAGCAGACTACGATAAAATAAAAGAAAACGATTACATCTTAACACCTGGCCGATATGTAGGATTTAAACCAGAAGAAGACGATGGAATACCATTCGAAGAAAAAATGGAAACACTCACAAAAGAACTAGACAGTTTATTTAAAGAATCCAATAAACTAGAAAAAGAAATCAGAGAAAACTTAAAGGTGATTGGATTTGAATTTTAAAGAATTTGATTTAAGTTCATTAATTAAGCTAAAGTATGGGAAAAATCAGAAAAAAGTTGAGGATAAAAATGGAAAATTTCCTATTTTTGGTACTGGAGGATTAATGGGGTATGCTACTGATTTTTTATATGATAAACCTTCTGTTTTAATTCCACGAAAAGGGAGTATATCTAATGTATATTATCAACAAACTCCTTTTTGGACTGTTGATACTCTTTTTTACACAGAAATTAATGAAAATTTAATTATTCCCAAATATTTATATTATTATATATCTAGGATTGATTTAAATAAATATAATGAAGGAACAACAATTCCTAGTTTGAGATCAGATACTTTAAATCATTTAAAAATAAATGTGCCTCCAATTTTGTATCAAAAACAGGTTTTAAAATTGTTATCAAATATAGACAATATTTTAAAAAACAATAATCAGTTAAATCAAAATTTAATATTAATTTTCATATATTCATTAATATCTTTAATAATCTTTATTATATAATCTATTTCTCACAAAAAATCAAAATTTAATGACTATTATAAAAAATATTACCAAATATTATTTTAGCTCTTTTACTCCATTTGAAAATGAGGATTTTATTGATTCTGAGTTGGGTAAAATTCCTAGTTCTTGGGAAATTGTTAGCTTAAAAGATTTAGTTAAAGTATTTAATGGTTATTCATATAAAGGTGAAGATCTTGGAAGTTCTCAAGATGCAATGGCAACTATTAAAAATTTTGATAGAAATGGTGGCTTTAAATTAGATGGGTTTAAAGAAATTAATATATCCGATCGAGTAAAACCTCATCATTATGTAGAACTTTATGATGTTTTAATAGCTTGCACAGATTTAACTCAAAATGCTGATATAGTGGGTAATGCTGAAATGTTACTTAATAAATCAGGTTATAATAATATTTTAATATCTATGGACTTAGTTAAAGTAAAGTCTTTAAAACCTGAGATAAATAACTATTTATTAAACAGTCTGTTGAATACAGAAAGATTCAAAAATCATGCATTGGGTTATGTAAATGGTACAACAGTACTTCATTTAGATAAAAAAGCTATAACTAATTATAAAATAGCTCTACCAAAAGATTTATCAATCTGTGAAAAAGTAGGAAATTTATTAAAACCATTTTATATTCAAATAGCTAATAATATTCAAGAAAATAAGAATTTAGAACAATTAAGGGACACCTTATTACCAAAATTAATGTCCGGTGAAATTGATGTTTCTAAAATAGAGATTTAACTAGATAAATCCATATTTAGTTGGCTAATTAAATAATGATTTAATTCCAGGATAATGTTTTACTAGAAAAATTTATAGAAAATATATTTTTTTAACTAATATATTTTCTATGGGATATTTTTATGTTGTTTTGATTTACCATTGCGTATTGCATAGTTGTGTCAATTTGAACATGTCCTAAAAGTTTTTGTACTTGTTCTATTGGCATTCCTTTGTCTATTGCTTTTGTGGCCATTGTTCTTCTAAATTTGTGTGGGTGTACATTTGTTATATTTGCATCTAATCCTAATTTTTTTAGGCGTGTTTCTACTCCATTTATTCCTAATCTTTTGTAAGGTTTTTTAAGTGATACGAATAGTGCTGGATTTTTGTCTTTTCTTTGTTTTAAATATTTTTTTAAATGTATTTTTGTTCTTGCATCGAAGTATACTTCTCGTTCGCTTTCTCCTTTCCCAAAAACCACACAAGATCTCTCTTCAAAGTTAATATCATTTGTATTTAAATTCACCAATTCTCCTACTCTCATTCCTGTTGAGATTAATAATTCAATTAATGATAAGTCTCTTATTTCTATGCAGGTATCTCTAAGTATTTCTAATTTTTCATCTGTTAATACTTCTTTTACTGTTCTTCCTCTTTTTACTTTGTGTATTCTTCTAACAGGGTTTTTTATAATATAATCTTCATCTTCTAACCAACTAAAGAAACTAGATAATATTCTTCTAATATTATCTATAGTGGTTTTACTGGATCCACGTTTTTTCTTATGATAAGATAAGTAATTTCTTATGTCTTCTGTAGTAATATTCTCAACTTTTTTATTCACTGAATTAAAAACATATTCAATAGTAGATTTATAATATGTTAAAGTTTTTTTAGAACATCCTTCTATTTCCTTAGATGATAAAAATTTATCTAAAACCACATTATTATCTAATGAATTTGTATTAATACAATTTTTATCAATTTTAACAACTTCAATATCCTTAAAAACATAATTCAATATATCATTCAATTTATTACATTGATCAATATCCAAATAAGGACTCATTTCTTTTAAAACAATATTCAAAATTTTAGATTTCATAATAATATTATATGAACTCAACCTAAAATTATGAGTAAATCATTATTTATCAATCATTCAACTTCAATTTGAGAAACATCAATTTCTCCACTCATAAGTTTTGGAAGTAAAATATCTCTTAATGATGTTAAATCTTTTATTTCCTTTGTTAATTCTGAATGATATTTGAAGAAAGGAGAAATAAAATTATTAAACTTTAATAAATCAGATTCAGAAGGTATAACTATTTTTAAAGATCTAAAGTCGGTTTTATTAAATTTAGATTGAACTGAACCTCCAGATATTGATTCTATTAAATATTGCCCATAACTAGAATTAAATAACAGATATATAAAATAATTCCAATTAATATCTGTCTTTTCTTTATCTGATTTAATTAAAATCATATTGTTTCCTAAAGTCATAGGTTTTTCAAGTTTTGGACATAAATATACAGAACCAACATCACCTACATTAGATATTATAACTTCATTACCTCTTAAAAAGGATTTTCTTAAAAATTCATAAGAATGTTGATCAACATATTTTTCAAATTTATTACTTTTTAAATCAGTATTTCTAATAAAAAAAGCATATTCTGGCTCTTCATATAATGTTACATTTTCTTTAAGAGAAGCAAAACTACCATTGGCAACATAATCTGTGATTATCAATGGAAGATTCCCAATTTTTTCTATTTTCCAAGATTCCGGTATTTCTCCTAGAGAAGAGGATTTAAAATTTCCTCCATTATCTTTATATGGTTTATTACGCTCATCATAGAAATTATAATTTTGATACCATTCATTAAATATTACATTAAGGTGTTGTTCTAAATTTTGATTTATTTTTCTTAATTTGATTACCTGTTTTTCAATTGAATTTATTATTGATATAATTTGTTTTTGAATTTTTATTGAGGGTAATTCTATGTTAATATTTTCTATATCTGAAGTTTTTATTGAGGGATATGATGTTGTACTTTGTTCTGCAATTGTTTGTAATTTTTTGGTTACTTTATCTTGAGTTATTAAATAATATAAATATTTACTTAAGACATAATTTTCTTTTGCTCTTAAAGTTGTGAATCCTGTTGATACTAATAAATTTGTTGGTTTATCTTCAATTATCCCATAATGTTTTTGGTTAGGTCGCACAGTTGAAATTATTATGTCATTTTCTTTTATTTTTCTTTTGGCTCTACTTGGAATTTTATCTGTAAGTGGATTTAAAAATTTTATTTCAATAATTTTATTATTTGTAATATTTTTAGTGTCTAAATAGTTTATAAAACTCCAATTTTCTTTTTTCGAGTAGTTATCTATATTTATTTCACTAACATTTTTAATTTTATATTTTTCAAAAAACATATAGAAATATTGAATTTTTATAGTATTAAAATTATTTTTTTTATAAAGTTTTTTATACTTCTTTTTATAAATTTTATATTTAATTATAAATATTATTTAAAAGGGGTAAATATTTATTTTGGATGAGAAGAGTTTAATTATAGTTTCTATTACTGTTATTGTTTGTTGTGTTGTATTGTCTTGTGCAGCATATTTTATTATTGTTAATGGTGGGAATTCTGCTGTAGTTGTTAATAATACTACTGTTAATTCTACTAATAATAGTAGTGGTCTTAGTGGTTCTAGTTCTTCTGATTCTAGTCAGGTAAGTTCTAGTAGTGATTCTTCATCTGGTTCTTATGATTCTGGTGATGAAGATTATGTGGATGGTCATCCAGTGGATCATTCTGGGGATACTTCTAAGTATACTGATGATAATGGTGAGAATCATTATTGGTTTTCTGGTAAGTGGTATAGTCAGGAGCAAGTTGATAATGGTGAAAATCCAATTTAATCCTTTTTCTCTTTTTTGTTTAAAAATTAAATATTTAAGTTTTCTAGAAGATTTTTATTAATTTTATTCATTTTTAGTGGCTTGCTGTGTATGGACTGTTTTGTAGGGCTTCTCTGCAGTTTATGTATTCTTGTCCTTTTAGGAGTCCTTCACCGTTTGAGTCTGCTTGGGTGAACATTTCATATGCTGCATCTCTTGGTGTGTGTGCTATGTTGCTTAGTTCTTCTTCAAAACTTATTCTTCCATCACCATTAAGATCATCTTTGTTGAAATCTGTATATAAAGGATTGTTTAAATAGCTGTTATCGTTTGAATTTGTATTATCCTCTGTACTTATACTAGTTACATTTGTACTATTATTTACTATACCTACTGTATTTGTGTTTGTATTGGGATTGTTAAAAAATAAGCAGTCATGCACATTATGCTTGTGATGATTATTATACTTACACATATTATTATTAAATTGTTTTTTCCATTGGAATCATTTTCACCCTTTTTTTATGGATTTATTTTTTTCTCTTTTTTTATTATTTTTTTTAGTGTTTTGTTCATTTTTTGTAACTTTTTTTGGAGAATTAAGGGGGAATATATAAAAAATCTTCGTTTTTTTTATTTTAGTAAAAATATTGAAAATTAGTAAATAAAAAAAGTAAAGTAATAAAAGTAAAAAAAACTTATAATTGAGATTCAAACCATTTAACAGTTTCACCTAACTGTTGTTTAAATTTAGATTTATCTACACTAAAATTAATATTCTTCATATTATCAACATTAGCAAATGAATGTTTAATATCTCCTGGACGTTCTGGAAGATATTCAGGTTTAATATCTGTATTTAAAACTTCAGCAATAATTAAATATAACTCATTAATAGTTAAAGCTTCACCAGCAGCAACATTAACAATACCATTATAATCAGATTCAGCAGCAAAAATATTAGCTTTAACAATATCTTTAATAAAGATAAAATCACGGGTTTGTTCACCGTCACCATAAATTACAGGTTGTTCTCCATGGATAATGCTATGAATAAAATTAGGAATAACTGCTGCATATTGAGAATTAACATCCTGTTTAGGACCAAATACATTGAAATATCTGAGGGCTGTACTATTTAAACCATAACATTCAGTAAAAGATTTAAGATAAATTTCTCCAATAGCTTTAGATGCAGCATAAGGACTAGTTGGCATGTATGGTTCAGTTTCCTTAAGAGGCATATTTGGGTTTTCACCATAAACTGCACTACTTGAAGAGAAAACAATCTTTTTAATTTCACTATCTTTTGCAGCAATTAAAAGTTTAGCAGTAGTATCAACATTATTAACATGAGTATAACTTGGATTTTCAACACTACCGGGTACACTAGCAGCTGCAGCTAAATGAAATATATAATCTTTACCTTTAAATATGGGTTTTAAATCTAAATCATTTAAATCTCCTTTAATAATATCTAAATTAGGATGATTAGGATTATTTAAATTTTCCATTTTCCCAGTTGATAAATTATCTATAACAGTTACTTTATTATTTTTTATTAATTCTTCGACTATGTGTGATCCGATAAATCCTAAACCACCTGTCACGATTACATTTTTATTTTCCATTCTTATTACCTTATCAAATAAAATTTATTATAAATTACAAAAATAAATATTATAAAAATTAATCTTTAATATAATAAACTATATTGTTTTTAATCTTTTATTAATATTATTGATTAATTTATAAAAATTTTAGAAAACAGAAGATGATAAAATATGATTAAAGATTATATAAATTCTTGCATCTCATTAACATAATGATTTACTTATACCTAATTTTACATTATAATAAAAATGAATAATTATATTGCAGTTTACTGAAAAAGAGTTTATAAAAAAATGTAAAATAAGAAAAAAAATTAAAATTTTAATTATAAAACGGATATGGTGTTAAATGCAGTTGATGACTGATACTTATTATTACCTTCATAACTACAATGAACAGTGTATTCTCCTTTAAATAAGTTAATAGCTAATTGATATTCACCATTTACATCAGTAGTAACCCAATAAGTTTTACTTTGACCATTAATATTTGAAAGTTTTAAAGCAATATGTTGACCGATAAGAGGATTATTATTATAATCTTTTAAACATCCTGTGAAATTATCTCCTGCACTATAAGGTTCTTTGAATGTATTAGCACTTAAAATTGTGCTATTAAGGTTACTTGATTCCTTTTGCACAGTTATACTATTTGTATCCTTACTAGAAGTATAAACTTTTGAACCAGAATATGAAGATTCTACGGTATAATGGCCGGGATATAAATTAATTTCAAGATTTGCATAACCCTTAATATCAGTTGAAGACCAATAAGTTTTACTTTGACCATTAGTATTTGAAAGTTTTAAAGCAATGTGTTGGCCAACAATTGGTTTGCTCTCATTATCAATTAATCTAACAGTAAAATTCCCACTATTACCATATGTTCCAATAAAATCATCTCCAATTAAATTGGTACTATTTTTATCACTAATAATATAATCATTTACAGTAACAGTCATTGTATCCTCAGAGGGATTATAAAAATTATTACCTGTATATTTAGCTAGAATAGTGTAAGTTCCAGGATAATTTGGAGTCCAACTATATTCAGAAACACCATTATTAACATTACTACTACCTAAATAATTGTTATTCACATAAAAACTTACAGATCCATTATAAACAGTATTGTAAGAATTAGTACTTACAGTATTTATTAGAGTAGTAAGATTTCCAGGATAAATGAGATTAGAATTAGATAAAGATAAATTAGATAAAGTATTTAGCACTTTGACAGTTTTAATATCAACATTTAAATTTAAAACTTGATTATCAACTTTAACATTAATAGTAGTAGGATGATTTTTAACTCCGGTGTAACTAACAGTAGCACTATCAAGTAAACTAGTAGTATCACTACTGAAACTTCCAATATTATTTGTTGAAGAGAAAAATGCAGTACGTGAAGGAATACTTTTAGCTAAAGTAACAAGATTACCATTTACAGAATACTTATTAAGATAAGCAGTTATAATTGAATATTCATTTGGGATAGTGGAACCAGCACTAGGGGATAAAGTTAAAATAACTGGATAATTAGTATTAACAGTAGATCCCTTAATTCCAGTTGCACCTTTATTATTTCCCCACCAATTATATTGGGCATAAACACGGCTAGTTTTACTCATTGTTTCACTATTATCTATATTAATTTTATTCCCATAAATTACATTAAAATGGAGATTAACAGTATTAGTTAAAATATTCTCACTATAAGAACCTTCAGAATTTGAAATTCCACCATTATTATCAGTAATAATACATTGTTCAATATTTGCAATTGATGTAATACCTGTATAAGTATTTCCATTAGAAATTGCTTCACCTGCATTATCTGTTATTTCACAATTTGAAACTGTAATTTTACTATTACCAAAACCATTACCATAATTACTTATACCACCGGCTTTATTATTAAAAATTTTTGAATTACTAATAACCATTAAACCTGCAACATTATTTATTGTATTATAGTAATGTCCATCAACATAATCATTATTATAAGTAAATTCACAATTATTTATACTTGAACCAATATTGTAGTTATTAATATTATTGATTGATGAACTACCTGGTGCTGAATTTTCATAAAATCTAGAAGATTCTACTCCCATTCCTTTACCAAAATTATAAATTGCCCCACCAAAAACTCGAGCAGAATTACTATTAAAATTAGTAGAAACGATATTTAAAGTTCCAGTATTATAAATAGCTCCCCCATTAACATCTGCATAATTATCTTCAAAAGTACAATCATTAATATTTACTGTAGGATAATAATTATAACTTTTATCGGCATTAGTGTAATCATATTCATCATAATCGTTATTTATGATTGTTAAAGCCCCTCCATAATCTCCTGCATTATTATTATTAAAATAACAATTAATGAAATTAACAGTACTATCTAAACTTATAAGAATAGATCCATATTCGTTAACACCACTATTAATAAAGTTTATATTCTTAAAAGTAACTGTAATATGTTTCATAGTACCATAAAAAGTTCCAATTTTAAAAATACTTGCAGAATTACTAGCATCAATAGTATGTCCATTTCCATCAATAGTTATACTCCAACTTATAGGAATACCTTTTTGATATTCTCCTTCAAAATTATAATCATCTAAGAAATATTTATCATACTTGTAGTCTTGGTATAAATTAATATAACTTTTACCATAAATTGTATTATACAAATTAGCAAAATTACCACTGGAACTAGATAAATTAGGATAATTATTGGTATTTGATAGATTATTTAAAGAATCTTTTTGACTTAATCCAATATTCTTATTTGTGCACTGAATTAAATCATTATTTTCAACATTATTTGAATCTTCACTAATGGAAGATTCATTTTCACTTAAAATTTGATTATTATTAACATTAACTTCATTAATAGTATTATAATTATTTAAATCAGAACAATTGTCTGTTAAATTTGATTCAGCAGAAACTGAACCCATAAAAATTATAATACAAAAAATTAGCAGTAATGAAAATTTATATTTTATTCTCATTTTTTTATCAAACCTTTTTTTTAATTAAATTGACACCCTATTTAACTCTAAAAAAATTTTTAAAATAAATTTTTAAGAGATAAAAATCAATCTATAAAACTTAATTAATAAATTTTTATATTTGATTTTAAGCTAAATATTTAATTAATAAATTTTTAAATTAAATTAATGGATAATATTCTTTTTTTAGGGGGATGGAAATTTAGTTTAACTTTAAAAAATTTATTAATAGCCTATTTTTTTAAATTATTTAACACTATTGGGGGGGGCTTAAAATCATATTGAATTTGTAAAGAATTAATGTAAAAAAAATAGTACCTTTCCACAATATAATTATTAAGAATTTTATTTTATAAAAAATCAGAAAAATATTTTATGAAAATTTATTTTTATAATATTAAATAATTTAAATTTTTGTTAAAAAATTTTCTTTATTATTTAAATAATTTTTGGCTTTAATATAAGACATAATTTATTTATATACTAAATTATATAATAGGAATCATGTTTATTCAAGGTAATGAAATATATTTATTTTCTGGTTACTTAATCACAATAATAGTGTCAGTAATCATTGCTAAAGGATTAGGATTGTCTTGGTTACCTAGTAAACCCGTTAGATACTCATTTGATGTGAGTGCAATCTTCCCAACTCCTATTATAAGTATGGGTCTTTTAGCAATATTTTATAGGCTTGGATATGTATGGATTTATCATGGAATCGTTTTAGCAGTTTTAATTGGTGTTATTTCTGCAGTATTTACAAAATACTTTTTCTTTTACTTATTCCCTAAACCTCCAGAAACACAGGAGGTTCTAGAATAATGAATATATTCATAGGAATAATTTTTGCGACAATAATCTCTTTAATTAATTTTATTATTGTAGATACTTATTTCGGATTACCAGAACAACCTGGAGTAAAAGGAGCAGATATAGTAGGTCATGATATACAAGAACGTAAAGGTGACTTAGCTGGTGGATTTTTCCAAGGAAACATTTTATGTTCACCAGATGCATCTGCAGGAACATTAATAAGTTCTATAGCAATAATGGTTTGTGGATTTCAAGGAGGATTAATTGCAGCATTAATAGTCTTTATAGGAAACAGATTATGTGCAGATCCTGGTTATGCTGGAACAACTGGTACATTAACAATGACTGTTTTAATTTTCATATTTTCAACATTTATTGGAATAACACCAGAAATGTTTATATGTGGAGCAGTGATAGCTATACTTCTAATTCAAGGCTTATATCATAAATACTCTAGTAAATTCCTTGGTAAAATAGCTAAAAAAATGAATAGATACACAGATGAATTATAAAAAAAGGAATATGTGGTTGTAGAAAATAATGGCAAATGAATTATACATTTCAATCATAGGTATAATAATTATATTAATGGCATTACGCTCACTTGTTACAAATAATCGAGTTGAAAAATTATTATACTTAAATGTTGTAGATTTCGGTATAACTGCAATAATTGCATTATATGCTCAATCAATGTTTGGTTTTATTGTAGCTGCAACATTCTTTATTACAAGTACATTAAGTAGTAATGCAATAGCATATTCACTTAAAAAATTAGATAATGAAATAATCTTAGATAATGAGGATGGATAAGAGGAATAAATAATGAATCCTTTAAACTTTATTGATATAACAAGTATAGCTGTAATATTATTATTAGTTGGAACTATTGGAGTTATACTATTAAAAAAACCATTAGATAAATTAATCATGTTATCTTTATTAGATGCAGGATTTTTCCTTGCAATGGTTGCATTCCAATACTTAGATATTGCTTTCTTAGTTGCATTATTAAGTCCATTATCTATCATTGTATTTTTATTATCTATAATTAAAGTCGATGAGATTAGACATCGAAATTTGGAGGGAACATAAAAATGTTTGATCTTCAAATTTGGTTTTATTTAGGAATTGTTTTATGTATTGTTGGTAGTTTAGCTGTTGTTTGGGGTCCAGGAGTTAAAGATCCTATTGTAAGAACAATTAACACTGAAGTTCCTAGTATTGGTGTTAGTTTAATATTTTTAAGTTATAATCATACAATTGCAATAATAACTTTTATAGCTACAACTATGATAATTACACTTGTATTATTCCGGGCTATTACTCGTTTAGAAGAATTGGGGGCTGATGTATGAAGATAGGAAATCTTTGGAATCAACTTGCTAAGCCGAAAAATATTCCAAGATTATTTGCTATAATCATGGCATTATTTTTACTTATAGGATTTTTTGTACCAATGGCTTTAAATGAGAATCAATTATATACTCGTCCTGCACCCCAAGTTCAAGTAGATGCAGGATTACCTTTAGCTCCTTATGATCGTGGAGGACAAGTACTTGGAGAAACTGGAATTGTTCATGCCCAATATCCGGCTAATAGTCCGGAAATCGGTATGGTAACGGCGTATATGACTCCTATAAGTCAGTATGTTAGTACTATTAGTAAATACTTTGGTACATCCATATATTCCTCTCCAGGTGGGTTAATTGATGAAATATTGTATTATACTCGTGGTTTTGATACAATATTAGAATCTAGTATTCTTATGATGGCTTTTATTATAGCTTCATGGTTAGCTTTAAATTTCACTATGAATCATAAAAATGATGAAGAAGTTATTAAAGAAGATGTGAAAAAGGCTATTAATTCAGGAGATAATTTATCTTCTCAAGTTAACGAAAATAATCGTAAAGCACATGAACAACAAAATTGGAGGGATAATTAAATGGTTTATATTCCTACTACAGTCTCTCCAATAGTTATTAATATGTATTTACCTGCAGTTTACACTGCACTTATTATAGCATTTATTGGATTAACTGGAATAGCTATTGAAAAACGAGATATTCAAGTTTTAATTTTAACTGATATTGTTGGATTAGCTATGCTTTTAGTTGTCGGTGCTTTAGGTACAGATCTAGCTGAAGCATTGGTCCTTCCAGGATTTACTGTAGAGTTAGCTGAAACTTTAGCTATTAGTGAAATTCTTCTTTCACGTGAAATGCATAAAATGGATAAGAAAGCATCATTTTTACCTTTACCATTAACTGCTGATTTTGAGATTATGACTACAGCCCCTAACTTTATCTCATTAATTTTAATAGGTTATGGTGTATGGTTAAGTGGATTTACTGGTGGGGTTATAGCTGGTTCTGGAATTGTATTTTATATTTTCTGTAGAAAAGCTAGAGGTTTACCAATTCGAGTAATTAATGGTCTTAGTGGTATTAGTGGTGTTGCTTGGACTTTATGGATTATAGGTTTCTGTATTTTCTTTGCATTACCTAAATTATGGTTATTAGCATTATTACTATCTGCATTTGGTTTACTCTTAAAAGTTGCAAGTAAGATGGGATTAATAGGTACTCTTATGCGAGAAGAGTATAATAGGAAATAAGTGAGATGAAAAGGATATGATTATTGAAAGTTTAGGTGGAAATATTTTAGGAACAATACCTTTAGGGGATATTGTCTTTTATATCAATCCATTTCATTTATTTATGTTTGTAGTTATAATATTATTCACAGTTTTAATTGCTTTTAGTCGTCCTGAAACACAAGTTGAAGCTAGTTTTGGTAAATTAGAGGATACTCGTGTTGGTGTTGGTTTATCTGAATTTAAGCAACGAAGGTTCTTAGCAATTATTTGTGGTATTGCGACTGCAGGTGCTATGATTACAGGAGATTTATATAATTTTACTTTATTCATGGCATTAGTGGGTATTGTTAATATTGGTATTGTGTCTGCTGTAAAACAAGTAAGTGTATTAGATGCAGCTTATCAATATGGGATTATAGCTACTTTATGTAGTTTACCTTTATTTGGTGGGGCTTGTTTAATTCTTGCAAGTACAGGTACATTAAGTTTATTAGTAATATCTCAAATGACTTATACTACTCCAATGATGATATTTGGTGCATTGTTAATGTTTATTGGAGTTTGTGGTGAAACTGGTATTGCACCATTTTTCGCTACTAAAGCTGAAATGTTTCGAACTCCAGGATCACCATTTATACTTATAATACATTTAAGTAGTTTATTTATAATGATTAGAGCAATAGAAATATTATTAATAGTAATTAAAGTTATTTAAGGTGGAAATTATGGATAAAATTAGAATAATGGGTTATATAATTTGTGTAGCATCTTTATTAGGTATAATCATTGGATTTTTCACATCTGAATATCTTACAATTGCTTTAGCAATTATTTGCATACCATTATTCATATTTTCATTTGGTTTAATTAATATGGCTAAACCTAAAAAAGACGAAGTGGAGGAAAGAGTAGAAGAACCATTTACAGGGTATTAATTTAAATGGTTTTCTAAATTTTTAGGGTGAATGATAATGAATTTAATGCTAAATATTATAGTAAATATCTTAGTGGCTTTTCTCTTTGGAAGTTTACTTTTAGGATTACATAGGAAGGTTATGGCACGTGTTCAGCTTAGGCCAGGCCCTCCAATTGTACAAGATTTAATCCATAGTATCAAATTTTTCTTTAAGGAAACTAGTTTTCCAAAAACTGCTACATATCCATTGTATATAGGGATTGTTGTAATATTTTCTGCAGTGTGGGTAACTGGTGTAATTGAAGGGCCTGTTCTTAAAGGATCACTTTTAATAATATTTGGTATTTATGCAGTTCATAAAATCGTTGAGCATAATGCGGGAAGTAGTAGTGGTTCTCCTTATGGTAAACTTAGTTGTGTGAGAGCAGTTTTCTCTGCAGCAGCAGAATTACCATTATTCGCGGTTCTTGCATTGATTTTCTTAAAAACTGGGACTTTAAATATTTCTAGTTTAATTAGTTATCAATCAATTCATGGTCCTTTAATATTATCAATGCCTCTTGCAGCTATAATGTTTTTAACTTTAATTTTAAGTAAAGCACCGTATAATCCTTTTTGTATTACTAAGGCTAAGGATTTAGTTACAGGTTTTGAAACTGAACATTTTGGTGTGTTAAGAGGACTTATAATGTTTACAGATTCTGTTGCATGGTATATGCTTTTATGGGTATTCCTTGTTGTGTTCTGTGGGCCTATAGGTTTATTAGGTTTAATTATTGGAATGATAATTATTACTGTTATAATGGGTTTTATAAGTGCAGTAACACCAATGTTAAATCCAAATCATTCAGTTATGACTCAAATTTCAATTGCAATTGTTTGTACTTTAGGTACAGTTTTAATGTTAATAATTTAATTATAAAAAAAATATAGTATTGGTAAAAAAGGGATAGGATAAAGATGAAAGAAGAACAAGATTTTTTATTACTAGCATCAATTGTAGCCTTAGGGATTACATTATGCTCAGCTTTAATATGTATCTTCCAAGGACAATATGGTATAATATCAGGTGTGCCTTTAGTATTCATAGGTTGTCTCTTTTTCCCATTAATGTATAAGAGTAATACTGATAAAGTTTCTCACTTTAATGAGAATTTAGAGAAAATAATGTTCTTTGTAACAATTATAATTGTTGCAATATCATTTTTATACATGTATAAGGTAATGTAGAGGTTAAAGAAAAATGGATGTAACATTTTTATTATTATACTTATTAACTTTCATTATAGGTTCCGTCTTAGGATTACTTGTAAGTTATAAGAAGCATGGAGAAATATATATTATCCAAAAAATAGATATTGTAGCATTAATTGCAGCAATTATAGGTTGGGTATTATTATTTAATTTTGCATTATTTTCAAAAACATTATCTGTATTAATAATAGCCATATCATTACTTTTAATAGGTTTTGTTATGGGAATGAGACCAGGTTATGGTAGGAAAGAAACTGTAATAGGAATAATCGTTGCAGGGATAATCTGGATAATTACAAATTACATATTCATAATATAAAATTAATAATAAATTCATTAAATAAAGGATGGGGAGTTGATTAAGGATTATGGCAAATGATGATAAGTTGTTGCGTCAATTGAAAATGAGAGAAATAGAATCTTATCAATGGCAAAAAGATGTAATTGGTCCTTTAAGTGAAGAATTCCAAGTATCCATTGATGAAATAAATGATTTATTCGTAAATAATTTAGATATGAGTAATATTAATAATTTACATGCAACCTTTCAATCTGCTAATCATGAAGAAATTTTACTAAAATTATATTCAGATTTACACCTTAAATGGTTTATAGAAGTTTTAGAAATGATTACAGTTGAACAAGGAGATAAAATTAGAGTTCCTTTATCTAAAAGAATAGTTGAAGGAGAAGATTATGATAAAGTATTGCAAGAAGGTAGGAACCAATTATTTGCAATTTTAAATAATAATATTGAGTAATATAATGAATTTTATTTTATAAAGGTAGTGAAAGTATAATGCTTAATAAGCTGAAGAACATTTTTAGGAAAACTTCAATTCATGTTTGTATAGTTAATTGTGGTGGGTGTAACGGTTGTGATGTGGAATTAGTTGCCGTAACTTCTCCTAGATATGATTTAGAACAATATGGAATATATCTTCAAAATAATCCTCGTGAAGCGGATATAATCTTATTAACTGGTGCAGTTACAGATCATTGGAAAGACAATTTAAGAAGAATATATACTAAAATGCCAGAACCAAAACTTGTAGTTGCAATAGGTAATTGTCCTCAATCAGGGGATGTTTTTAACCAAGAAGGAGGAACAGTTAATGCACCAGCTTCAGATTTCATACCTATAGCTGCTGAAGTACCAGGTTGTCCTCCAAGACCTAATGAAATATTAGAAGCCATATTAGCTGTTGCACCAGGTGCAATGGAAGCTAGAGCGAATGAAAAAGATGATGAATAAAATAAAAGTTTAAAAGGAGGGAATTTTCTCATGATATTACCAATTGGCCCAATACATCCAGGATTAAAAGAACCATTAAGATTAAAACTAAAAACTGAAGGGGAAAGAGTAATTGATGCTGAAATTGATTATGGTTATGTTCATCGTGGAATAGAAAAAATAATGGAAGGAAAAACTTGGCAAAAAGCTATCTATTTAGCAGAACGAGTCTGTGGAATTTGTTCATATGAACATACTCAAACATTTGCAGAAACAATAGAAAAGATTTGTGGAGTTCAAGCACCTTTAAGAGCACAATATTTACGTGTAATTACTAATGAATTAGATCGTGTACAATCACATTTATTAGCTAATTCAACATTCTTCAAAACAATGGATCATGAAACATTATATATGGATGTTTTAAGATTAAGAGAATATGCGATGGATGCAATCGAATTATTAACAGGTAACCGTGTAAATATGGGTTGGAATGTAATAGGTGGAGTTAGAATGGATGCTAAACAAGAACACTTAGATTCAATCCTAGAGAGACTATCCCATATAGAAGAAGACTTTGAAATACATAAAAGATTATTTGAAGAAGGACCATTAGTTGGTTTACGTTGTAAAGATGTTGGAGTAATGACAAGAGAAGAAGCAATAAAAGGCCGAGCAGTAGGTCCTATTGGTAGAGCAAGTGGATTGAAACATGATTACCGTGAACCACATCCAACATATCATGATTATTTTGATTTTAAACCAATATGGCGAAAAGAAGGAGATAATTTCGCAAGAACCATGAATCGTTACGATGAAGTAACTCAATCATTAGATCTTATACATCAAGCAATAGATAATATTCCAGAAGGGGATATAAGAATCCCTGTAGAAGTAGTTTCAGGTTATAAAGATTGGAGAAATGAAGCTCCTCGTGGAGAAGTAGCTTATATGATAGAAACCAATGGAAATCTTATAAAACATATAAGTATACGAACTCCAAGTATAATGAATATTGATTCATGTGAAAATTTCATGTTAAAAAGAGTAGCAACTGTTGCAGATGCAGTAACCACATATGCTTCAGTAGATCCATGTTTAGCATGTGCTGAACGAGTAGTAGTTGATGTGAATACTGGAAAAACAACAGTTAATGATTTGTTTTAAAAAGAATTTAATTAAAAAAATAAGTATTAAGGTATAATAAAATGACTTCTGTAATATGGTATTTATATGAATTTGCAAAAAAAGCATGGATAGAAGGTTTTGCAAATGCAAAATCTGATGAAGATATTGCAAAAAAACCAGACAGATTCAGAGATTTCCCAACAATAATAAAAGAAAATTGTATAGGTTGTGGATCATGCACAGCATCATGCCCATCACCTACAGCAATCAAACTTATAAGGGATACTGATTCAAAAACTGGTGAAGGATTAACATATCCAATATTCAATAAATCTGCATGTATTCGTTGTGGATTCTGTGCAGAAGTATGTCCAAGTGAACCTAAAACAATACACTGCGGAGAAAACCATAATATTCATGATGAATTCATAATCATACCTAGAGAAAAAATGTACATGATTGATGATTTTTTATGTATAAGTTGTGGGAAATGTCATGATATATGTCCAGTTAATGCAATTAACATTCAAAATGATTATTATAAAGTAAATCAACTTAAATGTATTAAATGTGGAAAATGCCAAGAGGTATGTCCAGTTAAAGGGGCAATGAAAGGAATTTACATTCATGACCTTGAAGAACAGAAAAAAGTTATCAATTTAGTGGTTAAAACCATAGAAAACTATGTAGATGATCATAAAGCAGATTTACTAAAATTACCACAAGGTAAACTTTTAAAATTGAAACTCCCTATATCTAATTTTTGGGATGAAGCATTATCCTACTTAAATGATGAAGATGAATGTTTCTATACTGTTGAAAATGCTGTAGATCGTTTAACAATTCGAATTATAACATGGGAATCTGATGAATGTAAAAAATGTCAAATGTGCATTCCAGATTGTCCAACAGAAGCAATAACATTTGATAAAGAAAAAGACACAATAGTAAGGGATAAAAATAAATGTTTAAGATGCAGTATATGTTATCAATCTTGTCCATTTGGAGTTATAAAATATTTCGTAGCTAAAAATCATTTAGATAAAGAAGAAAAAATTATTAATATAACATGCAAACCTTCAGATTTAGGTAATGATTTTAAACCAATTCAAAACAATGAAATTCAAGAGGAGGACAATTAAATGGAATCTTTAACAAAAACACCAAGACCTTTAAGAGATTTTGCTGTAGATTGGGAAATTGATTACAGTAAATGTATGTACTGTGAAGATAAACCATGTTTAAATGTTTGTCCTATTGAAGCAATTTCAATTGATAAAAAAACTAAAAATGTTACAATATCAGATTCTTGTTTTGGTTGTGTCTTATGTACTAATATTTGTCCTTATGATGCAATTAAAATAAATAAGAAATTAGCTGACCCTATCCGTGAAAATGCACCAAATATAAATACTAAATTATGTAGAGCTTGTGGGGCATGTGTACAAGCTTGTAAAACTGGAGCAATTCATTTAACTACTGAAGGTGATGGTGAATTTCATAGTGAAATTGATACTGATAAATGTATAGGTTGTGGTTTTTGTTTCAGATCATGTCCGGCTGATGCAATAAAATATGGTGAAATATTGCCTAAAGCTATAGAAGGTGGAAATGCCATAATTGTTCATCAAGATTCTTGTATTGGATGTATGACTTGTGTTAGAATATGTCCTTCAAAAGGAGCAATGAATGTAGGTACTAATAATCTTCCTTATATAAATCCTTCTTATTGTGCACGTTGTGAAGAATGTATGAGTGTTTGTCCTTCTAGTTCTATAAGTTACACTAATAGAGATGATGCTTTTGAAATATATAATAGATTAAAATCATTAGATTTATGTAAAGAAATTTTGGATAGGGACTCTTTAGCATTATCTGAAGATGTTATAGAAGTTGACACAGTTCTTGAAGAAATGAGTATGAAATTTGAGGATTTAAAAGGTAATGAAGTTGAAACCGCTTCAGATTCAGAATTCCTAAGAATTAATGTTACTGATACATTTAAAAATAATTTAAATTCTTATACTAATGAAGACATTACTGTTGATAGAGTATGTGATTTAGTGCAATTCTATCTACCTAATAGGAATATTAAAGTTAATGAAAACAATTGTATTGGTTGTGGATTATGTTTAGAAGTATGTCCTGTAAATGCAATTGAGGATAATTTACCTAATCCAATAATTATTGGAGAAAATTGTGTATATTGTGGTCAATGTGTGAAAGCTTGTAATTTCGATGCAATAAATTTAATTGAAGATTATTATGATGGAGATAAAGATAAATTATATTTCTGTAGACGAAATATTGAAGGTTTACGTGATGGAAAATTCACTATAGAATCAAATAATTGTCAAGCATGTGGAGTATGTGTTAATAAATGTCCTGTAGATGCTTTAAAATTAATAAATGATAATATTGAATGTGATTTGAGTAAGTGTATTAATTGTAGAGAATGTGAATCCATTTGTCCAGTTAATGCAATAAAAATTCATGTAACCCAATAAAAATATTTTATTAAATATGTTAAAACCTAAAATGGGGAGTTGAGAAAAATTTCTAGAAAATCATTTATAACAGATTGTGAGGGACCATTAACTTTAAATGATAATGCATTTGAAGTTGCAGAAAAATTCATACCTGAAGGTGGAAAATTTTTCAAAATTTTAAGTAAGTATGATGATTGTCTTGTAGAAGCTAATCATCCTGGATATCATGCTGGTGATACACTTAAATTAATAGCACCATTTTTTAAAGCATATGATGTAAATAATCAAGATTTAATAAATTATTCTAGAAAAAATGTTAATTTAGTTTATGGTGCAGATAATACTTTAAATTATGTGAAGGATAAAGTTCATTCATTTATTGTAAGTACAAGTTATGGTCAATATATACAAGCTTTATGTGATAATACTCATTTCCCTTATGATAACACTGTTCATACTCATTTAGATTTAGATAATATACCTATTAATGAAAAGGATAAACAAGAATTAAAAATATTTCATGATGATATACTAAAATTAAATCCTCAAGATATAGATCAATTTCATAAATTAGATCAAATTTTCTTTGACAAATTACCAAAAATGGATATTTATGATTTAGTAAAAACTGTTGATACTGTTGGTGGTGAAGGAAAAAGACAAGCCGTAAAAAGAATACTTAAACGTGAAGATTTACCTGCAAACAATTTAATGTATATGGGAGACAGTATAACAGATGTTGAGCCATTAGAATTTGCTAAAAAAAATGGTGGTCTTGCTATTGCATTTAATGGTAATTCTTATGCTATTGAAGCAGCAGATATAGCAATTATTAGTGATAATACTATTGTAACTTCTTTACTTGTAGATTTACATGCTCGTTACGATAATGATTATGTTCGTGAATTTGTCCAAAGATACTCTGAAAAAGGCCATGCAGAAGCATTTTTTATCATGTTAAATGATGAGGAATTAGTTGTTAAATTTGATAAGGAATATCAAAGAAAAACACTACCTTTAATAGAAATTATAACCGATGAAAATAGAGAATACTTAATCCAAGAAAGTATGAAAATGAGACAATCTATTCGAGGAACAGATATTGGTGGATTAGGTTAAAAAAGATTTAATAGAAGGTAAAATATTTATGGATTATACAGATAAAGTAGAAGATACATTTTTTGAATCAATGAATGGTAAATATATTAGAGCATTAATAACTGCAGAAGATTGGGATACAGTTCGAAATGCTGCTTATGATTCTACCTCAACACCAAGTGCAGTTATAGGTAGAGTTGAAGCAGGAGTTGAATCTTTTGTAGATCCAAATGCAACACCTGATGGAAGACCAGGTGCTATTTGTCAATACTGGTTTGGTTTAGATAACCTCGAAAAATTTGAGGTAGAATTATCTTACAGAATTAGACAAGATATACTTGTTAAACCTTTCACTAAAATGTTTAATGTAACAAATAATCCTGAAGGTTACATTGAAATGATGAGAAATGTAGGACATTGTGGTGATGGTTTTGAATGGGAAATAAATGAATATAATCGAGAAATGATTAATGTTCCTATAGCAGTACCTGACTTCCAAATCGAATCTAAATTTGGTTATGCTGATGGTATAATGGGTGGAAATTATTGGTATTTCTGTGAAACTAAAGAAGCTGTTTTAGAAGCAGGAAAATTAATCATGGATGAAATCATGGATGTTCCTGGAGTAATTGCTCCTTTTGGAGTTTGTTCAGCTGCTAGTAAACCTGAAACTAATTATCCTTGGATAGGTCCAACTTCAAATCATCCTTACTGTCCTTCATTAAAAAATAAATTAGGTGAAGAATCTAAAGTCCCTAATGGAGTTAATTATATTCCTGAAATAGTTTTAAATTCTGTGAATCAAAAACAATTAAATTTAGCAATAAAAAATAGTGTAGATGCAATACTCGAAGTACCTGGAGTTTTACGTATATCTGCAGGTAATTTTGGAGGAAAACTTGGCGATAATACAACTAACTTGTTAGACATCTTAAAATAAAAAAATAACACAAAGGTAAAATTCACATGACTAATAATGAAGATAAAAATCAATATTTAAGATCTGATACAAATATGCCCAAACCTGATGTTGTGATGGATGATGATTTAAAAGTAAAAGTCATAGGATTTGGAGCTTTAAATTTAGATAAACTATTTTATGTAGATGAAATCGTAGGTCCCGATGAAGAAACATTTATTAAATCTGAAACATCATCACCAGGAGGATCAGCAGCTAATACTATGATTGCTTTATCCAAACTGGGATTACCAACATCTTATATTGGTAAAATTGCAACAGATGATGATGGTGATATGTTAGAAATGAATTTAGCAAAAAGTGGAGTATTCTTAAACCATTTAATCTATGCTGAAGAAGGTCATTCTGGGAAAGTTTTAGGATTTGTTGATAAAAATGGTGTTAGATCTTTATATGTTGATCCTGGAGTAAACGATGATATAGTTATTAGTGAATTAAATCATTATTTTATAAATCAAACAAAAATTTTACATTATACTAGTTTTGTAGGTGAAAGTTTTCATGCTCAAAATGAGTTATTAGATAAATTAAATGATTCAGTAATATTAAGTTTTGATCCAGGAATGTTATATGTTAAAAAAGGAGTTAATGGTTTACGTAAAATACTTCAAAGGACCAATATACTTTTAATAAATAAAAATGAGTTAATGTTATTATTTAAAGATTATTTTTGTGAAAAATTTAATTTAAAAGAAGAAGATAATTTAACTTTTAGAGATATTAGTGTTCATTTATTAGATGAAGGTATAGACACAGTAGTTGTTAAAAACGGAAGTAAAGGTGTTTATGCTATAAATAGTTTACAAGAAGTAAAAATCCCTGCATATGAAGTGGATGTAGTTGATACTACTGCTGCAGGAGATTGTTTTAATGCAGGATTTTTATATGGTTATTTAAATAAATATTCTTTAGAAAATTCATGTAAATTAGGTAATTGGGTCGCATCTTTATCTATAAGTGGTAAAGGTCTAAATAATCTTCCAAATAAAAAAGATTTAGAAGAATTTGAAGCTTTATTAAAATAAATTAATAAAATATAATGAAGGTAAAGGACATGGAAATTAGATTTAAAAAGGACATTGAAGAATTAAAACGGGAAATAGTCCTTAAATCTGTGGATTTGGATGAGAATAAAGAATTAAAAGTCAATATTGATGATTATCATAATATTGATAAATATATTAATATTTCTCCACGTTGTGTTAGATGTAATCTGTGTGTTGAAGAATGTCCTGTAGATGCAATACGTTCATCGAATGCAGGTATACGTGCAAAAATTTTAGATAATTGTGTGAAATGTGAAATATGCGCCCAATCATGTCCAATTTCAGCAATATATGTATTAGAAGGTAATACTAAAGTTATAAATAATGAAAATGTAATTTATGATATAACTGAAGTTAAAGTTCCTCATAGAATAGTTAGAATGGAAGAAATAGGTTTTAATAGGGAAAATTGTATAATGTGTGGAACTTGTACTAAATATTGTCCTACTGATGCTATACAAATGAGATCTAAACTTTACATAGAAGAAAAAACAGGTAAAATATATCCTGAAATGGATGATGAACATAAATATCCATTTATTAATGAAGATTTATGTGTAGGTTGTGGATCTTGTGCTAATTTATGTACACAAGAAGTAATTAATTTAAAACGTTATGTGGGACCTGTACAAATTTATAATAAAATACATGTTGATGATGATTTATGTGTAGGATGCTTTTTATGTGAAGAAAATTGTCCTACAGGAGCAATAAAAGTAATTGATGGTAAAGCGGTTTTACAAGATAATAAATGTATTAGATGTCAAGAGTGCACTATACGGTGTCCTGTAAGAGCATTAGAAATGAAACCAATAGAGTAGATGTATAAAATTTATAAATAATTAAATTTAAAAATTTTTTGAGGTAATTAATAATGAAAGCAAAACAAATGATGGATAAAAATTTCATATATGGAACTGTTAATGATTCCATAAATGATGTAAGTAAAATCATGGAAGATCATAAAGTATTCACTTACCCTATTCTTGATTCTGATATGAAATTAGTAGGATGGGTAACAAGTTTAGATATTACAAGAGGTTTAAGAGAAAATAAAGATATTGTATCTGAAGTAATGCACTCATTTGAAGAAGTATGGACAATATATGAAGGAGAACAAGCACGTTTAGCTGTAATTGAAACTACTAATCGTAAACTTGTAAGTATTCCAGTTTTAAATAAAGAGGACCAAGTAATAGGAATCATTAGATCTTTTGATATGATTAAAACTTTCAGTGACTTATATGATATTAAAGTTTATAAATTATATGAAGCAATGTTAAAAAGTTTAAAAGGCGTAAATTGGCAAGATTTAATGGAAGCTTCAGCAGTTGTATCCACTAAACAAACAGGTATAAAAATAACTCCTGAAGAGTATGAAGAAAACATTAAAAAAGCTACTTTCGGTGAAGCAATTTGGGCTACACGTGGTTTAGAAAATTTCTTTGCAGGTTTAATTAGTGTAGGTGAACTAGTTATAGCACGTAAAATTGGAAGAGCACGAAAATAAATTTATCATATTTTCATTTAATAGTTTTTTTAGGATAAATAAATTTTTTTAGTGCTTTCATTATTAACAAAAAGAATTTTAATTTAATAAATTTTTTTTAAAAAAATAGAAAATTTAGAGGAGTGTATTGTTTAATCTAATCTATTTTTGAAAAAATAAAATTTATAATGAACTTTTTGGTTTTTTAAAAAAATTTATAAAAAAATTATTAAATTTAAAATATTTTATTTAATTAGTAATATTAAATTTTATAAATAATTATGACAATATATAATAAATAATATAAATTAAAAATTGATTTTTATGAGAACTTATAACGAATATGAAGGAAAAACTGTCCTTGTGACAGGTGGAGCAGGATGTGTTGGTAGTAACTTAACAAAAGCTTTATCAGAATTAAATGCTGAAAAAGTAATTATTTTAGATAATATGTCTTCTGCTTATGAATGGAATGTTCCTGATTATGATCAAATAGAACTTATTGAAGGGGATATTCGTGATGATGAAGTCTTAAAAAGAGTATTTAAACAAAGTCCAGACATTGTTTTCCATTTAGCTGCTCACTTTGCAAATCAAAATAGTGTAGATATGCCTGAAACAGATTTAATGGTAAATGGTTTAGGAATGTTAAAAGTTTTACAATACTCCCAACTCACTAATGTAGATAGATTCATATTCTCAAGTAGTGGATGTGGAGTATATGGTTTAGACAGTAAAATGCCATTTAAAGAAGATGACATTTCAATCTCCTTACACACCCCATACCAAGTAACAAAATTACTTGGTGAACTATATACTAATTACTTCCATAACCTTTATGATTTACCAATAGTAAATGCAAGATTCTTCAATGTATTTGGTCCCGGAGAAGTACCAGGAAAATATAGAAATGTAATACCTAACTTTTTTTATTGGAGTATGAATAATCTCGCTTTACCAATTACAGGAAATGGAACAGAAACTCGTGACTGGACATTTGTAGAAGATATAGTAAGTGGATTACTTGCAATGGGTATAGAAGAAGAAGCAATAGGAGAAGCTATTAACTTAGGGTCTGGACAAGATCATCGAGTAATAGATATGGCTAATAGAGTAAATGAATTAACTGGAAATACAGAAGGAATAGCATATGCAGAACGCCGTAATTGGGATGCAAAAACTAAACTTTTAAGTTGTATAGATAAAGCACATGATATTCTTGGATACAAACCAACTGTAAGCTTTGATGATGGACTCATAAAAGTACATGAATGGTTTGAAAACAATTGGGAAGACATTCAAAAATCAGCAGAATTTGATTAAACATAGAAAAAGGGAAATTTTTTTAAAAAAGGGGAATTTTCCCTCTTTTATAACTATTTTTTATTTATATCAATATATTCAAATCCACATTCACTACAAGTTTCATCATTGAAACAGATTACACCACCACAATTTTCACAAGTGTACTTATCTAAATCCATTTTTAAAATTTTACCAATACCTGAATTTTCTAATTTTTTACAATTATCAACTGTGCTTAATCCATATCTTTTCTTTGAATTTTTATCATGTTTCTTAATTAATTTACAGGGGAATTCACTGCATCGTTGACAATATTTAAAATTCTTTTTATCAAAACAATTTTTAATCTTACATTTTAAACTACTTTTACTTTTACCAGAATCACTAATTCTACAACCTGGACAAGCATTATCATTTTTTAAATGTTTTTCACATAATAGGCAATTAAAACCACAAGGAGCAAAATATTCATTTTTTATAATTTCAGGCATTTTCATAAATTTTCAAAACCTTTTACTTTTTAGTTTAATTTAATCTTTTTTCCAAATTTTTCTAATATATATTCTAATATTAATATTAAAATTAATATGATAAAAATATAGATGATTACATTACTTAAACCTAATTTATCAATATCTAAAAAGAAATAAGGGTACAAAGAATTTCCACTATTTGGTCCACTAAAAATTTTTGTCCCAATAAAGAATGCTCTAAAATAAATACCTATTAAATATGCTATAAATGGTATTAAACAATAATAAATACTTTTAATATTTAAAGAATCCTTTTTAGCAAATATTAACCAATCACATACAAATAATATTGGCACAATTAAATGAAATATGAAATTTTCCATTCCATAATTAATAAGATTTGTATGATAATTAGGAAATATAATTAAATTATAAGTTAATGACACTATAAAAATGGAGACAGTTATGATATAATAAATAATATTTATTATTCTTTCTTTATTTACATTATATGTTTTTTTATTTATGTTTTTATATAAATAAAATATTGAAAAGATTATACAAGCAATATTTGTTAAAGTAGTGTAAAAATATAATTTAACTGTACTATTTGGAAATTTAGTAATAGATTCATAAATACCCCATAATCCAATTATAATAATTAAAATTTTCATTAAATTAGAAATTATGATTTTGTTTTTCAAATTTAAGACCTCTTATATTATATGTTAATCCTTTTTGTTTTGCATATATAAAATAATTATTCTTTCTAAAATTTAATTAATTTCACATTTAATTTTAATAAAAAATTATAATTACTAGAAAAAACCAAAAATTAATTTAATTAATAAAAAAATTAAAAAGGACTTAACTGCATATGAAAATTTTAGTATTACAAGAATCTGACTGGTTAAAAAGAAACCCTCATCAACAACATCATCTTATGGATCGAATGGATGGGAGAGGACATCAAATAAGAGTTATTGATTATCCAATCGATTGGTCTAATGATAAAGAGAGTAATGGATTAATCTATAACCGCGAAGAACATAATAATGTTTGTAAAGTCAACCCAAAAACAAATATTACTGTAATACGTCCAAGTTTCATAAAAATTAAAGGATTAAATTATGTAAGTATGTATTTCACTCACCAAAAAGAGATTAAAAAACAAATATTAGAATTTAAACCAGACATTATTTTAGGATTAGGATTACTTAATTCTTATAATGGAAGTAAACTAGCAAAGAAATACAATATACCATTTGTATACTATTTAATAGATAATTTATATGCATTAATTCCTGAAAAAATCTTTCAAGGCATAGGAAAACAAGTTTTCACTAAATCATTAAAAAATTCTGATTTAGTAATAACAATTAATCAAAAACTATCAGAATTAGCAATATCCCTAGGATCTAATCCAGATAAAACAATATTAATTGATGCAGGTATAGATTTAAAAAAGTATAATCCTAAATTAGATGCTTCAAAAATCTATGATGAATATAATATCCAATCAGATGATATAGTTCTCTTTTTTATGGGATTTATTTATAATTTTGCTGGAATGAAAGAATTAGCTAAAAAATTAGGGGAAAATAAGGAAAAATATTCTAAAATGAAAATTTTAATTGTAGGTGATGGGGATGCCTATGAAGACTTACTAAAAATAAAAGAAGAATATAATCTTAAAGATCAACTTATTCTCACAGGACGTCAACCTTATATTAAAATACCTGAATTTTTAGCATCATCAACATTTTGTTTGCTTCCTGCATATAAAGATGAAGAAATAATGCAAGATATTGTACCAATTAAGTTATATGAATATTTAGCAATGCAAAAAGTCGTTATTGCAACTAAACTACCTGGAATTTATAATGAATTTGGTGAGAATCATGGTATTGTTTATGTGGATAATGCATGTGAAGTTCTTGATACTGTACAAAATATATTAAATAAAGGGGAATATGATGAAATAGCTAAAAATGGTAGAGAATTTGTTAAAAGTAGTGATTGGGAGATTAAAGTTAATGAATTTGAAAATGCATTAAATGAATTAATATAAAAAACTTTATATTACTAAAAGTAGTATATAATTAATATTAATTGGAGGTCATTAAATGAAAGATGAAGTATTCTATGGTAAAAGCATGCAACGTGTTAAAGATGATAATGAAGAATTATACCAAGCTATTGTAGATATAAATAATGCAGTATGGGATGGAAAAGCATTAGATTATAAAACACAAAAATTAATAGCTATTGGAATAGCAGCATCAAATTCAGATACTAGAGCTATCAAAAAACAAATGGAAAGTGCTAAAAAGGAATTAGGCATCACTCGTGATGAAATTTTAGATGTATTAAAAGTGGTTTTATTAACTTCTGGAATGCCACCATTTAATAAATCCTTATCTGTACTTAATGAAGTATTCTAATACTATTTTTTTATAATTATTTATTTTTTCATTTTTTATTATTTTTTTCTATTTCTCATTTTTTTTAACTTTTTAACAATTCTTAAAAAACTTTTTTATAAAATAAAAACTATAAGTTATTAGTATAATTAAAAGAATAATTAAATATAATATTTATAAATTAATATGAAATTAGTATTTTTTAGGAGAATTGTTAAATGATAATGTGGGATGAAGAAAAAGAAACCATACAAAGAGATGACTTAGAAGAGTTGCAATTGAAAAAATTACAAGACACTGTTCATCAAGCTTATGAACGTGTACCTTATTATCATAAAAAATTTAATGAAATTGGATTATACCCAGAGGATATTGAAACATTAGAAGATATTACTAAAATACCATTCACTACTAAAGATGATTTACGTGAAAGTTATCCTTTTGGTATGTTTGCAGTTCCTAAAAAGGAAATTATAGAAATTCATTCATCTTCTGGTACAACAGGAAAACCAGTTGTTTCAGGTTATACACGAAAAGATTTGGATACTTGGGCAACAATAATGGCACGTGGATTAACAGGTATGGGTCTTGGGGATGAAGATATTCTTCAAAATACACATGGTTATGGATTATTCACTGGAGGATTTGGAGTACATTATGGGGCGGAAAAAATCGGAATTACTGTAATACCTATAAGTACTGGTCAAACAAAACGTCAAATTGAAATAATGAATGATTTTGATATTACTGGGTTAATATTTACACCATCTTACGGTTTACATATGGCAGAAGTTGCAAAAGAAGAAGGAATTAATCCAAAACAATTAGGGATAAAAGCTATTGGTTTTGGGGCTGAAATGTGGACTGAAGAAATGAGAAAACGTATAGAAAAAGAATATAATACTGAAGCTTATAATATTTACGGTTTAACTGAAATTATGGGTCCCGGAATAGGTGTAGAATGTGAAGCACAAAATGGTTTACATATTGCAGAAGATTATTTCTACCCTGAAATTGTTGATAGTAAAACAGGTAAACAACTTCCAGGGGGAACTGAAGGAGAATTAGTTTTAACAAATCTTGAACGGGAAGGAATGCCAATTTTAAGATTCCGTACTAAAGATATCACAACCCTACATTATGAAACATGTGAATGTGGTCGTACTTTTACAAGAATGGAACGTATCAAAGGAAGATATGATGATATGATTAAAGTAAAAGGAGTTAGTGTTTTTCCTTCACAAATTGAAAAAGCATTACTACACGTAAGTGAAGTTGAACCTCATTATCAAATAATTGTTACTCGTCCAGATATAATGGATCAAATGGAAATAAAAGTAGAAACATCTCCTGATTTATTTAGTGATGATGTAACTAAAATGGTGAATTTACAAAAAACAATTGGGGACTATGTGCAAAACGAAATAGGTTTACGTGCAAAAATTACCTTAGTAGAACCTCATACTCTTCCACGTTTTGAAGGAAAAGCAAAACGTGTTTTAGATAAAAGAAATTTTAATTAAAAAAAACTTTTCAGGTGTTTTTTATTATGTCAAATGATAACGAAATGATTAAACAATTAAGTATATTTTTAGAAAATAAAAAAGGACGGTTATATAAAGCATTAGATGTTTTAGCTAATGCAAATATTAATATTAGAGCTTTATCTTTAGCAGATACTAGTGATTTTGGTATATTACGTTTAGTTGTTCAAGACCCAATTAAATGTAAAGAGGAATTAGAAAAACATAACTTTACAGTTAAGGTTACTTTAGTAGTTGGTGTTCAATTAGATGATACTCCTGGTGGTTTAAGTAAAATTTTAAAAATAGTACAAGATAATAATATGAATCTTGATTATTTATATGCTTTTACTCATGAAAAATCAGAAAAAGCTATTCTTTTATTATGTACTTCAAATCTTGAAAATCTTACCAATATTTTAAAAGAAAATGATGTAATAATTGTTCCAGCTGATGAAGTATATAACTTATAATACTCAAATTATTTTTTGTGATGGATTTTTATGAAAATAACATGTATAGGTGCGGATATATCAAATAATGATGTATCATGTAGTGAAAATTTAATATCTAATTTAAAATCTGATATTCCCAAACTATTAAAAAAAGGAGCTATTAAAGCAGGATTAACTAATATTACTGGTGATGATGTAGTAATTTCTGCTATTGTAAATGATGAAGATTTACCATTAATCAATAAGGAAATAGTTAATATATTAAGAGATAATGCTGAAGATATTGGTGATATTGGAGGTGTTGGGAAAACATCTGAGGAAGCAGGTGAAGGGATTAGTTATGCAACTGCGAATATTCGAGAGGATAGATTTCCTGATGCCGTAATATTACATTTTGATACTTATGGAGGGGAATCATTTGTTGCACATGTTGCAGAAAGTGCAATACAAGCTGCTAAAGGAATAAGTTCTTGCACTGATGTTTCCATTTTAAATAGTGAAGATATTAATGAGATACCTGGTGTTGGTTATGTGGGTAATGAAACCGATGATCCTGTAATAGTTGCTACTGTGGAAGATTTAGAACAAATAGGTGTGATTAGTGGAGCAATGATAGGTGCAAGTTTAGGTTGTAAAAACACTTATCTTGTAAAGCGTCATACTCCATGTAATGTTATACCTGGTAGTGTGCTTGTTTCCGCAACTGCATTTACAAATGGTAATATTATAGATTTAGCTGTACCATTTGAGAATAAAACTAGAATCCTTAAATAAAATACTTTTATATTTTTTTCATTTATTTAATTTAATTCATTTAAATCTTAAAAAACTTTTAATATTACTAATGATAAATATTAGATTAACAATTATGATTAAAAGATTTATTATAAAAATTATAAAATAAGAGGTTAATGTTTATGATATTATTAGATAAGGATACAAGAGCCTTAGTTCAAGGAATTACAGGTAAACAAGGTTCTTTCCATACAAAACAAATGTTAGATTACAATACAAATATTGTTGCTGGAGTTACACCAGGTAAAGGTGGTCAAGAGTTATATGGGGTTCCTGTTTATGATAGTATAGAACAAGCTGCAAGTAACGAGGATTTAAACACTAGTATAATATTTGTACCTGCACCATTTGCTAAAGATGCAGCTTTTGAATCAATTAAACATATGGATCTTGTAATTATCATTACAGAACACATTCCAGTCCATGACAGTATGCAAATCATGGAATATGCTAATCGTAAAGGAAAAACAGTTATAGGTCCAAACACTCCAGGAATTATATCTCCAGGTATAGGTAAACTTGGAATAATGCCAACTCATATTTTCGAACCTGGAAATGTTGGAGTAATAAGTCGTAGTGGAACTTTAACCTATGAAATAGCATCACAATTAACTAATGCAGGAATCGGACAAAGTACTTGTTTAGGGATTGGAGGAGATCCAGTAATAGGTACAAAATACACTGAGATTTTACAAAAATTTGAGGATGATCCAGATACTGATAAAATTGTATTAATCGGTGAAATTGGAGGAAATGCAGAAGAAAAAGCTGCAAAATATATAGAAGAAAACATCACTAAACCAGTAGTAGGGTTTATTGCAGGATTAACAGCACCTCCAGGAAAACGTATGGGTCATGCAGGAGCAATTATTGAAGAAGATAGTGGAACTGCATTATCTAAAATTAAAGCATTTAATGATGTTGGAGTAGAAGTTGCAAAAAGACCATCTGAGATAGTAAACTTATTAAACAAAGTTTAAATAAACTCTTATTTTTTTCTAATTTTTTAAAAAATATGAAAACTAATTTTAAAAATATATTTTTCTTTAAAATTTTCTTTTAAAGGTATTGATAATAATGAATAAAGAAGAAATCATCCAAAAATTATTTAATGGTGAAATGAAACTTTATCAAATAGATAAATTCACAAAAGATGCTACTGAAGCTTTAGAAATTCGTCGAGAATTCATTGCTCAAAAAACTAACACTGATTTAAGTTATATTGGTTCATATAATATTGATATGAATACTGCAATGAAAAAAAATATTGAAAATCCTATAGGTACAGTGCAAATTCCATTAGGTGTTATAGGGCCATTAAAAATAAACGGAGAATCATGTACTAAAGAATACTATGTACCTTTAGCTACATCTGAAGGAGCATTACTAGCTAGTATTAATCGTGGGGCAAGTACTATAACAGCTTCTGGTGGATGTAATGCTAGGGTTATTAGTGATAAGATGACTCGGGCTCCTGTAATTAAAGTAGAAAATAGTGTAGAAGCTATAAAAGTTAAAACATGGTTTGAAGATAATTTCTCTAAAATTAAAGAAGTAGCAGAGTCAACAACTTCTCATGGTAAATTAATAAAAATAGATCCAATATTAATTGTGGGAGCATATGTTTATCCTAGATTTGTTTACAGTACTGGTGATAGTATGGGAATGAATATGGTTACAATCGCTACTGATAAAGTTTTAAAATTATTATCTGAAGAAACTAATGCTAAACATATTGCTTTAAGTGGTAATGCTTGTGTTGATAAAAAACCTTCTCATATGAATTTAATAGAAGGGCGAGGAAAAACTGTTGTGGCAGATATTTTAATTCCAGAAGAAATTGTTGAAAAAAAATTAAAAACTACTGCAGAATCAATAGTTGAAGTAAATATTGCTAAAAATTTACTTGGAAGTGCAGTTTCAGGGACAATGGCATTTAATGCTCAATATGCAAATATGGTCGCAGCAATATTTTTAGCAACAGGACAAGATTTAGCACATGTTGTTGAAGGATCATTAGGCATAACTCATGCTGAAAATCGTAATGGAGATTTATATTTCAGTGTAAATATGCCTGATTTACCATTAGCAACAGTTGGTGGGGGAACAAGATTAGAAACCGCTAATGAAGGGTTAAAAATTTTAGGATTAAATGGTTCCGGATCAGTTCGTGACTTTGCTGAAGTAGTAGTTTCAACAGTTATGGCTGGAGAATTATCTCTTATAGGTGCTTTAGCAGCAGGACATTTAGCACGTGCTCATGAACAATTAGGAAGATAATTAAAAATTTATTATTTCCCTAAAAAACTTTTTTTTAAGTATAATTAAAGGATTATTTTTAAGATGAATAAAAAAGATAATGTTAATTTTGATGATTTGGATTTAGACTTTGAAGATTTAGAATCTTTAGGCTTAATGGATGATTCTGAATTTCCGGAATTAGAATTAGAAACAGATAATATATTAATGAATTTAAGTATAAAAAAAGATTATAGTAAAATTAAAGATAAATCTGAACGTAAAAAAGAATTTATTAAAGATTTACATAAATTTATAGATCAGTTTGCTAATACTCCAGAATCTGATGATTTCATTAATTATTATGATTTATAAAAATTATATTTTTCTATTTTTTTTATTGATCTATGTCAAAAACTTTTTCAACATTATTTTTATGTATTTGAAAAGCTTCTTCAACAGTCATTATTTCGTTTTGAATAAAATTCAATGTTCTTTTTGGTACAGTTTTAGGACCTAATACCATTCCAGGATGTTCATCTTCATCAAAAAAATCTGTTTCCATAAAAAATCGTGTACCTTTTTTTAAAGCTTCAATAATATTAGTTTTATTAGTGGTTATGCTTGGAACAATTCCAAAATTTTCTTCTTTCAAAACATGAGCCTCTGCGTGGTGTTTTATAAGTTTATTTTTATTAAACCCAATTTTATCTGCAATTTTTGCTATTTCTTCATATTTTTGAGGTGTGAAATCTTCTGTATGTAACATCACAGGACAGTTTAAATCTTTACCTAATTTTAAACAGTATTCTAAGATTTTATTATGGTACTTTAATTCCTCTTCTTCAACAGGGTAATGGGGTCTTCCTATTTCACCTATTCCTAATGCATTACCTTTTTCTATTTCTTTGCTGCCATAATTTATTGCTTTTATTATTCTTTTGTATGCTTCTTGGTATGTTTTTCCTGCTCTTATTAAGTTTGAATATTCTGCTGGGTGAACTCCAAGGAAACTGTATGCATGAACAGGTGTTTCTTTGTTTATTAGGTCTACATATTCATTATTTAAGTCCATTCCTTTTTCATAATTTGTGGGTTGGCCAAAATTCCATGCAGGTTTGTTTGGTATTATCATTACTCGACCTCCATTATTGTAGAATATTTTTGCTATTTTTAAGGGTCCTTTCCCATTAATAGGATCTACATGTATATGGGTATCTGTAATTGGAATTTCTAAAGGATTAGGTATCATAATAATTATATTTTTTTATTAAGTTAATGTTGTTTGTTTAGTTTGATCTTGTTTTTCATATCCGATTTTATCTAAAACTTCTTTTACATTTACTTTTGTTAAAAAACATCCATCTTGTGTTAATAATACTCCTTGAGGTGCAAAATCTGATAAGTTCATCATCATTAAGTTTAAATCTTCATAACATGCTATTCCTACTACTGCTTTAAAGTGTTGTTCTTTTATAATCCTTTCAATGAAACTACTTCCAGGAACGATAAATACAGTATAACCCATGGGTTCTGCTTTTGATTTAATAATACCAATACTACATCTACCACATTCAGTACATTCTACACCAGTTTTTGTAAGCTTTGCTTCACAGTCTGCTGCTCGAAGACAGTGAGGTAAAAATATTAATTTTTCATCATTTGGAATTTTATTGAATTTTTTTTCATTTACCTTGTTTCGTAATTCAACACCAATATGATCTACTAATGTCTTATCAAGTCCTAAACTTTTTGAAAATTTTTTCAATGGAGAATAAAAAGCATCTAATCCTAATAACATAACTTTTGGAAATATTAAAAGATTTTTTTTAATTAATATTTTACCTAATACTAATGTTATAATTAAAATTAATAATAGTAATATAATGCCTATTGTTATTAGTTCTCCTAAAAATATAAATATTGATTCTGTAATCATTTTAATTTTAAATCCTATAAATTAGTTATTAATATTTTAATTTTTATTATATAAATCATTATTTAAATTTTAAATTTAATCAATATATATTTCAAAGTTTTATTTTTATACTATAAAAAAAAGGGGTTTTTAAATGGATATTATTAAAACTTTTTAATTTCATAATCTTTTAAATTTCCTTTAATATTTACTCCATTTGCAGATTTAAAAATTTCTAAACCAGTTAAACTATCACAACTACATAATATGTCTTGTTCTGGATGTGTGCCGGGTATTATATTACAATCTAAACGGATATTTTCACCTACACTTATTACCATTTTTAATCTTTTGCTTGAGGGGTGATTTTTAGGTAAAACTATTATTGGTGAATCCATGTCTCGTGTAAGGTAAATTAAGGATTTTATTCCTTTTTCAAATTTTTCTCCTGTTCCGAATGCGCTAACAGCAATTAAGTCTCCAGGTTCTAAAAATTGAACAATTTCATCATTTTCTGGTGTTCCAAGAAAAATCATTTTTTTATCAGATAGTTTAACTATGCCTACAGTACCAGTATTTCCTTTTAAAAATAATATTTCCTCAGGTTTTAATTTTATATTTGTTTCTTTAGTGTTCATAAGTTTATGTGGTCCTTAAATATTTGTTTATTTAAAAAAATTAGTTTGTTTATTATATTTTTAAAAATGTAAAAAAAAAGGTTTTATTTTAAAATATTTAATGAAGTAATATTATTCATTTGATTCTACATTATCACTTTGGCAGGAAGGACATACAACATGTTTTCCAATTCCTTTAAATTCATTTCCACAATCTAAGCATCGATATCTTTTTGTTTTTAATTTTTTCATATCTATTTCAGCCATTGGGCCTCCACCACTACACATTAATATCACCTTTTTATTCTTTTATTGTATTATTATATTTTTTTTGAAGTATTTATTTTTTTTGTTGATTAATTATTTTTTATCTATTAAAATTAAATAGAATAATTTAAAAATAATTAGTTCTTAAATATTATATAGTATTAATAAATTATTTTTTTAAAAGGTGGTGATTAAAGTATGGTGGAGAATCATAATATTTGTCCTAAATGTGGATTTAAAAATTCTTCTGATGCTAAGTTTTGTCGTAAATGTGGAACTAATTTAATTCAATCTGCTACTCCTTCTTTTAATCAGTCTAATGTGACTAAAATAACTCCTGATTCTAAGAAAGATGAAAATAAGAAGTATCTAATCATTGGTGCAACTATTATTATTTTGGTTGTAATTGTTTGTTGTACATTTTTATTAGTTAGTTCTTCAGGTACTGGTTCTACTTTTAGTAGTGGTTTAATTCCTAGTTCTCAGTCTGGTTCTAGTTCTTCTAATGTTCAAAGTAGTCAGTCTGGTTCTAGTTCTTCTAATGTTCAAAGTAGTCAGTCTGGTTCTAGTTCTAGTACTAGTGGTAGTTGGCATTTAGTTCAAACTTTTAATGGAGTAGGTAATGATCAATTGTCTGTAACTGGTTTAACAGGTAGTAAGATTAAAGTTTATGCTTATGGGATGCCTATTAATAACCATGGGGGATATAATTATTTATATACTAATTCTTATTTAAATGGGGCTAGTGTTGGAAGTACTGCAGTTGATTGGGGTACTACTAGTGCTGTTAAGGGTAAAGAGGATAGTGTTATTTTCTCTGGTTCTGGTTCTTTAAGTATTGATGTGGATACTCAAGATCTTGATTCATGGACTATTAAAGTTTATTCTTATAGTTAATAAATTAAATATTTTATTTTCTTTTTTTTAATAAATTTTATTATTGAGTAAAATCTAAAATAATATAAGACCTTATTTAATAATTTTTTGGAGTGAGTGAGTTTTGGAAAGAAAGAATATTTTAATTATTGTCTTTGTTTTAGTTATATTAGTTATTGCACTTGGTGCAAGTTATATGATGTTCTTTAATAAAGGTGATACTACAAATTTTAATGCAGCATTTATTAGTGGGTCTTTCACTGGGAATGTTTCTGGGAATGTTATAAATGATTCTGTTCCTAATCATCAATTTCAAGCTAGTTATATTGATTCAAATAATGGTATTACTTATAATATGAGTACACTTAAAGATGGTGATTTTTTAATTGATTTGATGCAATTACAAGGTTTACAATCTCCTGAGCATCGTCAGTTAGGTGAGAATAATTGGAATATATTTTATTCTCAAGCTGTTCCTAATACTCAAGTAAGTAATAATACTACTACTGATAATTCTAGTGTTTATAATGTGTATATTTGTCAAGCGGATAAAGATAATCAAACTTTTCTTATTTATGTCATTAGTAATTCTTCTAAGGTAGAATGTGATGGTAGTTTATATTGTCCTATGTATAAAGATTATGTTGAACCTTTACTTACTAGTACTACTTTGAAGACTAATCCTAGTGCCCCTACAGGTCCAGATGTCTTAGGTATAGATAATGCTACTTATAATCAATTATTAGATCAAATTAAGAATGCTAAAGGGGCTAATTAATTTTCTCCTTTTAATATTTTTTATGGATATGTTTTATTATGGTAAAAGTTACAATTTTTCATGCTAATGAATGTGATAAAAAGAAATGTACTGCAATTAAAATGTGGAAAACAGATAAAGCTCGTTTGGTTTATCGTATTAATCAAATTCCTCATGGAGCCATTGTTTTAAATCCTTATAGTGATTATAGTGTTTCTCCGGAGGATCATCGTTATGTTTCTAGACGTGGTGTTGTTGGTTTAGATTGTAGTTGGAATAAAGTTAGTGATTCTAAGAGTTTTTTTAATTTAAGTAAGTATCATCGTGCTTTACCTTTTTTAATTGCTACTAATCCTGTTAACTATGGTAAACCTTGTACTTTATCTACTAGTGAAGCTATTGCTGCTACTTTATATATTACAGGTTTTAAAGATCAAGCTCATGATATTATGAGTACTTTTAAGTGGGGTCATACTTTCTTAGAATTGAATGGGGAGTTACTCGAAGCTTATAGTAATGCTCATGATGGTGAGGGTGTTGTCAATATACAGAATGATTTTTTAAGTCAGTATAATAAAGATTAGTTTTTATTCTTATTTTTTTGTTCGATTCTTGTTTATAACCATTAGGTTTATATATTAAGAAGAGTATATATTTTTATAAGATTTATGAATACATAACTATTTTTTGTTTCATAATTTTAAATAAAAAATTATAAGATTAGATTAATTGTTTTTTTAATTATAATCGAAATTTATTTTATCATATATGATTATTTGGGAGGATATCTTAATGGCACGATTTGATGAAGCTGAAAACAGAATTTTCAATGTTAAAATTTGCTTAAAATGTAATGCTCGTAACCCTGCTGATGCTAAAACTTGTAGAAAATGTGGTTACAAGGGTTTAAGACTTAAAGCTAAAGAAGCAAGAGGATAATTTTATCCTTTATTGTTTTTATTTTTTTTAAAACCTTTTTAATACTTTTTTCTATTTTTTTAATACTTTTTTGTTTATTCAATTAATAATATATCTTATTTTTTTAAATAAAATTAAATACTATTAAATCCAAAAATAATAATAATATAGTGAACAATAATATAAGATTAAATAAAAATTATAAAAAATTAATTTTAAACAAAAAATATAGTCACAATAAAAAAATAAAGGAAGCAAAACATGTCTGTAGAAAGTGAAATAAAAGAAACTTTAAAAAATCGAAAAATGCATTTAACACTAATAGATCCAGATGAACAAACACCGGAAGAGGCATTAAAAATTGCTGAAGCAGCTATAAGAGGCGGAACTGATATTATTTTAGTTGGAGGATCAACTGTAAGTCAAAACCAAGTAGATTTTACATGTAAAATATTGAAAGAAAATATTCAAAAACCTATAATAATTTTCCCAGGAAACACTAGTAGTGTAAGTAAATATGCTGATGCAATGTTATATATGAGTTTCATAAATAGTACCAACCCATACTGGTTAGTTGGGGCACAAGCACTTGCAGCACCAGCAGTAAAAGCTTCTGGAATCGAAACATTACCTATGGCATACATGGTATGTGAACCTGGAGGGACTGTTGGATTTGTAGGGCAAGCACAACTTGTCCCAAGGAATAAACCTAAATTACCTGCAGTATATGCTATGAGTAGTGAATTTATGGGAATGAGATTCTTTTACTTAGAAGCAGGATCAGGAGCAGAAAAACCTATACCTCCAAAAATGGTAGCATATACTAAAAAAGCTACAACAGACATGGTAATCATAGTAGGGGGAGGAATCCGGGATGGTGAAACAGCATATAAAGCAGCAAAAGCAGGTGCAGATTTAATAGTTACAGGTACAATAGTTGAAGAAACAGAAGATGTTGAATCAAAAATAAATGAAATTACAACTGCAATCAATAAAGCATCTAAAAATTAAAATTATATTTATTCAGAGATTTATATGTTAGAATCATTATATGAAGAAGCAATAAATAAAAAAGGTACAATCCAAGAACAAATAGTGGAATATCAACATAAAGATTTGGATTTATCAAAAAATTGGATTGAAAAAACAATTCCATTACCTTTAAAAGATAAAGTAATAGCTGCAGGTGATGGGAGTTTAAACAAAAAAAGATTCATAAGCTTTTATCTTTACGCTGTAGCTGCTGAAAGCTTAATTTATAATCCAAATAAAGATCAAAAATTAAAAAAATATGAATTAACAAATATTGATACTTTATCTCATCAAAAATTTCTTGATGAACGTTTAAGTAATTTCATGAACATTTTTGAATTAAAAAATGCAATAAAAACTATAGAAGATAACAAGGACTTAGATTATTACCTACTAGATGGAAGTATTTATGGTAATATAATTCCTTTATTCCCATCACCCCATGATATTCCAAAAAAAACACGAATTGATATAATTAAACAAGTAAATTCTCAATTTAAAGAATCTATAAAAAATAAAGAGGAAAACATTAAATCTAATGATTTAATAAATACACTTGATTTAGATAATAAATTTAAAGATTATGAAATAAGCATTTTTCTTGAAAATATTGAAAAATCTTTATTGTATATAGAATTATTAAAACATAAAGAAAAAATAGTTGCAATTAGTAAAACCAGTAGTAGTAAAGATTTTTTTAATAGTAATGTTCCAGATATTGCATTATTAAATTATTATTCAACAAATGAAGGTTATAGTACTTTAAGATATCGTAATGCAAGTGAAGATATTCGGACAAATTTCTTAATTGGGGATGAGTTTTTTAAAAATATAGATTTCACTATTTTTTATGCTAGATTATCTCCAAATACTAATGTTTTAAAATTTGAATTACCTTATCATGCATCTGAGGAAGAATGTTTACAAGTTTTAAGTGATTTGAAAAAGGATTCTGTTGGAGGTTATCCTTATTTACTTTATAAAGCACATCATGATGTGGTAATTCAGAATAATGATATGAATAGTATCAGTTCTATTGTAGATATAATTGAAAGACAAGGAAGGGAAATGTTATGATTATTGGTAGAAGTATAGGGGAAACTACTCTTGTAAATTTAAGTTTTATTAGTAAAAAAATGCCAAGTGTGGGGGAATATGTTACATTAAATTATGATGGTAAAACTGTCTTAGGCATGATTGAATCTATGGTTAGAGGTTCAGTTTCACTTAATAATGAGATTTATGATCCTGACACTATAGATAAAATTAAGGAAATAGAAGGAAATGATTATTATATTAAAGGAAATGTTAGAATTCTTGGAGATGTGAATGATAATCTTAAACTTCCAAGAACTCCTGCACCTCCTGGTACTGAAGTTGAGAAAGCTTCAACAGACATATTAAAAGATGTTTTTGATCAAGAAAATAGTTTAACATTAGGTCATTTAATAAGTCAAGAAGAAGTAGAAGTAGGTGTAGATTTAAATAAAATGGTTTCTCGTCATTTAGCAATTCTTGCAATGACTGGTGCAGGAAAATCTAATACAGTTTCAGTATTAGTTGATGAATTATTAAAAAATAATGGTTGTATATTTATTTTTGATATGCATAGTGAGTATATTAATGCAAAATTCAAAAATGGTGAAGTAAATCCTATTAAACCAATCATTAATCCTAAATACATGGAATTTGATGAAATTAAAAAATTAGCTAATATTGGATCTAATGCTGTAAACCAAGAAAGGTACATTAGAAAAGCTTTTAAAGAAGCAAAAGAACAATTACAAAATGGTGAAGCTAAAACTCCAGATTTCTTAGAACAATTATTAATTATTTTAAATAAATGGGAATTAGATGATGATCGTCCATCTAAAGAAAGAAATAATATCATTGATGTAATTAATAAGATTGAAGATTTACAAAGTACTTATGGAAAATTATTAGATACAAATACAGGTAATATTTTAACACAATTAAAACCGAACAGTTGTAATGTTCTTGATTTGGGTCAAGTTGATGAAAATACTGCTGAAGTTATTGTAAGTCATGTTTTACGGAATGCTTTAAAAAGTAGAAAGAATTTTATTCATGAAAATGATGTGAATGCTTTAAATATTCCCGTATTTTTTGTATTGGAAGAAGCTCATATTCTTGCTCCTCAAAATCGTAGTACTAAATGTAAATATTGGATTACACGGATTGCTCGTGAGGGTCGTAAGTTTGGTTTAGGTTTATGTATGGTTAGTCAATCTCCAAAGTCAGTTGATAGTGAAACATTGTCTCAAGCTAATAATATGATTATTTTAAGACTTGTTGAACCTAAAGATCAACAACATGTGCAAAGTTCTTCTGAGTCTTTGTCTGATGATTTGGTTGGTCAATTGCCTAGTTTGAATGTTGGTGAAGCTTTAGTTTTGGGTATGATGACTAAAATCCCTACTTTAGTTAAAATTAATAGTTTTAAAGGTAAAAATGTAGGTGGAGATTTGGATATCTGTAAAATTTGGAGTCAAAATCTTAAGTCTAAAACTGAGGAATTAGATGAAATGGAAGATGATTTTTTAAATTTAGGTGGAGATTATTAAAAAATTTTTTAAAAATTAATTTAATAAATAAGATATTTGAACTTTATTGTTAATAATTACAATATTGTTAAATCTTCCATTTATTGCTTTTTCTATTTCTGATATGTTTTCATTAGTTATTTGTTCTATTCGCAAGTTAGGTGAACTAATTTGTAATTCTTTAGAATTATCTTTGGATAATTGAAATTTTAATTCGTTTAATTCTTTTTCAGGGTATAATTTTTGGAATTTATTTTTTAAAATTTCTTTTAAGTTTTTGTTAATTTTTTCATCAAAGTACATTTCCTTTTCTCCTATCTTATTAGTTATTTTCGTTTTTTGAATTTTTTCCACATCGGGGGGGGGGGGTGTAAGGTTTTTGGTTATGTTTTTTCCTTATTTTTTCAATTTGATTATTTTATTTTTAGTTTAAAAGATTATAAATCATTTTTTTTACATGTTTTAAATTAATGGTTTTCTTTATTTGTTGATATATTGTTAGTTATACATTATAAATCTTTTTATTATTCTTATTTTTCATGTTTGGATTATTTTACAATTATTAAAACTGTTTTGGGGATGTTTAAATTTGTTTTTTTGTTAGTTATTACTCATGGTTTTAATAATCATGAACGATTATTGGTTTTGATTAATTTTTAAATTAAGTTAAAAAAATTATAAAATTTATAAAATTTAAGCTTTTTTTTATCCAATTTAATAAAAAAATCATAATTTCTATTTTGGCCAATAAAGTTTGTTTTTAATAAAACTAAACATTTTTATTAAAATTTTTAAAAAAATTAAAAAAATACACAAAATTAAAATATTTAACTTACAAAAAAATAAAAACACATAGAAAACTTAAAATTAACTAAATAAGTCAAACTAAAACCAAAATAAAACTATTAAATAAAACTAAAATATTATTAATGAATAAAAACAAAAAAAAACATAATAATTAAAATTAATAAAAATTTATCAAAAAAAAATACAAAGGGAGAAAACAAATGAAATTTGCTCACTTATCAGATACACATTTAGGTTATAGACAATATGGCCTACAAGAACGTGAAGACGACTTTTATTACACCTTCAACAATGTAGTAGACAATATAATAGAAGAAAGAGTGGACTTCGTAATTCATAGTGGAGACCTATTTGAAACAAATAGACCATCACCAAAAGCATTACTAACATTCCAAGAAGGATTACTAAAACTACGGAAAGCAAATATACCTATATATGGAATAACAGGTAATCATGATACTGTACTAAGAAAAGGATTCATACCTCCTCAAGCACTTTTTAGAAAATTAGGATTTCGACCATTAAGTGCAAAAAGACCATCTTACTTAGAAGATGATATATGTATAACAGGAGTACCATACTTACCAAAATCTATGAAACCTTTATTAATGAAAAAAATACAAGAAGCAAGTAAAAAAGCAGAAGAATATAAAAAAAGCATAATAATTCTTCACCAAGGAATAGATAAATACCTTCCATTTGATTATGAACTTGAAACAGGAGAATTACCAACAAATTTCAATTACTATGCTATGGGACATATCCATAATTATATAAACGAACCATACGGAAATGGTAAATTAGTATACCCCGGATCAACTGAAATATGGAAAACAAATGAATTAAAAGATTATCAAAAAAATGGTAAAGGATTTGTATTAGTGGACATGTCCGGAGACATCCCAGAAACAGAAAGAATCAAAATAGATTTACCAAGAGAATTTATCAAAAAAACTGTATCTTACAATAAATTATTAGCTGAACTTCAAGAATTAAAAAATAATATAATAAAATTAAAAACTAAACCCCTTTTGGATATCACAGTTGAAGAAGGTAACTTTAGTACACAAGAAGCATTTGACACAGTACACAAAGTATTAGATGAATACACATCTTATATAAGACCTCATTTCTATCCGGATAAAATTAAAGAAGAACTAGAAATAATACAAAATGAAAAGACATTAGAACCTCGTCAATTAATAATCAAAAAAATGTCAGAATTAGAAAATGAAGATGTAAATCATTTAGCTGTAGATTTATTTGATAATTTATCCAAAAATAAACTACCTGAATCCGAAAAAATAGCGGAAAATTTCTTCAATGAATACTTTGGAGATAATGGTTTAAAAGTATCTGAAGAAGATATTAAAAAAGAAATGGAAACAATTGGTGTATTTAAAACGGAGGATGATTAAGTATGATTTTTAAAAAATTACAACTTAAAAACTTCAAATCACATGAAAACACAACAATAAACTTCAAACCTGGTATAAGTTTAATAGTAGGTGAAAATGGGGCAGGAAAATCAACCATATTTGAAGCAATAAGTTTTGCACTCTTTAAACAATATACTGCGAAAAAAATTAATGAATTAATTAAAATAAATAATGTTCATAAAAGTAATGAAAAAATGAGTGTAACATTAGATTTTATTGCTAATGGAAAAGAATATGAAATAAGAAGAACAAGAACTAAAACTACTTCAAATGCAGGTTTATATGAAAAAATTGGAGACAGATTCCAAAAAATTGTTGGTGGAGATGCAGAAGTCAATAAAGAAATTCAATCTTTATTAGAAATGGATGGAGATTTATTCTTAAATGCAATTTATGTAAGACAAGGTGAAATTGCAGAATTAGTTGGAAAAACACCTGCACAAAGAAAAGAATTAATTGGTAAACTTCTAAAACTTGAAGAATTAGAAACAGCTTGGAAAAATTTATTACCTATCTTAAATGAATATGATAAGAAAATTTCAGAAATTAAAGGAAAACTTTCAAGTGAATCTGAACTTAATTATGAATTAAAAACTAAAAAACAAGAACTTGATAATTTAAGTAAAAAAGGAAATAATGCTGAAGAAAAATTAAATAATCTTAATAAAGATCATGATCAAAAAGCCATTACTAAAGGACAAATGGAAACAGAAAAAGGTATTTTTGAAGCATTACAAACCAACTTGAATAATGAAATAAATAATGCTAAAAAGATGGTTGAGGATAAAAAAGAATTACAAAACCAAGCTGATGAAATTGTTCATAATGAAAATGAAATGAAAAGACTTGAAAAGTACTCTCAAAAATTACCTATATATCTTGATTTTAAAGATGCAGTCAATAAAATTCAATCATTAAAATCTGATCAAAAGAAATATGAGAAAATTTTAGAAGATATTGAATCTCATAAAAAGATTTTAGATGAAGAAAAAATGGATTATGATACTTATCTTGAATTAGAAGGTAAAATTAAAGCTTTAGAATCTAATAAATCTAAAATTCAATCAGAAATCAGTGTTTTTGAACAATTAGAATCTGAAAAGAAATCAGTTGAAACTGAATTAGAAAATAATAAAATAACTTCTGATAAATTCTTCAAACGGGCAGAAAATATTATTTCTCCATTTTTAGATGTTAATGAATCATTTGATGATTATAAAGATTTTAATAAATTAAAACATTTTGTTGATACATTAAATGTTAATATTTCAAATGAAATTAAGAACAATGAAAAATTAGCTATAAATTATAAAAAAGACATTGTAGTTTTAGGTGAAGGTATAAAAAGTAGTGAGTTACCATTAAAAGATTTAGCTAAAGTTGGAGATAAATGTCCTATTTGTCAATCAGATATAACTCCTGAAAAGAAATCAGATTTGCAGGAAGGTTATAAAAAAACTATTAAAGATAATAAAGTTAAAATGGAAGAGTTAAATGCTCAAATAAACGAATTTGAAATTAAAAATAAATCTTTAATAAGTAAACATGAAGAATTATTAGAAATTGAGAAACAAATTTATTCTAATAAACACATTGTTGAAAGTATAGATAAAAATACAAATAAAATTGTTGAATTAACGGATAGATTAACTTTAAAACAAGATACTTTAGATAGTTTATCTGAAGTTGAAAAGCAAATTAAAGAAGAAACTGAAAATCGTGAATCTAAAAAACAACATCATGATAAATATATTGAATCTCAAGGTGCTCTTAAATCTTTAGGTAAAGAACATGAAGCTAAAGATGAACTTTATAAAATTACAGGGAAAACTGATTTACAAGTTCAACGCATAAAAGATGATATATCCCAAGATAGTTTTTTAAGTGCTAAAATTCAGGAAGATGAATTAAATAATAAAATTGATGAATTAACTGAAAAGGATAGACGTTATAATGAACTTAAAGGTACTATTCATTTAAAAAAATCAGTCAATAATAAATTAGAAAATAAAAAATCAGATATCAAAATTATTAATAAAAAAATTAATAAATTAGAAGAAGATATTCAATCCTCTCATTATGATAAAGATAAATATGAAAATATAGTATTCATATATGAACGTTTAAATAAAGAAATTCAAGAAGTAACACGTGAAATAGGAGAAATCAAAGGTCAAGTAACCGAAATTATTCCAGCTATAGAAAACTTAACACGTAAAATTCGTAAAAACCAAGAATTAGAAAATGAACTTGCAGATTACGAATCATTCATGAATTTATTAACTGAAATTAGAGGTGTTTATGGTAAAGATGGTGTTCAAAAAGATTTAAGAGAACGTTCTAGACCATTAATCCAAAAATATACCAAAGAATTCTTCGAACAATTTAACTTTAATTATAGTGATTTGATGATAGATGAAGATTTTAATATTAAAGTATTTGGTCCTGAAGGAGAATCTAACCTTGAAATGGTTAGTGGTGGAGAAAAAATAGCTATTGCTCTCGCATTAAGACTAGGTATTACTCAATCTATGAGCCATGGTAATATTGAAACTATATTACTTGATGAACCAACAATACACTTAGACAGTTACAGAAGACATGAATTGATAGATATTATTCGCGAAATGAGTGTTTTACCTCAAATGTTAATTGTTACTCATGATTCAGAATTAGAAACTGCTGCAGATAATATTATATCTGTAACTAAAGAAAATGGTATTAGTGAAGTTAAAACTTCAGAAGAATAATTTAAAGATTAAATTCTTTATTAATCAATCAAAAATTTACATTATAAAATAATTTAATGGGGATTTAATAAAAATGTTTGAAGATGAACAAGACAATAAAATATATAAAATATTTATAACACGTGGTGAAGATAAAGAAAATGAGTATGGTCAATTCACAGAAAAACTATACTCAAAAACTGATTTCTTATGGAAAGAAACCAGTATAGGTGCAGATGACTTTGAACAAGTACCAGCACATTTTTTTGAAGATATTGATGTGATAATTTTATTAGCCGGAATATACACAGCTAATAAAGAAAAAATAGATAGTATTGTAAAATCTGCATTAAAACATAAAATACCAATGATACTTGTAAGACCTTATGGGATGGAAGAAGTACCATTAAACCTTGAAGAAGTAGCAAGTGGTTTAGTAGGATGGAATGCAAATTGTATTGTTGATACAATTAAATCAACATTAAATCCAGATTTAAATCCAGAAGTATGTGAATTATAAAGAATTTTTAATTATTTTTTTTATTAAATATATTAAGTTAAAAGAGGATTATAAAAACATGTTAACTATTGATATGGATAAAAAAATCAATAAATATATAGATCAATTAATAAATGAAAAATATGATTTAAATAATGATTCTTTTATTACTGAATTAAAAATGAGAATTTGGGATCGTGCAAATGCATTAGCCCAAGAACGTGATGAAGATTTTAATGAAGAATTCATAAAAGAAATTATAGATAATATTGGCATTGTTGAAGAATTCTTAAAAGAACCAGCAACACCAGATTATAAATGGCAATTAAATAAAATAGTAGATGAAGACTTATGTGCTAAGTGCGGAACCTGCAGTATAGTATGTCCAAATAATTTAATTGATTTCACAAATCAACCAGAATTAAAAGAACAATGTTTACGTGAAGGTAATGGTATGTGCCAAGAAGTATGTCCAAGAACAAATTCAGGAGCATACCAAATTTCAATACGTGAAAATTTCTTTGAAGAAAATTACTATGGTAATGGAAATATTAAAGGGCAATCTGGAGGAGTAGTAACTACTTTTTTACAAAAATTAATAGAAGATAATAAAATTGATGGGGCAATAGTCGTTGGGGATGACCATTGGAAACCATTAAGTTTAATAGTTACAGGTTATGAAGGGTTAGCTGATGCTAGAAAAAGTAAATATACTATATCTTCTTTATCTGCCATTCGTGAAGCAGGTGAAATGGGATTAAAACGTGTAGCAGTTGTAGCATTACCTTGTCAAGTTGCAGGTTTAAGAAAAATTCAACATTATCAATACTTAGCTAAACATAGTCCAGAAAGAGGTAAAAATGGAAAACCTGCAGAATTACCTGAAATAAAATATGTACTAGGATTGTTCTGTACAGGAAAATTTGACTATAAAGATTTATCAAGAGTATTAGAAAACAAAAATATTGATATTAAAGATGTTATTAAATTCAATGTTGATGGTCCGAACTTTATTGTATCAACAAAAGATAAAGACACTAAAATTAAGCTAAGTGACATGTCATTATCCCCTGGATGTTTAATGTGTCGAGATTTTGATGCACAATTAGCAGATATAAGTTTTGGTGAAAAAGGATCACCTGAAGGAAACACAACAATTATAGTAAGAACAGAAACTGGAAGAGATATTGCAAATTATATTGATTTACAAGAAGAAGTCAAAGTAAAAAATATCCAGAAAATGAGAGAATTTAAAGAGAAAAGGTTTAAAAAAGAGGTTGCTAGAAGAGAAAAAGAAAATCAATACAATTCATATTACTATAATGGGGATTATGGTGGAATAGGTCAAGCACAAAATGGTTTTAACTTTGTAAGATTCAGATCAAACCCTGCAGGATTTTATGATGCTGATGTTGTTATTAAAGTTGCTGAAATTACAAAAAAATATGGTGGGAAAGTTAAACTCACAAATAGGGGAGAATTTGAGATTCACGAAATAGAACCAAAATATTCAGAACCTCTTCTATTAGAATTACGTAAAATCGGATTAATCAATGGGGGAGAAGGGCCTTTAGTACGTTCTACATTGGCATGTCCTGGAAACCAACATTGTATGTTAGGATTAATTGACACTATTGATTTAGCTGAAAAATGTGAAGATAAATATGCAGAAAAACCATTCACATACAAATTTAAAATTGCAGTATCTGGATGTCCTAATAAATGTGTACGTCCACAAGTCACTGATTTTGGTATAAATGGTGTGAAATACCCAATTACAATTGAAGAAAAATGTACAGGTTGTGGAAGATGTCAAGATGTATGTAAAGTAGATGCATTAGAAATACGTGGAGACATTGCAATAACCAATCCTGATATTTGTATAGGTTGCGGAAAATGTTTTAATGCATGTCCAAATGATGCAAAAGATGTTTTATACGAAGGATATTCTTTATATATTGGAGGAAAAGGTGGAAGAGAAATGGTTCAAGGTTCTCAAATGTTTGTAGAATCTGAAGAAGAACTCTTTGAAACCTTAGAAGCAGTTCAAGAAATCTATTCTAAAAATGGTAAAAAGCCTCAAAAAGAACGTTTAGCAGGTACAATGAAACGTATGGGTGTAGCAACATTCTTACGTCAAGTAGAGGAATTTAAAAACCAATCATAAGGAACAGGTTTTATTATACATATAATTCAGAAATTTAGCTAAATTAACTACATCTAAATTGTTATGTTCAATAATAGGGATTAAAGGACCAATATTATTATTTTCATGGAATGTTTCCCAGTAATTAGGTATAAAATTACCGGGAACATCATTAATTCTTTCAATATTAAATATTTCTTTTTCTATTGTTTGTAATTTACAATCAGGTAATGTATCTTTCCAAAAGTTCCGTGCATAATACATTAAATCATAATTAATCAATTCATCAGGGAAATTTATTCTATAATAATTAGCTCTATTTAATATAAATGGGACATCAAAACTTTTACCATTAAAAGTTACAAAAACATCATCTTCATTTAACTGATTTAAAAATTCATAAATTAATGCAGGTTCCTCATTTTTATCACGTAATAAGTATTGGGTAGTAATTATCTCTTTTTTATTTATTTCAGCCATACCAATTAATATTATTGGAACATTACTTAATCCTAAAGTTTCAATATCCATGAATTTAAAATTTTCTCGTGGGATATCACAGGCACATTTTAAAAGATTATTTTTGTTAGAACTATTTTCTTTAATATAATTAATCTTATCTTTAAAATTATCAGTTTCAATATTGCTTAAAACATTTTCAGCTTTACTAGAATATTTAGCATGATTTAATAATGATTGAATATTATTATAACCAGATTTTTTAAGTTTTTCTTCAGTACTTTGACCAATACCTTTAATAATTTTCAAATCACAAGTAACTGAATCAGAATTACTTTCAAGATTAAAATCAGTTTTTTCTTTAGAAACAATTTTTAATGTTTCACCATATTGATTCTCACAGATATTAGTATTTGGAAAATCTTCAAATTTAGTATTTTCATATTTTTTAAGTAATCCATTTTTTAAATCATTATAAAAACTTGAACTACTTTTTTTCCCCTTTTGCATTGTTTCTTTTGAGGGATTTTCACTAGTCAATGAATTAGATAATACTTTATTTAAATATGCTTCGTGTTCTTTTCTACGACTTACCATATTAATCAAAAAAATTTAAAAAAGAGTTAAATTTTTAGTCTTTAGACTTTTTCATATTAAAACTTAAATAATCATAAGGTAATTCGCAGCATGGCACTACATGACGTTCTTTAATTGTAGCATCACCATAAGATTTAATAATTTTAGTAAAACCTTTTTTAATAACTTTTAATTTTTCAGAATCATGTATACGTATACTTCCTATAAAACCAACACTATCCTTTGTATTTAGAATACTTACTTCATCCATTCTGTAAGGTTCATTGTTTTCTTCAAGTAATTTATTAGTTTTACTTATAATATTTTCCCGTATTTCTTTTTTTTCTTCATTGCTTACCATTTATATTCATTTCTCCTTTTTAAAATTATTTTTTTATTTTAAATTTTATTTCAAATCCTGTACCTTCACATTTTTTTTCAGTAATTGTTCCATCTATTTGTTCAATTAAATTTTTTATAATTATAAATCCTAAAGTATGAGGTTCATTGATATTTATTTCTTCAGGTAATCCTATTCCATCATCTGTGTATGTTAATATAAAAATATTATCTTTCATTTCAGTATTAATATTAATATTTCCTTTTACATTATCAGGATAAGCATGTTTCAAGGAATTAAATACTAATTCATTAATTATTAAACCAATAGGGTTTGCATATTTTGAATTTATTTCATCTTCAATTAAATCTACTGTGAATGTTATATTGTCACAATCATATACACTTATTAAACTGGTTAATAGTTTTTTTAAATATTTTTTTAAATTTATATGAATTAAATCTGGGGATTGATAAATTTGTTCATGAATATAACTCATAGCTCTAATTCTTGCATTTGTACTGTTTATGATTTCTTCTGAATTATTAAAATTATATCTTGTATCTAATTGCATTAAACTTAAAATAAGTTGTAAATTATTTTTAATTTGGTTGTTATCTTTTAAATGCTCATCTTCAAAGTAAGAATCTATGATTTTGGGATCATATTTACTTAAATCCTGAACAAAACCTATAAATGATTCAACACCTTCAACATTACTTGTGAAAAATTTACCATAATAATAAATTCTTTTAAGTCCTGATTTAGTTTTCACATAAGTTATTAAATTAAAATCTGAAAAAGTTAGGTATGCTTCTATTTCTTTTTGTTCTAATTTTTTATGTTCTTCTTCATTTAAGTGTTTAGCTATTATGTTCTCTTCAGGATTCAAGCTTTTAGAATCTATTTCTAAAATATTAAAAATTTGTTCTGTCCACATATATTTATTTTTGCTGTCCCAGTAAACATAAGCTACTTGATTTTCTTCTTTAATTAACTTATTTGTTTGACTTTCATTTTTTTTAGTATTTTTGGATTAGATTTCATTTTTTGGGGTTAATATTAAAACATAATCTTTAAATCTTGTTAACTTTTGATTAATAATATTTAATAAATTTTGATTTTCGAAAATTTTTAGATAAATATTAAAATTTTTTCCTTTTAATGTTTGATAAATAATTTTATAATAATAAGTTTCTTCCATATCTTCAAATATATGACTTATTTCTTTATTTGTTAAGTTTTCAAATATATTATCTGTATCCTTAGGATTTTCTGAAAATATTTCATAAAATTTACTTAAACTTGTTGGGTAAAGTATGATAAATTCATCAAGTTTTTCGTCATATTCTAATATATCTAAATCATAATTCATGAAATTGAATAAATTTATTAAATCACTTAAATCCTTTTTCTCCCTTTTTGTTTCTTTCATGTTTGGAATGAAATTTGTAGGCTTAATATACTTCTTACTTAAAGTATTATTTTCAGGATCGTGTATGACTACATTTTTCATTTTAATAGCCTCTTAAATTATTATTATATGTATCTTGTTTAGTTATTACTTTTAATTTATATATAATTTTATATTTGATTTTTGAACAGGTTTATTTTTATTTACTATTTTAATATAAGTTTAAAACAATTTTTAGCAATTACAAACTATTTTGTTATATTTAATAATAATTCATTAGCTTCCATATGTGATGGGTTGCTTTTTATAGCTTTTTTAAGAAAATTTACAGCCCCATATTTATCATCTTGTTTATTTAATATGGCACCTATAAGATATAAAGCATTAGAGTTTGTTTTATCTTCATTCAATATATCATTACAAATTTCTTTTGCATAAGTTAAATTATTACTTTTATAAAAGTTTAATGCTTCATTATACTTTGATTTATCTGAATTTATTTTTTCTAGTTTTGATTTGTAATCATTCTTATCTGCTGATGTTTGTTTTTTAGTCTTTTTTAAATGTGATTTAGTTTTTTGTCCCATTTCATGATACATATAATTAAGGATTGTTTTTGTAGCTTTTTTATGCAACGGTTTGTTATCATTTCCACATTTAGGTGAATAAATACAAGAAGGACAACCTTCTTCACATTCACAATTATCTAATAAATCTTTTGTACTCTTAACTAAATCTTTAAATACTTCTATTGCTTTTTTAGTAATCCCAATTCCGCCTTCATAAGCATCATATATGAAGATTGTAGCTTCTTGTGTATCTTTATGATAATTAGTACTTAATCCTCCAATATCAAATCGATCACACATAACATGTAAAGGGAATAATCCAATTAAAGCATGTTCTGTTCCATGTAAACCTCCAGCAAACACTTCTTCATCATCAAATGTATCTTCTAATTTATTTTTTATACTTTCTGGTATGGTGAACCATAACCCTTTAGTTCTAAAATTTAATGGGGGTAAATCTAAAATATAAGAACCTACAGTTTTGCTGAATTGAATTTTCTTGTATCTATGATAATCTTCGGATACTTCTAATTCACCATAATGCACTGTTAAGTCTCCAAATTCTTCTCTTTTAATTTTACTTATAATATTAATATTCACACTTTTTAAAACACTAGTATGATAATTAACTTTATGTTTTATTACATTCACATAATGACTTTTAAGATTCACATTATCTACAATGTAAGTTTCACCCTTATTTATTAAAACTGCACCGGGATGTGCTTCTCTATACATTTGAGAACGTTCCATTACTTCTAAAAGTTTATTATTATTCATAACTTTAAAAGAATCATTACTTAATTGATTAAGTGAACAAGTAAAACTTGGACTATCATCATAAGGGTAAGTATATAAACCATTAGTAACTGTAATTTCTTTTTCTTTAACTAAATCATTTAATATTGATTTTGTTGCATTAAAATATTCTTCTGATTCTTTAAAATCAAATGGTAATTCATTTGCTGCACATATTAAATGAGATTTAATTAACATAGGGTTATTTAAATCTATAACTACATTTTCATGAGGTTTATCAAAGAAAAATTCAGGGTTTTTCATAAAATATTGATCTAATTGATTTTCAAATGCAACTAATATGACCAATGATTTATTTGTTCCTCTACCAGCACGTCCGCCTTGTTGCCATACGCTAATCATTGTTCCAGGATAACCACTTATAACAACTGCATCTAATGAACCAATATTTATTCCTAATTCTAAAGCATTAGTGCATGTTACTCCTAAATATTTTCTAGATTTTAAACCATCTTCTATTTCTCTTCTATCTTCAGCTAAATATCCTGCTCTATATGCTGTAATCTTATTAGTCAATTGCTTTTTATATGTTAACATATCATTTTTAGCCCACATTGCAATTAATTCAGCAATTTTACGAGAAATAGTGAAACATAAAGTTTGAACATTTTTTAATAATAAAAAAATAAAAATATATTCTGTTTCTTGATGAATACTGGGAGCATCATCATTTTTTTTCCCATTTCTTTTTTTGTAAGGATTATACAAGATAAAATCTTTATCACCACTTGGTGAAGTGTCCTCACTGATTAATGTAAATTTTTCACCAGTTAATCTTTCAGCTAATTCTGTAGGATTTGCTAGAGTTGCACTACTTAAAATAAATTGCGGGTTACTTCCATAAAAATTACAAATTCTTTTTAATCGTCTAATAAGAAATGCAACATTGGATCCAAATATTCCTTTATAATAATGAGATTCATCAATCACAATAAATTTGAGGTTACTGTAAAAACGTTTCCATTGATGGTGCCAAGCAAGAATATGGTGTAATTGGTATGGGTTGGTTAAAACTATTCTAGCTTTTTGTCTAATCCCATATCGTGAACTTTTAGGTGTATCTCCATCATATGTTGCTGGTTTAAAATCCATTTTTAAACCTTTTTCTAGTTTTTTAAGAACATCTAATTGATCATAACTTAAAGCTTTCGCAGGGTATATGTATAAAGCTGTAGCATTTTTATCATTATATAATTTTTCTAAAACAGGAATGTTAAAAGCTAAAGTTTTACCAGATGCTGTAGGTGTTGTTATTATTATATTTTCACTATTTCGAATGTGTTTTATACTTTCTGCTTGATGTTTATATAATTTAATATTTTTACTTTCAAAGTATTCAATAAAATTAAGGTCTAAATTATCTACTTTCATGTATTCTGCTTTTTTTCCTGGTATTGTTTCAATATGGGCAATTTTATCTTTGAAACGAATATCTTCTTTAAATTTATCTACAGCAGTTTTTTTCATAATAACCCTAAATAATTTTCTTATTTAATACTTTAAAACTTATATTAATTCTTTTATAATAATGTAATATCTATATTTTTTATTATATTAATATTATTCCATGCTTATTCGGTTTATAGATGTATTGTTTATTTTTAAAATGATTACTTTTTTTTGCTCTTAGGAAATTTATTTATAATTTAAATTACTTAATAATTAATTATTAAATAAAAAAACATACATAAATGAAAACAATTAAAAAAAAATTTCATTTAAGTTAAAAGGGGAAATTATAATTTTATGATAACTTATAGTCAATTTAAAAATATTGTCGTAGAAGATTTAAGTAGAGATATTAATTCAAATATTGAACAAAATAAGGCAATAAGTTCTAATTTAAATGATTCTTTATTTTTAGTTGCAGGTCCGGGTAGTGGGAAAACAACAGTTATTGTTCTTAAAATTTTAAAATACATTTTTGTTGATGATGTTAAACCTGAAGAGATTCTTGCAACAACATTTACTAAAAAAGCAGCTAATGAATTAAGTTCTCGTATTCTTAGTTGGGGACAAACAATAAAAGATGTTATCATAAATAAAATGTTAATTGCTGATGATGATATTTTACGTAAATTAGTTAGATTAGACTTAAATCAAATATTAACAGGTACATTAGATAGTATTGCTGAAGAATTAATGAGAATCCATAGGGATCCTGGAACAAAACAGCCGGTAGTCATTGAAGATTTCATCACTCGAAGTGTTATGTTAAATGTAGGTTTATTTAAAAATGAACGTTATAAAAATAAAGATTTACAAAAGTATCTAGCTAGTCTTCTAGGGAGAGATGTTTTAACAAATCCTTCTAAAATGAGTGAAATTCTCTTAAGTATTAAAGATAGATTATATTATGATTTGATTGATTGGGATAAAATACAGCATGATGTTAATTCAGAAGGTTCAAAGGTTGCTTTAAACTGTATACGAAATTATGTTAATGAATTAGAAAATCGTAACATGTTAGACTTTGTAATGTTAGAATATCGATTTTTAAAACGCTTGAAAAATAATAAATTAAATATTTTTTTAAATAATGTTAAGATTTTATTAGTTGATGAATATCAAGACACAAACTTGCTTCAGGAAAAAATTTATTTTAAAATAGGTAATCATGCTATAAAAAATAATGGAAATATTACAGTAGTTGGGGATGATGATCAATCTTTGTATCGTTTTAGGGGCGCAACTGTTGATTTGTTCACAGATTATAAAAAAAGAGCAGCTAAATCATTAAATACTGAAATTATTGAAATAAATTTAAAAAATAATTATCGTAGTAGTAAAGATATTGTTAATTTATGTAATGATTTTGTGGAATTAGATTCACATTATCAAGAAGCAAGAGTAAAAGAAAAACCCCAAATTAAATTTGCAAGAGAAGATATGAAAAATATCCCAGTTTTAGGAATGTTTAGAAATAATGGGGAGCAATTAGCAGCTGATTTAAGTAAATTAATTAAAAACTTAGTAGAAGGAAAAGAAGTAGAATTACCAGTTAAAAGGGTTTTAACCTCTAAAAATTCTGAAAGAATTAGTAGTGATGATGCAGATATTGCATTAAATAGTCGTAAATTAAGTATGGATTTAGCAAAAGATAAAGAGTCTATTAAATTACAGTTAGATCCTAAAAATGGTTCTCCTTCAGATATTGCTCTTTTAACTTACTCTCCAAAAGAAAAAAATAGTAATGGTTATCTTTTCCCTTACTATTTAAAAAAACGCTTAGAAAAATTAAAAAATCCAATTGAAGTTTATAATCCAAGAGGGCAAGATTTACAGGGAATTCCCTGTGTAAAAATTTTCTGTGGTTTAATGTTGGAATGTATTGATCCTGCAGGCAAAGTCCAAAAAAGTATTCATAAAATTCCTACTATAGCAAATCATAATATGCGACAATGGAGGAAAGCTGCACTAGAATATGTTGATCAATCACCTGAACCAAATAAGCCTATTTCTTTAAATGATTTTTTAACACATTGGCAAGCAAGAATACCATTTAAATTAGATAATTGGCCTGATAGGGCTAGTTTGATAGATCTTGCATATAAATTAATTACTTGGGTACCAGATTTACAGGATGATGTTGAAGGTTTAGTTTATTTAGAAGCTATAACAAAAACAATAACTCAAACAGGATTTTTCAATGAATATAATGCACATATTATATTTGATGCTAAAGGTGAAATTGAAAGTAAAAGTATTAATGAAGCAATTTGGAATATTTTTATACCTATATCTATGGGTGGGGTAAGTATTGATGAATCTTTATTATATACATTACCTGAAAATCGTTTGAATATAATGAGTATTCATCAATCAAAAGGATTAGAATTTCCACTTGTTATTGTTGATGTGGGATCTAGATTTAATAAAAATCAAGCAAGCACTAGTCAATTCAGATTTCCCAAAAAACAACCTAAAAATGAAAGTTTAGAAGATAAAATCAGATCTTTTAGTACAATAGGTGAATCTAAACGTAATGTTGTTGATCGTAATTTTGATGATTTAACAAGATTATATTTTGTAGCTTTTTCTCGTGCAGAAGATGTTTTAATTCTTATTGGTTTGTATCCTAATATTGATGGGTACATGACAAAAAGTACACATAAAACAATTCCAAATGTTGCCTTAGGATGGAGTCGAGATGAAGAATACATTGGTTTTAATGAAATATATTTAATATAAAGATATTTAATGGAGGGAACTAACTTATGAAGTTATCATCAAGAAGTCAAGCATTTATAATGCCGGAATATAATTTAACAGGAGATTTGCTAAGTTTTTTAACATGTAACCTACAATATCGTTATCAAAACAAGGCAACTTTACCTCCAAGTAAACCAGTACAATTATGGTTTGGTGAATTTATTCATGGGATAATGGAAGAAGCATACTTAAAATATAATGATGCTCATAAAAGTTTCCCATGGGATTGGAAAAAAGATATTAGGCCATTAGAGGAATTAATTGATAAAAGATTACAAGTTAGAGGTTTATATCCCCCTGAAAAATATTACTGTCATTTTACTCATCCTAATAATAATCAAGCTCAATGTAGTACTAATCAACATCCTCATAAATTATTATATAGTTTTCGTGCAGAAACTGCAATAAATAAATTAGGACCATATTTATTTCCCTTAATAGATAATGCTGAAATATTACTTAAAGGTATGAGGACTATGCCTAATTATAAAGATGGGTACAGTAGGAGTAATTATTATAGTATTAATGGGGTTATTGATGTTTTAAGCAGTATAAAGATAGAGGAGAATATTAAACCTCAAAAAAGCTTAGATGAGTATAAACAAAAAAACATAATATTAGAATATTTATTTAAAGATGAAGATTTTCAAAATAATATAAAGAAAATTTCATCAGATAAATATGAAATTATTATAGATTATAAAGGAATGAAAAGACCACCTTTAAATAGCAAAAATTGGCTTCGTCATAATTGGCAAATACAAACATATGCATGGTTAAGAAGCATGCAAGAAGGTAGTAAACCTGTAGCTGCAGGTATTATATTTTATTTAAATGAGTTAGCACCTTCTAATGAAGATTTACAACTTATTCAAGAAGATTTAAAAAATAATTTATCCGATGTATCAGGTCATAGTAGGGATGAAAATTTAATTAAACAATGGGATGTAAGTAAAAAATATCCAAAACTGTCTGAAAAGTTTATGATGGATAGATGTGTTAGAATCATTCCTATTAAAGATAAATCTATTAATTTCGCTTTAGAAAAATTTGATGAAGTAGTGGAGGATATTGAAAATAGTACTATCTGTGAATTAGCGGGTAAAAATATTAAACAATCTTGGAAAGCAGATGCAGATGAGAGAACTTGTAATGCATGTGATTTTAAAACTTTTTGTGATAAACATAAACTTGAGGAAATGACAATACCTTAAATATTTTTTCTTTTTATTGTTTCAAATAACTTTTTTTTAAATAAATTTTTTAAGAATAAAAGAGCTTATAGTATACTATGAAAATTTTATATTTTAGTGGGACTGGAAATAGTTTATATGTAAGTAAAAAAATTGGGGGAGAACTATTAAGCATTCCACAATTAATTAAAAATAATCAATATAAAATTGTGGATGACCTGGTTGGTATTATTTGTCCGGTTTATTGTATGACAATGCCTAACCTTGTAAAAGAATATTTAACACAAGTTGAAATTAATTGTGATTATTTATTTGTAATAATGACTTATGGATCCTCACATTTTAACTCTTTATCTGATGTTACACAAGTATTAAATAAAAAAGGATTAAGAATTAATTATTCTAATTATGTTTTAATGGTGGATAATTTTATACCTTCATATGATATTAAAGAGCAAAAAGAGTTGCATGATAATAAATCAATAGCTTTAGAAGTCAATAAGATTAAAGAAGATATATTTCTTAGAAAAAATTATCAACCTTCTATTAATAAAGTTAGAGATAAAGTCATGGAATTGGTTTATAAGATAATTTATAAAGTATTTTTACGATTTGCAGTTAATTTATATTTTGATTATGAATCATGTAATCAATGTAAAGTATGTTATAATATTTGTCCTAAAGGTAATATTGAATTAAAGGATAATATTCCATTTTTCAATGATAATTGTGCTTATTGTTTAGCTTGTATTCAAAATTGTCCAAAAGGTGCTATTCATGATAAACGAGAAAAAAATTCAGAACATTTTAGAAATCCTAATGTTAAACTTTCAGAATTAATTCAGAGCAATAACCAAAATTAATATAATAGGAGATTTTTTTCAATGAAAACTTTATATTTTACTGGAACAGGGAATAGTTTATATTTAGCAAAGCAAATTGGTGGAGAATTGTTTAGTATTCCCCAATTAATAAAAGATAAAACTTATAATATTGAAGATGATGTAGTTGGGTTTGTAGTACCATGTTACTATTATACCTTACCTCGTTTAGTGGAAAAATATATTCGACAAGCTAATATAAAAGCAGATTATGTATTTTTAATATTAAATAATGGTGGTGGAGGTATTGTGGCTGCAATGACAATTATTGAAAATTTGTTTAAAGAAAAAGGGTTCACTCATTATTATTTAAATAAGATTGTTATGGTTGATAATTTTCTCCCATGCTATGATATGATTTATGAAAAAAAAGTAAAAAACAATCAACTTTTAGAACCTGAAATCACGAAGATTAAAGAGGATATTCATAATAAACTAGAATTCAATATAGATGAACCTATTAAAGATTATCATAACCTTCCAGAATATAATTTAAATGAATTACACATGGATCAAATTGATGAAGATTATACTATTGACTTAGATTCATGTAATGGTTGTGGAATTTGTGTTAAGGTTTGCCCTGTTGGAAATATAAAATTAGAAAATACTATTCCAAATTTTTTTCACTACTGTGAATGGTGTATGTCTTGTATTCATAATTGTCCTAAAAGAGCTATTCATATTAAAAATGAAATAAATGATGAAAGATTCATTAATTCTGATATAAGTTTAAATGAGATTATTAGAAGTAATGAACAATAAATAATTAAAAAAGAGAGATTTAGGGATATTTTTTTTAAAATTTTCCCATTAATAAAAAAATTTTTTTTATAAATCTAATTCTAAAACTATAGGGGAATTTTTAGTTGAAGTGATATTAGTTAAAATTTCACTTTTATCCACTTTTTCTTTTAAAGATTTACTTACATATGCGTAATCAAATCTACTACCATTATTTTCTTCTCGTGCTTTATCTGATTTCCAATTTGTATATACTGTTTTTTCAGGGTTAGAGTTACGGTAAGTGTCGATGTAATTGTAGGATTCTAATTTATTGAAAAATTCACGTTCTTCATCTGTAAATCCTGGTTTTTTATTGGTATTAGCTGTGTCTATTTCATTATGTGCCATATTGAAATCGCCAATAATGATTACATTTTCATTTTCTAATTTTTTTGCAAGTGTTAAGATCTCTTTAAAGAATGATACTTTTTCATCCATTTTGTCTTTGTTTCCAGCACCTGTTGGTCCGTATACTTGGATGATAGTAAAATTTGGATATTTAATGTTTGCAAATCTTCCTTTTGTAACATCTTTAGGTTTGTTAATGAATTTTTTAATAGTTTTAGGTTGAGATTTACTGAAAATAGCTAAACCGGCAGATCTGTTAGTTTCTCCAGGTATGCAGTTAATAGTATATTCATTATTTTCTGTTAATTTTTTATTTAATTGATTGTATTGTGCTCTTGTTTCTTGGAATAAGATTATGTCAGGTTCTTCTGCATATATTGGTTCTAATTCTCCGTTTTTGAATCGTGTTCGTAATCCATTTGTGTTCCATGAAATGATTTTAGTTTTTACCATTCTTATCTACCTAAATTATATTATAAATAACATATTATTTTATATTTATATTTTAATACTTATACTAGTTAAGTTACTTAAGTATATTAAATGTTTTCATTATTTTTTTACAATATTGCTAATTTACCTGCTGTTGTAATTTTTAATTTATTTTTTTGAATTAAGTTTAAATTTCTTAATTCTCTTATATGGTGGTATATCATTCCTTCAGATAAATTTAATTCATTTGAAAGTGTTTGTAATGTTTTATTTTCATTTGTTAACTGTTCAAGTATCTTTATTTTATTTTTGGTTAAATGATATCTTAATACGGGTAAATCAACTATTCCGCCTTTTCTATTTATTGCTACAATTCTTTTAACAATTTTAAATCTTGAATATGCACCATAGGATAAGCAGAAACTATATTCACTGTGTTCGGTTATGTGCATTATTACCTCCTTGCCTAAGGAGTGTTCTTTATCAACTATTTCTGTGATGGTTTTACTATTTTCAATAATATCATTTTTGTCAATAAATGTTTTTTTGATTTGTATTTGTCTTCCGAAGGTATTTGCAATAAAATTGGATGTTTCCTTTACTTTTTCATCATTTTTATGGGGTGTGATGAAAATCACTGTTTTAGGTTGAACTCCTTTAAGGAGAGTTTCTATCTGTTTTATGTCTGTTTCTACAGTTATTATCGTGAATTCCATTTTTATTCAGCCTCTTTTGTTTTTATTTATATCCTCTTTGTACTGTTTTTAATTTTATATTAATTATTATATTTTTTAATGTTTATATATTTTTTTTCTTTTTATTATTATGATTTTATGAATATTATTATAAAATTTTAATCAATTCGTGTATTTTTGAACTTTTATATTTTTTTAAATTTGATATTTTTTTCATAATTTTTTAGCTTTTTTAGAATAAAATATTTAAAAAAAATTTTTTAATACTTAATAATAATTTTTAATGGAATGTGTTTTCCACCACTATTAACTAATTAAATTAAAATTTTATAAAAATTATTAATATAAAATCTTTAATTGTTATAATATTGTTTGTTAAAATGAACATTTATTAATGATTTTTTTATTTACTCTTATAAACAATAAATATTAAATACTTCTTAAAATATATAAATAAAACAATTTAAAGTATAAAAAAACTAGATTCAGGAGACAATCACATATGGTGGAATATGATAAAAAAGAAAATACAAAAATAGCACAAAATTTTAAAAATATTTTAAATTTAGATTCAGAACCAGTTGCAATAAAATTTGTATTAAAACCTGAAGAAGTTCCAAATGATATTGAAAAAATTGAAGAACCTCTCCGTCACTGTGAAATGGTTAAATTAGCTTCTAAAGGAAAAACTTTCTATGCAAGTAAAGATGAAGAAAAATGTAAAGGAGGATCAGCTGCATTAGGTTTAGAAGATTTACCTCCAAAAATTGCAAGTGGAGAATTTTATGTAAATCTTGGAGGATTTAAAGACACTGAATCTGCTAAAGCCACATTAAATGCTTTACCAACAATGAAAGTTAGAAATTATGGTTTGTTATATGCGCCTTTAGAAACAGCAACATTTGCACCTGATGTTGTAGTGATCTTTGCAAAACCAGTTCAAGCAATGAAAATATCCCAAGCAATTATATATGAATTAGATGATCGTGTTAAAGCAGACTTTGCAGGAATCCAAAGTATATGTGCAGATGCAGTTTCAAAACCAGCATCTACAGGAAATGCAAATATAACACTTGGATGTAATGGAAGTAGAAAATATGCAAAATTAGCGGATGATGAAGTAACTGTTGGTTTAAGCACTAAAAATATTGAAAAAATTACAGAAGCATTAATAAAATTAAATTAAAAAAAAATATAATGAAGGATTTATAATGACTGAAAAAATAGATGAAATGATAGAACGTATGCAGAATGATTATATCAAATTTGTACGCTTACAATTTGTAGATATCCATGGGGTGCCAAAAAGTATAGCTTTACCATCTAAACCTGAAGAAATGGAATCATTATTCTATGATGGTTTATTATTTGATGGATCTAGTATAGAGGGATTTGCTGATATATCTAGTAGTGATTTATTATTAAAACCTGATATAAATACTTATAGTCCACTCAGTTGGAGACCTGAAGAATCTGCTACATGTAGATTTATTTGTGATATTTGCACCTCTGATGGTGATCCTTATCCTGGGGATCCTAGAAGTTTACTTAAAAATGCTTTAGATGATTTAGCTAAAAAAGGATATACTTATAATATTGGTCCTGAACCAGAATTTTATATTCTTGATGAAGATAATTTAGGTTATCCTATTCCTTCAGATAATGCAAGTAATTTTGATGTTGATCCTGCAGATAAAGGTGTTGATTTCCGTCGTGAATTGTCTTTAAATCTTGAAGAATTAAATTTTAAAATTGAAGCAAATCATCATGAAGTCGGTCCAGGTCAAAATGAAATTTCATTCAAATTTGATGATGCTTTAATAACAGCTGATGCAGTAATAACTTATAAACAAGCTATAAAAGCAATAGTTAATAATATTGCAGAATTTAATAATCAAAAATATAGTGTAACATTCATGCCAAAACCTTTCAATGGAGTAGAAGGCTCTGGTATGCATTGTCATCAAAGTTTATTTAAAAATGGTAAAAATGTTTTTGCTGATCCTGATGCTGAATATGGTTTAAGTGACATAGGATTATACTTTATTGGAGGATTATTAAAACATGCGTTCCCTCTTACTGCTATTACTAACCCTACAGTTAACAGTTATAAACGTCTTGTTCCAGGTTATGAAGCTCCAGTACATATTAGTTATGGATTAAAGAATAGATCTGCTTTAATTCGTGTTCCTGCAGCATTTGGGGAATCTACACGTATTGAATATCGTTCACCTGATCCAACTTGTAACCCTTATCTTGCATTCACTGCTATGTTAGCTGCAGGTATGGATGGAATTAAAAATAAGATAGAACCTGGAGAACCAGTTAATTATAATCTTTTTGAATTATCTGAAGAAGAATTAGAATCTAATGGTATTAATCCTTTACCTGCTAGTTTATGGGAAGCTTATCATAGTCTTGAAAATTCAGAATTGTTAATGAATGCTCTTGGTCCTCAAATTGGTAATAAATTTTTAGATGCTAAATATGCTGAGTGGGATGATTATCGGGTTCAAGTATTCAATTATGAGCAAAGAAAATATTTAGATATTTAAACAGTTTTACAATTAATAAAAGGATTAAATTTTATCCTTTTTTCTAGACTTTTTAAAGCTATTTTTTTGATTAATTTTTATTATTTTTTATATTAAAGCTATTTTTTTGATTTGTAATCTTTTTAGGTATCTAATTTCATTATTAGTAAAGTTTATATACTTATTTTAATCAAATATTAATTATACAATTAAGATTATCTAATAGATTAAGATTATTTGGTGATAAAAATAAATAAATCTTTTAATATTATTAAAGATGCATTAACTTATCCATTATTTAATTGGAAAAAGATGTTAGTTTTAAGTGTTTTGAATTTAGTAATAACATTAATAGCTATATCTCCAGAGTTAAATGGTAATGGTAATTTAATATTAAGTCTTATAACATTGATTGTGGGTTTTATTTTATCTTTTTTGATTGTAGGGTTTCATGTTAATATGATAGCTCATACAGTTCATGGATATGATAAAGCACCTAATTTTAATTGTGTTAAAGATTTTCAAAATGGTGTTGGATTTGTATTATTAAGCTTTTTGTATTGCTTAATTCCTATTGTAATCATAGTCATTGTTGCATTTGTTACAGGATTATTGGATCATATTTTACAAATAGGTTCTTTTATAATGAAGAATACTATTGTATTAGTTAATACAAGCCTTTTACCTGATGAATTAATTGCTAATACAATTTCCAGGTTAGGAATAACTGCACTTGTAAGTTTTATTGTTATTTTGTTTACTCTTTCATTATTTTATATTGGATTAGCTAGATTTGCAAGTATGGATAATATTATTAAAGGAGTTGATTTAGGTACTATTATTAACACAATTGATGGAATTGGAATAAAATTATATTTAATATGGTTTATTATGGTTTTAATAATTTTATTACTATTAATTTTTATAAACTTTTTTTTGTTCCGATTTTCATTTTTAGGGGGATTAATTGCTATTTTATTAATAGTTCCTTATATGGTAATGTTTTTATCTAGATCTATTGGATTAATTTATATGGAAGCTTAATTTAAAATTAAATTTTATTGGACGTGGATATTATGGGAGTTTTAGATATACTGGTGGATAGTTTGGATTATCCATTAAGAGATTGGAAAAAGTATTTAATTTTAGGTATTTTTTTATTTATTATGCGTTATGTTGAAACATTTGCAAGTATTAGACCTATTAGTCTTTTAGTAATGTTTATTGTTTTAATTTTGGAAATTGTTATTTTTGGTTATATTTGTAGTGTGATTGCTTCTGCTATCAGACATAAAAAAGATATTCCTAGTTTTTCTTTTGTGGAAAATATTGTTGATGGTTTGAAATACTTTGTTCTTGGAATTGTTTATACAATTATCCCATTTGTTCTCTTCTATATAATGTTAATTTCTTCTGGTAGTAATAGTGCTATAATTCAATTACTTCAAGCTTCAAATCCTTACTTTACAGTATTAGGTTTCCCTACAGGGGATTTATTTAGTGGATTTATTAATGGTATTACTCAATCATCTTACACTATGACATTTATTATCCTATTCGTTTTAGGTTTAATTTTCTCATTTTTCTTTGTAATGAGCTTATCTAGAATGGTAGATACTGAAAGTTTTAAAGAAGCTTTTAATTTCCGAGCTGTCCTAGAAACTATGAAAACTATAGGTTGGAGTACTTATATTACTTGGTTCATTGTTATATCTTTATATTTAATAATATTAGCTTGTATACGTATTCTTTTAGGTCTTATTCCTTATGTTGGCTTACTGGTTGCATGTTTAGTTATTTTCCCTTACACAATTTTATTTGCTAGTCGAGCTATTGGCTTAGTTTATAAACAAACTAAATACGTAGGAGCTTTAAGTAGTGATATTGATCCCAATGATGAGTTAAATCAAATGTCTATACTAAAGGAAAAAGAAGAGTTACGTCAAAAAAATCTTAAAAAAAGCGCAGAAAAACAAGATAATGCGATTAAACAAACTCAAAGTTTAAGAAAACAGGGTATTAATAATTATTCAAAAGAAAAAAATGAAGATGTTCAAAAACCTGTAGGTAAAGTTATTCATCCAAAACCTAAAGGAGAAGTTGTCTACCCAAAATCTAAGGGTACTATTATTAGTTCTGATTTTGAAACTGATGATGTTTCTGAGGAGAATATTAAACCTGAGGGTAAAGTTCTTATAAATCCTATTGACGGATCTGAACTTCGAATTAAAGAACCAATTAAAGGTTCTATTGGTCCTGTTAAAGATGATGTAAAAATTGATGAATCTTCTATTAAAAAAGAATTTATCACTGTAGATGATAAAGAATTATCATCTAAAAAAGCTAAAGAAGATGCTTTTAAAGAAATTCAAAATTTAATTTCTGATGATGATTCTAATCCTGAAGATATAATAGCTAAACTTCAAAAAAATGAGGAAGATAAAAAGAAGGATTAAAAATTTTTCAGTAATATTCTCTTCCTTTTTTAATTTTTAATTATTTTATATTCTTGTCCAAATATTTTTTCTACTGGTTTTTTTAAGATTTTTTCAGTTTTTACTTTTGGTTTATTAATTTGCTTTGTTTTATTTTCATTAAATTTTTTCAATAAAGTATTTAATTGTTCTTCTTCATTTAAGGTTAAAATATTTTTTAATTTAGTTGTCCAATTATTTTCATGCTTAATTAAACTATTTAAAGTTTCTTCTGATTTTTTGGTTAATATTAAATCTTTTTTTCTATGATTCTCTAGATTAGGTATACGGTTTATGTATTGGTTTTTTTCTAATTTTCTTATAGATCTAGTAATGCTTGATTCGTTTATATCATAAATTTCAGATAAATCTTTTTGATTAACTTTAGGATTGTTTTTAATTGCAAGTAACAATTTTAATTGTTCGTAACTAATTTCATATTTATCTATTTCTTCTTTTAGGTAGTGTTGGTGTTCTTCTTGGATTTCTTTAATTAAAAATATAGTGTCATTCATCTTAAAAGTGTTTTTAAATATTTCTTTTTCTTTTTTAGTTTTCATATTTTTTTACTACCTTAAATTTTTTTTACTTTGATATTTAAATCCTAAATAAGATTTAGAAAATTATTTTCAATATTTATAGAGATTAAATTTATATATTTTAATTTATATAACTATGTAGTGATATTTAATATTCTATTTAATTTTAAATTAATTTAAATTAATATTTAATTTAATAAAGTTATTAATAATTTAAACATTTGATTAAAATAAAATTTTTTTTTAGAATAATGAATACCATAATATTAGAAATTAAAGATTATAAAATTATTATTAAAGGGATTAATTTGAGAGCAGCAGTAATCGGTTTAGGAGTAGAAGGAAAAAAAGCCTTTGAGTCATTATTACGTAATAATTGGGATGTTTATGCATCTGATTTATCAACAAAGTTAAATTTAGAAAACATGAACTTACCTGTTGCGGATATTAACCTATTATCTAAAGAAAAACGTTTAAGTTTTATAATAGAAAATGCTATGATAGATTTAGGATTTACTAATCCCGAAGAAATAGATAACTGTGATGCTGTAGCAATTAGTCCAAGCATGTTCGGTACAGAACTAGCAAACAAATATCAAAAACAAGGAAAACTCCTATGTGATGTATTGACTAAACATAGAGAAATATTCACTATAGGAATAACTGGAACAAATGGCAAAACCACAACTGTAACTATGATACATAAAATTCTAGAAAAAGCAGGATATAATGTATTAATAGGTGGAAATGGTGGTGGAGGATTTGAAGGTTACTATGATTTAATTCTTGAAGCAGAAAAAGGAGATTATGATGTAATGTTAATAGAAGTATGTGACATGACATTAAATTTTTGTAATTACTGTTTTGACTTTGATATTGTTGGTTTAACAAATATTGGTAATGACCATATGAATGTGCATAAAAGTATTGAAAATTATAAAAATACTGTTAAAAATTTCTTTAAAGGAAAAGAAGTATTTATAAGTAAATATCAGGATTTTAAAGATGAATTAGAATCTTCAGCTCGTGAAACTAACTATTTTAAAGAAACTGAATATCCTTTACAATTATTCGGTAACTTCAATAAATTAGATGCTGGATTAGCTTCAGCAATATCTAAAAAATTAGGAATAGATGAACCAATCATAAAAGATACTTTAGAAAACTTTCAACCTGTGGAAGGAAGATTAAAAGTATTACATTTAAATGATTGTGATATTTTTATTGGTAAATCTGATAATAGTAGTGCAATACATAGTATATTAGAAGAAAAAGATTTTCATGCTATATTTATTGGAACACCAAGAGTTAATGAAGAGGATCGTTTAGATATATTAAATGAAGTAGTTAATCATAATCCTGAAGTCATAGTATTATTCCCTGGATTAGAAGATACAATCGATTATGCTAAAATGAGATTACAATCTTTAAATTATAATGGGCGAATTGAAATCGCAAATAATTTAGATGAAATTGTAGCATTTGTAGCAGAATTTAGTTTTGAAGATGCTATCTTTATTGGTGGAAATGGTCAAGATGCAATAATACAAATACAAATACGTTTAGAAGAAATAATTGAATCAATAAATAAATCATTTTAATTTAAAATAATTATTAAATAATAAGGAAGTGAATAAAATTAGTTTAAAAGGACTATGGAAAAAGAATGCGTTTAAGATATGTTTAGGACTTTTACTTATCTGTCTAATATTAACACCATTTAGTTTTGCCCATACAAACTCTTTAAGCACAGGTGATGTTAGTAATTTACTAAAAGTTGAAAATGGATCCACTGTTTATAGTGGAGATGCAATAATTGATGAAAATAATATAAATAGATACCCTGTAGCTATTAATATCCAATATTTAGTTGATAGAATTGTTAATTTAGATTTATTGGGAGCGGCTTATTCCTTTGCTTCAGGAACTGTACCAATGCCTACAGAAGATGTAGTTAAAGGTAATGTTACTGATACTGGTAGTGTATCAAATTTTGATGGTCCAGGTTATGTTGCTATTGAAAATAATTCTATTGTTGTTCATTCTCCTGATGATTTTGTATGGGGATATAATGAACCTTATACTCAAGCTGTAAAAACTGATGATGGTGTAGATATTGTTAATAATTTAACTGGTGAAACAGTTAAGCATGTTAATGAAAATGATATGAGTAATGATACTTTACCTCATGATTTCAGTAGTGTTGATCAAATTAAATCTTGGTATAGTTATGCTCAAGTTGGAGCTAAATATAATCTTGAATATGGTATTGGGGATTTAAGTGATGGAAGAGCTTTCATGACTCCTGAAGAAGTTAAAAAAATACCTGCAGCATATAATTATTCAAATGTTCATGGTGGTGGAGATACTGTAATGATTTATACTACTCCGAATAGTACTTATCATGAAGTAACTAATTCTTACACTTATCTTGGTAGTCACCCACAATATAATGATGCTAATCGTGCATTAAATGCTAAACAGTTTGTTAAAGCTTGGAATAATACTATAATTCCGGCTAATTCACAAGGTTCTGGTCGTTCTGATGTTAGTTTTAGTTCAGTAGTTGAACCTGATGCTGAATCTGGTACAGCTACACATGGAGTATGTCCTCCAGCTAGAACATTACGTTCTACTGTTATGTCAATTGGGGCTCCGTTACCTGTAGGTATGGCTTCTGATGAAGATGCTGTATTATTCGGTTATAATCCAGCAACAGGTATTAAAGTTACAAATCCTTTAGATTATCCAATTAAAATTACAATGTGGACTGAAGGGGATGGAACAGATATGAAAATTTGTTGTTCCGCTCAAGAACTCATTCCAAACAATGTAACTGTTAATGATACTAATTCAACTAGTATTGCTGTGGAAACCTCTGGAGATTAAGTTAAAAAATTATTTAAATAAAATTTTAATTATAGGATTTTAATAGTTATGGTAAATGTTTCAGTTATTGTTACTGCTGCTGGTAAAAATTCTCGTATGAGAGCAGACCAGTTATTATCTAATGTTCCTTTAAAAAATAAGTTAACACTTCCTCTAAAAAAACATGATGGAACATTAACAAATGTAATAAGTGAAACATTAAACCATACATTATCCTGTAAAGTAGACCAAATAATTCTAGTACTTGGTTATTATAATGAAGAAATACTAAAATCAATTAATGATATTGCTGATGATAGATTAAAAATCATAGAAAACAAACCACGAGATGTAGGTTTATCAGTATCATTACTTAATGGTCTAAAAAATACTAATTCTGAAATTGTTTTATGTACAACAGGTGACCAACCTACAGTTACAACAAAAACATATAACAACATTATAAATCATATTCTTCAATCTAAAGACCCTAAACATACTATTTCTATATTAAGACGTAGGGAAAAAGGTAAATTAAATTCACCTGAAGGATTAGGAATGCCATTTGCAGCAAATAGGTTAGAATTAATTAAATACTTAAAAACAGAAAATGATAACCTAAACCCAATATTGCGTAAAATATTTGCAGATGGGTATGAATTTTATGGCATAGAAGAAGATAATCCTTTAGAACTGATAAATATAAACCATTTAAAAGAATATAAAACTGTCTATGACAATTATTAAAATCTTCATAAACTTTATTATATAAAAAATTTAATATAATATTATAATGAATCTTTTTTTATAAAATGGTTAAAAAATAAAATATTTATCAAAAAAATTTAAAAAAATTAAAAATAATTTAGAGGTGACAATTACTATGCCTGAAGAAAAAATAGCAATGGTTGGAACACCATGTCAAGCAATAGCTGCAACAAAAATAAACAAATACTCTGATAAAACTGGTGGATCACCAATCACTGTAAAAATAGGTTTATTTTGTACAGAAAACTTTTCATATGCTTACTTAAAAGAATTCTTAGCAGAAAATAATATAGATATGAATGAAGTAAAAGAATTCCGTATTGATAAAGGTCAATTTAAAGCAAAACTCATATATGGTGATGAATTTTCTACACCAATCATAAAAACAAGACCATTTACTCGAAAAAATTGTAATATTTGCACAGATTTCACAGCAAACAATTCAGATATAAGTGTAGGTTCAGTAGGCTCTGAAGAAGGATGGAGTACTGTTATTGTTCGAAATGAAACTGGTAAAAAAATCATAGATGATTGTATTGAAAATGGTTACCTTAAATCTAAACCATTATCAGAAAAAGGATTAAAACTATTAACACGATTATCTAATAAAAAAATTAAAGATAATTCAAAGATTGTTGAAGAACGTGAAAGTGTCGGTCGCCAAGTTTTAAGTCAACGAGTAATTGATGATGAAGAATTTGAAAAAGAAGCTGATTTATGTCAATTCAATAATTTAGAAGCTGATGTTATAAGTGTTGGTGGATGTGTACTTTGTGGTGCATGTGAATATGTTTGTCCTGAAGACATTGTAGAAATTAATGATAGAAAACCACAAAAATATGGTAAATGTCGTGAAGATTGTCATGCATGTTATTATGCCTGCCCTAGAACCTACTTAAGTGATACTGTAGTTCCATTAGATATGGATGAAAAACCATTAGGTAATTATATAGATATAATGAGTGTTACTGCAGAAGCTATTGAAGGTCAAGATGGGGGAGCAGTTACAAGTATTCTAGTTTATTTATTAGAGAATAAATTAGTAGATGAAGTTTTCCTTGTAGGTCAAGATGAAGATCAAGCATGGAAACCTAAAAGTTTTGTTACAGGCCGTATTCAAGATGTTGTAGCTGCAAGTGGTACTAAATATTCAACAGTACCTGTAGGTTTTAAAGCTTTAAAAAATAGAAAACTTAATAAATAAATATTTTATAATATTATAAGAAAGAATTTTAGGAGGATATTATTTTGAAATCTAATATTGATTTAGTTAAAGAATTAAGTACAACTCCAGGTATTTCTGGTTTTGAAACTAATATAGAAAATATCATTAGACGTGAATTAAAAGGTTCCGTTGATAAAATCGAAACCGATGATATGGGGAATGTTATTTGCACTAAAAAAGGTAAAAAAAGTGCTCCTACTGTAATGTTAGCATCTCATATGGATGAAATTGGTTTAATGGTTAAATTTATTGATGATGATGGTTTTATCCGTTTTGCTACTATAGGTGGAATTAATGATCAAATGTTAATGAATCAAACTGTAACTATTCATTCTGATGATGGTGAACATTTAGGTGTTATCGGTTCTAAACCTCCTCATGTTACTAAACCTTCTGAACGTAACAAAGTAGTTAAATATGATGATATGTTTATTGATATTGGAGCTAAAGATAAAAAAGAAGCTTTAAAAATGGTTTCAATAGGTGATCCTATAACATTTAATAGTTGGTTTGAAGAATTCCCTAATAATTGTGTTATGGGTAAAGCTTTAGATAATCGTTTAGGATGCTATGTAATGATGGAAGTTCTTAAACGTGTTGATACTAAAGCAACAGTTTATGGTGTAGGAACCGTTCAAGAAGAAGTTGGTTTAAAAGGAGCTAAAGTTGCAGCTTTTAAATTAAATCCAGATTATGCATTTGCACTTGATACTACTTTATCTGGAGATCATCCAGGTATTAAACCAGAAGAAGCTCCTTGTAAAATGGGTAAAGGTCCTGCAATTGTTCTAATTGATGCTTCAGGTAGAGGAATTATGACACCTAAAGTTATTCGTGACATGCTTATTGGTGCAGGGGACAAAGAAGGTATTGATTATCAATTAGAAGTTAGTGATGGTGGAACTACTGATGGTACAGCTATTCATTTAGCTCGTGAAGGAATTCCAACTGGTGTTTTAAGTGTACCAACACGTTATATTCATACTCCAGTTAGTGTAGCTAGCATGGATGATGTTGAAAAAACAATTGAACTTATTGTAGCTGCATTAAATAATTTATAGAATAAAATTTTTATTTTATTCTATTAAACTTTTTTTTAAAAAATTTTTAAAATTAGATTTAAATTAATATTATTTTTTAAGATTAAATTTTTAGTTTTTAAGAAAAGAAAAGGATAATATTTTTTAAAGATTCTAATTAAAATCTTCATTTCATTATATATAATTTGAAAAAATAGAAAATTAGTTATTCTTTAAATTTAAAATTAAAATAGAATTTACCTGAAGTATTTTTTATTCCTTGAAATTCAGCATTTAATGTTTTTTCAATGAATCTTAAATCATCAATACTTGGTTGCACATCGTTTAAATTAATTTCATCACTATATAAATTGATGAATTTATTATTTTTTATTATCTCAAATTCTAAATTATCTATGTTTAAATTATCCTTAAAATATTCTTTAATACTATTTTTTTCTGCATCATTTATCATAGATATTTAATACTTCCTTTTTGAATTAGTTCGTTAGTTATAGTTTATTGTAATTATTATGTAAAACTTTTTATTTAAATCTTTACATTAAATTTTATTGTTTATTTAATTTTCTGTTGTTAAATTAAATTATTATAGTGAAAATTTTGTAAAAACATTTAAATCATTTATAAAAACTTTCTAATTTAATTATAATACTTAATTGAAATTATTAAAAGATTAAATTTATTAATTATTAAAATTAAATATAAATTTTAATATATTAAGTTTGATAAATAGTATATTACTTTTATATTTGGTGTAAACATGGCATATTCTTCAAAAAAAATTGCAAAGGAATTTTATAATCTAAGGAAAAACTTATTAGATTTAACATTACGTAACCAATTATTAAATTTTAAACCTAGATCTAAAACATTAACAATTACTAATCAATCACCAACTAACATTTATCAAACATTAGTATTGCAAGATTATACAATGACTTTTTCACCAAATAAAAAGGAAGAAGATAAGTCACGTTTACGAAATATTTGGGAACATCCATCATTAGATTTAAGTATTTTTAAAGATGGAGATAGAACATTAAAAGCAGATTTATCCCCTTCAGAATTGCAGAAAAGACTTTTTTATATTAATCAACAAGCTAAAACTATGTTGCAAGAACAAGGTTATAATATCCTTTATATTGCAGTAGGTTTTCTTAAATGGCAAGATGGTCATAAACCTAAACAAAATAATTTAGCACCTTTAATTCTTATACCTGTAGAAATGGAACGTAAAAAGGTAGGGAAAAGTTTCACAATTGATTGGACTGGGGAAGAGATTAAAACTAACATTTCTTTAAAAGCTAAACTGTTAGAAGATGGTATAGAATTACCAGAGTTTAAACAAACAAATTATGTTGAAGGGGTTGAACATTACCTTCGTAAAGTAAAAGATGCTGTACGTAGTCAGAAAAATTGGGAAATTTTAGACAATGTTGCATTAGGTTTTTTCAGTTTCACTAAATTTTTAATGTATGAAGATTTAGATCCTGATGCATTTAAAAATAGTGAAATTAGGGATAGGTATTCATTAATTGAATCAATTTTTGATCCTAGTCAAAATGTTTATGATGATACTTTCACTGAAGAAGATGTTGATTCTAAATTAGATTATAAAGATATGTATAATGTTTTGGATGCAGATTCTTCTCAAATTGCAGCTATTGAAAATGTTAAAGCTGGACATAATTTAGTTGTTGAAGGTCCTCCAGGTACTGGTAAATCTCAAACTATTGTAAATCTTATTGCGGAATTATTAGCTGAAGATAAAACAGTTCTTTTTGTTAGTGAGAAAATGGCGGCTTTAGAAGTTGTTAAAACTCGTATGGAGAATGTGGGTTTAGGTAAATTTGTTTTAGAATTACATTCTCATAAGGCTCGTCGTAAAAAAATGTTAAAGGATCTTGAAAGAAGTGTTAATGTTCATTCAAAATCTAATTTAGATATTGATAGAACAATTCGAAAATTAGAGAAGTTACGTTCTCAATTAGATGAATATGCTGATATTATTCATCAACCATTATATGAAGTTAAATTAAGTCCTTTTCAATTATACGGTATTAAAGAATCTGCAGATGATTATTATAGTAAAAAAGGTCGTTTATTGCCTTTAGTTAGATTTTCTAATAGTGAAAATTTGACTATGAAAGACTTAGATGAAATCATAACTATATTAGAAAGTTTAGCCGAATTACGTAGCACTATAACTAAGGATAACCCATGGAATTTAACTAATCCTAAAAGTTTACTTCCTCAAGATTTACGTGAAATCGAATTTTTAATAGATGATACTTTAGATAGTCTTGACAATTTCATGGTAGAAGCTGGTAGTGTTAATGATATTTATGGTATTAAGGTTCCTAATACTTTGAAGGAGTATAAATATAGTATTGAAGCTTTAAAAGTTTTAGATACTCGAAATACTGAATTAATTGATCCTGAGATTATTGGCAATTTTGAATGGATTTCTTCTCCTCGTAAAGCTTCAGAGTTAATTCAGCATGTTAAAGATTATCAAGATACTGTTAGAATTATGGAAAAATTTAATGATAATGTTTTATTAATAGATTTAGATTCTCTTATTTCTGAAATTGAAAAATCTAATCAGAAAAAATTCCATTTCTTTGGTGGTAATACTTTTAAAAGTCAGTTAAAAAATATTTATAACGGTGAAGTTCCTTCTGATAAGATTGCTTTACGTGATTTAACTCGCCTTAAAAAATATTTTAATGCTAAAAGAGTTATTGATAATTATGAAGAAGCAGGTAAACGATATTTTGGTAAATTATGGGATGTGAAAGAACCTTTTAATAATTATTATGTTGTTGAAAAGTGGATGCGTGAATTTAATGATTTGCTTGCAAATGGTACTTTTTCAGAAAAAACTATTGAGATTTTAAAAAATGATTTGTATGAACTTAATGCATTAGAAAATGTTCAAAGTTATCTTACAGCTGGGGATGTATTTGTTAAAAGTTTAAATCGTTTAGAAAATAAATTAAATCCTAGAAGTCAACTATTATTTAAAAAAGATAAAGCTGATGTGTTATTTAGTGAATGGAGTAATCAATTAAGTGAATGGAAAGGTCAATTATCTAGTTTACATTTATGGAGTCAATATTTAAGTATTAAAAATAAATGTCAACAAACTAATGCTAAAATTTTTGTAGATACTATTGAAAAACGTAAAATAGGTAAATACGATGTTAAACCATTAGTTTTAGGTAATTTTGCAGATAGTTTATTAAATATTGTTTTCAGTGAAAATCCTACTCTATCAACATTTATTGGAGAATTACATGAAAATCGTATTAGTGAATTTAGGGATTTAGATCGTGAAATGATTAAATTAAATCGTAAACGAATATATAATAAGTTAAATAATAAAATCCCTCAAATTTTTGGAGCTGCTGATGATGAGGAATCACAAGTATTAGCTGGAGAATTCACACGTAAAAGTGGACATTTGCCTGTTAGAACATTACTTGAAAAAGCTGGGGGAACTATTAAAAAGATTAAACCATGTTTTATGATGAGTCCTTTAAGTATTGCTCAGTATTTAGATCCTACTAATGAAAAATTAGAATTTGATGTTGTTATTTTTGATGAAGCAAGTCAAGTAAAACCTGAGGATGCTTTAGGTGCATTTATGCGTGCTGATACTGCTGTTGTTATGGGTGATACTCAACAATTACCACCTACAAGCTTTTTTGATCAGATGACTGATGCAGATAGTGAAGAAGAAGTTGCTACTGCTTTGGACATGGAAAGTATTCTTCATTTATGTAAACTTTCATTCCCTGTCAAAATGTTAAAATGGCATTACCGAAGTAGACATGAATCTTTAATTGCAGTGAGTAATGAAGAATTCTATGATAATAATTTATTAGTATATCCTTCACCTAGTCATAATGATTCTGAGCTTGGATTAAAATTCCATTATGATAGTTCTACTTATTATGATAGAGGTAATTCTAGTAGTAATTTAGGGGAAGCTAAACTTGTTGTTGAAGAAATATTTAAACATTTCCAGAGATATGGGGATACTAAATCTTTAGGTGTAGGTACTTTTAGTGTATCCCAAAGAAATGCTATTATAGAAGAATTAGAAATTCAACGTAAATATCATCCCGAATTAGAACCTTTATTTAATGAAAAACGTGATGAACGTTTCTTTGTTAAGAATTTAGAAACTATACAAGGAGATGAACGTGATGTTATCATAATTAGTGTAGGTTATGGTTTTGATAAAGAAGGTAAAATGAGTCTTAATTTTGGTCCTTTAAATCAAGAAGGAGGGGAACGTCGACTTAATGTTTTAATTACTAGAGCTCGGGAAAAATGTATAGTTTTTAGTAATTTTAAGGCACAGAATATGCATTTAGCAGCTAATCCTCCTTTTGGTGTTAAAGCTTTAAAAGACTTTTTAGAATATGCTGAAAATCTTAATTATGGACCTAGAAAAGGAAATAATGAAATTAAAGAACCATTTGAAGATGCTGTTTATAATTTCCTTGTTGAAAATGGGTATACTGTTGATAAACAAGTTGGATGTGCAGGATTTAGAGTTGATTTAGCGGTTGTAGATGCTAATAATCCAGGTCGTTATATTTTAGGTATAGAAACTGATGGTAAAATTTATGCTTCTAGTAAAGTTGCTACAGATCGTGATCGTTTACGTGATCAACTATTACAAGGATTAGGTTGGAATATTTATCATTTATGGAGTACAGATTGGTATCGTAATCGAGATTTGTCACGTAAAAGATTATTAGAATCTGTTGAGTTAAATCAAAGAGAAACTGTTAAAAATGAAATTCTTAGTGAGTTAAATGCTTATGAATCTATGAAAATTGTTCCAGTTACAACTTATACTCCAGCAGATCAAAATGATGATGAATCAAATGAAAAAGAAACAGATGAAAACATTGTTATTAATCCATCTATTGAAGAATCTGAGAGTAATATTATTGATGAAGAGTTGGAAAATTTAGTTAGTGAACCTTCAGAATCTGAAAATATTAATCAAACACAAGAAACTGAGGATAAAGAGTCAAATTCAAAGGTAAATAAAAATATTCCAGATTCAGAAAAAAGCACTCCAATAATAAGTGACCTATTATATGAAGAAGAATCTACTCCAATAATAACAGATAATAAAATAAATCAAACAAATAATAATAACATTCCAAAACAAGAATTTGAAGATAAAAATTTAAGTATTTCACAAAATCATATAAATAATAATATATCTAAAGATATAAACATTAATAATATAACTGATAATAAAAGCACTGAAGAAAAATTTGAAACTAATAAAAAATTAAAATTTAAAAATAAAAAACAAATTTCTGATGAAATTATAAAAGATAATGAAGTCGGTGATAGTATAACTGATGAAAAACAAAAACATTCTTTCATATCTAAATTAACCAACAATATTAATGAAAAATTAACTGGTGGATCTAAAAGAGATGAAAATATAAATGTTGAAGAACCAATTGATGAAGAAATATCAACCAATCAAAATTCATCTGAAGAAAGTTCTTTAAATGAAGATGAATCTAATAAAGATAATTCAAAGGTTAAATTTCACAATACTATTGAAAACACGGAAAAACCTTCTAAATCAAAAGTAAAATTCAGAAAGAAAGTGAACATCCCTGAAATTGAAGAGGATATTAATCAAGAGGTTATTGATTCATTAAACTCTCCAGATATAATTACAGTTAATCCTGACGAAGCTGACATTTCAAATATTGATGTAATCACTCCAGATGAAGAAGAAAACATAGAAGAAATAGCTAAAGGTTCAATTCATGGAGATGAATCTATCCATAAAGTCACTCCAACAAAAGAAGATAAAAATAGTTGGGATGATGTAATCACTCCAGAACATAGTGAAGAAGATTTAAAAGAAGTTGAAGATTCAGATTTTTATGATGATTATGAAAATGATGGTTACTATGATCCTGCTACTGATTTAAATAATCCATTACGTAAAAATACTGTGCACCGTGAAGATTATGTGGATAATAAACCTAAAGATAAATATTCATTAAAAGCTTTAACTCAATCCTTAAATGAAATGAAAAATGAACTTAAATATATTGATGCTTCATTAAAAGAAATTGAAAATCCAACAGAGATTGATGATGTTTATGTTATAGATCGTACTGAAGAAGAAGATAAATCTATAACACCTGCACATGCTGAAAATGATGAAGAAGTGCAAGAAGATTATAAAACACCTGTGGATGATAATTTAGATACAATTATTAGTAATATAAATGATGATATCACTAAAAAAGAAAAACAATTAAATAATGTTCTTAAATCTTATGATGATAGAAAGATTTCAAGAAAAATAAATAATATGGAAGATTATGTTGTTTCCTATGAAGAAGCAAATAATATTAAAATCACTAAACCTGCAGATTTATATGAAAGACCAATAAAAGATGTTTCAATTGACATTGATGATATTATTAAACAAGAAAGTCCAATTCATATTGATACATTAATTTTACGTCTACGTGAATCTTGTAACCTTAAAAGAGCAGGAACAAAATTTAAGGATGCTATTAATTTAGCATTAAAATACTCTGAAGATGAGGGATTCATTAAACGTGAAGGTGATTTCTTATTCTATAATGGAAGTAACATTGTATTAGTTAGAAAAAGAGTGAAACCTAATATTGACTTTATTAGTGATGCAGAAATTAAAGAAAATGTTTTATTAGTTCTTAAACTTCAACAATCTGTAGAAACCAAGAAATTAGTTAAAAAAGTAGCAAATAATTTTGGTTTCAAATCAACTAGTAAAAAGACTAGTAAACGTATAACTGATGTTATTGATTACATGATTGGCAAAGAAGAAGCAACTAATAATGAAGGACGTATAGAACTATTATAAAGATAATATAATTTTAGGAGGGTTCTAAAAATATGATTTTTGAAGTTTTAGATAGTGATGGAAATTATATCGCAAAACAAAAAATTGAAAAATCCACAGATTTTTACACCCCTTCAAACAAAATTAAAACAGTTCCAAATTTTATTTATGAAGATGTTTTAAAATTAGTAGATTATGATGTAAATATTTTCATCCCTTACAAAAATGGGGAAGATTTCATTGTTCAACATTTAAGCAATGTAATTAAAAATCATTGTAAAATAACAGATGAAGAAGAAATTAAAGGTTGTCTCTTTTCAGAAGTATTTCCCATTTTTGTAAATAATTCTATTTTAAATTTATTACAAGAATCTTTTAAGAAAAAAACACCAATAAACTTCCAAATAAAAGGACATACTGATGATAATCTTTTATTTAAACATTATGATTGTAATATTATAATTTCGGGAGGTCTTGCTTTTATTTTAGTTAAAGATGATACTGATTTAGTTTTAACTCAACTTAGTGAAACTATGAGCATATTTGAAAATTCACCATATGGTTTAGCTATTTATCAAGATAATAAATTTGTCAAAGTCAATGATAAATTTTTAGAAATGATAGAAATTTCAAGAGTTAATTTTTCAAAAAAAGCTTATGACTTTGAAAAGGTTCATCTTCACCCTTTAGATTATTCAATGGAATATTTTAATGAAAGAACTAATCAATTATTAATGAATAAAATTTTCCAAACATTACAATTAATGGAATTTAATGATTCTAATGGAAAAACTCATTGGTATAATATTACAGGTGCTCCGATACATTATAATAATCAAAATGCAGCATTATTTAAAATTTTTGATTATACTAAAAATAAAAATATTTATGATAAATCTTTAACAGTGGGAAAAGCTTTAAAATTAGTTGAATCTCATGAAAAATTTGCTCTTTTAAGTTATGATTCTCAAAAAGGGTTTTTTGTCACAGATGAATTTTTTAATATTCTTGAAACAGAACCATTTGAAATTCACAGTAATATAGATAATGTTTTAAATTTTTTAACACCTAAAGATCAAATAAATTTTAAAAGGTATTTAAATAAATTATGTGATAATCAATTATCTGAATCAGATTTTCATTGTACAGTTAAATTAAAAAATGATAAAATTAAGCATTTATTAATTTTTAATAAGATTATTAGTTGGGGGGATAATGGAATTCCTAATTCATCTGTTTCATACATGTTAGATGAAACTGAAACGGTTTTACGTGAACGTAAACTTGAATGTGCAGATTATGATAAAACAGTGCTTTTAAAGGAAATTCATCATAGAGTTAAGAATAATTTACAAATAATTTTAAGTTTAATTAGTTTAGATGAAAGATATAATAAAAATGATTTAAAATCAATTTTAGATTCTACTAAAAGTCGTATTGAAGCTATGGCTTTAATCCATCAAAAAACTTATGAATCTGAAAATTTATCTCATATTAATGTTGAAGATTTCTTTAAGGATTATTGTCATAGTATTTTAAGTTTATATGAACTGGAGAATAAAATTATTATTCATTATGATATTAATAAGGATTTAGAGTTTTCAATTGATTATATAACTCCTTTAAGTTTAATAATTAATGAATTTGTAACTAATTGTGTTAAATATGCCTTTCCAGCTAGTCAAAATGAAAAAAATATATTTTTTAGTATAAAAGTTGTTGATGATGAAGCTATTTTAGAGTTTAAAGATAATGGAATTGGATTACCTGAAGATTTAAATATTTATAATAGTCCTTCTTTAGGTTTAACTATTATTAATAATCTTACAGTTCAAATTAATGGTGAATTATTTAAAGAAGATTGTGAGGGTGCTGGTTTTAAATTAGTATTCCCTATTAAGTAATGATTTTTTAAATTTTTAATAAATAAGTAGTAAGAGGAGAATTTATGACTGTTTATTGCCCAGAATGTGGAGAAGATAACCGGGATAATGCGAAATTTTGTCATGAGTGTGGTGCTGATTTAAGTAAAAATAATATAAAAACTAATGATAATAAAGGGGTAAGTGATTCTAAAAAATTTATTATTGCTGCTTTAATAGTTGTTTTAGCTTGTCTGCTTATGTTCATATTAGCATTTTTAGTATTTAATCAAAGCTAAATTTTTTAAATTTTTATTCTTATTAATTTTTATTTATAAAATTTTAAATAATACTTTTTTTAAATTTAATAATTGTATATAATTATAAATGAATTTTTGTTTATAAATAAAAAAGGGTTTAATTTTTTTTCATGATGGAGGGGAAAAAAGAAAAATGACAATTTATTGTTCGACTTGTGGAGAAGAGAACGAAGATAGTGCGAAATTTTGTAGGAAATGTGGTGCTAGTTTAAATAGTAATATTAAGAAAATAAATAGTTCGGATAATTTAGGAAATCTTAATAAAAAGTATATTATCATTGGTTTAATTATTGTTTTAGCTGTTATTTTAATTTCAGCAGGTGCTTATTTTGCTTTTAGTCAGAATAATATGAAGTCTATGGATTTTGGGGCTTTCACTATGAATGTGCCAGATGATGCAAATTTCATTAATAATTCATCTACTGCAGGTTTAAGTTCTTTTGTTGATAGTACTAATCATTTAATGGCTACCTTTATTTATACAGATTCCTTATCTAATGCAGCTGGAGCTGCAGGTATAAAAGCCAGTTTTGAAAGTTACCCTACTGTGAATAATGATAAACTTAAAGTGAATAATTGTACTATTCATAAAATTAGTACTGATGGTGGTTATGGTTATGTTGCTCTTTATAATCCTACTGGAATTTATATAGTTGTTGCTTCTGATGATTTAAATGAATTAGTGGAAATGGTCAATAGTATACAAGTAAAAACAATCCAAAATTCTACTACTTCTAGTTCTTCTGATACTAGTAGTTCTTCAAGTAATAGTGGATCTTCTAGTTCTGGTATTTCTAGTCAAGGTACTGTTAATATAAATGGTAATGATTATAATCGTGTGTATTATAGTGATGGTTCTTATAAAACTTATGGGACTAAAACAGGTTTATTATATCAAAATACTCATGATAGTCAACCAATTGAAGCAGAGGTTTATGATTATCCTATTTAGTCATTATTTTCATTTTTTTAAAATACAAATTTAAATTATAATTATAATAATTTCGGAGGAATAAAATTGAAATGCCCTCACTGTGGTGCTGAAAATAAGGAAGGAGCAAGTATTTGTACTGAATGTGGTAAACCAATATATGAAATACAAACTAAAATTAAAGAATCTAAAGAAGAAAGATTATTAACTAAGAAAATTATTAGAACTGCGGTAATTGTGATTGTTGTATTATTAATTCTTGTATCTGGTGTTTATTTATTTGTAACTAATAATGATGACACTAATAATATAAATTTAGGTTCTTGTACAATGGAAATTCCTTCAGATATTAATTTAACTCAAGTAAATGCTTCTAATAATTCTTATTTACAAACTTACACAGATACTAATAAAAATGTTATGGTTTCATGTTTGAATGCTTCTAATCCTGAAGCTTCAAGTAATATTAAAGAAGTTACTACTAATTTAGGCAGTTACACTAAATTAACTAATAAAACTTTAAATACAAATTGTACTATTTATGCAGTTTCTAGTAAACTAGGATATAATTATATGGGAACATATCATTCTAATAATGCTTTCATTTTAATTGGTGGAAATGACTTAAATGATATTTCTGATATGTTAAATAGTATTAAATCTTAATTTTTTCTATTTTTTTCATTTTTTAATGGGAATTTAATTTCAAAACAGGTTCCTTTAACATTTTTAATTTCTTCTAATTTTCCATTAATTTGTTTGGTTAATGTTTTAATGACGGTAAATCCTAAACTATCTAAATTATTTAAATCAAAATCTTTAGGTAATCCTATTCCATCATCAATAAATGATACTATACCTATATTGTTTATTTTATGGAATTTTAAATAGAAAGTTCCTTTTTCTCCATTAGGAAATGCATACTTTATTGTGTTATTTATAAATTCAGTTAATATTAATCCTAAAGGTATTGCAGTATCTAAATCTATTTTGGTATCTTCTAAACATGTATTAAATTCTATAGGATTAGAATATAAGTTAATTAAACTTCTACCAATATCAGGTAAGTAATCTGCAATATTAACAGTTTCTAAATCTGCAGATTTATAAATTTTTTTATGTAAAGTTGCCATAAAGTTTATTCTGTTTCTAGTTGATTCAATTACACTTTCTGGATCATTTTTATTAAATGAATTTTCAAGGTTCATTAAACTTAAAATAATTTGTAAATTATTTTTAACTCTATGATGAACTTCTTTCACAAGCATATTTTTTTCTTCTAATGTTTGTGATAATTCAGTAGTGGTTTTTTCTAATCTCTTCTGATAAATTACTATTTCAGTAATGTCTTGAACAAATGCGGTTTTGCTTTTTATTTTACCATTATTATCAAATTTTGTTTTAGCATTTATAGATAAATATTTCTTATTATTTTTATATGTGATTACTTGTAATGTGTCATTGAAGCTTGTTATTTCTTCAGAATTTAAGTAAGATTCCCATAATATTTTATCTTTAGGTATTAAAAATTGCTTTATTAAAAATGTGTTTTTAGGGAATTTATTTGGAGGTATATCTAATATTTTATATATTTCAGATGTCCAAGTAATTTTATTTTCTTCACAACTTCCTATGGCTATTGAAATATTTTCTTGTATAAATTCTAAATCATCTTGAAGCTTTATTGCATTTAATTCCTTTTCTTTTAAATTTGTAATATCGATGAATGTAAAATGTAATCCTAATTGATATGTATTGTTTTTGGAATTATATTCAATATAGCCCATCTTTCTCCATCTTCTTGTAAAATTTTTACTTCATCAGTAAAATTATAGTTTTCCCTATTTTTAATTTTATTTGTTAATTCAATAAATTTTTCTGGTTTAGTTGATTGAAGTGTTACTTGATCTTTGGGGTATGGGGAATTTATTAATTTTTCTTTTGGGGTTTGGAATAAATCAGCAAAACTTTGGTTGCATTTATATATTTTATTGTCTATAATAAATGCCATTGCTTTATTAGAACCATTTAATAATTTATTTTCATTTTGGAATAGTGTTTCGAATTCGTTTTCGTAATTAATACTAATAATTATACTATTTGATATTTGAATATTGTATCTATAAATGTTATAACTAATTTATCGTCATCATAAAACATTAAATTTACTTTTTCTGTTTTTCCAGTATTGTAAACCCTATCAAAGATGTTTTTAAAGTCATCATAAGGTTTTTGAAATAATGTTTCGAAGTATAATTGTCCATTAATATTATCTTCTGCTGTAGTTACTAAAGGTACTATTTTACTTAAGTTCCGTATTATGTAATCATCATTATACGGTGTTAAAACACCTCCCCCTAAAATATTATTATCTAATAATGGTTGGAAAGGTAATTTTTCTAGTTTTGTTAAAGGTTTCTTGTTTTTTTTAATGTTTGGATTAACTTTGATTTCCCCTATCTTAGTATTATCTTCATTGAGCAGTACTAATTTTTTCATTTTTTACCCCTTAATTTTTTAATACAATGATATCTTATTTATTTTTAATTAATTAAATAATTTTTTAAAGTTGAAAAATTTTAAATTGGTAGTTTAATTAATTTTTTAATAGTTTTTTTTACTGGGTCAATCCAAAATGTTTATTTGTCTTGGAAACATAACATTACTTAGTGTAGATGTTTTTTAACTTACATATTAATATTTTTTTCCATTTAACTATTAATATCTGTTAAGTTCTTTTAAACATACTAATCTGTATTTAAAGAGTAAACTCTGAAAAGTTCGTAAAAATTTTTTAAAAATATTTAAAGGAAAATAAAAAACATTAGGTACATTTTTAAGTGAAAAAATAAAATATCAAATAATATAAGTTTTATACAGAGCTTAAATTATATTAAAGATTTATTATAAAAAAAAGGGTGATTTAAATTAATAAACAAAAATCAGATGATATAGATTTGATGTTAAATCATCCAAAAATGGCGTATGTTAAATTATTTTTACCCACAGTAATTATCTTACTAATATGTTCTGCTAATATGCTAGCAGATTCTTATTGGGTTTCTTTTTGTGGGCCACAACCTTTTGAAGCACTAAGTTTTTTATCACCACTAGTTTTATTAGTTAATGGTATAGCAAATGGAATAGGTGTAGGTGCAGCTACTGTAATAGGTAAAGCAATTGGTGAAAATGATAAAAAGAAAGTGAATAATAGTTTAATACATATTGTTATTTTAACATTCCTAAGTTTTTTAATAACTTATATAATATTTAATTTAACTTTACCACAAATATTAACCCTTCAAGGAGCAAGTCCTGAAATTGTGAAATTAGGATTAGAATATGGAGGTGTTTCATTTTCTATTGGTATGATAGGTATTTTTGTAACTAATATCTTCTTTGGTGTTTTAAGATCTAAAGGTCGTATATTAAAAACAAGTATAGCTCTTATTGGTAGTGTTTTATTAAACATAATAATAGATCCAATACTTATATTTGATAAAGTACCATTTTTTAATATTCAGGGATTAAATTTAGGTTTAGCTGGAGCAGCATCTGCTACCTTAATAGGGAATTGTGTTTGTGCGGTCCTGCTCACTTATCTTGTATTTAAAGGAGATAAAAGATTCCCATTTACATTGAAAGATTTTAAGTTCAATTGGGAAATGTTTAAAAATATAATTTTTAATAGTATTCCTGCATTAATTACTAATGTAGCAGTATCTTTTTCTGGAGTCATAATTAATAAAGTTTTAATGTCTTATGGTACTCATCAAATGGCTTTATCTTATTTTTCAAATCAAAATACTTCTGTTATGGCTAGAACTTATTCTCCTGTAAATACTTATGGTATTACATCTAGAATTATTAACTTATTTATGGCACCTTCCTTAGCTATTGAAATGTTAACAGTTTCTATAGTTAGTATAAACTATGGGGCTAAAAAGAAGAATTTATTAAAAATATGTAATTTTGCAATTCTATTAGACTTATTATAGCTATTGTTTTATGTTTAATAATTTTCTTTTATAATTCTTGGTTAGCAACATTTTTCGGTGGAAATCTTAGTGATGCTACACTTAAAAGCTTATCAAAGAGTATGATTATTTCATCATTACTTTTATTCACTTTACCTTTTGGTGTTGTTAGTATTGCAGCTTTACAATCTACAGGTAATACTAAACTTGCAACATTATTTGCAATTTTCAGAGAATTAATTGGTATTATTGTCTTAATAGGTTTAACAATGTACCTTAGTGAATTTGGTTCATGGTTAGGTATTCCTATTGGTAACTTAATTGCTAATTTTGCGTTTTATATTTATGTACGGCATTACATTAGGAATTTGGATTATTATAACGAAGGCACTGAGCCTTCAACTTAAATATTTTTTTATAAAAAAAAGGGGAAATTAAGAAATTAAACACTTTCTTTTTTTAATCCGTAAAGTTTATCTCGTATGCAGTACCGGGTAGGGGTAGTAGTTCTATTGATCCTTCAATTTGTTCAGTTAGACTTTTTATTAATATTATACCAACATCTTTTGGGTTTTCAATATTAACATTTGTTGGTAAGCCTATTCCATTATCAGCTATTAATAATTTTATTAACCCTTTAGAAGTCTTTTCTAAGCTGATTTTAATATTACCCTTTTCATTACTTGGGAATGCATATGCAAAACTATTATTAATTATTCCAGAAATTATTAAACTTAATGGAATAGCTTTATCTATTCCTACTTTTACATCATCTAAATTAAAATCTAAATTTATATTTGGTTTTTTATTTCTTTTTGAAATATTTTCTACTTCTTCTTCAATATATTCTTTTAAATTTATATGAACATTATCATTAGATTGATAAATCTTCTTATGAACTGTTGCCATACTGTTTATACGATTTTTTGTCGATTCTAAAATTTCTTTAGGTTTATCTGGTTTATAATGCATATTAAGGTTTAATAAACTGGATATTATTTGTAAATTGTTTTTAACTCTATGATGTACTTCTTTTAGGAGGATTTCTTTTTCATTATTTAAATTTCTAAGTTCTTTTTGCTCCCAAACTTTCTCACTAATATCTTGTAAGTATCCTACACCTTGGACTAATTTACCATCTTTATTAGTTCTACAATCAATGTATAATTCTATATCTTTTATTCCTTTTTGTGTTTCTATTTTTGTTCGAATTAAACCAGTTTGAGTTTTCTTAAGCTCATTAAATAGTAAAGTATTAACTCTATTAAATTCTTCTTTTATAATATAATGTTGTATTACGTCATCTTTTAAATCACAGTCTTCTTTTTTCTCTTCAATAATATTATAAAATTCATCACTCCATTCAAAACCATTTTGGCAATCCCAGTAGATGTATGCTATTTTACTAACACCTGAAACCATATTTAATGCATTATCTAATTTTTCTGCACGAATTTGGTGATTAACTCCTTCGGTTATATCAAATGCATAGAATAATGCTGCGGGTTCTCCATTAAAACGGGATAGTTGCATTGTAGCTTTAACATAAACAGTTTGCCCATTTTTATGTTTTAAAGTTAAAATGTCTGTATAATTAAACATTTCTTTTTTGATAATTTTTGTATAAATTTTATAAATCTCTGGAGGTGTTGGGTTTCTTTTAAATTGAGGATTATTAAAGTAATAATCTTTACCTATAATTTCATTAGGTGTGTATCCTGTAATCTTTTCAATTGCACTATTTGCTTCTACAATTTTTTGATTTTGAATAATCATTAAAGGATCAGGTGCATTATATAATAATTCTATTTCATTTTCATCAATTAATTTAAACTTAGATTCCACATAAAAAATGATAACAATGTTATTTTCATGTTTAAAAATTTTTTGATTAGATTCATATAATAATGAATTATCTCCATAGTATAAGAGTTTAATATTTCGTGACTTTCCTGTTTTATAAACCTCATCAAAGATTTCTTTAAAACCTAACTCCCTCATCAAGGGGCATAATTTAAAAAAAGATTTATTAAATAAATTATAAACATTAATACCATTATTAAATGAGGATTTACTGAAGTTAGAATATTGTATAACATAATCCTTACAATTATTATAAGGTATAAGTACATTAACTATTTCATTAAAGTTATCTAAGAAATTTTTATTAGGGTAAGGTTTTAAATTATCGATAACGTTAGTAGTTTCTTTTAGTAAACTAGTTTTATTAATGTTTTTATTAAGTATTATATTATCATTTTCATCTAATAATTGGCATTTGACTTTCATATTAGGGGCATCTCGTTTATATTTTATTTAATTAAGAGGGGGTATTATTTTAATATATTATTAAAATAAAGAAGTGAATCAAGAGAAAATATTTAGTTCGTTTTATATAAAAGTTTTTTAATTTTAAAAGTTTTTTTTCATAAATTAAGATTTTTATTATTCAATTAAATAATTATATATCTAAGATATAAACATTTTTCTATAATTACTTTTATGTTTTAAAAACAAATTATGTTAAATAATAATCCCTTTTTTTTAAGTATAAATGTTAAAAATAATATAAAGTATATTAAATGTATACTGGGAGGAATATTATATTTTTATAATTAATGAAGATTTACCAATTCAAAAGAAATATTATAAAGCTTGTGAAAGTTTACAAAGTAATGTTGAAAATTATGCTAAATATACTAATGAGTTAACAAATGCTATTAATCTATCAAATAAAGTTAGAATTAAAAGTATTAATCATTTAAAGGATTCACCATCACCTAATGAAATAGAGTTAATATGTAATGATATTGCTCAAGTAAATATGAATGAATACAGTGTGATAAAAGAAAATTCACATTTAATATTTGAAAATTTAATAGATATAATAAATATTGGATCTTATTTCACAAAACTTTATAATGAACCCGTCCTAAAAGACGATAAAGAAGATATTTATAATTCTATAAAAGCATTAATAGGGTTTAAAAAATCAATTATTAACAATAAAAAGAATTTAAATAATAATATAAAAGTCATGAGTAATTTAAATGTATCCAATGACTTTGTAACTAATTCTTTTAATGATTTAATAGAGATTAATAAAGAAAGAAACAAGAAATATGATGAAATTTTAGAATCCTTAAATAAATTAGAAATTGATTTTAAAAAAATATAATATTAAAAAAGAATTGTTAAATGTAGAAATAGATGGTTTAGATTTTAAATTTTAATTCTAAACCAAAACCTTTAACATCACTTATTTGGGTTAAAGTTCCATCTAACTGTTGAGTGAAGTTTCGGATAATAATAAAACCTAAACTTTCAGCAGTGAACAAATCAACACCACTTGCCAAACCTACACCATCATCCCAAATCTTTAAATCCAAAATGCCATCAATGTTTTTAAGAGTAATACAATAATTTCCTCTAACTTCATCAGGGAATGCATATTTAATAGTGTTTAATGATACTTCATTTACAAGTAAACCCAGTGGGATGCTACGATCCATATCTAATTCAATAGGTTCAATATCTAAATGTAATTCAATATTACCTTTAGAATAAAGGTTAAATAAATTATTAATTGCTTCTTCAAGGAAAGTTTTTAAATTAACATTAGATAAATTATCACTATTATAGACTTCCTCATGAGTTAAAGCCATAGTATGAATACGGTTATAAGCTTGATTTAAAACATATTCAGGATTATTCTTATTAAATCTTGATTCAAGATTTAAAAAGCTTAAAATGAGTTGTAAATTATTCTTAACGCGATGATGAACTTCTTGTAAAAGAACTTTTCGATCCTCGGATAATTGTTCTAAAGCTTCTTCATGTTCTGCAATTTCTGTTACATCTTGAATAAATCCAACAATTTTAATTAATTCATGTTTATCATCAAACTTACCTGTAGCATAACATGAAAATATTTTATTATTTCCTTTTGCTGTTACAATATGGTATTTTATTTGAAAATAAGGATTATAATAATTTATACCATTTATTAATTTATATAACTTAGTTAAATCTTCCGGTACAACAAGTTTTATAATATCATTAGGATCAGTTTCTTCTTTTTTTAATTCACAAAGATTATATACTTCATCAGTATAAGCGAAATCCCCATTTTTATAAGTAGTAATAAATATTTTACTCAAACTTTGTATTTGATTAATATTATCTTGTATTTCAAATGCGTCTTTTCTAGCTAAAGTTTCCTCTGTAACATCCATTAAAAAACCAATCTTTCGTATGACCTGACCATATTTATTAAATATTGCTTTGTTTTGACTGTAAATATATTTTAAAGTATTATCTCGACTAATTATACGGTAAGTCACTTCATTTATTGGTTTACTTGGACTTAAATCAAGTACTTCTATTAATTTTTCTTTATCTTCTGGAACTAAAAATTCCTGCATTAAAGAAATATTATCAGGGTATTCATTAGGATTTATTCCAAGGATTTTATAAATTTGTGGAGTGTAGGTGTATTTACCCTTCTCATAATTTGCAAGTACAATATTACTTGTATCTTGAATTAATTCAAAGTTTTCCTGTAATTTTAAAGCGTTTTGTTCTCTTTTCACTTCATCTGTAATATCTTGAGTGAAAGTGTAAATATTACGCTTATTATTAATATATTGAATACTGAATAATGATTTCAAATATTTAACATTGCCTTTTGCGGTTTTAATAGCATAAATACATTTTTCTATCTGATTATCACCTAAATTATCAAGTATGGTTTGGATTTTTTCATTTTCATTAGGGAGAGTATAATGGTAAATAAAATTATCATTAGAGTTTAAATCCACATCTTTTTGATTAATTTCCAGGATTTCATAAATTTCAGGGGTCCATTTAACATTATTTCCTTCACGGATACTAATAGCAGTTTTATAACCTTTTTGTTTATTCATAAAGTTATCAAGGAAACTTAAATCATTATCACTCCTTTCTTTAATTTTTTTAATATAATGAAAACCTATTTGTATTAAATTATCATCAATTTGGCGAATATAAGTGTTAAACCATAAATTTTCTCCATTTTTAGTTAATATTTCACATTCTAAATTAGAATTCTCTATTTCACCTTTAAAAATAGCATTGAAATTATCAATAAAACTTGTTAATCCGTTAGGATTATTACGGATTGTTTTTACAATGTTATCCAATCCTTTTTTATTTAATTCAGGTACATTATAACCAATTTTTTCTTTAAATGCTTTGTTTGATTTAATAATTTGATTATTATTGTTTATTTGTAATCTTGGAATGTAAGCTTCTTCAAAAACACGATTGCTACGTTTTTTTTCTTGATAAATTATAGTTTTATCTCTAAAAATTAGATAGTAATAATCTTTTTGTTTAAAAAATGATACTTTAAAAAATTTTAATAGTTTTTCATTATTTAATAATTGTAAATCGAATTCTACATCTAATTTTATTTTTCTTGGATTATCATTTAATTTTTCATATAAAGGATTGAATCTAAAAACTTCACTTAAAAGTCTTCCTTTTAAATAATCTCCAAGATTAGGTATATACTCATTAAAGAAAGTGTTACTTGAATAAAGGAATAAGAAATCATTATTATTCAATGGTTTTAATATACAAATATTATCATCTAATTTATCAAATACTGGAGCTAAACTGAAAGATTCAATATCTTCATATCTTGGACAGTTACAGATTAATTCATTTAAATTTTGGAATCTATATGAATAATTTTTTTTCTGTTTTTTAAATTCATGTGTTAATGTATACATTCCTTTTTCCCTCTATGAATAATTTATAAGTATTCTATTATATCATACTTTTATTATTTATCTTTTTAAAATTATTTATTCTTTTAAATAAAAAAATGTTGTAGGTTATGATATTATTTACCTTTTTTCTTCTTAAAAATAAGATAGTTTTTATACTATAAAACTAATACTTTATTTAATATAAAAACCTAAAAAATAATATTCAAAAAAAATACTTACCAAATGCTATGCTAAAACAAGTATTAAATAAAAAACAAAAAATTAATTAATAAAAATAATAAAGGTGGAAAACACTAAAATGACTACTGATACAAGTAAAAAACAAATCATACTCAAGGGAGCAAGAGAACACAATCTACAAAATATAAACTTATCTCTCCCTAGAGAAGACTTCATAGTAATAACCGGACTAAGTGGATCAGGAAAAACAACCCTTGCATTTGACACAATATATGCAGAAGGACAAAGAAGATATGTAGAATCACTTTCAGCATATGCACGACAATTCCTTGGACAAATGAAAAAACCAGAGGTAGATTACATAGAAGGATTAAGTCCAGCAATAAGTATAGATCAAAAAACTACACGTGAAAATCCAAGATCAACAGTTGGAACAATAACAGAAATCTATGATTACCTAAGATTATTATATGCAAGAATAGGAATACCTCACTGTCCAAAATGTGGAAAGGAAATCAGCCAACAAACCATAGGACAAATAGCACAAAACATCATAAGTGAAGGAGAAGGATTAAAAATACAAATCCTTGCACCAATAATCAAAGACAGAAAAGGACAACATAAAAATGTCTTTGAAGACTTAAGAGAAAAAGGATTTGTAAGAGTACGAGTAGATGGGGAAATTCATGAATTAGAAGAAACATTTAACCTTAAAAAAACATTCAAACATACAATAGAAGTAATTGTTGATAGATTAATAATAAGAAAAGATCTAGACTTCAACAGAAGATTATCTGACTCATTAGAGACAGCTAGTCAATTTGGAGAAGGAGTAATAAATGTCCTTTATGAAAACAAACAAGGCGATAAATATGAGAAAATGTACTCTGAAGACTTTGCATGTCCTGACTGTGGGATAAGCTTTGATGAATTATCTCCAAGAATGTTCAGTTTCAATAGTCCTCATGGGGCATGTCCAGAATGTAATGGAATAGGGTCCAAATTAGAAATCAACCCTGATTTAGTAGTGCCTAATCCTGATTTAACCTTAAACGAAGGAGCAATAATACCATGGAGTAAAAATAATAAAAAAGAAGGATATTACAGTCAAATGCTACAAGCATTATCCAATCATTACAATTTCAGCATGGATGTACCATTCAAGGACTTACCAAAAGAAATACAAGACATAATACTATTTGGAACAGATGAAAGAATAGCCTTTGCATTTCAAAGAAGAAATAAATCATATCATGTAAACCGTAAATATGAAGGAGTAGTAGTAAGATTACAAAGATTATACTTTGAAACCAAATCTAATGGAAATCGGAAATATATTAAAAAATTTATGAGTGATCGTGAATGTTATGTTTGTCATGGAAGAAGATTAAAACCAGAAGCACTAGCAGTAACAGTAGGAGAATTAAATATTGCAGAAATATGTGAATTAGCAATAAAAGACTCTTATCAATTCTTCCAAGACTTAAAACTAAGTGATAGGGACCAATTCATAGCAAAAGAAATCCTAAAAGAAATAAATCAAAGACTCAAATTCTTAATTGATGTAGGCTTAGATTATATAAGCTTATCAAGAAGTAGTGGAACTTTATCTGGAGGAGAAGCACAAAGAATAAGATTAGCTACACAAATAGGTTCAGGATTAGTGGGTGTATGTTATATCCTTGATGAACCAAGTATAGGATTACATCAAAGAGATAATCTAAAATTAATTGATGCATTAAAACATTTAAGAGACATAGGTAACACTCTAATCATTGTAGAACACGATGAAGAAACAATTTTATCTGCAGATTATGTAGTAGATATTGGACCGGGAGCAGGTGAACATGGAGGAAACATTGTAGCAGCAGGCACACCATTAGAAATAATGGAATCTCCAGATTCAATAACAGGTAAATACTTATCTCGGAAAGAAACAATATCCATACCAGATAAACGCAGAGAAGGAAATGGTAAAAACATAATAATACATGGGGCACGTCAAAACAATTTAAAAAATATAGATGTAACCATACCATTAGGACTATTTACTTGTATAACTGGAGTAAGTGGATCTGGTAAAAGTAGTTTAATAAATCAAATACTTTATAAAGGACTCGCAACTATAATAAACCGCAAATACATGTATGCAGGTGAACATGACAGTATTGATGGTGCAAGAAACATTGATAAAATCATAATAATTGACCAAAAACCAATAGGACGAACACCAAGAAGTAATCCAGCAACATATATAGGATTATTCACACCTATACGTGAATTATTTGCTAAAACACCATTAGCTAAAGCAAGAGGATATAAACCTGGTCGATTTAGTTTTAATGTTAAAGGTGGAAGATGTGAAGCCTGTCATGGGGATGGAATAGTGCAAATTGAAATGCATTTCTTAGCAGATGTATTTGTTCCATGTGATGTTTGTAAAGGTAAACGATATAATGAAGAAACATTAGATGTGCGTTATAAAGGAAAAAACATTTATGAAGTGCTGGAAATGACCGTAGAAGAGGCATTAGATTTCTTTGAAAATGTGCCAAATATTTATAAAAAACTAAAAACCTTAAATGATGTAGGATTAGGATATATGAAACTAGGTCAACCTGCAACAACTCTTTCAGGTGGAGAAGCACAACGTGTCAAACTAGCTAAAGAATTATCTCGAGCAAGTACAGGTAAAACTTTATACATCCTTGATGAACCAACTACTGGATTACACTTTGCAGATATAAAAAGATTACTTAGTGTATTAAATCGTTTAACAGATGCAGGAAACAGTGTAGTAGTGATAGAACATAATTTGGATGTTATAAAAACTGCGGATCATATAATAGATTTAGGTCCAGAAGGAGGAGACGGTGGTGGAAGAGTAATCGCTACAGGAACACCAGAGGAAGTGGCGGAAAGTGGAACATATACTGGAGATTACTTAAAAGAAATATTAAATGAAAATATTACACCATTAGCTAAAAAATTAATTGAAGAACATAATACAAAAATAGAAAGTAAATAAAAAATTTTAGAAAATTATAAAAAAAATAGTATGAAATTTTTAATGATATTATTTCTTACCAGTTATTCTGGAGATTTTATCATTAATATATCTTAAAACATACTCATTACTTTCTTTATTAATTAATTTTTTTAATTCAGGAACACTATTAATCTTTTTAACAGCAGCATAACGTACTTCCCAATCATTATCTGAGATAGCAATTTTTTTAATAACTGAATCCTTTTTAAGCTTGTTAGTAGCTTCAACACGTGTATCTTTATAATGGGAATTTAATGCTAATTTTTCTAAAGTATCAAGATTTCTTATTTTTTGTGTTGCATGTATACGTATTTTATTATATCCAGGGTTTTCACTTAATTCAATAAATGATTCTTCTTGTTTAAGTTTATTAAAAGATTCATGTCTAGTATCTTCAAAACTACTATTAACACTTATTTCCTTTAAAACATTCTCAGATTTTATTTTATTTAATGCAACTTTTCTAATCTTACTATTTTGATTATTTTCTGCAATCTCTTCTAAATATTTCTCATCAGTAAACTTAGGATTTTCTATAGCAATTTTACAAATATATTCATCATCTTCTTTATCAATAATGTCTTTTAAAAGTTTTTGATTACCTATTTTTTTTATTGCATCAATTCTCACAAATTTATCCTTATTATTCTTTGCTAAATCTTCTAAGATTTCTGGTTTTGTAATTTTTTTCATTGCTTCAATTAGTATGGAGTGATCTTTACTTTCATTTAAAATTTTACTCAATGTTTCTTCATCATTTAATTTCTCTATAGCTACTAATTGAACTTCCTTATTTTCAGTGTTTAATGCTATTTCTTTTATTAAATCTTGATTTTCTTCAGGAATTTTATTCATTGCATAAGCTCTTACTTTTTCATTTTCCTCATTTTTAGCAATACCTCTTAAAAGATCAACATCAGTAATATGATTAATTACTTCCATTTTAACATCTTTATCAGAATTATTTTTAATGATTTCTTCAAATAAATCTTTATCATTTTTTTCCATTTTTTGTAAGGCTTTAACTACAATATTTTTATTGCTGGAATTTAATGCTATTTTCTTATAATTTTTTTCCTTTTCAATCTTGTTTAAAGCTTCTGATTGGATTTTTTTATCTTTAGCATTAATTGCAATATCTGTTAAAATTTCTTCATCATCAATTTCATCTAATGATTTTTGTCTTGCTTGTTTATTCTTATCATTTTTTGCAACTTCAGCAAAAGCCCTTTTTTCATCCCCTAATAATTTCCAAGCAACCATTCTTGAATCAGTGTATTCAGCATTTTTTGCCACATCATGAATAATTGAAGGTTTTTCAATACGATTTATTGCAAATAATCTCACATATTTATCTTTAAAGTGTTTACCTACTTCAGCTAAATCTTTTTGATCTCTAATTTGACTTACTGCAGCTAATCGCACATGTCTATTATTACTTGTTTTTGCAAGGTCTTTTAGGATATCATTCCCTCTTTTTTCATGTTCTTTTTTTGTTAAATCTTTTTCTGTCTGTTTTTGGTTTCCCTCTTCCACTATATTTTGGTCTTCTTTATCTTGGTTTTCTTTTTTATCCTTTTTTAAGAAATTGAATAATCCCATATTACTTTTCACCTCACATTTTTTAAGTTAATTATATGTTTCTTATTTATATTATAAGTTTCTATAATCCATTTAGTTTGGTTAATATTTCGTATTATGTTCTAATTTAGAATAGATAATACGTTAAAGTTTAATTTTTTTTTAAATTATTTCTAAATAATTAAATATTATTAATTAATAAAATAAGATTATATAATAATATGTGAGGTGAAAATTCATGGAAATTACTGATAATTTAAAAGAATCATTAAATTTTCCTATTCAAAATTATGAAAAATGGTTAATTCTTGGTTTATTATTCTTAATTATAGGAATATTTAGTTACTTAAATACAACTTATTCTAGTAGTGCAATGTCTATTATAAATGATATTGTTGATATTGTTCTTGGTTTAATCCTTTTTGGATATTCTATTAGTATTTTAAAATCTACTATTAATGGGGATGTTCTTCCACAATTTGATATTGTTAAAAATATTGTTGATGGGGTTAAGGTTGCAGTTTTAGATTTTGTATATTTAATCATACCTACTATAATAACTATTCTTGTAGCATGGGGTACTGGAATTTTCTCAAATTTCATTAAATTAGTTACTGTTGTTGCAAATAATAGTACAACTCCTGTACCTGCAAGTTTATCTGCAAGTTTAGGTTATGGAATAATTATCACTACTATAGTTGCGATTATAGTATTTGTTATATTCATTTTATTTGCTTATATTGGTATGGCTCGTATGGCTGAATATGATAGCTTAAAAGCAGGATTATCCTTTGTTGAAGTTTTCCATAAAATAGGTTCTATTGGATGGATGAAATATGTTGGATGGTTTATACTTTTTGTTATTGTTTTAATGGTTTTAAGTTTAATTAGTGGTTTAATTAGTCTAATTCCTTATGTTGGTACATTTATAGCTGCTTTCATTGTTAGTTCATTTATAATGCTATTTACTTATCGTTCATTAGGAAATGTATATAATGATGGATAACACTTTTAACTACTCCCATTTTTTTATTTTTTTTTAAAAAACTTTTTAAGTATTTTTTTAATAATTCTACTTTTTTTGAACAAAATTTTATAAAAGTCTAAAAAAAGATTTTATGTTCAATTTTTAACTTACAAATACATTAATACTCCTAATTTTTATTAAAAAAATTTAAATACTTTAAACAATAAAACTTTAAGTATAATTATTATTTTATAATAATTAATTAATTTTTTTATTAAGATTTATTAAAGAAAAAACTTAAAAAATTAAGGAAGTGTTTTCGAGTTGAATGTAACTCAAATGGTTAAAAAATCCTTAAAATATCCTTTTGAAAACAAAAAAGAATGGTTGTTACTAGGTTTAGTATTTTGTATTATAGAATTATTTAATGGCATTGCAGAAACATTAGTAAGTCCAGAACTTGCAGGGGTTATAAAATTTATTTCATTATTAATAGCAGTTTTTGTTGCTGGTTATGAAGTAAGTGTAATTCACCATGCAATTCATGAATTAGAAGGGGCTCCTAGTTTTAATTGGAAGAAAAGTCTAATTGAAGGTTTCAGATCCAAAGTATTTTATATTTTATATTTGATGATACCTGTAGTAATTATCTATTTTGTGGCATTTATAACTGGACTCGGTAAGAATATTGGAATTGTAACTACTGCTATTAAAACTCATAAATATTTAAGTACAGTAATTGCTAATCAAGGATTAAGTGATGCTTTTAAAATTAGTCAATTATCTACAATAGTACCAATGGATGTTATAAACAGTCTTATTGCTGGTTTAATTATAACATCAATAGTTGCCTTAGTTGTAATTTTCTTATTTGTAATGTTTTCAGTTATAGGTCATATTATAAGTGATACTCATGGATTTAAACATGGTTTCAATCATAAATTAATATTTGAAAAAATTGGTAATATTGGTTGGGGTAAAATGTTATTATGGTATATTAGTTTAATTATTATAGCATTTGCATTACTCATTTTAGCCACTATTATAGCAGAAATATTACCATTTGAAATCGGTGTATATATAGATATGCTATTCATAATATCTTACATATTTATGGCTGGTTTCCATTATGTTGGAATGATTTATACAGAAGCAGAATCAGAATAATATTTAGATATAAAATTTTTAATTTATTTTTTTATAGAGTATAATGAAATAATATTATTTATTTATTTTTTATACTCATTATTTATTTTTTAAATACTCATGCTTATTTTTAGAAAAAATTTACAATTACTTGAAATTCTTATTACCCTACTAATTCTAATGAAAGAAATATATTTAAATATAGATGAATATTAAAATAATACTATTATAATAATATTTAATCTAAAAGGAATTGAGTATACATGGGTTCATTAAGTTTACTTAAACAATCATTAAATTATCCAATCAAAGATAAAAAGGACTTCATTGTTATAGCAGTAATATTATCTTTAACTCAAATCGTAGATTTTATATTAATTTCAATTTTAAATATAAATTCATCAGCCATTATAAGTACAATTACTTTATTTTTTAACATGATAATATTTGGTTATTTATTAAATGTGATAAAAAGCAAAATAAAAAATCATGATGAAATGCCTATTTTTTATTTTAGAAAAAATTTAATTCCAGGAGTAAAAGCATCAATTCTTAGATTAATATACTTCATAATACCCATATTTTTCACTGTTATATTATCATTTTTCTTAAAATATAAGATAGATATATTACATAAGATTCCTGAGTTAATATTACTTATACTAAAACAGTCTTATACTTTAAAAGGTTCAGCAAATGCTCTTTATGTTTTCTCGGATTTAATATTTCATAATTTGTTTTTAGCAGTATTTGCATTGATTTTATTAATTATTTTTGATATTGCAGGATTTATTGCAATAGGAAGACTTGCAGAAACAAATAGTTTAAGAGAAGGTTTAAAGGTTAAAAAGATATTTAAAAAAATAAGATCAATAGGTTGGTCCAAGTATATTCATTGGTATGTAATCTTTGTTATTTTCACAATAATTTATACATTATTCACAGCAATAATAAGTTTAATTCCAATTGTCGGAGTATATATTGTAAGTTTCATTTTAGCTCCTTATTATTTGCTCTTTAAATATCGTGAAATTGGAATAATGTATAAACAATCAAAAAATAATGAATTTTAAAAATTAATGAGGGTTTTTTTATGAAAGGCTTAATATTAATAGAAGATAATTTAGAGGAATATATTAAAAAAGGAAAAACTCCAAAAGGAATTAAATTACTCTTAAAAATTTTTAAGAAAAATAATATAGAAACAGATTTAGTTAATTATAAAAACATTAAATTCGATTTAAATCAAAATAATCTTAAATTTACTATTAACAATAAAATATCACTTAATCCAGATTTTGTTTTAAGTATAATTGTTCCAGAACCAGAAAATCCTGATTATTATAATATTAAAAAATGTTTTGAATACTTAAATATTAAAGTTATAAACCCTATTGATAATGTGAATCTAGCTAGAAATAAGTTTTTAACATTAGTAAAAATCAAAAATCATTTGTCTAATATTAATGTTCCAAAAACTATGGAAATTAGAAACTTTGAAGATTCAAAAAATATTATACATGAATTAGGTTTACCACTTGTAATAAAATTAAATAATGGTTATGGGGGTGAAGGAATAAGTTTAATCAATAATGAAATGGAATTAATACAGGAACTAAAAAGTATTAGTTTAAAAGAAGAATCTTATATTGCTCAGGAAGCTATAATGACAAGCACTGGTCGTGATGTTAGAATTGTAATTTTAAATAATCAATTTTTTTATAGTTTTGAACGGTATAATCAAAATGATTTTAGATCTAATAAACATCAAGGTGGGAGATTCAAGGATTATACCCCGTCTAAAGACTTAATAAATCTTGCTATTGATATTTCTAAAATTTTAGGTTTAGATTACTGTGGGATAGACTTTCTTTTTGGTGAATCAGATACATTTTATTTATGTGAAGTAAATACTTTCCCGGGGTTTTCTTATATATTAAAAAAGTATGATGAAGAAGATACTAGTTTTTTAGATAAAATTTATTATTTATTTAATTATTTTTGATATTATGAAAACATATAATTATTTATATTCGTATAAATAAAGTGTAATTAATATTTCTTTATTATAAAAATTATATTTATAAAGGTTATTTTGATGAATAGTAAATTGAAAAACGCATTTTATATTTTTATCCGTGGATTATGCATGGGTTCAGCAGATATTGTTCCAGGAGTAAGTGGTGGGACAATAGCTTTAATAACAGGAATTTACGAACATTTAATTGGGGCGATTAGTAATATTAAATTTATATGGTTAAAACCATTACTCCATGGTGATTTTCATTCCTTTAAAACTAAATTATTAGAAGATATTGATTTTGAATTTTTCATACCATTACTTTTAGGTATAGCTATTGCTTTCCTGTCATTGGCAAAGGTTATTAATTTTTGTTTAGATGTATATACTGCTTATACTTTTGCTTTCTTTTTAGGATTAATTATAGCATCAGCTTATATTTTATACACTGAACTTGATGAAGTTAATATAAAAAGTTTCATTGTTGTTGCGATATTTACAGTTTTAACTTTCATTTTTGTTGGTTTAAATCCTATTGCAGCTAATCATTCTATACCAATAATTTTCATATCTGCACTTATAGCTATTTGTGCTATGATTTTACCGGGTATTAGTGGATCATTTGTTCTTTTACTTTTAGGTCAATATCAATATATGCTTACTTGTTTAGCTAATTTAAAAATAGCTGACATTATAACATTCGTTTTAGGTGCTGTTATTGGTCTTCTTGGTTTCAGTCGTGTTATTAAATGGTTATTAGAACATTATAAAGCAGCTACTATTAGTGCTCTTATTGGTATTATGTTAGGTACTGTCCGTTTACCTTATGTTAAGATGGCATCTAGTATGGCTGGAACTAATATAATTGCTATTATTGCTTTAGTAATTATTGGATTTTTTGTTATTTATATACTTGAAAAGAAGTTTTAAATGGTTTAAATTTAATCCAATTTAAACAATCTTTTTCTCTATTTTTTTCTATTTTTCCCCTATTTTTTAAATAAAAGCTTATTATAGTTTATTTTTGTATTAGTATTTTTAATAATTTTAATAATTTTACGTCTTTTTTTCAATAAGTTAATATATTAAAAAGTATAATAAAATATATGTTAATTTTTTTTTAAAGATTCTTTTTACATTTGGGATAGGAGGTTATAATAAATGGTATTTATAAAACGAAAATATTTAATAGATTTAGAAACACTTCTTCATTACTTTGGAGAAGTTGGAATATTTATTGGAATTTCATTATTTGTCCCAATTATTATAGCGTTAATTTATGGAGAAGAAGCATATATAACTCCATTTTTATATGTTGGTATTTTCAGTATAGTTATTTCTTTAATTCTCAAATTTGGATTTAAAAAACGAAATAAAATGTCAATTAAGTTAAGTATGTTCTTTGTAATGTTCATATGGTTATATATTTCATTTTTAGGAGCATTACCTTACTATATTTCTGGTGAATTAACTTTTGTAAATGCATTTTTTGAAGCTATGAGTGGTTTTACTACAACTGGTTTCACAATGTTTTCACCAACCCAAGTAATACCTTATTGTATTAACTTTTGGAGAGGTTTCACACAATGGATTGGTGGTTTAGGAATAGTATTCATGGTTTTAAGTATTATGCAAATTGTTGGAAATGATGTTAAACCATTATACAATGCTGAAGGACGAGATGAACGTATATTCCCAAGTATTAAACATACAACTAAATCAATGCTTTTAATTTATGCTGGGATAACCGTTGCCGGTATTATATTATTTATTCTTGCGGGAATGCCTGTTTTTGATAGTATTTTCTACTCTTTCAGTGCAATATCAACTGGGGGATTTGCTTTAACTTCTTCTAGTATTTATTATTATAATAGTTTTCTTATAGAATTAGTTGCTATAATTTTAATGATTTTAGGTGGGACAAATTTCAACTTACATTATGTAGTTTTAAAAGGTAAATGGAAAGAATATTTTAAAGATATTGAAACAAAAATCTTTTTAGTAGTCTCATTAGTGAGTATTCTTGTTATAGGATTACTTTTAACTTATCATAATGTATACGGGTCTAATATTTTCCATAATTTCCGTTTTGCACTTTTCCAAGTAGTATCTGCTATTACAACTACTGGTTTACAAACAAGTTTCGCCCCAGAATTACATGGTGGTTACACTAATTTAGGAGTGTTCATTCTTGTTATTATAATGATTATAGGTGCAGGTACTGGATCTACTGGTGGGGGTATTAAACTTGAAAGGGTTGGAATAATGTATCATTCTATTCAAAACCATATTAAAAGTTTACTTGAACCTTCTAATGCAGTAGTAGTTAATAAGTACCATCATATTAAGGATTACCGGATTGATGATAAGATGATGAAGTATACTTTAACCTTCATTTCACTTTACTTAATCATTTATATTATCAGTGTTTTAATTGTCTTATTGTATTGTAATGATTTATCTGGTGTATTATTTGAAATTGCATCTGCTATGGGTAATGTTGGTTTAGGTGATGGATTAGTTGGCCCTACTTCACCTTTAGTTGTAAAATTAGTTTATACTTTTGACTTTTGGGCTGGACGTTTAGAAATTTGGCCTGTTGTTATTGTATTTTATAATATTGCAAGAAAATTACATAAAACAATTTAACTTATTTTTTTAACTTTTTTTTTTAAAGTTTTGAGGGTTGGCCATAAATAGTTTTTGATATTTTTTGGTATTACTTTTTTTTATTTTTCTGTGGTTTTGCATTTTAGGTTGAGTGTTGCTCCTATTTTTTCTATGAATTGGTTTATGTTGTCTGTTTCGTCATATGTGTTTTTGATTATGTGGTTTAGTCTTTTTAGGTTGTATGTTAGTGCTTGTAGTGCTAGTATGTGTTCTGTGTGTTGTATTCCTGTTGTTGGTAGTTCATTTATGTGGTAGTAGGTTTTGAGTGTTCCGAATGGTGCTTCTACTGTGCTTGATCTTTTTTTAAACATGGTTTTGTATTCTTTTGTTTCCATTTGTTTTTTCATTTTTAGGGCTGTGTTACTTGTGAATTCTGTTATTTGTCTTTGTGTTCCTTTGTAGCATTTTTCTTTATCCTGGCAGTCTTGGCATGCATTGTAGTTCCAGTATCTTCTTTCGATTTTATAAGGTTTTGTTTCATTTTCTAAGTAATGTTTGATTTCTTGTTGGAAAGGTAGTTCTTGTTTATTTGGGCAAATGTAAGTGTCTTTTTCTAGATCATGCTTGAAGTGGTCTTTATGGAATGGGTTTTCACTTAATCTTCCTGTGTTTTCTCGAGTTTGTTTTCTATCTGGTATTAGTCCTTTGATATTATTTTGTTCTAGGTATTGGAAGCTGGTTTCGGTGTGGTATCCTGTATCTGCACTTACATATTCTGGTTCATCGTTGATGTTATTTATTGCATTTTTCACTATTTCTGGTAATTCATAATGGTCTGTTGGTTTTTGTGAAACTTTTACTGCACAAATAAGTTTGGAAACGGTGTCTACAGCGCTTTGAACATTGTATGCGACCTCATTTAATCCTTGTTTATTATGCATCCAACGAGCTTCAACATCGTTTACAGGTACTGTATTTTGACCGGACATCTTTATTTGGGTTTGTAACTCAAATAGTAATTCTAATTTATCTTCATTGTTTAAATCTGTTCGTTCAATCAATTTACGTGCTGGACGTGGGAGTTTTTTAATTTTCTTATTAGGTAACTTTAATCCACTATAATACTGAATTAAAGTATTAATGTCCTTTTCATGTAAAACATTAAATTTAGAGTTGTATGCTTTTTTAATAGTTCCATCGATGGATATATGCTTAAAATCTGTGATTCCTAATTCATTTGCAAAAAGTAAAGTACTTCCAATAAAAACATTAAATAAATAACCATAATCACGGATGAATCTTCGAATACTTCTTTGAGAAGGTTTAATTCCATTAGAAACATATAAATAAATTTTATGATACTTAGCATGATCTTCTATAACTTTAGAACTAGTAACACCCTCATTAAAAGCATAAATAATTAATTTAAACATTTCACGAACCGGTAAAACAGGCCTACCCTTTCCTCCCATGTTTTCTTCAACCTCTAAAACTGGGAAAAATTCATCAACAAAACGCACAATAAAACGAGAAAGATGATCCTTAGGAATATCATCATCTAAACGCTCCAATTTAAAACTAGATTGTTTAATATCCATAACTAACACCAATAAATTAATAATACTTAATATTAATATATTTAACTACTAGTATATAAATATAACTATTTAAAAACACTTAAAATAAAAAAATAAACACAAAAAATTAATATAAAACAATACCACTAAAATAAAACACATTAAAAAAAATTAACACCCAAAAATGACAACAAAAATAAAAAAAACATGAAAAATAATAACTTAAAAAAATAAAATAAAAAAAAGTATTACAAAAAATTAAAAAATCGATTTTTGGCCAACCCTCGTTTTATTAATGATAAAAATAATATAATACTATTTATTCATCTTAGGGTTTATGTTCAAAATGTTTATTAAAAGCCGTAAATTTTCAAATAATTTTGAAACTCTTCTTCATTACTTTGGTGATGCTGGTCTAGTAGTAGGATTAGTTATTCTACTCCCTATTTTTGTAGCATTTATTTACAAAGAATATGAATTTGTTTTTCCTTTTTTTGTTGTTGGTGTTTCTACAATTTTTGTTTCATTACTCCTTATTCATTTTTGTAAAAGAAAAAGTGAAATGACTTTAAAATTAAGTATGTATCTTGCTGTTTTTCTTTGGTTATATTTTGCACTTATTGCGGCATTTCCTTATTTTATAAGTGGGGAGTTAAGTTTTCTTAATGCTTATTTTGAAGCTATGAGTGGTTTAACAACTACTGGGTATAGTATGTTTCCAGATACTGGTGCAATACCTTACACTATTAATTTTTGGAGAGGTTTCACACAATGGTTTGGTGGCTTAGGAATAATTTTTATGGTTTTAAGTTTAATGCAAGTTGCTGGAAATGATGTTACTCCTTTATATCAAGCTGAGGGGAGAAATGAACGTATTTTCCCTAGTATTCGACATACTACAAAATTAATGTTAGTTTTTTATTTATGTTTTACAGCAGTTGGTATTATATGTTTTATTATAGCAGGAATGCCCGTTTTTGATAGTGTATTCTATACTTTTACTGCTTTATCTGGTGGTGGATTTGCTACTAGTAATAATAGTATTTTCCAATATGATAGTTTTAGAATTGAAGTAGTAGCTATGGTTCTAATGATTTTAGGTGCTACTAACTTTAATTTACATTTTATGGTATTTAAGGGTCATATTAAAGAGTATTTTAAAGATATTGAAACTAAAGTTTTTTTAACTGTTTTAATAGTTTCTACACTATTTTTAACAATTCTTTTATTAAATAATCATGTTTATGGTGCTAGTATTTTTGAAAATTTCCGTTTTGCACTTTTCCAGGTAGTATCTGCTATTACAACTACTGGTTTGCAAACTAGTTTTCCTGCACAATTACATCAAGGTTACTATGCAATAGGTACATTAGTTTTAACTATTATTATGATTATAGGTGCAGGTACTGGATCTACTGGAGGAGGTATTAAATGGTATAGAATAGGAGTTATGGTAAAAAGTATTAAAATTCAAATTCTTCATTTATTAAAACCTAGTAAAGCTATTGTACATGCGAAATATTATCATTTGAAAAAGCATGTTATAACAGACCAAATTATGAAAAATACCTTAATGTTTATTTTAATTTATTTAATAGTTTTTGTTCTTAGTACAATGATTGTTTTAATTTATTATAATGATTTTTCAGGTGTGCTCTTTGAGATTGCTTCAGCTATGGGTAATGTAGGTTTAAGTGATGGTTTAATGACTTATCAATCTCCAAGTATAGCTAAGATTGTTTATATTATTGATTTTTGGATTGGTCGTTTAGAAATTTGGCCTGTTCTTATTGTGATTTATAGTATTTTAAGAAAATTTAAAAAAGTAGGTAGAACTGTTGAGAAAGAAGAGAAAGTTGAAATTAAGAAATTGGAAAATAAGTAAATATAATTTCTTTTATAAATATTTCTCTATTCCAGTATCTAATTTTTTCCATACATTAAATGTTACTTCTGGTAATCTTGTTACAAGGTTGGTTAGTTGATCTTGTATTTCTTCAGATTTTTCATTTATTGGTGTTGGTTCATTTGCTGTGTTAAAGTATATTGCAATTTTTTCATCTACTTTTATTACACCTTTTTTCTTAAGTTTTATTTTATCTAACATTACACCTATAAGGTTTAGTTGATAAATTAGATTAGCTTTCTCATCATTATCAAATATTGAATATTCAATAGTATAAAGTTCATTTTTCTTATATTCTTCATACTTTAATCTTAGGTAACTGTAAGCATTATTGTTTATTGGATAATAATAATCAAAGTCTTCATCTTTAAAATCAACTTTCTTAAAAATCAAAACTCTATTATCACTAGCTTCAACCTTATCTAACAATTCTGGTTTTAAATCCTTTCTAATGCCACTAATCTTACTTTCAAAATCTTTCATAAAAAAACTTCCCCATATTATAAAATAATACAAAATATATCTATAATAAGATTTATAATAAAACAAACCTTTTATAATTAATCCCTAAAAAAACTAAAACCCTTACTAAAATTATAAATTTATATATTAAAAACTTAAAATAGTATAGTATAATAAATAAAAAGAAAAGTAAATTTTTTAACAATTATTTTTAATCCTTATTTTTTCAAAAGAGTGATTTGATGGTAAAATTAACATTAGTAGACCAAGACGCAAACGAAATAAATCATGCAATATTCAATCAAGAAAATTTTTATAATCCATCAGAATATATAAAAAACGATTACCAAAACATAAATGTAGATTCACAAACAAGAAACTTGATAAATAGTATGGAATACAAAGTAGACATACTTTTACCATGGCATGATGGAGAAGACTTTATAATAACAAAACCAGATACATTAGCAGATTTACTTCAAAAATATGGTGGATTAGACGATCCATTATCTTTAGAAGGAAGATTATTCACAAGAGTATTACCAAAACTAGGAGAACTTGCATATCCTCAAATATTTCGAGAAGTGCTAAAGGCAGGAACATTCTATCATTGCCGTTTATTAGAATTCTTTAAAAAAGAAGTAATAGAATCTTACACTCAAATTATAGTACCATACAATAATATGATATTACTTTTAACAAAAAGAGAAACAGAATTCGATTTAGTGTTTCAACAGGAAGAACATGATTTATTTGAAACAGCACCATCACCAATGGCAATAATCTATCAAGGAAAATTCGTAAGAACCAATACAAAATTCTTAGATTTAATAAATAATTTTCAAGATCAAGAAACACAAATTAATAAATTAAATGTAGAAACATTCTTCACAAGTGATAAATTCGAATTTGAAGGAGAAAAATCCACAGAAGCTTTACAAACTTTTATACAAATTCAGGACAGAGATGTGTACAGTCATGTGTGGACAATTAAAAAATATTTTGCAAACGGAACAGCAAAATGGTTAAATGTACAAGGGATACCTGTAAATTATAAAAACAAACCAGCTGTACAAGTTGTATGTGAAGATATAACAAAAAGAAAACTTGCAGAAGAAGAAGCTTTCCAATTAAAAAAGGACTTAGAAGTTGTAGCAAATGATGGTTTAATTTCAGTAATGCATTGGGATCCAATAAATGGTTTCAGATGGACAGATGAAATTTACTCTATATTGGAAGAGGAACCAGAAAACTTAGAATTAGGAACAGATATATTACTATCACAACTTTATGGTGATATGGAAGAACAATTAAGAGTAAGAAGACTTATTGATCAAGCAATAAAAGATAAATCTAGTTTTACAACTCAACTTTCAATACAAACTAAAGTTGGGATAAAAAATATTAGTTTAAGTGTTCATTGTTATGGACCAGAAAAAACTGGAGTACCTTACTCCACAGGTTTCATACAAGATATATCTGAAGTAGTACAATTACAACAAAGTTATAATAATTTAGAAATAAGTTTAGAAGATAAAAATGTTATTCTTCGAGGATTATATCAAAGATTTAAAAATAATTTACAAATTATTTTAAGCTTCTTAAGTTTAGATATGCGATTCAATCCTAATGATCCTGATAAAGTTGTAGGTTCTACTCGTGATAGAATTAACAGTATGGTGTTAATTAACGAAAGTATGTATCATTCATCAGATTTAGTTCATGTAAACATGGAACATTATGTGGAATCTGAAGTAACAAGTTTACTTTCAAGTCACAGAGCTGGTAATATAAGACCAATTATTGATGTTGAATCCTTAGAATTCACTATGGAAGAAACAGTTCCTGTTGGATTACTTATAAGTGAATTCTTATTAAACAGTATTGAACATGGATGGGAAGAAGGAGAAAAAGGAAGTTTCATGGTATCACTTAAATCAGAAGGGGAACACATGACATTAATCGTTGCAGATGATGGTAAAGGTTTACCTGATGGTTTCTCAATTGAAACTGCAAATAGTTTAGGATTTACTATAATTGATAGTCTTATAGATCAATTAGAAGGTACAGTTAAACAGTTAAATCAAAGAGGAGCAGCTTTCCAAATTGAATTTGATAGATTTGAAAACAGTAAAGTGTAATTAATTTCTAATTTTTTATATTTTATTACTATTTTTTCTTTTTTTAATAAATTTTTGGCTCTGTAGAAACCCTATTTTTGAGGTATTTTTGTTGATCTGTAGAAGTTGTAGAATGTGTTTTTGAGTTTGGTTTCTTTATTTGACAGTTTTAGGCTTCTGCTGTGATTTGTTCCATTAAATTTTCTTTTTTACCACGCTGAATACGCATTCTATGTTATTTCTTTTTCTGTATATTTTGGGTCGGAATATTGTGGGGCTGTTGGTTCTGTAGTGTCCGTTTTTGGCTCTTGTTTTTAATGGTATTTGGTCAAATGCTCCTACTTCTTCATTTTATACATTTTCTTATGGGTTCTGTATCGTATGCTTTGTCTGCAATTATGTAATGTGGTTTATATATTTTTATGTTTCTGATTGATTGTTTTGCGAAGTGTGTGTCATGTCTGGGGCCTCTTTGGACTTGATCATCAAGAATTAGTTGTGTGTCAACATTGATTGCAATATGGTTTTTCACATAGCTTTTTCGTTCTTTACGTCGTATTTTCGCGAAATATTTATCGGCATAATCATTGGTGAATCCTGATCCGTCTAAAGCAATGTTTCCACCAGTTAAAGTGAATTTTGATAATATTTTCTTGTTTAATTCTTTAAAGCTGGTTTCAGATATTCTTTTAAAGAATTTCTGAATTGTTGTATAATGTGGGACGGTTTTTAATCTTAAAAATTTTAGTAACTTATCGGATAATTGCATCCACTCAATTATTTCACGATAGGTCATTTTTGAATACATTTTAAGAGCTAAAATAGTGAATAATTTAGGCTGTGTGTATAAATGATTACTGAAATAATTGGAATAATCATTTAAACATGCTTTAGCATAGTTATATACTTTTTCAGCATATAGCAGCATGTGATTACCTGATAATTCAATATTACCATTTTTAGACTGACGATTTAAACAGTTTTCTAATGGTTTTTCACATTCAAAATCCAAAAGGTTTAACTGTCTTGAAAACAAAATATGATATGGAGAAAAGGTTTTTTTAGTAAACATAATAATATCTTTTCTCCATTTAACTATTAATACTTTATCATAACTTATTTTAAACATCTTAAGTAGTATTTCAAGTGTAAGTTGCTAAAACCACCTTAAAATTCTTTAAAAAACAAATAAAGAAAACCAAAAAATAAAAAACACCCAAGTACAAGTTCAACTGAAAAAATATTTTAATAAAAATATAGGATTTCTACAGAGCCAAATTTTTTTAACTATTTTTTTAATAATTTTTAAATACTATAAATAAGTATATTTTAAAATATATCGATATGAATATTCTTATCGGTTGAACTTTTTTATAATAAATAAAGAATTATAGGGTAATACGATAATGAAAACTAAAAAACCAATACTAATTTTAACGTTAATACTACTAATATTTTTATCATTAACTTCAGTATCAGCTTCAGATAACCTTAATATTAATAATGTAACAATTAATAATACAAATTCTGATATTCTAGCTAATACTGAGTTAAATGAAGAATCAAATAATATATATGTATCATTAAATGGAAGTGATACAAATGGAAATGGGAAACAAGACAATCCTTATCAATCCATAAATTATGCAATTAATAAATCTACAAGTGGAAGCACAATAATCCTTAATAATGGGGAATACAGTGGATTGAATAATACTTATATAAAAATAAATACTACTTTAACAATTACTACAACAAACCCTAATCTTCCAACAATAATAAATGGGGCAGGAACCACTGATAGTATAATTACAATAAATGAAGGGGGAATTTTAACACTGAAAGGTTTAACCCTTACTAATGGGTATAGTGATGAAGGTGGAGCGATAAAAGTTAATTCACGAGGAATAGTTATTATAGATGATTGTAATTTCATAAATAATAAAGCTAGTCGTGGAGGATTCATGTACAATTTTGGAACCTTAACCTTAAATAATTCACAAATAATAAATAACACTGCAAAAGAATTAGGTGGAGGATTAAAAAATTGGGGTAAAGCCACAATAACTAATACTTTATTTATGAATAATTATGCAGATTCCACTGGGGGAGCAATCTATAATTTTTATTTCCCTATGCAAATAAATAATTGTACATTTAAAGATAACAGTGCAAAATTCGTAGGTGGAACCATACATAATGTAGGAAGTTTAAACCTAAAAAATAGTGTGATAAATGGTAGTCGCTCATCAAATAGTGATGCAGGAGCAATATGTAATGATATTTATGGAGATAATATTGGATCATGTAATATAACAAATACAATAATAACCAATTCTTATGCAGCTAAAAATGGTGGAGCAATCTTTAATAATGAAGTACAAAAATTAACATTAACAAATTGTACAATAACAAATTCTCAAGCAAGATATGGTGGAGCAATTTATAATCTTGCAGATTTAACCCTAAATAATAATACAATGAATGGTTGTACAGCTAGTGACTTAGGAAATTATATTTATAATTTAGGAAATATTAAAACAACTATTATACGATTTGAAGCTTTACAAAACAATATTGATATTAATAAAACTATTAAATTAACTGCTAACTTAACTGATGATAATTTTAATCCAATAACTAATGGAGTAATCACATTTACATTAAACAATACATTACTAGATTATTGTAATGTTACAGAAGGTATTGCAAGTATAAATTACACTCCAAAATCTTATGGTGAATACATAGTAAGTGGAGTGTATTCAGGAAGCAATACAATTGATTTTAAATCAATAATCTTTAACTCTACATTAAAAGTTACAAATAATACAGTAGTGAATACTAATTTAAAAGGTGAAGATTTAAAAATAATTTATGGAACTCCAAAAAATTATACAATAAGATTAACCGATGAATTGGGTAATCCTGTGATTGGTCAACATATTGCTTTAAATTTAAGTAATCCTATTAATGGTTTAAGTAAAATTTATTGGGTTAGTAGTGATACTTTAGGATTTGAAAGTTTGGAAATAAACTTAGCACCAGGTGAATATTTAGTTAATGCTTATTTTGATGGTATAAGTAATTTTAATTCTAGTAAAACTAATAATACAATAATTGTTAAGAGCAATTTGGATAATAAGACTGGTACTATTTTAAGTGCTAATGAATTTAATCATCCTTATAATGCAGGATGTAATTTTACTGGTAGATTAACTGATGAATTGGGTAATCCTGTGATTGGTCAACATATTGCTTTAAATTTAACTAATCCTATTAATGGTTTAAGTAAAATTTATTGGGTAACTACTGATACTAATGGTGAATATCAATTAGAAATAAACTTATATAAAGGTAATTACACTGCAAAGGCTTCTTATTCTGGTAATGATTTATATTTATCTAGTTATTCTAATGCAAATATTATTGTAAATTAATTTTTTTTATTTTTTTATTTTTTTTAAATATTAAGTAATATAATTTATTCTAATTTTATTATTATAAGAAAATTTTTATACAATTATAGACTTAAATTAATAATGTATATTTTTTAAAAATTTATGAGGAAAACATTGTTTTTTCTTAAATTTATAAAATATCAAAATTTTTTATGACTTTAAATATAAGGAGGTTAAAGTATTAAGTCTAAAAAACTATACTCATTAGTTTTAATAGCATTACTTGCATTTGCAATATGCATATCTGTAGATACAGCATTTGCAGCAGATAATACTAACACTACTAATGCGGATAGTACTAGTATTACACTAGATGACGCATCAGTTAATGCAGTTTACTCATCTAATACTACATTAGGTAACTCAAATCTTGAAACAATACAAAATCAAGAAACATTAACTGCAGAAAATGCAAATTCTATATATGTAAGTACAACAGGTAGTGACACTGATGGAACTGGATCATCATCTAATCCATACCAAACTATCAACAAAGCAGTTAGTTCTGCAACAGGTGGAAGTACAATATACTTATATGATGGAACTTATTCTGGTACAGGAAATACTGGTATTACAATTAATAAAGATTTAACAATTACATCCATGGATAAAACTTTAAATACAATAATCGATGGAAGTAACAGCAACCGTTTATTCACCGTTACAGGAAACTCCAATGTTACATTTTCCGGTTTAATCTTCACACATGCAAGAGCAGATTATGGATCAGCAATTTATATAAATGACGAAAACAATTATGTTAATGTTAATATTTACAATTGTACCCTAACAAATAATTATGCTACCATTGCAGGTGGAGCAATAGCAATAAATGGTAAATACACAAGCAAAGATGAAAGCAGTAAATTCATCATTGAAAACAGTACATTAAGCAATAACTATGCAAGTCAAAAGGGTGGAGCAGCTTATGTAGAACGTGGTGGATTAAGTGTAAGACACACTGATTTAATAAATAATAGTGTTAACAGTAATTTGAATGCTAAAAATGGTTTTGGTGGAGCAATTTATAATAAATTCTTAACATGGTCTTATGGATCCAACTTCATTAATAATACAGCATATAATGGGGGAGCAATATACTCTACACAAGGACACCTTTACACTTATTATAATAAAGGTGAAAACACTATATTTATGAACAATGTTGCAACTGGAAGTGGAGGAGCTATCTACAAATATAATGTTAATGGTACCTCACGTATAAACAATACTTTATTCTTCAACAACACTGCACAATATGGTGGAGCTATTGCAACTATTGGATCTTCAAATTTTACTGATGTAATAAACTCTACTTTTGCATATAATACTGCAACCGTATATGGTGGAGCTGTTTATAATAATGCTATTTCACAATTTAGTGCATCTTACTGTGCATTTTATGGAAATAATGCACCTGAAGGTAAAAGTGTTTATAATAATGGTGGAACCTGTAGTGCAGATTACAATTGGTGGGGAAATAATACAAACCCTCAAAAAGATGGAGATATAAACTTTAAACCATCAACTTGGGTAATAATGGATATGACCACCACTGATAATGGTAATACTGTAAGTGTTACAGCAAACCTTAACAAATACACTACAACTGGTTCAGATAAAAAGAATTTAGAATATTACATCCCATTTAATACAGTAACATTTTCTGCAACAACTGGAAGTATAAGTCCAACAAGTGCAACACTTGAAAATGGAACATACACTGCAACATACTACAAATCTAATGAAAACAGTAATGTAAGTGCAACCATAGGTTCACAAACTATCACTGAAACAATTAATGGTACTGGTGTAGTTTTAAATGTAAACAATGTTACAGGTGATGTGTTAACAAGTACTCATGTAACTGGAACATTAACTGATAATCAAGGTAACCCTATAAGTTTAGGAAATGTAACATTATCAATTAATGGAGTAAACATTAGTACAGTAAATGTAACCAATGGAACTTATTCAATTCCAATAACATTAACTGCAAGTGGAGAATACACATTCTATGTAACTTATAATGGATACAAAAATACTTATGGAGTTACAACTACTGCTGGAAAATTAAATATTAAAGGATTACCAACAATAATCAAAATAGATGATGTTCAAGGATCACTTGGAGATACTGTAACCTTAAATGTTTATGTAGTAGATGAATCTGGTTATGATGTTAAAAACGGAACAGTTAAAATCCATATCTACGATCAGGATACTTTAGTAAATGTATCTAACGGAGTAGGAACTGTTCAATACACTATCATAGAACCATTAGGTCAATATCAAATGACTGCAACCTATTTAGGTAATGAAGTTTATGAATCCTCAACTGGATCTGCAAACTTAGTAGTTACTAAAGAAAAAGTTGTAATAGATGTTCCAACAATCAATGGTGAAACTGGAGAAACTATAACAGCAACTATTAATGTAACTAACCGTAATGGTACTCCTTTAAATGGAACAATAACAGTTAAATTCTATGGACAAACAACCACACTTAAAGTAGTTAATGGTCAAGCAAATTATACTGTAACCTTACCTAATGAAGAAGGTAACTTTAACTTAACCGTAACTTATCTTGAAAATGGAATTTATGATAACACTACTAAAACTGTTGTAGTAGGTGTTGGAGTAACAACCACAGTATTAACTGGTGAAAACTTATACATTGTTTATGGTAATCCACAAAACTACACTGTTAAATTAACAGATTTAAATGGTGCAGTAATTGTAGGAAGACATATAGCAATTAAATTAACCCGTGTAAGTGATGGGGCAAGTAAAACTTACTTTAGTACAACTAGTAGCACTGGTACTGCAGAATTAGAAATTAATTTAGCACCCGGATCATACACAGCTGAATGTTCTTATTCTGGTGAGACTGGTAAATTCTTACCAAGTACTTGTAATAATAATATAGTTGTTCAAAAAGAAGCAAGTAATAAAACTTTAACAGTATTAACTGCTGATAAGTTCAATGAAACTTATGGTGCAGGTCAAAACTTCACAGGTAAACTTTTAGATGCAAATAATAGACCATTAATAGGTCAACATGTTGCATTAAAATTAACCCGTTTAAGTGATGGTGCAAGTAAAGTTTACTGGGCTACAACTGATACTGATGGAGCATACCAATTACAAATCAACTTATACGCTGGTGAATACACAGCACACTGTTCATATGATGGAACAAGCAGATATGAAGCTTCTACAGCATATAACACTATAACTGTAACTGCTTAAATTAAGTAAAAATTTACTTAATTTTCTTTTTCTTTTTTTTTTAAATATTTAAAATATAATTTCATTTGATTCATAAAAATCTTTTTTTTCTTGAAATATATAAAAAATTTTTTATAAAACTTATTAATATTACTAATTATAAAAGTAGATATAATTATAAGAAAATATTATGGGGGTTTATATAAAATGAGTGATGAATCAAATGTTCAATGCACTAGATGTGGATATTTAAATGAATCTGATGCTAAGTTTTGCTTAAACTGTGGATATAAATTAGGTGAAAATAATTTAAATAAACAAAAATGTCCAAAATGCGGATATTTAAATGAATCTGATGCTAAGTTTTGCTTAAACTGCGGAGGCAAACTTAATGTAGATTTATCTTCAACAAATATTAATACTGATAATACGAATCTCAATTCTAATGAGGATAATAAAAATTTACATGATGCTGATGCTAAATTTAACAAAGAAAATAAAGATTTAAATATTAAAAATAAAGCTGAACCAATAAGTAATTCTAATTTAAACCAAAAAGGAGAATCAGTTAGAAATATTGATAATGTAAATTTTGAATCCACTAAAAATAATAATGTTAATCCTAATCAGATACATAAACCTTTAAAACATAAAAACAAGTTTTTAAGTATACTATTCGCGGTAATTTTTATAGGTGCTGGTGCCTGGTATAATAAGCAAACAAAAAGAGGTTTACTATACTTTATTTTAGCAGCAATAATTTTCTTTTCAATAGGAGTAAATTCAAATATGACTGCTTTTCTCATAATTATATACTTTGTTCAAATTATTGATGCATATTCATCTGCAAGTGAAATAAATAAAGGGGAAGAACCTAAATTATTAAGTTTTATTAAAGTACCTAAAGGATGGTAATTATGGTTAAATTTTGTACTGAATGTGGATATAAAAATGAAGACATATCTAAATTTTGTGTAAACTGCGGTCATCCTTTTAAAAACATGGATGCATTAAATTCTGAAGATGTAAATAGTGAAGATTTAAATAAATCTAATATTAATAATGAAAGTTTAGCAAATGAAGAATCTAAAACTGATAAACCTGAAGAATTAATTGATACTGTGGGATCTGTTGTTGATGAAAAAGATGACTCAGAAGTCACTGTAGATTTAAATAATGAATCTGATGAATCTAAAAAATCAGAGGATATTGAGGAATTAATTGATACTAAAAAACCTGTTACCAATGATAAAAATGATGTATCTGAAGAAACAAAGGAAAAAATTACTAATGTGATTGAAGAGAACAACAAGCCTGAAAAGAATATAAAAGATAATGAAAATCAAGAGATAAATGATAAGTTTGGTGTTAAAGTTAATTCTTATTTTTGTCCCGTTTGTGAAAAAAAAATCTCTTAATCAGTATAAAAAGAATGGTTTAATTAAAAATTCTTATACATATTATTGTCCTGATTGTGGTTTGAAATTTAGTAAAAATATGCATGCTTATAATTTAAAGGATATTGAAAATAAGGATAATGCTGTTTGGCTTAAGTATAATAATCAAAGTTTAACTAAGGATGAATGGTACCGTATTTTTAAGGGTGGAATTTCAGATAAGGAGCAGAAAGTTTTAGATAAAGAAGCTGCTAAAAAATTAAAGTTAAAACGTGAAGGTGAAGAAAAAGTTAGAAAGGAGAAAATTAAACAAGCAACTAATGTATTGCCAATGCTTATACCTAAACATCCTGAATTATTAAAACCTATTACTACTAGTTCTATTATTCTTAAAAGGGGTGAAATTGCATATTTGGATTTGGATAATGTGATTTTATTAGAGCCTAGGGCTGTTAGAACTAGTACTGGTGGTTATGGTGGTGGTTCTGTTCGTGTTGCTAAAGGTGTTAATATTCGTTTAGGTGGGGCTCAAGGTCAGAGTAGTTCTCGTGATGTTTTAACTCAAATTGATTCTGGTAAACTTATTTTAACTAATAAACGTATAGTTTATACTGGTAAATTAAAGTCAAGTAATATTCCTTTTAGTAAAATTATGAATTTAACTACTTATAGTGATGCTTTAAAAGTTCAAATTGAATCTAGGGCTAAGCCTCAATATTTTAAGGATACTGATAAAAGTGTTAAATCTTTTAAGTATACTAATGAATTAGTTAATGTGAAATTAACTAGTAGTATTTTAAAGGCTATGATTTTAACTTTAATGGAGAATTAAATAATATATTTTTTTGGGAGTGTGTTATATTTTGAATAGTGAAAATTTTAAGGATATCTTATTAAATTATGAAGATGAAATGGATATATCTAAAAGTGAAAGTGAATTTGTTTCTAAGATTGAAGATGAATACTGTGATGATTTAAAATCAAGTATTCATAGTATTGTGGATGAACCTGAAGATTATAAGGTTAGTATTCATACTGGTCGGAAGAATTGGTTGAATGTTCCTTTTGCTATTATTTTTAATTTAAATGCTGGTGATTCTTATAGGACTGGATTGTTTTTAGGTTATAGTTTTTACCCTAAGAGTAATCGTTTATATGTGAAATTAGATCAAGGTTGTAAAGGTTTAGCTGGTAATATGGATTTACTTTTTATTCGTGGTGAAAAGTTACGAACTTATCTAGATGATGTACCTGAAGAATTTAAATTTAATCCAAGAAAGTGTGCTGCTGGAAATATTGTAGGTAAAGAATATAAGTTAGATGAAATAAGTGATGAATCCTTAAATGAAGATTTAAAATACTTAATTGATACTTATGAATATTTAATGCCTTACTATGAAAAAGTAATACAAATACCAACTAATACTTTAATAGAATCATTAAAATCTGAATAATAAAAATATTAGGATAAAAACTTTTATGAATACAAATATAAATAAAATCCCACTTGAAGGATTATATAATACAAGAGATCTTGGAGGAATACCAACATTAGATGGTCACAAGATTAAACATCATCGTTTAATTAGAAGTGGAGTGTTGAAAAATGCAAGCCCACATGATCAAGCGGTTCTCATTGAAGATTATGATTTACGTTTAATAGTAGATTTACGTACAGGAATTGAGATAAGTGAAACACCGGATCCTTACTTTCCAACAGTTAAAGTAATAGTGAATCAAATATTGGAAAATCCTGGAAATGTTTTAATTCATAGTAAAAGTCCAAATATTGATAAAGTTGAAACATTACTTGGAAGTTTTAAATCAAAAGGATTAACTCCTGAAGAGTATATGATGACATTATATGCTGATATGGTAAACAGTAAATACTCTCAAGAACAGATAGGTAAATTCTTAAAAATAATTATAAATCATGAACATGGTAGCACTTTATGGCACTGTAATGAAGGTAAAGATCGGACTGGGGTTTGTACGGCAATTTTACTTGCTTGTTTAAATGTATCCTTAGATGTTATAGTTGAAGATTATCATATAACTGGACATTTTATGCATGAAAAATTTAAGGCAACTATAAGTAAATATAATATCAAACAGGAAATAAGTCCAGAATTACGAAATGTATTATACACAATTTTAACTGCTAAGGAATCTTATATTTTAAATGTTTTCAGTACAATTAATGCTTATTATGGTGGTTTAGATAATTATCGTAGAAATTTTTTAGGAATAAATGATGATGAAATAATGAAATTAAGACAAATGTATTTAGATTAAAAAATAATATGTTTATGAAAAACTTTATTAATAAAAAACTTAAAAATGTACATAATAAGTAATATATTTTAAGGGAAAAGTTAAACACAATGAAAAATTATAAAATAATGTCATGTAATTTAAATGGAATTAATGCAGCTTTCCTTCGAGGCTTTGAAAAAGTTGTGAAAGAAGTTAATCCTGATATTATTTGTGTACAAGAAGTTAAAACACCTGAGCATAAATTAAAAGATAAAGTTCGTAATATTCCCGGATATAAAAGTAAATTTTACACTAGGGAACGTGGAAGATCTAGTGGAGTAGCAATATACACTAAAATCAAACCAGAATTAGTATTATGGGGATTAGGAATAGAGGATGGTAAAGAAGGACGATTGCTCCGTTTAGATTATGATGATTTTGTTTTAATCAATGCTTATGCTCCTAATGGTCATAGTGAAGAAATCATTAAACATAAAATAGATTTCATATATAACACGTTCCATTATGTAGTAAGCCTACGCCAACAAGGACATAATGTAATACTCTGTGGAGATTTTAATGTAGCACACACAGAACAAGATTTATATAATCCTAACTATACTGGACCAGGATATTTGCCTGAAGAGCGAAAACTATTTGATGAATTAATAGATTCAGGATTTATAGATACATACAGAGTATTCCATCAAGAAGATAGAGAATACACTTGGAGAAGTTCAAGATTAAGAGAATATGAAATCCAAGGTGGATTTAAATTTGATTACATATTTGTAAATAAAAAATTACAAAAGAATTTGAAAAATGCATATATGTTAAATTATGAATTATCAGATCATGACCAGCTTATATTAGAATTAGAAATATAAAAAAAAATTTTTAAAGGATGTGTTGAAAAAATGGAAACAGTGTTTAATGTTGAAAGATGGAGAAACTGGGCAAATGGATCTTACTCACTATTTTATACTTTACCTGATAATGGTAGAGTTGGTGTAGTGACAAATGATTCTAGTGAAGATATTTTAGTTTTCAAGAAAGACAGAAATAGTGATAAAGTTAATGTTGAATCAAATAAGATACAAGAAATTAGATTACAACCTGTAGTAGATATAGTTTTCATCATTAATGAAAGAAATTTTGATGAAGTATTAAATGATGATACCTTTAAAAGATTATCTGAACTATTAAAAGAAGGTTTAATTAGTATTTTTTCATTAATGCCTCTAAATGAATTAAATCAAAAAGATTACACATTATTTTTAAGTTCACTAGGCCTATCTTCTAGTGAATGTGTTTTATGTAATTAATAGGTTAGTATAAAAATGTTAAATGAAGATAAAGCATTTGAACAGAAAATTAAAGGACAAATGACTAATGGTACATGTCCTTGTCAAATGACAGATTTAAATCCACAAAAAACTAGTTTACATACTGTAACCTGTCGTGTATGTGGTAAAACATTTAAAACTAATAGTCAAGATGATATTTGCTTTTCATGTAAGAAAAAATCTTAAAAATAAATAGACAATTTTTTAATTTTTTTTCTTAAACTTTTTTTTAAAAAATTTTAAATAACACTTTTATTATATTAATAAAGTAATAGTAATTTACAATTTAAATGGAGGTGTTTTTAAAATGGATTTTAATCTAGATTTTAATACAGATAATTCCATTAAAAGATTTGGATTACCTGTAATAATTGGGATAATAATTACCTGTTTATTAGGATTTGTAGGACATAATACCTATGGAATCATTATTGGAGCCCTTATTATGGGTTTATTAACAATAGATGAAATGACTGATCTTGGAATAAATAGTGTTATAGTGGCCGTTATATCTGTACTCATTATAGACTTCGCTATTGGGGGTTATAATGGATTCGGATGGTTAGTATGGGATTTAATTATTGCAATTATATTAGCATTCATATTCGGATGGTTAGGAGTTCAAGCTAGAGGAATGAATGGTGAAAATACTTTAGTGGCTAAATATCTTCTACCTTTAATTTTCGGTTTAATAATCACAATCTTTTTAGGAGTATTCGCTCACACATTCTGGGTAATTATAATCGGTGCTCTTATAATGGGATTCTTAAGTGCTAATGAATTAGGTGATCTTGGTTTAAACAGTTTAATCTTAGGTCTAATCTCAGCAATTGTTATTGATTTCGCATGTGGAGGTTATAATGGATTTGGATGGTTCATATGGGATATCATAGTAGCAATAGTTGTTGCATTTATTTGTAGTAATATTGGAGCAAGAATTAAAGATTACTACTATTAAAAACAAAAATTTTTTTTATACTCTTTTTTATTTTTTTTCAGTTTTATTCTTAAAAATTAGTTTAAATTCTCTTTTTAATATTTATCTTAGATTTATTTAGGAAAATATATAAGTAATAACCTTTATAATTTAAAATTAATCATTAAATTTAATGTGGGGGTGAAAATTGTGGAATCTAACAAACTTATAATAATCTGTTTGACAGTTATTTTGTGTTGCTTAATAGTGGCAGGTACAGTATTTTTAGTTTCTGGTTCTGGTATAAATCTTTTTTCACAAGAAGAAAAGATTTTAGCTACAGGAGATTTGAAATTAAATCTGACTGGTTATAATTATAAATTAGTCTCTAATCAATCTACTGGTTCAGGTTTTACTGAAACATATAATGTTAATGGTCAAGGTGATAGCTTCACTTTAACTATTACAGTTTCATCTGATAATCCTAGTAGTTCTAGTGCTGTTGCATCTACTCAATATTTAAATGGTAAGAATTATTTAATCCAAATGAGTGGAGGTAATCAAGAGCATAATACTCAAGGTTATTTAGAATCTTTAATTATAACTAAAGGTTCTCAGAATCAGGGAACAACTAGTGATTCTGGAACTTCAAGTTCTAGTAGTTCTTCAAAATCTGTATCTAAAGATACAAGTTCTAGTAGTTCTAGTAGTGGTTCCAGTAGTGGTGTTAAAACACGTTACTGCACAACTCATGGTAGAGTAGTTACTGATGGATCTAATACTTGTCCTTTATGTGTGCAAGAAGGTTTAGATAGTAGAACTGTTAAAGGTTCAACTGAATATGTATAATTAAATTTTTTTTTACTTATTTTTTTATTTTTTAATTTAAAAGATTAATTTTATTAAATATTTATACTAATTTAATTAATAATTTAAATTTTTTCTATATGGATATAATATAAAGATATTTATATTAAAACAATTATAATTATTTATACTTATAATTTATACTTTAATAATAAAATTATTAACTTATATATAAATAAGTTCCATAAGTATATTTTTATTTAAAAAAATATGGAGATTTAAAAATGAAGTTCAACTTAAAAAATTGTATTAGTTTAATCCTACTTGTAGGTGTAATTGCAGTAGCAGGATCTTGTGTTGTATTTGCAGCAGATGCTACTTTAGATGATGGAAGTACTTTCACCATACCAACAGGTTTCACTCTTAATTCATCTAGTGAAACTAGTATGGTGAGTATTTCAAACGAAGCTGATGGAATATTCATTAGTGTAGGTTCAGATGCTGTTAAAGTAACAAAAGATACTTGGGCAGATAAAGGTTTCACATTCAAAACTGAAAAAAACATAACCTTAAACGGAGCTACAACAACTGAAGAACAATATGATAATTCAGGTGTTCCATTCTACGTTTACTATGTAACTAAAGAAGACACAAAATACACTATCATTGTTGCAATGGAAGATAATGCAGATTGGAATGTTCAAGATACTGCAAATCCAGTAAACAGTATAGTTAAAACATTAAAAGCATAAAATCTTAAATTTAAACTTTTAAGGATGATATTAATTTTAAATCCTTAAAAATATTCTTTTTTTTTAATATTTACATCTTAAATCTTAATAGATTATATTAATCATTAAAATTTAAATAAAAATATTTTAGTTAATACTTAATTCAATTAATATGCATATTAACTTTTAAACCATTACCACTTTCTTTTAATATATTAAGCTTATTTTGGCAAAGCCCCTATTTTTTTTAAGAAAACTTTTATATAATAAAAAAATCTAAAATATAATTAAGGTGATGAAGTTCACCTTTTAAAACAGCCAGACTAATTTTTTTATATATTAAATAATTTTTTTCTGGATAATGACTTCTACAACAAAAAATGTAAAATTTTTTTATAAAAAAAATGAATTATATATTAAATATTTATTCATAAATAAAAGAAGAATTATTATCCAAAAACATGAACATTAAAATTTTTTTTGAAATTACTAATTCTCGTATTATTGAAAATTTAAATATTTAATCTATATGAATTTTTATAAAAAAAAATTTTCATTACCCACTAAAAAAAAAGATTAATGGAGAAAAATTATTATGAATAACTTATGGAAAACAATTAAACCCGGTGAAAATGTACCTGAAGAAGTTAATGCAATCATTGAAGTTCCTAATGGTTCTAGAAATAAATATGAATACAATATAGAAATTGGTGCTTTTGAATTAGATAGAGTTCTATATTCACCTGTCCATTATCCAGTAGATTATGGTTTCATACCACAAACAATATACGATGATGGTGATCCAATGGATATAATGGTTTTAATGGATCAACCAACTTTTACAGGATGCTTAATTAAAGCTCGCCCAATTGGCTTAATGAAAATGATAGATACTGGGGAAAAAGATTTTAAAATACTTGCAGTACCCTGTGATGATCCAAGATTTAATGAAATCAAAGACATTTCAGATTTACCTGAACATATACCTAAAGAAATCAGTCACTTTTTCAGTGTATATAAAAATTTACAAGGAAAAAAAGTTGAAGTTCTTGGATGGGAAGATGCTAGTGTTAGTAAAAAAGAATTAACATACAGTATTGATTTATTTAAAAAGGAATATCAAAAGTAATTATTTAATTAATTATTTTTTAAACAAGGGAAAATTAAACATATTTTTCCAGGTGATGAAGTCCACCTACAAAAAAATTTTTTAAAAAATTATTAAAAACTGCACATAAAAAAAGCTAATGTTTACTTAAGGGGCTGTCCCATAATTAATTTTTTCTTTTTTTACTTTTTTGATTTTGTTATTTTTCTTATTTTGTATAAATTTTGATTGATAGAAGTTGTTTTAGTTATTCTATCGTTTAGAAATAGTTAATTATAAATGTGTGGATTGATAAATAGTTTAATAACGACAAAAAACAAAAACCAAATCCACATTACTTTTTTATGTGTTTTGTGGCATTTAAATTTTTTGGTTTTTTTTATACTGTTTTTTTGTGGTTTTTAAAATTTTTTTTTTATACAAAATTGAAAAAAAGTAGGGGTAGGTTTTGATTTTATGGTTTGTTGTAGTTTTAAAGCTGATTTGCAGGCTGATTTTATTTTAAATGTTCCTGGGTATAATTTAAAGGATGAGGGTTTGGTTTTTACTGTTAAATTTATTGTGAGTAAGTTTAAAGAGGATTTTCCTTCTTTTTTTGAAGATTTTAATATGGGTCGTGGTCGTCCTAAAAAGTATTTGCCTGATGAATTATTGGGTTTGTTTGTTTGGGGTGTTTTTAATAATGTTTTAAGTTGTAGGAAATTAGCTGATTGGTTAGATAATAATGATGAGTCTTGTAATTATATTTTAAATAATAAGAAGCCTAGTAAATCAACTATTTCACGTTTTTTTAAATATAATAAGTTTTTGATTGGTGAATTATTTTATTATACTGTGTTTTTGGGTTTAAAACTTAAATTGATTGATAATAATTGTGTTGCGGTTGATGGGACTATTTTAAAGGCAAATGCTAATAATTTTAATTTAATAAAAATTGAGGAAATAAATTTCCTAGAAAAACTGATTAAAAAATATTCAGATAAGAAAAGTAAGAATAGTACATGGTTTAAATTAAGAAAATTCTTTCAAAAAGGTAAATCATGCCTAGATTTAAAACCTTTAGTGGATAGGATAGATGAAAATTTGAATAAGAATGGTTTGAAACTTTTAAAAACTTGTTTAATTAGTAAAAGTAAATTAGACTATGTTAAGGGTTTTCTAATTTTTTTAAAAGAAAATTATGATGGTAAGCATACGATTAGTTTCACGGATCCTGAATCCCGTTGGATGAAAGATAAAGAGGATAAAATGGGATTAAACTATAATTATCAAGTTGCAGTGGATAGTCACAATGGAATGGTGGTTGCTGAGTATTTAACTCAAGCTCCAACTGATCATCATCAGATGCTTAAAATGATGAAAATGGTTGAAGAAAATTTAGGTCAAAGACCAAAATTTTATTTAGCAGATAATGCATATTTAAACAATCAAGCACTAGAACACGCTTTCATTAATGGTTCCATACCATTAATCCCAAATCGAGTGGAAAGCATGAAACATAAAAAAGGAAATAAAATAAAAAGCTATAGTAAAATTAATTTCATTTATAATGAAAAGGAAGACAATTATATTTGTCCACAAAACCAAATACTAAATTATCAGCATAATCGAAAGATTAATAATGTGTTTTATCGTGTTTATTCTACCAGTAGGTGTAAAATTTGTAAATTCCACAATGATTGTACAAAAAGCAGAGTCCGGGAAATAATGGACAGAGAACACCCATTACGGAGTAAATTAAGACAAGATTTCAACTCAGAACTAGGGGAAAACATGTATCAAAAAAGAGCACCCTTAAGTGAAGGATACTTTGGATCTCTTAAAAAAAATTATAAATGCAAAAAAGTAGAACGCAAACACCTTAAAAATGCAAAACACGAATTAACACTTAAAGCAATAGCACACAACATACAAAAAATACATAAAAATTTAAACACAACACTCATTTAAAAAAAACATCACATATAAAATAAATAAAAAAAATAACAAACCTATTTAATCTAATCTACAATTAAATAAATCAACACTTAATAAACAGAAGTTTACTAATTAAAAAAATGGTTAGGTGCTATTTCAAGTGTAAAATTAACATAAATACACCCAAAAACAGCACATCCCCTCAATTTTTTCTAAAAAAAATTTTCACTTATGGGACAGCCCCCTTAACATTTTTTTTTATTTGCTAATGACTTCTATTTTTTAAAAAAAATGTGAAAAATTTAAAGGTTGGGAAAAACTTAATAATTTTTAAAATTTATTTTTTGTATAAGTAAAAAAAATTTAAACATTTTTTTATTACCTCTCAAACAATAAAGAAATTAAGTTTTTTCAATAAAGAATTTTAATTAAATATTTAATTTAAAAAAATTTCTTGTATCTAAAAAAATAATATTTTGAAAATTAAATAATAAATAAAAATAGGCTTTGTAGAAACCCTATTTTTTTGGTAGTTGTGTTGATCTGTGGATGTTGTAGATTAGGTTTTTGAGTTTTGTTTCTTTGTTTGATAGTTTTAGTGTTCGGCTTCGGTTTGTTCCGTTAAATAGTCTTTTGATTACGCTGAATACTCCTTCTACATTGCTTCTTAGACTGTATATTTTGGGTCTGAAGATGGATATGCTGTTAAGTCTGTAATGTCCTTTTTTGGCTCCTGGTTTTAATTGGTATTATGGTTGAAAGCTCCAGTGTATTCGTTTATACATTTTCTTATGGGTTCTGTGTCGTATGCTCTGTCTGCTAATATGTTAATGATGGGTGATATTTTTTTTGTTTTGTCTTATGGAATTGATTGCGAACTTGGTGTCGCTTCTAGGTCCTCTTTGAGTTGCATAATTGAGGATTAAACGAGTTTTTATGTCTATTGCGATATGGTTTTTAACATAGCTTTTTTCGTTTCTTTGGCTCGTATTATTGCATAATATTTGTCAGCATAATCGTTGGTGAATCCATGATCCATCAAGGGCTATTATTTCTCCACTTATATCATGTTGAGATAATATTAATTGGTTGATTTTTCTTAAAGTACCAGATGGTAGTTTTTGGAAAAATTTTTGGATTGTGGTGTAGTGTGGGACCTTTTTTATTCGTAAATATTTAATTATTTGGTCAGATAATTGTAAAAATTGAGTTATATTCACGATATGTGCTTTTTGTATAAATTTTAAGTGCTAAAATAGTGAATAAAACTGGTTGTGTGTATAAATGATTGCTAAAATAATTAGAATAAGTATTTAAACTTATTTTTGCATAGTTAAATGTGGTTTCAATGAATTTTAACAGTTGATTATTTGTTAAATCTTCATTATGATTTTTTAAATGTCTTTTTATAAAATTTTTTGCAGGTTTTTCAAAGTTAAAATCCGAAAGATTTAATTGCTTAGAAAACAAATAATTACTTGGAGAATGGATGTTTTTATTTGTCATATTAATATTTATTCTCCATTTTAATATTAATACTTATTCTTTACTTATTTTAAATATCATAGGTACTATTTCAAGTGTAAAGACTTGAAACCTTCTTAAAACTTCTTAAAACTAAATTAAAAGAAATCGAAAAAACAAAAACATCAAGGTACAATTTCAATTGAAAAAAAATTAGAAAAAAAATAAAGGGTTTCTACAAAACCTAAAAATAAGAAAAATTATTAAACCATAACTTTTTAAAAAGAAGGTAAAGAGTAATTTATTCTAAAAAATAAAAAGTTTTTACTATTTAGTTTCTTTTTTTATAACCTCACTCCTAAAAAGGACTAAAAAATTTTTTAAAATTAGAATTAATGTTCTATAAATTCTTTTTAATATAACTAAAAATATTTTTTAAGGTAGAATATAAAAAATTTAATTTATAAAAAAATAAAGGATATGGTTTTAATAATTAAAAACAATCTAAATAAATAAAATATAGATTATATAAACGAAAAAGCTTAATTAAAACTAAAATTTTTTTTAACTTATACTAAATAAAATAAAATTTAAGAAATATTTTTATTTTACCCTCCCTTCCTTTTTACATTTTTTCACCATAAAAACACCCTATATTTCACAATCTAAAGATCTGTTAGATTAGTGAAATTTTTTTAATTTAATAAAAATAATCAAAAAAAATGGAGGCCCATTAATAATGGCTGATATATTTCCTTTAATTTTAGGAATATTAATATTACTAGCTAGTTTAATCTCAATACGTGCTGGAATATCAGTTACAGTTATTGAAATTTTACTTGGAGTAATCGTTGGAAACTTAGGTTTCTTTCATGCGGAATCATGGATGTTATACCTTGCAAGTTTTGGAGGTATACTTTTAACTTTCCTTGCAGGTGTAGAAATAGATGTAAATATGTTGAAAGAGAATTTTAAAGAAAGTTTTACTATAGGATTCTTATCGTTTTTAATACCTTTTGCTGTTATATTTGTTTTAACATATAATATTATAGGTTGGGGTTTAAATCCAAGTTTACTTACAGCTACAGCATTATCTGAAACAAGTATAGCTGTAGTGTATAGTGTTTTAGCAGAAAAAGGATTATTTAGTGAGAAAATTGGTAAACTTATTATGGTTGCAACTTTCATCACAGATATGTGTACTGCTGTAGCATTAAGTGTTTTGTTTGTCAAATTTGACATATATACTGTAATATTTTATGTAGTTTCAATTGTTGTACTTGTATTATCTTATTACCTTTCAGATTATATATTTAATAATGTTAAACTTAAAAATAAATTAGCTGAAATTGAAATCAAATATATTTTCTTACTATTGTTGATATTCATATTCTTTGCTAGTTTAGGTGGAGGTCAAGCTATATTACCTTCTTTTGTTTTAGATGTGATCTTATCTAGATACTTTAAAGAAAACCGTGGAGATTTAAATGTTAAATCAAGATTTAAAACAGTTGCATTTGCTATATTAACTCCTATATTTTTTATAATGGGTGGTATGAAAGTTTCTATACCTTTGATTTTATCCTCTTTTGGAATTTTCATTGTGATGTTTGCTCTACGTCAATTAAGTAAGTATGTAGGTGTTTATTATGTTAGTAGATATTTCCTTAAATCTAATTATACTTATGTTACTTTGATGATGAGTACTGGTTTAACATTTGGTTTAGTAGCAGCTTTATTTGGTCTTAATTCTGGATTAATTAATCAAACTACTTATAGTGTTTTAACTGGAGTATTAGTTTTAAGTGCTGTATTACCAACATTTATGGCTGAAAAATGGTATCCTCCAATACATAGTGAAGATATTGTTGAAAGTGAAATGTGATAAAAATAAAATTTTTAATAAAATTTTTATTTATCCATTTTTTTGTTGAAAATTAGTAAAATTTTAGATTAAATATTGTCATTTTCATAGTTGAAAATATAATCTACAGTTTGTATAAGGTTAGTTTTCTTTTTAACTTTTTTATTATTCTTTAATTTATCTTCTTTTTTTATTAAATCCTTATTTTCCTTATTATTGGACATAATAATTATTTCCATGTTTTAATTTCTAAAATTTTTTAAAAATAGTTAAATTTTTGTTAATTGTTTTAATAAAATCTTGTAATTGATGATATAAATTTATTCTAAAATTCTTTATATAATGTTTTCTTTGATTTATTCTACTTGCAAGTGTATTGATGTATAATACTTCAGATATGCAGTATACAAGAAGTAAACCAATGTTTAATATTGCGAATATAGTTAATAAGAAGTATTGAAAATGGTGTGTTTGTTTTTTTTCTCCTTTTAATTTTGTCCCACATTTGTAACAGTAAACTGATTCAAAATCATTTATGGTTTGACATTTTGGACATTTCATTTTATACTTACATCCTTTACTTTTTTTATATAATGGCATCCATTGTTTATTTTATTAAATTGTATGTTCTTATATTGTTTATAGGTTAAATATTTTGTTATTTAATTTTTTAATTATTTTAGTAATTTATTTTCGAAATTATTAAAAGAAATGAATTATAATATAATATTTATTCAAAAGTTATATGTTAAAAATAATTTAAATTTTTTCTATTTATAAAAAAAAGTTTGGAATAAGGTGATTTTTTTTGATTGATTTTGATTTTAAAATTATGAGTTGTAATCTTAATGGAATTAAAAGTGCTAAACGTAAAGGTTTTCTTGATGTTGTGAGTGGTGAAAATCCTGATATAATTTGTATTCAAGAAACTAGAACATGTTTAGATAATTTACCTGAAGATTTAATTAATATTCCTGGTTATATGAATGTTTTTTATAGTAATCCTAATCCTGTTTTATGTGGTGTTGCTATTTATAGTAAAGTTAAACCTTTAAGTATTCAGTCTGGTTTAAATATTGAGGAGGATATTGAGGGTCGTTTGTTACGTTTTGATTTCCCTGATTTTACTCTTATAAATGCTTATATTCCAAGTGGGAGTAATAAGTTAAGGTTACAGCATAAGCATGATTTTGTTTATAAATTATTTAATTATGTTAAAGATTTGCATGATGAAGGTAAGAATGTGATTCTTTGTGGTGATTTTAACATCGCTCATGATAAAAGAGATCTTTATTTTAAAGAGTTTAAAAGTGCTGGATTTTTACCTGAAGAACGTAAGATGATTGATTGTTTCCTCAAGAGTGGTTTTAAAGATGCTTTTCGTGAATTATATCCTGAGGAGGAAAAGTTTTCTTGGATGTCTTGGAGAACTCGTAATAATCCTAATTTAGGTGGGGGTTTACGTCTTGATTATTTCTTTGTTAATGATGGTTTAATGGATTCTGTTGTTGATTGTGAGATTAAGGATTTTAACTTATCTGATCATTGTCAATTGTTTTTGAAATTAAATTTGAAAAAGGAGAATGTTGAGGATTAAATTTTTTTATATTTAATCCTAATTTTTATTTTTATTTTTTTTATCCTATGTTTATGTTTACGTGTAAGAATATTAATCCAAATAGTAGTATGTTTAGGAGTAATATTATTATTCCGCTGTTTTCATGTTTTGGATAGGTTATTATGATGTAGTAACTTAGTAGTAAGCTTAGTGTTATTGTTATTAGGCTTAGTGGTATTGGTTGTGTGTTGTTGCCTATTATGATTTGTGATATTGGTATTATTGAGAATAGTATTAGTAATGAAATTATTGTTATTAGGTAGTTTAGTCCTATTATTGTTTTTTCTTTTTTTGGTGTTGGTGTTTGGTTTTTTTCTTTCATAGTTTATTTTTTCTTTTTTTTATCTTATTTAGTTTTAATGGTTTTTTTCTAAAAATTTTTACTAACAATCGTTAGCTTTATATAGTATTTATTACAAAATAAAAACTAACAAGTGTTAGTATATATTTTTTTTAATAAAAAAAATAACATTTGATAATAAAAATCATGGAGATAAAAATATGGAAACAACAAGAATAAGAAAAACAGAAAATGATGTTCAATATGAAGAATTAATTGATGAATACATAACAAGAGGATACAAAACAGAACAAAGAGGAGAAAAAACCTGTAACTTAATGAAACCTAATTATGGATCAACTCCCTCCCATTTAATAGTAGCAATACCTGCTGGTGCACCATTTGGAGGTTGGAAACAATCTGGTATTGGTCGTGAAACCCATAAAGTTATCTTAGATCATTATACTCAAATGAAAAATATAATGATTAATTTATCCGAAAATCCATCTGGATTCTACCCTAAAAAATAAACAAATCAATACCAAAAAAATTAGTTAATAAAAAGGAATAAATAGAATTTTATTTGGAGAAAAATAAATTCTTTCCACAATAATTTTTTAATAAAATCAATTTTTTTCTCCAAATTTTCTTTTTATACTAAATTGAATTTTTCAAAAAAACCCTAAAAAATATTTAATAAAAAACATAATTTATTAATACCCCCTTTTTAAATATAATAAAATATATAATAATATCAAATTTCATAAATGTAAAGGAGAAAAATTTCTATGATTAGTGTAATTGGAGGAACTGGTCCTCAAGGATTAGGTATTGCTAAGAGATTAGCTATTGCTGGTGAACCTGTTATTGTTGGTTCTCGTAAAGAAGATAAAGCTTTAAAGATTGTTAAAGAAACTAAAGAAGAATTAAAAGATTATGATATTGCTGATATGACTGGTATGGCTAATGAAGATGCAGCAAAAGCAGGAGACATCCTTATACTTACTGTACCATTAGTAGCTCAAACCGCAACCTTAAAAACTATTAAACCATTCGTTGAAGGTAAAATCTTAATTGATGCTACAGCACCTTTAGAAGCAGCAATTGGTGGTAAAGCATCCTGTATTCTTGATGTATATGAAGGATCTGCAGCAGAAAGAACTGCACACATTCTTGCTGGATGTGATGTTAAAGTTATCGCAGCATTTAACAATATAAGTAACAGCCTATTATTAAACATCCCTAATGATATTGACTGTGATTGTTTAATGGCTGGTGATGATAAAGAAGCTAAAGCCGCTGCAAAAGAAATCATTAACAAATTACCTGGAGTAAGAGTAATTGATGTTGGTAAACTTGAAAAAGCACATTTAATTGAAACAATAACACCATTACTTATTGGATTAAACATTAAATACAAATCCCAATTCGGTGGAATACGTATAACAGGAATACCAAAACTTGATGAATAATAAAAAATTTTTCATGATTAAAAGAAAATAAAAGTTATTAGTTAGAAAGAAATTTTATCCTTTATAAAAAAATCATACCTTTATATAAAAACTTTAAATTTCAAAATAAGTCACCTCTTATTTTATTAAAAAATAGAAAAAAATTTTATTACTAAAAAAACTTTTTTCTAACTTTAACTATTTTCTTTTATAAAAAAATTTTAGAAAAAAACTATTTTTTTCAAATATTATAAAAATTAACACCTTAACCATTATAAATACATATTACAATTTCTTTATTAAAATTAAAAACAAGATTAAAGCGGGATTAAATATGAAAGTTGGAGTAATTGGATGTGGAGCTATAGCTAATATCATAATAGATCACATTCAACCTAAAGACAATATTGAGTTTAAATATTTCTTTGATAAGGACACTGAAAAAGCTGAAGAGTTAACTGAAAAAACTAATGGTATTTTGTGTGAAAACTTATCTGAAATGTTAAATGATGTTGATTTAGTATTAGAAGCAGCATCTCAAGAATTTCTTAAACAATATGGTGTAGAAATTGTTAAACATGCCAATCTTATGAATATGAGTATTGGTGCATTAATGGACGAAAAGTTTAGAAAAGAATTGATTCAAACTAGTAAAAATAATCATACTAATATTTATGCTCCATCTGGTGCTGTGATTGGTGTTGATGGTTTAAAAGCTGCTTGTATTGGTGAGATTTCTAGTTTAACTTTAACTACTCGTAAGTCACCTAAATCTTTAGGGATAGAAACTGATAAATGTGAAACATTATTTAAAGGTAAAGCTTCTGAAGCGGTAGTTAAGTATCCTAAAAATATGAATGTGGCTGCTACACTTAGTTTATCATGTAAAAGAGATATTGATGTTGAAGTAATTGTTGATCCTAGTGTGGATCGAAATATTCATGAAGTTCATGCTATTGGTAGCTTTGGTGAATTTAAAACTATTACATGTAATCAACCAATTAAAGCTAACCCTAAAACTAGTGAACTTGCTGCTTTATCTGCTATTAAAAAATTAAAAAGTTTAAATAAACAATTTCATGTTGGAACTTAAGTGAAACTTTTTTTTTAAACTTTCTTTACATTATTATTTTTTTAAGATTATTATTTAAATTATTATTTTTAAATTTTTTTTCATAATTTTTTAAAAGCTTCACAATTCTTTCTTGTTCTTCTACTGGTGGTATTGGTATTAAATATTCTTTAATAAAGTTAACACCAAAATAGGATTTATTTATTGATTTTGTATAATTTCTAATATTTGATTCTGCTAATTTTAGAATGTAGTATAAGAATTCCATATTTTGGTTAGGTAGGTATGGTTTGAATAGTATTATGTTTCTCATTCCTATATCCATATCTTCTTTTAATAATTGGGGGTTTCCAATGTTTCCCATGTTTGCAAATAGTATATTATTTTTTTCAATTTTAAGGTTTTTACTTACTTTTTCATAATCTTTTTCTGTAATATATTTAATATCATTAAAATCAATATGATCCTCTTTTAAATTCTGACTTGTAATGTAAGGGTAACCTTTATTAACATATTTTGGTGATTTATGAGCACCATAACGAATATCTACATAATTGTATAATCTAGTCCAACACCAATTACTTGGTATTGATAAAGGTAGGAAATTATCTAATAAGTACTCCTCTTTTTGACTTACTTTTTCATAGTAATGATCATCTATACGAACAATTAAAGATTCCTTATCCATAGGTTTAATTTTTTTATCTTTAATTAACTTATTTTTAACTTCTCTAATATCTTCTAAGAGTTGGATAGCAGATTTATCCTCATGGTTCTGTTTTGTTAATTTACCACTTAATCCGGTAGTTAATAGGGAGTATCTCATTTCATTAAAAATATTTTCATTTAAATTATCTAATTTTTTTTGATAATATTGATAATTTTTTAAATCATTTCCTAAACTATCTAATTTTTTCACAATACGGTATTGTTCTTCTATTGGAGGTAATGGGACGAATATTTCATAAAGATTAGATTTATTTAATTTTGGAACATTAGATCCACTTATAAATCCACATAATCTTAAATTAACTGCATTTAAATAATACATTAAGTATCTGTTTAATGCTGGTTTAAAATCTAAAACATGTACATGTTTATTAGCCGTAAATCGTCCGTTAACTGTGAAAGCATAATTTTTTTCTGTTTCAAAAACATTACTATCTTCTGCAACTAAAAGAAAATCATCATCATAAATATAATCAGTTAAATAATCAATAACACCATTAGGTCCATAATATGGATAATTATTTAATTGATTTTTTCTACCATTTTTACTTATAGATTTTCTCATTCGGTAATAATCTTGAACAATAGTTCCTAATCTAACCCAATACCAACTTTCTGGTATTTTAAATGGTAAAATATCTTCAATATTTCGTGTTTTTATCCCATTTATTGATTCATAATAAGAATTGTTTCTTTTATAAATATAAGATTGGGTGGAATCTGTTTTTATAATTTTATCATGAATTAATTTTTTCTTTTTTTCTAAAATTTCTTCAATTAATTTTTCGGCAGGTGTATCGTTTTTGTTTTGTTTAACTAATTGGCCGGTTACTGCTGATTTTAGAATTGAAAATTTTAAATCATTGTAAAGCATGAAAAATCTATCCCTTTATCTATTTTATTATTTAAAATTCATTATTCTTCTTTATTTAACTCATTTTTAATGTTTTTTAAAGCTTTATTAATTTCTTTAGAGTATTCTTCGGTTTTTTCTAAGTAATTATCTATTAATTCTTCAGGAGGTAGGGAATTTTTAACATATGGTATATTACAATAATTTAACCGGTATTCATTTAATTTAATTTCATCTATACTGCATTTTTTTGCTTTATAATTACCATTTACTTCTATTTCATGCTTATTTTCAATCCATGATTCTATTTCTTTAAAATGTTTTAATTCTATTGGATTATTTAAACTAAAACTTTTATATCCTTCAGGTAAGTCTAAACGGTAGAACCATGTTTTTTTGGTTGTTCCATTATTACAGAAAAATAATATATTTGTTTTTACATTTGAGTAAGGTGCAAATACTGTAGGGGGTAATCTTATTATTGTATGTAAGTTGAATTTTTTAAATAATTTTTCTTTTATTTGTCTTTTGTTTACTCCTGTTTCTGTGAAGAAATCATCAGACATTATAATTGCTGCTTGTCCATAATCATCTAAGTATTCCATTGCTAATTCTAGGAAATTATCTTCTAATTTTTTGTTTTCTAAGATTTCATGTTCCCAATCAGTATCAGTTGATCCTTCAAATGGAGGGTTTAAGACTATTGTTTTGAATTTTTTATCTGATAATAAGTTTAATGTTTTATCCTCAAATGCATCTTGATGATATATGTGGGGTTCGTTTATTCCATGTAATAGTAAGTTTATAATACATAAAATGTAAAATGTTGAATTTTTTTCTATACCATATATTGAATTAACAAATTTTTCATAGTCTTCTTTGCTTTCTATTTGTTTAGATTGAAGTTCAAGTATTGATTTTAATAATCCACCTGTTCCACAACAGAAATCCATTACATCATTACCAATTTTTGGGTTTAAAGTTTCTGCTATGAAGTCACATATACCTATAGGTGTGAAGAATTCTTTTGTTCCTGTGTTTCTAAATAAATCCATTAAATTTTCTTTAAATTCATGTGCGATTTGATCGCACTCTACTTTATTACTTAACTTTATACTGTTTAATTCAATTATAACAGCTTTAAATATGTATCCATCTTTAGAATAGTTTTTAATGTCCTTTACTGTATAGTATACAATTTTTTCGTGCATTGGACTATTTTTTTTGCATTCAATTTTTTTTAAAGAAGGTATTAATTCTTCATTTATAAATTTAAGTAATTCTCTTCCAGTTAAACTAGAATCATCTTCTAAGTTTATAGTCCAATTTCTCCATCGATATTTTTCAGGGATCACTGATTTATATTGAGGATTTAATGCTTCTCTTTCTTTTTCTTTATAATCATATACTTTGAGGAATAGTAACCATGATAATTGTCTGATTATTTGTTTGTTAGATATTGTCCCTGGATCATCATGCATAAGTTTTTGGACATTTTTTAAAAATCCTTTTAATACCATTTTTTTTATACCTATTTTTTTATTTTTTAAAAAAATTTGTTTTATCCCATTTTTGATTTTTTTTAAAGTTTAATTGTGTAATGTTTTATTTCTCTTAACTAATAAATCTTTATATTTTATGTTTAAAATTTTAAGTTTATTAAATTAATTTCACAATACTTAGTTTATTAAATTGAACATTTTTTAATTATTAATTATTTTTATAATTTTTTAATTAAAACTATAATGATTTATCATTATGTTTAAAATCTTATAATAACTAATTTATATAAGCATTAGTTTAAAATACATTCAAAAAACAATTTTTTTAAATGAAAAAATTAATAAAAATATTAATAAAAATTATAAAAAATAAAAACATTAATAAAAATGTCCATAAATCTAAATAAAAGAAATATATTTAAAATTATTATCCTAAAATACCTTTTTTCAATCTATTCAATCCATCTTTTAATTGGGGTTCTGGACAAGCTATATTCATTCTTAAGAATTTATCCCCATTTTCACCAAAAATTATTCCAGGAGAAAGATATAATCCACTTTTTTTAAGGATTTTATCTGATAATTCAGTTGAATTAATGTTTAATTCATGGCAATCTAACCATAATAAGTAAGTGGCATCACAGGAACTAATTTAATACTAGGTAATTCCTTTTTTAAGAAATCCTCCACAATTATTTTATTTTCTAATAATGTATTCTTTAATTGGTTTAACCATTCTCTACATTGGGTATAAGCTGTAATTGTAGCTTCTACACTTAAAATATTAGGTTCTGAAGAAAAATCCGCATATAATTGTTGACTTACTTTCAGATTCAATTCCTTATTTTTAATATATACCATTGCACTTTGGATTCCAGCTATATTAAATGTTTTACTAGGAGATATACAAGTAATACTATTATCTACTATGGAACTAGCTAGTGATGCAAATGGAGTATAAGTTTTACCTGAATATGTTAAGTCGCAATGAATTTCATCTGATACTAATATTACATTGTACTTTTCACATAAAGATCCAATTTTTTCTAAATCATTTTTCCCCCAAATTTTACCAATTGGGTTGTGGGGGTTACATAGTAACATTAAACTTGTTTTAGGATTTTTTAATTTATTTTCTAAATCTTTAAAATTTATACTGTATTCGTAATTTTTATAAGTTAATTTGTTTTCTAAAACTTTTCGATTATTATTTAATATTACATTAAAGAATGCATTGTATACAGGTGTTTGAATTACAATATTATCAAGGGGTTTAGTTAATTTCCGTATTATACTTATTATTGAAGGCATTACTCCTCTTGCATATAATAATTCTTCTTTTTTCATTTTAATATGATAATTATCCTCCCACCATTGAATATAAGATTCATATAATTCATTAGGGACTGTTGTGTATCCATAAATAGGGTGGTTTATTCTTTTTTTTAGGGATTCTTGTATTTCAGAGGCAGTTTTAAAGTCCATATCAGCTACCCACATTGGAAGTTCAGATTCTATTGGATCCCATTTTAATGAATTAGTATTATCTCTATTAATCACTGTTGTGAAATCGTAATTATTTTTTTCAGTATTTTTCATAGTGTATTCTTGTTTCATCATATTTGTCCATGAATTTATTTTCTAATCCGTCTGCAGGGTAGCCTAAGGATATTATACAGAATGGTTTTATGTTTTCATTTAAATTGAAAAGTTCTCTTATTTTTTCCATTTTTTCATCAGTTGGTGCTACTCCATTCCATAGTCCGCCTAAGTTTAGGTTACATGCTTCCAGTAACATGTTTTCTGCTGCCGCACTCATATCTTGTTGCCAATGCTTTTTATAGAATGCTCGTTCTATATTTGCTATTAATACTATTGCTACTTGTGAATTTGTAACTCTTGGACATGTTTCTCCAATTGCTTTTAGGGTATCTTTATTCTTAACTACTATAAATTCCCAGGGTTCTGCTCCTAGTCTGCTTCCTGGAGCTTGCATTCCTGCTTTTAATATTTTTTCTACTTTTTCATCTTCTACTTTTTGGTTTGAATATTCTCGTATGCTTCTTCTTGTTTTTATTATTTCTTCTAAATCTGCCATTATATCAAGTACTCCATTTACTTATAATTTAATTTTTATTTAAATTAAAGTTTTTCTATTAAAAAATGTATTTTTTTTTTAAATAAAAAAATGAAAAAGAATATATATTTATATGTTTAAATACATAATAATATAAAATATATTTTTAATACATAAAAAGAATTTAAGAATTAAACAAACTAAAACTCATATTTTTATTAAAGATATGACTGTTTAATGATATCTGATTTAATTTAAGTTTAAACTCTACACTATTGTTTGTAAAAAATGGAAAATGCTTATTTTTTTAGGTGCTTTTTAATATGAAGGGAAAATGCCAATTATTCGATGAAGAGAATAATGTTATTCTAAATAAAGAAATTGATGAAAATTACTTATTTATACCTAGTTTACCTGTTATTAAAGATTTAAAACCTTATAATGATAGTGAACTTTTTGATAACTTAAATGATAAAATTAGTATTTTAATTCCATATAAAAATGATTATATTATGCAGTATGCTAATTTTAATTATAATGATTTTGATGGGGTAACTAAAGATATTGATTTATTTAATAAATCTTATTTAAAAACATTTCCCATAATGGATATTTTAGGGTTTAAGAAAATATTAGATGAAGTTTATGTAACTGGTAAAACCAGAAATTTAAAAATTTTATATTATGTGGAAGATTCATTAATTGCATCATCTAGGCAAAAAATCTTTAAATATAATAATAAGATTTATTGTATTTTTAAGACTAAATCTAATTCAAAAACTAAATTTATGGATGAAAATGATGTGAGATTATTATATAATGCACCTGATCCTTTAATGATTATTCAGAATAAAAAAATTGTAGCTGCTAATAAAGCTAATGAGAAAATTACAGGTTATAAACCAGAAGAATTATTAGGTAATGATTATTTTTTCAATAATCCACGTTTTAAAAATAAATCTTCCCCTTATGAATTTGATGAAGTTTATTCTAAATTACTTAATAAGGAACTTTTTAATTATACTGATGTTTTAACCATTAAACATAAAGATGGTAGTACAGTTTATGCTAAAGCTACAATGCAACCTTCCAGTTTTAATGGTGGGCCTGCAGTACTTTTTTATGCATTTGATATTACTGAAGGTGTTAATCATCAGATTAAAGCTGAGAAATTATTGAGTACTTTAGATTTAGTTTCAAATATTAGTAAAATTGCGTATGTTTATTGGGATTATAAGAACGGTTATGAGTGGAGTGATGAATTCTTTAATATTATAGGGGAAAAGAAGGAAAATTTAGATTTAACTAATGATATTATTCGCTCTTTTATTGTTAAAGATGACAGGGAAAGAACTAGTAAAATAATTTTTGATTCTATTATAAATAGTAATAGTGTTCTTTTTAAGACTCAAATTCAAACATCCCATGGGGATATTAAAGATGTTGAAATTTATATTGATTGTCAATCAGATGATGAGGGGCAATTAATTAATAGTGTAGGGTATATTCAGGATATTAGTGAAAATATTAAGGAAACTCAACAGCTTACAAATTTATTACAGGAAAAAGAAGTTCTTTTAAAAGAAGTTCATCATCGTGTTAAAAATAATTTACAAATCATTTTAAGTTTATTAAATTTGAATATGCGTTATAAACCTGATTCTCCTCAAGAAACTTTAGAATCTACAAAGAATCGTATTAATACTATGGCTATTGTCCATAAAAAACTTTATCAATCTGAGGATTATGCTCATATTAATTTAAAAGATTATATTGAAGAGCAAGCAAGATTTTTACTTGCAAATAATGATAATCTTGATATTGATTTGGATTTAAATTTAGATAATATTAAGGTTAGTATGGATAATGCTATTCCTTTAAGTTTAATTATTTCTGAAATTTTAAATAATAGTTTAAATTATGCTTTTCCTAATAATCAATCTGGTATTATTAATATTAGTTTAAAAACTAATGGGGATATTATTAAATTAATTATTGGGGATAATGGTATTGGGTTACCTGAAGATGTTGATTTTGATGATCCTAAGGATTTTGGTTTTTTAATTATGAAAAGTTTAATTAAACAGATTGAAGGTTCTATATTTTTATTGCCTTCTGAGGGTACATCTTATTTGATTGAATTTAATATTTAATCCTTTTTTTTGGGATGTTTATTTTTTATTTTTGTTTTAATACTTATTTGGTTTTGTATAAATTTTTTAAATATTTTCCATGCTCTGATTTTTTTCATAAATTTCTATTTTTTAAGAAACTTGTATATTTTTATGAGTTGAGGTATATGTACTTGTATCGTTTTTGTATTTTCGTATTTTGGGGTTTCAACATTAAAATTTATATATAAAGAGAACGTATATTTTATATAATAATATACGAAAACCTACAAAAAGGGAAAAACATGATAAAAACACAAAACCTACCAGAATACCTCCAAGACTACATAGAAGAAAAAACCGAAATAAAAAACCTCACCACAGAAACAACAAAAAAACAAACCTTCAACATCAACCAATTCATAAAATACCTCCAACAAAACCAAATAACAGAACTAAACACAAAAAACGTCAAAAAACAAATCAAACACTACAGACGACACTGCCTAAAAACACGAAAAAACAAAAGAACAACCGTCAAAACCTACATGATGAACATACTAGAATTCATAAACTCCGAAGAAGTCCAAGAAGAAATACAACACGAACCCATAAAAATGAAAGACATAATAGAAGTTAAAACCGAAGATCCAGAAACAGCAAAAAAAAGAATCGAAAAAATAAGCCTCACACGAAAACAAACCAGACTATACCTCCGAACAATCGAAGAAACTGGAAACAAAAGAGATTACTCCATAGTAAAAACATTCTTAGACTCAGGAATACGATTAAAAGAACTAGTAAACCTAAACAAAACAGACATACAAGCCCCACTCAATAACAAAGGATTATACACACTACCAGAAGATCGAAACGAAATAATAGAAGTACACCTAAGAGCAGAAACAACAAAAGGAGAAAACAAAGACCGTACAACATTCATAACCTACGACACCTTAATAAACATAAACGAAATGATCTTTGAAAGAATAAGCAAACTTAGAAAAAACAAAAAAGGAAAAAAACACAAAATAATACAAAGAAACAAAGCAGAACAAGAAAAAACAAGAGAAGAACTATTCACAAATCACTCCAACAAAAGAATAGGGAAAAGAGCAGTACAAGAAATAGTCAAAAAATATGCACGACTAACAGATGAACAAATAGAAAAAAACAATATAGACTGCCCAATAAATTACTATAAAAATGTAAGCGTACACATCCTAAGACACACAGCACTAAGCCACTACGCAGAAATATTAACAGTAGCAGAAGTACAAACTATAGCAGGACACAGTAACAGTCAAACCACAGACAAATACATTCACACAGACCATGAACACATGAAACAAAAAATAAAACAAAACCACATCCAAAATTATTAAAAAAAATATTTAAACCCTAAAATTAATGAAAAAATTTAATTAAAATGTTTAAAATCTTGAATAGAAGCGGAAATCTTATAGTAAAAAATAAATAATAATAGAAACTTATACAATAAATGATTAAAAAAATTTTTACAATTTAATCAAAAAAATAATACATTGTTAAATGCTAAAAGGAGGGAAAAAAATTAATGAATACTAAAAATAAAACGTTAACAATACTTATTACATTAATCTTATTCAGCTTAATTTGTATAAGCACAGTATCAGCAGCAGACATAAATAATACTACAAATAATCAAACAAGTATAAATCTAAACTCTGAAACTCAAGCAATAAGTAATAATGATAATACAACATTATTATCAACAAATAGTGAAAATACAAGTACAATAAGTTCTAATAATAACTCAAATACAAATATTGGTTCCAGTATAAGTACATTCACTGATTTAAGTAATGCTATAAACCAAAATAGTATAGTCTACCTAACTAGCAATATTACAGTAAGTAATAATGAAATTAATTATTATACTAATGGTATAAGTGTTGGAAGAACTGTTACAATCGAAGGTAACGGATACACAATAAATGGTTTAAATTCCGTCAGAACTTTCAATGTTAACCATGCAACTTTAATTTTGAAAAATTTAATCATAAATGATTGTTATTCTTATAGTAATGGAGGAAGTATTTTTTTAAACAGTAATGCTAACTTAGAACTATATAATGTAACTTTCACAGATAATTCTGCAAAATGGGGAGGAGCAATATATGGAATCAGAAACAATAAGATTATAATAGAAAATTCTAATTTCAATGGTAATGTAGCAACTTATGGTGGAAGTATATACCTTAATGAAGGTTCAATGCAAATAGTAAGTACTATTTTTAATGATTCTGGATCTACCTTAATGGGAGGAGCTATAGGAATTGAAAACAGTAATCTTATTATAGATGACTCTAATTTCAATGCTTGTGTTTCCATAAACAGTACTGGTGGTGGAATTTATAGTATAAAAACAGGTATTAGTTTAAGCAATACTAATTTCACTGATTGTGTGGCTCAAATAGGTGGAGGTATAGCTCAATTAAACAATACTTTAAACATTGAAAACTGTAATTTCATAGGTAATTCTGCATACCATTATGGTGGTGCAATTTACAATATTTACTCTAATTTAAACATATACCAAACTAACTTCCTATCAAATGTTGCTATTTATGGTGGAGCACTCTATGTAATTAATGCCTCTAGTTTAAAATTAGAAAAAAACAAATTTGAAAATAGCACTGCAGTCTATGGTGGAGCAGTCTTTTCATTCTTAAATAATGATTATACTGATTTAAATAATGAATATACTGGAAATATAGCAGTTTATGGTGCTGATTTCTACAATTCTGACAGTCCTATAGTAAGCATTTCAAATAATGTAAGTCAAACAATTAGTGCAAATTACACATTATTCAATGGAACATTACCTGATTCTTATGATTTAAGAAATTATGACTTAGTTACTTCTGTTAAAAATCAATTAACTAGTGGTAGTTGTTGGGCTTTTGCAACTTACGCTGCATTAGAATCTTGTTTATTAAAAGCTACTAATTCAAGTTATGACTTATCTGAATCTAATATGAAAAATTTAATGGCACTTTACAGTATTTATGAATACAATAATAATGTTCCAAATAGTGGTGGAACTTTTGAAATGGCTTATGGATATCTAGCTAGTTGGTTAGGACCTATTAATGAATCAACAGAAACTTATAATGATTATACTACTGTTTCTAGTGTTCTAAATAATATCTTCAATATTCAAGATATTTTAACATTCACACGTACAAGTTACACTGATAATAATGCTATAAAATCTGCTATACTAAATTATGGGGCAGTTGCGGCTTCAATTTACATGGATGAATCAATTTTATACCATAATACTTACTATTATACTGGAAGCTCTTCAGCTAATCATGCAGTATGTATTTTAGGTTGGGATGATAATTATAGTAGATATAATTTTAGAAACACTCCTTCAGGTGATGGTGCATTTATAGTTAAAAATAGTTGGGGAACCAGTTGGGGTGATGGTGGATACTTCTATGTGTCTTATTATGATACTATGTTTGCTCAAGTAGGTAAAACTAATAGTTTCACTTTTGTATTGAATAATACTAATAAATATTATAAAAATTACCAATATGACTATGTAATGATGACAGATTGGTTAGTAACTGGAACTAATAATGTTTGGTATAGTGTAAATTATAATAGTACTGGAAATGATAATCTTAAAGCTTTCAGTACATATTTTAATGAAAATACAGATTATACAGCTTACATTTATGTAAATGATGAATTAGTATATACTCAAACAGGTTACAGCCTACAAGGATATCATACTATTGCTTTAAATACTGATATCTTTTTAAATGAAGGAGATAACTTTGCAATTGATTTAAATATTAGAACTAATAGTAGTTCAGCTAATATTCCAATCCAAGAAAATGAAACCACTATTACACCTATTATTTCTGGTGTAAGTTATTTCAGTTATGATGGTAAAACATGGTATGATCTTGCAGAATATATTGATGTAGTACCAGGACACTCATATAAAGCAGGCCAAGTAGCTTGTTTAAAAGCTTTCACATTACCCATTAATAATTATGCTATAAGTGTTCCAAGCATTACTGGTATTCCTAAAGCTAGTACTACTGTAGAAGTAAATGTGTCTGATATTTATGGTAATTTACCGAATACGGGAACTGTTACAATAACTGTTGATGGTAAAGATTATACTTCTAATGTGACTAATGGAATCGCAAATGTTAATATATTATTACCTGAAACTAATGGATTAAATAATATAACTGTTACTTACAGTACAGGTTCTGAATCTACAACAATTAATAGTACTATACTTGTTAATAATTCATGTACTTTAACATGTAATGATTTAGTTAAAGTTTATGGTGTTGCAGCTAATTTAACTGGAAAGTTAGTTGATGCTTTTAATAATCCAATCATTGGTCAGCATATTGCTATTAAACTTTCAAATAGTAATGGTCAAAGTAAAGTTTATTGGGCAAGTACTGATAATAAAGGGGAGTATCAATTAGAAATTAACTTATATCCTGGTGAATATACTGCTCAAGCATCTTTTGATGGAGCTAATATTTATCAAAGTGTAAGTACTGGTGTTAAGAATATTGTTGTTACTAAATCTGAAAACTCTACTGTTTTAGTTGCTAATAAGTTTGTTGAACCTTATGGTGCTAATATGAACTTTACTGGAGTTTTAACTAATTATGCTGGATCTCCTTTAATTGGTCAGCATATTGCTATTAAGCTTTCTAATAGTAATGGTCAAAGTAAAGTTTATTGGGCAAGTACTGATGTTAATGGTGAGTATCAGTTAGAGATTAATTTATATGCTGGAAATTATCGTGCAGAATGTAGTTATTCTGGTACTAGTCAATATGAACCTTCTAGTGCAAGTACTACTATAACTGTTACTAGTTAAGTGTATTTTTTAATCTTTTATTTTTTTTATTTTTAAATTTTTTTCTTAAATTAGTGTTTTTCATTAAGTTAATGTATATGTACTTACTTATTTTTAGTATTTTCTCCAATTTTATAGATTTTAACTCTAATTTATTGTTTGCTATTTTATAAACATTTTTACTAAAGTATTGTTTTAGTATCTAGGAACTACTTTAATACAAAATTTGAATTAAATATTACTTTTTTAATTAATACTAAATTGATTAAAAGTATTATAATTCTTAAAGTAATATTCTTAATTTTAAAAGTATTACTTTTATAAAATAATACTATTAACTTAAAAAATATTACTAATTTTAAAGTGAATTTTTAGTAATACAAAATATCTAAAAAGGATTACTCCTTAAAAATAATACTTTAAAACTTATTAGTATTAATTTTACTAGATTTCTTAAAAATTTAATGTATGTATTAAAAATTAATAAGATCCAAAAAATTAATACTTATTATACTAATAGTATTATTTTTTAATTTATACACCCTATTACTTCTCCACTAAATAAGTAATAATTTTAATATAAAAAGTATTACTACTATTATAATAATACTTTTAATAAAATAAATAATACTAATATTAAGATAATACTTTTAATAAAATAAATAATATTATTAATATGGTATTAATAGTAACAAATAAAGTAATAATATAAAATAGTTTTAATAAGATGAAACTATTTACCAAAGATTTAATAATTAAATATCCAAAAAATATGAGGAGGATCCTATAAAAAAGTGAGAAAATACTAAAATAGTATAAGTACATATACATCAACTTATATAAATACATGATTTTAATCAAAAACTTAAAATATTCTAATACTACTTAAGAATAATTCAATTTATATTTCTTTTTTTATAAATTAATTTTATATCAACAGTTTAATTTATTAATTTAAGTTTAAATGTTTATATAATTATTTATTAATTTTTTGAACTGTTTATAGTAAAGTATTTAATCTATAAAACATAGATATAACTACACTAATTTCTTATTTATTTTTTTAAAGAATTAGTACCTAAAAATTTATATATTCTATAAAAATCAAATGGTGAAAAAATAGATGAGCAATAAAATAACCAAAATAGGAATCATATTACTAAGCCTAATACTAATAACCAGTGTACTAACTAGTGTATATGCAGCAGATGTAACTGAAACGCAATTTGCAGATTTCACATTCAAACATTCAGATGACTTACAAAGAACAGATTCACAATCACAAGATACTCATGGAATGACTTTTAAAGATAAGAATAACACAATGTACACAATACGAGACGATTCTGGAGCAATACCATCAAGTTATCATTCAAGTTCAAAAGATATTAAAATAGGTAATTGGACAGTAAATGAAATAAAATTAGATGATACAGGATCAGACACAGTATCATACCAATACAATATAGAAGTAAAAAATAAAAATGTTGAAATATTTGTTATAGTACAAGACAATGTAAATGCTAATTGGGATGCAACCCAACCAGGAAACCCAGTAAATTATATAATAAATAGTATAACAGAAAAATAAATAATAAATTCTATGGGGTTTAAAATAAACCCTATAATTCCATTTTTTTAAATTATTTAAATATTAAATTACTCTTTTTAAAAATTTAAGTCTTATGCATTGAAAAATTTAAATTCCACAATCATTATTTATATATTATTTAAATTTATACTCTAGCTAGATTCTAATTTTATCACAAAGTAGTTAAATAAAATATCACAAAATGGTTAAGTATATTACCACAAAGTAGTAAAGTATAATATAATTAAGATAAAAAAATATTACTTAATAAGTTCTAATTAGTGATAAAAATGGAGAATAAATATTTAAAAAGGTTAATTGATGAAGAAATTGATAAATATTTAGAAATGATAGGTGCAATCCTTATAATTGGTCCTAAATGGTGTGGAAAAACTACAACTGCAGAGCAACATTCAAATAGTATACTTAAATTACAAGATCCCGATAAAACTAAAAACTATTTAAAAATGGCAGAAATTAAACCATCATTATTACTAGAAGGTGAAAAACCAAGATTGATTGATGAATGGCAAATGGCACCTGTTTTATGGGATGCAGTTAGAAATAGTGTAGATAATTTACATGAACAGGGATTATACATTTTAACAGGTTCTACAAGTGTTGATGAATCAGAAATTTATCACTCCGGTACTGGAAGGATTCATAGGCTTCTTATGAGGCCAATGACATTATTTGAAAGTAATGAATCTAATGGAAAAATCTCAATAATAGATTTATTTAAAGATCCTGATTTAAATATTGAAGGTATTAAATCAAATTTATCAATTGAAGATTTAATTTATGCTTCTTGCCGTGGGGGATGGCCAGAAAGTTTAAACTTAAAAACAAGAGAAGGTCAATTATTTGTTGTATCATCTTATCTTACCAATATTTGTGAAAGTGATGTTTCTAAAGTTAATGGTGTTAAAAGTGATCCTAATAAAGTTAGGATTATATTGGAATCATATGCACGTAACATTTCTACACTAGCTAAAAATTCAACAATATTAAAAGATATTAATGCTAATTATGAAGATATTAGTAAACCTACTTATTATTCTTATATTGATGCATTAAAAAGATTATATGTTATAAGAGATATTCCTGCGTGGTCACCTAATATTCGATCTTCTACTGCAATTAGAACTAGTCATAAAAAAGAATTCATTGATCCATCTATTGCTGTTGCTGCATTAGATTTAAGTCCTGAGAGTTTAATTCAAGATTTGAATACTTTTGGTTTTATTTTTGAAAACTTATGTATTAGAGATTTAAGTGTTTATACTCATAGTAATGGGGGTAGAGTTTCTTATTATCATGATAGGTATGGTTTAGAATCTGATTGTATTTTACATTTAAAAAATGGTGATTATGCTTTAATTGAATTTAAGTTAGGTAGTAATGAGATTGAAAAGGCTTCTAAAAATTTACTTAAATTAAAGAGTTTAATTAATGAGAGGAATATGCGTCAACCTAAATTTTTAGCTATTATTACTGGTGGTGAATTTGCATATACTCATAGTGATGGTATTAAAATTTTACCTATTGGTTGTTTAAGATAAAAATTTTATTATTTTTTTATTTTTCTTTGGCTTTGTAGAAACCCTATTTTTTTGGTAGTTGTGTTGATCTGTGGATGTTGTAGATTAGGTTTTTGAGTTTTGTTTCTTTGTTTGATAGTTTTAGTGTTCGGCTTCGGTTTGTTCCGTTAAATAGTCTTTTGATTACGCTGAATACTCCTTCTACATTGCTTCTTAGACTGTATATTTTGGGTCTGAAGATGGATATGCTGTTAAGTCTGTAATGTCCTTTTTTGGCTCTAGTTTTAATTGGTATTTGGTCAAAAGCTCCAGTGTATTCGTTTATACATTTTCTTATGGGGTTCTGTGTCGTATGCTCATGTCTGCTAATATGTAATGAGGGGGTGATATTTTTTTGTTTGTCTTATGGAATTGATTGCGAACTTGGTGTCACTTCTAGGTCCTCTTTGAGTTGCATAATTGAGGATTAAACGAGTTTTTATGTCTATTGCGATATGGTTTTTAACATAGCTTTTTCGTTTCTTTGGCTCGTATTATTGCATAATATTTGTCAGCATAATCGTTGGTGAATCCATGATCCATCAAGGGCTATTATTTCTCCACTTATATCATGTTGAGATAATATTAATTTGGTTGATTTTTCTTAAAGTACCAGATGGTAGTTTTTGGAAAAATTTTTGGATTGTAGTGTAATGTGGGACCTTTTTTATCCGTAAATATTTAATTATATTGGTCAGATAATTGTAAAAATTGAGTTATATTCACGATATGTGCTTTTAGTATAAATTTTAAGTGCTAAAATAGTGAATAAAACATGGTTGTGTGTATAAAATGATTGCTAAAATAATTAGAATAAGTATTTAAACTTATTTTTGCATAGTATAAATGTGGTTTCAATGATATTTTAACAGTTGATTATTTGTTAAATCTTCATTATGATTTTTTAAATGTCTTTTTATAAAATTTTTTGTAAGGTTTTTCAAAGTTAAAATCCGAAAGATTATAATTGCTTAGAAAACAAATAATTACTTGGAGAATGGATGTTTTTATTTGTCATATTAATATTTATTCTCCATTTTAATATTAATACTTATTCTTTACTTATTTTAAATATCATAGGTACTATTTCAAGTGTAAAGACTTGAAACCTTCTTAAAACTTCTTAAAACTAAATTAAAAGAAATCGAAAAAACAAAAACATCAAGGTACAATTTCAATTGAAAAAAAATTAGAAAAAAAATAAAGGGTTTCTACAAAACCAAAATTAATAAATTATTTGAAGAATATAAAAACTCCTCCAGAGAATATAATAATAAAATTAAAGAGTTAAGTTCAGAGTCTAAAAAATTAGAAAATAAAATCAATAACCTAGAAAAAGGAAAAGGACATCATAAACAAGATTTAAAAAATAAAATTAAAAACTTAGAAGAAGATAATGAAAATTACAAAAAAAATTTAATAGATAATACTGATTTAAAAAATAAAATTAAAAACTTAGAAGAAGATAATGAAAATTACAAAAAAAATTTAATTGACAATACTGATTTAAAAAATAAAAACAATAACTTAGAAAAAAAATTAGAAGAATATAGGAATCTAGATAACTTAACCGATGTTAAAGAAGAATTCATAAGTCTAAAAATAGAAAAAATAGATTTAGAACGTGAACTTAAAAAGAAATCAGATGAAATAGAAAAATTAACCTATAAAAACAGAAAATTAGAATCAAAAAAATAAAATTTAAAATAAAATAATCAATTAAATTTTTTTTATCATGCAGGATACACTTCACCTTCATAATCAATAATAATTTTGTAATATAATATTTCTTTTATATCTCTTTAAGGATATGTTTTAAATTATTTTTTAACATATTATAATTAACTAAATAATCTATTTTTGGAGATACTTCTTTTAAAGTGTTTTTCATTTTCTTCCATCCTTGACCATCAGTTACCCATATAAACATCATATTATTATTTTTTATTTCATTTTCTAAGGGTACATAGGAGTTAGCTACTTCAATAGGTTTACTTCCTGTGCTGTTATAAAAATTACATTCTATTGCAATTTTTTGGATTCCATCTTTACTTATAATAAAATCTGCTACCTTAGTTCTATGTATTCCATGAATATATGTTTGGGCTTCTACATTGTAACCTTTAAAGTTTTTAATTTCTTTTTTCAACATCTTCTCCATTATTGTTTCAAATGATGTTCCACTACGATTTTTCCGTGCATTAGTATCTAAACCTACTTCTGTTCCAATTAAATAAGTGTATAAATCATCAATTTCAGCAAACAGTTTCAATAAACCAGTTTCCCTACAGAAGTGTATTATGTCTGTTGGATTAAATTTTCGTTTATGGAAATTATATACTTTAAAAGATTCATCAAAAATATCAACTTCATTTGGGTGTTTCTTTTCATAACGGATTGCAAGTATTGATGGTATAATTGGTACAACTTCTGGATATTTCTTTAATATGCGTTTAAATTGAGATTCAATTTCATCTTCTGGAACTTTATTTAAACTATTTAATATATTGATTTCCACTACATTCTTTTTAACTTTAGTGAATACTTTATCCCAATTTACAAAGAAATTAAAAGTATGATTAGTTGGTAGGAGTGTTTTGTAAAAATCTCCATAATATTCATTTAAGCTACTGTAATTTAATTCATTAAATTTAACCATTTTAAAAATAATCCCCCTTTTTTATAATTTTTAGTAATTTTTTATTAATAATTCAGTAATAGTTCCTCTTTTTTTTGCATTACTATTAATACTTCTTTTAGCATTAACTCTTTCAATATTGAAATCAGAATATAAATCATCAAAAAAATTATCCTCACTATCAGTATTTTTTGGATCACTATTGCTTAAAATTATTTTAGCATCTTTTTTATTTATTCTTTTATAAAATTCACTTAATTCAATTTGTTCTTTATCCTTAAATTCATTACCCGTATAATTTGTAAAACTGCTAGACTTGTTTAAAGGCCGGTAAGGTGGATCTAAGTATACTAATGATTCATTATTAATTAATTCTTCACAGTCAAGGTATGAAGCATTTTTAATATTCACATTTTTTAAAATATTATGATCGTTTATAATGTTTTCTTCATCACAAATAGTAGGATTCTTATATTTCCCAAAAGGAACATTAAATTCCCCTTTCCTATTTAACCTGAATAATCCATTAAAACCAGTTTTATTCATGAAAATAGTTTTAGAAGCTCTTAAAATATTCTCATCATTATAATTATTAAAATCAAATGTTTCTAATTGCTTATTAAATTCACTTCTAAGATTCAAATAATACTTTTTACGGTTAGGAGTATCTAATTTAAGAAATTCATCTTCTAATTCATGTAATATTGAAATAAGTTTTTCTGGATCTTTTTGGATAACATTATAAACAAGAATTAATTCTTTATTAATATCAGAAATATAAGCATTCTTAATATTAAAATTACACATTAAATAAAAAAATACAGCACCTGCACCAACAAAAGGTTCAAAGTAATATTCAATCTCACCAGAATCAAGAATAGATTCAGGTAATCTTTTAACAATTTCAGGAAGTAACTGTTTCTTACCTCCAGCCCATTTCAAAAAAGGCCTACCTGTTAAAATATTTTTATTATAAATAGTCTTTTGCATAAAAATATTTATGTATATTCTATTATAAAAAAACAGTTTTTTTTCTTAATTCTTTTTAATTTATAATATATATTTTCAATATGGATCTTCATTAATTCGTGAATTTTTCTTAAAAGTTTTATGAAAATTTATTTAATAGTTTCACCTAATAATTATTAATATAAAAAAATGTTAAGGGAATGTGTTTTATGAAAAGTAGTGATAATGTTTTTAGTATTACTCAATTAAGTATCTCTCACTTGGTATCTAATATAAATTCTGGAGATTATTCTTTACCTGATCTTCAAAGACCTTTTGTATGGAAAGATAGTCAAATTAGAGATTTATTTGATTCTTTATACATTGGTATAACGACATAAAAAGTATAGAAAAACCAAAATTCCTCACCCCTTCAAAAAAATAAAATAAAAAAATTAAACATTTTCTAAAAATCCAAGAAAATATAAAAATGTTTATAGTATAAGTATAATATTTAGGATTAACATGATAATTTTTTAAATATAACATGAATAATTTGATAAAAAAATGGTCATGTTTCAATAAAATTATGAATTATAAAAATTTTTTTTTTGAGGTGACAAATAAAATGTTTAAAAGAAACATTCAAAAGATATCAGCAATCCTAATACTCTTAACCGTTATGATTGTTGCTATTGGAGCTGTATCTGCAGCAGAAATTCCAGTTACAGGTAGTGATGGTTCAGTTAATTCAGATATTGACACTGGCACTATTATCAGTAATTCCACAAATCTAGTTATTGCAGGTAATCTAACAACTGATGAAGCAACAACTCACATACCTGAAGGCACTCCTTTTAATGCAACATTTAAAAAGAATACTTATTACACTGATTCTCCTAAAATCTGTGTAGATAATAATATCTATATGGATAAACAAGGAACACCAGTTGATGAAGGTAAAACAATTATCAATGGTACCAATATAACTTTAAGCAATACTGGATCTTTTAATGCAACTTTCACTATAACTGATACAAACCATAAATTAGTTTCAGGACAAAACTATTTCCTACAAGTAAACATAGCAAACAATACTGCAGCATACTATGGAAATAATAGTACCAATACCTATGCAGTTTTATCAAGTAGTGATGTTAATTTAATAGAATTTATTTATTTAGCTCCTTCAGCTATTATTACATTAGATAATAATATATCTAATATAATTTATGGGGATGACTGGAGTTTTAGTGGAACTTTAACAAATATTAATGGTACAAAATTAGCAAAAGAAGAAATATACCTTTATGTAGGTAAACAGCAAGTTGACATAATAAAAACTGACACTAATGGTAAATTTATAATTAATTATTCTACATATAAGACTTTAACTAATCCTGTAAATTTAAATGCTAGTACTAAAGCTTATACTTTAACTTTTTATTATAATGGAGTTACTGCAAATGCTTATTTAAATGTAGCTAAAAAGAATGTAACATTAGTATCTAAACTTAATGTAACTATTGCCAAATTAAATGATAAAGTACTATATACTGTAAGTTTAATAGATGAAACTGGAAAATTAGTTAATATAAGTTATGGATTCAATGATAGAACAGGATTTAAATATTTAGTGCAAGATTCTAATGGTAAAATCGTAGAAGACTATGATATGCACATTATTAACGGTACATACCTAGATGATGACTTTTTAGGTTATGGTCATGATTTCCAAGCAGGAAATTACAGTATAACAACTTATAATATGGATAATCCAAACTTCAATGCTAAAAACACAACAGTTACATTAAATATACTTCCATCAACTAATATTACAACAGTTTTAACTATAAATAATTTCAGTGAAGTTGTAGGTGCAAGTAAAAATTTAACTGGAAAACTAACAAATCTTAATGGAGATCCTATTATAGGTCAAAAAATTGCATTAAACCTCACAAGATTAAGTGATGGTGCAAGTAAAATCTATGTGGTTACAACTGATACAGAGGGAGAATTCCAATTAGAAATCAATTTAGCAATAGGAAAATATGGGGTTAGTGCTACCTACCCTGGTTTCACAAGTAAAGATAACATTACTTACTCTCCAGCAGGACCTGTAAAAGCAAGTCTAAATGTAACAAGTGAACCTACACCAACCGATAATCGTACAAGCACTGTTTTAACAATTGAAAACTATACAGGTGTTTATGGTACTCCAAAGAATTTAACCGGTGATTTAGAAACTATAAATGATGTAGAATTAATTGGTCAAAAGATTCCATTAAACCTCACAAGATTAAGTGATGGTGCAAGTAAAATCTACTGGGTAACCACAGATACTGATGGAGAATTCCAATTAGAAATAAATTTATACCCTGGAAAATACACAGTCTCTTCTACATTCCCTGGTAATAAACTTTACAAACCATCAAACAATGCAAACGCTACTATAACTGTAAAAAGTAAATAATTAAACAATTTTTTTTAAAAAGGGGATTTTATTATTACCCCTTTTAATCTTTTTTTATTAGGTTTAAATTAAATTATTTCACATAAAATTTCTGTATTGATTCTCCACATTTTTAGGTTAATATTTAATAATTTAATTCATTTAATGAAATTAATTCAAGAATTAAATCACAAATTATAAATATTTAATAATTATAACTAATATTATTATATAAAAGTGGGGGTTTAAACTATTTTTTTTAAATTTTCACTTATATTTTTTTTTAAATATAAATAAAAAAATGGTAAAAACTATTGGTGAGTAATTAAATGGTGAAATGTCCAAAATGTGGTAAAGAGAATCGTGAAGGTGCAGCATACTGTATTAAATGTAATCAACCACTAAATAATAATCAAAAAGATTCTGGAAATAATAAGAAAATTTTAATTGGTATTGGGATAATTGTTATAATTGCAATTATTGGTATTGTTTTAGCTTCAGGCGCATTAAATCCTGCAACAAACACACCTGCTGTTGTAGTGAATAATACAAGTACTAACACTACAAATACTGTAGTTAGTAATGATTCTAGTAATACTAGTAATGCTGAATCTAGTAATGTTTATGTAAGCAGCTCAAAATCTAACAAGTTCCATGTAGTTACTTGTGAATGGGCTAAAAAGATTAGTGAAAATAATAAAATCACATATCCTTCTAGACAAGCTGCATTAGATGGTGGAAAAGTTCCATGTTCTGTATGTAACCCATAAAAAATTTTTTTAATATTTTATTTATTATTACTTTTTTTTATATTAAAAGGGATACTGTTTTTTATGAATTTTGAAACAGAAAAAGATTTAGAAGATAAATCAATTCAAGAATTAACTAAGTTAAATTATGAATTTATTAATATTAACACTATTAAAGACTTGAAAACTAATTTTAAAAAACAATTAGAAAAATTCAATCATACTAAAATAAGTAAATCTGAATTTAAAGAAGTATTAACCTATATTAATAAAGGTTCTATTTTTGAAAAGTATATTAAATTACACGAAACTTATACAATTAATTCTAATAAGAAAATAAACTTCATTAGTACAGATTATACTCAGAATATTTTCCAAATAAGTAATCAAATAAAAATGAAGAAAAAGTATAATAATCGTTATGATATCACTATACTAATTAATGGTTTACCATTAGTTCAAATAGAATTAAAAAAAAGAGGAGAACCCATTATAGAAGCTTTTAATCAAATAGAAAGATATAAAATTCAATCTTATAATGATCTTTTTGATTATATCCAAGTTTTCATAATTAGTAATGGTGCAAGTACTAAATATTTTTCAAATGGAAATATTAAAGATTTTAATTTTAATAAAACAATTTACTGGATGGATGAACAGGACAATTTAATCAGTTCTTTAAAGAGTTTCATAAAATCATTTTTAAACCATGATAACCTTACAAATTTTCTAAATAAATACATAATATGTGATAAAAAGAAAAGTAAATTATATGCTCTTAGACCTTATCAAATAAAATCAATTAATAAGGTTTATAATCAAATCAGAAAAGGAAAGAATGGATATATATGGTATACTTATGGTGCAGGTAAAAGTTTAACCTCATATAAGTTAGCAGAATTATTATCCTCTGATTTTAAAGATAAAAAACTTGTATTTTTAACAAATTTAAATAATTTAAATAAATATCCAGGCAATAAAATTGCAAATAATACTAAAACATTCCTAAATAAATTAAAAAAAGATGAAAACTTGATTATCACTACACCTAAAACTGTATACAATGCAATTCAAAATGATGATAATCAGTACTTAATTGATGAGGAATTCATTTTTATTTATAATGAAATAAATTGGATAAATTTTAAGAATAATCCTAAAATCTTAATGGATTTCTTTAAGAATAGTTTATTCTATGGATTTACAGGTACTCCTTATTTCAATAAGAATAATAATCATGAAATAACAAGTAAAAGTATATTCAATAATCTTCTAAACACTTACTTATTAACAGATGCATTAAAAGATCATAATCTCTTAAATATAGTAATAGATTATTATGATTCAGGTTCTGATTATGGATCTAGTGAAAGAATTAATGAAATTTGTAAATTAATACTTAAAGATTATAAAGATAAAACCTTTAATAAGAAATTCAATAGTATCCTAATTTTAGATAATAATACTTTAATACCTAAATATTATTCTAGATTAAAAAAAACAGATTTAAATATTGCAACTTTATTAAAATTTAAAAATAATGATAGTTTAGTGAATAATAAACACTTCAGAGATTATTATGAAGAATACTTAAAAGATTATAATAAGAAATATAAAACTAAAATAGATTCAAAAAAACATACTACAATAGATAATGTGAGAAAGATTTATGAAGAAGACTTATTTGAAAAACTAAGACAAGGCAAAATAGATTTATTAATAACTGATAAAACATGTATAAAAGATAATGAATATTATAATACTAATTATAGTCTAAAACAATGTAAAAACTCATTAAACAATACAATCTATGCTGATACAGATTTAAACTGTGAAGAAGTACAAGATTTAATATCCTTTATTAATCAAATAAGTGAAAATAAAAAATATGGAAACTTAATCTTTTTTAATAATATTAAAGAAACTGTAGATAAATCCTTAAAATATTATAATAATAAACATAAAGATGATAAACAATTAAAACCTTACAATGAATACATTAAAACTTGTAATAAGATTATAATGGAATTAAAAGAACTTATTTTAAAACCTGAGGATATTTTCAAATTAAAAACCTTAAAAGATAAAGAACAATTCATAAACAATTTTAAAAAATTAGAATATACTATACATGTTTTAGAAAACTATTACAAATTCACATATGAAGATTTAAAAATAAGTCATGATCAATTTAACGATTATAAAGGAATATATAATCTTCTCAAATCTGAAATCAAATCAAACCTACCAAACAAAACAGATACGAAAATAGAATTAATCCAAACCGATACAGTAAATTATGAATACTTAATTAATTTAAAAGATCCAGAATATTTAAACAAATTCAAGGTAAATTTACAGGGAGAAGATTTTTTTAAATTATACAATGAAAATGAGGATAATAATGATTTAATAGATTTAAAAACATTCATAAGAATTTATGGTGAAGACTTTAAAATATGTTCCAAATGTAAAAACTTATACCCAAATGGTACAGATGTAAATTACTGCCCAAATGGATGTGGAGAATTAATAAACTTAAAAAAATACTTAGAAAAAAATGATTTAAACACTAAATACTGTCCAATATGTAATGAAACATACAATAGTGATGATATTTACTGTGATACCTGCGGTGTGAAACTAAAAAATAAAAAAGATAATATTTAATAAGGGGAGTCAAAAAGTAATGTTTACTAAAATTTGTCCAAAATGTAAAAGAGAATATGAAGAAGATGCATTATACTGTGATACTTGTGGAATAAGTTTAATATTAAAAGACAAGATAAACTATGAAGAAATTTACACTAAAATATGTCCTAATTGTGAAAACAGATACATAGGAGAAGCATTATACTGTGATACTTGTGGAATAAAATTAAAAGATTTTAACACTTATTTAAAAGAAAAAGAATTAAAATTAAAAAAAGACAAACTTAGTGAAACCATTTACAATAATAATGTAAATCCAAGTAAAACTCCTTCACATATAAATAATTTAATAACAAAAACATTACACTCTGAAAATAAAGAAGACTTAATCAATAAGGAAGTTCATGAGATTCGTTTGATGAAAATTAAAATCATAAATTTTAAAAAAGATTGGATGAAACTAACCAGTGAATATATAAATTCTCCTAAAGAGTTAACATTCAAAAGAGAACACAAAGAAATCTTCGATGAAGTGAATAATTTCAAATATTTAAAAGAAATCCAAATTGAATTTCCCAAATTAAATGAAACCGTAAAAGATGTATTGGAAATTAAAAAATTATCCAAAGAATACATTAAAGAAATCCGTAAAAGTAACAAGGAACATATCCTAAAAGAGCAGGAATATATAAACCGGAACATGAATCAAATAAAAAAATTACATGATGAATTAAATTACTTAAAAAATGAAAACTTTAATTATAAACAAGCTGAAAACTTATTAAATAAAGAAACAGATTATATTGAAAAATTAAATCAATTACAATGTTTAAAAATAATAGAAACATTAACACCAGAGTACAAGGAAAAATCAGAAACAATAACTGATTTAATAAAAAGTTTTAAACAATTCCAAAAAGAAATAAGTTTAATAGATAAAGAAAAAAACAAGATCTTAATCTTAAATCAGAAAGTAGAAAATGTATTAAAAGATTGGGAAGAATTAAAAAAAGGACACATAAACAAAATAGATGCAAATAATTTTAAAAATAAAAATACACAATTTATAAAAGAATTAAATGAATTAAAATATTTAGATTTTATAAAAATTAATATTCCCGAATTAAAAAATGAAATCAAAAATATAAAAGATGTGAAAAAAATTTTTCAAAATTATGAATATAATGTGAATTTAATCAATAGAGATTTTAAACAAGGTTTATAAAAAAAATAGTTAATAAGGTTAAAATTATTTAAAATTCATTATCTATCATAACAGATATAATAAATGTTTACAGGACTGTTACAATAAGGACATTTTTGTAATGGAAAATCCTTAGGAAGTGTTCCAGGTTCAATACCAAAAGCAGGAGCCCCTACATCTGAAAGATAAATATAACTACAATATCGACATTCACACATCATGATTATAGAATAGTATGTTTTCATATAAATATTTTTATATTTTATTCTAGATTTTTTATTAAATTCATGATTTTATTATTTTAAGATTTAAATTAGGAAACATTAAGATATTATTTTTAACTATAAAAAAAAGTAAGATTTTGGTTTATTATCTTCCAAAACGGTAATAATAAATGTTTACTGGACTATTACAGTATGGGCAACTTTGTAATGGAAAATCCTCTGGAAGAGTTCCTGGTTTAATACCAAAATCTGGAATACCAACTTCAGAAAGATATATTTGACCACAATATCGACATTCATACATCATGATTATAGAATAGTTTGTTTTCATATAAATATTTTTATATTTAAATTTTATAGAAATAGTATTTTTTTCACAATATTATTAATTAATACATTAAGTAAATTAATCTATGAACTAAGGAGGTATACGTAAATATAATCAATATTGCCGTGAAGAAACCCAAAGAAAATATTAAAAAATTATTTAAAGAAAAATTAGATATAAAAAAGAATTTTAATCATCTAATTGGAAATAATCCCCATTATCATCTAAACCAATAGGATATTTACAACGATCCTTCCAAGCATCACTCATAAGAGAACTAACAGGTTCTAAATTAAAAGATTCTCTGAAATTTTCCCTTGCAGATTCAACAACATCCTCATTTATAGTTGCATCATCCTTAAAAATCTCCCATAAATCTAATAAATGAAGTAAAGTAATTTGTGTTTTACCATTATATTCATAAACATCTAAAATTTTAAATTTACTATCATTAGCAGCAGTATACAAACCCCAATCAGTATCATGTTCAAAACTAGATAAGTCTTTCATCTGATTAGATAAAATTAAGAACCTATGACTTGTAGTTATTTTCCCAATTTTAGAACTTGCATCAGTAAAACCTTTCTCTTGTAAAATTTCACCTTTAACATACTTATCCTCAATTTCAGGACTCAAATCCACATCTCTAACTAAATATTTAAGATTAGCATAGTTTGTTTCATAAATTTTATATTCTGGAGATTGCTCATTACTTAAATTGATACTATCCTTGTCATTACTATATGGATTAAATGTATAAAAATTAGATTTTTTTAAAAAATTAGTATACTCCCAATCTATTAAATCTACATGTTCATATAATTTCTCAAGTTCATATTCAACTTCCATTAAAGCAAAACCAATTAAATTCTCACCAACTGATTCTTCACCATCAAAGTAAACACCTAAAATAGGATCATCATATTCAGGAGAATAAGCTAAAACTTTATTTCTAGTATTAAATAACTTATTTTTCAAAGAATCATTACTCATAGCACTATAGTATAATACATTTAAAAAAACAGTATACTTGATTTTTTCCCAAATTTCCTCTTCTTCTATGGAAAATTCAATATTTAAATCTTTCAATTCATCATAAGAACTTCTAATATCCACATTATCATTAAAATATGAAATTTTAGAAGCTAATAAACCATGAGCTACTGAAGAAAATTTAAAAGAATTATAATGAAAACCAAATTCCTTACTATTTATTATATCCTTTTTAATGACAAATAAATCATCATCTAAACTTATTTTATCCCAAATATTAATATTATCATCTAAGTAGTAATCCTCTTTTAATTCTTTTAAAGTGTATAAAGGTTTCCCATATTTATTCCAACAATTTCCAAAGAATGGTAAACGTTTTAATTCTTGAATATTAGGTGAGAATTCTTCTATACGTGTAAATCTCCAATTAGGAGGTTTAGGAAAATATTTTTCAAACTCTTCTTGATCTCTTAAGGCCATGGAAAAATTAGTGCTATAATTTTCCCCAGAACCCATCCTCCAACCTATAGTGGAACTTGAATATGTGGGATACATTAACCATGGTGGTGCTGGAAATTTACCTTTTTCATAACGATAATATTTACTTATTAAATCAATTTGACTCCTTTTCAATTCATTATAAGGTTTTTCATCTAATTTCTTTATCTTACTTATTAGAAACTTTCGATTTTCTTCTTCATTATCAGTTAAATTAAGCTCTAAAACTTTTTTAAATTCATTTAAACTATTTTTTAATGATTCATCCTCATCTTCAACCATGCAAAATCCCCCCTCTAAGATTACAAAGTTTTTTCTATTAAATCAAGAGTTTCTTTAACAGTAGTACTTACTTGGTATAAATTAAGATTATCTTGATTTATGGTTCCTTCACTCACCATAAAATCTAACATTTCAAATAAAGTATTGTAATAATTGTTTATATTATAAATTATGATAGGTTTATCATGTTTTTTTAATTTCTTCAAGGTTAAGATTTCAAAAAATTCATCTAATGTACCTAAACCACCAGGCACTATTATGAATGCATCAGAGTCTTCAAAGAATAATTTCTTTCGTTCCTGCATACTATTAGTTAATACTTTACAGGTGCAATTATTATTCATTCCCTCAAAATCTTCCATCCAATCTGGTGCAATACCTATAATTTCTTGATTATTATCTTTCACTCCATGAGATACAGCACCCATCATACCATCATCTCCAGCACCAAAAACTAAAGTATGTCCCCTTTTAGCTATTTCTTCACCTAAAAGATAACCTTTTTCCTTATATTCCTTATTAATTTTATTAGTTCCTGATCCATAAAGGCATATGCGCAAAATTATCAAAACTCCCATAATTAAATCATTAGTAATTAGTTAATAGTTTTGTTTTTAATTATTTTAATAGTTTTATACTTAAGACTATAATTTACTTTTTGAAGTAGAAAGATTTAAAAAAGTTTATATTACACTTAAAAGAATATACTTAATCATATACATAATTAATTCTTAAAGGGGGGATAAAGATAATAAAAATTGAAAAAAAGTATATTCTTGCAATATTAATTATAATGATTGTGGCTGTTAGTGCTTTATCTACTGTTAGTGCTTATTATTATAAAGGTACAGGATTTTCACATACTATACCTGAAAGTAAATATTCAAGTATGAGTGTTTCTGATATTTTAAGTCAATACTCAGATACTGATTGTAATAGTGAAGTAAGTGGTACTTGTACTAAAGTAGTTGACGGGGACACTATATATGTTTCTGGTGTTGGGAAAGTCCGATTTGTTGGAGTTAACACACCTGAACGTGGAGTTGAAGGATACAATACTTCCAAGAATTTTGTTAAAAAATTATGTCTAGGTCAAACTGTTAGTTTAGACATTGATGATGATAAGAATAAGGATAAGTATGGTCGTACTTTAGCAGTTGTTATAGTTGATGGTAAAAACTTAAATCAAATCCTACTTGATGAAGGTCTTGCAGAAATAATGTATATTCCACCAAGTGAATTTAATCCATATTCCTGGCAATCAGATTCTAGTAGTACTTATAATTTTATTGGAACAAGTACTGCTAATTTAGGTGCAACTTATAGTTTCATGGATAATTTTTACTCATTTTTCGGTATGAACCGTAATGATAATAATGTGGAGAATACTGTGCAAAATAATGTTAATGATAATGTGAATAATTATGAAATATTAAGTGGTACTTTCAGTACTGCTAGTTCATTATCTGCTAAAACTTATTGTACTGTAAACATTGGAACTGAACATGCTGGTGAAAACTTACAAATAAGTGTATTATACAGTCGTGATGGAAGCAATCTTAATCATGGGATCATAGTGCCTAAAACTGTAAGTTCACAAGGAAACCTGAAAGTTGCAAGTAAAGATGCATTTAGGTATTACCCTGATCATGCACTTATAACAGTCTATGATAAGAGTGGGAATACTTTAACTACTAAAGAAGTGACTATGGATCCAAGTTCAGGATCTCAAAGCTTCTAATAAATTATTTTCTTTTTTTTCTATTTTTTTAATTTTACTTTTTTTATTTTTTTTATTATAGCTTATTTTAATTCTTTTTCTAATTAATCAGTTACTTTTAAGTATAAAAATGATTATTATTGTAGGGTATTAATAATTTTTTAGTTAGTATATTGATTTTTAGAAAAATAGGGTTTATAATATACATCAATTAGGATAATAAATTACTTTAAAAAAATAGGTTTTGTGTTTGTTTTTAAAAAATATGGTTCTGTAGAAATCCTATATTTTTATTAAAATATTTTTTCAGTTGAAGTTGTACTTGGGTATTTTTTATTTTTTGGTTTTCTTTATTTGTTTTTTAAAGAATTTAAAGGTGATTTTAGCAAATTACACTTGAAATACTACTTAAGTGGTTTAAAATAAGTTATAATAAAGTATTAATAATTAAATGGAGAAAAGATATTAATATGATAAGTAAAAAAACCTTTTCTCCATATCATATTTTGTTTTCAAGACAGTTAAACCTTTTGGATTTTGAATGTGAAAAACCATTAGAAAACTGTTTAAATCGTCAGTCAAAAAATGGTAATATTGAATTATCAGGTAATCACATGCTGCTATATGCTGAAAAAGTATATAACTATGCTAAAGCATGTTTAAATGATTATTCCAATTATTTTAGTAATCATTTATACACACAGCCTAAATTATTCACTATTTTAGCTCTTAAAATGTATTCAAAAATGACCTATCGTGAAATAATTGAGTGGATGCAATTATCAGATAAGTTACTTAAATTTTTAAGATTAAAAACCGTCCCACATTATACAACAATCCAGAAATTCTTTAAAAGAATATCTGAAACAAGTTTTAAAGAATTAAACAAGAAAATATTATCAAAATTTACTTTAATTGGTGGAAACATTGCTTTAGATGGATCAGGATTCACCAATGATTATGCTGATAAATATTTCGCGAAAATACGACGTAAAGAACGAAAAAGCTATGTGAAAAACCATATTGCAATCAATGTTAACACACAACTAATTCTTGATTATCAAGTTCAAAGAGGCCCAAGACACGACACACACTTCGCAAAACAATCAATCAGAAACATAAAAATATATAAACCACATTACATAATTGCAGACAAAGCATACGATACAGAACCCATAAGAAAATGTATAAATGAAGAAGTAGGAGCATTTGACCAAATACCATTAAAAACAAGAGCCAAAAACGGACACTACAGAACCAACAGCCCCACAATATTCCGACCAAAAATATACAGCAAAAGAAACAATGTAGAATGCGTATTCAGTGTAGTAAAAAGAAAATTTAATGGAACAAATCACAGCAGAAGCCTAAAAATGTCAAATAAAGAAACCAAACTCAAAAACACATTCTACAACTTCTACAGATCAACAAAAATACCTCAAAAATAGGGTTTCTACAGAGCCTTTTTTTAAGAAAAAGTATAAATGTAAAATCTTACAAAAATATTATTGTTAAGTAAATTTAGTTTTAAATGTGGATTTTGAATGAATAATAAAGAAAAAAGTAAAAAATATTTTAATAAAACATCTAAATATTACTATTCCCAAGGGGATGGAGTATTTGCAGAGCCAACATATGAAGAAGTTATACCTAGAGTAATTAATGAGAATCCTAAAGTTATGCTTGATTTAGGTTGTGGAACTGGGGATATGATTAAAAAAATATTAAATCATGATCCTGATATTCAAGTTTATGGTTTAGATATTTCTCCTAAAATGGTTAAAAAGGCATCAACTAAATTTCCTGAAGGATGTGTTAAAGTTGGAGATTCTGAACATATCCCATGGGATGATGAAAGTTTTGATTTAGTTGTTTGTAATTCTGCTTTCCATCATTTCCCTAATCCTACTAATGTTTTAAATGAAATTAATCGTGTTCTTAAAAAGGAGGGTAAATTAATTATGGGGGAACCTACTGCTCCTGGATTGATTCGTCGAGTTATAAATGTAATTTGCAGATTCGGACCTCATGGAGATTATAGGATTTATAATAAACGTGAAATTAAATTTTTACTTAAAAGAACTAATTTTGAATTAGAAAATTTTAAGTTAATTGATGAAAAGCATTATGCTTTTACTGCAATTAAATTATAGAAAAATCTTTTAAATCTCTTTTTTTTTAATATTTTTTTATTGTATATTTTGCAAATTGGTAATTGATTATTCCCATTATTATTCTTCCTGAGGCGGTTCCTATCCATATTCCTATTAATCCTAATCCTAGTGTGAATGCGAATATGTAGGATAGGGTTAAGCATGCTATTATTTCACGTAGTATTGTAAATATTAAACTTATTATTCCTTTTCCTATTCCTTGATAAATACTGCTACTTATTACTCCCATTCCTGTCATTGGGAATGCTAATCCGATTATTATTAAGAATTGGCTGATAACTGGTATGAGGTGATGTGTTTGGGGTGTATATGCGAAGATATATGCTAGTTGATTACTGAATAAGAGGAATATTATAGTTACTATTATTCCGAAGAGTATTCCGAGTTTCACACCGTATTTGTGGGATCTTTTTAGGTAGTCTGTGTTTTTTGCTCCGAATGCACTTCCACTTACTGCTACTACTGCTGATCCTATTGCGGTCATTGGCATTATTAGGAACATGTATAGTCTTTGGCCGGATGAGTAGGCTGCTACTCCTGTTTGTCCTGAAATTATTGTTATTAGGTATAAGTATACTGCATATGCAATCCCTATTATTATCATTTCTAATGAGCTTGGTATTCCTACATTTAGGATTGCACTGGTAATTTTTCGGTTAAATTTGAATCCTTTTAATTTGATTTTTACATATGTGTTTTTATCAAAGAGTATCCAGTAGAATATTAAAATGGCTGATAAGAGACAACTTATTATACTTGCCCATGCGGCTCCTGCTGTTCCTAGATTTAGGGTGTATATGAATATTGGATCTATGATTGTGTTAATTCCAACTGATAGTATTACAGCGTATAGTGCTCTTTTCATATCTCCTTCTCCTCTTAGGATTCCGGATGCTCCGTTAGAGAATATAAATGTGAATAGTCCTGCGAACATTATGGTACTGTAGTTTAGTCCTTGTTGTAATGTTTCTCCTGAGGCTCCATAAAGTATTAGTGCTGGTTTTTGTATGATTAGTAAGAGGATTGTTAGGATTATTGATGCTATTGTGAAAATTAGTATGCTGTGGGTTGCTGCTTTTCCTGCATTTTTTTGGTCATGTGCTCCTACATATCTACTTATTAGGCTTGTTGCTCCTACTCCTAGTCCTACACTTACTCCGTTTAAGATCATGAATATGGGTGTTACGAATCCTACTCCTGCTATTGCGGTTTCTCCAAGTCCTGTTATCCATATTCCATCTACTAACATGTATAAGCTTGTTAGTATCATTGATAACATTATTGGCCATGCTAGGTGTCTTATTGCTTTTTCTGGTTCTCCTCTTAATAATTTTATGTTTTCTTGTGACATTATTTTTGCTCTCTCTTTTAGTACAAAAATTGTATAGTACTAATTTAGTACTAACTTATATTTAAATTTATACACAAATAAAAGAAAAATCATCTAGAAAGTAAATCTGAAATCTTATCAAACTTTAATTTAACATCATCATAAGCTTTCAAATAAAAAGGACAAACCTTAATACACTCAGTACAAGCCTCACTACAACCAACACAAGATGAGGAATCTAAATCAACAAAATCCTTATTCTTAATTAAAGCATTATGAGGACAAGCCTTAACACACTTACCACAAAAATTACAATACTCTCTAATCCAAGAATAATTATTAGACTTTTCAATAGGTAAATTTGAAATATTCACTAAAATAGCACTAATCTTTTCTTTAGGACCAAAACTAGGACTAATTAATAAACCACTTTTACCAACACACCCTAAACCTGCCCGTTCACCTAATTTAGAAAAATTAATAATATCACCATTAGGAGGAGCAACAAAAGTTTCAAAACCATTTAATCTTAAAAAATCAGAAACTTCATAAGTTAAATTACCAAAATTTTCATATAACTCATCATTAAAACTTTTAGCTAAACTACCAGGATTAGTACTTAAGATTTTATCATACATTTCCATAGTTAAAACGATCGCTCCATTAAAACCAAAATCATTATCCTCTAACCATAAATCATTTAAATCATTAATATATGCAATATCAAGCAAACCTAATTTTTTAATTAAAGACTTTAATTCATTAATTATATTATCATCAATATTTAAATTAGGTTTATTTGGATTTTTAACTTTTGAATTATCTGGATATTTATTAACACTATTAATATTTCCACAACAAGACTTTTTACTTCCCATTTAATCAGCTCTAATTTATTTTTTTTTATTTTCATTTTTTTAAAGTTTTTTCTATTTTTTTATTTAAAATATTTTTAATAATATCTACACAAATTTCTCCATCATTATCTAAGCGTGATGTGTCATTTGCATGGTATTCTGTTTTACTTAATTCTTTATCTACATTTATTGAATCTATTATGTCTACATTTCTTTGTTTTAAGATATTGTTTACACATGATCCATCACAACCGTTAACTGCTATTATTGGATATTTTTTTATTAAATCTCTAAATCCTGTTCTTTCTCCTGAGGTTGCACCCATACAAATACTTATTACTTGTGGGTTTTCTTTGTTTGTATCGTCACAGCTTACTCGTGTTATTAATCCATTTGGACTCATTCCACTACATGCTGCTACTGCTACTTTTTTTGTCATTTTTTTATTCTCCTTTAAAAATTCTATTTAAGTGATTTATTAATTTAGGATTAGATAGGCTGTAATAATTCCATATGCCTTCTTTTCTCATTTTTATTATTTCAGCTTTTTTTAGTATGTTTAAATGGTGTGATATTGTGGATTGGGATTTATTTATTCCTTCGTGGATTTGGCATACGCATAGTTCTCCGTCTTGGAGGAGGTATAAGATTTTTAATCTTGTAGGGTCTGCTATTGCTTTTAATGTTTCTTGGTTTTTGTTGATTTCTTCTTGGGTAGGGATTTTTTGTTTATTGTTTTTTGATGAGCTCATATAACTAAATCTATAAGTCTACATATTTAAATATATCGATATATCATTTTAAAAAAAATAAAAACTTCAAAAATCAAGTAAATTATCCGAAATCTTAGAACACAAACTTAAAAACAAATCACGCTCATCACTAGAATCCAAAGCAGCTAAAACAGTACCACATAACTCATGCTCAAAATCATCATGCTCCTTTAAAATTTTCTCACCCTCACTAGTTAAAACCAAGTTAAAACTACGCTTATCCAAAGGATTAATCTCCCTTAAAATCAAACCCTTAGATTCTAACTTATTAATAACATTAGTAATAGAACTCTTAGGAAGATTAGACTCACGAGTAACATCCTTAATAACAGTATTCTTATGATGACCAGTACGAGCAATAACACCGATTTCACGATTATCTAAAGATTTAAGATTAGGATACTTAGATTCAATAGTTCTAAATAAGTTTTTAACAAAAATAGAATGCCAAACTCTATTCAATTCCTTAATCTGACTATCATTAATTTCACTCACAATAAAACACACCTAAATAAAACAATACTATACATTAATTTAATTTAAAAACAATCCCATATTTAAAATAGTACTATAAGAAAACTAAAAAATTAATCCTTTAAAACATTAACCTGAACATCACTAATTAAATGATCCTTATCAGTATATAAAGGATTATTAAAAAACACTAAATAACTAGTATCCAGGACAGTATAATTATTCACTTTAGCATATTCAACAATCTCATCATAAGTCTTATAAGAAGTATCATGAGAACCTACATGAATAGAACTTAAAACAAGATGCTCACTAAAAGATTTAATATTAATACAATCAGGAACAATTAAATCATCACCACGAATAGACACACCACAATAATGAACCTCACTAGGTGTATTAAAATTTTTAAAAACACTGAAAGGAGCCCCTTGAATCTTAACCTTAGATTCTTTAGCCCATTCAAAAAGTTCAAAAAGAGTATTATTCAAACCATCACCACTATACTCATGTAAAGCCACTAAATTCTCAGGTATAATTTTTTCTTTAATTTCCATATCCATAATAATCAATTTAAAAATTTTTTTTTATCTAATATTCATTTATATTTTTCAATTTATATTAAAATTATGATTTATAATTATTACCTTTAAGTAAGAAAACTGAAATAAACAATGCAATAAGTACTAGTATTACTTGAATTGTGAAAGCTAAATTAATACCCTTAACACTTACATATCCAGATTTACTAGACAAACTTACAAATGCTAAAATAATAGTAGTTCCAAGCGCACCAATAATTTGCCGATTACTATTAATAATACTGGTTCCATGAGTATAATCCTCCCTTTTAACCTCACTTAAAGCATAAGCAAACAATGGCATAATTAGGAATACTAAACCAATCAACCTTAATATATAGAAAAATGTAACAATTAATAAATTCACATTCTTATTAAAAAACATGAAAGGTATAGACCCTATTAATAAGATTAAAACACCAATAATTGAAGTAGTTCTACCACCAAATTTATCATAAAACTTACCACCAGAAGGATTTAAAAGAGCATACAAAATATTTGCAGGTAACATTACAAGTCCTGCAAGAGTAGCACTATCACCAAGAGAAGATTGTAAAAACAATGGTAGGAGAGTGTATCCACACATCCAAGAAAGAAAACCAATATAAATTATAATATTAGTATATAAAAATCTATGATTTTTAAATAATTTAAGATTTAATAATGGAATTTCTAAATTTAATTGTCTATGGGCAAAGTAAGCAAAGAGGATTAATCCTGAAAGTATTGGGATAATATCATAAAAGATATTTAAATTATTAAATGTTATATTGGTTACACCAAGCATTAAAAGTGTAATACTCACTCCTATTATTATTGCTGAGGGAAAATCCATTTTTACACAGTATTTTTCACCAATATTTACAAGGTAAAAATATGCTAATATTATTATAATTATAGTAACAATTGTAAGCATTAAGAAAATACTTCTCCATCCTGAATAATCTACTATTAAACCAGAAACTGTTGGTCCTATACTTGGTGCGAAACCTATAATCAAACCAATATAACTTAAAGCTTTACCATGCTCAGATTTTGGATATAAATATAAGAGCACTACTTGCATTAAAGTGAAAAGCACACCTGTACCGAATGCTTGAAAAATTCTACTTAATAATAGAATTATGAAGTTTGGTGAGAAATATGATAAAACAGATCCTATTAAGAAAATACCCATACATGAAATGAATAAATCACGAGTGTTAAATCTGTTAATTAAATAAGCAGTGAAAGTACATACTATTCCAATTACTAGTATATATGCACTTGTTAACCATTGAGCAAGACTAGCATTAATATTAAATTCTAACATAATACTTGGAATTGCACTTGTAAGTAAACTTTGACTTAAACTTGCAAAGAAAGCACCAGAAAATAGTATTATTAATATTATGGTCTTTTTAGTTCTGCTTATTTCATTCATATACTTTTATTTTATGTTTTTCTTTTTTTATTAAATTATTTAATTAAATTTTTTTTTATATAAGATAATCAAATGTTTTATTTAATAGAAACTATATATAATTTATACACATTTAAATATGGGGAGGGAATTATTATGAATAAGAAAATATTAACTATCTTATTAATTAGCACTATTTTAGCTTCTACTGGAATTATATTTGCAGTTAGTACTGTGAATTTAAATAACAGTAGTTTTACTTGTCCTGATGGGTATACTCAAGTCACTACTGGTTTAGATGGGTCTTTAGTTGTTTATTCTGGAGATGATGGTTATTTTGCTGTTGTTGAAGATCAAACTATGTCTAATGATCTTATTGGTCAGTATGGTGGTAAAATCTTATCTCAGAATAGTTTAACTGTTAATAATATTCCTGTTACTGAATATAAAGTAAGTTATAATGGTAAAACTGGTTATGCTTATGGTTTTAATAAGGATAATCATAATTTTATTGTAGGTGTTTTACCTAATGATTTAAGTAATTGGGATGTTAGTAGTAGTTCTAATCTTGCTAATCAATTGATTAATAGTATTAAGGTTTAATACTATTAATTTTTTTTAATAAAATTATGTAATACTTAAAATGATATTTATATTAATGGTGAAAGAATAATCATTAAACCTAAAAAAGTTTTTATAGATTTAATGATTATTAAATTTTGAATGTTTTATTTAGCTGCCATCGTGTTGTAATTGTTTAATTTAAACATCATGAAGTATCTGTCTAAACATACAATCATGTCATCATAGGTGGCTCCTATAGCTTTTCCTATTTCTTTTAGATCTTCTGCAATCATTTGTTGACCTCCATATACCATGGAAGTAACAAAAAGGTAATCTCCATCTGGAGATATTGTGTACTCAAAATTTTTTCCACCAGGATATTGGTTTTTGAAAAAAGTATTAAGCTTATTTAAAAATCTTGTATCAGTTATGTTCATTGACATTCACCTCAATTTTGTTATTATTACTTTATGTAATATAAACTATGTTTAATGTTATATTTAAATATTGTTATTACTTTTAACATTATACTATTTTGTCTAAAAAATTTTTAATTAAATGAATAAAGTATTAAATCTCAATATTTAATAAGACACATAGTCAGTTTTAAAAGTCTTATCTTAGTATTAGAATTAACTCATATATAAAGATATCGAAATTAAAATAAAAAAATAAAAAAAAACAATCCCACTAAAAAAATAAAAAAACAAGACAAAACTACAAATTAAAAACCCCTAATAAGACAAAACAACAATCCAAAAAGTAAAATGAAAGTATATATAAGAGAAAAAAAACAAAACATAAAATATCGAAAACCGATAAAAAATAATATAAAAATGGAAAAAATAAATGCAATACAGAACAATCACCAAAACCGGAGAAAAACTCTCACCTCTAGGATTCGGAGCAATGAGACTAACAACCACCATGAGTGGAACAGACCTAAAAAAAGCAAGCCAAGAAATAACATATGCAATAAATAATGGAGTAAACCTAATAGACACAGCATACATGTACGGAAACGGAGAAAACGAAAAAGCCATAGGTGAAATACTAAAAAAAACAGGCCTAAGAAACAAAGTCAACATAAGCACAAAAATGAACCGGCTAAGAATAAAAACCTACAATGATATGCACAAAATGTTCAACCAAGAACTAAAAAACCTACAAACCGACCACATAGACTACTACTTCATACACAATATAATAGGATACGAAGACATAGAAAAACTCCAAAAAAATGATCTAAACAAATTCATAGAAGAAAAAAAAGAAACAGGAGAAATCCGAAACATAGGATTCTCCTATCACGGACCAAGCAACCAATTCCAAAAAATAGTAGACTCCTACCCCTGGGACATGTGCCTCCTACAATACAATTACTTAGATGAAAACTTCCAAGCAGGAAAAAAAGGAATACAATACCTACACGAAAAAGGAATAGGAATAATAATAATGGAACCATTAAAAGGAGGACTACTAGCAGGAAAACTACCACCTGAAGTAGAAAAACTAAAAAAAGAAAAAAACATCACCCGCTCAAATGCAGATTTAGGACTAAGCTGGTTACTCAATCAAAAAGAAATAACCTGCATACTAAGCGGAATGAACAGTTTAGAAATGGTTAAAGAAAACATAAAAATAGCAAACACAACACAAGTAAACACCCTAAAAAAAGAAGAACTCAAAACAATAGAAGAAATAAAAAACATAATACTAAAATTAAATAAAATCAACTGCACAAGCTGCGGATACTGTATGCCATGTCCAAGAGGAGTAAGCATACCAGAATGTTTCCAAACATACAATGAAAAATACTTATTCAACCAAAAACAATTCGGAATCCATGAAGCAACAATCAATTACATAGGAGGATTACTAGGAACAGTAGGACCAGCACAAGATGCAAGTCTCTGCACGCAATGTAATGCCTGTGTGAGTAAGTGTCCACAACAATTACCAATACCCAACCTCCTAGAAACCGTGAATAAAGAATTCCATGGAAACCTAACAAAGAAAACCTTACCATTATTAAGACAAATATTAAAATTATTCAAAATCATATAAAAAAAATATATTGGAGCCAAATCAAAATGCCAGAAGAAAAAGCAGATAAAACCATTAAATACTGGGGACTACTATATGAAATGATAGAAAACTTCCATAAATACGGTGGACTAAGAATAGTCATATTATACGAACTAAAAGACAAACCATTAAATGGAGTAGAAATAAGTAAACAAATAGAAATCCATAATAAAAAATTACATGAAAAAAAGAAACAAATCTACTACACTAAACATGAAAAAGACTTAAATGATCCATTCACACGAAAAGTTAAATCAAAACCATCACCAGGAAGCCTATACCCTAAACTTAAAAAAATGAGAGAAGAAGGCTTAATAGTTAAATTAAGTAATGGTAAATATCAAAACACTAAACTTGGAAATGATAAATTACATGAAGTACTAGAAACTTTACAAAAAAAAGAAGTATACTTTAATGAAAACCCATTAGAAAACACACTTGCAGATTTAGACTTTGCAATAACAAAAATCGAAAACATTAACGAAGATGAACTAAAAAATTATGAAGATGACTTATTAAATTTAAGTAAAAGACTTAAAAAAGTAGCAGTTAATGTTTATTCACAAAATATTGATGAGAAAAAATAAAATTTAATTAATTATAAAAAAAATGGGAAAAATGTATTGTCCAAAATGCGGTGAAAAAAACGAACCTCAAAATCAATTCTGTAAAAAATGTGGAACACCCTTAAAAAAAGACCATAATCCTAATTATCAGAAAAAATATAAACGATTACAATACCTGATAATTATAATCTTACTCCTCCTAATAGGGGGAATAATAATAAGTTTTACAACTTATAATTTAGCTTCAACAACTTATACATCAAACAATTTTACCGTTGAACATCCAATGTTTGGAAAAGTAATAGAAAACCCACAAACACAATTCACAGACTTTTACAGTGCAAACGGCACATACATTGGAAGTGTAAGTGCAATTCATGATGAAAAATTAAGTGAAACATCAGCAGATGATTGGACAACCAGTAATAGCGAAACACGTGTGGATAATTCTCAAAGTGTAAACGTACTTGGAAATCCTGGACTTGAAATAAATGAAACCAGTTTAACCGATAATAGTCACAGTACCGTGTTTATCTTCAATAAAAATGATAAAATAGTGAGAATAACATTAAACCCAGAAAACCCTGACAGTACTAATCTTTTAAACAGTGTGAAAATAAAATAAAAAAAATAGATTTAAACCCTATTTTTTTCTTCTTTTCTCATTTTCCCTACCATTAACATAATTCCCCTTATTAATAGTAGAATTAGACATATTCACAATACTATCAAAGTAATCTATTTCTTCTTCAGGATTACCTAATTTTTGCTCATAAAGAGAAATAATTCTAGATACAAATTTAGGAGTTGTGAATCTACAATCTAAGGTGATATTATCAATACCCATATCCTTAATCTCCTGGATTTCATCAATAAGTGATAAGCAATCATCATTGTAAAAATGACTTTGTTTATTATAATCTAAAAATATTTTAAACTTAGCCTTATTACGTTTCTTATCCTGTAAGACCATATACTCACCAGCTTCTATATGATAATCCTTCTCGTTGATTAATTCACTGAAATCATCCTTTGTAACCATGATTTCCTGGTTTCCATAAACTATTAATTCTAATTGAATATCTTCTTCTTGTGAATTTTCTATTAAATCCTTAATTTCCTTTTTATTCAATTCACTACTAATTGTTAAACCTTTAAAACCAGTATTATTTAAGGTTTTAACAGTATAATTATTCCAAACATTCAAATTATGAGCACCATACACATTAGTATTGAAAATTAAAGGTAAGGATGGTGAATCACCCATTATACTAATATGAATATTTTCCCTACTTAAATTATTTACTATTGTATTTGCTTTTTCTAAATCTTCATCAGAAGTGAAAGCAGATAATACCCATACTAATTCTTTATCAAAACAGATTCCCGCAGCATTTCTAAGAATTCCCTCAATTTTATTAAAGTAATCAGTACTATTTGTAAATAAGTAAGAAGGATCAAAGTATACTCTTTGGAATGAATGTTTTGCAACAAGTTTTAATAAGTTAAAATTATCAACATAAATATTAAATCCAATATAATCCTTAGATTTAGCAGGGACTTGTTTACTTTTAAGTTCATGAGTATAATCTTTAATTTTAACCCGTATATCCTCAGATTCTTCTTCTTCAGGCAAGTAATATCCAAGTAAAATATCAGATGCAATATCCAGGACTGATCTTCGTATCTTATTCAATCTACTCATAGACATGAACACGTCTGTTGGGAAATCTTCAAATAAAATATTATCCACTATAAATGGGGTGTTTCCAGTTTTACGCATCTGATTTTCTATTGCCTCAGTTGTTAATGGTCGGTTAATAGATTTCTCAAACGCTTTCTTACTCATATATTCAAAATTTATTAAATTATTCTCAATTTTAAAACTAGCATTAATAAGCATCTTATTTTTTTTATTACGCTTAATACTTAGGGATAATGGTATGTGAGGTTTTATTTCCTCTTTCTTATACTGTTTTTGCTTATCATGTAATGCTTTACTATAACTTATATAAACTTTAGATCCAACTCTAATATCTCGAGTGGTTTCAATTAAGATATGTTTATCATTTTGCTCTACGATTTTATCTAAATAGATTCCACGAATATGATTATTATGTTTAAATCCTATACCATCACCACTTATAAGAATTGGATGATTAGGGTCAACAAATTTAATATCTACTCTTTCACCGTTAATACTAATAATGTCTCCAAGATATAATCCTTGATGGAAACTACTTTCTCTTCCCATTACTTCTGGTGGTTCATCATCAAGAATATAACCATTAGTATAGTACCGATTAAAGGTTAAATCTAAGTCTCTTTGTAAAAGTTTTAAGGTTTCAGGATTTGTATCATCTAATTCGTCTAGTAAGGTTCTATAAGTATGAACTACTGTTGCTACATAATCATCAGATTTAAGTCTTCCCTCAATCTTTACACTATATACTCCGGCATCTGATATTGATTTTAAATCCTTATAAACTGCTAAATCATGAGTACTTATTAAACATCCATTTGCCACACTATGATTATTATATTTTAATTTATAATCACTTCTACATGGTTGTGAGCATGCTCCTCTGTTTGCACTTCTACCATTTATAAATGAGGAAATATAACAATCCCCGGATATGCAGTAACAGAGGCTTCCATGACCAAATACTTCAAGGTCTAAGTCAATATTATCAGTTTTTAATTTATCTCTAATTTGACTTATTTCTTCTACACTCATTTCTCTTGGTAATATTACACGATTCATTCCTTGATTTTTAGCCCATTTTATACTATTATAATCTCTTAGGGTCATTTGTGTTGAGGAATGTATTTCCATATTAGGAATAAACCTATTAAGTAAGTATACTAATCCTAAGTCTTGAACGATTAAGGCATCTACTCCGATACGGTATAAGAATTGAGCATATTTAAGTACTTCTAAGATTTCACTTGAATTAAACAAGGTGTTTACTGTTACATGTACAGCTGCACCATTTAAATGTGCATATTGTACTGCTTTTTCTAATTCTTCACTAGTGAAGTTTTGAGCAAATGCTCTTGCCCCATACCTATGTCCTGCAATATATACTGCATCTGCTCCAGCATTAATTGCAACAACAAGTACATCATATGATCCTGCTGGTGCTAATAATTCTTGTAATACCACTTATATAATCTCCGAAAAAAATAGTTAAAATAATTTAATTCTTAATTAATATTGATTTATGTTTTTTAAAGTTAATAAATATTATATTTAGAAATCTTTAAAACTTTAAATATAGTATTTTTTTTGGGGGAGGGGAAAATTTTAAAAATATTTAAAAATAAATATTCTAATTAGATATTTTATGGAATTTTTTAAAAACAGACGAAATTTAGTACTTATTATATTATTAACTGCTGGTTTTATGGGTTCACTTGGTCAAAGTTTACTTACAAGTGCACTACCTAATATTATGAGTGATTTCAGTATAAATGCTACTACAGGCCAATGGTTAACTACAATCTACATTGTTATATTAGGTTTAGTTACCTGTGTAAGTGCTTTTATAATTAACAGGTATAATACTAAACATGTATTTATGGGTGCTTTAGGATTATTCATTATTGGTTGTATTTTAGCTTTTTTTGCACCTAACTTCAATGTACTTTTAATTTCACGGATAATACAAGCAACAGGAACAGGAATCCTATATCCATTATCACAAGTTGTTATTTTATATTATTTCCCATTAGAGGATCATGGTAAAGCTTTTGGTTATATGGGTTTAGTTGTAGGTGCAGGACCAGCATTCGGACCAACATTTAGTGGATTTATTGTGGATTTCTTTGATTGGAGAGCAATATTCAGCATCCTCTCAGTAATAGCTATTATATTATTCATTATAGGTAGTGTGGAATTAAAGAATATTAAAGAGAAATATCCTGTGAAAATGGATTTCTTATCTGTAATTATGTATGGTTTAGGTTTTACTCTTATAATGTATGGTGTAACTAATGCAGTAAATATTGGATTAGAAAACCTTTTATCATTACCTCCTATCATTATTGGATTAATATTCCTACTTTTATTCTCCCATAGACAATTACATGCAAGTATTCCTTTATTAAAATTAGAATTATTTAAATGTAATGTTTTCGCTGCAAGTACTATTGTTGTTTGTTTAAGTTATATTTTAATGATGAGTGGAACCTTACTTGTACCATTATATATTCAATCTGCAAGAGGATTAAGCGCTATAACTTCAGGTTTAATCTTACTGCCTGGAAGTATTTTACATGCTCTTGTAAACCCTAAAGCTGGACAATTCCAAGATGATTATGGTGCAAGAACAAGTAGTCTACTTGGTTTTGTTTTTATTATAATAGGAACACTACCTTTTGTCTTTTTTAACATGAACAGTAATTTAGTCCTAATCACTATAGTTTACTGTTTCCGTATGATAGGTTTAAGTTTCCTTATAACACCACTTCAAGCTTATGGAGTAGATCCATTCCCACGGTCCGATTATAGTCATGGAACCGCAATCCTAAACAGTTTAAGACAAATCACAGGAGCACTTGGAACAAACATACTAGTAGCAATAGTAACCTTTTTCAGTTTAAACGGAAATGTAGACTGTTATGGGATAAATATAAGCTTCTTAATACAAGTAATTTTAATGTTATTTGCACTAGTAATTATTTTAAAATATATTCAAAATGATCATCCATCATATAATCAATAAAAAAAAAAGAGAGAATGGAAAGTTTTTATAATGGTACGTCGCTTTTATAAGTGTATAACCAGGTAATAAAAACTCCTATAATGAATGTGGCTAGGATTATTAATGATGGTGTTATGGTTCCATAGGTGTATTCTCCTAATTTCCCTGCAGATATTATAAATGGTGATATCCATGGGAATAATGGTGCGAAAACTTTACCATATACTAACATGTTTCCAAACACTATACCTGCACTTGCAATCATTATGAATACTGAATTTTTCATTAGAATACTTAAAAATACTAATGGTGACATTGCAAGATAAAGTAATATGCTTCCAAATATTAATTCTTTAAACATTTTAAAGAATATTGTCCAGGTAAATCCATCTCCTCCAAGTAGGATAAAACATAATGAACTTGAGAGGAAAGTGAAGATTGATAATATTAATATCCATAGTAGGTACATTGAAAACTTACCAGTTAAATATTTAGTTTTAGAAACAGGTAAAGTTAATATTGATTTAAGTGTGTGTTCATTATACTCACGTGTAAATAGGTGATTAGCTATTACTGCAAAGAGTACTACTCCAAACATACTTAAGAAATAAAGATTTGATTCGCTTAAGAATAAATCAAATAGTAATTGATTACCTTGTGATTGCATATATAGAAATTCTCCTGATAATAAAAATGGTATAATTAAGCATCCAAGTAGGGTTACTAGAAATATTTTACTTCTTTTTAGTTTTAAAAATTCCATTTCAATAAAATTTGTTAACATTTTTATATTTCTCCTATTAAATTTGTGAAGTATTCTTCTAAGTTTTCCTCTTCAAGGGATAATCGGTTTACATTTATTCCATTGTTTATGAATTCTTTATTTAAGGTGCTTCTATCGTTGAAGTGGTTGTATAATTCTATTTCATCTTTTATTTTGTAGTCTATATTTTCTGTTAATCCTTTATTTGTTAAAATTTTTTTAGCTAAGTCTTTATTATCTACTTCGATTAATAGTTTTTTATTGGTTTTTTCATGTAGGTCTTCACGTGTGATTTCTTGTATTAATTCTCCATGATCCATTACTCCGATTACGTCTGCTAGGTGTTCGATTTCATTTAGTATGTGGCTGCTTATGAGGATTGTTAAATTGTATTTTTTTACTAATTTTTGTAGTAGTTTTCGTATTTCCCGTATGCTTACTGGGTCTAAACCGTTTATTGGTTCGTCTAGGATTAGGAGTTCTGGTTTGTGGATTATTGCTGCTGCTATTCCTAGTCTTTGTTTCATTCCTAGTGAGTATTGTTTATATTTTTTATTTTCTTCTTTGAGGTTTACTATTTCTAGGACTTTTTGTATTTGTTTTTCATTGTAGTCTCCTCTGATTTTTGTAAATATTTTTAGGTTTTCTTTTGCTGTGAGGTTTTCATAGAATCCTGGTGTTTCTATTATGGATCCTATTTTTTTGTAGATTTCTTTTTGGTGGTTTTGTGTGTTTTTGTTAAATATGTGTATTTGTCCACTAGTTGGTTTTATTAGGTTTAGGAGCATGCACATTGTTGTGGTTTTTCCTGCTCCGTTTCTTCCGAGTAATGCATAGATTTTTCCTTTTTCTATTTTCATGTTTATGTTGTTTACTACGGTGGTTTTTTTATATTTTTTTGTTAGTTGGGTGGTTTCTATTATGTATTTTGTCATTTTTTGTGGCACTTCCTTTTTTTTAGGTGAAATTTAGGGTATATGTAATAAAAATTTTACATTTGTAAAAAATACATTACATATGTAATAAATATATTACAATTCTAGTATATAAAGATAACCCCACCACAAAAAGATTAAGAATTATATAAAAACAATAAAAAACATAAATAAAAATATTTAAAATGGAAAAAATAACATACAAAAACCGGATAAAAAGACTAATAAAATCAGAAAAAAGGCCAAACTGGTCAAAAATGATTAATATGCTACTAGGATTAACCCTATCCTGCACAATAGCTTACCTCTTATTTCCCCAACTAATATACCTATTCATAATAACAAGCATACTAATGGGCCTACTAGTCAACACACCATACCCTGTAAAAACATTAACCCACCATGCAATAATAATGACCATCTGTGGAGGCTTAGCAGTCTTTACAGCAACATTCGCCACCCTAAACACCTTCATCGCAATACTATTTTTCATAATATGGTTAATCTTCTTTATAATAATGAGCATAAAAGGAGGCTTAAATCGGACCATTGGACTATTTACAATGTTTACCTACTTCATAAGCTTAAACATCGTACTAACTAATGTCCTAAACATAACAAGCACAACACGCCCATTACACATAATACACTTAGCCCTATACTGTGGAACAATAGGAGCATTCGCCATTTTCCTTGAAACCATTCCAACAATAATAATCAAAATCTTAAGACATGACCCTACAAAAAGGAAAATCTTAGCAGAACTATACTCTCCTAAAATTAAATATGATAAATTCATAAAAAATCGTACATTAATATTAAAAGCAGACCAATCAGATTACACATTCACACTCATACACTTAGCTATGAGTCTAATGATATCACGTTTCAACCTCCAATACGTTAAAGATGATATAAGCAAAGAAAACATGGTATACTTTAAAAATTTCATAAAAGAAGTAGATAAACTACAAGACTTAATAAGCACCGCAATAATAGAAAACAATGATAAAGGTTTAATATTAAATTTAAAACATTTACGAAGAATCGTTGAGGATATAAATCAAATAAAAGATACAAAACCCGAATCATTAAATGTTAAAAAATCTATACACACCTACTTAAAAACATTTCAAAAATTAAACCTAGCCTTAACAGGTGCATACACAGAAGAAAATATACCATTACCTGAAAATGATGATGAAAGTACATGGACAAACCTAAAAGATAATTTAACCTTAAAAAATATTAATGTCCGCTACGGTATAAGATTTGCAATCGCCACTAATTTATCATTTATCTTTGATATATTAACTGGAGGAATAATACAGTATGCAGCTACTATTAGTAGTTTCTTTACAATGAAACCTGATGCAAAATTTACAAAAATAACAGTAATAAAAAGAATAATTGCAACACTTGCAGGTAGTGCACTTGCAACCTTAATAGCTATAATTCTTTTAAACTTTAACTTATCTTATTTAATCCCAGTTTTAGCAGTTATAACTATGAGTCTTTTTTATGCATATATGCAGAATAATTATAGTATTGGAATATTTTTTGCAATGATGATGGTAGTTTTCATCCAACCCTCAAATTTATTAGTATCTCAGGCAATGTATCGTATTTTCGGAACAGCAATTGGAGCCCTTATTAGTTTTATTGTTGGAATGTTTATTTTACCTAATGTGACTAAGAATAATTTAAGTATTTTAATTGCAAATAAAATTGAATTTAATAAAAATTTAATCATCCACATCCTAAATGAAAATGAAGAGGATTTATTATTAGATAATAAACTTATTCATGATAATAATTTACGTATGAGTGGAAGTATAGATCGTATTAGTGAAGAATACGCAGATATAAGTGAGGATATAGATTTATTTATTGAATTATCAAGTTCTCTTAATCAGATTCATGGAAATTTTTTAAGTCTTAAACGTTATATTTTCCGTACTAACCGTGATTTTAAGTTTGAGAAGGCTTTAAATTTATTTGATAATTTCTTTACTAATATTAATACTGTGATTTTAAAGGATGAGGATATTTATTTTGAAGAAGAATTTGAAGAATTAAATGGTATTGTTGATTATTTAGAAACTAAGTATACAGATAATCGGGATATTATTCTTTTAAGATATTTTAAATGGATTTATGAGGATATGGAAATGGTTTATGATCTTGTTAAAACTGGTCGTAAGGTTGGTACTTTCACACGTTTTAATCAAATGATATAAGTTACATGTATATTCTTAAGTTTTAAACTTTAAAATAAACATTACCATTGTAAAATAATAAGGATATGATTTAAAAAACTTATACTTAACAAGTGCAAGTATAAGTTAAACTGTGTTAAGTTTAATTTAAAAGAGTATAAAAAAAGGTGAAGGAAATTAAAAAAAAATAAATTCCCCTCATTTAAATATTATTTAAATCCACTTCACTTGGAAAACCATGAGAAACAATATATGCAAATAATTTAACATACTCATCATGACTTAAAGAAGCACCATTATCACCAAACTCCACACTACTTGGAACATTCCCATTTTCCTGAATAGAATTAACAACCTCACTAGCCATATTATCATACTCACTACTAGTAATCATATTAGAATCACCACTAACACTACTAGTATCACTAGAACTAGAATGATCTAAAATATTACTAGCTAATAAATAAGTAACATCATCAGTACTAATATTAGCATCACCAGTATCAACACTAGTAAAACCAGAAGGAGCACTTTCAACTAAACCAGCTAAATCATCAACATTAACATTACTACTACTTAATGAATCATTCACACCTTGCACAATATTATTCTTCAAAGAATTAGAATCATTCTCCTCCCTAAATATTGAAGCAACACTAGAATTAGTAGTATCATTAACCATAGAACTCACATTTTCCTGAATACTAGAATCATTCACAGGACTAGTAAGATTTTCCCCATCATTATTATCCTCTTGACTTACACCAGAACCAGTAACATGATTAGTGTAAGGAACAAGCCCTTTACTTGGAGAAGCAGTACTATTATTAGTACTATTAGTACCGGGATTATTAAATGATAAAGCAACAGCAGCACCAATCAATAAAACAACAATTAAACCAATACCAACCATATAATAAATACTATTATCCTTTTTATTTGGATTTGAAACATTCTCTGGATGTTTACTATTAGAAATATTTCTACGATTATCACTAACAGGATTATTTAAACTTTTACCACAACGTTTACAATAATCTAATCCATCAGGATTTTCAAATCCACATCTTGAACACTTCATAATATATAATTATCCTCCTTCATATTTATATAAATCTTTCCATTAAATTGGAAATTTAATCATAATAGCTGTACCTTTATCAGGTTTAAGATTAATTAACTCACCATCAATTTGCTTAGTTAAACTCTGCAAAATAGTCATACCTAAACTCTTAGTACTATTAATATCTAAATCATGAGGTAAACCAATACCATTATCACAAACGATTAATTTGAAACGTTTAGAAACAATAAAATCATTTGGAATCTTAAGTTTCTCCCAAACATTAGAAGCATATAAGAATATGAAATCTTCACCATCATTATAAGGTTTTAAAATATCAACTGAAATATTCAATTGATCCAGTAAAGATTTATAAGAAAAATTAGGTAAAACATAAGAAGTATTAGGAATCTTATTATAATAAAAATCAGATTTGGTGGTGTTTAAATTAAATTCCTTTTCAAATTCCCCATTAGTTTCCTGAATCTTAACCCTTAACATAGTAAATAAAACCCCCCCATAATTTAGGTTTATTAAGTTTTTTAATGAATAATGTAAAAATAAATTTATAAATATTTAATCATAATACTTAATATTTCTTTTATAATTAATAAGATTTTATATTTAAACTTAATAGTTTTAAAAAAATAAAAACTGGAATAAAATAAGGTTTAAATAGTAAACTTTATTTATTTAAAAACACTAAATATATAATTAAATATTAATTTAGGTAATTGATATAAAAAAATATTCAATAATATGGACGTGAATTAAATGAGAGACTTAAAAGAAATCAATAAGGAAATTAAAATTGCAAGAAAAACATTACTTAAAACAGATGATGATAAAAAATATCAAGAAGCACAAAGTAATTTACAAACATTAATTGATGAAAAAAGAACCTTCATGAACAAAGATTCTGGTGACTTTGAAATGACAGAAAACTGCTGGCATAAAACTCACCTCGAATAAAAATTAAAATTAAACCTAAAAAAATCATTAAAGTAATTTAAGAGAAAACAAACCTCTTAAATTACAAATAATTACTCTTTTTAAATCAAAATAAAAACATTTTAACTGTTTTTTTTAAAAAAAATTTATAAGCTTAAAAAAAATTAGTCTTTAAATATTTAAAGAATTTAAATCCTCATATAAAAAAAAAGTATGTAGGGCAATTAGCACATATCTAGCTAAATTCTAAAAAAATGGTTTTGTAGAAACCCTTTATTTTTTTTCTAATTTTTTTTCAATTGAAATTGTACCTTGATGTTTTTGTTTTTTCGATTTCTTTTAATTTAGTTTTAAGAAGTTTTAAGAAGGTTTCAAGTCTTTACACTTGAAATAGTACCTATGATATTTAAAATAAGTAAAGAATAAGTATTAATATTAAAATGGAGAATAAATATTAATATGACCATTAAAAACATCCATTCTCCAAGTAATTCTTTGTTTTCTAAGCAATTATAATCTTTCGGATTTTAACTTTGAAAAACCTGCAAAAAATTTTATAAAAAAGGACATTTAAAAAATCATAATGAAGATTTAACAAATAATCAACTGTTAAAATTTCATTGAAACCACATTTAACTATGCAAAAATAAGTTTAAATACTTATTCTAATTATTTTAGCAATCATTTATACACACAACCATGTTTTATTCACTATTTTAGCACTTAAAATTTATACAAAAAGCACATATCGTGAATATAACTCAATTTTTACAATTATCATGACCAATATAATTAAATATTTACGGATAAAAAAGGTCCCACACTACACCACAATCCAAAAATTCTTCACAATAAACTACCATCTGGTACTTTAAGAAAAATCAACCAAATTTAATATTATCTCAACATGATATAAGTGGAGAAATAATAGCCCTTGATGGATCATGGATTCACCAACGATTATGCTGACAAATATTATGCAATAATACGAGCCAAAGAAACGAAAAAGCTATGTTAAAAACCATATCGCAATAGACATAAAAACTCGTTTAATCCTCAATTATGCAACTCAAAGAGGACCTAGAAGTGACACCAAGTTCGCAATCAATTCCATAAGACAAACAAAAAAAATATCACCCATCATTAACATATTAGCAGACATGAGCATACGACACAGAACCCCATAAGAAAATGTATAAACGAATACACTGGAGCTTTTGACCATAATACCAATTAAAACCAGGAGCCAAAAAAGGACATTACAGACTTAACAGCATATCCATCTTCAGACCCAAAATATACAGTCTAAGAAGCAATGTAGAAGGAGTATTCAGCGTAATCAAAAGACTATTTAACGGAACAAACCGAAGCCGAACACTAAAACTATCAAACAAAGAAACAAAACTCAAAAACCTAATCTACAACATCCACAGATCAACACAACTACCAAAAAAATAGGGTTTCTACAAAGCCTAAATAATAGTATAACTTTAAATATATATACATTTTTTTAAAAAATGGGAAAAATGATTCTTAGTTAAAAACTGAAAAAAATATAAAAATATAGGAAAAATATATTTTATTGGCCTTCACCTGGTGCATAATAATTTCCAGCTAAGTCATAGTGACCTTCAGGATTATTTTTCACTTCCCCAGTATAAGTATTTACTAAAAAAACTAAATTATTTTTTAACTGATTTTAAATAATCATAGGATTGTTTTATTAAACTCATTGCATAATCTATATCATTTAAAGAGTAAATTCTAAAACTAAAAGTGATATTCCCATTTAAATTGAACTTTGTTATATCTTTGCCTATCTTTTTTGGATCTTCTATTGTGTCAAATGGTTTTATTAAATGTACAAGTAATGATGAATCAGATTGTGGTTTTATATAAACAAAATTACTGGTGATTTTATATGAAATATAAGATTTTGTTAGGTTTAATTTCACATCTTTCCCTAAACTTAAAATTTCCTTATTTAAAGTATTAAATAAGTTTCTTGAAAACTCTAACCGAGGATAGTTATCTAGGGTTAATTTATTATTTTCTTTATTCTTTTTTGAATATTTTTTTAATGTTTCTTCATTGACTTTGGGGTATGGCCATATTTCTAGTGCTAGATTAGATAGTGTTTCTGCTCTTTGTTTTATTTCTTCTTCATTCCAATCATCAACTTGTGCAATATAATGGTTTAAGAATAATGGACTGTCTTTAAACCCATTTTCCATGTTTTGTTTATGCTTAAATGAAGAATCGCTTAATGAGGAGTTATAAGCAGTAAGTGTTAAGTTTCCTATTGTGTGTATATATTTATCATGAATTGCTTCATAGTTTTCTCCTAAGCTTTCTTTCCATTCATCTGAAATATTTTGGTTTTGTGGCATTATATGTTCTATTGTGTAATTGGAGAAGTTTAAATAATTCTTTGGATGTTTATATGATTCAAGATTACTTAAAAGGTATAATATGTTTTTAGAATGATATAGGTCACGTTTTTTGAAATTGGTTTTAACTTCATTATTTTCGGGAAATCTTTTACCTGCATCCATTAATAATAATTGTGCTTCTAAACTTGTAACAATATCATCAGGATTCAAACTTTTATATAATGAAGCAAATGGTTTACTAAGTGAACTAGTTGGTAATCCACAGATTAATCTTCTGAAAATGTAGGATTCAATTAATTTAATTACAGTTATTAAATCGTTTTTTGTAATTTTCAATTCTGTATAGTCTTTATAAACTTCTAAGAGGAAGGGGTAACTGACTTGTGCTTTTAATTGGTTGAATTCTTTAAGGGCATCTTGTATTTCTGGTTCTTCATCTTTACCGAAGGCTACTGCGAAATAGTATTTACTATAATTGTTTAAATCTTTTAATAAATTTAGCATATCATCTTGTTCATAATTATAAGATTTAAACTCATTATAAACATTACCCATACCAGGAATATGATTGGTTTTCACTGTTAAGTAGTCACGTATGAATTTATCAAAGAAATTAGTTCCTTCAAATCCTTTTTCCATACTTACCCAGTATTTATTATATATTTCGTCTTGTTCTTCTGGTGGGAAGCTCATTAGTACATAGTTTCTGATTAGGTCTGATTTGGTTAATTCTAATCCTGTACTGTTTAAGCTTTCATAGATTAATTGTGGGTTGTCACGGTACTGTTCAAGTGATATTTGTATTATATTTAATCTTTTTAAACCGTTTAATATGATTTTTACATTGTCTTTTGTAATATTGTTTCTAAAGAAGGTGAAATTATCCTTAATTTTTTTAGAATCATTAAGATTAAATGTTAAAACATCACTAGAGGAGATATTGTCAATGATTTTTATAATAGTGTCTTTATCTTTATTTGTTAAGATGAGTTTGTATTTGTTTTCTCCATGTGCATGACTATTTGTTAAATAATACACCAACAAATCTGTGTAGTTTAATTTATCTTCACCTAAGGGGTGTTCTTTTAAGTATAAGGCTAGGGCGCTTATTAGTATTGTTACTGTTGTTAGTCTTTGTTGTCCATCGATTATCATTCTTTGGGTTATTACATCTGCGAAGTCTGAATTGTTTCTCATGTAGACTACTGAACCAATAAAATGGGTTGTATTGTCGTTTAATCGACCAACAGTTAATATATCATTAAATAGTTGGTTGCATTGACTTATATTCCATGAGTATTTTCTTTGGAAAATTGGAATGTATAATTGATAATCTGCTTGCATGAATTTTAGTAAGTTTATTTGTTTTGCGTCCACTTTTTACACCTTTAACATATTAAATATATATTATTACTTATAAAATTATTATTAATAAAAGTTTTTATAATAAAATAAACTATATACAATATTATACTAAAAAAAATTAAGGGGAAGTGAATTAGTATTAAAATAGAAGTACCAGAAGATAAAATAATCTTACTTGACCTAAATTATACATTAATCAGTAATAGTAGAACATCTAGTGGACCTTATCCTGAAAGAATCCATAAACAAGAATATGAAGAAGGATTAATAAAAGCAGTAAAAAATAATTATGTAATCTTAATTACTGCAAGACCTTTAAAGTATAAAGAGGAAACATTAGAACACATAAAAGAAGAAACAGGTTTCGTGCCTGATGAATCTTACTGGAATATTGGTATGAACCCTCCGGAATTAAAAAAGTATTGGTTGAAAAATAAGATTTATCCAGAACATGGCAAAGATTCAAGTAAATATTTTGCAATTGAATCTAATCCTAAAACTCGGAGAATGTATAAGAAAGAAGAAATAGTAGCTTATCCTAAAGAAAAAATCATATAAAAAAAATGATATAGGGGAGTATTTTAAATAATGTTACCTAAAGAATTGAAAAAAGAATTACCAGTCCATCATACAGGAATTGGTGTGGAAAATGGACAAACTTATAAGTTAATACGGTTTAAAACACCAATAACCTTATTTATTAATGGGGAAATATTCTTAAAAAATATTAAAAGTATTTATTACTTTGAAAATGAGTGCTATTATAGTTTCAGAACACAAGTTGAAACTTGCACCATCCAAGAAGATAATATTAAAACAATCACATCCATATAAAAAAAAATAGAATAAGATTTTAAAGGATAACTAAGATTTTTTTAGGAAATCTTAGTTAAACTTATAATATTTGGATATTCCGAGAGTGTTGAGTTTCTTATACCTACAGTCGTTATATTATAAGTTCCTCCAGCTTCAGCTTGAACATAAATATCCGTACTATTTGTTTTATTAAAATTTTTATTATCTATATCCATATAAACATGATTATTAGTATCAGCAATTAAGTATTGATCTTCACCTGTTTCTGGATTAGATTTAATAAATTTTTCTTTAACCACTATGGTTGAATTATGTAAGGTTCCAGTAGCACTGCTTTGTGGATCAAATAAACTAAAAACAGTACCTGAAATATACACTGCACCTATTACAATAATCACTGCTAAAAGTATATAAATTATGTAATCTTTTTTAAACTCCATTGATTTCACCATTATAAATTTTATATTTATCAATCATTTAGTTAAATCTTTTATTTTATTAATTTACAAGTATAATCTCTTTCCCATCTCCAAGATTTTCATTTACAGTAAGATTTTCACTTATAATAGCCTTTTTCACATGACAACCTTTTTTAATTTTCACCCCCACCCATTAAAATAGAATCTTCAACTATTGCACCTTCTTCAATATAAACATCATCAGATAGGATAGAATTAGAAACTTTACCCTTAATAGCACCTCCATTACTTACTAATGATCTTTTAACATTTGCAGAATCATCAATGTATGAGGGGGTTAGTGAACTTAAAATTTTCATATCCCAATTCATTTCCCATATTTTGGAATCTGGGTTTAATAAGTCCATACTCACATCATAGTAATTAGGAATAGTACCAACATCAACCCAGTAACCTTCAAATGGACAAGCATAAACTTTACGATCTTCTTTTACAAGTTTAGGTATAATGTCTTTACCAAAATCATGGGAAGATTCCTCATTCATCATATCTTCTTCTAAAACTTTTATAAGGAAATCTTTCTTAAAAATAGGCTTTGTAGAAACCCTATTTTTTTGGTAGTTGTGTTGATCTGTGGATGTTGTAGATTAGGTTTTTGAGTTTTGTTTCTTTGTTTGATAGTTTTAGTGTTCGGCTTCGGTTTGTTCCGTTGAATAGTCTTTTTATTACGCTGAATACTCCTTCTACATTGCTTCTTAGTCTGTATATTTTGGGTCTGAAGATGGATATGCTGTTGAGTCTGTAGTGTCCTTTTTTGGCTCTGGTTTTTATTGGTATTATGGTCGAAAGCTCCAGTGTATTCGTTTATACATTTTCTTATGGGTTCTGTGTCGTATGCTCATGTCTGCTAATATGTAAATGTGGATGATATTTTTTTTGGTTTGTTTTATAGAATTGATTGCGAACTTGGTGTCACTTCTAGGTCCTCTTTGAGTTGCATAATTTAGGATTAAAAGAGTTTTTATGTCTATTGCAATTATGGTTTTTAACATAGCTTTTTCGTTCTTTAGCTCGTATTATTGCATAATATTTGTCAGCATAATCGTTGGTGAATCCATGATCCATCAAGGGCTATTATTTCTCCACTTATACCATGTTGAGATAATATTAATTGGTTGATTTTTCTTAAAGTACCAGATGGGAGTTTTTGGAAGAATTTTTGGATTGTGGTGTAATGTGGGACCTTTTTTATCCGCAAATATTTAATTATATTGGTCAGATAACTGTAAAAAATTGAGTTATATTCACGAAATGTGCTTTTTAGTATAAAATTTTTAAGTGCTAAAATAGTGAATAAAACAGGTTGTGTGTATAAATGATTGCTAAAATAATTAGAATAAGTATTTAAGCACATTTTTGCATAGTTAAAAGTTGTTTCAATAAATTTTAACAGTTGATTATTTGTTAAATCCTCATTACGATTTTTTAAAAGTACTTTTTATAAAATTTTTTGTAAGGTTTTTCAAAGTTAAAATCCGAAAGATTTAATTGCTTGAAAAACAAAGAATTACTTGGAAAATTAATGTTTTTACTTGTCATATTAATATTTATTCTCCATTTTAATATTAATACTTATTCATTACTTATTTTAAACATCACAGGTACTATTTCAAATGTAAAGACTTGAAACCTTCTTAAAAATTCTAAAACCTAAATTAAAAGAAATTAAAAAAACAAAAACCTCAAGGTACAATTTCAATTGAAAAAAAATTAGAAAAAAAATAAAGGGTTTCTACAAAACCAGAATATAAGTTTTTACATTTAAAAATCCACTAACCCCCTCCTTAAACAGAAAAAATAGTTAAAAATTATATAAAAAATTAAACTGTTTTTAAACTTTTATCCTTTAATGATTTACTTATAGCTAAACTTAAAGTGTATTCGAATTCCTTCTTATTAAAAGGTTTAATAATATAACCATAAGATCCTGTTTTAACAGCAGAATCAACTGTTGAATCATCATGATAAGCAGTTAAATACACTACAGGAATGTTTAACTTGTTCATTTCCTCTGCTACATCAAAACCTGTTTTATTCCCTTTAATATTAATATCTAATAATATAAAATCAGGTTGATATTTTCCTGCAGCTTTAATTGCATCATCACCATTATCTTCAATGCTCACTACATTATAATTTAAGTGTTCTAGGTTGGTTTTAATATCTAATGCTGTTATTGCATCATCATCAACTACTAAAACATTATAATTTTCATTTGAATCTTTTAAGTTTGTAGTAGTATTTAAAGATTCCATATTACATTCTTGTTTCTCTATTTCCACACACTTAAAACTGATTCGAATAATCCGTTCTAAATTTTTAATAAGGTAAGGCTTAGTTATATAACCATAAGAAGGATTAAGATTAGCATTTTCAAAAGTTTCACTATCTGCACTTCCAGTTAAATAAATTAAAGGAATATTTAAATCTAAAATTTTTCTTCCAGCTTCAATACCTGTCATGTCCCCTTTTAATCTTATATCCATTAAGACTAAATCCGGTTTTAAATCCCTTGTAGTGTTTATTGCTTCTTTCCCATTATCCACTATTTTAATTACTTCATAATTTAAGTCTTCTAACTTGTTTTTCAAATCCATTGCAGATAATGCTTCATCTTCCACTATTAAAATTTTTTCATTAACCATTAATTCACCTCTTAAATTTAAATATTTATATTGTTAAAATTATTCCAATTAAAATCTTTAAAATATTAAAAATTTGTATAAAAATCTCTTTATACTAATATATTTATTCATATTTATAAAATTAATTGCTCAAAAATCACTAAAAACAAATAAATATTAAAAAGTATTTAATTAAACGAACACAAAAAATTTAATATTTTTGTAAAATAATAAAAGTTATATATAATTATATATATAATACTTACCATGTCAACTAATGCAACTGATAAAATAAGACCTAAAAACAGAAATATTGGGACAAAAGTAGCGGAAATGGAGTATAATCAAATAAATAATTTAGTTAACAAAGGATTATACTTAAATTCTGCAGATTTTTTAAGAGAAGCAATAAGAGAAAAATTAAGAAATATAAATGAAATAAACATAAAAGAAATGGATCATGATACAGCTAAAAATAAAATAATAAACTATTGTAAAGAAAACCGAAAAGTTTTATTATCTGATATAGCTGATGATTTAGAATTAGATATATTTTTAGTTAATGATATAATTGATGAACTTATAAATGAAGGAAGACTCAAGGAGTAAATTAAGACCATGTCAACTTATACTAAAGCTGGAGATACCATAAAAGGAGATAAAATAATAGCAGAAGCAAGACAAATTGGAAAAATAGTTATTATTAATAAAAGTGGTAAACACAAAGCACAAAGAATAAGTCTTAAAGATAATGCTAAATGCATAATAGAGCGAGAATTAAGATTTATAAAATAAAAAAAAAGAAAAAAGGGGTAAAGTAATTAAAAATTTATATTTTATCCTTGATTGTAGATTAATCCAATAGCCCGGTATTCGAATATGAATAAGAATGATGTGAAGACTAATGCAAATATGAATACTCCAACATATGGAATCATACTAACTAATCCACCAATAAATCCAACAATTGCAGATACTATTATTAAGAGGATGAACCATCCAATATAGCTTCCCCAACCAATAGAACTTATTTTCTTAAATACTTCACCAAGAGATAATCCTGCTTTTAAACTATCATATTCAGCCATACGTGCAAGACCAATATAAGTGAATAATGTGAATAGGAGGAATAATACAATTCCAACAACAAGACTTATTACGAATCCATTGAAGAAACTGTTAATTAAAGTTGTAGGTATAGATCCGGTTATATTTTGAATCACAGCATCAGTTACAGGTGCACCTGCTGTTAATGTTTGATTTAAAGCTGGACTAGTCATCACATAATCTATGATTTGGAAACCATTAGAGAATACTCCAGTAATCCACATAACAATTGCAGTTAATATGGTTGGTATTATGAAATATACAATGTATAAGACTAAACTTTTTAATCCATCAACAAAGTTTTTACTAAAATCAAATGCTGGAATATTATCTTTTCCATCTATAGTATTTTTAATTAAACTTAAACCATACCCTAAAATGAATATGGATAATATTAAACTAATTATTCCACATAAAGTGTATATAATTCCTGTTGGATAAACACCTATTAAATAATCAACAACTGCCATTACTAAGAATAATACACCAATAATCATCCAACCTTTAGTATCCTTTGTAGGGAAGGTTAATGATTCTTTTATTATATCAGTTATTCCCATTTAAAATCACTCTCCGATTATAAATTTATTTATTTTAAAAAAATTATTAAAACTTATATTAATAAAAAATATACAAAAAATGAATTAATTTATTAATATATAGTAATACTAATAATTAAAACTTCATATTATTTATACTTTATTTATAAACTTTCAAAAAAAAGGGGAAAAATAATAAGGATAATGTATTTTAATTAGTGAAAAAATAAAAAATATTCAAAAAAAATTATTTAAAGTAAAATTTATTATATAAAAAAATCCCAACTAAAAACTTTCATAATTCTTATTTAGCCCCATTAGTATCTTCAACATGCATATAACTACCATCATAGCCATCATCTTGAACCCAGTACATACGTTGACCATCTGCATCATAAATATAATCATCAGAATCATACTTTCTATAATCATCTTCTACAGAACTAGAAGATGAACTACTACTTACCTGATAATTATTATCAGAACTTGATGAAGAACTAGAATCAGAGGTGGTTGACACAGTACTAGTATTATTTGATTGTGTGATTGTTGGAGTATTATCACTACTATTTAAACTTAAATATAAAGTAGCGCCTATTATACAAAAACAAATAATCACAATTAAAGCTATTATTATAATATTTTCCTTATCCATAAGAATCCACCCCCTTTTTCATTATTTATTTTAAATAAAAAGGAAAATCCCTAAAATTTTATATTTAATTATTTTTTTTAGAAATTAACTTAAAGTTAAATAATATTATTATTAAAGGATTAATATAAAATTTTTCATTAAAAAAAAAAGTTAAAAATAAAGGTTTTAAAAATATTATCCTTATTTTCTTATCTTTTTTCTCCAAACATGTTTTCTAAATATACGATCTCTTACTGAAGAGATTATTGGTATAAGTAAGTATAAGTAAATATAATGGCCTGGTATTAAGTAATTTAAAAGTGTTACAGCTGCAGTAATAATTAGAACTATTAAAAAAGTATTATACGCATTCTTTTTACCTTTCATTACATCCTCAGTTAATATACCTCTTTTACCTGCATATGCAAACATTAAAGATAATATAGTTAGTATTATGAAAATGTTCACTCCAAATAGTAAATCTGCCTCGAAAAATAATGCATATTTTCCCATAACTATTGAAGAGAATGGTATAAAAGCAATACATAATAAGTATATAATGTTTAACCATACAAATGGTACTGTTAACTTCTCAACACGTAAGTATTCATGATGGTATAACCAGAATGCTCCAACAAGTATAAACAAACCGCGTAACGACTTATTGTTGGTAATAATGTTTCAAGGAAAGTATTGAAAGCTATGTAATTTGCAAAGTTTATATCAGGAACTTCAATACTGAATATTAATAAGGTCATCACCATTCCAAAAATCCCATCAGTTAAAGCCATCATCCTACTTGGATCAACATTTACAGCATCAATAACTGAAGCTTTAGCATCATCAACTTCACTAGGTTTATAAATTTGTTTTGATTCAACGATATTAATCACATCCCATAAAAAGAAATATTTCATTTCCATATTATTATATGTTTTTTGATTTATTTAATAATATTCTTAATAAAAACATTTTTCTAAAGTTTTATATGGTTAAATTTTTATTTTAAGGATTTTAAAGAATAAAATTTTTAAAGTATTTTTAAGAAAACTTAAATTTTAGATTTAATGTAAAAAAAAAGGGTTTTAATGTAATTAAAAATTTATTTAAAAAAAAATATGGGTATTTAAATATTTAAAAAAAAGGGAAAGGAAAGGAAAAATTAAATACATTTAATATTTAACTCCTTCTTTGTCTAACTCTTTTTCAGCTTGTTCAACTTCTTTTTCTTCTCTTCTTCTTAATTCACCAAGGCTTTCATTGTATGCTACATCACCAAGGAAAGAGGATGAATTAACTTTTTGATTTTCATCAAGATTTTCAATTGCAGTTACACTAATGTCTCTACCATTATCAGTGTTAATTGCTGCATTATTGTTTGCTATGTTATTTGTTGCAGCATTAACAGGTGCAGTGGTAGTTGTTCCAGTGTTTCCAGTAGCAGATAATATTGGACTTACAGGATTTGTTGTAGTGTTAGTATTTCCACCATTTCCTGGATTTGCATTTGTATTGTCACCTGAATCATTGACTGTATCGTCTGTTGGATCTGGAACTTCATCACCATCATCTTCATCCTCATCTTCATCTTTACGCTCATCAGAAGGAGCTATATTAGTATCAGGAAGAATAGGGACAACGATTTCATCAGGTTCTGTAGGGGTGTTAACACCACCAGTATCTGGGTTTGGTTCTTCAGGAACTTCCGGAGTACTATTATCCACAGGATCTACAGGATCAACTGGGTCAACAGGATCTACAGGCGGTACAATTATTTCATCCACACTAATATTACCAGTATTTTCACTATCTGCATAATTAATATTATCACTTATAAATGAAACATTAATATTACTAAAGTTACCTACACTAGCTAGATTCACATTATCAAAGGTTACATTAGTAGTGTTTCCATTAACATTAAGATATTTACTGTAAATTTGTCCAAATACACTAGTAATACTTAAATTACCAATAATTTGAGAACCATTAGTTGAAACAGTAATAGTAATGCTTTTAAAGTCTCCTTTATATCCACTAATTGTGAAACCAGTCACACCAGTTATGTACTGATTAGAACCTAAGGTTATAGTACCTTTAGATCCAGTGAAACTTGGATTAGTAGGATTATAAGTAACATTATATTTATAAGTTGTTCCAAAATCAGGATATGCTAAATCATTGAAAGTAGCTTTATTATCATAAACAGTAGCATTATGAACAGTACCATTATTATCAGTAAAACTAATATTTTCACCATTCTTAATACCAAGAGTATGAACAGTTACATTAACAGTTTTATCATAATAATTAACACTAGATTCATCATAAATACCAGTTCCATTTACAATAACCTTAATCTTACCAATATTATTACTACTATCATAGTTAACATTAGTACTTGTGAAATCAACTTTAATACCACTAAAATTACCTTCAGTAGTTAAATTAACACCTTCAAAAGTTACAGTAGTAGTATTCTTATTAACATTAATAGTTTTACTAAGAGTCTTACCGAATACATCAGTAATAGTTAACTCACCAATAATTTCGGAACCAGTAGTTGAAATAGTAATAGTAATATCTTTAAGTTCACCACGATAACCGAATATATCAAATCCACTAACAGTAGTAGGATATTTATTAGATTTTAAAGTTATAGTAGAGTTAGATCCGATAATACCAGTATTATTTGGAACATAACTTACATTATATGTATAAGTTGTACCATAATCAGGGTAAGCTAAATCAGTGAAAGTAGCTTTATTACCAGAAACAGTAGCATTATGAACCTTATTTTCATTATCCTTAAAACTAATAATTTCACCATCTTTAATACCAGTAGTAGTGATTGTTATACTAGTAGTTTTATCATAATAACCAGTACTTTCAGTATTATTCATAGAAGTTCTGTTAACTAAAACATTAATCAAACTAGTATTAGCACTATTATTATAATTAAGATTCTTACTTACGAAATTAACCTTAATATTATCAAAAGTACCTTCAGTTGTTAAATTAACATCCTCAAAAGTTACAGTAGTAGTATTTCCTGTAATATTAATATTTTGACTAAGAGTATTACCGAATACATCAGTAATAGTTAACTTTCCAATAATTTCTGAACCAGTAGTTGAAATAGTAACAGTGATATTCTTTAATTCTCCACGATAACCAGTAATAGTGAAATTAGTCACTATAGTAGGATATTGTAAAGATTTTAAAATTATAGTACTATTACATCCAGATTTACCAGTTGAAGTACTAACATAACTTACATTATAAGTATAAGTTGTACCATAATCAGGGAAAGCTAAACCTTTAAAGGTTGCAGTACCATCACTACTAACAATAGCACTATGAAGAGTACCCTTATTATCAGTGAAACTAATAGTTTCACCTTGACTAATACCAGAAGTTTGGATTGTTACATCAATAGTTTTATCATAATAACCAGTCTTATTTACAGATTCCATACCAGTTGCATCAACTTTAGAATATAATGTAATAGTACCAACAGATGCATTAAAATTAGTAACACCATTATAAGTTATAGTATAAACATTAGTTTTACCACTTGCAGGGTATACTAAATTTTTAGCAATAATCACACCATTAATTATTTCAGCAGTTTCCTCATAACCATTAGGACCTGTAATAGTAACACTACCATTAGGTACTCCTTTATTAGTAAAACCAGTAGTATTAACCTTAATATTAGTTATAATATCAACTTTATCAAAAGGCGCACCAGTAGACTCCTTATCACTTATAATAGTCTCATATGGAAGAGATGTTAAATAACCATAAGATACTGGAGTTTGAATATAATACTTATCACTTGTAAAGTTAACTGAAGTATTATAAACACCTTCATCAGGTAAATTTAAAGTGAACTTTTCAGAAACACCATTTTTTACCTTAACAGTAATATTTTGATAAATCTTACCATCTTTGTATACAAGTATATTTGCAGTACCATTAAGTGCATCATTAGTTTTAACAACATGATCTCCAGTAACAGTGCCAGCATAACCTATATCATTAACAGCTCCAACCTCAGCAATTTTTTGCTGGATTAAATTTAATAACTTCTTAGGCACAACAGCACCATCTACATGGTAAGAATCAGTTTGAGCTTTTAAAACATAACACCAAACAGTATAACCTTCACTTGTTAAATCTAATTTACCATTCATATATTGATTATAGTATTCAGGATAATACATATGCAAGAAATCTTGAATAAATTTTTCATTTACAAAAGTTTTAGCAAGATCTTGATTTTCATTAATCCACTTATCCATCAATTCAGGATATTCAGTTATAAGCTTATTAATATCCACAGAATGATTAGAAGAGACAGGATGACTCATTCCACCAATAATATCAATACCTAAATACTTAGTAGCTTGACTAATACTTACAAGACCAGTCCAATCCCGATAATTAGAATTACCATTATAAGGATAATACTTACTTGCATCATAACCTTGAGAAGTACTATTAGAATTAAATTCTGGAGGTGGATAACTACCATCAGCTCTCACCCAGAAATACACTCTAAACAAGTCAGAAAGACTGAAATCTTTTTTAAAAATATTATTCTTATTAAACTGATTTTCATTATAACCACTTAAAGTAGTTTTAGCAGTTACACCATTATTAAGTGTTGCATAATTATAAAACTCATTATTTATTAAATTAATTTTAGTATTATACCCATAAACAATAGCTTTATTATCAGTTATACTATACAAATCTTGTTTAATAAATGTAGAATCCTTAACTTTTAAACTACCCATTTTAGCAGTAATATCAGTAGTCATTTCATAATTATAGAAAGTACAATTATCAAAAGTTAATTTAGCTTTATCATCGTTTATGATAAATTGCATATTAGTGAATACTGAATTTGTATAAGTGGTGTCTTCAGTTATGGTGATAGTTTGGTTACTTAAAGTTTCACGATCAAATTTATTATTAGCTTCGAGAACTTGGTTTTGATTAAGACTATTTCCTAAAATAGATGCTGAATCTTGATTATTGGAATTTTCATCAGAACCTAAATTTGAAACAGTGTTCAAACTCAAAGAATCATTTGTAGTTGATTCTTGTGATGATACTATTGTATTCAAGTCCCCTGAGTTATCATCTGAAGTAATAGATACATCGGATGCGAAAGCAGCTCCTATACTTAAAGAACATATCATAGTTAATACAATGATTAATATGATAGGAAGTCTTTTGTCTATTTTTTCTTTTTTCAACAGTTTTTCACCTCCTTTTACATTTTTTAAGAAAAAATTTTTTTTTTAATTGATTGATTAAAAAATCTATTTTTATTAATCAATGATATTTTATTTATATAAACATGTATAAATATTTTTCTAAATAAAACAAACTAATAAATTCAGAATAAAATATTAAAAAAGCATACAAAATTAGAAAATAATACATGAAAATATTTGAAAAAAAGTACAGTTAACTAAATAATTTATTTAAAAACTTAAATTGTGCAAAAAACTTATCACATTTCGTTAAGAGAAAAACATTAAAAAAAAAGTTTTAAAAAAAATTAGAATTTATAGTTTTATTTTTATGCAAACATACTATCGTCACTAGGTTTAACATTTCCATTAGTATTTAAGAATGTTTTTTCTAGTTTCCAAATAACATTTAATTTGCCTTTGAAAACTTTTTTAATAGTTTTCATTAAAACATGTTTAGTTAATCCATCATCAAAAATATCATCTGTAATTATGAATTGTTCTAATACATCATTAGGATGGTTTAAATTAAAATCTAAAAGTAAATTATTTAATGTGAATCTTAAATCCCAAATGAAATCTTGTTTAACACTATCAGATGCTGCTTTTATTAAATCCATTTGACCAGAATCTACATTAGTTGCACATAGTATTAGGATTAATTCTTTTCCTTTAGGTTTAACAAGATCCATGCCTTGATTTTCTGGGAAATTAACTATGAAATGGAAGTCTGCACCATCATCTGGAATTTCTCTTTTAAACATACCTTCATCTGCTAACCATTTTTGGATTAAATCTTTATCTATCATTTATAATCAGTACTCCTTTTATAATTTTGTTTTTTTATAAATTAATTATGTTTTACAGGTTTAATACAATTTACCTAAAAAGGGGGGGGAATAGGATTTTATAAGATTACCCTATTTTTAATCTTGACATCCCATGATGGTTCTTTATTAATTAAATCTTTAATTTCTTCTTCCTCAGAAAAATTTAAATCCATATTATCAGATTCCTCGTCTAATTCACTTAATGTTAAAATTAAGTCTATAAATCCTTCATCAGAATTATTTATAGCATACATTAAATCGAAATCAATATCTTCACACATTTCATCAAAAAAGTCTTCTTGACAAGTATCAAGATTAAAATCTGGATTGGAATCTGAATCTTCATTTTTTCGAAGGTAAAAACAAGTATTTTCTTCAGGAAAATCTAAATTATCCTCTTCATCATCCCAGTCACTTATATAATTCATTGAGAGAGTGTTATCTTCATTTTGAATATAAAAATTATTTGAAATTTTCATTTCTTTACTTGTGTAAAAAATTTGGTCTAATGCATCTTCATAGTCAAAATCAATAGATAAATCTTCATCATCTGGGATGGATTTTAATTCTTCTTTTGAAATGTCTCTTTCATCTAAATTAAAATTGGGATCATTTTTAATTAAATCATTTAAATCTTCTTTAGGTTCACTTTTAATTAAATTATCTATTTCAGTTTCAAAATCAGAACAGAATTTATCAGCTAAATCTTCTAATTCTTCTGTGTAAGTTGTTTGCGGAGCATCATCCTCAAAATTTATTTCTAAACCCAAAAGATCCTCTTTAAATTGTTCTGTAGCATCAAAAATATTAACCTCATCTATTGGGGGTTTCTTTTTTAGAAGGAAATTAGAATCTTCATCAGGGTAATCTGTATATTCCTCTTCCTCAGTTTCATTGTAAAAGTCTTTAGATGGTTTTGAATAATAAATTATATCATTAATTTTTCTAAGTAAATCTCCACTTTCATCATAATTATCATATTCTGGATAATTTTCTTTAAAATGATCTTCAATTAATTGTTTTAACTCATCTTCTTCTGAATAGTTTTCTATAAGGTGCTTTAAATCTTGTTCTAAAATCTCTTTATCTTCTAGATTTAAGTGTGGTTCACTATCAATTAATCTTTTTATAGCTTCCTCTTGAATAAATGGTGGAATATTTTCTATTTCATTATTTAATTCTTTATTTTTCCCTAAATCAGATTTATTTATTTTTTTCATAAATCAAAAAACCCCTTTAATTTTTAATTATTTAATTTTTATATTAAAATATCTTTAATTTATATATTTCTATTTTAATTTACTTATTAAATTAGAGTAAGGGATAATAAATATTTTTATATTACTTGTTTCTATAATCTATATTTATGATAGGTTCACTTTTTTGTCCAGATTGTGGTATGCTTAGAAAAGATTGTGTTTGTGGTAAATACTCTAATAAGAGTATGGATAAAGCTAAAAAAATTTTAAGTTTAGAAAGTGCAGAATTTGATAAATTATTATTTAAACCATTTGAAGGAGTAGTATATAAAAAGTATGTTCCCTTACAGGATAAGAAAAAAGTTAAAAATAAGAACCTTAAAAAAGACCAGGAAAAACCTAAAAAAGAAAAAAAAGAAAAAATTAAAGATAATACAAAACCTAAAAAAGACACGGAAAAACCCAAAAACATTCCAAATGAACCATTAAAGTTAGGTGAAAGTGATGGTGTTTACAGTATAGAAAATAATCACTTACCCTTAAAGCAAATTGAATACTTAAAAGAACAGCACCCAGGAATTGATGAGGAAATTGTGGAAAATTTCCTATTTGAAAATCCAAGACCTGGACAATTAGAAATAATTGAAGAACTTTATAATGCAATAAAAAATGGGTATAAATACATTATTTTAGAAGCAGGTACAGGTACTGGTAAATCTGTTATAGCTTCAACTTTAGCTAGAATTGTAGGTTCAGCTTTTATTTTAACACATACCAAACAATTACAGAAACAATACACTGAAGAATTCAAATTCCCTCTTGTTAAAGGTAGGAATAATTTTGATTGTATAAATGAAAACTTAGAAACTACTTGTGATATGGGAACTTGTAGAACCTCAAAACTCAATGAAATTTTCACATGTCCATATGGTTTAACAACAAGCCAAGCATTCGGATCCATTGAAGCATTCAAAAAAGACAGAGTGCAACTTTTTTTAAGAAGTGATAATCCCTGTTATTATTGGAAACAAAAAGCAGTAGGGATTAATTCACCTATTAGTATTATGAATTATGATTATTCAATTTTAGAATTTAACCATGTTCAACACTTTAAAAAAAGAAAATTACTAGTTTTAGATGAAGCACATAATGTTGAAGATATTTTAATGAGCACTTTAGAAGTTAAAATTGAAAATTTCCAGTTAGCAAATGATATTCATAGGAAACTAAGCCATGACATGCTTAAAAATAAAGATTATGATAAATGGATAATTGAAATTAAAAGCATTATAGAATCTTATCAGAAGATTAAAACCAGAAACCTTCCTAAAAATCATGCAGATAAAATTAAAGATGTTATAAATGAATTAACAGATTTAGTTAAATACTTGGAAAATGAACCTGAAAATTGGATAATTGATAATCAGAAAGATATGGTTAGCTTTAAACCATTACGTGTTTCTAGCATTGCGGAAAAATATTTATTCAAATATGGTGAAGTTGTACTATTTATGAGTGCTACAATCTTAGATAAAAAAATGTTCTCTAAATGGTTAGGTTTAAAACCAGAGGAAGTTTACTATTTAAGCATACCAACACCATTTGATAGTAAGAAAAGACCTATAGAATTAGATTTTGCAGGTAAAATGAATAGGAATAGGATGCGGAAAACATTACCTAAAACATTACCAATTATAAGTGAAATCTTAAAAAAACATGAAAATGAGAAAGGAATGATTCATACTCATAGTTATGATAATCAAAAATATATAAAACGTAACCTTCCAAATTCAAGATTATTAACACATAACCGTAAAAATAGGACAAAAATTTTAAAGAAATTTGAAAAATCAAACAAACCTTTAGTTTTAGTCTCACCATCAATGAATGAAGGAGTAGACTTACCTTATGATAAATGTAGATTCCAAATTATATATAAAATACCTTACCCTAACTTAACAAACAAACAAGTATATAAAAGAATGAAAAAAGAAGATAGATGGTATGATTATCAAACTGCAATAGAATTAATGCAAACTTATGGTAGAGGAATGAGAGCAGAAGATGATTCCTGTGAGACCTATATTATTGATGAAGACTTTAAAACCATATATAATCGACCAATTTACAAGAAATTAATTCAACAATCTTTTAAGGATGCAATAATTAATCCAGATCTTTTAGAATTAAAAAAATAAATTTTTTTTTAATCTTGATTATATTTTTCATAGAAGAAAATATTGAATAATCTTCTTTGAAAATGTAATTCTGCAGTAGAAACTGCTAACTGTTCATTTATATTTTTATACTCTACTTGTGCTTTAATATAATATTCTTTATCACGTATTGTGAGATTTCTTTTATTTAATATACTTTTAAAGTCAGTGTTATGCCATGATTGAGATATATATTCTTCTTTATGGTTTTCTAATTTTAGTACTTCAGTTTCTAATTCTTTTATTTTCTCAGCAATTTCAACTAATGAATTTTCCATAAACAATAAACCCCCTTTTTTTATATTAATTTTTATATTTTTTTTAATTTAAGAAATAATTAAGGTTTCCTAAACCCCTTTTTTTTATATTTAAAGAATTAATAGTACAAAATTTTAAAAAAAAAATAAAAATAGAATAAAAATTTTAAAATTATTCTATTGATAATATTCTGAATCTTCCATAGGTTCTCCTTCTAATCCTTCCCCACTATAGTCAGAATAAGGATCTTCTACCATTTCACTGTCATCTACAGAATTAGTAGTAGTATCTGTACTTTGAGTACTAGGACTTGAGGAACCTTGAGTTAATAGTATTGAATCAAGGAAGCTTTGACTGTGATGTTGAGAATTACCACCAGTAATTTCTATAATATAATGCATACCATTTAAATAAAAACTAGATGAAACATCTCCACCTGTAGTGGTACTTGAATCTACAGTTTCAGGTATAGCAGTAATAGTTAAAGTAAAGCTATCTCCTTGACCAGTTACACTATAAGTTTCACTATACCCACCATCACTTGATGGAGTATTAGAACTTTCTTGGAATTCATAACCAGTTAAATTTAATTCAACATCACCAGAACTTAAAATATTTGGTTCACTACTAGTATTATTAGCCACAGTAGTGTTAGATGTACTAGAAGCATTAGTATTAGAACCACTACTAGTAGAAGCAGTATTTTCACTAACCAAAGAATCAGCAAAACTTGTAGTATTATGTCCTTTATCAGCTCCACTTGTTTGAATAAAATAATATTTACCATTTAATTCTTTACTAGTTGTTACGAAATTAGGAGACTTAATAAAAGTTTCATTAATCTGTTTTAAAGTACTTTCATCAACATTACCTGGAACAATATTAATTGTTAAAGTGAAAGTATCTCCTTGACCAGTTACAGTATAAGTTTCTATTAAACATAAAATACCCATTATAGTTTCTGATTTGTTAGATACTAATTTATAATCATAACCTTGAGTATTTAGTTTCAAATCACCAGAAGAATCAGTTTGATCTTCTTGAGCAAATGGATTTGAATATACATTTGAACCTGTAACGAAAAATATTGTAGTAGATATAATTAAAACACTTACGATAATTGCTACACATAAAATTAGTAATTTATTATTTTCCATTCTTAATTCACCCCCTTTTTAAATAAATAATACATATATTTCTAAAATTATACAGTTATAAAGTTTACTATAAAATTCGATTGATTATAATTAGATAAATGTGAAAAAATTGAAAAAAATAGTAATAAAATATAAAAATAAGCCATTAAATTAATGGTTTAATATAAAAAAATAGAGAAAAAAGGGAATAAGTTTTCCCTTTAAATTGTTAATTTATTCTGTTAGTGGTTCTACATTTTGTGGAGGGTAAACTTTTTTAAGCTTTTTAATATAAAGTTCAGCCCAAATATAACTTATTACAGCACCTAAACATACTCCGCATACTACACCGTAATAAATTCCTATTTCTCCCATTCCCATTACTACACCGAAAATGTAGGAGAATAATACTTCCATAAGCAAAGCTCTTATTGTGGTTAAAACTAAAGAGGTGAAACCTTTTCCCACACCTTGGAAGACCATTGCAGACATCATACCGAAGTTTACTCCAACTATGAATACACATAGTATACGTAACATTACTATTATTTTAGCTGATAGTCCTGCACTTGCACTGGAGTAGGAGAATATTAAACTTACTTGTGGGGCGAATACATATAAAAGAATTATCATTATTATACTTATTAAGGTTCCAATTTTTAAAGTATATCTGAATGCATCTTCTAATTTTTCTGAATCATGTCCTCCATATGCTGCACCTGCAACTGTTAGTAGTGCTGTTCCTAATCCCATTAATGGTATCATTGCCATTTGTACAAGTCTCATACCTGCTGTATATGTTGCAACCGCTACTGTTCCAGCTACTATTACTAATAAGTAATTTTCTATAATTCCTAGTATACTGAATATTAAGTTTTCTGCTGTAGAAGGTACTGCTACAATTAGTATATCTTTTAGTATTGAAGTTTCATAATGGAAGTGACTTTTACCTAAGTCTAGGTATGTGTCTCTTTTTATCCAAATCCAATATATTAAGATTGCACAACTTAAGAATGAGGATATTACAGTTGCTATTGCTGCTCCTGCTACACCTAAATGGAATATATAAATGAATATTGGATCTAATACTATGTTTAATATTGCTGTTGCTGCCATTACATACATTGCACGGTTAACATCTCCTTCTGAACGAAGTAATGATGTTGCTACACTACTGAATATGAATACTACGAGGAAAATGAATACTATGTAACCGTATTGTAATGCTTGTTGTGTTGCTGATCCTGCACCCATAATTTGTAATATAAATGGTAATAAGATGCATAATATTATTGAGAATAGTATACTTACTATAACTGTTATTAAAATACTATGTAAACCTGCATTATCTGCTTTTTCCTTATCACGAGCACCAATACAACGTGCAATTAAACTGTTTGCACCGGCACCGATCCCATTTCCTAATCCTACCACTATCATAAATAATGGTGTGATAAATCCTATTGCTGCTAATGGTTCAGATCCTAAACCTGCTACCCATATACTATCTGCTAGGTTGTATGCCATTATAAGGAACATACTAACCATCATTGGCCATGCTAATTTACGAATAGCCACATGTGAATCTCCTAATAATAAATCAATATTACTGTTTTTTCCTTTTTCTACTTCTTCACTCACCTTTTTTTGCCTCCCACTTATCATCGTCTATATGTTCTTGATTAAATTTTCTTGATTCTTGAATAAATTTTAATAATAAATCATGAAGTTCATCTAAACTTATTGGCATATTATTAATTATTCCTTCTTCTCTTTCTTTAACTGATTCTTGAATCTGAATAACTATATCTCGTCCTTTATCTGTTAATGAAATTTTATTTCTTCTACGATTTTCCTCATCTTGCATACGTGAAATATATCCTTCATCCTCTAATTTTTGGAGTGTTCTTGCAACTGCTCCTTTATCTAAGACTAAAGGTTGGCTTAGTTCATCTTGACATATATTATCATTTTTTAATAAATTCATTAATATTGAAACTTGTGAATGTGTAATATTTGTATCTCTTAAAATGTGTTTTGCATAAATGTCTTGATGTCTGGTTATTATTTTAAAAAGTACGCTTATTGGAATTTCATTATAATCTATATCTTTTTTCAAGTTTTCTGTCCCTCATTTTGTAAATTTTTTTTTAGAACATATTATATTATATGTTATTGATACTATATAAAAGAGTTGATAAAGTCAATAATTGAAAAATACAATAATTGAATTAATCAACATCAAATAAACACAAAAACAAACCATAAAAAAATGAACAAAACACCAACAAATAATAGAAAAAATTAAAAAAGTAAGAAAAACTAAAACAAAAAACAAAAAACTGAAAAGAAAAAAAAGAAAACAATCACAAAAAAATTAAAAAAGAATGAAAAAATCACACCAAATTCTTAAACTCAGAAATCCAAAAATTATAATGCTTATTATTCATATTCGCAATCATATCCTCAACACGATCATCTAATTCCTTAGTAAAACTCTTATTCTCATAATCATGACTAGTCATATAATGACCATCAATCATATAATTACAATCCTCCTTATGGAAAATATAAACAACCCCAATATGATCATAAACATAATCAGTATCCCTAGAAGGATTAGAATAATACAATCTAGAAACATTATAATTCCCTAAATGTACCTCCTCATTTTTAATTACTTCAAAATTTCCCCCTTCCATACTACTAAGCTTACTCAAAGTCTGAGGCCCAGTATAATTTTCACACCAATCCTCAAAAATATCAAAAATTATATAACCATTAGTAATACTATAAGGAGACTTAGCCTTACTAGACATGTTTAATTCTTTACTAGTATTCCAAGCATCCGGCACAACAAAACCAGAATGTTCCAATTGCACTGTCTTATCTGTATGAAAACTTAAAAAATTATTAATCGCACCCATATTAGTTAAAAACAACAATAAGACAACAATAACAATTACAACACCAAATTTCTCTCTATGTTTCAATTTCTAACCCTCCAATCATTTTTCAACTTCAATTTTCCCAACATCAATATTCTCTTCAATACACTCAGCATCAGAATCCTCTTCATCACCAGTATGAACTGTTTTAGCCCAAGTACGCTCTTTACGAGTTAACATTTGCCAAAAAGTCATAAAGAACAATGGAATTAAATGGAAACAATAAATCCAATAACCAACCACATCAAGTAAAGTTCTAGGCAAACTCACACGATCACGAGATAAAGTAATAAAAGCACTAGGGAAAAATCCAAAAGCACTAATAACCCCAACAATCAATGGCGCATCCATCCGAATAAATACAGAATGACCAAATCCTAACCAAGCCACAATATTAACAATAAACACAATAAAACCAAAGAATACAAGCATATTCAAACCATAGAAAGCCACATGCTCTAAAACTCCAAACATTCTAAAAACAGGCATTGGTGAATTAATAATTTTAGATGAATAAATAAATAAAGTTTCAAAATTCCCAATAGCCCACCGAGAACGTTGACGGAACAATTGTCTCCATGTAGGCACAGCTTCTTGATACACCCAAGTATCACCACAATACCGGATTGCATAACCATTAATCATTAATTTCACACTTAAATTTAAATCTTCAGTAATAGCAAAACCATCCCAACCTTCACTATTTACTATAGCCTCTTTTTTAACTAACTGCCCATTTCCACCAAGAAAACCAGCTTTACCAAGTATATCTTTTGCACGAACAATATTACCAAATCCAGCAAGTTCCACATGCTGCATACGAGTTAAAAAATTCTCATCCTTATTATACATTTTAATACGAGACTGTACACCTTGTATCTTATCATCATTCAAGTAAGGGATAATAATATTTAAAAAATCAGGTTCCACTCTTGCATCTGCATCAAAAACAGCAATAATACTTCCTTTACTAATTTCTAAACCATCATTTAAAACAAAACCTTTACCTTTACCAGATCTTGGAGGAACCCTAGTTACAACATTTAAACAATCATATTCATCTTTTAACTGATTTAAAACTCCACCAGTATTATCTTCAGAACCATCATTAATAACAATTAATTCATAATTCTTTTCCCCATTTAAAGTATAATCTATATTAGCTAAACTATCCACACATTCACGTATTGTGAATTCTTCATTATGCGCAGGTACAAGTAAAGTTACAAATGGATTAACATCCCATTCCTTAACTGGATCTTGTTTAAACATACTTGCAACTGCAAGGAAAACCATTATAGCTGAAGGAATGAAAAGCACCCATTCTAACCAGGTAACATTCCTACTTAATAAACCTGCAATAATTAATATAAGTGATCCTCCAAAGATTACAAGAACATTAATCTTTTCTATTTTCATTTCAACATTCTTTTCTTTAACCTTATCTTCAACCTTATAAATCTGACCCATATTATTTAATGATTTATTAATTGCTAAAGCAATAGTGTATTCTAAGTCTCGTTTATTAAAAGGTTTAGTAACATAAGCATAAGGTGCAGTTTCTATAGCTTCATTAGAAGTTGCATCATCAGTTTGAGCAGTAAGATATACAATTGGTATACTTAATAAGTTTATTTCCTCTGCAATACTTATACCACTTTTTTCCCCTTTTAAATTAATATCTAACAAAACTAAATATGGAGGGTTTTCTTTTGCAGATTTTATTGCATCTTCAGCATTATCAACAATATCTGTTATATGGTACCCTGATTTTTCTAAATTTCCCTTTAAATCAAGAGCAGTTATTGCTTCATCTTCAACTATTAAAATAGAATAAATATTATCTGGTTTATTTTGAATTAACTTCACAGGATCATCAACTGCTTTTAAAACATTTTCATCCCTATCTTTAAATTTCAAACCTTCATGATATTCCATTTCAGCTTTTAAATCTATTTGTGAATCAACCCCATCATTTGATTCCTCATTTTTAACGATTCCACGTGCTAAGTCTGCTTTTTTAACTTCTATTTTACTACGTTTAATAGCAATCTTAATAACTCTCTCTAAATTCTTAACATTGAAAGGTTTAGTGATAAAACCATAAGGTGGTTTAATATTTACCTCCTTAAAATTTTCATCATTAATGTTTGCAGTTATGAAAACTACAGGTATATCTAAAGCTAATATTTTTTGACTAGCACTAATACAATCTACTTCCCCTTTTAAACCAATATCCATTAATACAAGATCCGGCCTTTGATGAACTGCAGTGTAAATTGCATCGTCCCCATTATCAACAATGCTTATTACCTCATAACCTAAATCTTCTAATTTATATTTTAAATCAGTTGCAGATAAAGTTTCATCTTCAACGATTAATATTTTCTCTAAATTCATGTTTTACATCCTTCTTTAAATACTATACCTATTTTTATTTTTTAACCTATAAATAGTTTTTAATAGATAATATAAGGGCTCTGTCAAAAACTTGTGTGCTAAATTTGGTTTTTATTTTTTATGTTGCAGAATTCGAGTTTTAGTTTGAATCTGTTGATTAATCCAGTTTCTGTTTTCATAAGTCTTTTAATATGTTTTGGGAATACTTTTTGGAATATATTCTCGATTTTATTACTCGTACAACTAATGTTAGTGTTTTTAATGTAATATGTTAAGTTTTTGAAGTAGGGGACTATGAATTTCCATAAGATTTTGAAAATTGGTTCAGGTAGGGTTTTTTGTTCTTTGATAAGTTTATCTCTGTTTATTTTAGCTGTTTCTAAGTCTGGAGCACCCATAATATTGAAAATTTCATGTTTAAAAGTTTTTACAGATTCAATATCTTCAAAACTTAATTTGTTTTGTTTTAAGTAATCGTTTATGTCTCATGTTTATTTTTTGTTTTGTGTGAAACACACAGAATTGATGTTTAAAACCTAATTTTCGTATTGGTTGACGATATTCATGTTTCAAATCAGTAACAATATATTTACGATCTTGATTGTAAGTAGATTCCACTTAAAAACTTGTAAAATACTTTTTTCTGACTCAGAAGAGACTAAATCATAGGAATACAATAGTATTACTATGTAGGTCGAATAAGGCCAAAAGATAATTCCACGTGCTGTTAATTTTAACCCACAAAGCATCAAACAAGTAATAACCAGAAAAACTATAAAAACCATTATCAAAATCATATTCAAAACCTAATAAAATGTTTTCAACACTTTGATAAGAAATATCCACATTATGGATTTCTTTTAACCTGTGCATGATTTTACGAATACTATCACCACCAATACTATAGGATTTAAAGATAAAATCAATCACAGGCTTAGTAATATTCCGATTAACCTCAACTATAGATGACAAATCAGCACTAAACACATTACCACATCTAATGCATTTATATCTTTGAACTTTACAAGTTTAATTCCCTAAGTTCATGAAAATCAATTCACGTTCCATTTTACCATCTTTAACATTGTGGTGAGACCCACACACTGGACAAACAGCAACACTATTGCTAAAAATTATTTCACCATTTTTTTTCAAGACGAATCAATTCAGGACTCATATCCTGACACCCAACTAACTTTTTAGACACACCAGAACTAAAACCAGAAAACTCTTCACAAAAATAGTAAAGTTTAAATTGTATAGGCTCCATAGTATAACATGGAACTTTTATTTTTTTATTAGTCATATAAATATATTAGCTCCACTTAATATATTAAATTTACTATTTCTAAATCATAATTAAAGCCATAAAAAAGCTTAAAAAAATTATGAGACAAAATATTTCAAAAAATAAAATCAACTAAGTTTTTGACAGAGCCAATATAAGGCTTAAATCAAAAGAATCTTAAAAAAATAATAAATATATTGAAAGATATTTTAATTTTTGTATTTAATCTCAAAGCTTATTTAAAAATAGCTAAATAAGTTCATACAGTTATAATTCTAAAAATATCACTTCTAAAATCTTTATTAAACACCATTTTTTTTAGATAAATTTAAAATCAACAATTATATAATTTATAAAAATAATAATCATATAGTATGACGGATTCACTTTTTTGTCCAGACTGCGGTATGCTTAAATCTAATTGTATATGTGATAAATCAAAGAATAAAAGCATAATCCGCGAAACACCTAACCCTGTAAAATATTCTAAAAATACTAATTATAAAACTAAAACATTTCATAAACCATTAAATAGTAAACCATACCGTATTGAAGACAATATACAATCACGAAGCCAGGTTCATGCCTTAACTAAAGAGTATCCTTTTATTGATAAGGATATTATAAAGAACTTTCCATTTAAACAACCTCGATATGGTCAATTTGACATTATCCAAGAACTTCTTGATGCAATTGATGATGGTTATAAATACATTATCTTAGAAGCAGGTACAGGTACTGGTAAAAGTGTTATAGCTTCCACACTTGCTAAAATCATTGGAAGTGCATTTATTCTAACACGTACTAAACAATTACAGGGACAATACAATGGTGAATTCGGATTCCCCATAGTGAAAGGACGGGGAAATTTCTCATGCATAAATGAAGATGATATAAATAACTGTAATATGGGTACTTGTAGAACTAGTTTAGGAGAAGAAAAATTCGCATGTCCTTATGGATTAACACCTAATAAAGCATTTGGAAGTGTTGAAGCATTTAATAGTCAAGGAGAAGTATTATTCTTCAATGGTGATACTCCATGTAATTATTGGAAACAAAAAGCTGATGGAGTTAATTCCCCTATAACAGTTATGAATTATGATTATGCAACATTAGAATTTAATCACGTGAAACACTTCCATAAACGTGACTTACTCGTATTAGATGAAGCACATAATGTTGAAAATATTCTAATGAAACTATTAGAAGTACAATTAGATAATTCAATTTTAAAAGAAGAAATTGGTAAACGTTTAACACCAGAAACTTTAAAAGATGGAGAAATTGAAGATTGGATTATAGAATTAGATGCAATAATTAAATCATATAAAGATATAAGAATTAGGGATTTAGCTAAGTATAAAGCTGAAAAGGTTAAAGAAACTATTAATCAATTGAAAGATTTAAAGGAAAACTTAATAAATGATAGTTCTAATTGGATAATAGATGCAAATGCAAAAGAGGGTATGGTGACTTTTAAACCTTTAAAAGTGGATAGAATAGCTAAAAAATACTTATTACAATATGGTGACACTGTACTCTTTATGAGTGCAACAATACTTTCAAAAAAATTGTTCTGCAAATGGTTAGGGATAAAACAAGAAGAAGCATACTTCTTAAAAGTACCAACACCATTTAAAACTGAAAATCGTCCCATAATTTTAGATTTTGCTGGAGAAATGACTAATAGAAAGATTAAAAGATCACAAGTAAAAGCATTACCAATTATAAGAAAAATATTAAGTAAACATGAAAATGAGAAAGGATTAATCCATACTAATAGTTACTCAAATATGGATTATATAATACAAAATTTACCAAGTTCAAGATTAATGTATCATAACCCTAGAAATCGTGAAAGAATCTTACATGAATTTGAAGAAAACAATGAAAATGCAGTACTAGTTTCACCTTCTATGAATGAAGGAGTGGACTTACCATATGACAAGTGCAGATTCCAAATTATATATAAAATACCTTACCCTAATTTAAAGGATAAACAGATTGCTATAAGAAAGAAGGAACGTTGGTGGTATGAATATAAAACAACTGTTACTTTAATGCAAACTTATGGAAGAGGAATGCGTGCAGATGATGATTACTGCACTACTTATATTATAGATAAATCATTAAAATCAATAATGAATCGTCCACTTTTCAAGAAATTAATACAAGACTCCTTTAAAGAAGCAATAATTAATCCAGAAGAATTATAAAAAATTTTAATTCTTTTTTTAGCTATTTTAATGTTTTAAAATAAAGATAAATACTATTTTTAAATTTTTTTTATGAAAATATTTTGATTCAGAAAAAGAAGAAAAAGAAAATAAATTAAGTTTAAAAGAGCAATCTTTTTTCACATCATATAAAATGTTATAAAATTAAGAAAAGATTTAATATGAAAATATAATATTATATATGAAAGGTTATAACATCAAAGTAAGATTAAAAAATTTTAAGCCAATAACTTGGCGTGATCTAATCATACCCTCAAATATTACTTTTAAAGGATTGCATGAAATAATTCAAATTATAATGGGATTCGATAATTCTCACTTATATGATTTTTCATTTAAGGATTCAAGATATAATATAATTGATTTTGAAACAAATGAAGACCAATTTTTAGCTTTTGATAGTGATTCTGTTTGTATTAACAAATTTTTTGATAATTATAAAAAAATTGGGTATACTTATAATTATTTTTATATGTGGGATATGACTATTGAAATTAAGGGTGAAGTTGATTTTAATAAAGATTACCCTGAATTTATACGATTTAAAGGGAATAATTTAATAGATGATAGTTATGAAATTAATAATATTATTAGTTCCATTTCTAAAAAATTTGGAAATCCTAATGAGATAGATGCTGAAAAAGTCAATGAATTTTTAATAGAAAAAATTCAATATAATCCAGAGCAAACTCAAAATGAATTAAAAGAATTAAATTTAAGAAAAGTTAGTGGAAAAATTTTAGAAGAAAGTGATGAAGTTTTTAATAAAATTTATGAAGAAAAGAAAAAATTTAAAAAATTTTTACATGATGCAAGTATATCAAAAAAAGGTTTAAGTAATGAAAAGATTGAAAAAAAGGAAACAGATTATCAAAGCAAATTATTTTAGACTTTTTATATAAATAATTTGATTCATAAAAAGAAGAAAAAGAAAATTAAATTTTAAATTTTGTTTTTAATCTGTTACTGTTATACGTGTACCTGATCCTGCTTCATCAAAAATAAATGTTCCGCCGTAGGTACAGTATGCACGGTATTGGCCTGGGTATAAATTGATTGGTAATTGGTATTCTCCATTACTGTCAGTTGTAACATTATAGATTTTACTTGCACCATCACTTAAACGTGTTAAGTTTAATGAAATTGTTTGACCTGATAAGCCTTCACCTGTAAACTTACTGTAAAGTTTACCTGTGAACTTAGATCCTGCATTATATGGTTGAGTAAATCTATTAGCAGTTAAGACAGTACTAACTTTATCACTTGAATTTTCAAAAACACTTATAGTGTTAAGGCAAGAGTAATTTCCATACTTAGCAATTGCTTTATAATATCCAGCATATAAATTAATAGGTAAACTAAATCTACCATCACTATCAGTACTTACAATATAATCCTTACTTTGACCATTAGTTAAACGAATTAAAGTTAAAGTCACAGTTTTATTACTTAAAATTTCACCATCAGCTCCAAATAACACTCCACTATAAGGTGTGCTTTCACCATAAACCTTAGTTAAGTTTTCACCATAAATACCTTCCTTAGCACTAACATTCACAGATAATGTTAATAATTGATTATCAACATTAACTGTTACATTAACTAATCCAGTTAAAATTCCACTAGTAAAAGTAGAAGTAACATTATTTCTTAAAACACCTAAATATTTTATGATATCTCCATTAGCACTTGTATAATTATAAATACAATAAGGTAAAGATTCTTCACTTAATAAATCACTAACTGTTCCATTATCATAATGTTGGAATTTAAGATATAAACTTGTAGAATCACCAATATTAATATTAGATGGATCAGCACTAAGTGATAATATTATCCAATTACTTAAATTTACAATATGACCTTGAGTAAAGTTTTCATACTTATAAATTAAATTAGAACCCTCAAATGGTGTGTTATTTCCCCACCAATTATTATCAGCACTTAAATTACCTAAATAAAAGATTGCACTACCATTAAGTGAAGTATTATTTACAAAACTACAATAATTAGCATAAACATTTTCTCCAAATATTGCACCAGCACGGAGACTTGCATTATTAAATCTAAAATTAGTTAAATAATTAATAGATTCACCAATTACATGACAAATTGCTCCACCATTAAATTCTGCAGAATTCTTACTAAAGTAAGAGTCATTATTAATATTAGTACCATTAACAATGAAAATTGCACCACCATTTAATGCTTTATTATTTATAAAGGTAGATTTAAAGTTAGTTAAATTTCCTATATTATTAATTAAGATTGCACCACCACTATAAGTTGCAGTATTATCTTGAAATCCTACGTGATTATTAATAATCATACCATTAGATATTCCAATTGCTCCTCCAGCAAAACTTGCACTATTATTAAAGAAAAATGTTTCGAAGTTATCTATTATACCCTCTTCAAGATAGATTGCTCCACCAGTAGATTCATATTCTTCAGTTAAATTTTCAGCAACATTACCTGTGAAAATAGTAGAAGTACTATTTATATCCCCATAAGTAAGACAGATTGCTCCACCACAACGAGCAGAATTATCAGTAAATTTTGTATTATTATTAATTATATCTCCATAACCAATAAGTTCTCCACTTGTAAGGTTTTCTTGACCTATACGAATAGCTCCACCATTAATTTTAGCAGTATTATTAATGAAAATACAATTTGTATTTGTAACATAATCAGCATAAATTATCTTAATAGCACCACCACAATCACTTACAAAGTTATTTGTGAAATTAGAGTTAAGATTACTAATATTCCCTTCATACATACTTATTGCTCCACCTTCAAATGCAGAGTTACTTGTAAAGTTAGAATTATAATTTTCTAAGGATCCATTACTTAATCTTATAGCACCACCACTACCATTAACCATGGATGCAGTGTTATCTTCAAAATTAGTTAAATTATTAAAAATAGTACCATTAGTAGAGCATATTGCACCACCATTAAAATTTGCAGTGTTATTAATAAAATCAGTGTTAAGATTATAAATATCACAGTTAGTACTATTTGTTAAATTATCATAATTAGCATCACTATCAGCAAAGATTGCCCCACCATAACTAGCAGTATTATTAATAAAATCAGAGTTAATGTTAAGAACATCTCCTATTTCAATACGTATAGCTCCACCATAATTACTTGCATTATTTAAATAGAATACAGTTTCATTATTACTGATTATACAGAAAGGAACATAAATAGCCCCACCACTTTTTAATGCAGTGTTTTTATAAAAAATCACATTAACATTATAGATTATACCACAAATAGTTGAATCTATTGCTCCACCAAAATCAGCAGTATTCCCTCCAAAGAATACATGATCATTAAAAACAGTACTATTATGTGCTTCAACTGCTCCTCCAGAGAAACTTGCAGTATTATTAATGAAATTAACATAACTATTATTCATTACTCCATTAAAAATGGTAATTGCACCACCAGTAGAATTAATACGTCCTGAAAAACCAGTAACCGTATTAGAATAGAAACTAGAATTAATATTTGAAATATTACCTCTAATTACACATATAGCACCAGCAACACCAGCACTATTATTTAAATAAACAGTGTTATTATTTAAAAGACTTCCTCTAAATAAATAAACAGCCCCACCAATATCTTGAGCATGATTTTTCTTAAATACTGAATTATTTATTATGAGATTTGAATTAAAAGCAAAAATAGCACTACCAGATTCCGCAGTATTATTATAGAAATAACAATTATTAAATATTAAATTATTAGAATCTGCAAAAATAGCACTTGAACTATTAATAAAAGTTAAACCATTAAAATTAACACTACAATTTCCAGTACTGAACACATAACCAGTATTGGAACTAGTTAAACTAACATTACCAATATTATTTGCAGTTAAAGTTAAATTCTTACTTATACTTTGATTTACAAGATTATATGTACCATCACCAAAGATTATACATCCATTATCTGTAATTTTATCATAAGCACTGGACCAATTACTAGCATCACTACTATTGGCTCCACTTCATGTACCATTAGGACTAATATAAATAATATTACTATTATTACTAGCTAAATTATCCACACCATCTCCAGAATTAGTATTCAACCCATTATCACTTAACAGGTTACTTTCATCCCCTACATTAGTAAAGGTAACATTACTTGTATTAGTACTAAAATTAGTAAAATCATCATTAACAGCAGACACACTACTTATAACAATGAAAAACACTAACAATAAACTAATGCTTATTAAGGATTTCTTAAACTTCACCTTATATTTCTCCTATAAAAAAAAATAAAACAATGAATAAATCCTATAAAAAAAAGATTAAAAATCTTTCTTAATGAATTTATATGAGAAAATCTTTAAAACATTGAATAAATAACTTCCTATTTAACTCTCACCAAAAAAAATTTAGAAAACCTTAAAAAAAAAGTATAAAATAAAAACTTAATCAGTATTTAAATTAAGAGGAAACTTAATTAAGATACTAGAACCTTTACTAGGTTTTAAATCAATTAATTCCCCACCAATTTGACTAGTTAAATTTTGTAAAATAGTCATACCTAAACTATTACTAGAATTAATATCTAAATCATCAGGCAAACCAACACCATCATCACAAACATTTAAAAACATACCCTCATCGCTACGTTTCAACTTAATACTTAAATGACCTTTACTATCACCGGGGAAAGCATACTTAATAGTGTTTAAAATCAATTCATTAATCATTAAACCTAAAGGAATAATAATATCCATATCTAATTCAATATCCTCAATATCTGTGATTAATTTAATATTATTAGTACCATATAAATTAAAAATTTGAGAAGCTTGAGTAACAATATAATCATTAACATTAGCACTCTCTAAATTACCAGACTGATAAGTCTTATCATGAATCAAAGCCATACTATTAATACGATCAATAGTATTCCAAATAGTACTCTCAGGATCATCCTTATTAAAATGTAAATCAATATTTAAAAGACTAACAATAAGTTGTAAATTATTCTTAACCCTATGATGAACCTCTTTAAGCAAAATCTCCTTCTCACCAATAGCCTTCTTAATCTTATCACTATTTTCTTCTAATTGCTTACGAATAAGAATTATGTCAGTAACATCCTGAACACATGTAACAATCCACCGGTAACTAGGATCATACTCACTAACCTGAGCAAAACTATAAATAACTAAATACTTAACATTCCCTTTATGAGTACGGATTTTAAAAGTTTTCTCATGAAGAAAATCACAATCCCCATTTAATAAACCATCAAAAATTTCTCGATCATCATCATTCATATATTCATCGAAAATATTATAACCTTGAGGAATCTTCTCCACTTCCTCCGAATCAAATTCAAGAATATTATAAATCTCATCATCCCAACCGAAAAAACCTCTATTATCCCCATGTAACAATGCAAACTTATTAAGCTTCTGACAAACTACTAAATTATCATTCAAAATTTTACCTTGCTCAACAGTCTTGTTAAAACTGGTAATATCTGAAAAATTAAACTTAACAGCTAATTTACCATTATGAAATTCAGGACTAAGATAAGCAATAAAATAACAAGGAGAACCTTTATCAGTTTCAAATTTAACCTCACCAGAATAAGATAAAACTTCCCCTTTAATAATATTATCATAAATTTTTAACCATTCACTATTAGAAACACCCTTAAAACTCATATCCTCAAAAGTCAAAGGTGAAATAGAATACATTTTTTCCAAATCAACAAACTTCTGATTCTTCTTTATAAACATATAATCCTGACTAATAGCAGAAGCAAGATTAAATTGATAAAATTCTTTAAATTCATCATTAATAAATGAATTATTCACATCTTCATGAGTATATAATGCATAAATCAAACCTTGAATTTTAAATAACTTAGCTTCATAACTTAAAACAAGATTATCATTTAAATCTTGCACTATTAATTTAAAATTAACAGTAATATCTTCTTGATAAACCTTCTTTAAAGAATTAACAAAACCTAATTCAAAATAAATTGGTAAAAGTTCAGATAATAAGCATCCTGAAAACTTTTCTAAATTTTCACCTCTTAAACGATCATCATCATTATTTTTAGCTAAGTATTCTATAATAAAATCAGTACAATCCTCATTTAAAGGTTCATAAATATCTACAGCATAATCTGAAAAATTAAATAATGCTTGAAAATCAATCTCCTTAACATTATGAAAAGTTTCAGGAACACCTGTAAAATCTTTAACATTATCTATAGTAACTGTTTTAAATGAATCAGAATTTCCCTTCTCAAAATAAATCACATTCAAAGGACCCTTAATCTTCATAGACAACACCATTCTTATTAAAAACTAATCTAACATGCAAACCATTATATGAAGGGATTACACTAATTTTACCCCCAATTTGATGAGTTAAAGTTTGAATTAAAGTAAAACCTAAACTTGATAAATCACTGAAAACATTAGAATCACTTAAACCAACACCATCATCTTGAATATTGAAAATAATATCCTCCTCATTTAATCTTAAATTAATCCATAAATTACCCTCATCATTATGATTAGGGAAAGCATATTTAATCACATTTTCAATTAAAATATTTAAAATCAAACTAAAAGGAATAATAATATCATTTGGTAATTCAATATCCTCAATTTTTAAATGAAGATTAATATTTGGCTTATTAGAGTTAAGTAAAAGACGTTTAGATAAATCTTCTAAGTAATGATGAATATTAACACCATTTAAACTAGAGGATTCATAAGTCTTCTCATGCATTAAGGAAATAGTTTGAATATAACCTTTAGTGTTAATTAAAGTTTCTAATGGATTACCTTTATTATAACGCATGTCAAGATTTAATAAACTTAAAATAATTTGTAAATTATCCTTAACTTGATGATGAACTCCTTTTAATAATAATCCTTTCTCATTTAACAATTCACTTAATTTTTCATTAGATCTTTTTAATTCCTCATCAGATTCATGAATTTCACTAAAATCCTGTAAAATTGAAGATATCCGAGATTTAGAATCATCCTCTAAATCTTTCATATAAACTGCATGATAAGATAAAAATTTATCATTACCAGAATAACTTTTAACTGGAACATAAACATTAAATAAATAATCATATTTTTCAGGATTAAGTTTAAAATCATTTAAAGCCTTTTTATGATTATCAGAAATTATATTATACAAAATAGAGTCTAATGAAACATTTGCCCGATTATCTTGAGGAACTTCTAAAATATCATATATCATAGGACTCCAATCATTTAAATCATTAACTGGACCATAACGTATCGCAAACCTTGAAGATTCTTGAACTAAATCTAAATCTCTCTTATAAGATTCAGCTTTTAATTCAGATCGACGAATATTACTTATATCAAAACAAGTAAATTGGATTAATATTTCCCCTTTAACTGTAATAGGAGTTAAATAAACTTTAAAATAGAAAAATTCATGAGTGAATAAACTATGATAAACAATTTCATCCTCATATAAATTTAAATCTTTATTCATAAGTTTATCATAAATATTTAACCATTCTTCATGATTTAAGTTTCTGAAATGTAAGTCTTCAAAATTAGTTGGCCCTATATTATATTTTTCATGAAATTCTAAAATTGCATTATTCCTTTTAACAATTTTTTTATCTTTCACCCAAAAAACACATTGAACATCATCATTATTTGGTTTAAAATAATTTTGATTTGAAATTGAATATATATTTTCACATATTATGAAAACTAAACCTTTTTCTGCATAAATTTTCTGTTTTTCCTGTAAATATAAATGGTTATTATGATAAAAGGATATGATTAAATCTGTTACTTTCCCATTAGTGTATGCATCTTTTAAGTAAGTGAAGTATTTACTGTTACCCATATTTGGTAAAACTTCTTTAAATCTTTGTGATAACACGTCATAAGGATATAAATCAATACCCTCCCACATTTTAGATTTATGGATAAAAATAAAATCTTCACCTTCAAGGTAAGGTGATAAAATATTTGCAGAAATACCTAATTCTTCTATTAATCTTTTTTTAGGAAACTCTGGAGTTAAATATTTAATTGATGAAGGTTTAACTAAATTTGGTTTAGGAAACTCTAATGTATATTCTTCATTTTCTTCATCATTTTTTTCTATTATTTTTATTGTAATCATATGGATATCCTACTAAAAAAAAATTTGGTTTTTATTTCTTTGGGAAAATGATTTGTAAAGCCATACCGTTACTCGGTTTTAAATTAGTAAAACTACCTTCTAATTGTTGAGTTAATGTTTGAACAATTACCATGCCTAAAGTACTTGGATTTGTAATATTTAAATCTTCAGGCAATCCTATACCATTATCTGAAATTACTAATTTATAATTATTTTCATCATTTGTAAATAGTATATTTAATTCACCTTCACAGTTATCTGGAAAAGCATATTTTATAGTGTTTAATACTAATTCATTAATTATTAAACCTAAAGGAGTTACAATATCTATATCTAATCCTTTATCTAACACATTTAAATTTACTTTAATATTACCATAACTATAAACTTCAATTAATTTACTTACTAAAGATTTTAAAAAGTCATGAATATTAATTAAATCTACAGCATTATATTTTAACGTTTTATTATACATTAAAGCCATAGAATTAATACGATCACGAGTATTATGAATAGTTACATTAGGATTATCCCTGTTAAAATGTAAATCTAAACATAGGTAACTTAAAATTATTTGTAAATTATTCTTAACCCTATGATGAACTTCTCTTAAGAGCATCTTTTTATCTTCTAATAAGTCCAATAATTGTTTATTTTTCTCTTTTAACTCTAATTCTCCAACATATGTATCTGTAATATCCCTTACTAAACTAACTAAATAAGTTGAATTATAATCAGCATCATCATGTTTAACTATAGCACTAACATAGAAGTATTTAGTATGATTTTTAGATGTTACAACTTTAAATTGGGATTTATAAACATCATCATCTGTTTTTGCATTTTTCGCCCAATCATAAAACTTTTTCCTCTCATTTTCACTTACATATCTATCTAATACATTTTCATTATCTTTAACCCTACTAATTTCATCTATACTCATTTCTAAAAGATTATAAATTTCAGGAGTCCAATAAAGATTACCTTTACTATTTGAACGTAGTATAGCACATTTATTTAAAACATTCACATTATAAAGGTGTTCTTCTAATCTACGAACATTTGTCTCTTCTTGTCTAAAATTAGTAACATCAGTTAAGTTAACTTTAATTGCAGCTTTATTTTCAAATAGTGTGAAAGATAAATACATATCATAATAAGTAGTGTCTCCAGTAATATAATTAGAATATCTTACAGACCCATTATAATTTAGTAAATCACAACTTAAAATCTTATCATAAATATTTAACCATTCATTATATGTTAATCCTTCAAATTTAATATCTTTAAATGTAAATGGTCGTAGGGAACCATTATCATGTTCCATTAAATTAAAAGCACTATTTTTACAAACAATTTTTTTATTTTGAATAATGAAAGATCCTTGAGTATATTCATTAAAAATATCTAAGTCAAATTTATTAACTGCTGCAGAAGTCATGATACTAGTTAAAATTAATAAATCATCTTCACGAAGTAAAGTATTATCTAAAGTGTATTTTAATTCTCCATCAACAAAAATTGCATGCTTATAATCAATTCTTTCATTATCAAAGTAAGCTTTTTTCATTAAATCTAGAATTCTTAGATTATGGGCGAAAAGATAGAAAACTTCACTATATTTATGTCCTATTACTTCTTCATTAGAAACATGAAAATGATTTCTCAAATATTCAGACATTAAATCATAAATAAAATCTTCACCATCACTTGTGGGATGTAAAATACTCACTCCATAATCTAAATCTTCAAATAATCCATTATAAGGTAAATCTTTAACTGGATAAGAGGGGGTATTTAAATTTAAAAAATCAGTTCCGTCCTTTTCATAGTGAAAAGATGCAGAATATGTTAAATTATTCCCTAAAAAAAGATAAATTTCAATCATAATACTCCCTCATCATATTCATTTACAGGATAAACAATTTTAAGAGTACATCCATTTAAATTATCTATTTGAATTAATTCACCATTTATTTGTGAAACTAAACTATTAACTATAGTGAAACCAGAAGTATTTTCAGATTTTAAAATATTGAACCCTTCAGGTAAACCTTTACCATTATCTGAAATGATTAAATTGAATTCATCATTTTTCTTATAAAATTTAATTTTAATTAAAGCTTTATCAAATTCTTCATCAAAGGCATGTTTTATACTATTATGAATTAATTCATTTATAATTAAACCTAAAGGAACAATATTATTCATATTTATTTCAATATTTTCAACATCCAAAACCCTATCAATGTATTGTAAGTAATGACGATTTAAAATATAATTTACTTCTGATTTTATGAAATCATGAATATTTAAACTGTTTAAATTATCAGATTTATAAATATATTCATGAATCAAAGCAATACTGTTAATACGATTAATACTATTTTGAATAACTAAATCTGGATTATTTTTATAGTATTTTAAATCTAAATCCAATGAATTAATAATAATATTTAAATTACTATTAATACGAGTTTGAACTTCATTAATTAAAACTTCCTTATCCTGTAATAATTTCTGCAAATCATTGTTAGCTTCAATAATCTCACCCCTATTATTAACAGAACTAGTGATATCTTGAATAACACTAATAATATAATCTAAATTAGGATTACCAACATCAGAACTAACATAAAATAGGTTACTAGTTAAATATTTCTTATTCCCCTTAAAAGTAGTCACAGGATAAGTAAAAGATAAAGAATCATTTTTACTATTAGAATTATTAACAAAAGAATAAAAAGCATTCTTAATATTCAAAGGCACATAATCATCTAACACATCAGCTCCTTCAGGAATAATAGAAGGATCAGGAATCTCAAGAATATTATAAATCTCAGAACTATAATTAATAAATTCTTCACGTGTTCTAAACATAATAGCAAATTTACCTATACCTTGAACAATCCGTAAATTCTCTAAAAACTCATTATATTTAATCCGAGCAAGAATTTCACGAGTAACATTCACACAATTAACCTTAACACCAGGAACATCATTACGAGTGAAAGAAGAAAAATAAGCATTGAAAAAAGCTTTATCCTGAGTAATAGGATTATTATAAACTATAATATCCTCAAAAAATAATCTATCACGATTAATTAACTCATTATAAATACGCAACCACTCACCATTAGAAATATCCTTAAATTGAATATCCTTAAAAGTGAAAGGTTTAAGATAATTATTATCCTGCTCCATACGCAAAAAAGCCTGATTCTTTAAAATGATTTTTTTATTCTGAATAAAGAAAATACCTTGAGAATAATTTTTAAAAACATTATTATGCTTTTGAGTTCGGATATTATGAGTTTTAATATTTTTACTAATTAAAAAAAAGAAATTACCTTCACAGTAAGTTTTAAAATGAAAACTATACTTTAAAACTTCATTTTTTGAAATTCTAACCTCAAAATCAACAACTTTATCATTATTATAAGATTTTTTAATTAAATCTAAAAGCCCAACCATTTTTAATAATGGAAAAGTATCCCCAGTTAATTGTCCAATGAAATTTGAACCAGTAATATTATTAATAGTGTCAAAATTAGATAATTTAACAATAATAAAATCATCTTTAACTTTAGAATAAGATAAAATATTTACACCTAAATCTTTTTCATTGAAAAGTTTAGGATAAAGTAAATTTGGAACTGAATAATTCTGATCAGTTTCAATAGAAAAATCAGCCCATGATTTAAAATTCACAGCTTGATCGATTCCAAAATCGTTTTTCTCAATTAGTCTTAAATTAAACATTGTCCCTTTAAAGAATAAATAAAAATATTCACAAAAGTACTAATTAATTAATATATAATATTAAATTTATTATATAATAAGTTTATGGATTAGCTTAGAAAACTAAATAATTTAAAATTTCCAATTAAAAGAATAAGAAAAAATAAGAAAAAATAAAGGTTTAAATTTTAACTAGTAACTGTTATACTTGTTGAATCATTACTTTCTGAATATATAGAATTGCCTCCAAAACTACATTGTGCCTTATACTCACCGGAATATAAATTGATTTCTAATTGATACTCACCATTATAATCAGTACTAGCCCAATAAAGTTTACTTTGACCTTGACTATTAGAAAGAGTAATAGCAATATGTTGACCAATAATAGGTTTTCCAGTATTATCTAAGAGTTTTCCAGTGAAGTTTTGACCAGCTCCATAAGGTTCCTTAAACTTATTAGCACTTAATACAGTTTTAGTAGTGTTTGAATCTTTAACCACACTTATAGTGTTAAGACATGAATATTTACCATAACTTGCAAGAGCAGTATACTCTCCGGGATAAAGATTGATTTCTAATTGATACTCACCTTTAACATCAGTAGTGGCAGAGTAAATTTTGCTTTGACCTTGACTATTAGAAAGTTTAATAGAAACATGTTGACCTATTATAGGGTTTCCGTCATCTCCAATGAGTTTTCCAGTGTAATTTTCTAGTGATCCATAAACCATTGTGAGATTTTCACCATATAATCCACCAATAGAACCAGTACCATTTGTAATACTTATAGTTTCAATACCACTACTTGGATTATAAGTCTTATCTCCTTCAAAATAATATTTCACAATATATTGACCTGGAGTGTAATTAGATAAAGTCATATAAGCCTTACCATTAACATTAGTAGTAAGGGTGAAATTAGTACCATTAATATTAACTTGAATGGTTTTATTTG
>NZ_CP166991.1:0-715000 GCF_046197875.1 Methanobrevibacter acididurans | reverse complement strand
AAATTAAAATAAATTATTTTAAGAATCTTGATTATTAACTATTGTCTTTAAATCATTAACTTCATTTTTTAAAGTATCAATAACTAGTTTAATAACTCCTTCTTCAATTAAACTATATAAATCATAATCTTTAGTTATAATTTCATATTGACCTGTTTCTAATAAATCCATTAAATGAATAAATACATATTCTTCTTGCATCTTCTTAGATTCTTTAATCTTTAAATTTTCATATAAATTAAATAATAATCTTTTTACAATAATAATAAATTGTTTTTTTTCATCATAATTTTCATCTAAGACATAATCAGATGGTAAAAAATCAGTTTTTAACACATATAAATTAGAACGATTATCTCCTTTATTACTATGTAATGCATAGCCAAAACCATCTATTTGGATTAAGTAAATATAAAAATCCTCATAGATTTCAATTTCAACTTTCTTTAATTCTTTAGGTATAGATAGACAATCTAAATTTTTAACTATCATATTAAAATCACAAAAAACACTTTTTTTTATATTTTCATTACTTGCTTTATATGTAAATTTAAAATTTTACTTAATAATTATTAAAAATTATTTATTAATTAAAATTATATCTTTAACTTATATAAAACATCCTATTAATAATTATTAAGATAAAATAAAAAAAGTTTAAGTTTTATTTTATTATATATTCATATGAAATTGTAAAAGAATAAAAAATTAGAAAAAAATTTTTAAAGTTTAGAAGGACATTTTAGATAATATACTATATAAAACCTTACAAAAAAAATTAAAAAAAGTGAAATTTAATTAAAAACTTAATGAAGTGTGGATATTATAATATTTACAGGATTATCAGATTTTTGAACACTCCAATCCAAATCATTAGACATTAAAGCAGTTATAGTTAATTGTTTACCCTCTTTAACAACATAATACTTATATTGATCTTTATAAAAACTCAAAGGAGCACTATAATGCTCTTCAGTTACACTTAAACCATTAATATAAACATTTCTTTGACCTACTAAAAGATACCCAGTAATAGCTTGATAATCTTGCTGATTATCCACACCAGGTATTATTCCTATAGAAGTTAACTCTCTAAAATTATTCATTAAGAGCATATCATTATTACTATTTTCTTCATCAACTTCATAACCAAAAGGTAAATTAAATTTCCCTTCAGATCCTAAATCAACTGTTTGATTTAATGCAGTATAATAAATAATTGCACCCATACTAGCTAAAACTATTACAACAATAATTAAAATAATGCTTAAATTTTTTAAACGTAATTTATCATTTGGATTTAATGAATGATACTTAGTAGTTAATCCTTTAAAACTTAAGTTCTTTTCTGATTCAAGATTTTCTAAAGGTTTTCCACAATATTTACAAAATTTATCCTTCTTTGGTATTTCTTCTCCACAATTTGGACAATAAAGTTTCAAAAAATTAAGCCCCCATATTAATTATTTTATTATGAAGTTCTGGGAAAATTTCTTTTAATTTAAATCCAATAAAACTAAAAACAACACTTAATACTACTGAATAAGCTAAATCTGTTAAAAATTGGAGGTAGATAAAATACATTGTAGCAGGCATTGAACTTAAAAAATTCATAAGAAGATTATAATCTATAATTACTAATGATAAAATTGAAAGAATTAAACTGTAAATTAATAAGTCAACTAAGTTATTATTAATACTTAAATATCCAAGGATTAAAGCCCCAATTATTACGGGATAAATGTTTTGTGAAACTAAACCTATTATACTATTTATTATTAATCCTATGAGAATTGGATAATATTTTTTATAGTTTTCATCTGAATTTTCTACTTTAACTTCCTGTTTTGAGTTTATCTTTTCTATTTGACTTCCACATTTTTCACAATAAATTGCACCTTTTCTTAATTTCCCTCCACATTTAGGACAAAAAAGGATCGGTGGTATTTTCTTAGCTTGTGATAGTTTACATCCACATTCTGTACAGTATTCCATTTTATTTTCATATTCTTGACTACATTTTGGACAAATCTTTGACAAGTCCTAGCAACCCCTTTTATTCTTTTAAAAAATATTTAATTTATAATAGTTAATCTATTGAGTGTTAATATTTAAATTCACCTATTATTTGTTCATATATTATGGAACAATACTGATTTTTAGATTATTTAAAAATAGGGATTCATAAAATTTTTTTTTAGAAAAAATATATATAAATAAAAGACCATATTCATTATTACCAGGTGCCTGTTTATATGTAAATTTTTTTTAGGACTCTTAAAAAAAAATATAAGTAAATTAAGCCTGAAAAATAAGAAAAACATATGTTAAAGTAGGATTTAATAAAAAGAGAGAAAAAATTTTTAGTAAATATTAGTATTTACTAAATAATGGGGTGTGCTCTCTTTTTTTCCACACCTACTCTATTTTTTCATGATTTTGAAATATTTAATTATAAAAATATTAAGATTTTAGGTGCTAATAATTTAGATTTTTTTTGAATTTTTGTTTTTATTTATTTTCATAAAAAAAAGTGATAGTTAGTTAATTTGCGAATAAATCAAGTTTTTCTAAAAGAGCTATAAAGGTTTAAATCCAAAAACAAAAAGTTTAGAACTAATTCATGATGAAAATAAATACCTTTATATACTATAAAATATTTATAGATTAACTAGAATAGCATGTGTTAACACATATCACCCCCTTTAACATATGTTTTTAAAAAATATTTTAAACCTTTTTTTAAAGCACATGCTATTCAATACTTTTTAATAATACAATTTAACTAATTTTACTAAGTCTTTTTTTAATATAAAACATTTTTTTCTAAATTAAACTTTAGATATAAATTTAGGTATTTTTATTAATTTTAATAAAACTTAAGATATTTAATAGGTAGATGCTAATTAAGTATAAACTTTAACTAGAAAAAATAGCATACAACTAATTTTATTAATTTAACCCTAAATTAAAATAAATAATAATAGTTTAACTACCATTTTAATTAAATGAGATTTTAATTTAGATGTGATGAAAAATAAAAGAAAAATAGATTAATTAGGGGAAAATCCTAAAAAAATGAAATTAAACACTAACACTAATAGTATTAGAAACATTAGATGATTCATACTGACTAGTACCCTCATAAGTACAAAAAACTTTATACTCTCCAGGATAAAGATTAATTTCTAAGTGATACTCACCATTAACATCAGTACTAACAAAATAAACCTTACTCAAACCAGTACACGGATTAGTAAGATTCAAACTAACATGCTGACCAATAATAGGACTACCACTAGAATTTAAAAGTTTACCAGTGAAATTAGCCCCAGCACCATAAATTTCTTGGAATTTATTATCAGTCAAAATAGTACTGTTAAGATTAAGACTTGGATCTATAATAAAAATACTTACAATTGAAGTACTTAAATTATCATAACTTGCAAAACCAGTGTATAATCCAGGATAAAGATTAATTTCTAAGTGATACTCACCATTAACATCAGTACTAACAAAATAAACCTTACTCAAACCAGTACATGGATTAGTAAGATTCAAACTAATATGCTGACCAATAATAGGACTACCATCAGTACTTAAAAGTTTTCCTGTAAGATTTCCAATCACACCATAAACTGCAGTGTAGTTATTAATAGTTAAAGTTCTAGGGTTAAAATTTAAACTTAATGTTTGATTATCCACAAAAACTTTTATAAAAGTATTATTAGTCACAGTTTCATTAGGTAAATATTTACTTGTAAATTCTTTCATAAAACTAAAATTCTCTGGATCTACCTTACCATTATTTGTAATAAAGAAAGCTTGCCTAAAAGGCAGTTTAATATTTTCTGGAAGAGAAAAATAAGAATTATTCAAATTATCATATACAGTATTTAAACTTAATACTAAATTATAATCCACATTCTTTAAGGATAATATAATCCAATTATCTGGAGTGAAAGAAGACTTACCCTGATTTATAGGGTTAGATGGATTTAAACTTATTAAAGTAGAATTATTGAAAGCCTGATTATTACCCCACCAATTATAATTAGCATTTAAATCATCTTTAGAATTAACATAAATAGTATACTGATTTTCTAAATTATTATTTAAAAATACATTTCCATTTAAAGTACATGTTTTAAGAGCATAAACAGATCCAGTATTATTAATAAAACTTGAAAATTCACAATCCACTTTAATTGTATTATAAATCGCACCACTAGAAAATAAAGCTTTATTAGATGTGAAACTTGTATTTTTAACATTTAATTTATCAACAGCATAAATAGCTCCACCTAAAGTTTCTGCATAATTACCTGTGAAACTAGAATTAATTATTTCACCACTAATAATATTTATTCCACCACCAGAAACTGCAGTATTATTAATAAAATTAGAGTTAATGATTTCAACATTTGCTAAATTAGTAAATAATGCCCCACCAGCTTCACCAGCCTTATTACTTGTGAAATTACAATTTATAATCTTAAGATTAGTATTAAGAGTATATATTCCCCCACCTTTATTTTTTGCAGAATTATTAATAAAACTACAATTAATAAAATTTATGAAATTACCTGGTGAAGTATTGTCTAAATAAACACCACCACCATAATCATTTGCATGATTACCTATAAATTCAAAATTAATAAACATTACATTAGAATTAGAAGAAACATACACAGCATTTTCACAATTTTTAAAAGTTAAATTATTAAATATAATATTACTACCAGTACTAACATTAAAAATCAATTTACCCTCATTGTTAGCATCTATTCGACAATTTTCACCAATAATTTGATGAATACCATTTAAAATTATACCCTGATACAAATTAGAATCATTATTCAATTGATAAGTATAATTATTTTTCAAATTTACAGTATAATTATCCCTACTTACAGTTTGATTTAAATCATTAAATGATTGATTAACACCATCCACCTGATTTGAACTAATATTTGTAATGTTTTCAGCAGAAATAGTAGTTAAATTACATAAAATACAAATAAATAATAGTAGGATTAATATTTTCTTAATTTTTATAGTCATTAAAATTTATACTCCTCATTTAATTATTATAAAAAAAATAAACACTAATCTTAAATTATGTTATTTAATAATTAAATAATTTTATATAAAAAAAAGAATAATTAAAAGGAAAAAAATGTGTTTAAAAAGAAATTAAATATTAATTAATATTTATCCATTTTCTCTTCATCTGGTCTGAATATAATATTTACTAAAACACCATGATTAGAAGAATAAATATTTACAACCCCATTTAACTGACTAGCCATTTCCTTAACAATTTTAATACCCATATGCTCATCAATATCATTGTTTAAGAATCCCACACCATTATCTTTGATTTCAAAGTAATACTCATTAAGATTAGCTTTGTTTTTTCTAAGTTTAATTTTAACTAATCCTTCTTTTCCATTAGGGAATGCATATTTACCACAATTAGTTAATAATTCATTTAAAATTAAACCTAATGAGATAGTAGTACCAATACTGAAATTAGAATTTAAAATATCTTTATCAAAACTTATATTATCATTTTTGCTGAAATTTTTACATACTTCTTTAATTAATTCATCAACATATTTTATAACATTGACTTGTGAAAAATCAAGGTTTTGATATAATTTTTCATGAACTAATGCCATAGTGTTTATTCTTTGTTGAGATTCTAAAATTGCTTCCTTGATTTCATCATTTTGTGATTCGTGAGATTGAATATTTAATAAACTTAAAATTATTTGCATATTATTTTTAACACGATCATGAACTTCTCCAAGTAACACATTCTTATCATCTAATGCTGCACTAAGAGTAGAACCTTCCTGTGAAGACACATCAATTAAAGTAAAAATCATACCTTTAAAAGTATCATCTATAATTATTGGTGTTATCCATCCACTAATATAACGTACACCAGCATAGTGCATAATCTCTTTATACTCAATAAATACTGGTTTTTTACTAGATTTTGCTTCAGCATACTCATCGAATAATATACTAAAATACCATTGACCATCAAAAAATGGAGTGTTAGTTAATATTTTTTCATTTAATCCAAAATAAGTACTGAATGCTTTGTTAATATAGATTATATTATCCTCACTATCTGTTGCAAGTACACCACCACTCATATTTTGAATTAAGGATTCATAAAATTTACGATTTTCCTCATTTTCATTAAAAGATAAAACATTTTCTAAATCATAACGTTCTACTCTCCAACTGTAAAAAATAAGCATGATTAAAATAATTAACATTGCAATAGTTGCAACTGCTACATAAGAATCAACTAAAAGTGTAGGGGTGAAATAATACATTATTAATGCTACAGGAATGAAAAAAATTAAAGGCACAACAAAAATACCATAACGTATAAATTGACTTCCAGGAGTATCTAAATAGAAAATCCAAATAAAACCCTGATAAGGATTAGCATTAAAAAGCAATCCAGACAATATTACTTTAAAAACTGCAAAGTTTAATATTATACCCCAATTAGGATCTGGAAATGCTAAACAGTTTAAAATACCAATAACTGCTACTGCAATATTAATAAGTGGTAAAAATTGTGATAAACCTAACCATTTCCGATTAACAATACATAATAACATTATAGAATATATTATGAAATAATAAGCTAAATATAATGAATTATTAGTTACACTAAATAAAAAATAATTAATTTCACTAATATTAAAAAAAGAGAATATTGCTAATACTCCAATAAAACCAACAAATAGAGATAATATGTTGTTTAAAATTCTTAATTTTTTCCCAAATTTTTGATCTAAGAGAAAAACTGTACAGATTATTATATAGATTAAAGGGTTGTGTGCAATGTTTCCTATAAAGTTAGGACCTATAATGTCTGTTATAAAATTTGAATCAAATATGAATATTAATATAGAGAATATTAAGATTAATATTGCCCCATAATTTATAAACTTATGAGCTTTATTTATTATAGTTGGATCCATATTTTCTATAATACTTGCTCTTTTTTCTTTAGTAACCATTTTACTTAAATCCATATTAATTGTTAATTAAAAAGGGAGAAAAATCTTATTATAATTAATGTATTTTTTAATTAGTATAAATGATTTACTATTTATTAATAGTTAATATAGAAATTAGTTGATTTAAAAAGAGATTGTTCGAAAGAAATAGAAATAAAATATTAAATAATTAAAAATAGAGTTTTAAAAGAATTAAAAAGAAAATGTTTTAAAAAAAATTAGATTTGTTTAAAACTTAATGTATTTTATTCGTCTTTAACTACGACACATCCATTTGGACATACATCCATACAGATTTCGCATAAAGTACATTCTTCTGGGTGTTGAATGATTATTTCACCGTCACCCATAACAAAGTTTTCTACAGGGCAAATATCTACACATTCACCACAATCAACATTATCACATTTATCTTTATCTATTGTTATTGTTACCATATTTTTTTAACCTCCAAACAATTATTTTTTTTCTTATGATTTTATATTATTAAAAATTTACTTTTATATTTTATTATTTAAAAAATTTTTTGTCAAAATAAATAGTTTAAGGTTAAATTAGTTTAAAAAAAAAATTTATAAAAAGAATTTATAAAAAGAATTTAATTATTCATCTGGTTCGACTGTTATTGCAGCATTTGGGCAAATATCTACACAGACATCACATTGATCACATAAATCTGGGTGTTGGATTTCTATTTCTCCTTCTCCCATTTTAAAGCATTCTTCTGGGCACATATCTACACAGTCTCCACAATCTACATTATCACATTTATCTTTATCTATTGTTATTTTTGACATTGTATTTTTTCTCCGTTTAAATAATTTTTTTTATATTTTTAATAATATAATTTAATAAATTTTTATTTTTAGATAGGTTGAATTTTTTCCTATCTTCTGATTGTATATTAAAGTATATTATTATTTAATTGTAATGATTTTATTGTTAATAAACCTTTTTTATTATGTTTATATTTTTCATGATTTTTAAAATTTTTATTTAGAAAGCTTTATATATGAGTATAAGGATATATAAAAAACGATGTGAAATTAATTTTACATCGTTGATGAAATTATAAAAAAAATAAAATTTTTTTAAAAAAAACATTATTTTTCACAACTAAAAAATATAATCTCCAAATATATTTTGATAGAAAAAAAATTAAAAATCTACACATAATTTCGTTAACTTAAAAAAAAAAATAAACACAAAAATAAGTGGGACATAAAAATAAAATTATAAAAAGTTTAAAAAAAAAATGGGAAATCGCCTTGAAAAAAAATATATTATCATTCCTTAATTTATATTTAAAAAAAAAATAGTATTTAAAAAAAAATTTTTAAACTTTTATAATTTTACCCTTCTATTTCCACTTATAAAAAAAACATACTATTTTTAATTAACGCTTATTTTTCAAAACATCCTTCAATACAACTAATTCATCACGAATCAAAGCAGCTCTTTCAAAGTCCAAATCACCTGCAGAATCAGCCATATCAGACTCTAAATCTTTAATCAATGCACGTAAATCATCCTTAGGCATATTACTAATATCCCCTTTAGATTTATCCAATTTACTAATATCTTGCTTACGCTCCTTAAGAGTACGATAAGTACTAGTAGGAGTAATATTATACTTCTCATTAAAAGCCAATTGAAGCTTACGTCTATCCCGTGTAACCTTAACAGAATTTTTAACAGAATCAGTCATAACATCAGCATACATAATCACCTGACCATTAACATTACGAGCAGCACGACCAATAGTCTGAATAAGACTAGTTTCACTACGAAGGAAACCCTCCTTATCAGCATCCAAAATAGCAACAAGACTAACTTCAGGCAAATCTAAACCCTCTCTTAAAAGGTTAACACCAACAAGACAATCAAACTCACCACGTCTTAAATCATCAATAATCTCAATACGTTCCAAAGTATCAATTTCAGAATGCAAATATCTAACCTTAACACCAATCTTAGCATAATAATCAGTTAAATCCTCAGACATACGCTTAGTCAAAGTAGTAACAAGCACCCTCTCATCCCTATCAGCACGTTTACGAACCTCACCAAGCAAATCCTCGACTTGACCTTCAATAGGACGAATAATAACCTCAGGATCTACTAAACCAGTAGGACGAATAATCTGCTTAACAACATTCTGACTACGACTTAACTCATATTCACCAGGAGTAGCACTCATATAAATAACCTGATCCACAGTAGCTTCAAACTCATCAAAACGGAAAGGACGATTTTCCTTAGCACTTGGTAACCTGAAACCATGACGAACCAAAGTTTCCTTACGAGAACGATCCCCATTATACATACCACGAATTTGAGGAACAGTAACATGAGACTCATCAATAATAGTTAAAAAATCATCAGGGAAATATTTAAGCAAAGTATAAGGCTTCTCACCCCACTTACGACCAGATAAATGAAGACTGTAATTCTCAATACCCGGACAATAACCCATTTCCTGCAACATTTCAATATCAAAACGAGTTCTTTGCTCTAATCTTTGAGCTTCAACAAGCTTATTCTCTAACTTCAACTCATTCAAACGATCATCCAATTCTTCTTGAATATTACGAATAGAAGCATCCATACGATCAGCACCAACAACAAAATGCTTAGCCGGATAAATCATATACCTTTGCAAATTCTCAGACTTCTTATTAGTAACCTTATTAAAAAGACTTATAGATTCAACTTCATCACCAAACAATTCAATACGAACAGGAGGAGTACCATGAACAGGATTAATATCAATCACATCCCCACGAACACGAAATTGACCACGCTCAAAAAGAATATCATTACGCTCATATTGCATGAAAATTAATCTACGAATAATATCCTTACGATCAAAAGTATCCCCAACACTAATCTTTAAAGCAAACTCACCATAATCCTCAGGTGAACCAATACCATAAATACAACTCACACTACTAACAACAATAACATCATCACGTGAAAGAAGAGATTGAGTAGCAGAATGTCGCATAATATCAATTTCCTCATTAATACTAGCTTCCTTATCGATAAAAGTATCACTACTAGGCACATATGCTTCAGGTTGATAATAATCATAATAACTAACAAAGTACTCTACAGCATTATCAGGAAAAAAACTTTTTAACTCTTCATACAATTGAGCAGCAAGTGTTTTATTATGAGAAATAACAAGAGTAGGTTTCTGAACACGTTCAATAACATTAGCCATAGTGAAAGTTTTACCAGAACCAGTAACCCCTAATAATGTTTGCTCATGCATACCCTTATTCACACCATTAACAAGTGAATCTATAGCTTGAGGTTGATCACCTAAAGGTTTATACTTTGAATCTAATTTAAAACTTTTTTGAAACTCATCATTCATAAGATTAAGACCCTTTTTTTTATAATAAAAAAAATTAATTTATCCAATACTAAAAAATACTTTTATTGATTTTTACTTATATATAATATGTATTATAAAAATAATGCTAAAATAAAATTAAAAAAATTAATAAATTTATATTAAAATAAATTTGGAGGAATAATAAATTGAAACATATAAACGAAATAAAAGAAAAATTAAAAGAATTAAAAGAAGAGGAAGAAGAATTAGAAGATATGCTTTCTTACATTACAAATGGACATGAAGAACTTAAAACACAATTAAAAATAGATAAAATCCAAATAAACGCAATAGAAGAAGTATTAAACAAGTACAAAATGGATCCTGATATTGTAGCATACCTATTAAATGTGGAAACCACAATAAGAGATTTAAAAGAAAAAAGAAATACAGCTTCAACAGAAGACCATTCCAGTGAATTAAACAAACCAGATATGAATAATATTGATATTATAAATGAAACAATTTGGAAATTAGAACAAGAAAAAGATATACTTGAATGGGTAATGAGATCCAAATAAAAAAAATAAAAAAAATAAAAAAATAAAAAAAATAATTATCTAAAAAAAAATTTATGTCAACTAAAGTAAAATCAGCAGATGAACTTCCAACTAAACCTGGAATATACATCATGAAAAATGCTGATGAAAAAATAATATACATTGGAAAAGCAAAAAACCTTAAAAATAGGGTGAAATCCTATTTTAAAGAAAAAAAGGATAGACCAAAAACTACAGTTTTAATGAGTCACTTCCACAGTTTAGAGTATATTATAACCAATAGTGAAAAAGAAGCCCTAATACTAGAAGCTAATTTAATAAAAAAACACCGACCAAAATATAATATACGCTTAAAAGATGATAAAAGATATCCATATGCAAAATTAACCAATGAAGATTTCCCCCGCTTAGTCCTAACCCGCCACATTGGAAAAACAGGAACATATTACGGACCATTTACAGATGTTAGAAGTGTGAATGAAACTGTAAAACTATTAAAATCATTATTCAAAATAAGAACCTGTAAAAGAATGGATGGACCTTGCCTAAATTCCCAAATCAATTTATGTAATGCACCATGTGCAGGTAAAATAAGTAAAGAAGAATACAATGAAAATATAAGTAAAATAGACTTATTCTTCCAAGGAAAATATAATAAAATCCTAAAAACTTTAGAAGACGAAATGAAACAAGCAAGTAAAAATCAAGAATTCGAAAAAGCAGCAGTACTTAGAGACCAAATAAACAGCATACATGAAGTAATTGAAAAACAATTCGTAGAATTCATGGACGAAACAGATCAAGACATAATAGCAACCAGTCTAAAAGAAAATGCAACAATAGTTGTAGTAATGAGCATTAGAAACGGAAACATTATAGGAAGAGACGACTTCATAATGACAACCACTGAAGAAGACAGATCCGACGACATAATAAGTGCATTCATAAAACAATACTATGGAATAAACCGACATGTTCCAAAAGAAATACTAATTGAAGAAAACATTCCAGATAAAAAATTAATAGAAGACTGGTTAACAGATATTCGTGGAAACAAAGTCCATATTCACATACCCCAAAAAGGAACTAAATTAAGATTAGTCCGTATGGCAAGAAAAAATGCAGATATAATAAAAAATCAAAAAGAAAAAATGGACGATAGCTTAATCGAAGTTAAAAAATATTTAAAACTAGAAAAACTACCATTAGTAATCGAAGGATACGATATAAGTAATATCTCAGGAAAACTTGCAGTAGGAAGTAACGTAAGCTTCTTAAATGGAAAACCTAATAAAAAACAATATAGAATATTTAAAATGCAAACCCCAGGTCCAGATGATTATGGGATGATGAAAGAATTATTAACAAGAAGACTTAAAAAGATAGCAGAATATTATAATCAAGAAGAAAAAGAAAGAATACCATTAGAACCTGGAAGCATGCCTGATTTAATCTTAATAGATGGAGGTAAAGGACAATTACATGTAGCCTATGAAGTACTTGAGAAATATAATTTAACATTCATACCAATTATTGGACTAGCAAAAGAATTCGAAGAAATCTTCATACCAAAATCCAACATACCTATTAGAATTCCTGAAAACAATGAAGGATTACACCTACTTCAAAGAGTAAGAGATGAAGCACACCGTTTTGGTGTTACACATCACAGAAAATTACGTAGCAAAAAAATTACAGAATCCTCCCTAGACAATATTCCAGGAATAGGTAAAAAAAGAAAAATTAGCTTACTTAAAAATTTAGGAAGCATAGATGAAATTAAAAATGCAAGTGTAGAAGAACTAGCTAAAATAGATTTAATAAACCAAAATCTTGCAGAAACAATTTATAAACACTTCCACCCATAAAAAAGAAATCAATTTATAAAAACCATCCACCCATTAATAAAATCTTATTCTAATAAAAATTCAACCATATAAGCAGTTCCTGGACGATCTAAACGAGTAATACTACCATTGATTTGATTAACTAAACCACGTACAACAGTTAAACCTAAACTACTAGAATTTTCAGCATCTAAATCCTTTGGAGCACCTACACCATTATCTGCTAAAATTAAAGTAACCTTATTAGAAGAAGCATGAAGAATAATACTAAGTTTCCCATCTTCACCATTAGGGAAAGCATATTTAATAACATTAATAATCATTTCATTAATTATTAAACCTAAAGAAATTGCAGTATCCATACTTAATTCTAAATCATCCAATAAATAATTAATCTCAATATTTTCAACACCATATAAATCAAATAAGTAATTTACTTCAGTTTCAATATATTCTTTTATATTTATATGAGCTAAATCAGAAGATCTATAAATTTTTTCATGCATTAAAGCCATAGCATTAATACGATTTTTAGCAGATCCCAAAACCTGATCAGAATCATTAGGATGATAACGAGAATCTAAATTAATTAAACTAAGCATAATCTGAAGATTATTCTTCACTCTATGATGAACCTCTTTTAAAAGCATATTCTTCTCATCAACAAGCGTATTTAATTCCTTATTAATTTCCTCTAAATTCTCTTCATAAAGAAAAGATGTTGTAATATCTATTAAATTAATTTGTGCAGCAACACGATTTAAATAAGTTACAGGGAAAATAATAGATTTAATATAAACCTTATCCCCATTTGCATTTAAAAAGCAACGTTCATCTTCATGATAATAAATTTCCCTATTTAAAATTTTTTGTAAAATATCTTTAGGCTCTGTCAAAAATTTAGTTGATGATTTTGGTTTTTATTTTTTATGTTCCAAAATTCTAGTTTTAGTTTAAATCTGTTGATTAATCCGGTTTTTGTTTTCATTAGTCTTTTAATATGTTTTGGGAATACTTTTTGGAATATATTCTCGATTTTGTTACTCGTACGACTAATGTTAGTGTTTTTAATGTAATATGTTAAGTTTTTGAAGTAGGGGACTATGAATTTCCATAAGATTTTGAAAATTGGTTCAGGTAGGGTTTTTTGTTCTTTGATAAGTTGATCTCTTTTTGTTTTAGCTGTTTCTAAGTCTGGAGCATCCATAATATTGAAAATTTCATGTTTAAAACTTTTTACAGATTCAATATCTTCATAACTTAATTTGTTTTGTTTTAAGTAATCGTTTATGTCTCATGTTTATTTTTTGTTTTGTGTGAAACACACAGAATTGGTGTTTAAAACCTAATTTTCGTATGGGTTGACGATATTCATGTTTCAAATCAGTAACAATATATTTACGATCTTGATTGTAAGTAGATTCACTTAAAAACTTGTAAAATACTTTTTTCTGACTCAGAAGAGGCTAAATCATAGGAATACAATAGTATTACTATGTAGGTCGAATAAGGCCAAAAGATAATTCCACGTGCTGTTAATTTTAACCCACAAAGCATCAAACAAGTAATAACCAGAAAAACTATAAAAACCATTATCAAAATCATATTCAAAGCCCAATAAAATGTTTTCAACACTTTGATAAGAAATATCCACATTATGGATTTCTTTTAACCTGTGCATGATTTTACAAATACTATCACCACCAATACTATAGGATTTAAAGATAAAATCAATCACTGGCTTAGTAATATTCCGATTAACCTCAACTATAGATGACAAATCAGCACTAAACACATTACCACATCTAATGCATTTATATCTTTGAACTTTACAAGTTTAATTCCCTAAGTTCATGAAAATCAATTCACGTTCCATTTTACCATCTTTAACATTGTGGTGAGACCCACACACTGGACAAACAGCAACACTATTGCTAAAAATTATTTCACCATTTTTTTTCAAGACGAATCAATTCAGGACTCATATCCTGACACCCAACTAACTTTTTAGACACACCAAATCTAAAACCAGAAAACTCTTCACAAAAATAGTAAAGTTTAAATTGTATAGGCTCCATAGTATAACATGGAACTTTTATTTTTTTATTAGTCATATAAATATATTAGCTCCACTTAATATATTAAATTTACTATTTCTAAATCATAATTAAAGCCATAAAAAAGCTTAAAAAAATTATGAGTCAAAATATTTCAAAAAATAAAATCAACTAAGTTTTTGACAGAGCCTATCTTTACGCTCAGATAAACTCATGTTTAAAGAATTTTTAGTAGAAAAATTATAAGGCTTACCAACAATATCTTCTTTTTTAAAACCAAACAATTCTAAGTAAGCATCATTTACTTCTACAACCATCCCCTCTTGAATAATAATTAAAGGTGTTGTAGATTCATTAAAAATATGCTGAATCCTTTTCATATAATGAAAATCTGAAATAGCATCAACCATCTGCACTAAATAATCTTTATATCTAGATAAACGATAATTAGCATCAAATAATAACTCCTCATTAAAAAATAGTATTAATTTAAAGTTATTCATCCTATTTAAATTATAAGAATTATTATATATTTCAAAAAGACCTAATTCTTTAAATTTTGGGAAAATAATTTTTAAAGGTTTATTAAGGATTTGATTAGTGTTTAAAAATCCTAAATTAAGAAAGAAACGAAAACTAATATCTGAAAGATAAGAAATAGTATAATCCTCCCCATTATCATAAGGTTTAAAAACATCAACCCCATATTTTAAAGAAGTGATAAGTTCAGATAAATCATTTAGCGAGGAATCAAATTCACATTCAACATTACTAGTTTCTACAAAAAATTCATCTAAAGTAAAAGTAACAAAATTGATTATATGATTTTTATAATCAGTTAAAGCTAAACAATATGAATCCTCACCATAATTTGCAAATTTTTCAGAATATTTTTCTTTAAAAGAATCCTCAAATATATGATTAATACTTCCTATAGTTTTCAATTTTAACAAACCCATTATACAATTGTTTCCTAAATTCAAAAATATAATTATAATTTATTAAATTCCAATTATTTATAATATTTCATTTAAAAAAAATTTTATATAATATAAATTTTTATAAATAAAAAAAACATAAATTATAATATTATGATTCCTAAAAATCATCCAAGATATGAATCCCTCGTTTTAAGAGATAAAATTAAAAATGCATTTAAAGAAGGTTACCTTGCTGATTCAGGTATGATAGCTCATGGAAGAGGAGAAACATTCGATTACCTTTTAGGTGAAAAAACTTGTCCTCCTGCAGAAGAAGCTATGAAAGTAGCAGTATGTAAATTATTACTAGCAAAAAACCCTGTACTCTCAGTTAATGGTAACACAACAGCATTAGTTATAGATGAAATAATTGATTTAGCTACCCAATTAGAATGTAAAATCGAGCTTAACTTATTCTATCGTAGTGAAGAACGTGTGCAAATTATTGAAAAAATGTTTAAAGAACATGGATGGGATGATATCCTTGGAACTAACACAAGTGAATTATTAAATATTGATGGAATAACAAATCCCCGATCAACTGCTTCACCTGAAGGCATTTACACTTCCGATGTGGTTTTAGTCCCATTAGAAGATGGGGATCGTGCAGAAATACTTGTTGAACATGGAAAAGAAATCATCACAATAGATTTAAATCCACTATCACGAACTGCTCAAATGAGTACAGTTACAATAGTGGACAATATTGTACGAGCAATTCCATACATGACAAAACTAGCTAAAGAATATAAAAACTATGAAACTAAAGATTTAGAAAAAATCATAAAAGATTTTAATAATAAAGAAAACTTAAAAAAATCATTAGATGAATTTAAAATAAAACAATAAACAAAAAGTAAAAATAAGTGATACAAATGAAAGTAATTGGAATCTCAGGACTACCTGGCTCAGGAAAAAGTTTCATTTCAAAATATTCTATAGAAAAAGGTTACCTTGTAACAAATATGGGTGATGTTATACGAGAAGAAGCAAAAAAACGGGGCGAAGATACAGGAACAACAGCAACTAATCTCAGATTAGAACATGGACAATATGTTGTAGCAAAATTCACAATAAACAAAGTTAAAGAATTAATAGAAACATGTCCAGATAACGAAAATTTAATAATAGTTGAAGGAATAAGAAGCCCATTTGAAGTAGAACTGTTTAAAGACGCATTCCCAGATTTCACATTAATATCAGTCTTTGCAAGCCCCCTAACAAGATTTAACCGTATAAGTAAAAGAGGACGTGGAGACGATACACAAGACATTAACAGTTTCAGATTACGTGACAAAAGAGAATTAGAATTCGGAATAGGTAATGTGATTGCAACAAGTGATTATATCATAGTAAACGAATCAACATTTGAAGAATACAACAATAAAATAGACACATTTTTTGATAAAATCTTAAATCATGAAACAATTTACTTACAATAACATTTTTACACTATTTTTTTTTAATTTAACTTTTTATAATCCACAGTCTTAATAGTATTATCAATTTCATTAAAAACTTCTTCAACACTATTATCTGCAGGGATAACATTCCAATTATAAATCACATTAGAAATTTTTTGACGTGTTTCATGTAAACTATCATAATTTTCAAACATTTCAGTTTCCTCTCCTCTTGAATCCATACGTTTTAAAGATTCATTAGGAGAAACATCTAAAAAGAACATATAATCACTAGTAGGTAAAATAACACAAACAATTTTATAAATAAACAAACCAACAAGTCCAGGAAGATAAGAAACAGCCAAAGTGTAACGAGTGAAAATAACAGTCTCAGCAGTACCATAATATTTAATAAGAGAATGAATCACATCTAAACCATAAAAAACTGTAGCTTTTAACTTATTTAATTCACCCCGGCCAAGTAATGCTTCTTTACTCTTTCGACCAAAAACAGTGTCCTTTGAAGGATGAGAACGTAAAACACAAGACCCCTTTTTACTATACTTTTTATAAAGTAAATGTGATTGAGTATCCTTACCAGATCCATCTAATCCATCCACAACTATAAATCTCATCTGAAAACACACCTTTAACTAAAATAATTTTTTTCCATCATAATAATACAGTTAATATCCAATAAAGTATTCCTGTTGATAATGGAACCATAATATTATCTAAACCTTTAGGACTAACACTTTCAACAAATGTTGCAATTAATGCAATTAAAACTAAACTAAACACATTAAAACTTGGAACACTAGCACCAACTAATAAATAAAATCCAACAATAACTAAACTAGACACTATAATAGCACAAAACATTCCCACAGAACCTTCCAATGTTTTATCATCACCTGTGAGATTATAAATATGCTTACCATACATTCCACCTATAACACTAGCAAAACCATCACCATAAGACATAGCACCAATACTTAAAGCAACAATACCAAGATTATTAGGGAATATAATTAAAAGAATTGTCCAAATAAATGCATAATAGAATAATCCAAGATTATGACCAGAACGAGTTGTTCCACTATTCATAATTTGAATTGGAGAATAATCTGTCATTAAAAACAATACTATTGCAATTGGTAAAGTAACAAAAATTGCCATTACAAGATTACTACTATAAAATGGCATTATAAATATTAAATTACCCATCATTATATGTAAAAATTTTCGTGAAAAAACAGATTCACTATTAAAAACTTTCTCTGAAATGAAAAATACAATTCCTACATAAACAAATGTGATTATCCATAAAAATATATCATACATATAATTAAACTTATTATTTAATATAGTATTTAAAAATTTATAAAAAAAGAATTGAATAAAAATTATTTATCTTCAAGTTCAGCATCAATTATATTATAAGTCCCATTATCAACATGCCAATCATTTACAGCTTCTAAAATTTTAATTCTCTTTTTAAAGATAGGACCATCAAGGACAAATGTTTCAGCTTCACCACCTTCAAAAGCTAAATTAATCCTACACTCCTTATTAACCTGTTTTAAATCCTCTAAAACTTCAGTTGTGATGTGTTTTCCAAGCCAAGATTCATTTAAACCATAAGCAAATACTCCACAAATTATTACATCAAATCCTTCACTTATAACAAGATTCATATATTCTTCAGGATCCATATGCCAATAAGGATTAATACAATCTAAACCAACTTCACTTGTTAATTTATCTATCCTAGATTTTTGGTATTGGCTGAATAAAGCACCAGTATAAACTGCTTCCACACCAAGATTTTTAAGTTTAATTAATTCTTTTTTCAAATCAACCAATTCTTCTTCTTTAACTCCTGAACTTTTACCTTGAATAAGAGGTATTCCTACAGCTTCACTAATAAGACTTGTTAAATCAATATTGGGAACATGGAACATGTAAGATTCTGGATTTTTACTTTTCATACTAAGTAAATATAATACTTCATCCCCATGCTTCAATGAATAATTTAAAGCCATTGTACTATCTTTTCCACCACTAAATAATATTGCAGATTTCATAAAAAACATTAATCCTATTAAATTCTTAATTAATAATATTAATTTTATATAAAATAGTATAAAAATTTTTTATAAATAAAATAGATTTTAATCTAAAAAAAATAGTTTAAGGGTTTTTCTGACCCTGAAAAAAAATCATTTATTTATTATTTACTCATTTTTAAAATTTTTAAGGTAGATTTTATTTTACAAAACATCCTTTTAGAAAATGAAAAAAATAAACATCTATGAAATATTTATTTAAACATATTACCATTTCTTCATAGATGACACTTATAGTATCTCTTATTAGTTTTAAATCTTCTGCGATTAAAACTAGAAAATATTAACTAAATTAAATTTAAAAAAAAAGATTAAAAATGAGGATTATAATTTAATCCCCCAAAAAAAATAAGAATTTATTAAAAGGTACTAACGCCACTTAATATTACCTAAAAATCTTCTAATTGGATCTATATACACTCCAAGTAATGTTACAAATCCGCCAAGAATTGCACAAAATAGGACTACTACTGTAGAAGATGGCATATTATTTTGAGCATTAGCTATTGAATCATGTACAGGACCATTAACATCACTTACAACAATATTATCCTTAGATAATTCAGTTGTAATATGTTGCACACTACCAGCTTGAGCATCAACTTGTAATTCAATTACAGCATAACTATAAGAAACACCATAATCAGAGAATAATCTTTCTTTTAAAGTTTTAAGATTATGTGTAAGATTATTATTAGTGAAATTTACATTAATTATGCCTGCTTTATTATCAAAACTCCAATTACTTAAATTAGCATTCATATACATAATATTTTTATCTAAACTAGCCGAAGTATTGTCCGAGAAAGGTTGAGTGTGAATTAAAATTCCTTTACTTGAAACATTATTCACTCCATCCATTTGTTCAATATTAGATTTTACTTGATTAATATTTGCTGAAGATGGAAGTTCAATTGTCATTATTTCATGACCACCATCAACAATTTGTGTTAAAGTTCCTACTGCTTGAGGATAACCTTGCAAGGTTGGTGTGATGAAAAAAGCTCCACCAACAACTCCCAAAATCACTCCTATAATAATCACTAATCCTATTTCTTTTTTCTTAATTAATGGAGTTAACATTCCCATTGAAAAACTAAAAATCAAAATTACAATAAATAATATGATTAGTATAGCTGCTGTTATAATATCCATAATAATTTATCCCAAAAAATATTTTTATTAATATTAATTAAATTGTTTTAAAAAAATTCATACTGAATATGTTATTATATTTCAGTACAAGTTTATTACTAATAATTATTAATACAAGTAGTTTATAAAGTTTATCCATATTAGAACAAAATATATTGGAAAAAAAGTGAAAAATCAAGACATATAATAAGAAAAATAAGATAAAAATGAATAAAAAAAAATTATTTTAAAATTTAATTTTGACGATAATTATTTGCAGCATCAACAAATGAAACAAATAAAGGATGAGGTCTATTAGGTCTAGATTTAAATTCTGGATGGAATTGACAACCAACAAACCATGGATGATCTTTAACTTCTATAATTTCAACAAGAAAATCATCAGGAGTAGTACCAGAAATAGTCACACCTAAACTTTCTAATTTATCCCTATAATCATTATTAAATTCAAATCTATGACGATGTCTTTCTTTAACTTCAGGAACATTATAAGCTTCAGAAGTTTTAGTATCTGGAACTAATTTACAATCATATTGACCTAAACGCATAGTTCCACCCATATTCTTAACTTTCTTTTGCTCTTCCATCATATCTATAACAGGATAAGGTGTTTCAGCATCAAATTCAGTACTATTAGCATCAGTTAAACCATTTCGACGAGCAATCTCAATAATCATACATTGCATTCCAAGACAAATACCAAAAATAGGCACATTATTATCTAATGCATAATCAACAGCTTCAAGTTTACCTTTAAGACCACGTTCACCAAATCCACCTGGAACAAGAATACCATCTAAATGTTTTAACTCATTTTTATTTAACTCATCAACATCACTAGAGAAGTATTCAATATTCATTTTAACACCTACTTCAGCAGCTGCATGATGTAATGATTCACGAATACTAATATATGCATCTTCATATTCAACATATTTACCTACAATACCAATAGTAACAACAGGACTTCGAATTTTTAATTTATCCACAACTTCAGCCCATTCATTAAGTTTATTAGGATTAGTGTCTATTCCAAGATTTAAACGATTATTTATAAAGTTCCCAACATCAAAATTATTTAAAACTAATGGAACTTCATAAATACTATCAGCATCAGGTGTATGAACTACTGCATCATATCCCACATCACAGAAATGTGCAATTTTCATACGTAAAGCATCATCTATAGGTTTAGGACTACGTGTAACAATCATATCTGGATTAATACCCATACTACGTAATTCTTTAGTAGAATGTTGAGTAGGTTTAGTTTTAAATTCTTTAGCAGCATCTAGATATGGTACAAATGTTACATGAGTAAACATAACATTTTCAAAACCTTCCTCATTACGTAATTGTCTTAAAGCTTCAAGGAATGGTTGAGATTCAATATCACCAACAGTACCTCCAAGTTCGACCATTAAAACATCATAATTACCTTCAGCTGCAACTTCACGAATCATAGATTTAATTTGATCAGTGATATGTGGAATAATTTGTACACAAGCACCTAAAAATTCACCTTTACGTTCTTTCTCAATAACCGCACTGTAAACTTTACCGGTAGTAATATTAGAAACACCAGGTAACTCCACATCAAGGAATCTTTCATAATGACCTAAATCTAAATCTGTTTCCATCCCATCATAAGTTACAAAAACTTCACCATGTTGGTAAGGATTTAATGTTCCAGAATCCCAATTAAGATAAGGATCTATCTTAATTGCAGCAACTTTCAAACCAAATGAACGTAAAAGACGTCCTATACTTGCAGAGGTTATTCCTTTTCCAATAGAACTAACAACTCCACCAGTTATACAAATATATTTTGTCAGATTAATACTCTCCCAATTTTATAAAATTATAAAGTAAATTTATTTTCTAAATTAATTGATAAAAATTATTAATAATATATCTATTTGATTTAATTAATATATTATACCTTATGCTAAAAAGATAATTTAAGTAATTCATTTATAAACACCAAATGAATATTCGTGAAAAAATTTTTAGAAAAAAAATAAAAAAATTAACAAAAAGTAAACAAAACAAGAATAAAATTAAAATTGTATAATGTAATTAATCATAAATAATAAATTTAATTAAAAATAAGAAAAAATTAAGGATAAAAATATAAATAGTTTAAAGTTTATAAAAATAAGCATAAATAAAAGGAGTATGAAAATTTATGTCATGGATATTAATAATTCTAGTAGTAATAATCCTCATTATAATCATATACTTAATTTCAACTTATAATGGATTAATTAATGCTAGAAACCGAGTAAAAAATAGTTGGAGTCAAATAGATGTACAACTTAAAAGAAGAATGGACTTAATTCCAAACTTAGTTGAAACCGTAAAAGGTTACGCAAGTCACGAAAAAACAGTCCTTGAAGATGTAACCAATGCTAGATCATCTTTAATGAATGCAAATGGTGTTGAAGAAACAAGTACAGCTAATAATCAATTAAGTGGAGCTTTAAAATCATTATTTGCAGTTGCAGAAAATTATCCTGATTTAAAAGCAAATACTAATTTCCAAAAATTACAAGACCAATTAGCAGAAACTGAAGATAAAATAGCATACAGCAGACAATTCTATAATGATACTGTATTAATGTACAATAATAAATGCCAAATGTTCCCAAGTAATATAATTGCTAACATGTTCCACTTCCAAGAAGAAGAATTCTTTGATGCACCAGAAGAAGCTGAAACTGTACCTAAAGTAGAATTCTAAAAGAACTTAAATAATAAATTATTTTTAAGGGTAAAATATGAAAATTAATAAAAAAATATTCGCATGTTTAATACTTTCAATATTCTTACTTTCAACCCTATCAGTTGCTTTTGCAGAAGATGATGATAAAGAGTACAGTATAAGTCAAGCTTTACTTGATTTAACCGTGCAAAACAATGGAATGTTACACATCCAAGAAACATACCACTACATATTTAGTGGAACTTACAATGGAGTATACCGAGACATACCACTAAAAAGTGGTGAAAGCATAGAAAACCTGAATATAACAACAGACGGAGCATACAATAAATACACAATAACTAATGAATCTGGCACAGAACATATAAAAATTTATTTATATAGTGATGCTGCAAAAACAGAACCTATCTCAGATACAGATGTTGATGTGCATATAAATTATGATTTTAAAAATGTTGTAACCATCTATAAAGATACTGCATCATTACAGTACAAATTATGGGGAGATCAATGGGATGTAGATGTAGGTCAAGTCATAACAACCATACATTTACCTTCAAATACCGGTAACCAATACTGGTTAAATCCACCACAATTTAATCAAACAAGTAGTATGACTGGTAACACAATACAATCTACAACTACAAGTATACCTAGTGGAGATTTCTTTGAATTACAAGTAACAATGCCATTAAAAGACTTTTCAAATGCAGTTAATGCAAAACATGAAAATCGTAATGGTTTAAATGAAATCATGAAAACACAAGAAGATTATAAAAGTAGTACTGAATTTTATAATAACCTATTCTTAATAATTGGAATTCTATGTTGCATAAGTCCACTTGCACCTATAGGAGTATACTTAAAATATGGTAGAGAACCAAAAATCAACTACAATGGAATATATGAAAGAGAACTACCTACCAAAGACCCTCCAGCAATGATTAATGCTTTAATAGAAAATAGTAGTAATATCGGAACCCCTGATATGAAAGGTTTCGAAGCAACAATCATGGATTTAATTGATAGGAAAATCTTAAAATTAACAGTAGAAAATACAGATAAACCAGATAAAAAGAACTTATACTTAACCGTGAACAATGATAAAGCAGATAACTTAGATACTCACGAAAAAGATATTATAAATATTTTCAAAACCTTCTCAGACGATAATGGAACTTTAAGTTTAAACGATTTCCAAGATACATTAAGTAATAGAGAAAACGGTGAATGGTTTAAAGAAAAATATGAATTATGGCAAGAAGATTTCGCTTTCCAATATTTAAATGAGGACAAATTGAAAAAAATCTTTATAAATACTGGTTCCACAATATTTACATTTATTGGAATTGGAGGAATCATTTTATCTATCTTTATTGCTGCAATGGCACTATTAAGTACTATTCCAACTGCTACTTATTCCCTTGTTGGTGCAATAATAATTTTTATTACATCAATTATTTGTTTAATACTACCAGATGATGTTGGTGGTAGATGGACTGAAAATGGAAAAGAATTCCATGACAAATGGAAAAATTTCAAAAAATTCTTAAATGACAATAGTTTAATGAAGGAACATCCTCCAGAATCTATTGAAATTTGGAATCAATACCTTGTATATGCAGCTGCTTTAGGAGTTGCTGATAAAGTACATAAGGTTATGAAAATGGAATACTATGATAATTCAAGTTATGATCCATATTATAATGATACTTATATGTTCCATTCTTATGGTGGTTTCTTATTAATGGATTCAGCATTCAACACTGGTATGTCAACTGCTAATGCTACTGATAGTGATGGTGGTTTTGATATAGGTGGAGGATCTGGAGGTGGAGGTGGAGGAGCATTCTAAATGCTCTTTTACTTTTACTTTTTTTTCTAAATTTTTTACTTTTTTTTACCAAGTATTATTTAATAAATTTTTAATTAAATCACAACCAATATTAGAAGTTCCAAGAGAACCTTCACTATTAGTTTTTTCACTAAATACTTTAACATTATCCTTATTATCTTCATTAATACTTGAATAAACTGTAATTGGCACTAAATCTCTACTATGAGTTTTAAGTGGAACTGGTGTTGGATGATCTGGTAAAACAACTACTTTATAATCCCCATATTTTGGTAATTCTTTTAAGATTTTACCTAAAATGATTTTATCAATTCTTTCAATAGCTTTAATTTTTTCATCAATATCTGCAGCATGTCCTGCTTCATCAGGAGCTTCAACATGAATTATAACTAAATCATTATCTTTAAGTGCATTACATGCATATTCTGCTTTAGCTTCATAATCAGTGTCAAAGTATCCAGTTGCACCAGGAACATCAACTTTATTTAATTTAGTAAAAATAGCAAGCCCTTTCAATAAGTCTACCCCAGTTATTACTGCAGCATCTATATTATATAAATCTTTAAATGCAGGCATACTAGGTTTAGTTCCTTGACCCCATAACCAAATCATATTTGCAGGATTCTTACCTTCACTTACTCGTTTAAGATTTACTGGATGGTTTTTAAGTACTTCTTTAGATTCAAACATTATATCTTTAATAGTTTTACCATAACTTGTATCAAAATCAAGGTATTTATTAAAATCTTCATCCACTATATCGTGAGGTGCAGGTATTTCAAGTTTACTGGTGTTTATATCATGATAAACAAATAAATGTCTGTAACTTAAACCATGATGCCAAAAACCTTTAAAATCAGGGTATTTATCTTTAAAATGTTTATTTAATGCTTCCATTAATTCAGTTGCTTCTTCAGTACTTATATGTCCACTTGTAAAGTCAACAATTTTACCATCTTTTTCAGTAATTAAATTACAACGGAAAACAACATCTCCATCAACAGTTTCTATTCCTTGATTAGCAGCTTCTATTGGTCCTCGACCTGTATAATATTTATGTGGATCATAACCAAAAATACTCATATTAGCCACATCAGAGCCTACAGGTAAATTTTTAGGTGCATTTATTGTAAGTCCTGAGCATCCTTTTTCTGCAAGTTTATCCATATTTGGTTTTTTAGCTACTTCTAATGGTGTGTGATTGTTTAGTTCTGGTAATGGGTAATCACTCATACCATCACCTATCATTATTACATATTTCAAAATAATACACTTCCCTTTATAATAATTTAAAAAAAAAAAAGAATGTTAAAAAAGAATAATAATTAAAATTTTTTTAAATTAAAAAAATAATTTTTTTAATTTTTTGTTCTAAGAATTGTTATTAAATCAGTCATCATAGCAGATGCTGTTTCAAGTGATCCTGCACCTTTACCTACAGTTGTGACTTCATCAGCTAAATCTGTTTTAAGTGTTGCCATATTTAATGTTCCATTTAAATCATAACTACTTCCTTGTTTAACTAATCTTGGAGAAACTTTTAAAGTTTTTGGAGAAACTTCAGTTATGAGTTTAATTAAATATCCATTTTCTTTAGCTAATGATACGGCTTCACTGGTTATATTGCTGATTCCTTCAACTTCAACATCACTATATGTTGCAGGTTGACCTAACACACTATTAGATAATATTACAGCTTTACATGCAGCATCTATACCTTCAACATCCTGTGTAGGATTAGTTTCAGCTATACCTAACATTTGAGATTCTTTTAAAGTATCAGGGTAACTTGAACCTTCACTAGTCATACGTGAAAGAATATAATTAGTTGTACCATTTAATATTCCAATTATACTAATAATTTGATTACCACTTAATGCATCTTTAGCATAATTAATTATAGGCATTGCCCCACCAACACTAGCTTCAAATTTAAACATTACATTATTTGCTTTAGCAGCATCATCTAATTCTTTATAATTTAAAGCTAAATGTCCTTTGTTACTTGTTACTACATCTTTTCCTTGTGAAAAAGCTTTTAATGTTAATGTTCTTGCAGGTTCACCATCATCAATATTAGTTGGAGTACATTCCATAAGAACATCATAATCCACATTATCTAATACATCAGTATCGGTATTTGTGGTTCCACAATTAGGACATTGCCCTAATTTACCTTTTTCGCTTTTTGTTTTAAGTAATTCTTCAACATTTAAACCATCTGGATTTATTGCTGAAGAACAAGAATCTGCAACTGCTACAATTTTAAGGTTGATTCCTAAAGTTTCTAGGATTTTATCTTTTTCCATCTTTATTGCTTTTACAATACCTTGACCTACAGATCCAAATCCCATTACAATTATTTTACATTCATCCATCAATGTCAACCCCTAAATCTTTTAGACCTCATTTATTACAAGTAAATCTTTTTCTTTAGCTATTTCTTGGACTTTTTTAAATGTTGTTTCTTTTTGTCCAATATCTGATTCAATTGTAATCATTGCTGAGGATTTATATTCTTTATCTAATTTTATATCTAATCCAACAACCCAAACACCATCTAAGACATTTATTCTATCAAGAGTGTCTCTTACATCAGTATCTATAACATCTCCAATGAGGATTGTGCTGATTCTTTGTTTTAAAATCACATCATCTTTTTCTAAAATGTTTATTCCCATTTCATCAAATTTATCTAAAACTGCATTAAGGTTATTTCTTTCTCCTTCAATTGTGATTTGTACAGGAATATAACCTTTTTCATTTTTAACTTTTCTTTGGTGAATGATTGTGACTAAATTTGCTCCTAAATCACCTATTGGTGATAAGACTGATACTAATTGTCCCGGAACATCTTGGATTTCTAAGACTAAATTCATTCTCATAATTACCACATCATAATTTTTTTATTAATTAATTTTAAAAGTAAGGAATAAAAAAGTCATCTTAAATAAAAAAAAATATTAAAATTTTTTTTATACCCAGTCTGCTTTTTTAACTACTACATTACCATCTTTATCTGTTTTAGTGTTTCTAACAATTCTAGCACTATCTTGTGGATGTGCTTCATCTTTTCTTTCTAAATTTAAATTATCCGTAATATAGTAAGTTTCTTCAAGATCTGGAATAGTATCTAAAGATTTAGAGAAATTTTCTAAAATCTTTTCTGCATCTTTTTCTATCATTTATTGTTTCTCCATTTTTTTAATAAATTTATTAAATGTTTTATATTAATAATAAAATATGTTTTTTTATATTTATAAAAGTTTTTAAAAGGAATAGAATTAAAAATAAATAAATAATTTAAGTTTTCTAAAAAATTATATATTAAAAAAAAATTTTAAATTGAAGATATATATTCTATGGTTAATTTATTAATTCATTTTTAAAATCATTTAAAATTTTATCAAAATCTACTTTTTTACTAGTCTGCTTTTTTAAGATTTTATCTATTCCAGAACCGTATTGTGCTGCTTTTTTAGGACGTTGTGCGTACTCTTTAGGTACTCCATATTTTTCTGCTGCCTCTCTTAGAATATGTTTTTTAAGTTTATCTTCAGAATCAAAGATTTTATATTTTGAAGGTATTGTCATTGCAAGTTTTATAAGTTCATAATCAAGGTAAGGGACTCTTAGTTCTACCCCATTTGCCATACATGCTGCATCATCACGTTCAAGGTTTACATTATAAATGTTTTCAATATCATTAGTTAATTCATTATTTAATCCTTGATAATCCTGTTTTTTTATATGTTTCATGTATCGATTGTATCCTGCAAATAGTTCATCTGCTCCTTGACCTGAAAGTGCAACTTTTATTTTATCTTGTTTTATCATATAAGATGCAAAAAATATTGTCATACCTACGCCTAATTTCATAGGATTAGTACTTTCAATACTTTTTATAACATCCCCAATACTATTTTCTACTTCTTGGGGTCGAATTAATTGAATTTTTAATGGTAAATCTAAAGTGGATGCTAATTTTTTACTATATTCTAAGTCTTTACTTCCAATATTCCCTACAGTATATAAGGTTACTTTTAAACCTGTTTTCAAACTAATTTTTTTTAAGATATATGCAAGAAATGCACTATCTACTCCACCGGAAAAGATTAAACCTACTTCAGATAAGTTCATAACTCTTTTATATACACTTTCATATAAAGTATTAGTTAATTGGTTCATGTAATCTTCATATGAAGCTTCATTACTTGTAATAGTTTTAAATAAATCATTAACTTCTATGATTTCATCATTATATAATATACATCCTGGTTTTAAGGTATTAATACTTGTTATTCCTGCTGCCCATAATGCTTTACGTTCAGAGGCAAAGCCCATAATTTTTTCTTCTAATTTTGTTCCATAATATAATGGTTTTACTCCAACAGGATCTCTAGCTAGTATTAAGTTAGTATCATCTGTTATTGCAAAAGAATAATCTCCATCAATAATTTTTAGTGTTTCTATTATTGCAGTTTTAAGATTCCCACTAGTATTTTTTTTATTAATGATTAAATCTAAGAGTAAATGACTATCAGAACGTGTTTTTTCTTCATTTCCAATTTTTTTTATGATTTCAGGGTAATTGTAGATTTCACCATTAAATATGAGTGTTAAGTTATCTTTTTTAATTGGTTGTGTGTTTATTTTAATTGCATCTTCAGGGTTTTTAACACTTGGGAATATGGAGAGGAGATTTTGTCCAAGTCCAATATTATAAGTCTGATTTTTTAAGTTTACTAGGTTTTGAGAGTTTGTTTTGAGTAATGATTCTTTATTGTTTGTTAAATAGATTCCTGATGCATCTGGGCCTCTATGTTGTGTTGTTTTCATCATTTTTCTTAATGTTTCTATTTTGATGTTTCCTTTTAATCCTATTATTGAGCACATGTAAATTTTTCCTTTGAAAAAAGTTTTTTTATATTTGTTTAGTATTTATTGATGGGATGTTAAATAAACTTTAAATATAACAATCGTTAAAGTAGTTATTGATAAAAAATAATTAAATATTAGAACCAATAAAAAAATAATTAATAAAAAATTAAAGTTTTTATTAAAAAAAACTAATCGAAGGGATTAATAATGAAGACTAAATCTGTCGGCATAGTCAAACCATTAGCAGTAACATTATCTGAAGAAATTCAATTAGAATCAGGAAAATCAATAGATAATGTAACAATAGCTTACGAAACATACGGAAAATTAAACAAAGAAAAAAACAATGCCATATTAGTCTGTCACGCACTCACAGGAGATGCACATGCTGCAGGATGGCACGAAGGAGATAGTAAACCAGGATGGTGGGAAATCATAATAGGACCTGGAAAAGCATTAGATAGTGAAAAATATTTCATAATATGCAGCAACGTCCTAGGAGGATGCAAAGGAACAACAGGACCAGCAAGCATAAACCCAGAAACAGGAAAAGAATACGGAATAGACTTCCCAGTCATAACACTAAAAGACATAGTTAATGTAGAAAAAAAATTAATAGACCTACTTGGAATAGAAAAACTACTAGCAGTAATAGGAGGATCAATGGGAGGAATGCAAACCTTACAATGGACATTAAGTTATCCTGAAATGGTTAAAAAAGCAATACCAATAGCAACAACAGCAAGATCCAGCCCACAACAAATAGCATTCAACGAAGTAGGACGACAAGCAATAATCAAAGACCCATTTTGGCAAAACGGAGAATATTACCAAACAGACAAAGCACCAGAAGCAGGACTTGCAGTAGCAAGAATGATAGCACACATAACATACCTATCCGATGAATCAATGTATTTAAAATTTGGAAGAGACCTACAAGACAAAGATGAAGTAACCTATGATTTCACAACAGATTTCCAAGTAGAAAGTTACCTTCACCATCAAGGAAAAACATTTGTCAAAAGATTTGATGCAAATTCATATTTATACATTACAAAAGCAATAGACTTATTCGATTTAAGTGAAAATGGATCCCTCATTGACGGATTCAAACCAATAAAATCTAAAATAGAATACATTAATGTTGACAGTGACTGGTTATATACTAATGAACAAGCAGAAGAAATATTAAGAGCAATGCAAGCAAACGGCATAGAAATATCTTACAGTGAAATAAAAAGTAACTATGGACATGACGCATTCCTACTTGAAGGTGGACAATTAAACTACCTTATATCACGGTTCTTACAAGATAATATTGTGGAAGATTTAATGAACACTGAAGTAATGACCATTACAGAAGATGCCAAAATAAAAAAAGCAGCGAAAATTATGATGGACCATTATGTAACACACTTACCTGTTGTAACAGAGGATAATAAACTTATTGGAATCATAACTGCATGGGATCTTTCAAAGGCAATAGCACAAGGTGGAGAAGAATTAAAAGACGTGATGACTGAAGATGTTAAATTCTGTAAAAAAGATGAAACTATAAGAACAATAGCAGGTAGAATGAAAGATGACGATATAAGTTGTTTACCTGTAATAGATGATAATGATGAACTTATAGGCGTAATAACAACTGATTTAATAAGTCATTTATTCACAAACACAGTATAAAAAAATAGTAAAAAAAAATTTATTAGTTCTAAAAAAAAGAATTTATACTAATTCTTTAAAAGAACTTTTAATATTTCTTATGCATATAAAATCCAATTACAAGTGCAGCAAGTACAATAAAAGCACAAATAAAGTATTGTAAATTATCATTATTATTTTTATCATTAGTTTTATTCACTTTAACTTCAGTATACTTTTTTGAATCAGAACTTGATGAATCAGGATTAGCACCAACATTTGAATTAGTTTGAACATTCAAAGAATCAGAAACCTGATTTTCTTGACTAGAATCATTATGGAGTGAATTAGTTAAATTACCACTCATACTATTAAGTGACTTAGCTAAATTATTTAGAGTATTAGTTACTTGTGAAGATGCATTATTAGTTTTAATTGGATTAGTACTATTAGTACTAGGATTCACATTAACGGATGCTACAATAGTTGTAGCTACAGGTTCATAAGGAGTACTATTAGTACTAGGATTCACATTAACCCCATTATTATTTGAATTAGAATTATTTTGGGTAATCCATTTAACCGGATTATTTGTGAAATTATTAAAACTTACACGATCTGCCCAAGAATACTTATAATCACTTCCATTAATTGGATCGTTTGTACCCCAATAATTATTATCGAAATTTGTAGTTTTAGAAGTAGTTAAATCAATGAAAATATCTTGAGCTTCAATCCATGCACTATTATTCATAATAATATTATTATTATTAACTGTAGCTGTAGAAGGTATTCCAGGGGTTTCTTCATCAATAAAGATAGCTCCACCAAACATTCCAGCATAATTATTAGTAATAACAGAATCAAAAACATTTAAAGGTCCGGAAGTAATAATTGCCCCACCACGAGTACCTGCAGTATTATTATTAATTGTTGAATTATAAACACTTAATTTACCTGGCCAATTATATAAAGCTCCACCCCATTCTCTTGCTGTATTATTCTCAAATAAACAACCATAAATGTAAGTGGTTGAATAAACTCCAACACGAACAGCTCCACCATCACGGTAAGCATAATTTAAGGTGAAAACACTATTATAAATATAACTATCACCTTTATAAGTAGTAATAGCTCCACCATCATGACCTGCATAATTATTGCAGAAATAAGAATTATTCACAAACAAATAGGATTTAAGATCAACTTCACCACCACTATAAATACCTCCACCATTGATTGTATGAGCAGTGTTATTTATAAAATTACAATTATCAACATATAAAGAAGAATTCTGGGAATTTATACCACCACCAAAATCTGCACCCCATCCATTAATAAAAGTAAGATTTGACACATAAACAGTACTAAAATTATTTATAATAAAAATACTATTAGCTTTCTTACCATCAATAATCACATCATCAGAATTACCATTACCTGAAATAGAAATACTCTTATTAATAATAACTCCAGATTCATTATAAACTCCAGGATTTAAAATAATAGTACTATTTATAGCTGCTTTATTAACAGTATCATTTATAGAATCACCTGGATTAATATAAATAATATTAGGAGAATTAGTGCTAGATACACTATTATCTGTAGAGTTACTTATAATATTAGTGGAATTATCATTACTTGTTAAGCTTTCTGCTGATACACAAGTGATTGAAGATATTAATGCAAAAAGTAAGATTAAAATAACAATCTGTTTTATAGGTTTAAAATTTGTCACCTCCATTATCAATCATTTTTAATGAAAAACATGTCTATATGATAATATATTCACATCAATAAATAAAACTTACCCTTAAAAATTTAAGGATGAAAAATGAAAAAATAGTAATAAAAAAAAGAATATTTTATAATTTAAATTTAACAGCTAAAGTAGAAAAACCCTGATCCATATCAGTAGTAACACTAACACGATCAAATTTAGGGAAACTATCACGAATATGAACCAATTTACGTAAATCAATTTCTAATTCAGTAACATAAAATTCAAAACCATTATCAAAAAAATAAGTTTCTTTACGACACTTCAAACCAGCACCATAAAAAAATTCTTCAATTCTAGAATCTAAATCAAACATTTCATTAGAAGATAATTCTTTACCTTTAATAACACTTATAATATCATCTTCTAAACCCTCTTCTATAGGATATAAACGTAATTCTTGTTCCATTTCATTAAAACTTTCTAAAATACTATCTTTATTTAATTCAACCATAAAAATCACTCAAAAAAAAATAGAAAATTAATTTATATTTAAATTTTTCAAATATTCATAAAAATTAATAAATAAATTATAAAAACAGTGAATAATAATTAAAAAAAATCATTTACTATCCTAAAATATGCATTATTTACTTTCTATGTTTAATTTACTTATTGCTTCTTTAGCAGCTAATTGTTCTGCATCTTTCTTATTTTTACCTACTCCAGTTCCGTACTGTTCTCCATCTATTAAAATGCACATTTTAAATGTTTTATTATGAGGTAATCCTTTTTCTTCTAATAATTCATAATCGACTTTTACTTCATTTGCATCCCCATATTCTTTAATAGAAGATTTATAATCATAAAAAAAGATTAATTTTTGTTTTATATAAGGATAAATGGTTTCGATTAAAAATTTTTTTACTGTATCAAATCCTTGATCTAAATATATTGCTCCTAAGAAAGATTCAAAAACATCTGCTGTTATACTTAATACCTCGTTTTTTGTTAAGTAACTGTCTTCAAAATCTAATTTAACATATTGATCTAAACCAAATTTATGTGAGTAAAAGATTAATGCTTGTTGGCATACATAATTTGCCCGAATTTTTGTTAGTTTTCCTTCACCAAAATTAGGGTGCATTTTAAATAAAATGTCTGATACGATCATGTTTAATATAGAATCTCCTAAAAATTCTAATCTTTCATAATCTAAGGGTAATTCCTGTTTCACCGCATAAGAGGAATGTGTGAAAGCTGTTTCATATATATCTAAGTTGTTTGTTTTAATGTTAAATTTATTTAATAATTCGTTCATTCAAATCACAAAAAAATAAAGTAATTTTAAAGCTAATAAATATTTTATTCGTTTTTGTATTTAATTATTTTCCAAATTTTTCAAATCAAAACCTTTTTTTACTTTTCATTTGCTCTCGGATAAGTCATTTATAAACTAATTATTAAATTATTACTTAACCAAAATAAAAAGGAAAAATCTATAATAAAAATTAAATTTAATTAGATTAACCTTTTTAATATAGGTGTTTATTTAAATTAAAGGGATAAAAAAATATTTACAGATTAATAGATGATTTAAATGCTTAAAATTAAAATATGAATGTAAAATAATAGTAAAACAAAACATACACATTTTTTGAGTACTATTGATTTATACAAACATAATTTTAAAGTAAGCATAAACTAAAATCATGAAAATATTTTTCTTAATATATCCCTTAATTTTATGATTATAACAATTAAAAAAAAATAATGATTGAAAAAAAGAGGATAGATAAAAATGATATTAAATTGGTGTGAAGAAATTACAGAACTTGATCCTAGTATTGATTTTCGTAGATGTGGAGGATGGTTAAAAACTGTTGAAGGATTAGATAAAAGTGTAATGAATGGTTACAGTATTACTGGAGATTTTGTTAAAGCTGGAGACTATAAAGAAGAAATGAAAAATGGATTATATCTTGATTGTAATAAAGAAGGTAGGAAATCTAAACCTAAACAAGATATTCGTTTAATCAGATTACATGATGGGAAATTAACTTTAGTTGATCAAGTTTATGATGGTAAAAAGAATTGGGCTGTAGATTTATGGGATAGTATTGGTGAAGAATTAAATGCTAACTATAAACAGGATGAAGCTGAAAAATTAACTAGTTTAATTCTTGATAAAACTGGTAAAGATAAAAAATTAATTAATGATATTATTAATAATTTAAGTTTAAAAGTAGAAGATTTTTAAATTTTTTTAATTATTTTTCCAGGCACTCCAGCTACAATTACATTATCTTTAACATCTTTTGAAACTACTGCTCCTGCAGCTATTATACTATTTTTTCCAATTGTAACACCTGGCAATATTGTAGCATTAGTACCAATCCATACGTTTTCTTTAATATGTATAGGTTTAGAAATTAATGTAGTTCTTTCTTCTGGTTTTATTTTATGATTTGTGGTTATTAAATTTACTTTTGGCGCTATGATTACATTATCATCTATTGTTATTCCTCCTTGGTCTAGTAGGCTGCAGGAATGGTTTATGAAAATGTTTTTTCCAAGTTTTATATTATGACCATAGTCTAAGTATATAGGAGGTATTATGTATACTGATTCGTGTATTTTATAACCGAATTGTTTACTTAGTATTTTTCTTATTTCATCTTTACTTAGTATTGTAGTGTTTATTTTTTGTACTGTTTTTAATGTTTCATCGAATGTTTTGTAAAGATTTTGGATTTCTGGATCGGTTTGTTTGATTTCTTGTCCTTCTTGGATTCTTTGGAATATATTGTTTTCAGGTTTCATTTTTTTTAGTATAAGTTGAATTGGAATATATGTGTTTCTTTCTATACTTATTTTATTAAATTTAGAATGTGTGAGTTTTTCATTTCTTTTAAGGTTTATGGAGTATGTTTATTTTTTTGTTTTTATGGATTAATATAATTTTTTTAAAAAAAAAGTAGTTAATAATAATACATAAAAAAGTATTACTAAAATAGTATAAAAAAAAGAAAAAATAAATAAGTAAAAACCCATTTAAACTAATCTTTGACCAGTAACAGGTTTTTTATTTTGCCAATTGTAACTTCGCATCTTCTTAGATTTACCGAAACCACAAGAAGCACAAACTTTCTTACGAACATGGTAAGTGTTTCTACCACATCTTCTACAACGAATATGGGTTTTCTTATTCTTCTTACCCATACTAGGTGTTCCTTTCACTGCAAATTCCTCCCTTCAAACTTATTATCTATTAGTGAAATATCTTATAAGATTTAAATAAAAATTATATAATTCAACAAATAATTAACTAGAAAAAGAAAAAATATAATCTAAAAAAATAAATATTTTTTACTAATTAAATTAAAATAATTGAATAAAAATTTTAATAAAAGAAATATTTTAATAAAATAAAACATTCCCAAAAATATTACGCATATATATGTAATTAATCAAGAAAAAAGACTATCTAAGGTGAGATATATACTATATTATCTCCTCGAATGAGGACAGTACCTAATCTTCTTGCAACATCTCCATTTTCTAATTCTTCAGCATCATTAAGTACAAGATTCATATGTAAATCAAAACTTTTTAATGTACCTCTGAATTCACGATCTCCTTTGAGTTTGATCAATACTGGAGAGTTTAATGCTTGACCTAATGCGTCAAGTGGTCTTTGAACATTTTGTTGTCCGCTCATGATTATCACCTATACTATAATAAATATGTTAGCTTCCTATTTAAAGGTAACTATTAAAAAAATATTTAACAGTATCCAAATAAATAAAAACTACAAATTAATAATTTTTTTCTGTAATTTAATAATTAAAACAAAGCAAAAAAATAAAGCCCATTTTAAACAAATTATTAAATTAATTTAAAAATAAAATACTTATTTTAATGATTTAATCTTAATTACAACAATAATATAATATAGTCCAATAAAGTATATAAAGGTTTAGCCTTAAGTATAATAAATTATTAATCATATAAACAACAAAATAATAAAAATAATAAAGAATTAAATGGTGGAATAATTTGAAAGTCAAAAAACGATACTTCTTAAAGAAAAAAAAGATTAAAGAAATCAAAAAACAATTAGGAGAATACGGTACACTAATAAACAACAAAGATAGTGTAGAATTACTAGAAGTAGACCCAAACGATTTCGTTCTTGTAAATGGTAAACCATACATCATAATGATTAACAACAAACCATACCCAACACTAAAAGCAGCACTCTACGAAGATTTAAATTCAAAAACCGTAGTAGTAGATATGGGAGCAGTTAAATTCATGACAAACGGGGCAGATGTAATGAGTCCAGGAATAACACAAGCAGACTCTACAATAGAAAAAGGAGATGTGGTGTTAGTAGTGGATGAAAACCATCACAAACCATTAGTAATGGGAGAAAGTTTAATAACTGGTCCTGAAATGGAAGAAAATGATACAGGAAAAGCAATAAAAACATTACATTACATAGGCGACGATATCTGGGAATTCGAATTATAATAAAATTTGGGAGGATTAATATAAAATGGTGAAACTAAGACTAGAAGCAGGAAACATAAAAAACACAAGAGTTCATAAAGTAGGAGTACTAGCATTAGGATCACACCTTGAAAACCACGGCCCATCATTACCAATAGACACTGATGCAAAAATAGCTTCCTACGTATCACTCATTGCAAGTTTAAATAGTGGATGCAGATTTTTAGGTGTAGTATTCCCTGCATATGAATTACCAACAATACATCATGGTGTACACTACGAACTAAAAGATGTAGCTTACGAAATAACAAAAACATTAAAATCTGCAAAACAATACCTAAAAATTGATCGATGCATAATAGTAAATGGTCACGGTGGAAACATACCCATATACCAATACTTAGATTTTATAGAAGAAAAATCAGGAGTAACAATACAAGTAAATAATAGTATTGTAGAAAACGAAGGACCCCATGCTGCATCAGGAGAACTAAGTATGGGTAAAGTACTAGGAATACTTGATGAAAAGCAAATAAAAAACCAAGCAGATACTAATATTTATGGAGAAGTAGGATTATCACAATTTAAACAAGCAAGATTAGATGATCCGGGTATTGAATCAGGTGCACGAGACGTGGAAGAAAACGGTGTATACGTGGATAAGGTATATGGGGAACAATTAATAAACTTATGCGTAAGCAGTGTCCTATTTGATATAGAAAAATTAAGTGACTTCTAAAAAAAAAGTATTAAATTTTTATAATAAAAATTACTTAATATTCTTTTAAAAAATCAATGATATTATAATGTTTTATACCATCTTGTGAGAAGTCAAATTGATCTGCACTTATAACAATCTTTGGGAAATTATCATTAATTTTTAATAATTCACCAAATTCTCTTTCTTTTGTTTTTTTACTATCTAATAAGTAAGTTACTTGAATATAAACTTTTTGATCATGTTTTTTACAAATCAAATCTATTTCTTTATTTTTTATCTCACCAATGGTTACCTTATAACCTAATCTTAACATTTCATTATAAACAATGTTTTCAAAAACTTGACTTAAATCTCTATTATTACATAAACATAATGCTTGACGAAAACCATGATCAGTTAAGTAATATTTTTCTTTAGATTTCAAAACTTTTTTACTTACTAAATCTTCTCTTTTTACTTTATGTATCAAACATGCATTTTCACAATAACTTAAATAATTGTATAATGTATTTGGACTTACATTGATTCCTTGATTTTTGAAATATTTAGAAATACTATAACCCGAAAATGTATGTCCAATATTTAAACTTATATAATGCATTAAATTGTTTAAAACCTTTGGATTTTTAACATTATACTTAGTTACTACATCTTTTAAGAGTATTGCATTATATAAATCTTCTAAGTACATTAATTTATTATCTTCATCTAATGTTAAGAGAATAGGTAATCCTCCATATGCAATATATTCATTAAATATTTCCCAATTACTTTTTTTCTTATTATTTTCTTGATAATATTGTGATATTTCCTTAAAACTAAATGGATAAATTGGGATTTCAATATATCTTCCTGTAAGATAAGTACTTAATTCCCCACTTAATAATTTACTATTTGAACCTGTAATATAAATATCACATTTAAAATCTAACATAAAACCATTAATGCTTCTTTCCCATCCATCTACATTTTGTATTTCATCAAAAAAAAGATAAACTTTATTTTTTTTATTTTCTAAAATTTTTGTAATATAATTGTTTAATTCTTCATTAGTTTTTATGTTTTGAAATTTGGATGAGTCAAAATTTAAATAAATTATATTAGATTTTAATATTCCCTTGTTTTCTAATTCTTCCATTATTAATTTTAGCATTACAGATTTTCCGCAACGACGTATACCAGTTAAAACTTTTATGATATCTTTATCAATTAATGGTTTAATTTTATTTAAATAAGAATCTCTTTTTAATGTATACATTTTTAAAACCTTTTTATAAATTTTTTAAAAAATTGTTTCCAATTATATTATATATAAATAGAATATTCCATATAAACTTTTTTAAATACACTGAAAAAAATAGGAAAAAACATACAAATTTTAAATACACTGAAAAAAATTATAAAAATGAATCTAAAAACTTTAATAACTTAAAAAAAATAGGAAAAAACATATATAAGATTTAAATCTAAATATTTTAATAGTGATAAAATGGATGAACACATTATTGAAGCATTAGGTAAATCTAAAATAGTGATTAAAGATGGGAAAATTGTAAACATTGGTGAACCAAAAATAGATTACTGCCCACTATTTCATAAACATAGAAATATTGAAAAACTTACTAAAGATAAAATAAAAGAAAACATTGAATTTCGTATAAAAGATTTTGGTATGTGCACAGCAGAACGTGAAATCAGAATGAAAGACTTCTTAACATTCGGAATCTCTGAAATAACATCATCATTAATTGAAGAAAATATTATAGATTGTGCCGTAATGGTCTGTGAAGGTTGTGGAACCGTAATATTAGATAATCCTGAAATTGTTCAAGGAGTAGGTGGAAGAGTATCTGGACTTATAAAAACAAGCCCTATACCTGAAATAATAGAAAAAATAGGTATTGAAAATGTAGCAGATCCCAAGAATACTACAATTAATCAAGTTGAAGGTGTGAAACTTGCAATAAATAGAGGTTTTAAAAATATTGTTGTAACTTTTGCAGGTTGTGATGGTTTAAATGAAATCCAGAAATTAAAAGATTCTAATCCTGATGTTAATATTTACATTTTTGGTGTTCACACCACAGGTTTAAGCAAGAAAGATGCAAGTGAATTAATAAGTAATTGTGAAATTATAACTGCTTGTGCTTCTAAATATGTTTGGGAGATTTGTGAAGAAAATAATGTTTATAAAGTAGGTGAATCTGTACCTATTTATGCTATAACTCCAAAGGGTGCTGAATTTTTAAAATTGAGATTAGATAAAATTGGTGGAGTTAAGCCTAAAAAAGATAATCCTAGAATACCTGAACCATTAATTTAAAATTTTTTTAAAAAAAAGTAGAATAAAATTGTGAATCTCCCATATAATTAAAACGGGAGATTTAATAACCATTACTTATAGAGGAGTCTTCACTATATTGGGTTTCATTGCTTGTATCCATTCCGAGTAATGATTTTACAGTATCTTTAACATTTGTTAAGATATCTTGATTATTATTAGAAGATTGAGTATTTGAATCCCCATCACTTACTGAATAATCAGAACTTACACTACCTGTATCACCATTATCAGATCCTGTGATTGATGATGTTTGAAATGCACCATATGTTGCCATTGCACAGCAGGCACTTAAACCGAATGCTATTATTGCAATTACAAAAAATACTAATGCTGTTGCTGCTTTATTTGCCATTTATTTTTTCACCATCCTTCAATAAAATTTTTGTTAATATAATTCTTTGTATATGTATGTTTATTATTAAATATAAATTTGGCCCCAAATATTAAAAACTTGTTTTTCTGATTTTTATTTTTTTAATAATTTTAAATTTATAATTTAACAGTAAATTTATTAGTTAATCTAAATTTTTTTTAAATACTCATTTTTTTTGAGTGTATTTTTTAGTTTTAGAGTAAAAATTAAAAATTTACTAAATTTTGTATGTACAGTATAAAAATTTAGTAATTGCATATTTTTTGCAGTTGTAGACGCAAAACTTTTATATATTATGAAGACAAACAAAAAAACGTGACTAAAAAAATAGTCAAAAGTGAAAAAAATGACAATAGAAAGAGAAATATACACGAATCAAATCAAAGAACTAATAGACCAAAACTGTATAAAAATACTAGCCGGAATAAAAAGAGCAGGTAAAACAAAAATACTAAAAAATACAATAGAAGAATTAAAAAAAAGACAAACCAAAAAAGAAAACATTACAGAAATTAATTTTGAAAATGGAACATACCACAAAATCAAAAATAATACCCAACTAGACAAAATACTAGAAAAAAAAATTACAAAAGAAAAACAATACATATTCTTTTATGAAATCCAAAATGTAGAAAACTGGAATGAAAGTATAAATAAATTACAAAACACCAACACTGATATTTACCTCACAATCAGCAATAAACACAAATTAAACGAAAAATTACAAAGATTAAAACAAGATTATAAGATAATAAAAATCTATCCCTTAAATTTTAAAGAAATAATAGAATCAAAAAAAGAAAAAAAAGAAAAATACAATGAAAAATTAATATTTGAAGAATACTTAATATCTGGAGGAATACCATACGTTTCTAATTTAAATGAAGATTTAAAACTCACTTATTTAGAAGATTTATATAATTCCATAATTTTCAAAGAAGTAGTTCAAAAAAATCCCATAAAAAGTACTATGATCCTAGATCAATTAATAAGATTCATCACATTAAACATTGGTTTCCCATTCTCAGCAAATAGTATTTCAAAATATTTCAAAAAACAAGGCCTAAAAATTAGTCACGAAACAGTTTATAATTACTTAACTTACTGTGAAGAAGCATACTTCATACACAAAGTAAAAAGAGAAGATTTAATAGAAGATAAAGTCCTAAAAACTAATGAAAAATTTTACCTAACAGACCACGGATTCAGACAAGCATTATGTTTAAATAACACAGAATGTTTAAGTCAAATCTTAGAAAACATAGTTTATATGGAAATGTTAAGACGTGGCTATAGTATTACAATAGGTAAACTAAGAGATAAAGAAATAGACTTTATTTGCATTAAAAATGATGAAAAAATTTACTTCCAAATTACAGATTATTTAACCTGTGAAAATGATGAAAAAAGAGAATTTGGAGAATTATTAAAAATTGAAAATAATTATCCAAAATTCGTAATAAGTGCAGATGAAACTGATTTTTCACAAAAAGGAATAAAACATTATAATATAATAGAATTTTTAAAAACCAAATCAATATAATAAAAGGATTGATAAAAAATGTTAGTAGAACTTATAGCACTTATTGGTGCTGCAGAATTAGATAATTTATTAATTGGTACTTTATCTGGAGCAAATGGTGTTCCATTTTGGATGATTTTAGCTGTTGATATCGTTTTAACTGTAATAGTATTATGTGTTGGAAATTATTTTGGAGGATACTTCCAAAGCTATCATGAATTAATATCAAGAATCGCTGGTGTTGTTTTCATAATCATTGGTGTAAAAATGTTTTTATTACTATAAAAAAAGAAAATTTATAATTTTCAATTTAAAAAATCTTTTTTAAAATACTACTTACTTCTTTTAATTATTAAATATGGATCTCTTAAAAAAAATAGTTTTTAAAGAATAATATTAAAATATTAAAAAAAACAGAAAAAACTATAATTAAATTTTGGTGACTACTTTTTTATGAAAACCATTAAACAAACATATATTAATGAATTAAACATTAAAAAATCAGAATTCATCTGTAGATTAATACCTTCAACTAATGAAAAACAAGCCAAAGAAATAATTAAACAAATATCTGAGGAATTTAAAGATGCAACCCATAATTGCACTGCTTATATTGTAGAAGATGGTGAAGGTTATGATGATAATGGTGAACCTAGTGGAACTGCTGGAAGACCTATGCTTAATATTTTAAAGAAAAATAATCTTCAAAACATCACAGCAATAGTAACTAGATATTTTGGTGGAATAAAATTAGGTGCTGGAGGACTTGTTAGAGCATATAGTAAAAGTGTGCAAAACACTTTAGAAACCGCAGAAATAGTTGAAATGGAAAAATACCAAACAGTTCAATTAATATTTTCTTACACTATTATAAAGAATGTGGATAATGAAATTAGAAACCATAACTTAAGAATAATTAAAAAAGAGTATGTGGAAGATGTGAAATACATTATAGCTTTATTAGATGTTAAACTTTTAGAGTCTATTAAAAGCAAATTACAAAATCAAATACGAATAATTAGTCTTGGTGAAAAATTCCTTGAAAAGCAATGAAATCTTTTTTTATCCTTTTTCTATAACTTTAATTAAATTATTACAAGCTTTAACCATTTTCTTATTATCAAATGCTTTACTTATGCGTTTAATAGCATCTAAGTTACGGACAAAAGTATCTAACCAACTATAAATATCTCCAGGATAAGCTTGTATTTGGTACTCATTATAGAGTTTACGACTAATATCATTAGGATCTTTATGTTTTAAACGTTGCTCTAAAATTATCATAGTAACTCCTCTTTGTAAGCAATCACAAAATGGACGATCTTTACATTTACAACGTAAGAAATCTATTTGTAAACGAAGTAATGCTTCTTGAAATTTTTTATCTACTTTAGCTAGAACATCCCCAGAGGATATAATATCTAAAGTGGATTCGCTGAATAATCTTGTTGAAAAATTCATTTTCATACTGTTTGATATTTGTTTATGTATTACTGGAGAGAGGTAAGCGTTTTCAAATAATTCTAAATCCATTGCAATGTTTTCTATTTTTAATTCTGGATTATTTTTATCTAAGTGTTTATAATTATTTTTTTTAGTTTTTTTGTTCTTATTTTTATTTTTTTTATTTTTTTGTGATTCTAAACTTTTATGTGTTGTTTGTTTTTTTGATGAAATTTTTGTAATACGTTTTTGCATGTAAGGTTTGTTTATAAATTGGTTTAAGTAATCTCCACGTTTAAGTGAATTCTTCACATATTCTCCATCTTCCGGTGATAAAAAACTCATACTTACTGCTCGACCATACTTTGAAGAGTTAACATTTTTATTATAATCAAGGTTTAACATTTTATTATCTATTAATTCATTTACCCCTATATCTAGTTCTATAGGAATTGGTTTTTTAGAGTAAAAATCATGTATCATTTGAATATTAGTTAAAGACTCACTACTAACATCAGCTAAAATCTCTTCTAAAGTACCTGATTCAGTATAATTAACATGAACATCTTCAACATCACTTTCAAGTAAATTTAAAGCAGTAACTTCCTCAGATATATTGTCAAATTCATTATCAATTTCAGGTAATAAATAAATCATACCTCGATCATGATAACTAGGACGTCCTGCTCTTCCAAGCATTTGACTAAATTCATTAGGACTAATCCATTTATTACCCATAAGTAAAGATTCAAAAATAACTTGACTGGCAGGGAAATCCACACCAGCAGCTAAAGCGGCAGTAGTTACAACAGCAGCAATCTTACCTTTACCAAAATTTTTCTCAATACGTTCCTTCTTATAATAAGATAAACCTGCATGATAAGCACTAGCATTAATTCCTTTATTACTTAAAAAATTCGCAATTTTATGAGTTTTACGACGAGAATTAGTGAAAATAATAGTTTGACCTTTAAAACCTTTACTACTCTTACTATGATATTCCTTTTGTACAAGTTTCTTCATAATTAAACGTTTTTGAACCTCATTTCTAACAAAAACAAGATGTCGCTCTAAAGGTACAGGACGTTGATCATATTCCACAAGTTTCATATTAAAAGCATCAGCTAAAACTTTAGGATTACGAACAGTAGCACTTAAACCAATCAACTGAGTTTTGGGGAACAGATTACGTATACGATTAATTAAACCATTTAATCTTAAACCTCTATCAGGATCTGAAATTGTGTGAATTTCATCAATAAGCACTACTCCAAGATTAGTTAGTAAATCCTTCTTACCACTACGTAACATGAAATCTAAACCTTCATAAGTACCAACAATAATATCAGAATTAGTAATATTAGAATCTGGTAAGCTTAATTCATTTTTAGCATGTATACGATTTTGTCCAACTTTAATTGCAACTTTTAAACCTAAAGGTTCATATTTCTTTTTAAAATCACGATACTTCTGATTAGCAAGTGCAACAAGAGGTGTTAAAAAAAGAAACTTCTTACCATTTAAAGCCTTAGGAATACCTGCAAGTTCACCAATTAAAGTTTTACCACTACCAGTAGCAGAAACAACAAGCATATCCTCATCACGCATCACACCTTCACGTATAGCAAGTAATTGCACAGGTAAAAGTTTTGCATCAGGATCCCTAGTTAATACTTTTTTAAATGGTTTAGGAACTTTTAATCTACTCATCTTGATTTCAGGAAACTTATTATCATTCACTTTAATCTTATCAAAAAGTGTTAAATTATTATGTTTTAAAGGATCAAACTTTGGAGATAACATTTCAAGTACAGTATCTAAACTTCCAGTTTTCTGCAAAACTCGACTAAAATTTTTAGAAACATGCTTATCATATCTTCGAAGTTTCATTTCTCTTTTAATAGTTTCTTCAGCACAAGTTTTACAAATTCTTTGATCATGATAAGAGTAACTATAATCTTTACTAATGATTGTTACAAACCCTTCATATATACAGTGGGGACAAACTTTAGTATGTCTTACTTTTATATTAGAACTGGTTAAAAATTCTTCTATATCCTCATCATGACTAGCTAGAAATACTGCTTGTGAGCGCAAGAAATTTATAGCATCAGAGGGAGGATATAATTTATCCTCGTTTTCAGTTTTCTTAATATATTTGTTTAAGTTAAAACCTGCTTCATCATAGTGAAATTTAAGTGTTCCTACAAATTCAGGTTCCCTTCTAGTGTTTAAAGCCCCTTTAGGAGAACCTATAGGATACATTTTCCAAGCATTTTTACTTTTTCTTAAAATAATCATATTAAATATAATTATATATCTTATTTTTAATATAAATTTCCCAAAAATAATTAATCTTTTTAAACTTAAATAAAAAAAATAATAAAAAATTAGACAAAAAAATAAATTTCTAAAAAAAATGTTTCTTTAATTATTAATCTAAAGATTAAAACAATACTTAAAATTACAATACTTTAAAAATAAGATTTAATTATAAAAAAAAAACAAATAAAAAAAAAACAAAAAGTATTAATATATCTTAAGTATAATAATAAAATATTAATAAACATTTTTATGGAGGTGAAAATTATGGTAAATAAATATTTAGCTACAATAATCTCATTTTTCTTACCAGGTATTGGAGAATTAATACAAGGTGGAGAAACTAAAAAAAATATTATAATATTCATCATTTATCTTATACTCGGTGCAATTATGTTCTCCACTAAAGGTAGTATTGTATACAGCATATTAGCAATCATAGTATTAATATATTGTATTTACTTTGCATATGATACTTACAAAATGAGTGAATAAAATTAAAAATTTAAATTTTGGGGAAAATTTTTATTTATTAATTTCCCCTTATTAACCCCTTAAAATACTAATTTTTTATAAACACGAAATATTTTTTGATACTATTTCTACAAAATTCATCTTTTTATTATATTAAAATGATAGTTTTAAATTTCATAAATAATAAGAGTTAAATACTTATGATTTTAAAGTTTTATTAATTATAAGTTTAATAAGGAAATTATTTATAATGGTTGAAAGTGTTTTTGCAGGAATAATTAGTTTGATTATGCCCGGTTTAGGTCATGTTATGCAACATGATCATATTGGAATCTATTTTTTAATTATTACTTTTGTTTTTTGGATAGTTCTTAGTTTTACAAGTAATATTTGGGCAGGTATAATTTATTTAGTTTATATGATTTTAGTTGCTTTCATGGCTTATTGTTTACCTGAAGTTTAAAAAAAAAAGTTATTTATTAATTTATTATATTTAGTAATTTTAAAAAAAGGAGAAAGAAGGTGGGATTTGGATTAGATGCATTATACTGCATCGTCTCCTCTTTCACCTGTTCTTATTCTTATGACTTCATCAATTGGTGAGATGAAAATTTTACCATCTCCAACATCACCAGTTCTTGCAGCATCTATTACTACTTGACTAACTTCTTCAACATCTTCGTCTTTGACAATTAGTTCTACACGTGTTTTTGGGATTAAATCTATACAATAGTTTGAACCTCTGTATGATTCTTTTATTCCTAATTGTCGTCCTCTTCCTCTAATTTCGGAGATGTTCATTCCATCACACCCTATTCTTATTAAGGCTTTTTTTACATCTTCTAATTTTGCTTCACGAATTACTGCTATTATTCTTTTCAAGTTATCATGACTCCATTAATAATATATTGTTTTTGATCTTATAAGTTGTATCCGGATTCTTCGTGAAGATTGGTATCTAATCCTTCTACTTCAACTGATTCTTCTACTCTTAGACCCATTGTTTTATCGATTACTTTAGCAATGATATAACTTACACCAAATGCCCATACTATTGAGACTGCAGTTGCAAGTAATTGTATTCCTACTTGTCCTGGATTTCCATATAATAATCCTGATGCTGCGGAGTTAATGAATGGGGATGCGAATATACCTGTTACGATTGATCCAAATATACCGGAACATCCGTGTACACCAAATACATCTAATGCATCATCGTATCCAAGTCTTTCTTTAATGTAGTATACTGCGAAGTATGAAACTAATGAAGCTCCAAGACCAATTATAATTGCTGCTGGAACATCAACAAATCCTGCTGCAGGAGTGATTGCTACAAGTCCTGCTATGAGTCCTGTTATTGCACCTAATACTGTTGGTTTTCCAACTTTTATAGCATCAATAATACACCACATGATGAGTGCTGCACATGCTGCTACTATACTTACAAGTATTGCACTGGAAGCTAATCCTCCAGCTGTTAATGCAGATCCTCCATTGAATCCTAACCATCCAAAGAATAGGAATGCTGCACCAAGTATGGATGTTGTTAAGTTATGAGGTAATAATGTTTTTTCTTTACGTGCACCTAATACTAAGATAAGTGCTAATGCGGATAGACCACAGTTAATATGAACTACTGTACCTCCTGCGAAATCAAGAGCTCCGAGGTTCATTAACCATCCTCCACCCCATACCCAATGACATATTGGTAGGTATACAAGTGTTGCCCATGCGATAATAAATACTATCCATGAAGATGTTTTCATTCTTCCTACTACTGCACCTGATATTAATGCTCCTGTTAATGCTGCAAATGTTAATTGGAACACTATATAAAGCATTGTTGGTATTGATCCATTTAATGCATCTGGAGAAATTCCTGACATAAATAGGTTTGCAGGTGCTCCTATGATTCCATTAATTGTTGAACCAAAGGCAAATGAATATCCATAAGTTACCCATATTAATGCAATTATTGCAAATGCTATGAGTGTTAAAAACATTGTGTTTAATACGTTTTTCTTTTTAGCTAGTCCGCCATAAAAAAATGCGGCTCCAGGTATACTCATGAGTAATACTAGAATAGATGCTACTATTATCCATGCTGTATCACCTGAACTTAATGCTGCGATTGCTGACATATAAATCTTCTCTCTTCTGTAAATATTATTTTTGATTTTAAATTAATTTTTTTTGTGAGGTTTTCCGTTATTTTTTTATTAAAATTTTTTTTTGAATAAACAAACTTTTTAAATTAAATGATAATTAGAAATTTTTTTTTAGCTTATAAAATTATGAATTTTTTTTGAAATGGTTTTTGATTATTCTTAAAATATTTATCATATTCTTTTTGAATTAAGAATCATTTCTTAAAAATGGATGTTTATTCAAAAAATATTTTTTGCCGGAATACGGAAACCACCTTCCGACATAATAATGTTGTTTACAAGAGTATTTAAATGTTTTGGTAAAAAAATAAGAATCCAAAACCAACATTAAAAAGATAAAAAATAAAAAAAACAAAAAAACAAAACTAAAAAGATAAAATAAAAACATAAAACCAATAAAAATAGAAATAAAAATAAAATACATTATAAATAAAAATTTAAGATAAAAAAATAGGAAAAAAATTAAAAAAATATGAATCTTAAAAAAACATGCAAACCGGAAAAAATTTGAAAAAATTACCGGCACAACACTAAAATAATGATCTGAAAAAAATAAAAAATAAAAAAATATTTAAAAATAGGGAAAACACTAAAAAAAATAGTAAAAAAATGTTCAAACAATAACAAACTTTAAATGATAAAAAATTCAATATTAAAAATGTATAATAGAAAATTATACAAAAAATATATATAAAAACTATTTTAAATACAAAACAATTAATATAGGTGAACAAACTTGAATTCAATAACAAAAGGAGATACAATAAAATTATTATCCATAGGTTTGTTAACATTAGGTTTGAGCAGCATCGCTGCTCAATACACAGGGAACATAATAACCAATAGTCTGTACCCAACAGATATTCAAGTAAATTAACTACAATATAATAGTAATTTCACACCTACAAAAAAAAATAATTTATCTGAAAGAGAAATAGAAACCAAACAAATAAAAAATAAATAATTTTATCAAAAACTTTCAGAAAAAATAATCATAAAAATAATTAATATAATATAATAATTATTATTATAATAAAAAAAATTAAGATTAAGATTTTTTTTATAATTAATTTACTAATTTTAATAAAAATTAAACTACAAGAATTTTACTAGTTTAAAATATTTTTAAAAACTTCCAAAAAAAAAAAATAACAACTTAATATTAAAAAAATTTTTCATAATAGGATGGTAGAAAAAATGCCTGAAAAAAATAGTATAGGATTTAAAGTAAAACAGATGAGAGAAACCCAAGACATGGAAATCAAACAACTAGCAGAAGATAGTGGAGTAAGCCTCCCTATAGTAAAAGCTATAGAAAAAGGAGATGTGATACCATCACTCACACCACTAACTAAAATATCTCGTGCATTAGGAGTAAGACTCGGAACATTCCTTGATGACACCCCTGAAGAAGATCCAATAATAGTAAGAGGGGGAAAAAGTGATCATACCGTATACTTCAGTGGAAGAGAAAATGTAACAAATAGTTCAGATTTAGAATTCCATGCATTAGCAGCAGGAAAAGTAGACAGACATATGGAACCATTCATAATAGATGTTGAATCTAAAGAAGAAAACTATGAATTATCTAGCCATGAAGGTGAAGAATTTATATATGTTTTAAATGGGGACATAGAATTAGAATATGGAAAAGAAACAAGTATACTAAACAAAGGTGATAGTGCATACTACGATGGAATCGTACCACACCACCTTCACAGTTATCATAAAGAAAAATCACAAATATTAGCAGTACTCTACACTCCAAAAGATTAAAATAAAATGGGAGAACATAAAAATGTTTGAAATAACAGTAACTCCCCGTTTTGGAGATATAGATGGTTTAAAACATGTAAACAATAATAAAATGGTAGACTGGTTTGAACTTGCTAGAAATGAAATATTTAAATTTTTCACACCAAATTTAAGCTTAGAAGATGAAGACTGGAAATTAATACTTGTACACAATGAAGCAAACTTTGTTGGACAAACATTCTTTGGAAAAGATGTAACAATCTTATCATATATTTTAAGAGTTGGTGAAACCTCATTTACCACAGGGGAAGAAGCATGGCAAAATGGAGAATTAAAAGCAGTTGGAAAATCAATTCTTGTATACTATGATTGGATAAACAATGAACAAATGCCAATACCTGAGGACATAAAAGAAAAACTTAATAAACACTTAATAAGTGAAGAAGAAATCGGAAAACACATACCAAGTATGAAGGTGAAATAAAAATGTTTGAAACTATAGTTCAACCACAATTCGGGGACATTGATGCAATGCGTTGTGTAAACAACACAGTGATAGGTAACTGGTTTGAAGTTGGGAGAAATGATGTATTCAGATTTTTCACACCGGATTTAGACCTACATTATGAAAAATGGAAACTTATAATGTTGCGTACAGAAAACGATTTTGTTGGAAAAACCGTTTATGGTAAAGATGTACTTATAAAAACTTACATATTACATATTGGAAACACATCTTTTGTTACAGGCCATGAAGCATGGCAAGATGGAGAATTAAAAGCTAAAGGAAAAAGTGTAGTAGTTAACTTTGATTTTATGGCACAACACAAAGAACCCATACCAGAAGAGATTAAAGAGAAACTTAGAGAACACTTAATTAGTGAAGATGAAATAGCAAATGATTGCTTTTTAAAGAAAAATAAAAAAAATAATATATAATGGTGGTGTTTAAAATTTCAGAATTATTCACAGAAAAAAGTCTAGGAGCATTCTTTGAAGACATGGTAAAAAAACAACCAGACCATGAATTTTTAGTTTACCCAGACAGAGGACTACGTTTCACATACAAAGAATTCGATGAAAGAGCAGATAATCTAGCAAAAGGATTACTTGGAATTGGAGTTGGAAAAGGAGATCATGTTGGAATATGGGCAAAAAATGTGCCTGAATGGATAACATTCATGTTTGCAACAGCAAAAATTGGTGCAGTACTTGTAACAATGAATACTGCTTACCAAAAACATGAAGTAGATTATGTATTAGAACAATCAGACATGAAAGCAATAGCTATGACTGATGGATTCCGTGACACATCTTACTTTAACATAATGTATGAACTAGTACCAGAATTAAAAACACAAGCAAGAGGAAATCTTCACAGTAAAAAATATCCACATTTAAAAGATATAATCTATATTGGACAAAGAAAACACCGGGGAATGTACAATACTAATGAATTACTTTTATTAGGTCAAAATGTTGCAGATAAAGAATTAACTGATGCAAAAGCTAATGTGGATCAGAATGATGTAATCATGATGCAATATACTAGTGGTACAGAAGGATTCCCTAAAGGAGTAATGTTAACAAGTAGAAATATTGTAAACGATGGATTTTATATTGGGGAAAACATGAACTATACTAATAAAGATCGTTTATGTTTAATTGTACCATTATTCCACTGTTTTGGAACAGTTCTTGGAGTAATGTCAGTAATCACTCATGGTTCAACACTTGTAATGTTAGAAGAATTCAACCCATTACTCACTTTATCTAGTATCCAAAAAGAAAAATGTACTAGTGTTTATGGAGTTCCAACAATGTTCATTGCAGAATTAAACCATCCTATGTTTGATATGTTCGACTTAACTAGTTTAAGAACAGGTATTATGGCAGGTTCCACATGTCCAAAAGAAGCAATGAAAGCTGTAATAGATAAAATGAACATGAAAGAAATCACAAGTGTTTATGGATTAACTGAAGCAGCACCAGGATTCACACAAACATGTGCAGAAGATACTTTTGAAAAGAAAGTTAACACTGTAGGTAGAAAATTCCCAAACATTGAGGTTAAAATTGTAGATCCTGAAACTGGTGAAGAATTACCTCAAGGAGAAAAAGGGGAAATAATGTGTAAAGGATTCAATGTGATGAAAGGATACTATAACATGCCTGAGAAAACTGCTGAAACCATTGAACCTGATGGATGGTTACACAGTGGAGATTTAGCTGTGGAAGATGAAGATGGATATTATAGTATTGTTGGACGTATTAAAGATATGATTATACGTGGAGGGGAAAATATTTACCCTCGTGAAATTGAAGAATACTTATTCACTCATCCATGTATCCAAGATGCACAAGTAGCAGGAATACCTGATGAAAAATATGGGGAAATCGTAGGTGCATTCATAATTAAAGAAGATAATTGTGATGACTTAACAGAAGCTGATATAAGAGACTTTTGTATAGGTAATATTGCAAGATTTAAGGTTCCTAAATATGTATTCTTTGTAGAAGAATTCCCATTAACTACTAGTGGAAAAATTCAAAAGTATAAACTTGGAGATTTAGGTCTTAAATTACTTGAAGAGCGAAAAGTAAATGGAGATTTATAAATTAAATTTAAATTCTCCAAATTTTTTTCCTTATTTTAAAAACTTTTTTTTATACTCACAAATTATCAAATACTTTTTTTTATTAGTTCTTAGTTTTTTATAAATATTAATTTATAGAAAAGTGAAAATTAAATAATAGATATATACATTTATTATTACTTTTTAAATAATAAGATTAGAAGATAGGTTTAAACGGATGGAAAGATTAAAATTATTGAAAACAAGAAAAGATTTAATAAAATAATGAAAGGAATCTTTAAAAATATTGAAAATGAAAGTTGATGGTGTAAATGAAAAGTTTTTAGGTTTTAAACTCAACTGTAGAATCACTAACATCATAATTAGAAGCAATATTATTTACTTCATCTTTAATTTTAAATAAACTATTAGCATCAGTCATATTTGTCTTAATCTTTAAAGTGAGAACATTACTAATTCCATCAAGACTCCACACATGTAAATCTTCAACACCAATAACACCCTGGATATTTGTAACTTCTGATTTAAAAGTTTTTAAATCAAAATCATTAGGTACTGATTGTACCAGTACTTTTAAACTACGATAAAGATTATTTCCAAGATTATAAATAATCCATAAACTAATACCGATACTAGCTAAAGGATCTAAAATAGGAATATTATAGAATACAAGCACAACACTTAAAATTAAAACAACAATCCATTCAACAACATCACCAAACAAGTGAACAAGAATACTTCGTTCATTAAATGTTTTACCTCCATGTAAGGCATAAACTGATAAACCTTTTAAAAGGATACCTAATAGGGCAACAAGAACCATACCAGTTGAAGAAGGTTCCACAGGTGCAAATAAACGACTAAAAGCTTCATATAATACAACGACACAAGCACAAATAACAATAGTACTTGTGAGTACTGCACCTAAAACACTAAACCGTTTATATCCATAAGTGTAAATATAATTTCGACCACGTTCAGAAAACTTTTGCAAAAACCATGCAATAAAAATTGCAAGAGTATCACCAACATCATGAACAGCATCTGCAAGAATCGCAATACTATTAGTAAGTAATCCTCCAACAATAACAATAACATTAAAAAGTAGATTTAAAACTAGTGCAAAGGATAAATGCACAGTAGCTTTATGATTATAATCATCTAATTTATTCATAAATAGTTTTATGTTTTAAACAGTATATAATATTATATAAGATAAATTAATCATATGAGCAAATATTCATATGAAAAATGTTTTAAAATATATAAAAACTAATTCTATAAAAAAAAGAACTTAACAAATAATCTAAAAAAAATAAAAAATTAAATTTAATTAATAAACAGTAATTGTACCCAAGGTACTGCTTGCTAAATAAGGATTATCCCCATCAAAAGAACAATCTACTTTATAACAACCAATATTTAAATTTATAGGTAAATTATACTCCCCATTAGTATCAGTGGTAACATAATAAGTTTTACTAACACCATCACTTAAACGGGATAATTTTAAATTAACAATTCTATTTACTATAGGATTTCCCCACACATCACTCAATTTACCAATTAAAGAATTACCACTATCAAATGTTTCATTAAAATTATTAACAATTAGATTAGTATTATAAAGGTTTGTTATAATGTTATAATAAGTGAAAATTGTTGATGATGTATACTGATTATTTCCAGAATAACTTGCATTCATACTATAGGCACCTGTTAAAAGATTAATAGGTAAACTTGCAATACCTTCATTATCAGTTAAAATCTTATATACCTTGTTTAATCCATTACTTAAATTAGTAATATTTAAAAGAACTTCTTCATTGGATAAAGCTTTACCAGTATTAGTTGTTAATTTAACAGTGTATTTATTAGTATAACCATAAATTACAGAAACATTAGAACTATTAAGAATAGTACTAGTATTAGTTGATGTGAAAGTGAAATTTTGATTACCTACATTAATTAGTATATTATCTAATTCATATGATGAAACATTAAAATCTGTAGTTCCATTAATTAAAATATTTGTATCTATTAAATTATTATTATAATATAAATTAGCGAAAACTGGTAAATTAATATTATCCTTACTAGAAGTATTAGATGAGGCCATTTCAACAGTTATTATACTATTTTTATAGGTAGCTTTAGTGTTTAACCATGTAGATGGTAAACCTACATCATTTTTAATATCATAGTAAGATTGGTTAAATTGACTAATATTGGTTAAAGGGTTATTTATTCCCCACCAGTTATTATTAAAATTACTAGGTAATGAACAACGATAAATGTAAACATCACTACCATTTAATGCAATATTATTAATAAAACTATTAAAATTACATTCAACACTTGAAAGTACAGATCCATAAGCTTCTTCAACATATACTCCTGCACCATAATCAGCACTATTATTTTTAAAAACATTACCAGTTATATTATTTGCACCATAGATGAATAAACAAGCACCTTTTTTAGCATTATTAGAAATAAAAATATTATTAGTAATATTAACAGTTATTGCATTCCATTCATAAACACAAGCACCCCATTCACCTGCAGTGTTATTTATAAAAAAGTTACCTATAATTTTTCCACTACTGTAATTATTTAGGGAAATTGCACCCCCATCATAATCACATTTACAATTTGCAAAAAAGCTATTAGTTAAGGTTAAATCCCCATTAAAACAGTTTATTGAACCACCGTTATGACCACTACTACAGTTATTAAAAAAGGAATTATCAATTATTAAATTTCCACCAAGATTAGCTATACAACCACCATTGTTACTAGCATAGGCACCTGTGAAATTACAATTAGAAATAGTAACTTTTGCATCATAAATGTCTAAAGCACCACCAAAATTACTAGAACCTCCAATAAAATTTAAACCAGCAAACATAATATTAGTATTTTTTCCTGTTATGGTGAAAATACTTGTATTAAAATTTGTAGCATTGATAATAGAATTTTCATCACCAATAAAATTTAAACTTTTATTAACAATTAAACCGGACTCATGATATGTGCCATTGCTTAAAACAATATTACAACCTTCACTGGCATTATCAATAACAGTTTGAATATTAGTATTATTATCCACATAAATATTATTAGTAGTATTAGAATTTAATATTACATTATCATTTGTATAATTATTTGTATCAACTGCAAAAGCTGAAGGAACAGATAATATTAAGACAGCTAGCGTTACTAAAATAATTAAAATATTTAAACACTTAAAATTTTTCATATTTTCCTCCTAATTTTAAAAATAAATAAACGACAAGTGATACATTACATATCGACATTTAAAAATATAAAATTAAAAATATATAAAACATTCCCCCCTCAACATTCAAAATAAAGATAATAAATAAATTAAAAATAAATAATCAATAAAAACTGAATAAAAAAAATTTTAAAATAGGGATATCAAAAGAAGTTTTAAATGTTTTTATAATTCAGAAAATAAAAACAAGGATTTATATTAGTTTACCCCATTCTATTTTTTTACTAGTGATTTCAGATGCGAATTCTGCACTATAATTAATACTATACCCATTTAATCTTTGTGAAATATATGCTGCCATATAAGTATCTCCAGCTCCTGTTGGAAAATTTTCTTCTTGGACTTTAACTGCAGGTACAGAAATTGTAGTATTAGTAATTTTAGAATGTATAAGTGAACCTTTATGTGCTTGTGTTATTATTGTTTCTAATGGTCCTAGTTTAGATAATTTATATGCTATTAAATCTAAGGGATCATTTGGATATAATGTTTGTGCTTCAAATTGATCTAAAAATAAACCAGTTATATAAGGTAATATTTGATTAAGGTCCTTATTTTTCTCTAATTTTATTTGATTATTCTTAGATTGTGTTCTTAAAAGTCCTTGTATACTTAAATAGATAGGTGTTTTTAATGTATTTAAATATTGATAAATATTTAAGTTGAAATCTGTTTTTAATAGAGGATTTAAGATTATTGCTGAGAAATTTATATTTTCTGTTAATGGTTTAATGTCTTCTATAGTTATTGGTGTATTTGCGAAGTTACTTGTTTGTATTCTTTTTTCTGGTGTTAAGTATTTATTAGTGAATGTTATTGTTTCTTTTTTATATATTGGATGTATTTTTTCTGGATTAGGGAAGTTGTTTATTAAGTTTTTATCTTCAGTTTTTAGTGATAGGATTATTTGATATGGGGTTTTTAAGTATTGGTAGATTTGACTTTGGTAGTATAAGGCTCCACCTGTTTTTTCTATTTTTTGTGTTTTGTTTATTAGTATGTCTTTACTTAGTGGTCCTATTGCTAATACTGGTTTCATATTAATTTCTTACCTTTTAGTATTATTAATGTTTTAAAAAAATAAGAGTAAGAGAAAGGTTTTATATTCCTCTTTCTTGCATTCTTTCAGAATCTGAAATGTTGGAGATTTCTATTCCTTTCATTGCTTCTCCAAGTCCTTTGGATACTTCGGCAAGTTTTTCAGGTTTATCATAATTAGCTGTAGCTTCAACAATTGCTTTTGCAAATGCTTCTGGATTACCTGATTTGAAGATTCCAGATCCTACAAATATTCCATCAGATCCAAGTTGCATCATTAAGGATGCATCTGCTGGTGTTGCAATTCCTCCAGCTGCAAAGTTTACTACTGGTAAGTGTCCAAGTTTTGCTGTTTCTTCAAGTAATGGTAATGGTGCTTCTATGACTCTTGCATATTCTCTTAATTCTTCAGTGTTTTTGTTTTGAACATCTCTGATTTCCCCAGTTACCATTCTCATGTGACGTACTGCTTCAACAACATTTCCTGTTCCTGGTTCTCCTTTGGTTCGTATCATTGCTGCACCTTCGTCGATTCTTCTTAATGCTTCTCCGAGGTTTCTTGCTCCACATACGAATGGGATTGTAAATTCTTTTTTGTTTATGTGGAATTCGTCGTCTGCTGGTGTGAGTACTTCACTTTCATCTATCATGTCTACTCCGAGTGTTTGAAGTATTTGTGCTTCTGCAATATGTCCTATTCTTGCTTTTGCCATTACAGGTATACTAACTGCATCTACTACTTCTTCTACGATAGTTGGATCCGCCATTCTTGCTACTCCACCTGCTTTACGGATGTCTGCTGGTACTTTTTCTAATGCCATTACTGCTACTGCCCCTGCATCTTCTGCAATTGCTGCTTGTTTTGCATTTACTACATCCATGATGACTCCACCTTTAGTCATTTTTGCAAAGCCTTCTTTTAATACGTCTGTTCCTTTTTCCATTCTATAATTCTCCTAGAAAATTTTTAAATTGTATTTTTTTATAATTTTTAAAGTTTTATATTAATTAATAATTTATTTTTTTAAGTATTTATAAATATTTATATATACAATACTATTATATAACTATTGTTATAAAAGTTTTTGTATAAAAAAAATAACTTAAAACAAGACAATAAAAAAAGAAAAAGAAAAAAAAGTTTTAAAATTTTATATATTAAGCTTTAATACTTAAACTTGTGTTTGCAATACTAGATTCATATTCATTTGTACCCGTGAAACTGCATTGAGCAGTATATGATCCTTTAGCTAAATTAATAACTAAACTATATACTCCATTAGTATCAGTATATACATAGTATGTTTTACTTAAACCATTACGTGAATTATTAAGATTAATACTAATCATTTGATTACTTAATGGTTCACTTTCACTATTTATAAGTTTTCCAGTAAAAATAAGACCATAATTAACTTTAGCAAGAAATTCATCAGCACTTAAAACAGTAACAACCTTATTAATAAGTATTGAACCATTAATTATAGTTGATAGGGAATAAGTAACATTTTTAACAGTTAAACCATTAAAACTTCCACTAACACTATATTCTCCAGGGTAAAGGTTGATTTCTAATTGATACTCACCAGTATTATCAGTTGTACATGGATAAATTTTACTTACACCATCACTAAGACGTGTTAAGTTTAATAAGATATGTTGACCAATTACAGGTTTACCATTAATATCTAAGAGTTTTCCAGTTAAGTTTAAACCATCACCATAAGTTTCAGTTAAATTATTCACACTTAAAACAGTACCAACAAATGTCATATTAGCTTTAATACTAATACTACTATAAACAGGACCTATATTAAGGTAAGTGTTATTTCCAATGGTTTTTCCAAGATAACTTGCACTAGCACTGTATTCTCCTACTGCAAGATTAATAGGTAAAGCATAATCTCCATTAATATCACTTGTAACATTATAAACCTTACTTAAATTATTACCTAGATTAGTGAGATTTAAAAATATCACCATACCATTTAAAGGAGTACCATTAAATGTAGTTAACTTACCTGTAAGATTACCAAGTAAACCAACAGTCATAGTATAATTGTTTAAAGTTAAAACAGAATCAATAGGATTAGTTACACTAATATTACAAGACCCATTACACTTATTAATATCCTTATTTCCAGGATAATAATAACTTAGATTATAAGTTCCAAGACTATAATTACTTAAATCAATACTAGCTAAACCATCCTTATCAGTGATTAAAGTATAATTAGTTCCATTAATAAGTACAGTGATATTAGCTTCATTAATAGGAATATTATTACTTGTTAAGTTAAAATTTAAAACTTTACCTTTAACATCGTAAGTGAGAATAATATTAGAATCAGTTTTTAATTTATCAACAACATTAATATTACTAAATCCATTAGATGATGTGTATAAATTGTTTCCAAAGTAAACATAATCTACATTATATGATCCTAAACTTAAATTGTTTAAACTTAAACATGCCACACCATTCACATTTGTCACAACAGGATAATATGTATTGTTAAATACGAATAGTAAACTCTCATTACTTAAAACATTACCATCTAAAGTCTTTAAACAAACAGTATAATTAACACTACTATTAATAGTGCTGAGATTAAAACCCTCAAAATGTGTAATTTTTTGAATGAAAATTAGTGAACTATTACTAGATTTAATATAATTATCATCACCACGGAAAGTGTAAGTTAAAGTATAAACACGTCCACCAGGTAAACCATTAGGAATAGAGATAATTCCATCATTAGTGAAACCATTCACTCCATTAATATTATAATAAATAGTTTTACCAGTTAATAATTTAGTTTTATAAACATCATACAAGAACACAGGAACAGTATTAGAATTAGTACCTTCAATGAAAATATAATGATCCATACTATTATTCACAAAAGTCTTCCGAGAATTTATAGTAAAATTCACTTGTAAACCAGTCCTATTAGTATAATTATAATCACCAACAAAATTATAATTCAAAATATGATTTAAAGCAGCAGTTAAATCTTTAGAAACAGGAATACTAACTTGACCATTACTATTAGTAATTAAAGTTTCTGCAGTTAATGAATCAAAATGATACTTAATAGTCTTACCCTCTAAAGGATCATTAGACTTTGAATCAGTTAAAGTCACAATAATAGCATTATCCACACCATAAGTAAAAGTATACTTAAGATATGGAGTACTTATATTTGGAGTTTGCTGAATCACATTAATATTAGTAGTAACCACATTAGATTTTGTGTAATTCTCATCACCCATAAATTGATAAGATAAAGTATAATCACCAACTTTTAAACCAGTTATAGGTAAAACAAATGCTTCACCAGATACTGCCTCTTTAGTTTCCCCATTAAAATTATAAGAAATCTTTTTACCGAGTAATAAATCATCAAAAGCATTATAAAGATTAATAGTCACAGTATTACTTTCACTATTAAAAATAAAATTATAACTAACATCAGAAGTACTTATACTAGATTGTTGAGGATTAATAGTGATAGAAGTACTCATAGAAGATTTTGTGTAATTCTCATTACCACCAAAATCATACATCAAAGTATACTCACCACCAGCTAAACCTTTAGGAATACTAAAAGCCTCACCAGACCGAACAACAGGCATATCAGTAATTTCTTTATTACCTAACCACAAAGTACAATTAACAACAACACCAGGAACAACAACACCCTCAACATCAAACAAATTCACAACAACACTACCAACATCATACCCATAAACAAAACTATAACTAACATCAGAAGTACCCATACTAGATTGTTGAGGACCAATAGTGATAGAAGTACTCATAGAAGATTTTGTGTAATTCTCATCACCCTTAAATTGATAAGATAAAGTATAAGTATCAACTTTTAAACCCTTTATAGGTAAAACAAATTCCACACCAGATACAACTTCTTTAGTTTCCCCATTAAAATTATAAGAAATCTTTTTACCGAGTAATAAATCATCAAAAGCATTATAAAGATTAATAGTCACAGTATTACTTTCACTATTAAAAATAAAATTATAACTAACATCAGAAGTACTTATACTAGATTGTTGAGGATTAATAGTGATAGAAGTACTCATAGAAGATTTTGTGTAATTCTCATTACCACCAAAATCATACATCAAAGTATACTCACCACCAGCTAAACCTTTAGGAATACTAAAAGCCTCACCAGACCGAACAACAGGCATATCAGTAATTTCTTTATTACCTAACCACAAAGTACAATTAACAACAACACCAGGAACAACAACACCCTCAACATCAAACAAATTCACAACAACACTACCAACATCATACCCATAAACAAAACTATAACTAACATCAGAAGTACCCATACTAGATTGTTGAGTTTTTATATTGAATGTTTGTTGTGTTCCAGAAGCAGAATTATAGTCAGTATTTTTAACTGAACTAAAATCAAAATTATGAGAACCACCTGCTAAATTATCTGGCAAAGCAATATATACCTGACCTTTAGAATTAGTAGTTGAAGAAGCAGTTTGTTCACTACCCTCATCAATTTTATATTTAATAGTTTGATCAGATAAAGCAGCACCACTTATAGAATCCGTTAAAGTCACAGTAATAATATTATCACTTGCACCGTAAACAAAAGTATTTGGAATGCTTGCACTAATAGTTGGAGTTTGAGAATTAGCCTTTAATGACACTCCAACTTTAGATTGGAAATACTCATCCATCTCAACACTATTAGTATAAAAGTTTACATTATGCTGAGAAGAAGAAAGAGAATAAGTTGAAGGTACTGTAAAAGTCATTTGACCATTAGAATTAGTTTTTAGAGAAGTAATATTATTAGATTTAATTGTTATACCAGATATTTGAGTACTAGTAGAATTGGTAATATTTTGAATCAGATGAGGAGTTTCATCATAAGTAGTATATTGATTATAGTTTGAAGTTAATTTAAGTTTGTGCTTAAAATTTAATTTCATTTTGGTATAATTATAAAAAGACAATTTATTTTGAAGACTATGATACAAAGTATAAACACTTAAAGTGGGCATAGAATGTGTTATTGATAATTGACCCTCAGAATTAGTTTTATTTGATATTGATGTCTCAGTGTCACCTTTTAAATAATAATCAATAATTTTATCTGAGGAGTGGTCATTTTCATATTCAATTTCCTGAAATGTTAAATTAAAAGTTAATTCTGAGCAAAGATAATTAAATGTGTAGGAATTAATATAATTTCTACTAAAATATGGCTCAAATTTTGGATTATTGAATTTTAAATGATTAATTTCAGAACCAAATCCTATTGAATTTAATTCTGTATTCACATCCTTTAATCTTAAAAGTTTTTCTTCACAGTCATTTTGAAGTGAACCTTTTTGTGTTTTTTCTATATTAATTTCATTTTTTTCATTTGATACATTCACCGTATTAAGGCTTAATTTTTTATCATTAATATTATCAGAATATGTAGTTATGCTAGTATTATCTGTTATTTGAGGATCACTTGCACTTACTGTCACCATTCCAACACTAATTATTAGAGATAATAACAGTATTATTATACATATACTGATAATGTGACATTTATGTTTCATTTCTTAATATTAAACTCCTTTTTTTATTAGATAAAGGAATTAATTAATTCCACTTAAAAAAAAACTTGTTTATGAAAATATAAATTGAATGAAATTTTTATTAAAGGAATTAAATATTTATTTGGTAAAAAATTTTTTTATCCTTCATCTGGTTAAAGTTTATATATAATTAAGTAATATATAATTTTTGATTTGATTATCTTAAAAAGGTATTATAATATTTAAATTTAAATAAAGACTTGTAAAAACTCTTATATTTTTTTTTAAAATATTTTATCCAAATAGAATAATATAAGTCAAATAAATCAAAATAGTATAATAAATATTATTAAATGAATATGAACCACATATTACTTATAATGAAATAATATTTAGATATATACTAAACTATTTACTAAGAATATTAAGGTTTTTAGTAAAAGTTTAAATTTGTTTATAAAAAGTTTTATAAAAAAAGATGAATAAAAAAGGTATTAATTAAAAAAAAGTGGAATTTAGAATTAATTTTTTTGGGGTGAAAAATAATGGGTTTTTTAATGATTGTGTTAGCTGTTATAATTGGAATGATTATTTTCAGTGCGTGTTGTTCAGGAGACTAAAAAAATGGGAGATAAGAGTGAGTTGTTATGAATCCTTTAAATTATATTTGTCATAGGAAGCCTGAGAGAAGTTTTCATATTAAAGGTTATCAGTTTCCAGTTTGTGCAAGATGCACTGGATTATATCTTGGTATAATCCTATTTTTCATATTTTACTTTATATTAAGTGTGGGGCATGATTTATTTTTATTATTTTTATCAGTAGTTTTGGTAATTCCATGTTTAGTTGATGGGTTAACTCAACGTTATGGCAATCGTTTGAGTAATAATAGTTTAAGATTTGTTACCGGTTTATTAGCAGGTTATGGTGCAATGTTATTTGCTGAAGAGGTAGAATGGATTATATTAAGTTTAATCTAGAAAATGTGTTTTTATAAATTAAATAGTATTATATAGGAAAAATAACAAAAATAGAATTAATTGAAATATATTTAAATGTGATTTATAATGGTAACAGGATTTATATTTTTTTCACACATCATTCCAGTAATTTTAGGATTTATGGGAGTACTCTGTATAATAACCGGAGTTATGGATAATCGGAATATAGCAACTGCAATTGGCATAATACTATTTTTTATAGCTGCAATAAGTCCATTTATCATACTGCCAACAATGTTAGCTTAAAAAAAAAAAAATTAAATTAATTAATTATTTTTACTTTTTCTTATGATTAAAATTTTTATGTTTTATAGATTTAATGATTCTTTTTAAAATGGGTTTATTTTGATTTCACCTTTATGTAGGGCTGTTCCGACTAGTGCTTTTTTAAAACCTAATTCTTCTAATTTTTGAAGGTCTTTTGCTTGAATTCCTCCACCTATAATAATTTGGTCTTTGAAATCTTTGAATTTTTCTAGTAATTCTTTGTTAAATCCTTCTCCAGTCCCTACTCTAGATATGTCTAGGAGTATGATTTCGCTTGGATCATATTTTTTTAGGATTTCTTGAAATTCTTTTAGGTTCATGTTTAAGTTTTGTGAGTATAATTTTCCATCTTTTACATCTACACTAATAATTATTCTCTCAGAGGGAAATGTTTTAAATATTTTATCTAATTCTTCTATACTTTCGAGGGTTTCTGTTGCAATTATTATTTTATATGCAAAGTTTAAGTAGAATTTGAAGGATTCATAATTTTTTACTCCAGCATCTAATATGACCGGCAATATCATGTTGGTGTTTTTGATTTGGTCTATGTTGTGTCCTTGTTTTTCTATTAAGTCTAAGTCTGCAATATAGACTCTTTTTGCATTATTTATTTTTAGGTTTCCTGCAATGTCAAATGGGTTGGGGTTAGGTGAGTATATTGTTTGTAATGGTGTGTATGTGTTTCTTTGTCCGGATTTTCCACTAACTGCTATGTGGTTTTTTAAATCTAATACTGGTATTATTTCAATCAATTTTATTATGCCCCTATTCTTTTTGGTTTTCAAATATTTTTTCTAGTTCTTCATTGAGGCGGGTTTTTATGTATTCTACACATTTTTCTCCTTCTTCGTCTAGTCTTGCGGGATCGTTTGGAGTATAAGATTGTTTTTCTAATTCTTCACCAATATTTATGGCTCCTGCTGGTTTTACTCCTCGTTCGTTAAGTATTTTTTCCACACAGTTCCCATCACATCCATTTATTGCAAAGACGGGGTATTCTTTTATTAGGAGATTGTAATTGATTTGGTCTCCTGATACTAATCCCATGCATAGTTCTATTACATCTTCGTTGTCAATTACATAGTCTAATGCTGCTACTCGTGCAACTAATCCGTTTGGACTCATTCCACTACATGAAGCTATTATTATTTTATCTGCCATTGTTTATATTCCCCTTTTTTTCCTATTATTTTATGAGGTTTATTATTTTATAATTGTTTATAAGGTTTTAATGGTTAAAATATCTTTTGAAAAACTTAGTTGATATTTTGTTTTTTGATTTTTATTTCCCAAAAACAGTACCAATTTAATAAGCTCCACTGATTCAAATTTTATAATTTTTCTTAAGAATTAAATAAATAATATTCTAAAAAATTTTTATAAAAAAACTATTTAATAAAAAAAATAAGGTGATTTTAGTATAAAAAAAGATAAAAAAAAAAAATAAAAAATTAAATTTTTAATTTAAGAATTTAAACAAGTATTAACCCAATTTATAAAGTTTTCAGTACTAGTTCCAGTTCTTTCAGCAGTAGTATGACCTTGTCCCCATACTGTTTGGAAAATTACACTTTCAACACTAGTACATTCTTTTAATGCTAAGTATAAATTAGTTTCTACAGTTAAAGCAGTATCTGTTTGATCTATACCAGTAGATATTCGCCAATATTTAGCAACATTTGAACTTCCACTTCCATTATAATAATCACTTAAATAATACATTGGATTATACATATTTACACGATATTGTATTGTATTATTTAATGAATCTAATGCGTTTAAATCATTTGCATAAGATGTTGCATACTGACTATTATAATCTGAATAATTAGAATATTTATTTGAATTATTTGTTAATAATTCACTCATCACAGTGTCAAAGTGTAAATATTCATTGTTATCGTTTCCAAATAAATTATTTTCTGCTGCAGATTTATCTAAACTATCAAATGCTCCAACACTTTTTTGTGCAGATTTACAATGAGTTACAAAAGCTTCTATACTAATTATTTTTGCTGTATTAGTAATATTATCATATGTAATCCATTGTTCATCACTGTTTAATGAGTTAATATATGATTGTGCTGTTTTATAACTTGTATCTTGGAAATTAGTGTCATTTAAATAATTATTTAATGATTCTTCTATTACAGATAATAAATAATTATAATATGTTCCAGAGGTGTAAATTCCAGTACTAGATTGGTTTAAAGTTAATAAGGTACCATTAGAGGATTTTAATCCTAATTGATTAATATAGGATGCAAATGCTGTACTTAAATCATCAGATAAACTGGATGTCCAAGTTGTATTTGTTCTAGTACCGATTGTTGCATATTGACCCATGTTCCATTCATATGCTCCATCAGCATAATCAAGACTAGTTATAGGACACCAGCACATTGCTCCACAAATACTATTTGAAATATTATTACCTTCTTTATCTACCATAGCAGCTCCAATGGATTCTAAGTATGAATTATATAATTCACTATCTCCAGTAGCTCCCATTAGTGCACTTTGTGCTCCTCCACCACTGTGTCCGAAGGTAAATATTGATTCAGTATCACCTGGCATTACATCTTTATTGAATTTTAAATAAGTTACAGCTGCTTTTAAATCTGTAACTCCCCAAGGTGCTCCACCACTGTAATTATCACCATTATCTCTACCCCTACATCCTGCATAAACATAAACAAATCCGGAATTAGTATAATCAGTTATGCCATTACTACTATATTTTGTTACAGCAGTTTGTGCTGAATATCCTGGAGTATTAATTGGCATTACAATAGGTGCAGTTTTAACTGTATAATTATTTACTTTATTTGTATTATTTAAACTACAAGTATAAGTTCCATTAGTATTTTTAATACCATTCAAATATGATCCTGGAACGTAAATAGCTAATTCCTCATAAGTTGTTGTTGCAGGGTCTACACAATATATGAGTCCTAATTGATAATAAATATCATTAGTTGAATCATAATTCCAATTATTCATATTTAATGATAATTTTTCAGTTAATACGGTTACATTGTAAGAGTCATTATTATTTTTAGATGATGAATTTGTTACTTCAATTGTAGTTGAAGCAGAAGAATTTGTGTAATTATCATCAGTTGGGAAACTTGCAGTTACAGTATAAGATCCTGCATATAAATTTATTTGTAGGTCTGCTATACCATTTGTATCTGTTGTCTCCCAATAAACTTTACTTGCACCATCACTTAAACGATAAGATTTAATGCAATATGTTTTCCTACTATGCTTTTACCATTAGAGTCTTTAAGAGTTGCTGTGAAGTTTTCACCTGCACCATAAACTTCTGTAAATGGTTGTACGATTAATACTGTACTTGTTTTGTTTGTTGTTGAATTTGTTACAACAATTATTGTATTAAAACAACTACTTGAAGTGTAATTTAATGTAGTGTTTCCTTCATAACTTGATGATGAAGTATAATATCCTGGATATAAATTGATTTCAAGGTCTGCTATACCATTTGTATCTGTTGTCTCCCAGTAAACTTTACTTGCACCATCATTTAAACGAGTAAGATTCATTGCAATGTGTTGTCCAATAATAGGAGTACCATTAACTGTAGTTAATGTTACAGTATAATTTTCACCAGCACCATAAATAACTGTAATATTATTACCAGTTAAAGAAGTATTTGGACTTGTAATATTATCTATAGGACTAGGACCAGTGCCATTAGGTAAAGTACCATTAGGACCTTGTGAGGAGGTAGAGGTCATGGCTGTAAATAAAAACCAGTGCCATTAGGTAAAGTACCATTAGGACCAGTGCCATTAGGCATATCAGGTGGAGTACCATTACCCGGAATACCCCCTGTAGGCATATCAGATAGTGTACTATTATCACCTACACTTAAAACAGATTCTCCTGTAGAATAGTTAGATGAAGAAGAATTTGTTGTAAGAGTAGATCCATTAGTATTCTCTGCAAAAGCCACAGGTATACATAAACAAACTACCAAAAAAACTAAAAAGAAAAACAATGAAAATTTTTTCCCATGAAAAATTTCCTCCTTATTTCTAAAAATTTTTTTCTATATTAAATTTGTATAAAATCTAAAAAATTATATTAAATTTTTAAGTAAATAAATTTTTTGGATTAATAAAAATTATTTTTGTTGAATATTATTAAAAAAAATATGTTAGAAAAATTGTTTAATAAAGATAAAAATTTATTAAAATTATCTTTTTAATAATTAAAAAATATTTTATTTTTAAAAATAGTATTAAATGTTTTTTAAGGATGAAATTTTTATTCCATTCTTAGAGTGTTGGCCAAAAATAATTTTTGATATTTTTTGGTATTACTTTTTTTTCTGTGGTTTTGCATTTTAGGTTGAGTGTTGCTCCTATTTTTTCTATGAATTGGTTTATGTTGTCTGTTTCGTCGTATTCGTTTTTAATTATGTGATTTAGCCTTTTTAGGATGTATGTTAGTGCTTGTAGTGCTAGTATGTGTTCTGTGTGTTATATTCCTGTTGTTGGTAGTTCATTTATGTGGTAGTAAGTTTTAAGTGTTCCGAATGGTGCTTCTACTGTGCTTGATCTTTTTTTAAACATATTTTTGTATTCTTCTGTTTCCATATGTTTTTTCATTTTTAGGGCTGTGTTAATTGTGAATTATGTTATTTGTCTTTGTGTTCCTTTGTAGCATTTTTCTTTATCGGGGCAGTCTTGGCATGCATTGTAGTTCCAGTATCTTCTTTCAATTTTATAAAGTTTGGTTTCATTTTCTAAGTAATGTTTGATTTCTTGTTGGAAAGGTAGTTCTTGGTTGTTTGGGCAAATGTAAGTGTCTTTTTCTAGATCATGCTTGAAGTGGTCTTTTATGGAATGGGTTTTCACTTAATCTTCCTGTATTCTCTCGAGTTTGTTTTCTATCCGGTATTAATCCTTTAATATTATTTTTTTCTAAGTATTGAAAGCTAGTTTAGGTGTGGTATCCTGTATCTGCACTTACATATTCTGGTTCATCGTTGATGTTATTAATTGCATTTTTAACTATTTCTAGTAATTCATAATGGCCTGTTGGTTTTTGTGAAACTTTTACTGCACAAATAAGTTTGGAAACGGTGCCTACAGCGCTTTCAACATTGTATGCGACCTCATTTAATCCTTGTTTATTTTGCATCCAACGAGCTTCAACATCGTTTACAGGTACTGTATTTTGACCAGACATCTTTAATTGAGTTTGTAACTCAAATAATAATTCTAATTTATCTTCATTGTTTAAATCTGTTCGTTCAATCAATTTACGTGCTGGACGTGGAGCTTTTTAATTTTTTTATTAGGTAACTTTAATCCATTATAATACTGAATTAAAGTATTAATGTCCTTTTCATGCAAAACATTAAATTTAGAGTTGTATGCTTTTTTAATAGTTCTATCAATGGATATATGCTTAAAATCTGTGATTCCTAATTCATTTGGAAAAAGTAAAGTACTTCCAATAAAAACATTAAACAAATAACCATAATCACGGATGAATCTTCGAATACTTCTTTGAGAAGGTTTAATTCCATTAGAAACATATAAATAAATTTTATGATACTTAGCATGATCTTCTATAACTTTAGAACTAGTAACACCATTATTAAAAGCATAAATAATTAATTTAAACATTTCACGAACCGATAAAAAGGTCTACCCTTCCTCCCATGTTTTCTTCAACTTCCAAAATTGGGAAAAATTCATCAACAAAACGCACAATAAAACGAGAAAGATGATCCTTAGGAATATCATCATCCAAACGCTCCAATTTAAAACTAGACTGTTCAATATCCATAACTAACACCAATAAATTAATAATACTTAATATTAATATATGTAACCACTAGTATAAAATATAACTATTTAAAAACTCTTAAAATAAAAAAAACAACACTAAAAATTAATATAAAACAATACCAAGAAAATAAAACACATTAAAAAAAAATTCACACCCAAAAATGACAACAAAAACAAAAAACATGAAAAATAATAACTAAAAAAATAAAATAAAAAAAGTATTACAAAAAATTAAAAAATCAATTTTTGGCCAACCCTCCCTTAGATTAAAAAAAATTAATTAATAAAAAAAACAGTTTTTTTATTGTTTTTTTATATGGACCATTTTATATTATCTAAAAACAAGTATATAAATTTAACTTTATAAAAAATAAATTTAACTTGAATAAATATTTTTTATATAAAAAAACCCATAAAAAAAAGAATAAAAAAATAAAAAAAGAAATTACTCATCCACCTTAAAATGAGCATCAATAAAATTATCTAACTTTTTATAAGCACGATCAACAGCTTCACCAATAGCATCCTCACCTAAATTAGACAAACTATCAGTATCTAAATCAACATCAGTATCAACATCTAAACGCTTATCAATATCATCAAAAGCAACTTTAACATTAACATCCATACCAATAATCTCTTTAGGATTAGAAATAAAACCTATTTCCCGATTAATCTCATTAGATAAAAAATCAGAAATTGTAACTAAATCATCCTCAGACAAATCTTTAAGAACCTTCATAAAAAACACACACAAAAAAGAATTAATAAACTATAAAAAAATAAGAAAATATTAAAAAAAGTAAGAAAATAAATTCTTCACTTAAAAATAAATCTTTTATTCCACATCAGAAGGTTCACTATTATATTGTAAACCTTTCATAGATTTTTCAATATTAGCTTGCATTTCTTTAAGCTTTTTCATAACACGATCTTCTTGACGAGACATAGTTTGTTGTCTAAGATTATAAGTTTCAAGTTTATCTTCAAGTTCACTATTAATCTCATCATGATCTACTTTAATAAGTAAATTACCTGCAGTCTTAAAAACATCAGCATCTTTATCAGCTTTCTTTAATTCTTCAAGAGCAGATTCAGTTTCCTTAATTTGAATATCATTAGTATTTTTTTGAGTTGCAATCATTTGAGCTTGTTGTTGTAATTGTTGAAATTGATTTAATTGTTCTTGTACATTTTTTGGAATATCCATAATAATCATCCACCTTTAAAATTTTTCTAAAAACATAATATAAATTTTATAATAAATACTATAATTAAATATATTTAATAATCTATTTAAACCTTATCCATAAAAAGTTTTAAACTAATTCATTAATTTCTACGGATAATTTCATCCATTTAATAGCAGAATTAAGACTTGCACGAAAACTAGTAGCATCCTCAGCATCAATACTTAAAATTAAAACATTACCCTCTTGAATAATATTCATAGTACTCCGATAATCTGGAGAACTTTCAAATTCAAGCAAAATAGAATCATGAACAATACGTGCCTGATTACAATCCTCAAATTCTATTTCAATATTAGATTTAATACTGTTTAAAAATTTACTAGTACTCTCAAGGATAAAAACAACCCCTTAACTATTAATTAATTTTTTAATCAACCACAATCTTTTTAACATTAATTCGAAGATCTATTTTATCCCCAAACTTATTATAAAAATCTATAATTGCAATTGGAAGATTATATAAGCCCTCTTCATTACCATTATCAGCAGATCTAAAATGAAGATAATTAGAACTTAATTTACTTTTATTATCCACTTCAAAACCAAGCACATCACATAAAGGACTTAAACCTGAAAAATCATTACGAATTTTCAAATCTTTAGGCTTAATATGTAATCGTTCATTACAAGTTTCAGCAGAAATTAATAATGCTAACTCTTCTTCACCTATTGATGAAATAAAAGTCATTTTACTTGGATTTCCTTTGATTTCATAAATTAACAATAAACCATTTCTTCCAAGTTCTTTACTTTTAACAAGTAAATCTCTAATAGAAGATTTTCCACGATTAGTGTAATCAAAATCAAAAGCATGGGATAAATTTTTACAAAACTTTCTTGTTTTTTGTGATGGTTTTCTAGATGTTGAAATTAACATAAATAATCATTTAATTCTCCCATAAAAAAAATTTAGGAATTTTTCTTTTTATATTATTTTTAAATTTATAAAAAAATAGTATATATTCAAAGTTTTTATTAAAAAAAAAGTTTTTTTAGAAAAAAAATATTTAATAATATTTTTTTTAGATAAGTAAAAAAAAGTTTAAAAAATTATCGTGCTTTAACTAGTTTTCTTACTTTAGGAACTTCCTTAAATAAAATTCTATATCGGCACTTAGGACACTTATTTTCCATATATCCATGATGGTCGACTTCAGTTCCACATTCTGGACATCTATACAGTTTAGTCTCCTCCTAATCCTTTGATATTACGAGTTGCAGATTTAACCATAGGGGTTTCAGGAACATAAGCTCCTCCAGTAAAGACTGTACCACATTTAGTACATTTCCAAATTCCTGCACTTACTCTTTTAACATAAGGTCTATCACATCTAGGACAAACATGTTTTTGTTTCATGTTTTCTTCAATGTTCTTAACGGATCTTTTTGCTTTTCTTCCGTATCTTGCTCCGAAACGGCCTGTTATACCAACTTTCTTTGTTCTTGCCATAATAATCACTTAAAAAATTTATTTGAATAAATAAAAAATTATATTAAAATTAATTCTTTTTACCTTTTTAGAAAAAATTCATTTAAAAACCTTAGAATGAAAATTAATTTTCAAATCCCATAATATTTTATTTTAGATTTTTATAAAAAAAATATTTTTTTTAATATAATAAAATAGAATTATTTTTTTACTTAAATTTTAACAATCAAAATTATTGTTAAAACATATAATATACTAATATAAGATTTAAAAGTATTTAAAGTTAATGGTAAAAAAGCTTAAAAAAATAGAAAAATAGGAATTAAATAAAAACATCCTATTTACAAGTTTCCAAGTAAGCCATCTTTAACTTCAAATGCTGTATGAACTGAATCTAAAATTTCATCACGTGTTAAAGGTTCACTTCCACCTTTTTGCATGGAACAAACACAATTACCTTCTTCACTAATACCCACAGTTAATCTAGCATCTAAAATTCTTTCTTCATCTAAACTTGGATCCAATACTATTCCATCACCAATCTTAACAAAAGTACTTAAAGATAATTTATCATTAATAGATAAAGAAACCATATTATCATAATCCAATTCCACTTCATCATCAACTAAAGTAGCTTGTGGTATTTTACAATCCATTAAAGCACTCATTACTGCAAGGTTACATGCATCAAAAAGGTTTCCATCATAATCTATTACATGTAAATCCACAAATAGCATCCAAACTTTTTCGCCTTCTTTAATACATAATTTATCTAAATCAATTAATTGACTTTCACGAATTCCACGATCAACAACACGTGCTAATTCAACACTATCAGGACTAGGTGGACCTGCTTCAAAATCAGGTGAAGCCATAGGTAATAATTCACAATTAGTCATTAAAACTCCAACATCAGGAGTATCAGGGAAAGGAGTACCAATACTAGGCTTAATTCCTGCAATTACCTGAGTATCACCTAATTTAACTCTAGCTGAACCTTCAGCCTTACTTATAACACCTGGTTCAACAAAAATATTACGGTATTCATCTACAGATCTACCATCAGGTCTTTCACCTTCATTAATTAACTTAGTAATACTATTCTTTGTGATTTCCGGTACAATATCCATAATTATTCCCCATATCTAGCTTTTAAAGCTTTTCTTTGATATTCAGCAATTTGTTGACAACCACCAATAGCTAAATCTAAAGCTTCTTCAAATTCATCTTCAGTTAAATTACCATCCGCTTGTAAAAGTGTAATTTCCTCAGTACGAGGCAATATAACTATAGGAACATCAGCTTGTCCTTCTTTATCTTCAATTTCAGATAAATCAAGAACAACTTTATCATCCATCTTACCAGCAGCACAACCTACAGGAATATCTTTCATAGGAACACCCGCATCAGCAAGAGCAACTGCAGCTGCAGTAATACCCGCACAACGAGTACCTCCTTCAGCTTCAATGACTTCAATACTAACTTCAACCATACTATTAGGGAAACTTTCTAAAAGTAAAGCTGGACGTAAAGCATCCTCAGCTATCTTACTAATTTCTATACTACGTCTATCTGGACCTGGTCTCTTACGATCATCCACTGAAAATGGAGCCATATTATATCTAACTCTAATAACACCAGTATCTGGACGTAAAAATCTTCTCATATAAGTGGATCTAGGACCATAAACACTAGCTAAAATCTTATTTCCACCCATTTCAACATAAGCAGACCCGTCTGCCCGTTTTAAAACTCCTGCTTCAATTTTTATTGGACGAAGTTCATCAAATTTTCTACCATCGCCTCGTAAAGTATCCTCTGAAATACTAACACCTCATAATTATTAAAAAAATATAATATTTAATCTAATTTTCTCCATTTACTAGATTTCTTACCTTTAGTTTCAGGATTCAAAATACTACTAGAACTTCTCCCATCTGCTTGGGAAATAGTGCCAAAATGTAATTTAGAATGTTTATCAACTTTATCATTAAACTTTGATTTACCAAAAGTCTTAAACTTCAAACCATTATTATTTGCTTTATTTGAATCAGCTTCTACCTTAGCTCGAACTTCAGATATTAAATCAGATTCAATGCCTGTAATTTCATTATCTTCTTCTAAAACATCTTCTAAATTTTCAATAGGAGTATCTTCTTTAACATCGAAATCTTGATTATCTTCTTCAGTTATAGAAATTTCATCAATACTATTAGAATTAGATAAGGTATCTTTACTGAAATCTTCAACATCACTTACTTCTTCAATTACAGAATCACCAATAAAACCATCATCTTCATCTAAATCATCTTTAAAGTTTTGAAGAGTAGGTTTAGCTAGAACATCTTCATCATTATCGTCTAAAATTTCGTGTTTTGGTGAATTATCAAAAAACTTAACATCATTTTCAGCTTCAACTTCAGGTTCTGGTTCTGGTAATTTACCATCAATAATTAAACATAATTTATCTCGAATACGATTAGTTAATCCACTAGTATGAGCTTGTTCTTCAATTTGATTAATAATCTCTTTAGTTAATTGTTGCATATGTTCTTCACCTTTAACCCAGACTAAACCATTTTGACCAACAACAATTTTACAATGAGTTTTATCCTTAATCATATTAATCATAGAACCTTTTTTACCTATGAGTCTAGGTACTTTAGTAGGTGAAATACTTACTATAATACCTCCATAGAATTTACCCATTCCACGACCTTTTAAACCAAGTTTAGCTTTTTTAACTTCATCGACATCAATGATTCTAAAAAAGAGAGTGTCACCAACATCATAAACACTTTTCAATTCTCTTTTATCTCTTCCAAAAACCTCAGAACCAGATAAAATACCTGAATATGGTGAATTAATATCAACATCCCACATTGAGAATCTTACTTCTTGAATTTTACCGATAACAACATCCCCTCGTTTAGGAATGTATTTACTTTTAAGAGGAGTTACACTAATCTTTTTATTACGAAGGGAAACTAATCCCATAAGTTTTGAACAGATAGAACCGTTTTCTTGGAAGGTTCCTCTTCCTGAATAAAAGTCACCTTCAGCTAAGACTTCACCAGGAATCACTAAATCTTTTTCATCTACATATAACATAATCTTTATATCTCCAAAAAAATTTTTTATTTAATTAATTTAGTTTCAGCTTCCCCTCTAGATATAGAGGCCATCTTATGATTAAAAGCATCTTGTAAACCACCTGGAATCTCAACTATACCAATCCAAGATCCATCTTGTTGCCATTCTTCATTTAAAATTTTACCCAAACTATTAATTTCTTTATAAGCATGTCCGGTCACATCTCCTGGAAGACGAACAGCCATTTTAACCCTTTCAAAACGTATAGGTATTTTAACTTTAATAGCTTTAAGTGCAGTTTTAACTTGCTGATCCACACTTGTAAATGGATCAATTTTAACTTTACATTCATCCATAGCATTTTCAATACGTTGTGCGGGATGAGGATAACCTGTTTGTGGATTAATTGATTCACGTGCAATAGTATTAATTACCATTCTACGTTTATCTTCTTGCATATGACGTCTTTGTTCAGCGGTTAATTGAACTTGTCCTTTATCAAGTATTTGTTTTGCAACTTCTAAAGGTTCAACTGTATCAAAAACTTTTTCCATAGCTTCTTCAGAAGCTTTATCTCCTTTTTTAGAATCTTTAAATATTTCTTCAACTGCTAATATATCTTCAATTGGTATTTCTTCTGTATGGTCGGGGTTTCTAAAATCAGCAGCTAAATCAGCATCAACTAAAATCTCAAATTTTTCCCCATAAGATTCTAACCTTGCAATAATTGCATCATCTACATTAACCATAACAATCATACCCTCCCTTTAAAAAAAAAGAAGATTAAAAAAAAATTGATATTTATTTTAATCTTCTTATTCTACTTTATCTTCAGATTCTTCAGCATCAGCATCTTCTTTATCTTCGGATTCTTCAGCATCAGCATCTTCTTCGTCTTCATCTTCTTCTGGAGCGTTACGTTCTAAAAGAGTTTCAACATATTTTGTTACTTCATCATGGTCTAATTTTCTATAAGTTTTTGTTTCAGCTTCAATAACAGCAATTTCAACTGATTTATCTGTAACTTTACCACTAGTTGCAACATAAACAGCATCTAATGCTAAATCTATAGCTTCATCAAGACTTAAATCTTCCTTATAGTTTTCTTCGAAATAATCCATAGCATCGCTACGACCAGAACCTATAGCAGTAGCTTTATATTCAATTAATGCTCCACTAGGATCAGTTTCAAACAATCGGCATCCTTTCTTATTTACTCCACCAATAATTAAAGCAGAACCAAAAGGTCTAACACCACCATTTTGAGTGTATAATTGTTTTAAATCACAAATCTTTTTAGCTAAAGCTTCAACACGAATAGGTTCATTATAACTAATTTTATTAATTTGAGCTTCTACACGAGCACGATCAATTAAAGCACGAGCATCAGCCACAAGACCACTAGTAGCAGCTCCAATATGATCATCAATTTGGAAAATCTTCTCAATAGATTTAGTTTCGACTAATCTACTAGTTGTTCTTTTATCCACGACAAGAACTACACCATCCTTAGATTTAACACCTAAACTGGTAGTTCCACGTTTAACAGCTTCTCTTGCATATTCTACTTGGAAAAGTCTTCCATCTGGACTGAATACGGTTATAGCTCTATCATATCCAGCATTTTGTTGTTGTAAAGGTTGCATATTATTCAATACCTCACTAAATATTTTTTTTTAAATCAAATCAATTCTTATAAATACAAAAATACATTTTTCATATAATAGAGGAATAAAAAAAAGTTTATTAAATCATATAAGAAAATGAAAAAAATACTCAATATTAATTCCACAATAAAGACAAAGCCTAATTCTACAAAAAAACTAAATCCTTACCACATTTTTTTCTACTTATAATTTTATTATTAAAATATAAGCAATTCTTAAAAATAAACCAAATATCCTTTACTTGGTAAAAGTTTTTTTTAATCCTACTAATTCTTGTTCTTATTTATTTATACTTAAATTAGTTAATAAACTTTATTATAAAAAAAACTCTTAAAAATAGAAAAAATTTATTTAATAGATTTTATAGAAAACTAATTATTTAAATTGAATTATATATTTAAAAAACAACAAAAAAGGGGATTTAAAAATGAACGATATTAGTAGAAGTCTATTATATGGTTTTATAAGTCTAATAATATTCTTAATCTTTACAAGTAATTTAGGTTATCCGAACAATTGGATTTGCTCTTTAATTGGTGCTTTCATAGTAATAATAGCTTATTTACTATTTAAAGGATACAATGAACTAATTAATGGGAGAAATAGTGTTGATAATAGTTGGGCTCAAATTGACGTCCAATTAAACCGAAGAATGGATTTAATCCCTAATCTGGTAGAAACCGTTAAAGGATATGCAAGTCATGAAAAAGAAACCTTAAATGAAGTAACTGAAGCTAGATCTGGTTTGAAAAATGCGGATACTGTTAAAAGTGCATTAAATGCTAATAATAAATTAACTGAAACTCTTAATAATTTATTTATGGTTGCCGAAAATTATCCTGATTTAAAAGCTAATACAAATTTTCAAGACTTACAAAACCAATTAAACCAAATTGAAGGACAAATTGCAAATTATAGGGAAAATTTTAATAATAAAGTATTAAACTACAATAACCTATGCCAACAAATACCAACAAATATAGTAGCACTCCTATTCAACTTTAAACCAATAAATTATTTCCAAATAAGTGATGAAGATAGAATAACACCAAAAATTAAATTCTAAAAACATCACCCACAATATTCCCCCCCACTTTTTTTTAAATTTATTCTAATTCATAACCAAATTTTTCACCTAAAGCTTTATAAAAATCATGACCCCTGAATCTGTTTTTATTAATATTAGTAATTTTTGTTAAAATTAAAGGCAAAAATGGAGCTAAAGGATCCCCAACAACAATATCATCAATTTTTAACCATTCCACATCACGATAATGATTAAAATCTTCACTAAATTTATAATCAGAAACAATCCGCCCTAAACCTAAAAGTTTATCTCCCCCAATTCTAATAAAAACATAATCCCCAATACTCATTTGTTTTAAAAAATCACACAAAGCTTTTGAATTATTAATCTGATTTAAAGAACCAGGATAATTCTCATCTAATTCATACCTAATTTCATGAATATTCTCAAAATTATTTAAATTACCTAATTTAGAAAAACCTATACTTATAAAATTATTTAACTTAAATTCACTCCATAAATCTAGATTATCCTCAGGTGATAAAAGCCAAACATTAAAATCCTTACCCTTAGATTTATTTAAAGGTAAAATGTTTTCACTAATCATTTGATTAAAAACCATATTAAAACTATAAAGATTTAAATCAGCCCCATGAATAATTGAAAACACTTGCCCATCACATCCATAAAAATTAGAAGAGGGTGAAATATTTAAATTGTTTAAAATATAAGATCTCCAAGTTAATGAATGGAAATTTATGAATTTTTTTGGAAAAATTAAATGATAATACTTATGAACCCAAGAAGATGTTGGTGAAACTTTTGAATCATTAAAAATATTTACTAAAGCCTTTTCAAGATTTATATAATCCTCTGAAGAAATAAGAGTAGCTGATTGAATTAAATCCGCACCTTTTATAAGAGCATCCCTAATTAGTTTAGCTTTAATAATAGCATCATCTGTAGATAATTTTTCTAAATGTTTACTTGTTGCACCCCAAACCCATTGATTATTCTTTTTAAACAAACGATATTTATATGGACTACTTAAACCAAGTGCACCTGTAAAATTAGTTTCAAAATTTTCTAAAATATAAGCTAAATTATCCTTATCAAAATCATGTAAAAATAGATAATCTAAAATTTCATCATCCCTCAAATTTTTTAATATATAAGGTGAAAATTTATTTTGAAAATCATTATATACTTCCTTAATCTTTAAAGGACAATTATACTTTAAATTATTTTCATTAATATAATCTTTAATAAAACATGTAGCATAATTATATTGATTAATATTAGTTAACATTGCATAAAAATCTCCTTATCCTATTTTTTCTATTAAAATAATAAATTTTTATAATAATTAATTAAATGTATTATAATTTATTAGTTAATAAAATATTGATAAAATGAAAATTAGAAAATTTTAAAAAAAGATATGAGAATAATTGTTTAAATATATTTATCTACAGCTGATTTAATAGTTCCAGATAAACCAATAGTTGTAATGTTAATTTTTTTATTATTATAACGAGTTGATAATGCTAATGCTGCACGAACTTCCTCTTCATATCCTCGTTGACATTTGAGAACAGCACGATAATGGTAAAAATCATCAGATTCATCATCATAAAATAATTTCATTAACCATAAATCAAAATTACTAGTTTCTTGTTCTCCCCAAAATCTTATGCATGAATCCCATATAGCTAAAACAAAATCATCCTTATTGTGTTTAACTTCAGATTTAATATCTAAAGTTAAATATCTTTTATTTTTACGAAGAGTTGGAGGTAAAACTTTTAGTTTCATAAGTCATCATCTACTATGCATACGCCCTCAATAACCATATTTTCCCTATTATTGTTAAAATCGATAATATTAGAAGGTACCGTAGATATTGCATTATTTATTTCTTCATTAGTAAATCCTATAGAATTGAAAATTGATAAAAAATCCTTAACTGATTTAGTATCATAAAAATTAGTAGCGCCACTTGTTAAAATTAATGGAAACTTATATTTACGTTGAAATAATAAGATTTCTTTAAAATATGAAATTACTTTTGCACGATATGATAAGTGATTAGTTAAAATATCTTTAAGTGATAATTCCACACATACATTATTATCTCGTGCAAGTTTAGCTAGAACATGATTCATACCAGAATCTCGACGATGATAATAAGGTCTTGATAAAGTATCTATTTGACGATTTTCAAGGGCTGCACGGTTTATTTTTAAATTTCCACCTAAACATGAAATGTATTTGATTTTACTACGATTTTTACGTGTAAGTTTACGTAATTCTTCAGGATTATTTGTATTGATTTCTAAACCATAATCAAAATTTATACCTAATTTTTTCTCTTCATCTCTTAAAATGTTTTCATTATTAAGTGCATTTGTATACTCTTCTTGTGAATACATTATTTTCACATAATCCCAATTTAGATTATGAGCTTCATTTAAGAGTTTTAGGTCATTTTGATAATTAGATCCTTTTAAGTTAAAATCATAATATTTCATTATTTAAGGCCGTCTCCTTTTTATTAATTATTAATATTGTTAATATTTATGGTAAGATTTCTGATAAATTTTTCATTGCAATTTCTTTTTTTGCAGGATATGCTTCTATTTTTATTTTTAAATGTATTGCATCTCCTTTATCAATAATGGTCCAAATATCATCTATTGCATCTGTTTTATCTAATCTTAAAAATAGGTTACCACTATGATCCATTTTAGAATTTAAATCTTTGTTAAGTTTGATTAATTGTTCTTGATCTGTTTCAAGTAAATTTTTAAGAAAATCTTTACAATCTCTTTTTTTATCTATTCTACCAGTTAATATTTGCATAGGTTCACCAAGTAAACCTTCAGCCATTTCTACTTCATATTCTGCAGTAGGTAAAATATTAAGTAATGCTAAAATAAGTTCTTCAGGATCTTCATTTTCATATATGAATAATCTGAAGCGAATATTATGTATCATAATTTTTAATAATCCTATTAGAAAAAATCTTTTATGATTTTTTTCTATTAATTTTTTTGTTATATAAGAAATAGTTTTTATTTAATTATATTTTATTTATTTTTTAGAAAAAAAGTAAAAATTAAAAGAAATGTAAAAAAAAAAGGAAATTAAAACTTTAGAATTTACTAGAGTTTTTGAATTTTCCGTATTTGTTTTTACCTACTTTCTTTCTTCCTTTACCTTTTTTGCTAATACCTCTACCTTTAGTACCTGCACTAGTTAATCCTCTAAGTGCTCGGTTTTTGTGTTGAGGTTCGCAAATCCAGTTAATTTTAGAATCATTTTTGATTGAAGGACTTTGTGGGTCAACAAGGATAACTTCATAGTATTTGAATTTACCATCAGACCATACCCAGTAACTGTTTAAAACTTCAAGGTTTGGATATTTTTTACTTACACGTTCTTCAGCTATTCTTTGAATACTTTTAGCTGTTGTGATTTTGTTTACACCCATTCGTTTTGGTTTACGACCACTGGTGAAACGAGTTTTTCGACGTGTTCCTCTTCTTACTCGAGTACGTACCATTACATATCCTTTTTTAGCTTTGTATCCTAAGGATCGTGCTCTGTCTATACGAGTAGGTCTTTCTATTCTGGTTATGACATTTTCTCTTCTCCAAACAGGAGCTCTTTGCCACATAAGTTCTCTTACGTAAGATTCAGATGGATTTCTCCATGCTTCTTTAATATATTTATACATCATTTTAAGTTACACCTTTAATTTAGTTCAGCCTTTTTAATGATTATAAAATAATTTCTTAAATTATTTTATTTTTAAAATGGGCCACATCCACGGGATATATAATAAAAATAAGATTTTATTTTAGTCCCTAAAAAAGTATCGTTTAGTATATTGTTGATAATTTTTTTGTAAATATTAAAAAAGTATTAATAGTTATATTAAAAATTAGTTACTATTACAACGATAATAAGATTTTTGTTTTAATCATTTATAAGGGTTTCTATTAATCTTATATAATTTACAATTCCAATTATGTAAAAAATTTTAAAGTTAAAAAAAGTTATACGGGCCTGACGGGAATTGAACCCGCGACAACAAGGTTAAGAGCCAAGCGCTCTGGCCAGACTGAGCTACAGGCCCATAGTCTCAATCTTTAAAATAATTTTATTAATTCTATATTAAAAATTAAAATATGTTTATTTTAGTATATAAATATTACTTAATAAATTGAATAATACTTTTCAAATGCTCTAGCACAAGGCCTAATATATATACCTTACTTAATTATCTTTATAAATTCACTCATAAAAAAAATTTAAAGTTAAAAAAAATATCTTAACTTTAATCATTCACCTTAAAAAAAATAATTTAAGGGATTGAAATCCAAAAAATGGATTAAAAAAATATTAAATAAATTCTTCAAAAAGCATTAGCAAAAAAAATTAAAATTTTTGAAGAATTTATAAATTAAACCTCCCAAGAAGAGTACAAAAAAGAAGCACCATTAAAAAAATAGATAAATCATATTACAAGAAAATTATAGGGAGTGCTTGTAAAGATGAAAGAAAAATTTGAACTAAATAAAAACGATATATTTGCATTAGGCAAAGAAGAAATGGTAGGAAAACCATTTTACTTAGATTACTCGAAAGCATGCATACTTATTGGAGACGAAAGTAAAGCCAAAGTACATGGAATTCCAAAAGGTACATTCCTACTTGCATACTACGACAATGATAATGGAGAAAATCCCGAAGCAATACTCTTAAGAGCAATGGGACAAGTCCACCTACCAAACCAAGAAGAAATATTCAGCACACTCATAGAATATTATAAAGAACCAAACACCAGTGAAAAAGAAAAAATGGACCCACTAACCAGATACGCATTCAGTTTTAGCGGTCTAGAATGTAATGTCCTTGGATCATTTCACAAAACTGAAAATGGAGACGTTTACTTCGGATCAGATATTGACAATTTTTACAGTCCAAGTAATTACACGATATACAAACCAAAAGATAAAGCATTAGAAGCAATAGTAAACTTAGGAGTATGTGAAAAATCAGAAAAACGTCACCCAGTTAGTATAGGTAAAGTAAAGTACAGTAGTAGTTGTGGATTCAAACATAATAAAGTTAATGTATACGTTTCTAGTGAAGACTTCATCGGAAAAAGAACAGCAATATTTGGAATGACAAGAACTGGAAAATCCAACACATTAAAAAAGATAATACAATTAACAGACAAATTAAACACTCCAAAAAATCCGATAGGGCAAATAGTTTTCGATATAAATGGAGAATATGCTAACAGCAACCAACAAGACGAAGGAACAGCAATATATGAAATATTAAATCCTGAAAAAGTAGTAAGATACAGTGTTTTAGACAAACCTAATTTCAAAACATTAAGAGCAAACTTTTACCATGACATCAATGAAGGATTCAACATTATAAAAACAAAACTAGGACAGACAAGCAGATCAGGATACATGGAAGATTTTGTAAGTATAGAATTACATCCTCCTAAAAAACCAGAAGGGGAAATAAGCCAAGAAGAAAAAGACTTATACTTTAGTAAAATGAGAAGATATAAAAGAAAAGAAGCAGCATACCAATGTTGTTTATATAAAGCAGGATTTGAACTACCAAAAGACAAATACGGAAATCCAGAGAAGATAAGATTCACAGTAAGTTCACATATTTCTAATGATCCACATGTAGGAATAGATCCAACAGAAGGAATAAGCTACGAAGATGCAATAGAATTCTTCACATCAATCTGGCAACACCACGATGAAATACCTTACTTAAGAGATTATCCTCTAAAACATGAAAATAGAACATGGATTGATAAAGATTTAGAAAACCTATTAATCATGTTAACAAGATGTAAAAAAAATAGTACGAACGAAAATTTAAGAGGATACAAAAATTTAGAAGTATTAAACAATCATCACACCACCACTACAGATAATTATAAAAAAGAAATAATAAATTTTTTAAGAGAAGGAAAAATCATAATTGTAGACCTATCACAAGGCGAAAGAGAAATACAAAACGATTACAGTAAAAGAATATGTGAACACATCTTCAAAAATAGTATAAAAAATTTCATAAAAAACAAGGAAAACAATACAATACAATTTTACTTTGAAGAAGCACATAACTTATTCCCAAAACATGATGATTCAGATTTAAACCAAATATATAATAGAATAGCTAAAGAAGGAGCTAAATTAAACTTAGGATTAGTTTACGCAACACAAGAAGTAAGCAGTATAAGTAGTAATATACTAAAAAATACTCAAAATTGGTTTATCTCACACTTAAATAATACTGATGAATTAAATGAACTACGAAAATTTTATGACTTCGAAGACTTCTTAGACACATTAAGAAGATTCGCACCACAAGATAAAGGATTTGTAAGAATGAAAACATACAGTAATCCGTTTGTAGTACCAGTACAAATTGATAAATTTGGAGGATGAAAAAATGAGTTATTCCGAAGGATTAAAACCAGCAGAATTCGCAAGTCAATCATCACAAACACCATTAATTTTAGATGAAGATATAAAAGAATTATTAAAAGATTGTTACTATCCAAAACATGCAACAGAAGACTTAATAGGCAACATGAATACTTACACTGCCAAAAAAATTGAAAAAAATCCTATAAGAAAAGTATTAGCATTTGATGGAGGATATAATGAAGTAATGATAGGTAAAGAATTTCCCTCAAGTACTGTAGCATTCTACAGGTATGGTGTGAACTATTTCCAATTAAATGACTTATTTAAATTAGAAGATAAAGAGTTTATAGGAAAATTAGATATTGGAAAATTACATAATATTGATGCATATAATTTCAGTATCCCTACAAAAAATATTAAAAGTAAAACACAAAAAAATCTTAAAAACAGTATCAGATACTTTTTATATAATCATTTCAAAAAAACTAAAATCCAAAAAACTCTAATGGAAACATTATCTTGGTTTGTTTATAGAGAATATCGTAAACCTGAAAAAATGACATACCTCCTAAGTTCTTGTCCGGAATGTGGTAAACCTGTAATACTCTATAAACACAATATGAAAAATTACACATTCCAATGTCCACATTGTCATGAAAAGATTTATTTAACTGATGTTTTCCGATTACATGAATTAATTAGTGAAAACTTAGCAAAAGGAATAAGTAGTTATTTAATGAATACTTTAGAACAATTCCTTATAATTCATTACATTCACATTCTTATGGATGTTGCTCCAAGTTTACTTAAAGAATCATTATTTATTAAAGATGGACCTTTAGCATTTTTTGGTGTTACAAGTAATATGAGCAAACCGATGAGAGAACTCGTAGATTACTTAGAACATACTTGTGATTTGTTTCTAGTAGGTGTGGAAAAAAGTGGAGAGTTTGTAGACCATGCACATGAAGTAAGTCAATTATTAGAACCTGGAACTTATATCATACCAGATAATGAGTATATTTACAAATACATAATATTTGGTGAAGAAAATATTAACCAACCGTATGGTAGTACTACATATTATAGTAATAAAATTATTTATAAATCAACTAAAAGTAAGGTTTTTGTATTAGATATACCTTCAAATCATCGTTTAAGCAAACCTTGTAAAAATGATTTTAAAAATATTGATATAATTTTAAACAATTTAGATAAATTGAAAAATGATCGTTTTGATAATGCTTTATTACCTATTAGTTTAATTAATCAAAATGTAAGTATTTCTCAATCTGTTAGTGGAAATATTCTTAAACATCATGCAGAAACAAGTTTATCTTAATAAAAAAAAATAAGAAAAGTAAAAAAAGGTTAGATAAAAAAATAATTTTTAATTAAAGATTATCATACCTATAATTGTGATAAACATCACTATGATCACCATCCCCACTAACTCTTCCATTTGGATCAATATATGCTTTAGATTCATCAGTATGTTGAATTTGTGACATGTCCCCTGAATCACGAGCTTTTTGACAACTATCACAACATATTCTACCCCATTTTCCAGGAACTACCTTACCACAATATACACACACTCCAAAAGTTTCAGGCCCATTTGAACTACTTGAAATAGAACTATCACTGTTACTGGATTTAGTTCCTTGTGAAATTAAACTAGTAACAATCAAATCTTGTGAAAGAGTGGAACTTTTATATCCATCAACACCATTAAATTTTGATAGTATAGAATAATTTCCTGAAGGTAAATTTATAGGTAAAGATACCATTCCATTATTATCTGTTGTAAGATTGTATTCTTTAGATTGATTATTAGAATTATTTATAGTTAAACTAACATTTTTATTTGTTAATTTATTGCCCTCATTATCAGATAATGTTACTGTGAAATTTTCTCCTTGATTAATAGTAGTGGCAGATGCCACAAGATTGGTTTCAACTCCAGAAGATAAAGCCCATATAGATGCACAAGAAATTACTACAATTGCTACTACACATACACATAACAAAATTAGTTTATTAAATTCCATGAAAAAATCACTCCCTCTAAATATAATTTAAAAACAATTTATTCTTTTTTTTAAAAAAATTTTATAGTAATTATACTTTTTTTATAAGAATATATAAATTTTTATAAAAAATTTTAACCAAAAAATAGGAAAATAAAAGACCAATTAAATATAAAAAAATTAGGGAAAAATTATTATTATATTGAAAAAATAATAATTAGTAGCTATATAAAAATAAAAGTTTTAATAGTAAATATTATTTTAGGGATTAAAAGTATGAGTAAACCAAGTAATCAGAATCATAACAAAAATAATTATAATAAAAAGAAGATTCAAGACTTAGAAGGTATTATTGAATTGAAAGATGGGGAAATAGATGAGTTAAATATGAGTCTAAGTCAAAAAGATGATAAGATTAGTGCTTTGAATTCCCATATTGCTAAGTTTAAATTTGAAAAACAAAAAATGGAATTAAAATTAAGTAGTGAAGTGAATAATGAGAAAGCTAAACTTAAAGAGTTAGATGATTTACAAGTTAAGATTAATGAAAAAGTTGAAATTATTGAGGATAAACAAGATCAAGTTAAATATTTAAGAAGTTTAATTGATGATTATAAGGTCCAAATAGAAAATAATACTGTTAATTTAGAAACTCAATTACGAAAGATTAGTAAAACTTATGAAGGGCTTCTTGAGCAAAAGGATAAGATTATTAATAAACAAGATGAAAATATAAAAGAGTTAATTGAAAGTAAAGAACACATTATTAAAGCTAATAAGACAAATATGATTAGTTTAGAACTTCAAAATGAGAATTATAGGAAAATAATTGATAAATTTGAAAAATAATATTAATCATTATTTATATCCTTTATTAAATAATTTAAATTTTTTAAGTGTTTATTTAAACTAATTTCAGTTAATTCTTCTTTTTCCTTGCTTTGTTGATAAAATTTTTTTATATTCTTTTCATATTTTTCTAAAATTTCACAATATTCAATTATGTGCTTATTTTTATCATTTATCCAAAAATTGATCCGTGGTATAAAATCATACCCTATACTTTCAATTATGAGTAATTGTGAATAATTTTCTTTATAATTAGTATACTCCTCTAAAAAATTTTTATAATCTTCTATCCATTCATTGTTATCTATTATATATTCTTTTAAAACATTGTCTTTTATTAAAATATAATCAAGATCTAATCCATAACTTATTTTTGAATCATATTTTGGTATTTCATTCACTTTTTCTTTTATAGTAATGAAATAATCATCAAAATAGTCTTCTATATTTTCTAGATTACTTATTAAGTGTGTTGAATCTATGGTAATTTGTAAAGTTTTATTATTTGTGTTTTTAATTAATGTTTGTGTTTGATTTTTAATTGTAACCATTTTTTCTAAGAATCTATTTAAAATTTTTTGGAATTTTTCATAAGATGTTAATAATTCAACAGACTGTTTTTCTATATTTTCATTTATTACAGGTAATAATATTATCTTGTTAAATATGTTATATTGACTGTGACTTATTAATTCAATTGTAGATAAGTATACTTCAGGTAAGAGAAATACTTCTGCAATGAAACTATTGAACTCTGAAGTGTTAGGGTTTTCAATGTTAATAATTTGAAATACCTTGTTAAAATTTTCATATAATTTATTATTCTCCTCATTTAATAAAGGCCCACTTTTATTTAAATAATTGCTTAATTCTTTTAAAGTATTTAATAAAATTTCATGTATACTGTCTACCCTTTTTAAATCGTTTTCTTCAAAAGCTTCTTCTAAGGAATAAATTAAATCATCATCAAAAGATTCAATAATTTGTAAATAATTATCATAAAAATCTTGATGTACACTTTTATACTCATCCATAAATTCATCACTAGTTTCAGAATCTAAATCATTATTTTGAATCAAAAAAATAACACACTCCACCTTAACCTATTTAATGCATCCAATGCCCACAAGAAGTACAATAATCATAATCTGAATCAAGCAAAAGTCCACACTGAGTACAATAAACCTTATGACTTGGCTTCAAATTAGGTTTAATAATACTACCACAATTAATACAATAAACAGTATCTAAAGTATTTCTTTCACCACAATGTGGGCAAATAATAAATTTCTCCCTTTTATAACCATTTTCAATATTTCTTTGAACCCTACGCAATCTGCGCTTTTCAATTGCAATATCATTTAATATTTCCTCTTGTTCCCGATAATTCATTTGATCAATAGTTTCTCTTTCAAAATTCAAATCATCAATTAAATCTTGCATTTCACAAGGTTGTTTCTCAAACAAAAGAGTTTTACGTTTATTAATAATTTTACGTTCATTTAACAAATAATCTTTCTCTTCATTAGCATCTTTTAAGTCAACTTTCTCCTGCTGAGTTAAAAAAGATTTATTTTCTAAAGATTTAATTTTCTTTGTAATATCAGTTAAATCTAAATTCACATTATTTAAAGCAGCATATAATTCATCTAATTGTCTTTTATGCTTTTTTTTCAAATCATGAATTTGATCATCCCGACGTCTTTGATAATCTATTAATCTAGTGTTTTTTGTTTCTAATTCCTTTTGAAGTTGATATTTTTCTAATTCATCAGAGTATAACTCTTCAGTAATAGGGAAATTTTCAATCTTTTTAGCTACATCCTGATTAATATCCAAATTTTTTAATCTTTCACCACATTCCGGACAATACCTATTTTCTTTTGATACTTCAAATCCACAAGTAGGACATAATAATGGAGGTGTAATTTTTTTATCACCTGCTAAAGCTTCATCATATAATTGTTGAATATATTTTTTATCTTCATATAACATTGCACTATATCCAGGGATTTCATATTCTGGATCTTCATATTTCTTATAAAACCATTCTATAATATTATAAATTATATGATGTACTGTGTATGCTTCATCAATATCACCTTGATATGCTTGATGAACTACCATATTACGAAGATGTCGGATTTCATGAAAATCCTTTGTTAAACGAGAAGATAAAACTTTTTTATCAAATAAATAATCTATGCGAGATTCTTGAGTAGTTAAATCACTAATAGGAACATCTTCATATTCACAGACTTTATTGATAATATTTTCTGCAATAGATCCCCCCATAGTAAGAACACTCATACTATTTTGATTATACAAATTAAATTCAAGCTCCTTTGTCATTTTTTCGATTTCAGGAAACTTATCTTTTAAAAATGTGAAACAATAATCAACCATAAAATACATACCCAATAATTTATAATTATTTATTATAATATTAGAATTAATATAAATATTTATCCATAAAAAAAGATTTTTATAATGTAATGTGTTAAAATATTTTTTAAATTTAGTTAGATTATGTTAAAAAAAGTTTTAATAAATAGGTTAGTAATATGGGAAGGTTTAAAAATTATTTTTTAATTCCTTAAAATTTTTATTAAAATTTTATTGGATTTGGTTTGGTATGTGAGAATTAAAAAATTTTTTTAAATTTAAAACCTTCCCATAAGCATGATATATGATTTATTGATATTTCATTATGAAACGCTTAATATCAAATACAATATTATCCAATCTGTCATTATAAATATCTATTAATGATATTATTTCAGATTTATGTTTTTGATTAGCTTGTGAATTTTTTGTTAATGATTTTAAAATTCTACTTATTTCATCTTGATGAGGAATTATGAAACGGTTTAATATTTGGTTTAAGTATGCTATTTGATTGTTAGAAAAATTATTAAAATTTTCATTTAAGTAATCAAAACCATGCTTGTTTATTGTTGAATTAATTTTACTTATCATGAATTGGAATATGAAAGGCCAATCAATATTGTTTTTTATAATATCAACAATATAATCTAGGGCATCTTCAGGATTAGATTCATTTTCCATATTATTTATATAATCAGATAAGTCATCAAATCCACTGAATAAGTTTTTCTGCTTATTTGTAATTTGAATATTAGTATATTTTAAGTAAGATTTTAATGATTTACAATCAATAGCAGAATTTAATAATTTATTATTTTTTTCACTCATACTTAATATTTCATCAAAAAAGAGCAAAATGTTTGATAAGTACTCTTTATTAAATAAAATTTGATTTGTGAAATGATAGTTTACTTTTTTCCTTAATTTTTTCACTTCACTATTTTCTTCTTTACTTGTGGGATTATTTAATGTATCATTCCATATGATGAGTTGATTATTATAGTAATTTAAATCGTTTTTAAAGGAAATAAAATTCGCTATTGTTTCACATAGTGTTTCATTTTCATTACCTGGAATTTTTAAATTATAATTTTTTATAATATTTGCTACACTTATGTAAGTATCTTGAGATTTATGTTGTAAGATTTTTATTGATAATTCACAAATATCTAGTGATTTTTCTAAGTTTTGAAGGATTTGATTATTAATGAAATCTGTTAAATCATTACTTGATTCATCTAATTTTATTATTAATCCAGTGTATTCATTATATATTTCACTATATTCTTTATAGAAATCTTCATTTAATTCTTTGATTTCTTCTATTTGGGTGTTTATTATTACTGGATCTATTTCAATATTAATGTCATTGCGGAATGTTTTATTTTGAATCATGTTTTGATTTTACCTCCTTAAAAAAATAATTTTAAATTTTTGTTTTCCAGGTCTAATTAATAATATTAAATTATTATTTAAATATGAATTTTCCAAGAGCATTTGAAAAATAAAAAAAGATTTATAAAAAAAGAATATAGATTAAATGAAATTATTATTTTTTAAGTATTCTAAACTAATCTTTAATGATTCAGGATTATTTGCTTCTATAATGTAGGTGCCCTTATAATTTTTTTCATCAAGAAGATATAATACCTGTTTTAAATCTATACTGCCTTCACCTAATGGCAAGTGTGAATCATCATCACCATTATTATCATGCAAATGTATGTGTTTAATTCTTGGAAAATACATTTCATTTTCACTAAAACCTGCAGTGTAAGCATGACCAATATCAAAAGTCATAAACATATCTAAATTATCAAGTGTAGAATTTAACCTATTAATATCAGTATACATAAAACCAGGAATAAGGGGCATATTCTCAATTAAAGGCATAACCCCAGTACCAGAACTATAATAATGAATTTCCTTAAAAGAATCAACACAAATATCATAAATATGATCTTCATAAGGTTGACCCAAAAAAGAAACCTTACCTGGATGAATAACAACATTTCTAGCACCTAAACGAGCAGCATCATCAATACTATCTTTTAATTCCTGCATACTAGCTTCTCTAATACTGCGTGTTAAACTGCAAATATTCATATCAATAAGGGGACTATGAACACTATAAGTAAAATCATAAGAGTTTAATAAATCAAAATCCAAATCATGATTAGGATAAGATTTAACAAGCTCCACAAAGTCCAAATCTAAATCCACACAATAATCCAAAAACTTTTCTAAATCAGTGCTTGCTAAAGTTGATGCTCCAATATTCATAATAAAACCTTTATTTAATCATTTCTTCTTCTTGCAAAAATTCCAATATTCTCATCAATAGCATCTAATAAGATATCTGTTAACTCCAAACCACGACGTAAACGTATTAAACCACTTTTACCAACAGTAGCAGTGAATAAATAGTCATCACCTACAAAAATATCAAAACTAGAACCAGTACTATCTTTTGGGAATTCTAAATTAACACCTTTCTTATTAACTTGACAAGGTATTCTTAAATCATCATCAGGACCTTCATTTAAAGTTTCAATACTTATACCAATACCGATTTTACGTTCTAATTCATCAATACGTTTACCGCCACGTCCAATAATTTTAGGACGATACTCATTCGGAACTGAAACTCTTACCCTATTAGGTGAAATAATTTTAGCTTCAATTTGTGCTCCTGGAATAACCTTTTTAACATCCCTAATAATTTGTTTTTCAGCTATACGTTCAACACTACTAGATTCATCTTCCTCAGAACCTTTTTTACCTACTTGTTCCACATCTATAACAATAGTTTGTTCCCCATAAGTATAAATCTCATTCTTTAAATCACCAGTTAATAAATCTCTAACTTCTATAACTGGTCTAGCTAAATCTTGTTCTTGCATACCACTTGGTACTTTAACAGTCATTCGAGTTTCATAAACACTACTAATATGGCCTTCATCTATAAAAATAGTTGTATCAACAATACTTGGAATAACACCTAATTCAACACGATTAGTTATTCTTTGAATAGCATCTATAGGTTTAGTAGCATGAACCACACCAACCATCCCCACACCTGCAAGTCTCATATCTGCAAAAATTTGAAAATCATAACTTTTACGTAACTCATCATATATTGTTACATCAGGACGTACAAGTAAAAGAATATCAGCTGTTTTCTCCATATCCCCCTCTAAAGGAGAATATTGAGTAATTTCATCGGGAACTTGTAAATCACGAGGAGATTCCATAGTTTTAACAACTTTACTCATATTCTGACTAAAATAAGTAGCTAAAGCTTGTGCAAAAGTACTTTTACCTGCACCTGGAGACCCACTAATTAAAATACCATGATCACCTTGACTAATACGATTAAGTAAATCTTCACTTATATTATAATCTTCAAGTGATACTTCAGCAACAGGTCTAACAGCAGTTATTTCCATTGCTTCACTGAAAGGTGGGCGAGTGATACTAATTCTTAAATCTTTAGATTGAACTACAATAGCTCCCTTCAAATCAGCTTCTAAATATGTTCTTTTATCATTACTTGCCTTTTCAAGAATTTCTTCAGCAAAGTTTTCTAAATCATTATATGAAATCTTATTTTCTGAAATTTGTACAAGTTCAATATGTCCAGGTGTTCCTTTCTTAGCAAAAGCAGGAACATTTTCTTTTAAATGAACACTCATTGTATCTGCAGTGAAAAATTCCATAATTTTAAGATCTTTATCTCCATGATATTTTTGAGCATTATAAATTACATTTAAACCTTGTGCTTCTGCAGTTTCGGCTTGAACTTTATCACTTGTAACAAGTATTGCATTTTCATCACGTGCAACATCCCTTATAAGTGCATCAACTTCCCCTTTTCTGGCATCTATAATTTCAGAAGTATTAGGTCTTCTTCCTGTAAAATGAATATTTAAATATTGATTTTGAGCTAATTTTTGTAATTCTTTTAAATTATTTAATCCTGTGAATCCTGTTGGTCTACTATTGTTTGCTTGGTGTTCTAATTCCGCTATTACAGCTTCAGGAATAATTATTTCTGGATAAATTAAATCATCATTGTCGAGGATTTTTTTTATTGTTCCTTCAATTATTGCACTTGTATCTGGGACGAATCGTTTTTCTTCATCTTCTTCAGTTATATCGTAATCCATTTAAAAATCCTCATACTTGTTTTTTTTAATAATTATTGTTTTCCATAAACTTCTTCTGGATTAAATAATCTTTCACTAATTGTTTTTATTTCATCATCAGATATATTAGTAATATCTTTTGTTTTTAAATCTAATTGTCTAAAGAAACAACTTCTATATCCTAAATGACAAGCAGCTCCTTTTTGATCTATTTTTAAAATTATTGCATCTGCATCACAATCAAATAATATCTCATGGACTTGTTGTGTGTTTCCACTACTTTCTCCTTTCATCCATTGTTTTCCACGAGATGTACTATAATAATGTGCTTTACCAGTTTTTAATGTATCTTGTAACGCTTCTTCATTCATAAATGCTACCATTAAAACTTCATTTGTTTGATAATCTTGTGCTACAGCAATTATAAGATTTTCACCATTTTTTTCTAATCGAAAATTCATTTCCATTAATTTATTCCTCCTTTAAATAATTTTAATTATAAATGTTTTTTAATAGTATCAGCAAGTACATTAACACTAACAATTTCTTGTTCTCCACTATACATATTTTTAAGTGTTACTGAACCTTGATCTAAATCTCTTTTACCTACCATCACAACATAAGGAACTTTCAATTTATTAGCATGTTTTAATGCTTTTTTAAATTTTCGAGTAGATAAATCCACTTCAGTTTTTACTCCTTGATTTCTAAGTTTTGTCGCTATAGTAAATGATTCAAAGTGTGTTTCTTCATTTATAGGTAAAACATAAGCATCAATATAAGGAGTTAAAACTTCTGGTTCTTTAATTGCATTCATCAATCTATCAAATCCAAAAGCAAAACCTGTAGATTCTACTTCATCACCACCAAATATTTTTATAAGACTATAAGTTCCTCCCCCACAAACTTGTTTTTGTGCTCCAAGTTCAGGAATGTATACTTCAAAAACTATTCCAGTATAATAATCTAAACCTCTTGCTACACCTAAATTTAGTTTATAATTTTCAAGATTATAACTATCTAAAGCTTTTATTAAATCTTTTAATTCATCTATACTATCTACAGTTTCTTCATAATCCCCAACTAAATCTTCAATATTTTTAATAATATTTTTATTCCCCACCATATCAATTAAGTCAATGAGTACTGCATTTAATTCAGGATTATCTATTAATGGTTTTTCCCCAATAAGAGATTCTTTTAATAAATCTTTATCCCCTTTATCTATTATTATCATTAATTCTCTTTGAGTATCAGAATCTATATCAAAGTGTTTGAATAAACCTCTTATAATTCCAAGATGATTAATATGTATTTCTGCAGTTTTTATACCTAATCTTTCTAAGGAAGTATTACACATACTTAATACTTCTGCTTCACCATCAGGACTTCTTGCTCCTATGAGTTCACATCCAAATTGCCAAAATTGTCTAAATCTACCTTTTTGAGGTCGTTCATATCTAAAACAACTACCATAATAATATAATTTAATTGGTTTTGCTGTTTTTGTTAATTCATTTAAATATAATCTAGCAACTGGTGCAGTGATTTCTGGACGTAATGTAATTTCACGATCACTTTTATCCTTAAAATTATACAATTGATCCACTATTTCTTCACCAGATTTTGTTGTGAATAATTCTAATTCTTCAAAAATTGGTGTTTTAATTTCTTGAAAAGCATATGATTGAAAAACATCACGTAATATATTTTCTACTCTTTTTCTTTCTCTCATTTCATCAAATAGGAAATCTCTTGTTCCTCTAGGTCTATTAAATTCCATAAATTGTTTATCTCCATGAAAATAATTTTTTTATTAATATAATTATAATTTATTAATGTTAAAAATTTATTATTAATTAAATATTAGTTGTTATGCTTATTAAAAATATTTAATAAAAATATGAATTCAAAATAAATAATACTATAATAAAAACTTTCTTAATCCTTTAATATATTTATAAGATAAAAAATAATAATAAATATATTAAATACTGATTTTTATTTATAATAATAAAATATTAAAAATTAAATTTATCCATAAAGGTGAAATTAAAAAATGATTATTGATGGAACAACAAATATTATTGGAGTTATTGGAGATCCTATAGAACACAGTTTTAGTCCAATAATAAATAATGCTGCATTTGAATATTTAAACTTAAATTATGTTTATTTACCTTTTCACGTATTAAGTGAAAATCTTGGATCTGCTATTGGAGGAGCTAACAAATTAAATATCAAAGGTTTAAATGTAACTATACCTCATAAAAAAAATGTACTTGTAACTTTAAACCACTTAGACCCGATAGCTAAAGAAATTGGAGCAGTTAACACTATAAAATTCGAGAATAATGAAGCTATTGGTTACAATACAGATGGAATAGGATGTTTACATGCCCTAGAAAACAAAACAAGTGTAACAAATAAAGACATACTTGTAGTTGGTGCTGGTGGAGCAAGCAGAGCAATATGTTACCAATTAGCACATTCAGGTATAAACTCATTAACAGTGATAAATCGGGATTTAGCTAAAGCAGAAGAATTAACAAGCAATATTAAAAATACTGGAATACTATCAGATTTAAACTATGACAATATGGATAATTTAATACTTCAAGCACAACAAACAGATATCTTAATAAACACAACACCCCTTGGAATGAAAGGATATCCTGACCAAAACCCTATATTACATGCTGATGAAATACCTGAAGACATAATTGTAAATGATATAGTCTACAATCCAATTGAAACAAACTTAATTAAAGAAGCAAAAGAAGCAGGAGCAAAAACAGTAAACGGTGTAAAAATGTTAATTTACCAAGCTGCAGAAGCAATAAAAATATGGACTGGTAAAGAAGCACCAAAAGATATTATGGAAAATAAATTAAGAGAAATTTTAACCACAAAAATAGAAGAAAAGAAAATATAAATCCCAATATTATTCTTTCTTTTTAAATTCTAAAAATTATGACATCCACCAACAAAAAAGAAGTATTGAAACTTTTAAAAATTATAGGAGTAGATACTCGCTTTATCAGTTACACACCTGAAATTATCTACATAAATAATTTACGTTTCAGTAAATTCAGTAGAAAACGAGAGCAAACTTTCAATAAATATTATCCTGAAATAAAAATATTAAGAAGTAGTTTACTTCAAAAAATTTGTAATCATGCAAGTAAAATTTTATCCCACCAACTAAAACCAAAAGACACTGTTTTACTTCCAGAAATTAAAGATTCAACTGATGAATTAATAATAATTATACTGGAACCTTATAGTAGAAAATACGGAATAAATTTCGTTGAATACAAGGATAAAGATAATTTTAAAATAAATAAAAAAATTAGTAGTTTAACCTTAAATATTGAAGCATATAATATATTATCCGATATCTTCACAGGTGAAGGTATTAATTTCAAAAGACATAACAATAATGAAAATGTTCCAATTATTTATCCTTTTATTAATGTTTCTAATGAATGGATAAACAGCTTTTTAGATAACAATAATAAAACAGATTATCCTGCAAGAACTTATGGAAAATTAAGTTTAAGCTTTATGGATTTCATATCAGAAATCATACCTCAATATAAAGAAAATATTCTTAAATCTAAAAAATTTATTGAAAAAAATCATTAAAAAAAGGGAAAAAGATTTTAAAAAGGATAATTTTAAAAACTAAATAAACTAGTTTGTCCCTTATCTAACTTTTCAGATTCTTTTTCTTTTTTAGGTTTTTTAGACTTTTTAGGTTTAGATTCTTTCTCTTCTGGTTTAAAATTTTCTTTTTCAGGATTTTCATTACTAATTACATTAGAATCATCATCAGATTTAGAATCCTTAACTTTTTCTTCTGCATTTTCTTTTACTTTATTTAAAGTTTTTTTAGTAGATTCCCGATAAATTCCTGTTTTTATATTCTTATTAAGTTCTTCACGTTCTAAACGTTTAGCTTCATTAATTTCTTTTTCCATTTTCTTAATGACTTTTTTTGGAATTTTTCTTTTACGGAAGCGTTTAATCTCATCATCTTCTAATTCTAAAAAGCTACTGATTTCATAAGCCATTTCATCATTTTGGAAAATAATTTCAAATGAAGGAAACATAGTATATGCTACTTCTAATGAAACGTGCATTTTATTTTCCATTTTTTCAGCAATACGATCACGTAAAGCTCGTTTACCCCGTGTTTGACCCATTAAACGAAAAGCTTGAGCTCCTGTTAATCTTGTAAATTTACGATAAGTTTCTTTTTTACTTAAAGCAACACCTGGCCCCATAAAATCAGATGCATATCTCCAGTAAGTATAATCCCTTGTAGCTCTTGCTCTTCCAAAGTACAAATCAGCTTTAGCAATATTTTCATATGCATTTTTTATTTCAGATGGTTTTTCATATTCATGGGGAATATTTTCTGCAATATATTCCATTACAAGAGTAGGATCTTCATCAATCATCATATCTGGTTTAATATGATTAACTGTTCTACTTTTAAGAACTGTACGTACAGTGTCAAAAATATTATTAGTGTTATCTTTTTGTGAAATATTATCTAAATTTGATAATTCAAATTTTTCACCGTCTTCACTTGCAGCTTGTAAAGTATTGATTGCTGCACGCATATCTCCATTACTGTTTTTAGCTAAAACTTTTATAGCTTCAGGATCAAAATCTATTCCTTCTTTTCTGCAGATTTTTTTTAATGCAGCACCTACAGAGTTAGTGTGAACTTTAGTCATTTTAATTACAAGACATTTAGTTTTAATAGTGGTTAATCGTTTACTATAAAAATCATTAGCCATCATAATCATAGGTTGTTTAGATTCTTTAATAATTTTATTAATAGCACGTGATCCTCCACGATCATCATTACCATTAATACCATCTACTTCATCTAAGATAAGAAGTTTATATGATTCACCAAAAAGAGAATGTGTACTAGAGGATTCTCCAATAGTACTCATTAATATATCATAAGATCTTTTATCACTGGCATTTAATTCTATATGTTCAGAGAATTCTTTAGCTATTATATAAGCTAAAGATGTTTTACCTATACCTGCAGGTCCAACTAAAAGTAATGGTTTTTGAGGATTACCTTTTTTCCACTCATTAACCCAATGTTCTATTTGTTTTTTACTTTTACCATTACCTAATAATTCTTTAAAGGTTTGTGGTCGGTATTTATCTGTCCATAACATGTTATGTAAAGTCCTTTTAATATTTTAATTCATATTTATAAGAATTTAGCGAGTAACGCTTCTAATTGTATTCTAGGATTGGCCCCTTCACGTATACGGAAATCTGTATCAGCAATACCTTCAATTAAATCCATATACACTTTACCTTCCATTTTATCATCCATAACACGTCTACTAACTTCTTGATAGATTTGATTAATCATATCTTCACCACTAGTACCATGTAAAACCATTGTTTCACGTAAAATATTCCTAGCACCCATAAAATCACCAGTAAGGGCTTTTGTAACTAAATTATTAATATCTTCAGGTCTAGCTTTACTTACAACATCATATACTGCATTTTCAGAAATAACTTCCCCTTCAGAAGCTGCAGATTGTAACATATTAACAGATTTACGCATATCCCCTTCAGCAAAATAAACAATTGTTTTGATAGCTTCTTCATCAAATTCAAAACCCTCAGAGCTTGCAATATATTCCAATCGTTTATTAATATCTTCACCTTTAAGTGGTGCGAATCTGAAAATAGCACAACGAGATTGGATAGGGTCTATGATTTTACTTGAATAATTACAACTTAAAATGAAACTAGCAGTCTTAGTATACATTTCCATTTCACGACGAAGAGCATGTTGAGCATCTTTAGTCATATTATCAACTTCATCAAGGAAAATTATACGAAATGGAGCACCAACAGGTTTTAAACGGCAAAAGTTTTTAATATTATTTCGTACAGTATCAATTCCTCTAGCATCAGAAGCATTTAACTCTAAAAAATTTTGTTTCCAATAATCTCCAAGAACAGCTTTAGCTAAACTTAAAGCAGTAGTTGTTTTACCAACACCTGCAGGGCCAGTAAACATAAGATTAGGCATACTTTCTTCATTAACATACTTTTCAAGTCTGTTTATAATTTGTGTTTGACCTACAATATCATCTAAACTTTGAGGTCTATATTTTTCTACCCATGGACCAATCATTTTATTAATCACCAATTATTTAATTCTTTAAAAAAATCATTTTAAATAATATTTATTAAAATAAGTTATCTAATACATTTATAAGATTTTCATATATAATAAAATTTATCATGAAAAAAAGTTTATTAAAAAGTGATTAAAACTGAAAACCCAGTACTTTCACTTAAATATTCAACTTTACCATCTATTTGACTAACTAAATTATTTATAATATTTATTCCTAAATTACTATCTGAAACTGGTGAAAAATCAGTTGGCGCTCCATGACCATTATCTTTAACAATAAGAACAACATTTTCAGAACCCTTTTTAAGAACAACTGAAAATACACCTTCATTACCTTTATCAAAAGCGTGTTGAATAGTATTAATACATAACTCATTTAAAATTAAACCTAACGGAATAACAATATTTAAAGGTAAAGTTATATTATCTAATTCAAAAACTGGACGGATTTTAGTATTATAATAAGAAAACAATGTTAAAACTGTTTGTCTAATATAAACAGAAGCATCAATAACACGATTAGAATCCAAATCATCATAAACTTGTTCATGCGCAAAAGCCATAGATTTAACACGATTATAAGTCTTACGAACAGTAGCTGAAGGATTATCTGGATTAAAATGCATTTCTAAATCGAATATACTTTGAATAATTTGAAGATTATTCTTAACACGATCATGAACCTCATTAATAAGAACATCCTTCTCATCCAAAATAAGTTCTAAATCATCAGCATATTCATTTTTCTCAGATAAAGCATTACGTAATTTATCTTCATAAACTTTTTGTTGAGTAACATCTTGAATAAAACCAATAACAACTTTACAATTACCATCATCATCATAAAATGCTTTATTAAGTTGAGCGATATACTTAATTTTACCATTAAAAGTTTTAACACGAACAGTTAATGAAATTTGAGGATTATCAGGATTTAACTTAGAAATTGCATCATCAAAAATACTACGATCCTCATCAAGAATCAAATCTAAATAAGTATTAATATTTTCATAATCATGTTTTGAAGGATCCATATCAAGAATATTAAAAATTTCAGTAGTCCATTGAATATTCTTAAAATTATATGAAGAAATAGCAATTTTTGCCATACCTTGAATAGTATTAAGATTTTTATGTAATCTTAATGCTTCAATTTCTTTTTTCTTAGATTTAGTAATATCTGTAATACTAATTTGAGCTACATCCTGATTTTCATATTTAGTAGGAACTGCAAAAACATGAAGATAACCATATTTACCATTTTTCAATGGGTATTTAACATCAAAAGTAGTATTTTTAATTCTATGACTAATAACTTCATCTAATAATTCTAACATATTTCCATATTCTTCATCAGTTAAAGAAATGACTTCAACATTTTTTAAAATCCAAGATAAAGGGTTAACTTGCATAAAATCTTCAATAGAATAACCTAAAATTTCAAAAAACTTATTATTAGTATGCAAAACCTCCCCTTTATAATTCATGATTAAAAACCCATCTTTAGAATTATAAAATAGTTTTTCATGTTCTTGTTTAAGTTTAGCATAATCTGTAATATCTTTACTATAAATTATTAAATAGTCATCTTCACGAACATAATAAATGTTTAAAGCAAACAATAAATTATTATCTTTATAAATTAAAACTATTGTGTTAATCCTACGATTTTCATTCCAAGCTCGCATTAAACAATCAAAAGAATTAAATTCCTTAACATTTGAAAATAAGTCTTTATAGGATCTTCCTATAATATTATCAGTTTTATCACCAAATTTAACAACTGGCCGATTTAAATATACATAAACAAAGTCTTCAGCACCATCCAAGGGTTCTAAAACACCAATACTGAAATCAATATTATTAGCAATGGGAGAGTGTTCTAATTCTTTAACATCATGAATTTTATCTGAAAAATGGTGATATTCTTTCAAATCTCTAAGAGTTACATTCTTTTTAGTATTATTATCCAAGTCAATATGTGTTAGCGTATACATTTTGCATCATTATTTAAATTCTTAATTAAATTATAATTATTAACATTAATATACTTTTTTAAAGTTAAAGATAATAACATATTCCCCATTATCAAATGTATTCTAAATAGTTTTATTAATTGTTTATAAAATTGAAATTTAATTTATAAGAAAATATTGAAAGTATTTATATACTTATAAAATTAACTAATTATCATAAAAAAATTTAAGGAGTAAATAAATTGAAAGGAACATGGAAATTAAGAATCAGATTAACTTTAGCCATGATAGCATTATTTGCAATGGTATATATCATATTATTCTTAGTTTTAGGAATACTTGGTATAAACTTAGGAGTGAGTGCTTATGCCCTCATAGGGTTACTATTAATATTTATACAATACTTAATGGGACCTAAACTTGTTGAAATGAGTATGGGTGTTAAACATGTTACTCGTGAAGAAGCACCAAACATTTACCAAATGGTTGAAGAATTAGCACTAGCTGCAGATGTACCAATGCCAAAAATAGGTATTAGTGAAACAAATATACCAAATGCTTTTGCATATGGCCGAACTAGACGTAGTGGACATATTTGTGTAACAAGAGGAATTCTTGGAGTAGTTAACCGTGACGAATTAAAAGCAGTGCTTGGACACGAAATGGGACATTTAAAACATAATGATATGGTAATAACCACTCTTGTAAGTGCTATCCCTATGATATGTTATTATGTTGCATTAAGCACAATGTTCCAAGGAGACAATGACAATGGAGCAGGTATAATACTTGGTTTAATAGCAATGGTATGTTATGCTTTAGGACAATTAATCGTTTTATTTATCAGCCGGACACGTGAATATTATGCAGACCAAGCAAGTGTAGAATTTGGAAACCAACCACAATACCTTGCAAGCGCATTATACAAACTAGTATATGGTGCAGCACAATGTAACCCCCAAGAAATTAAAGATGTAGAAGGAAGTAAAGCATTTTTCTTAAATGATGTAAGTAATACACAAAGAGATATTTCAGAATTCTCACAAGTAGATTTCAACCGTGACGGAATCCTTGGAGCAGATGAACTAGAAAAATTACAAACCGAAAATGTTAAAATCAGCACTGGTAGCAAAATCATGGAACTATTCAGCACCCACCCAGACATGTTAAAAAGAGTAAAAAGATTAAGTGACATCCAAACAGGAAAAGAATAAAACAAAAACTTTAATTTATGGAGAAAAATTAAAAATTCTCCACATATAATATTTTTTCTAATTTTAAATAAAAATATTAAATTCAACTAGTAGAATTTTCAGTTAAATCATATTTAACTACACCATAAATTCTATCAAGAGTAACCCATTTATGTAAACCTTCCTCAACATAAAATAATCCCCCATCATTAATTAACTCTTTAGATTTATTATCACTTTGTAAATAAACATTAGCCCCATTAACTTCACCTACTCTTTTAACAATCAAACCATACTCAGTATCATTACAAACAACCACATCTCCAGTTTTAATTTCTTGAGTACGATTAATTATAATAATATCCCCACTATGCAAAGTTGGAGTCATGCTAGTACCCTTGACAGCTGAAACCAAAGGAAGAGATCCATCATTTAAATCTGAATCAATATTCACAGTAACAACATCATACCCATAAGTTTTTGCAATATCAGATACCCCTTGCTTGTAAGATTCCGTGCTAGCATACATATCTACTACTTGATTTGCAGTGAAATTTATAATTTCATTATCCATATTGGCTCTATTAGAATCTAAAAAGTTTAATGAAGAATCAGTTATAGATACTTGCTGACCATTAATTATTACATTAATATTAATATTAGAATCAGCATAAACACTAGCAAAACTAATACTTAAAAGTAATAAAAATAATATCAAAAAATAAATCTTTTTCAAAAAAATCATCTCCAAGCAACTTTTTTGATTAATAAGAAGAATTTAAATCATCAATATCCATTATATCCAAATTTAATAATTGTTTCATTGTTTCAATATCAATTTGACCAGGAGCTGTAACATCACTACTTACTGCAAATGTTATAGGTGCATTAAATTTAGTACTTATAACACGAGTATATGAACCAATATCCCCCATACTAATTGCTATGGTATCTTCACAATGACTTAAAATAGCTAGAACTGTTAAAGTATCCTCTAAATCATTTGGCATTAAAGCTACTTTAGCAATATTGCCTAAATTTTTTTCCTTAAAAACAATATTTAATAATTCATTTAAAGGTGGTGTTTTTTTAAAATCATGATAACTTATTATAGTTTTAACATTTGTTTCTGTTATTTGTTTAATTAAATTATCATTTGTTTGTAACTCAATATCTACAAATTCTGCAACATCAACTGTTTCAAGAAGAATATTTACACGTTGTTCTTCAGTACCTTTAAATAATCCACCTTCAGTTTTCACTCGATTTGTAGCTATTGTGGGAAAATTAATTTCTTCAATAATCTCACGTACAATTTGAGGTTTAGGATTATCCATACCATCTATTCTAAATTCTATTAAATCTGCTCCTTTTTGAATACAATATTGAGCTTCTTCAATTATTGATTTTTTATCTTTTTTAAAAATTGGTACAGCAATTTTTGTTTGAGAATACATACCTTACCTCATCTTTACCTAAATTTTATTATTAAATAAATATATTAAAATATGTATAAAAAAAGTTTCCTATTTAATTTTCGGACTCTGTCTAAAACTTAGTTAATTTTATTTTTTGTAATATAATAATTCATAATTTTTTTTAAAGTATATTATGTTGTTAATAATGAATTAAAAATAGTAAAGTTAATATATTAAGTGAAAGTAACACATTTATATGCCTAATAAAAAAATAAAACCTCCACATCCTATTAGAGAACCAATACAATTTAAACTTTACGATTTTTATGAAGAGTTTTCGGATTTTAGATCTGATGTGTCAAAAAAGTTGATTGGATGTCAAGACATGAGTCCTAATTTAATTCGTCTTGAAAAAAATGGTGAAATAATATTTAACAATAATATTGCTGTTTGTCCAGTGTGTGGGTCTAAACATAATATTAAAGGTGATAAAATAGAACGTGAATTGATTTTCATGGACTTAGGAACCCAAATTTGTAAAATTCAAAGATATAAATGCAGCAAATGCAATAACATATTTAATACTGATTTATCCTCTTTAGTTGAAGTTAATAAAAAAATTACTAAGCCTGTGATTGACTTTATCATTAAATCTTATAATATTAGTGGTGATAGTATTTGTAATGATAGTATCCGCAAAATCAGGTACATGTTAAAAGAAATCTATAACGTTGATATTTCTTATCAGAGTATTGAAAACATTTTAGTAGACTTTGAAAATGAATTAAAAGAGGATTTTTGACTTAAAAAGTAATATTATTGTATTCATTATGATTATTCTCTTTTAAGTTAAAAATGTGTTTATCAATTTTGAGTCTAATTACACTCACAATTAAAATCTTATTGTGACCGATTTAAAACATAGAAATCTTCAACCTTTCCAAAAATTAGTTTTTAAACATCAAATTTTTATGTGCCACACTAAACAAAAAATAAACAGAGACAAAAATGATTACTTAAAACAAACAACTTAACTTTTAATGATATTAAATATGTGAAAATTTTAAACAGAAAATTTTCAATATTATCAAATCTTTGGACCTAAAAACAACAAAAATAAAAAGAAAAAAGTTTCCTATTTAATTTTCATAGGATAAGTAAGTAATTAAAAAAATTTTAAAAAAAGTTGTGGAATAAATTTAATATAATAATTAAATTTATTCATTGGTTGCAGGTGGTGTGTAAACACGTGCAGCAAATTGTTGATCTAGTAAGTATAATCCATTGCCAGAATCCATTGCTAAATTAAGACTATTTAAATCATCATTAGCAGTTTCTTCTTCTTCAACTTGTTCATCTACAAACCATTGAAGGAATTGGTTTGTTGCAAAATCTTTTTGTTCTATAGCTAATGAAACTAAATCATTAATAAGTCCTGTTACTTTTTCTTCATGAGATACTACATTTTCAAGCACTGCAACAGGGTTTTCCCAATCTGTAGTTGGTTTTTCAATTGCTTCAATTTCTACTTTTCCACCTCTTCTTATGATGAAATCATAGAATTTCATTGCATGATCTAATTCTTCTTTAGCATTTACCATTTCAAGGTTTGCAAATCCAGGTAATCCTTTATCTTCAAGAAATGCAGACATAGCCATGTATAAATATGAGGAGTATAATTCTGCATTTACTTGTTTATTTAAAGCTTCTAATACTTTTTCATCTATCATTTTAATCATTTCCTCCAAAAATTATTTTTTTTATCTTTTTATGAACATCTTTTTACCAACACCACACATTGGACATGTCCAATCATCAGGTAAATCCTCAAAAGAAGTTCCTGGTGCTATACCATTATCAGGGTCACCGTCTTCTTCATTATAGACATATCCACATGTGCTGCAAATATATTTTGCCATAATCTTAAATCCTTTTAAATTATTTTAAATTTTATATTAATCTTCTTTTTCAAAGAATGATTTTTTTATTCCACATAAAGGACATTCCCATTCATCAGGTAAATCCTCAAAAGAAGTCCCAGGTTTTATATTAAAATGGGGATCTCCTTGTTCCGGCAAGTATTCATAATCGCATAGTTTACAAAAATATCTTGTCATTTCGTAATTTCATCTCAATAAACATTTTTTGGTATTAAAAATCATTTCACAATGAAATGTTTTTTTATTCTTCTACAAAAATTGATTTTTCAAGTCCACAAATTGGACATACCCAATCATCAGGTAAATCCTCAAAAGCTGTTCCTGGTGCTATACCATTATCTGGATCACCATTTTCTGGAACATATTCATATCCACATGCATCACAAATATATTTTACCATAGTTAAACATCTTCTATATTAAATTTTATTTAAATTTCCTTAAACATTCTCTTTGGAGCTCCACATGAAGGACATTTAAAACCTTCTGGTACATCTGCCCATAATGTTCCAGGTGCTATGTCTTTACGAGCTTCTCCTTTTTCTTCATCATATACATATCCACAGACTTTACATTTATATTGTGCCATATTTCTTATTCTCCTTTAAAATTAATTTTTATATAATATAATTAATAACAATTGAAATATTATTTTTCCACATATAAAAGTTTATTGTTTTATCCTTATAAAACATTTAATATTGAGTAAAACAAAAAAAATAAGCAAAAAAATAAAAAAATAAAAAAATAAATTATTTAGTTTTAATCATAAAGATTTGGTAAATCACAAACATCAGTACCTTCAGCGATTTTTTGATATATAAATCCAGCAAGAAGACCTCCAACTATAGGTCCAATTATGTAAATTGGGAAGTAATTCCAAAGATTTACACCACCAAGTAAAAAGTCAATGAGATATGGTCCGAAACCTCGTGCAGGATTAATACATCCTCCAGTAATTCCACCAAGAAGGAAAATAGCAGTTGCAATAGCCATACCTATAGCAAAACCTCCAACTGCAGGTTCTGCTTTTTTATCAACAGCCACACCCATAACAGTGAGAACTAAGAAGAAAGTACCTATAAATTCAACAAACATAGCTTGGAAGTAATTTATACCAGCAGCAGGTACAGTTGCACCTAAAGAACCAATAGTTATTGCTTGAGGTCCTAAGATAATATATAAACATATACTTGCAAGTACAGCACCTATACATTGAGCTATAATATACAATACTGAATCTTTACCTGAAATATTTTTACTTATCCATAAACCAAGTGTTACTGCAGGATTCATATGAGCCCCAGAAATCTTACCAAATATATAAATACTAACCATTCCAGCTAAACCAAATGCTAAACCAATAGCTAACCAATCGGCAAATCCTCCAAGAGTACCAATAGTTGCAGCAGGACTAACACTATGAGCAATAATAAGTGTCATTACTGCAGCACCTGTACCGAAGAAAACTAAGAAAAAAGTCCCTAAAGCTTCAGCAATCATCTTTTTTTCAATTCCACACTCCATAAAAAAATACCTCACTTAAAAAAAAATTAAAAATTTATATTAAATTTAAATACTTTCTCTCCATTGACAATAATCATGTCTAAAGTCAATTAAAGAAGCACTTGCACAATTCTTACATCCACGAACAGGACTTGCAGGATCTTCTTTATGTAAAGCAATTACATTAGTCATCATTGTAGCAGTTACAGGTTCACTTGTAAGTAAACATGGATAGTCTGCAAGTCTCATAAGACTACTGAATCTTACACTAATTGCACAGGAAGGATAAGTGTATCTTTGAGGATTCATAATAACTTCATTATCTTTAATACTAGATAAATCAACTATTTTTCCCCCAACAATAGGTTTAAGTTCTTCAGGTTCTGCACTTCTTGCTTTACGAGCTTTATCAAGATAACCATAACCCCGATAAATCATATCCATAAAGTCACAATTATGTAATTCAGAAGCTGCCCCCCGAGTAGGGAATTGTTGTACAAAATTATGATAACGTTTAGTTAATAAGTCAACAATCATTACAGCATTAAAACCATCTAATTCAAGCATATATTCTACAGCACATGCTGCAGAACCTGTAGCTAATGATAAAACTTCAAATTCAGATTTGAAATTATCAATATTACTGTTTAAAGAATCATCCATAACTTTTGTAGCTGCTTCAATAATTGCCATTACCACATCATCTTTACACATATTATATGTAGATTGACTAATATGATGAGCAATATCCCCTACACAATATGCAGGAACAGTTACAATATTACCATAATGAACATCATCATCCATTGCAGCTTTAACATACTTACGCATATCATCCTTATATCCATTCATATATTTACGTACATCAAAACTAGATTCACCTGCAGCAGCCATCAATTCACATTGAGCTTCAATAGGTGAAGAATATAACTTTTGGAATTGTTTAACTTCAGCTTCAGTTGCCTCAGCAGGTGTTGCCCCCGCTTCAATTTCTTGTGCAAATTTATCCCCTACACCATAAGAAGTATTCATACCCCAAGATTTACTTGCAAGAATGGCTTGTTTATGTGCTACTGGAATATCAGTTTTTTGTAGAATTTGATTTACAATATTACTAGTACTTCCCGGAATCAATGCAAAATCAACTACACAAGTTGGCCCATAAAATCCACCATATCTTCTTATAGATTCTTTTCCAACTATTGCTTCATGATCAGCAATAGACTGAACAAATTTATCCACACTTTCACTAAAGTCAGGATCTTCTTCTTTAACAATTTCTAAAACAGGAGGTGTTTGATAGTGTTCAACCATTGGATCATCTTCAGGGCGAACAGTATCAGTTAATTGATTCAACATCTTAAAATGAGTTTTAACACTATTTGTATGTAAATCAAAAACAGATTGTGCTTGCTCTCCAATTGGTTTCATATTAGATGCTGCATCCATATAGGGCTTTGCATCTTGAATTTTAAAATTTCCACCACGTTTTTCTTTGATTACAGAAACATCAGCCTTTTGAGCAGCCAATGCTTCATCAATCATTTTTTGGTATAATTCTTTCATCTTATATCACTTTTTTTATTAAATTTAACAATAAATTCAACTAAATATTTTAATTATATGCCTAAAATATTATTTATAAAAAATTAAATAAAGGAACATAATTAAAAACATGTAAATATAAGTAAATAGTTATTAATAAATTTTTTTAAATAAAAATTAAGTTAATTATAAAAAAAATAAAAGAATATTCAATTATTAACGACAAGAAAAATAGAATAAATAGAAAAAGGAAAAAATAAAAAGATTTATTTAACTAATAAAACTGGAACTTTACTTGTTTTAATTAAACGTTCAGCTACACTACCAATAAAATTAGTTTTATCAACACCACGAATAAAAGAATGATTACCATAAGCAGGTAAAACTACTAAATCAGCACAAGTTTTACGAATAATTACCTCAATATCACGTAAAGCATCCCCTGTAATTAAATGCTCCACAACTTCAATATCATACTCTTTAGCCTTATTAGTGATTTTAGATAAAAGATTATCACCTTCATCTTCAAGAGCATCATAACTAAATAATGACCCTTCATCTAACACATGAACTGCTGCAATTTTAGAATTATACTTACTAGCTAAATCAATTGCTATATCAATAGCTTTATCCGCATATTCTGATTCATCTATAGGAACTGTTATAACATCAAACATAAAAAAATCCTCAGTAATTTTTACATTAAATAATCAGCATGACAATACTTAATAAAATCATCCACTAATATATCAGGTTTTCCATCATCTAATAATTTCCCATCATCCATAAAGACTGCTCTGTTTGCAAACTCTTTAACAAAATCAGTATTATGTGAAACCATAACTACTGAGAATTTTAAACGTTTTGCTAAAGTTTTTAAACTATTAGTAACTGTACGTAAAGTAATTGGATCTAAATCCCCAAATGGTTCATCAAGTAATAATATTTCAGGTTTACTAATTAATTGTAAAGCTAACATTACCCGAACCTTTTGACCTCCAGATAATTCATAAGATTTTCTATCAAGAATATCCATAGATAAATTTAAATCTTCAAAAATCTCTTTAACTTCTGATTCCACATCACTAGATGGGAATTTAGGGAATAATTCATCTAATATGCCATGAGGCAAACCAACTTTCATTAAACGATCAGATGCTTCATTTGCAGGTAAATCTGTAAGTAAGTAAATTGCATCTAACAATTCATCACTTAAATTAATTTCCTTAGCACGTGATTTAGCTTTATCCATTAATTTACGATTTTTATAACCTAATTTTGTTGCTAATTGTTCACGAACAGTAGAATAATGAGTTAATGCAAACTCTTGATGCATAAATGTTGATTTACGACGAATATCTAAACGACTAATACTTGCATTTCCAATATTAACCCATTCAACAGAATCATCCTCTTTAACTAATTTATATAATATTTCGCCTTTATCAGGTACCTCTAATCCACCTAACATTCTAAGTAAAATAGTTTTACCTGCACCACTTGGACCTATAAGTGAAAGAATATCCTGTTTATATACTTCAAGATTAATATCTTCCATATTTAACACATCCCCCCCAGTTAATAGGAAGAAACGCTTAAATAAATCTTTTACATTTATTATACATTCATCAGTACTTTCAATATTTATATCATTTACAGGTTCCATGTCTTTAAGGAAATTTTGAATTACTGGTTCCACTTCCCCTTCATCAACTATTTTACCATTTTCAATATGAATTAAACGATCAGATAAATATTCATGAATTTCAGGTAAATGAGATACTAAGACAATAGTAATACCTAATTCTTTATTAATATTCTTAATAGCATCTAATGTTTCTTGTTTAGTTTTAGGACATGCCATTGTAGCAGGTTCATCTAATAATAACAATTTAGGTTTTTTAGCTAGTTCCCTAGCCATAATAAGTCTTTGTTTTTCCCCACCACTAAGTACAGTACCTAAATGATCTTTTTTATCATACAAACCTACAAGTTTTAAAAGTTTTAATGCTTCATCACCGTAAAGTTGTTCAGCTAATTTAAAATCACACATGGACTCATCACCATATGTATTTGCATATAATTTACGTAAAACATTATTATAAGGTGTTTCAGGCCATATACCAAAATTTCTTTGCAAATGTATAGCAGTAATTTTTTTTAATTCATGATAATAATGTGGTGTAGTGTCCGGTGTTATATGTAAACGTTCTAGTTGTATTTCACCTTCTTCAACTGGTTCCACTCCTCTTAATGTTCTAAGTAATGTAGTTTTTCCAGACCCACTTCGACCGATTATTCCAAGTATTTCACCTTCTTCTACTTCAAATGATATACCATCTAAAGCTTTTACTTTTTCCCCATTATCTAATTCAAATGTTTTACTAAGATTATCTACTTTAAGCATCACGATTTTACTCTCCAAAAGTATTAGATTATTATAAAAAAATATTTTTATTACATTTAGTTATTATATTATGTATCTTATAATATAAACTATAAGTTATAAATTTAATCAATTTTTTGATATGATACTTCAACAACATCATATAAATTTAGAACATCAACTTCCATATCTTTCCTTAAAAAATGAATATCATAATAATTATCAATGAAAAATGTATCAAACTCATTAATTTTTATATTATTAATGATTAATGCATAATCCTCAATAATTTTATATCTAACAGGAGCTAAAGGATGAGCACAAACTTTAGGTTGTGCTTGTAATATAGAACTTAATTTTGATAAAAATTGTTTTTGCAACATAAAAAAAGTTTAAAAAAAAATGTTTTATTCTGAATTTATTGGATAAAACTCAGTATATTTTGTGTTTCTCTCAACAGGATCTCTACCAATATTTTTAGCTAACCTTTCAAGATTTTGAATATTTGTTTCAAAACCGTCAGGTGCTCCACTAGCAGCAGATAATTCATCTCCACCTAATGTTCCACCTAAATCATTGGCTCCTGCCATTAAAGATACTTGTGCAAAACGAAAACCCATTTTAACCCAACTTACTTGAATATTAGGTATTAAATCATGATACATTAAACGGGAAACTGCATATAATTTCAAATCTTCAGTTCCAGTAGCTCCTAAATTTTCTTGTCCTTCAAGGAAGATTGGAGAATGTTCATACATAAAAGTCATTGGAATAAATTCAGTAAATCCATGAGTTTTAGATTGTATTTGTCTTAAGATATCCATGGTTTTAACACGTTCTTCAATTGTTTCAATATGTCCATACATCATAGTTGCAGAACCGGGTATTCCAACTTTTTGAGCAGTTTCAACAATATCTATCCATTGTTGAGTAGTTACCTTTTTCGGACAAATTATTTTACGTGCACGATCAGTTAAAATTTCTGCAGCAGTTCCAGGTAATGAATCTAAACCCGCTTTTTTAAGAACTTGAAATGCTTCTTTAATATCCATTTCAGATACTTGTGCAGCATCATAAATCATTGTAGGTGAAAATCCATGAATCATAGTATTAGGATAATGATCTTTTAATAGTTTTAGTAGATGTTCATAATAATCTATATCTGCTTCTGGAAGAACTCCCCCCATTAATGTGAATTCATGAGCTCCAGTTTTAACAGCACTATCTGCTTTTTGAATTATTTCTTCATCTGTTAAAATATATGCTTCTGGATCGTTTCTACTTTTTCCAAAGGCACAGAAACCACACAGTACTTTACAAACATTTGTAAAATTTAAATTACAATTATTTATAAAAGTAACTTTATTTCCTACAACATTTTCACGAACTTTATCTGCTGCGGCTAATAATCCAAATAAATCTTGACCCTGAACATTAATTAAATAGTTAGCTTCATCAACACTAATTGGTTCATCTATAGCATTGTCCAATATTTTTTTAGTCTTATCATTAAGTTCTAAATCAAATTTCATATTTAGGATTATAAATAATCTTTAATAAAAAGCTTTCTATTATAAGTATGTGTTTGAATATTTTTTAAAATGATTTAAAAAATTATTTTTTTTAGTTAAATTTAATAAGATGTTTTTATAAGAATAAATAGTAATGATAGAAAAGAAAAGAGGGTTACTTATTGGTCGTATGCAACCCGTTCATAATGGCCATATACAAGTAATTAAAGAAACTTTAAAAGATGTAGATGAAATTATTATTGGTATTGGTAGTGCTCAATTATCCCATACTCTTAAAGATCCATTTACTGCTGGTGAACGTGTTATGATGCTTACTCAAGCATTATCTGAAAATAGTATTAAACATAGACATTATTATATTATACCTATGGAAGATATTCAATTAAATGCTGTTTGGCCGGCTCATGTTAAAATGATGACTCCTCCTTTTAGTAAAGTTTTTACAGGTAATCCTTTAGTTGATAGGTTATTCAGAGAGGAAGGTTATGATGTTACTCGTCCACCTTTGTTTAACCGTGAAGAATTATCTGGAACTGAAGTTAGATATCGAATGTTACATGATGAAAATTGGGAAAGTTTAGTGCCTCAAGCCACTGTAGATATTGTGTCTGAAGTTGATGGTATCCAACGATTAAAAGATCTTTCTAAAAAAGAAGTTAGTGATCTTAAAAAAAGAGAATAAATTTAACATATTTTTTCTAAGTTTATAAATTTTTTTCAAATAAGTTTAAATGTAGTTATAAAAAACAAAAATATATAACAATAGTTAATAAAAATTATATTAATATATAATATGGTGAAAATTATGATAATAAAAATAATCCCAAAAGATGACGATTACATTGAAACAAAAGATTTAGTAGATGATTTAAAGAAAAACCCAAAAGTAGATGATAGTGGAGCAATATTCACATTTGAAGGATTTGTAAGGGGTAATGAAGAAAATAAAACTGTTGAAAAACTCATACAAACAATTCAAGATAAACAAAAAGCAGAAAAAGAAATGGAACAAATAGCAGAAGCTGCAAAAATTAAATATGGAGTATTCCAAATAAACCTCGTGCATTATATAGGAGAATTTTACACCGGCGATCCATTATTTTTAGTTGCAGTACTTGGACCTCATAGAGGTGAAACATTAAAAGCTATGAGTGAAGTAATAGAAAAAGTAAAACATGACTTAGGCTTTAAAAAAGAAGAAATAAGCAGCCAAGGGAAAAAAATAATCCTTGCAGGCGGATAAAAAAATTAAAAAAATTAAAAATAGTGGATTTAAGCTAATCCACTATCATGAAGTTTATCTACAAATCCTTTTACTGTACCATCAAACTTAAATTTAATTAAAACACTAACAATAAATGTTATAAGTGGATAAACAATTAATTTAAGCATTGCAGCTGTAAAGTTAGGCCAATACATACCAAGCATGACCTCTCTTATTGCATCAATACAATAAGTCATAGGTAAATAATTATGTGCCATTCCAAAGAATGAAGCCATAATTTGAATTGGGTACATACCACCAGTACCTGATATTTGGAGCACTAATATAATAATAGCTAATGCTTTACCTCCATTATCAAATAAACTGATTAATGAATAAACTATAGTCGTACAAACAATTGATCCAAACAGAACCGTTAAAACAAATAATAACGGATTTGCAACTTCCATTCCAACTAATAGACATCCGGAAGCAGTTACAATTGCTTGTAACAATCCTATTACAATATATAAAACCATCCGTCCAAAGTACATTTCTACTGGTTTATATATTGGATCATTATATCTAGTTTTAAGAATAACACCTGACATAATTGCTCCAAGCCATAAAGCTAAAGAAATATAAAATGGGGCAACACTAGAACCATAATTATCAACTGGATAAACTGCTTTTCTATCAATACTCACAGGACTATAGAAATAATTATTTGCTCCAGACTCATTAACTGCTGAAAGTTTACTTAATGATGTTTGGACAGGTAAACTAGCACCAACTGTAGCAACTTGTGTTAAAGCTTGATTACCTACTGTTTGACTAATCATATTATTAAGATTTGTTTGAATTTCCTTAGCACCTGAATCAGTCATACGACTACCAACAGGACTAATTTTCTCATTAACAAGATATTCTAAACTAGAGGGTTGTGGATTTTGACTAGTGATACTTAGAACGCTCTCCGTAAAATTATCTGGAACAATTATCGCAGCATAATACTTTCCACTGGTCACACCATCTCTTGCATCAGTTTCATTAGTAAATTGCCAATTAAATTGATTATTATCTTTTAACTCATTTACTAAATCATTCCCAAAATTTTGAGATATACCATTATATGTTGAACCATCATCTAAGTTTACTACAGCGAAATCCATATTACCAGTTTTACCATAAGGATCCCAACATGCTTGAACGTTTAATACTGCATAAAGAGAAGGTAAAATTATAATTGCAATTATAACAATAATAATTACAGGATTTTTTAATGAATTTTTTGCATCATTTTTTATGATTTTCCATATATTATTTAACATTTTACTACTAACTCCCCCTAAAAAACTATTTTTATTTGTGAAATTTATTTAAGGTTAATTTAATTTATTGAAATCCCATTTAGGAATATATTTAGGAAGTCTTCCACATAACTATCTTCAGATTGGTCTAAATGAACACCATAAACTTTCAATAAAACTAATGATTCAAACATTACACTATAAATATTTACAGCAGCCATTTTAGGATTAATTTTTCTTATTTTTCCTTTGTTTATTTGATTTTGGAATATTTTAGTTAAATTATTAATTATTTTTTCAGAAAATTGTGCTAATGCTTTTCGGTGTAATACTTCAACATTGATTTCTTCAAAACTTATTTTTATAAGATTCATTTCGTCTTCAAACATTTTCTTGGATTCAATCCATAACTGTTTAATATAATCCCTTAAATCCAAGTTTGGGTCTATACTAAATAGATTATCTGTTTTTTCTAAGAATCTTTGAAGGTAAGCTTCTTTAGATTTAGCAATTAAATTATTTTTGTTTTTAAATTTTCTAAAGATAGTTACTTCACTGACTTTTGCTTTTTTAGCTATTTTCATTGTTGTTGTGCCACTTAATCCTTCTTCATTTAAGACTTGAATTGTAGCATCTATTATTTTTAGTGATGTATCATCAACTTCCATAATGTAAGTAAGTACTTACTAACATATAAATGTTTGTAAAAAAAGAAAAAAATTAAAATTTAATAAAAAGCCCAAAACCTTTATCTAAATCCATAACATTAACATTACCATTCAATTGACCAACTAAACTCTTAACAATAGTAAAACCTAAATTATCAAAAGAACCAACATCAACATCACTAGGTAAACCAACACCTTCATCAAAAAATTCCAAAACAATAGAATCAGAATCATCATTATAAAGTTTAACATGCAAAATACCAGTTTCACCATTTGGATAAGCATGATTAATAGTATTAGTACATAATTCATTAACAATTAAACTTAACAAAATAGCTTGATCCATGCCAACATAAATAACCTTAGCAAAATCTAAATCCAATGAAATATTACTAGACTGAAAATCATTTAATAAATTAGTTAATATAATCTCAATAAAATTAGCATTAGATAAATAAAGAGGATTGTCACTATTGTAAATTTCTTGATGAACAATACTCAAAGCAGAAATACGAGCACTAGTCTTTTTAAGAGTCATTTCTGGAGAACCTGGATTATTCATAATTTCAAGATCAATAAAACTACGAATTAATTGAAGATTATTACGAACTCTATCTTGTAATTCTTTTAAAAGCCTCTCATTATCAGAAACAGTCTTTTCAAGCTGAATACTATTTAAATAATCATCAGTTTTAGGTTGAGAAAAATTATAAATCTTATCAGCATACATAACAAATACAGATTCTAAATAAAAAATCAAATGATTATCCTTATAAACTTTAATCTGAGTCTCCCTAGTTTTACCATCCTCATAAACATTTTGTAAAATTCCCAAAATACCTAAATCTTTAAGATTACGATAAACATCTGAAAATTTACAACCTAAATAACTGCCCTTGTTTTTAACAACATTAGAAAAATCATCATTATCCACATATTGGAAAAAAAAGTCTTCATCATTATCAATAGGTACTAAAATATGTATATGAAAATTTAATTTATCAAATAGTTTTAATGGAAGAAAATTATAATCTAAAGAATTATTTATTTCCAAAAACTTAGGTTCAGGAATTTCACATATAGGTTCATAATCAGATATAACCTCAGATATTTTATCAAAAGTAACAATTTTAACTTCCCCAGTCTCCATATGTTTACATTTTATTTCAAACAAAAATTAGAATCTCCTTAAAATTTAAAATTAATTTTGATGAAAATCATCTATTGCACCATCAACAATTTCAATGATACTTTCAGATAAATTTGGATAATTAGAACTTATTGGTAATGGAATATTATCACAATAGATAACTTCTAAACCTGCATCTAATGAATCTTTAGTTGCTACATCAACAGCGGCAGCTTTTAACTCAGTTAACATAACATCCACATTATTTATATTTTTCTGAATATCCTTTTGTAATAAGGGCCTATTTGAAAGATATGGTGTTGTAGCAACAACTTCACAAGAATATTCTTTTTCTAAATATGAAACCAAAACATCTTTAACACTACTTGGAGCTGTAGTTGCAAATAGTACTTTTTTACCTTTTATATCACCTAAAGGTTTAGGGCGAAATACTGTTGATATAATTTTAGAGTTAGGATTAATTTCTGAAATGAAATTTTCTATTTCTTTAATTTTATCATGTGAAGCCATAGGTTCTTCACACATTGTTAAAATAATTAAATCTGCTAAATTTATACGGAAAGGACCAAAAAAGTTTTTAATATTCATTAAAGGTTGATTAGCACCAATAAGAACAATGTTCTTATTTGTTTTTATAGGAGGTATAGCTGCTCCACTACCCTCAAAAATAACAAATTTATTCTCAACACTGTTAGCTATTTGAGCACCTTTTTTCATATTAGTTAAGAATACTTCTCCAGCCATACCTCCACCACATCGGCGACAACCAATAGTGAGTATACGACTCATTAAAGCATCTTCCCAATGATCACTTGCAGCATGAACACCCTTTTCTGATTGTTCAATCAAAAATTCAGGTGTTATTTCAAATGTATCCCCATGAACAACTTCTGGTTCTTCAGGACCTCCCCTACCCATTGCAACAACACATGGTTCATAACCTAATTTATCTATTAACCTTGATAAATATCCTGAAACTGCAGTTTTACCAATACGTTTACCTGTTCCTAAAATTTTAAGGCATGGTTTTTCACATACTTCATATTGTGTTATAGGTTCAAATTTAAAATCAGGACCTTCATAAGGTATTCCTTCAGCAAGAATTCTAGAAGCTATATTAAAACGTTTAGTATAATCCAATACAGGTTCATCACTTAAATCCATAACAGAATCAGCATGATATTTTCTTATTATTTCAGTTATCAAATTATATGGAATCTCACTTTTATTTTCACCAAAATGAACCGGTAAACCCATCATTTCAGAGTATAAATCAGCATTATCTGTTTTAAGTTTCTCTGTTCCGCCAATAAAGATTACGGCTACTACATCTATATGTTCCAAATTGTTTAGGGTATCAATAGCAGATTTAGTAACTGGAAGGTAATGTTCTCCATCTACTAAACATACCATTTTATTAAGAGACATTTTCAATCAAATCCATAAAGAAAATTTTTTTTTAAATAATAATTTATATAAACAATATAATTATTAAAATTTTTGTATAACTCATATAAAAATTTGAAAAACAAGATTTTTATAATATTCTTTAACCTGAAAAAATAGTAATTTAATAATAAATAATTTAGTAAATTTTAAAAAAAGGATTTATAAATAAATAATAATTAAAAATTATTTACTTAATTCTTGAGCCATTAACTCTTTTCTTGATCTTCTTACAAGATCTTGAAGTGCATTTGATACATTTGGAGGTATTGTATCTGGATCTTTTTCTAAAATTACTTCACCTATTATGTTACATAAAACAAAAATAGCATGTTTATGTTCTGCTTTAGTTTTATGAATATGATGAGGACTAATCTTAAGAGCAAGGTATTCTGCACAATTTTCATGAACCCTTTCGTCAGTGTCTAAATATTTTAATACATATACTAAAAATTGATGTAATTGAATCATTTCATCTTTATACATACATTTAACCCTTTTATAATATTTTTTCTTTAAATTTTTGAGTTTGAAACATCTTTTTTATAGTTAAAAAGATTAAAAACTTTTAATTTTAGTATTATTTTTTATTTATTTAGAATAATTTTTTGATAAATAATATATTCAAATTCTAATCAAAATCTTTTATCTATTTTAGATTTATAAGAAATGATATTTAAAAGTTTCCAATATCATATATAAACCTTATCATATTAAACTAATAGTAAAAGTATATATATTAGAAGGTTATTTTTTAAAAAAATTCTTAATTTAAAGATAAATATTTATTAATATACTATAAAAAATAATTAATAATATATAATTATTATAATAAAATCAAATAATCAATCAAAAAAAAATAGGGATTGGAAAATATTATGGAAATTACAAAATATGATAAAAAAGATGTGAAAATTTTAACTAAAAGATCACAATCTGATGTAAATCAAGTATTAAAAACAGTAACAGACATTATAAATAATGTTAAAATTAATAAAGATAAATCTGTGAAGGAATATACTGAAAAATTTGATGGAGTATTTGTAGAAGATTTAAAAGTTACAGAAAATGAAATTAAACAAGCATATGAAAATTTAGATGAAAATTTAATAAATTCATTAAAATCAGCAACAGAAAATATAAAAAAATTTCACACTGCACAAATTCCAAAAGAATATAGTATGGAAGTTAAACCTGGAATAAATGCAGGGCAAATAATAAGACCTATAAATAGTGTAGGATGTTACATTCCCGGTGGAAGAGCAGCTTATCCATCAAGTATACTAATGACTGTAATACCTGCAAAAATTGCAGGAGTTAAAAGAATAATTTGTTGCACACCTCCTAATAAAGAAGGTAAAATATTAGATGCTATTTTAGTAGCAGCAGATATAGCAGGAGCAGATGAAATCTATAAAGTAGGAGGTGCACAAGCAATAGCTGCAATGGCGTATGGAACAGAATCAATAAAACCTGTTGAAAAGATTGTTGGACCTGGAAATGTTTTTGTAACTGCAGCAAAAAAATTAGTCTATGGAGAAGTAGATATAGAATTCCCTGCAGGACCATCAGAATTATTAGTACTTGCAGATGAAACTGCAATACCAGAATACATTGCATATGATATTCTATCACAAGCAGAACACGACCCTAATGCTTCTTGTTTCTTTGTAACTCCAAGTAAAGAATTGGCTGAAAAAACTAAACCATTAATTGAAAAATATGCAGAAGAAGCTGTAAGAAGTGAAATAATTAAAGAATCATTGAATAAATATGGAAAAATATTATTAACTGAAAATTTAGAAGATGCAATTGATTTTACAAATGAATATGCACCTGAACATTTAATAATAACAACTAAAAATGATACACAAACATTAAGTAAAATTAACAATGCAGGAAGTATATTTATTGGAAAATATTCCCCGGTTGCAGCTGGAGATTATGGATCTGGAACTAATCATGTATTACCTACTGGCCAAGGTGCAAGAATGTATTCTGGTTTATCCACAGAAGCATTTCTTAAAAAACCTACAATACAAACATTAACACTTGAAGGTTTAAAAGAATTAAGTAAAACAATCCTACCAATAGCTGATTATGAAGGTTTTGCTGCTCACGGCGACAGTGTTAAAGTAAGAATTAATAAAAAATAAAATTCTTTTTTTAAAAATTTTTTAAATTCAATTGATTTAGAATTAAATATAAAACTTCTGAATAAAAAATAATGTAAACCATTTTAAATAAACAAGTTTTCACCATATTCTTAAAAAATTTGTCTTATACTTTTATAAACTAAAAAGATTATAAATTAATATAGTATGTTTAAATTAATAACAATACTAAAAAAATACTAAATTTTATTTTATTATATTAACAGAATAAGGAGAATTATAATGGAATACTTATTAAATGATTGGAGAAGAACCCATTATACTAATAAAGTTAATCCCACAATAACTGGTGAAGAAATAGTTATAATGGGATGGGTTCATGAAATAAGAGACCTTGGTGGAATCATATTTGTACTTGTCCGTGATCGTGAAGGTATGATACAAGTTACAGCACCAAGTAAGAAAGTTACAAAAGAAATATTAGAAGATTTACGTGGATTAAGCAAAGAATCTGTTATTGCAGTTAAAGGTAAAGTACAAGATTCTAACAAAGCACCTAATGGTGTAGAAATAATTCCTGAAGAAATTAAAGTATTAAACCTTGCACAACAACCATTACCAATGGATCCAACTGAAAAAGTTAAAGCTGAAATTGATACAAGATTAGATTCTAGATTCCTTGATTTACGTGTAGCTCATGTTAGTAGCATCTTCAAAATCAAAGATAACATGTTCAAAACTGTTCGTGAATACTTTGATGAAGAAGGTATTATGGAAATTCACACACCTAAACTTGTAGCTAGTGCTACAGAAGGAGGAACTGAATTATTCCCTATCACTTACTTTGAACGTGAAGCTTTCCTTGGTCAATCCCCTCAATTGTATAAACAAATGATGATGAGTGCTGGATTCGATAAAGTATTTGAAATTGGTCAAATTTTCAGAGCAGAAGAACATGATACTTTAAGACATTTAAATGAAGCTGTAAGTATAGATATGGAAGCTAGTTTCATGGATGATAAAGATGCAATGGAAATATTAGATAAAATGATTTCTCGTGTATTAAGAAGCACTAATGAAAATTGTAAAGATCAATTAGAAATCTTAAATCAAACATTAGATATACCAGAAGGACCTTTCCCTGAAGTTAAATATGATGATGCTGTAGATATTGTTAACAGTAAAGGTGTTGAAATGGAATGGGGTGAAGATTTAAGTAGAGCTGGTGAAAAGGCTTTAGGTGAAAGTCAAGAAGGATTTTATTTCTTAACTGAATGGCCTACTGCTATTAAACCATTTTATGTAATGCCTCAAGAAGATCGTCCTGAAATTAGTCATGCTTTCGATTTAATGTATAAAGATTTAGAAATTTCATCAGGTGCAACACGTATACATCAATATGATTTACTTAAAAATCAACTTGAAGCTAAAGGTTTAAATGTTGATGCATTTGCAGATTATTTAAAAGCATTTAGATATGGTATGCCTCCTCATGCTGGTTGGGGTGTAGGTTCTGATCGTTTAAATATGGTTTTAACTGGTGTTGAAAACATTCGTGAAACTGTTCTTTTCCCTAGAGATAGACGTCGACTTACTCCTTAAGTTTTTTAGTAATAAATTTTTGAGAAGAAAAAATATATTTTTTTCTTCTCTTTTTTTATACAAAAATAATTAGTTCGTTAATATACTTACATAATTATTTTTACAAACACCTCATAATATCAAATCAATTAAAACAAAAAAACCAATGAAATAAGATATAAAAAACAATACAAAGTATAAAATAAACAAAAGGAAAACAAAAATAATTAAAGTATTATTCTTAAAACAAAAAAAGATAAAAGCATATATACACTTAAAAATGAAAAAATTATTATTTGTGTAAAAAATTTAAAAACCGCTTGGATAAATTATTATTTAAAATAACACCACTAAACTCAGGATAATCCTCTAAAAATTTCATAAGCTCTTTTTCATGATACTCATTAATAAGACGTTGAGCTTCAGTATTATTATAATTACTTAAAGTATCCTCTTCAAAATGACGAATCTCTTCACGTTTCCTATTTTTAAATTCTAAAACTTCAGGAGGAATTTTAACATCTTCCATCAATAAAATAAGTTTATATCCTAAAGAATTACTTTCATTACCAATACATTGATTAATTAACCTTGGCATAACTACAGGTTCACAAAAAATTTTTTTATAAATTTCAATATAATGATCTAAAATATAATCAGAATCTAATTTCATAATATGTAAAACATATTCAAAAAATAATTAATAAACTTTATTATAAAAAAAATCCATTTAAGAAAAAATAAAGAATAAAATACTAGAAAAAATAAAAAAGATAACTAAATAATAAAGAAACAATTTAGGAAATAAAAAATTATGAAAACATATTCAATATGCATTATCGGAGGTGGACCCTCTGGAATGATGGCAGGATTAAGTGCAGCAAAAAACTTAAATAATGGCAAAACAATTGCAATTATAGAAAAGAATAATGATTTAGGTCAAAAATTATTATTAACTGGTGGTGGACGTTGCAACATAACAAACGAAAAACCAATTAAAGACCAATTAAAATTATATGAAGAAAAAAACTTTTTAAAACCTTCATTTTATACATTAACAAATACAGATTTACTTGAAATTTTTGAAAATAAAGAAGTTACATTTAAAACAGAAGACAACGGCAGAATATTTCCCACTACAGATGATGCTCATATTATAAAAGGAGTATTAAAAGAGTATCTTGAAAATTTTAAAGTGAACTTAATAGTTAATACAACTGTAAAGTCAATTAATCTTAAAGACTCTAAATTCCAAATTCAAACAAATAATGAAGAATATCAATGTGATAAATTAATAATTACAACAGGTGGAATAGCTTACCCAAATACCGGAAGCAATGGTGATGGATACATATTCGCAGAAACCTTAACACATAGTATAAGTCCAATTAAACCAGGACTTGTAAGTTTAAATATAGATGATAATCACTTACACAAATTAGCAGGAGTACAGTTAAGTAATGTTACAGTTTCATTTAAAGATAAGAAAAAGAAGATAAGTAAAACTGGTGATATACTAATATCTCACAAAGGATTAACTGGACCAGCAATAATTGATTTAAGTAATGAAATAATGAAAAAAAGTAATTATGACATATTAAACAATGCAACAGATTTAGATGAAATAAAAATAAGTGTTGACTTAAAACCTAAATTAACAGAAAACCAATTAAAAGAAAAAATAACAAAAGATATGCCAAATCATGGAAAAACTAAAGTTAAGAATTATATGCAAAAATTAATGACTAACAGTTTTATAGGATATTTTTTAAATCAAGCACAAGTTAGTAGTAACAAAACTATGAGTAATCTTACACGTAAAGATAAAAATCGTATAGTTAATAATTTAAAACATTTCCCATTTATTGTTTCTGGAATCTTTAAAGAAGATGCTAAAGTTACTATAGGTGGAGTAAAAATTGATGAAATTAATAATAAAACTTTAGAATCAAAATTAAATGAAGGATTATATTTTGCAGGTGAAATTTTAGAACCTGCAGGTCCTACTGGAGGATATAATTTACAATTATGTTTTAGTACTGGTTATCTTGCAGGAAAAAGTGCAAGTGAAAGTTTAAAATAAAAATAATAAGTTTTTTAGATTATAACAATCAATATTTAATAATATATTAAAAATATTAAGGGGAAATATAATATGAGTTATCGAGAAGAACATGACGGATATTGTCCTGAATGTGGAATGAATTCTATAGTACAAATAGTTGATGAATATGGAAATGTTGAAGATGAATATTGTGCAATTTGTGGTTATGCAGGTATAGGTATAGAAGTTTACGATTAAATTAATTTTAAATTAAACAATTTTTTTAGAACAATAAATATGAAAAATTTTAATTAATAAAGAGTAGTATAAATAAGAAATGTGATAAAAATGTTTATGGGAGCTTCAACCAATCAAGGAATGGATATTGCAACAAAAAGTCGGGAAATTATTAGAGAACTTATTAAGGATGATGTTAAAAATTTAAATCCTATAGAAACAGATATTGTTGAGCGTATTGTTCATTCAACTGCTGATCCCGAATATGCTAAATTAGTAAGTATAAGTCCTAATTTTGTTAATGTTAGTATTAAAGCTTTGAAAAACAATGAAGATATTTTAACTGATATTAACATGGTTAAATCAGGAATAACTCAATATGATGGTGATGTTTACTGTTATATTAAAGATGAAAAAGTTAAAGAAATAACTAAAAAATTATCCCAAAAAGAACCTATTACACGTGCAGCAGCTGCAATTCAATATGCAGCAGAAACTGGCTTTGAAGGAATAATTGTAATAGGTAATGCTCCAACTGCACTTTTAAAAGCTATTGAATTAAAAGAAACTGGAGAATTAAATGTTAAAAGTATAATAGGAGTTCCAGTAGGATTTGTTGGAGCAGCAGACAGTAAAAAAATATTACAAAAATCAGATATACCAAATATAATAACTAACGGCCCAAAAGGCGGAACACCAATAGCAGTTGCATGTGCAAATTCATTAATCCAAAATAGTAAAAAATAATTACAAAAATAAAGGAAGTTCAAAAATAATGTATTCAGAAGAACTATTTAAAATATCAAAAGAAAATATGCCCGGAGGAGTTAGTTCACCTGTAAGAGCATATAAACCATACCCATTTTTTGCAAAACAAGCAAGTGGTAGTAAAATTACAGACATTGATGGTAAAACATATATTGACCACTGTCTTGGATATGGGCCATTAATACTTGGCCATGCAAATCCAAAAATAGTAGAAGCCATAACAGATCAAGCCCAAAAAGGAACATTATATGGAGTACCTACTGAAAATGAAATTAAATTATCCCAAGAAATAATAAATCGTGTCCCCTGTGCAGATATGGTTAGATTCTGTAATAGTGGAACTGAAGCAACTATGAGTGCAATTAGATTAGCTAGAGGGTATACTGGAAGAGATAAAATAGTTAAGTTTGAAGGAACATATCATGGTGCCCATGATTATGTATTAGTAAAATCAGGTTCTGGTGCAGCAACACACCCAGATAGTAAAGGAATACCTGAATCTACAACACAAAACACTTTGAGTGTACCATTTAATGATGAGGAAGCATTAAAAGAACTTATTGAAGAAGAAGGAAACAACATAGCATGTATTATTATGGAAGTAGTAATGGGAAATGTGGGATGTATAAAACCTAAAAAAGGATACTTAGATTTCATAAGAAAATTAACAATAGATTATGGGATAATATTAATATTCGATGAAGTAATTACAGGTTTCAGATTATCATCAGGAGGAGCACAAGAATACTTCGGAGTAACTCCGGATATTTGTACTTTTGCAAAAATATTAGGAGGAGGTTTACCAATTGGAGCAATAGCGGGGAAACAAAAAATAATGGAATTATTTGCACCTAATGGTCCAGTGTACCAAGCAGGAACATTCAGTGGAAACCCTTTATCTATACGAGCAGGTATAACAGCACTCGAACAATTAGACAAATCATTCTATGATACTTTAAACAAAAAAGGAAACTTATTAAGACTCAGATTAAAAGACAATATTGAAGATTTAGGTCTAAACTTACAAGTAAATGGAATAGGAAGTATGTTTCAAATATATTTTAACCCAGAACCTGTAACAAATTATACTGAAGCAAAAAAAAGTGACAGTGACTTATTCACCGATTATTTCCATGAATTACTTAAAAATGGAGTATTCATAGCACCAAGCCAATTTGAATGCTGCTTCCTAAGTGGAGCACACAGTGATGAAGACCTTGAAAAAACATCTTATGCTATAGAAAAAAGTTTAAAAACAATATATCAAAAGTAAATTATAGGAAGATTAAAAAAAATCTTCCCATAAAAAATTTAATTAATAATCTTCTATAGTTTTATTATCCTTTTTTGCATACTCTTTCATGAAAGTTGCTTGGGCATTAACTTTTTTAGATCCTTCAGCAATTTTATCATAGAATCCTTCACGATTTAACTTACGAGCTTTAACATTATCATGTAAAAAGACATTAAGAATATGGTAAATTTGTTTTTTCACTTTTTTATCCTTAATTGGAGTAGCAATCTCTACACGTTTTTGTGTATTACGTGTCATCATATCTGCACTACTTATATACATTTTAAGTAAAGATTCTGGAGATTTTTTTGAATCATTTTCAGGTTCACTACCAAAACAATATATTCTTGTATGTTCTAAAAATCTACCCACAACACTAATAACTGAAATATTATCCGTATGTCCAGGAATACCTGGAACAAGAGTACAAATTCCTCTAATAATCAATTTAATTTTAACTCCCGCTTGAGAAGCAATTTCTAATTGATCTATAACTTTTTTATCAGTCAAACTATTCATTTTCATTATAATAATTGCTTTTTCACCATTTTCTGCTTTTTTAATAGTTTTACGAATATTTTTTAACATTGCTTTACGAAAACCATAAGGTGCAACAAGTAAATTTTTATAATCCCCTTTAAGATTACCTGCTTCCATATTCTTAAAGAATTCAACTGCATCTCCACAAATACCTTTATTAGAAGTTATGTAACAAAAATCAGAATAAATTTTACTAGTTTTTTCATTATAATTACCTGTACCAATTTGAGCAGTACAAGAAAAGTTACCATCATCTTCACGTCTTGTAATAAGACAAATTTTGCTGTGGACTTTAAATTGATCAAATCCATATAAAATATTACAACCTTCTTGTTCTAAAAGTTCAGTATATCTAATATTGTTTTGTTCATCAAAACGTGCTTTAAGTTCCATTAAAACTGTAATCTTTTTACCATTATCTGCAGCTTCCAATAAGTATTTTATAACTTTACTAGTGTTACTTAAACGATATATAGTCATTTTAATACTAACAACTTTAGGATCTCTTGCTGCTTCCTTAAGCAATTTTAAAAATGTATCCATAGATTCATAAGGATAAAATATTAATACATTTTTCTTTTTAATTTGTGGAATAATTGGATCATCAGTTAACTCATTAGTAATCCGTTGTGTATAAGGAGTATAAAATAAATCCTTAAAATAATCATGACTAACATTATTGAAAATTTCTTTAGTATAAGACATTTCAAGAGGAGTGTTTGAAACAAAAGATTGATTTAAATTTAAATTCAAATAATTACATAACATTAACCTAAGATAAGGATTAACATTTTTATAAATTTCTAAACGTATAGGTGCTAAACGATTTCTTTTTTTAAGAATACTTTTCATATGATGTCTGTAATCCTCATCATCATCTAATTTTTTAGTAGATAAATTAATATCTGCATTACGTGTTACAGAAATTATTGCCTTTTCTGCTACTTCATAATTACTGAAAATCTCATCAACATGTTTTAAAATAACTTTTTCAAGTAAAATAAAACGAGCTTTTTTAAGATTTCTAATTCTATCAGGAGCAAAATTTTTCATACCCTCATCAGGATAAATTACTCTAGGAAGTGAATTAGGGATAGGAACTACCGCATGATAAATACCATATTCATCCTTTAATTCTAAAACAATATTTAAAGCTTTATTTTTTAAATGAGGGAAAGGTTGATTATCACCTAACATCAATGGGGAGAGTACAGGTAATATGAATTCAGTGAAATAATTATCAACAAAAGTTTTTTCTTTTTTTGTTAAATCTTTATAATTTAAATTTACAATACCGTGTTTACTAAGATCTGTTAGTATATCATGATAAATTATATCTTGTTTTTGGTATAATTTTACAGTTTCTTCATAAATTTTATCTAATTGCTCTTGAGCACCCCACCCGGTTTTATTATCATAATAATCAGGATCATTGACTAAAGTTAAATCATAAAGAGTTCCACATCTAACCATATAAAATTCATCAAGATTACTGGTGAAAATACTTACAAAATTTAATTTTTCTAATAAAGGAACATCCGGATCTTCTGCTTCTTCTAAAACCCTTTGATCAAATTTCAACCAGGAAAGTTCACGATTTTGTGTATATGAACAAATAAAACCTTTATTCTTATTCTTCTTTTTAGACATTAAAATTACTCACTATCATTAATTATTTTAGAATTTAAATATCCTTCACGAACACCAAATTTACAAGCTTGTATTTCCCTTACACCAAAATAATCACATATTGCATCAATTACAATTAAACCAGGAACTAAAGTATGTATACGTGAAGCTTTAACTTTTAAAATTTTCATATAAGTTTTTTTATCATTATGTTTCAAGTCTTTTTCTACTTCTTTAAGTAAACTTGAAAATATTAAATTATTTGATTCATCTTGCAAACCTTCAGATATTAATAATTTTTTTATAGCACGTATAGTACCACCTACACCAACCATATTCTTAATTTTTAAATGAGGGACTTTTAAAACTTTTAATTGATGAAATACCTCTTCTCTAATATCTTCAGCTTCTTCATATGTAGGTAACATATGATTTACATATTTATTAAAAAGACTTAAAGAACCGATTGGTAAACTAAAAGTTAATTTAGATTTGGAATCTTCAAAGATAACAATTTCAGTACTGCCTCCACCTAAATCTATTAAAACTCCATCTTTCTCTTTAATAGATGAAACAACTCCTTGAAAACTTAATTGCGCTTCTTCTTTACCTGAAATTAATTCAATACTAATTCCAGTTTTATCTTTCACTTGTTTTAAAACATTATCTTTATTTTTAATATTACGTAAAGATGCGGTAGCAAAAAAATGATAATTTTTAATATTTAAAAAGTCTAAAATTTTTTTAAAATCTTGAATAGTACTTATTAATATTTTAATCCCCTGTTCATTGAGGATTTTGTTTTTTTTATAATTAATTAAACCTGCAGATACCTTTTTTGAAAGCATTAATTCAAAATTTTCTTCATTTATATTATAAACATTTAAACGTATAGTATTAGAACCTATATCAACTATACCAGTAATCAAATTCTCACCTATCATAATTAATATTATAGTACAATATTATATTTAAAAATTACAAAAAATTTTAAAAAATAGAAAAAATATTTAGATTTTTAATTATTGCCTTCTTCAACTTCTTTTTCAAGAGCTTTAATATGATTTTCATCAGCAGGATTAATATCCATATGTTTAAAGATTTTCCAAATTAATCTTAGGATTAATACTAAGAGATAGGATGATATACTTAATACAGGTGAATAAAAACTTAAAATAATTGCTAATCCAGATGCAATAACGGGATACAAAATTATAAACATTAGAGTACGCATATATGGCTTCATTTGAACTCTAAAATTTTTCATGATAATATCTTTTTTAAATGAATGTATAAACATATAAAGGTATAATAAGGATACTATAAAAATTAATGATGCAAAAATAATATCTGCTTCAAAAAATGTCCAAAATTTTGCTAAAAATTCTGTAGCAAATGGAATTAAACAAATAAATGCTAAAGCAACTAAATTGATATAGTAAACTGTATTATCAATTTCTTCAATGATTAAAAGTAAATTACTATTAGACCAGAAGTTAGCTATTAAAAAGAAACTTATAAAATACATTAATATTGAAGGTCCTAAGGATTCAATTATATAAGTAGTCATTTGGTAATTGGTAGTAATTACATTAGCTGAAGGTACTGCAATACTCAAAACAAGTATTGTCATAGCAATAGCATAAATTCCATCAATTAACCCAGATAAACGATCTGGAGCATGCTTAATCAATACATTTCGTGGCAAATTTATCACTTCAATTAGTAGTTATTTTATATTTTATAATTTCTACTATTAAAATTATCAATACAAAAATAGTTAATCCTATTTTATATTAAAAATTAATCACACTATACTAACTTCAATAATCACTATTAAAAATTTGTTTATGAATTAATGCTTAGTATTTTTGAAGTAATCTTCTACTTTATGTAATTCAGTCATTATATCAATATCTTGTGGACATTCTTCTAAACATTGTGCACAATTTTTACATTGATCTGCTCTACTTTTTTCAGTTATTACATCAAAGTATTGATTAGAAATTTTATCTGGTTTATCAAATACTTTTGATTCATTGTATTCATGAAAACATTTAGGTATGTTTACTCCATGGGAACAAGGCATACAATAATTACAGTAAGTACATAAGATTTCACTAGAGTGACGAAATTCATTGATTATTTTTTTAAGGATTTTATTATCTTCTTCTGTGAAATATCCTGGTTTAGCTTTGTTTGCTATTTCAATATTAGTTTTTACTTGTTCTAATGTACTCATTTCACTTAATACACAATTGATATGTGGCATGTTCCAAAGATATCCTAATCCCCATTCTATTGGTGATTTAATATTGTCACTAGTATTCATTAATTCTTGAACTTTTGGAGGTATATTATTTACTAATGTTCCTCCTCTTAGAGGTTCCATTATCATATTTCCTATTCCATTGTCTCCAACGTAATCTATTGTTTTTTTTCCACTTTTATATTGTGTGTCTAAGTAGTTCATTTGTGTGAGTACTACTTCCCATTTATCATAATAATTCATTACTTTCTGGAACAGTTGATAATCTCCGTGATGTGAAAATCCAATATGTTTTACTTTTCCTTCAGATAAGAGGTTGTCTAAAAATTCATTAAGATACCCAGTAAACATTAGTTTACCCCATAGGTTTGTTTTAATTCCATGGAGCATGTAAATATCAATACAATCTGTGTTTAATCTTTCTAATTGTTTGTTGAAGTAATAATCTAAGTCTTCTTTTTTATTGATTGGGTATAATGGTAGTTTACTACTTATTAATACTTTTTCTCGATAACCCATATCTAAAAATTCGGATAAGAATGGTTCGGATGCTCCACCATTTTCATCTAAGCAGTTGCCATGATAATCAAATCCTGTATCTAATATGTTTATTCCATTATCAATTCCATAAGATAACATTTCAGAGGCTTTTTTAGTATCAATTTTTGTGTTGTCACCATTTAATACTGGTAATCTCATTAGTCCAAAGCCTATTTGTGATACTTTTTCTCCTGTTTTTCCTAATTCTCTGTATTGCAATTTTTTGTATCCTCCCTTTTTTTATCTTAGTACTAAATGAAGGGTTTATGTTATTACTTTTTTTATAAATTATTATATAAAATTATTATCTTGATATTAAATAAATAATAAAAAGTATTACTTAATCTATAAAAAAAAGGAAAACCCCATAGAGTTTTCCCTTAACAATTAATAAATTCATTAGTTATTAACAATTGAATTAAAACCTTTCGTATAAAGCAATTGTATAAATGAACCTTTAGGCCATACCACAATATTTCCTTTATTATACTGAGTAATAGCCATTTGCATCATAGTATTACGAGTAGCAGGATCTTGAACAGCATTAGATAAACCTTCAACAACCGTTATAATAGCTTGACCCCTAGTATTGTTATTTTGATGTTGATCTTCCCGAACAAAATCAAGTACATTAACAACTGTAGGAGTTCCATTAATCTCTAACGGACCCGCAGATTTAACAATTGCATCAGCAGCTTCCACATTAACCAATACAACAGCATCTAATTTAACACTTTTATTATATTCAACAATTTCTTTAACATTTTGAACACCTTCATCTGTGTCATTATACCACAATGCATCATGGAGCAACATTTTTCCACCATTATCTCTAGCACCCGTATTAAGAGCTTCAGTAGGCTCGTTTTTAGTAGGATGTCTCATACCATGAGGATAAATTGGAGTATAATGTGAAACTGAACCATTTTCCAATGTAATAATATAAGCCATATCAACAGCACCCATTCCAGGACGCTCCTCAGTTTGATCCACTGCACAAACTAATATTTTCTTTTCACCTTGAGTTAAATCCCCACCATGGTCAAAAAACATTTGTCCAGCAATAACTACTAAAATTAAAGCGATTATAGAAATTAAAATCGCTATTAATAGTTTATTTCTTCTCTTCATAAAAAAATCACTTAAGTTAATTTGATTAAATAATCAAATTATAATTTTAAACTTCATTTAATATAAATTTAAGTTTTTTAAAATTATATTTAATGATTAATTCTAAATTTAAAAAAAAGTAAGAAATAACCTTAAAATTAAAAGTATATTCTAAGGTTACCTTGGAAATATTGAGAGGATGCAGCTCCTGCCATTTTAATTAATTTCATCGGATTATGTGTTGCATTAATTAGTGCATCAGCAAAAGATAAAACAGCATCTCCCCTACTTGCACCTTGGACTTGATCTTCACGTATAAGATCTATACCTGAAGCATTTACTACTTGACCATTATATTCTAATGGTGAAGCCGCTTGTATAATTGCATCTAAAGCTTTTGTATTTATTAAAATTACCGGACCAACTGATTGATTTGTATTATATTCAACTATTTCTTTTGCATATTGGGCTCCTTGTTTTGTATCATTATTCCATAATGAATCATGTAATAATAATTGACTTCCCGCCCCTTCTGCTTGCGCCTCGGCAGGTTCAGATGCAGTAGGATGAACCATTCCAGATGGATAAATTGGAGTATTATTTCCTCCAGTTGTACTTATTAAATATGCCATATCAACAGCACCCATTCCAGGCCTGTTTTCAGATTCATCAACAGCACATACTAAAATATTGGATCCACTACTGTCTCCTAAGAAAATTCCATTAAAGACAAAGAATATTAATCCAAATAATATTATTATGAGTAATAGGATTGCTATCTTCTTTTGAGTTCCCATTTTTGAATCATCCTCCATTAAATTTTTATTAAAAATTATAATTATTAACTTTTATAATTATCAAACTATTAATAGTTATGTAAAATATATATTCCAATTGTAAAATATAGATTACATACTATATAAATATAACCCAACAAAGAAACCTTAAAAAAAATAAATATAAAATAAAAGATAAACAAAAAGAATAACATGATAAACATAATAATAGGTGAAGGACTAAACAAAAACACCTTAAAAGCAACAAAAGAATTTGAAAAAAACCCAAACATAAATATAAAAACAGTGAAAACCAACCAAGAACTCTTAAAAGCAATAAAAAACCCAAATATAAATGCTGTAATAAGAGGATCACTACCCGCAAAAAATATAATACAAAATATAAAAAAAACACATACTAATACAAAAATAAACCGCTCCACAATAATAAATGGAGAAAAAAATAAATTTTTATTAACTCCTGTAGGAATAGATGAAGGAACAACATTAAAAAACAAAAAAGAACTAATAAAACAAAATATAGAATTCCTAGAAAACTTGGAAAAAACACCAAAAATAGCAATACTTGCAAAAGGACGAAAAGACGATGAAAACAGAAGCCAAATTATAGATCAAAGTTTAAAAGAATCAGAAAAATTAACAAAAGAAATCCAAAAAGAATATCCTCAATATCAAATCACCAATTATTACATACTAATAGAAAAAGCAATACAAGAAAAAAATAATATAATAATATGCCCAGATGGAATAATAGGTAATATAATATTTAGAACACTTGTATTAATGAACAAATGGCCAAGTATGGGTGCAATAACATTAGGAATACCCGAAATATATATAGACACAAGTAGAGATCAAAGCACTGAAACTTATATAAGAAGTATTAAATTAGCATACTACCTATCAAAAAAATCACAAGATATAAAATAAAAAAACAAGATATATAATAAAAACAAATAAATAATTAGATTAAATAAATTAAAAGGAAAACAAAAATATGGTATTTCAATTTATCTACGACATTTATGAATGGTATTTAACCAAACATTTAACACCAGAAAATATGCCTTACCACATAGCTATAATCATGGATGGAAACCGTAGATACTCTAAACTTCAAGACAATATGGATGTTACAAAAGGGCACGAAAGAGGAGTAAACACATTAGAAAAAGTCTTAGATTGGAGCATAGATCTTGGAATAAAAGTTGTAACAGTTTATGCATTTTCAACAGAAAACTTTAACCGACCAAAAGAAGAAGTGGATGGATTAATGAACCTATTTGAGATAAATTTCAAAAAATTAGTTACTCATAAAAAAATCCACAAAAATAAAGTTAGAGTAAAAGCAGTTGGAAGACTAGAATTACTACCATCAAATGTTAGAGAAGCTATTAATGAAGCAGAAGAAGCAACAAAAAATTACCATGACAGCCAACTTAACTTAGCAATAGGTTATGATGGAAGACAAGAAATAGTAGATGCAATCAAAAAAATTGTAGATGAAGTTGAAAATGGAAAAATAAATAAAGAAAATATAACCGAAGATTTAGTAAGTAAAAACTTATATACTGAAGGATTAAGTGATCCTAACCTTATAATACGAACAAGTGGAGAAGAACGATTAAGTGGATTTTTATTATGGCAATCAAGTTATAGTGAATTATATTTCTGTGATAGTTTATGGCCAGAATTACGTAAAACAGATTTTTTAAGAGCATTACGAGATTACCAAGAAAGAGATAGAAGATTTGGAGCATGAAAATATATGATAGATACACATTGCCATATAGACTTCCCAGAATATGATAAAGACAGAGACCAAGTAATAAAAAGAGCAAAAAACACATTAGATGCAGTAGTATTAAGTGGAACAAACTATGAAGCAAATATAGGTGCATTGAAATATGCCAAAGAAGAAAAAGGTTTCATATACCCAAGCTTAGGCTTCCACCCTGTAACTTCACAAAATGCAACAATAGAAGAAAGAAAATCAGTACAAAAACATATAATAGAAAACAAAAAAAACATATCTGCAATAGGCGAAGTAGGAATGGATTATTTTTTTGTAAAAGATAAAGCATTAAGACAAAAACAAAAAGAAATATTTTTAAGTTTCATTGAAATCGCAAACCAAGAACAAATCCCTTTACTGATGCATGTAAGAGATGCTGATAAAAAAGCATTAAACATAATATTAGATTATGAAGATATTCCATATGTAATCTTTCACTGTTACAGTGGAAGTTTAAAAACAGCAAGAAGGATTATGGAACATGAAAACTATTTTATGAGTTTCTCCACTATGGTTTGTTATAGTAAACAACACCAAGATTTAGCTAGCCAAATACCTATAGATCACATGCTTACTGAAACAGATAGTCCTTATTTAGCAATGACAAAAGAAGAGAGAAATGAACCATCCAATGTAAAATTAGCTGTTAAAAAAATTGCAGAACTTCAAAATATAGACATAGAAAATGTTGATAAAGTAACAACAAATAATGCAAAAAAAGTTTTTAAAATAAAGTAAAATTAAAAAAAGTTTTTTACCAAATAAATTAAAACAAGATCCCCATCTAAGATATAAGATTCCTTAAAACTTAATTTAACAGCATCATTCATTTTATCAAAACCTTCACCATCAACTAAAGTTTTAGCAAATTTACCTCCAGCAATCATTGGAGCAACACAAACTCTAATTTCATCAATTAAACCTTCATTAAACATGCTGAAATTTAAGGTAGCTCCTCCTTCAAGCATTAAACTATTAACCCCTATGTTTTTAAGATAATCCATTAATTCCATTAAATTAACTTCACCTTTTTCTCCATTTGTAACTAAAACATCTACTTTATCCGAAAGATTATTAATTTTAAAAGGATCAGCATTATTTCCAACAGCTATAATAGTTTTAGCATCAGCATTTAATATACGAGAATTTAAAGGAGTTCTAGCTTTACTATCAACAATAACTCGTATAGGATTATCTTCCTTTTTAGCAGGTACTTTATGGACAGTTAAACGTGGATCATCAACTAGAACTGTTCCAATCCCCACCATTATAGCATCCATATCACTACGTAACTTATGCACCCTTTCTAAATCTTTTTCTCCAGAAATTTCAGAACTACCTGTTTTTGTAGCAATTTTACCATCAAGAGTCATTGCAGCACTTAATATAACATAAGGTTTCATATAATATCTCCTTAAAAATAAGATTTACATTAAAATTTTTATATACTTTTAAAATAAGTTTATAATTACTACTTAATTAAAATTTACCTACTCTTAAAAAATGAAACTTTTTTTTACAATAATTATTATAGTTAATAAATGTGAATAATTTAAAAAAGGATGGATAATTATGGAAGATAGATATGAAAAAGGAATGAATGTTTTAAGAGAAATTAATAAAGAAAATATAGAAAATTTATTTGAAGATTTAGAAGATATTGCCCCAGATCTTGGAAGATTTGTAGTAGAATTTCCATATTCAGAAATATACACCCGTAAAGAAGTTGATTTAAAAACTAGAGAATTATGCACTGTAGCTGCGATAACTGCATTAGGCCATGCACAAAAAGAATTATATGATCATGTCCATGCTGCTTTAAAAGTAGGTAATAGTCCCAAAGAGATTGTTGAAATTATAATGCAAATGAGTGCTTATGCAGGATTTCCTGCAGCAATAAATGGTATGATGACTGCAAAAAAAGTATTTAAAGAATTAGATTTATTACCAATTAAAAAAGAAGAATAAATCAAAACAAAAGTGGAGAGGATATAATCATCACCCCCCCCTCTTATTTTTTATAAAAATATATTTAAACTGCTCTTTTTATCTGAAACCCAATAAAAGTCCGCCTTGATATATTACAAATGAAATAATATATGCAACTACTAATGTTACACACATACTAAATAATGGCCATTTCCAACTATGAGTTTCATTTTTCATTGTTGCAAATGTTGCTAAACATGGAGTGTATAATAGTACAAATATTAAAAATGAAAATGCAGATAATGGAGTGAAAACAGATTGTAATGCAGATATTACACCAATAGTACCTGATGCTCCAAATAAAGAAGTGAAAGTACTAACAATAACTTCTTTAGAAAATACTCCAAATATTAAAGCAATAGATGGTTGCCATTGCCCAAAACCTAAAGGTCCAAAAATTGGAGCAATAAATGTACCTATTTGTCCAGTTAAACTAGCTTTAGCACCATAACTCACACCTACAGGTAAACTACTGAAAATCCATATAACAATAGATAATACAAAAATAACAGTTCCTGCATTTTTAAGGAATACGACAATTCGTTCCCAAGTATGTATAAGAACTCCTTTAAGTGAAGGTAACTTATAAGAGGGGAGTTCCATTACAAATGGAGTAGATAAACCTTTAAATAATGTTTTCTTAAATATTAACGCTACAATAATGGCTACAATAATTCCTATTACATACAATGCAAATATAATTAAACCTTGATAAGCTGCAAAAAATGCAGCTGTTAATAATGCATAAACAGGTAATCTAGCACTACAACTCATAAAAGGAATAATAAGCATTGTTGTTAAACGATCTTTATCATTATCCAATGTACGTGTTGCCATGACTCCAGGAACACAACATCCAAAACCTAAAACCATAGGGATAAATGATTTACCATGCAAACCTACAAGTTTATGCATAACACGATCCATTACAAAAGCTGCACGTGACAAATATCCTGAATCTTCCAATAAAGATAAAACTAAAAATAATATAAATAGTAATGGTAAAAATACAAGTACTCCACCAACCCCTCCAATTATTCCATCTACTAAAAAACTAGATAAAAATGTATGACCTAATACAACATATATTTCTGCACCTAAAATGTTAAATCCATATTGAATTAAATTTTGTAATGGGGATGAAAGTGTGAAAGTTAATTCAAATGCTGCAAACATTATTCCTAGAAATATAGGAATACCAAGTATCTTATTTGTAACTACTTTATCTATCTTATCAGATGTTGTAGGTTTTTCTATAGCAGGTTTATCAACTGCTTCTTTTACTAACCCATCAATAAAACCATAACGTGCATTAGCTAAAACTTCTTCAGAGTTTTCATTAAAAACATCTTGCAAATGCTTTTTAACTTTTTTAGATGCTCTAAGAATTTCTGCTGCATTTTTTGAATTTTGCACTCTTCCCGTAATAGCTTCATCATTTTCTAATAATTTTATAGCAACCCACTTTGGCGGAATATCTGCTAATTCTGGAACTTTTTCAACTTCATTCACGATATCTTGGATATGATCTTTTAATTCATAACCATAAACTAATTTATCACTTGAATTTATCGGATTTTTACAGGTTTCAATTACTTTATCTAATAAATTTTCTATACCTACTTCATCTGTTGCTTCTATTTCAACAACTGGAACACCAAGTAATTCAGATAATTTTTTTGAATCAATTTCATATTCTTTTTTTCGGGCAAATTTATTCATGTTTAAAGCTATTACAAGGTTTGCTTCAAGTTCCATTAACTGTAATGTTAAATACATATTTCTCTCAAAATTAGATGCATCTATTACATTAATAATTAAATCACTTGATTCATCTACAATATAGTCAATAGATACTTTTTCTTCTAATGTTTTAGCACTTAAATTATAGTTTCCAGGAAGATCAACAATTTCTAATTCTAGTTTTTCTCCATTATGGATTATAATATCTGTTCCTTCACTTTTTTCTACTGTTTTTCCAGGCCAATTACCTACATGTTGATGCATACCAGTTAAGTAATTAAATACTGTGCTTTTACCAACATTAGGGTTTCCTGCAAGACCAATTCGTAGGGTTTTCATTTTAATATTTTTCCTTAGTTTATTTTATGTCTATGATAAGTGGTGAATAATTATAAAAGAAATATTTTTTATTAAAAAAAAACTTTTATTTAAAAAAATTGTCTTTAACTATTTCAAAAAAATTAGTATTTAAAATTTTAAAAAAAGTTATTTCTCTTCAGATAAGTCAACTACTATATCTTCAGCTTCTTCTTTTCTGAGGGCTATATCATATCCTTTAACTTTCACTTTTAAAGGATCCCCTAAAGGCGCAATCTCTTCTAATTTTATTTCTGCACCTTTTACAAATCCCATACTCATTAAATGACGTTTTAATTCTTTATGAGATTCATCAACATGCCCTTGATGTCCATGATTATGGAATGATATTATTTTGCCATGTTGTCCCTCTTTTAATTCATTTAATTTTTTACAATTTGGAGGATATTGAATTTTATTTTGACCATGACAATGTTCTTCATTTACATGTTCATGTTGATGTCTTTTATGATTTTTAAAATGTCTATGAGACACTTATTTCACCCTTATTTTTTTAATAAAAACAAAGTTTAGGTAATCCTAAACTTAATTATATATTATTCTATTAAAACTGATATATATAATTTTACATCAAAACCTTAAAACATGCCTAAACACTTAAAAAAAGGATTAAAAAACAATAAAAAAAATTAAATTAAGATTTTTTATGATTTAAATTTTCAGCAATACACATCTTACATACAGCATTAGGAGAATCTTCTTGAGCATCTTTCACAGGACAAAGATATTTCCCATCTTCTTCAATAACATATAAATTTCCCGGAAAAGGAGAACCTACAGGATGAATAGGTTCTTCAAGAATAAAAGTAGTATAAAAACTAATTAAAGCATAAATAAGTGGAAATTTATCATTTTCACTTCTAGAAACAGAATCCTCATCATATTGAAATTTAAATAAATTAATAGCTTCTTTAAACATAGATTTATCAATTAATCCAACATACTCCTTCCTATCTGATTCAATATCATTAACCCTAAAAATAAAAGATTTAATATAAAGAGCTTCAAACTTTTCTGCATATTCCTTTTGAATATAAACATTCTCTTCTTTCATTTGAGTACAAGCAAGCATCTGATCATACATACCAATAGTTTTGGCATACTCTTTTAAAATATTTAAAACATTATTTTTACTAATTTCAGATTGCTGACTTAATTTAATTAAATCTTTAAACATTTCCATAAAATTAATCTCCTTACTTAATAATAATTAATATCAAAGTAAATAAATATGTTTTTATTTAAATATAAAAAATTAAAAAATAATGACAAAATTAGTTTAAAAGAACAAAGGAATATATATTTACAAACACAAACTATTATTGAAAAAAAATTAGATTAAAATAATTAAAGGAGAAATAAATTTTGAGTAGTAGCCAAGCAATATATGAAGGAATAAAAGAGGCTGGAATCAATTTTATTGTAAGTGTACCATGTGTTAATTTACAAAACTTATTCAACTTAATAAAAAAAGATGAAGAAATTACATACATACCTGTACCCAGAGAAGAAGAAGGAATAGGGATACTTACAGGAGCTTATTTAGCTGGAAAAAAACCATGTATTTTAATGCAAAATAGTGGACTTGGAAATAGTGTAAATGCACTGGCATCCTTATGTCAATTATACAAAATCCCCTTATTAATGATAATAAGCCATAGAGGAACCAAAGGAGAACCAATAATAGGTCAAGTTCCTATGGGAAAAGCAACACCAAAAATTTTAGAATCATTAAACATCCCATATTATAAACCAAAAACACCTAAAAATGCAAAAGAAACTGTAAAAAAATCATGGATTAAAGCAGAAAAAGAAAAAACACAAGTTGCAATCCTTTTTGAAATTAGTTACTGGAAAGGAGATGATTAAAAATGATTAGATACAATGCAATTCAGGAAATAATGAATCATATAACTAATGAATTAATAATTTGTAACATAGGATTTCCATGTAAAGAATTATACCAAATAAAAGATAGAGAAGAAAACTTTTACATGTTAGGTTCTATGGGATTATGTTCCAGTATAGGATTAGGAATAGCATTATCCAATCCAAATAAGAAAGTTATTAGTATAGATGGAGATGGATCCATTTTAATGAATTTAGCCACACTAGTAACAATAAAAAACCAAAATCCCAAAAATTATATTTTAATAATTTTAGACAATGGAGCTTACGGTTCAACAGGAAACCAAGAAACCTATGCGAAAAATACAGATCTTTTAAAAATCATAAAAAGTATTGGATACAAAAATGCTTATGAATACGAAGAAATAGATTTCAAAAAATTATTAGAAAAAGATTACAATGAACCTGTAATAATTAGATATAAAATAGAACCTGGAAATTCAAAATCTCCAGTAATTCCATTATCTCCTGAGGAAATAAAAAATAGATTTATGGAAAAAATTTAATTATACTTTCCCCACTGTATCACCACGTAAACCTCTTCGAATAGATTCAACAGATGTAATATCAGTAGTTGAAATATTCCCTAGATTTACATTTTGACCAATATTTAAAACCAAATTAACTTGTTGATTCTTATTAGGAGCTTCCCATAGAATATTATTAACATCAATTTTATCAATAATAGAATTAACAACATCTAACTTAACTTCTCCAGTATCATCATAAATACCAATACTTTTACCGCTTTCACGACCTTCCATAATAACTAAATCTGAACCAGCATTTATTTCTTCTTTAATTGCATCAATACGTTCATCTAAAGATATGCTTTTATCTTTAGTAATATTCTTTTTACCTACTTCACTTAAAACAAAAAATCCATTATTTTTAGCTTCTTTAATAAAACTTAATTTATCATCTTCACCCATATCAATTGAACCATTACTAATTTCAATTGCATCAAAACCAATACTTTTAGATTCCTCAAAAACTTCATCAATTTTATTATTTAAACAAGCTAATTCAAATAAAGTCCCCCCTGTAAAAGTTTTTATGTTAAAAGATTGATACATTTTAACTTTATCCTTTATTAAATCTTTATCATGAAGAATAGATGTTCCCCAACCAAATTTTAACAAATCAACATATTCTCCAGAAATTTCCATAAGACTTTCTGCATTTTTTAACCCTAAACCTTTATCTAAAACCATAGTTAGACCAGAATCTCTTGGTTTACTAATTCTATCAGGTAATAAAAATTCAAATGATTTCATTTTCTCACACAACCTTTAATATTTATAACTTAAATTCATTTTTCAAGATTTTATCTTTTAATTCTAAAGCTAAATCTTTAGCTCGTTTTCTATCAGATTCACGACAAACAATAGGAATTTCAACATTATTCGAATTAATTTCTGTTTTAATACTTCCTAAATTGATTTTAAATGCTCGATTTTTACAAACATTATGACATACTCCACAACCAAAACAATACTCTAAATTTATTTTTTTATTTTTAAAAGCATTAGTTGGACAGTATTTTTTTACATCACATTCATCACAATTTAAACATTCATCTTTATTAAAAATAGGTCTTTCATCATTACCTTCAACCCAAGCTTTACTATAATCAATTTGAGCTAACGGCAAATGTCTTCCCTTAATATGAGATATTGATAATGGAATATCTTTGTCTAACAAGAAAGTATTGTTAAATATTTTTTCATCCAGAATTGGTATTGGAATTGCTACTGAATCAAATACTTCAGGACCTTCTGAAGTTTTAAATCCTCCTAAATATTTTTCACCCATATCTTTCATATTAGCTGCTAACATGAGATTAGGTTTATCTTTAGAACTTCTAGTCCCATTACCTAATATTAATCCTTCTGCCCCATTTAATAATATTTTACATCCACTTTTGATAACATTTTGCTGCGGATCATTTTGTAATGGGTTAATATCTCCACAACCACTAAATGTGTATTCTTTTAAATTTCCTTTCATAGCAGGTTGGGCAAAAATACTTGTTATACCATCTTCGTTATCAGGATTAGTGAAAGAATTATAATTTTTAAATGCATTACGTGTTCCAATCATTTCAGCAGTTGGCATATCATCAAGTGTTACTTTTTTAGTAAAAAATTCTCCATTTTCAGATTCAACTTCAACATTAATTTCCTTACCCATAACTAAATCTTTAAATAAAAATCCGCCACCATATTCGGGATTAGTTTTACTATGTTCAGTACCATAAATTATTAAATCAACTGAACCTAACCATTCATTTGGACAAGGACCCACATGACCTTCAACACCATTAAGTAATATTTTTTTAGCTTTTTTAAATGAACCCCCATCAGCAATAGGAATATGTAAAATAGCAGCAGTTCCACTCATAATTCCACAGGTTCCAGTTGTTACAACATCAACATCATCAAATGAAATCTCATCAGAATTTTTAATTTTACTTTTTAGCTCATCGGCTGTTAAAATTTTTGCTTCACCATTAACAATTTTCTCATTAATTTCTTCTTTAGTCCTATTTTTCATCCCAAAAACCTTCATTATATCTAAATTTTATTCTAAAGATCTGATTTTATTATCAAAATCTTTAAATTTATCAGCTAAACCTCTGAAATAAGGAATATAAACTCTTGCAAATTGTAATCTTTCAGGATCCATATTATTAGCAATTATATCATTTTGAATAGTATGCATCTTTCTTTCAACTTCAGAATACATTAAATCTCCTGGATATTCCCCAATAAATATTCCATCTGCCCCATTTTTCAAGGCATAAATAATATGTTTAGACATTACTCTATTTACACTATGAACCTTAATTATGCGAATACTTTCAGGATATTCAACTCTATTAACTCCAATATTATCTGCTGCAGTATAACCAATATTATCTAAAAATACAAGAATACATTTTTCATTTGAAGGTTTATTCTTAAGCATACCATAAATTGTTGCGAAAATCTTCTCATCAACATCCCCATTAACTCTTATGGATTTTCTTTTACATACTGTTAAACATTTTCCACAACCAGAACAACACATAGGATCAATGTATAATTCATCATCTACAATACTCATAGCTTTATATTTACACATGTTTATACAATCACCACAAAGATTACAAGCTTCATTATCGATTTCAGCAATAAATGGTTCAACTTCAATTCCATCATGCATTATTTCAGATACTTTGCTTGCTGCAGCATTAGCTTGCATAATACTTTCAGTGATATCTTTTGGATCTTGAGCAGTTCCACAAACATATACTCCTTTTACATCTGTTGTTACAGGTTTGATTTTAGGATGTGACTCTTTTATGAACATATCTTCAGTTAAACCAACATTTAATAATTTAGCCATATCTTTTGTTCCTTGAGACGGTTCAATTGCCGTGGACAATACTACTAAATCGGCTTCTACTTCTTTAACCTTTTTCTGTAAAGTATCTTCAACACGTATAATTAAATTATCACCACTTTTAACTACTTCACCAGGACGTCCTCTTATTAAACGTATCCCAGATTGTTGAGAATGTTTATAATACTTTTCATACATTCCAGGTGTTCGTATATCTGTATAACAAATCACTATATCTGTATCAGGATATTTATGTTTTATAATATTTGCATTTTTTAAAGCAACCATACAACAAACTTTACTACAATATTTATGTGCTCCTGGTTTATCATCTCTTGAACCTACACATTGTATCATTACAACACGTTTAGGGATCTCATTATTACTTGGTTTTAGAAGTTTACCCCTAGTAGGCCCATTAACCCCCATTATTCGACCTAATTCACTTTGAGTGATAACATCTTCATTACGAGAATAACTATATTCTGGTCTTTTATTTGGATCAAATAATTCATGACCTGTAGCTATAACCACTGATCCTACAGTAATAGGTAAATTTTCCACTTCACCATCTAAATAAATAGCATCCATTTTACACTTTTTAACACAGGCTCCACACTTTTTACAATTATCCATATCAATAGTATATGTGTCAGGATATGCTTGAGAATATGGTTTATAAATAGCTTTACGTGAAGATAAGCATTCATTAAATTCATCAGGTACTTGAACAGGACAAACTTCAGCACATTCTCCACAGCTTATACACTTATTATTATCAACATAACGAGGATTATTTTCTAGAACTATATTAAAAGTACCTGCACGTCTATTAATACTTTTTACATGAGTATTAGTTAAAATATTAACATTATCATTCTCAACTACACTTTTTATTACAGGATTCAATAGACATAAACCACATTCTTCAGCAATTTTAACTGGAGAAAATACTTTACCAATTCCAGCCATATGCCCCCCTATACTAGGTTTATCTTCAATTAAATAAACTTCATAACCTTGACGAGCTAAACTTGTAGCAGCAGATATTCCACTAATTCCAGCACCAATTACTGCAACACTATCTGGTGTTTGGCAAAGAATAGGATCTACAGGATGAGATTGTTTTACTTTCTCAATACTTGCATTAACCAAACTAACAGCTTTATCAGTAAGTTTAGTTTTAGAAGAATGAACCCAACTACATTGTTCACGTAAATTGACCATATCCATTAAATAAGGATTTAATGGTTTAATATAATCTTGAAAAGTTTTTTCATGAGAAATTGGAGAACATGCCACAATAACTACACGATCCAAATGTTTAGTAATAATATTATCACGTATAATCTTCCTACCATTTAAACTACAAAGATTAGTGTAAACTTCAATAACATTAGCATCAATCTCATCTATTAAACGATTAATATCAACTTTATCAGAAATATTACCCCCACATTTACAAATAAAAACTCCTATCCGTAAATCAGAATTACTACTATGATTTAATGATTCCACAACCATTATTCTACCTCCCGAGGAATTTCTTCAAAATTTTTAAGAACCTGATTTAAATTTACACTATGAGTTTGTATACCTGCAACAGTATAAGGATCAGCACCCATAGATAAAGCTATAAGTTGACTAATATTCATATGATAAATACCAATTTTTTCCCCAATTTGTTTTTCTATAACGGGTTGATAACGATCATATTGAATTTGACAATTTGGACACATATGTAGTAAAATGTCCACACCCTCATCTTTTAAGGATAATAATTTTTCTTTAGTTACTTCTAAAGAATAATCCCTATTTACAAATCTTTGGCGAAACCCATTCCCACAAGTTAATCTTTTATGATCATACCATTTTAGAGTATCAATCCCACAGGTTTTAGCTAGTTCATCTAGTAACATTGGATTTCTAACTCCATCAATTGTATCTTCATATTGAACTTTGCAATAATGACACGCATGGTGAGTTGCAACTTTTAATCCTTTTAATTGATATTTTAACAGCTTATTAATTTTTTCTCGATTATTATAAAATATTTCAACAACATGAAAAATATTATCCCTAGAATCCATATCGCCTTCAGAGTAAGTTTTATCATTTAAACCAGATTTAATAAATATTTCATTTACATGATTTCTTACTTCTTTATTATTATTTAATAAATCTGCAGATTTTTTATTAATAGCATAACATGTAGAACACATCATAGCTAAATTTCCATGATTTAAAGACTTTGCTAAATTAAAATTACGTGCTGCAACTACAGTAGTATCTAATTCATCAAAAACATCACTATAGTGCCCTAATCCAGTGCAACAAGTTTGTTCAGGAGATATTATATAGTCAATGCCTAACTTATCAAATATGTATTTAGTTGATGATTCAATACCTGGATATTCTACATTTACCATACATGATTTAAAAAGTAAAAATTTTCCATTAGGAATAGATTTCATTTAATCATCACCCTTTTTGATTTTTTTTAGGCGTTTATCAAATCCTGAATTCATAAGTAATAAATTTATTTCTTTTACTGTCTTTTTTGGAGGATTTAATTTTCCTAAACCTAATTTTTCGCGTATTGGAATTAAATTTTTTTTAAAATCCACCCATTCAGGACCAAAATCTTTAGCTAAATCTTTTACGAAATTTTTAGGAATACCACCCATAGCCTGATTTATAAAGACTTCACCATAATTGTAGAAGGGTTTTAATTTTTTATTAGTTTTCCCTTCATCAAAGGCTATTTGTTTTAATACTTGATTAACTTCACATGCACTATTACCTACTGGACAAATACTGTGGCAGGTATAGCAATAAAAACAATTCCATAAGTTTTCATCTTCTAATACTGTTTCATCACCTTCTAAAACTCGTTCGATCATGTTTCTAGGGTTATACTCACTATGTCTAGCTGCTGGACAAACACTAGTACACATACCACATTGAACACATCTTAATAATCCAATATCTTTTGAGGATTTGGGATTATGAATTATTTTTTCGGCAAGTTCTAAAGGGTTTTCATTTATTTTTTCTTTACTCATACCTTTACATCCAATTTTTTTAAAAAATGTTTAAATTTATTTAATCTTAATTAATATTTTATTATAAAAATATAATATATAAGGTTTTTCATTATTATATAAAAATACCCCTAATTTAGTTCAATTTATAAAATAAAAATTATACATAATTTAATAAAATGATAAAATAATTAATCAACATTAAATTTTTATTAGTTCATAAAACAAAAAATTTAAATAAAAAAAGTAAATAAAAAAATATAAAAATTTAAATAAAGACATAAAAACAATCCAAATAGGAAAATTAACATTAAAAAACTATAAAACAAAAAAAGAATTAAAATTAAATAAAAAAAGATAAAATAAAAAAGATAAGAATAGAACTAATAAGCTTACATCTAAAAAATCAATTTTCAAGAAATAAAAGAAATCAGTCAATTTCCTCAAAATTATTAATTTCCAAAGAAGGATTAAGCTTAACAATTTCAGGTAAATTCCCAATAGTACCAACAGTATCATTAACAATGATTAAAGCAGATTTAAAATAGTTATTTAAATTATCAGCAAATTCTAAACCATTATTAACAGAGGTTTCATCATCTACCCCCAAAACATGATTACCAATACTAGTTGCTAAAGCATCAGCAAATAAAGTATCATCAGCAATAACAGTTACAACATCAGACTTACCCAAACTTGTAGAAAAACCAACAGTGGCAGACGAAGAGCAAATTCCTAATTTTTCACCAGCTAAAAACTTAAAACCTAATTTACCTGATAACGAAGATTTACCTGCATAAATTCCACAAATAAAATCTTTATCTGTAACAAAACTAATATCCCCACCATTATCAACAATTGAATATTTACTACCACAACTTATTAAGTAATCTCTAGAAAATTCAGCAATAGTTCCAGCCAAACAAGCAGTAGGTCCAACACCAGCAACTGAACTTGCATCACACATCCTTTTAATAATATTCGGAGCACTATCATCTACAATAACTGGCTCGAAACTACCGCTAAAAATAGGATGACGCTTCATATAATCTTTAATAGTACTTCGGATATTAAAAATATAATCATTTAAATTATGAAATGAAATATCTGTTACTAAGTTAATTTTAGTTTCTTCAACACTTAGTTTAGATTTAAAAGTATTAGAATTCATAAAAAAAGTAAAAAAATAGTTTATCTTAATCTTCTATTTAAAATTTTATGAGGATTATCAATCAAAGCTTTCATAGCTTGAGAATCAGACAAACCAGCACCAAGAGCAATACGATAAGCCTGTTTAAAGCTAATTAAATCATCAGGATCATGACAATCTGTATCGATTACAAGATCTGCACCAATTTCAGTTGCAATTTTAGCTACATGACCATTAGCTAAACAATGTCCTTTACGAGCTGTAATTTCTAAAGCTATATCATTTTCTTTAGCAAGAATAACTTCTTCTTTATTAATTAAACCTGGATGTGCTAATATATCTATATCTGATTGAACAGCAGCATGATTTGTCCCTTCTATTACAGGTTCTGCCAAAGTTTCACCATGAACAACAACAATTTTTGCACCTAATTCTCTACAACGTATAGACAATTCACCAATTGATTCAGCAGGAACATGAGTTATTTCCGCACCTAAAACCACATTTATATCCCATTTACTATTAACATCATCAATTGCACCCATTAGCTCAGGTAAATTTTCTACATTAGAATAGTCAACATGATCAGTAATCGCTATTGTTTCATGCCCTAAAACATCTGCTCTTCTAGCTAATTCACTAGGTAATAATTCACCATCACTAAATAAACTGTGCATATGCAAATCAATTCTTTTATATGCCAAATCAATAATCTCCTTCAAAATTAATAGTTATAATTAAATATTATCTTTGTTATATTTTTATATATTATATTAAATATTTAAGGGTTCATATTTTAAAAAAATCTTTAGTGATAAAAATGAAAAAAGTTAATGTATTTGTACCTTCACATATAACAGGATTTTTTAGTATACAAGAAGCAACAACACCTTTACAAACCGGATCTAAAGGTGCAGGAATATTATTAAATCGAGGAGTAACAACTTCTATTCAGAAAAATCCAAATAATGAGGAAACTAATATAAGTATTAATGCTGATTCTAATCCAGAAAAAGAAGCAATAATCCGTAAAACAATAGAATTAATGAAAAGTGAATTCAACTTTAAAGATAATTTCACAATTAATCAAAACATTAATGTTCCTGTCGGTTGTGGATTTGGAACAAGTGGAGCTTCTGCATTGAGTACTAGTTTAGCACTTACTAAATTACTCAAACTTCCAATATCCCCAATTAAAGCAGGACAATATGCACATCTTGTTGAAGTAAGTCTTGGAACTGGTCTTGGTGATGTATTAGCTGAAATGGAAAAAGGTTTAGTATTCAGAATAAAACCTGGAGCCCCCGGTTACGGAGAGTGTGAAGTTATAAATACAGATAACGAATTATACATTATAACAAAATCTTTAGGCAGTATAAAAACAAAAAACATTATAACAAACAGTAAACAAAAAGAAAAAATTACTAAAATAGGTTCCAATATGGAGGAAAAATTCTTAAAACTTCCAAGCATTAGAACATTCTTAAAATATTCTTATCAATTTTCTGAAGAAACAGAATTACTGAATCCTAAAGTAAAAAAGATAATAGAAGATTTAAATACTAAAACATTTGGTGCAAGTATGGCAATGTTAGGAAATACCGCTTTTGCAATAACTGACGATATATCTGAAATAGATCCAGAAGAATATACCATATCTAAGTTATATAATGATGGAATAAAATATTTAGAAAAAGGAAAAGTTGTTAATGATCAAAATTACTTATAAAATGAAGTCATACCGAGAAAACCTAAAAGATATTATACAACCAGATGATACTATTATTGAATTAGGATGTCACGTGGGAAAATCAAGCCAATTTATGTTAAATAGAATCCCTAATGGGAATTTAATTGCATTAGATAATAGTCCAGAAGCTAAATCTAAAATGGATAAGTTATCATTTGAATATAAAAATTTAAGTTTTTTAAATAGTGATGTTCGTTTACATGAAAGTTTAAAAAAAGTTAAAGAAAAAATAGATAAATGTGATATTTTAAGTGTTGATCTTGGAGGAGGTTATCACCCAGATACAACATTTAAAGTTTATTATATTTGGTCTTCCACATTTAAACCTAGAGATAGTATTATACGAAATAGAGGTTTAATTGATTTTATAAATACTGCTACCAGTAATGAGGATATGCATTCTGAAAACGGCTTCCTTGATAGTTGTGGAGATATGGGAATTCCCCCACAAATTAAAGAGTTTAAATTGTGGAGTGAAAAAATTTAACTTAATAAAAATTATTCATTTAATTTAAATACTTTTAAATCTTCATAAATTGGACCTTTAGAAGTTAATGTACTCTTTTTTAAATGTAAATTTTTCACTTTCATTTCACCAATTAAAACTTCATTATTTTCTTTTAACACTTTTTGAACTTGTTTTTTATTTTTAGGATTTTTCATGCGCCCAATAGTTAAATGACTAATATAATTTTTCTCTTTTTTAAATCCTAATTTATTAAATTCAGTATCTAATTTTTGTTCTAATAATTCTAAATCAGAACTTTCATTTATACCTACCCAGATAACTTTTATATGATTTGAATTTGGAAATGTACCTAATCCTTCTAATCTTATGTTGAATTGTTTGAAATTTTTAATTACTTTATTTGTTGCAATCTCTATTTTTTTCAACATGTCTTCTGATACATCCCCAAAAAATTTAAGTGTTAAATGTATATTTTCTGTTGATACATACTTTATATTAGTATCTGTTTTTTTAAATTCTTTAATTAAATTATTAATTAATGGTTTTAAATTTGGCTCTATTTCTATTGCTAAAAAACTTCTAACTCCACTCATAAATATCACTTCTAAAAAAAAGATAAAATATAAAATGTTTTTTATATCTATTTTTCAATTATAGTTTCATTTATTGCCATTCCAAAATGTCTCGCATTTTCATCAATAAAAACTTTTACTTTATCCCCCTGGTTTAAATTTGATACACTTACAGCCTCCCCATTATTTGATACTATCCGAATTGTTTCAGCATTTTGTAAAAGGGATTTAATTTTTATATCTTCATATTCTGCTTCTATTAATAGTAAAGGTCTTTTTTCAATTTTACATCTTCCAACAATAGTGGGTCTAGTGGTGCCATCTTTGTTTACAATTAAAACTTCATCTCCAGCTTCTAATTCTGCTAGATATCTTGTTTTGTTTCCAGGGACCATAACATAAGCTTGTACAGGGCCAGCATTAACACGGAATGGTCTTGATGCTACATATTCACTTTCTAATGATTCACTATGAACTAAAAACATTGCTTTACTATAGGAACCTATAAGCATTCCTTCACCTGGAACCATCATGGAAGTTGTATCAATACAAACTCTATCTCCTGTTCCTAAAGGTTTTACATTTGTTATGGTTGCTTCTTTCAAATTATATTTTTCATGTGATAAGTTTTCGATTAAATCAGCAATTTTTTTTATTTGTGCAAAATCTTTAGGTTCAAATATTACTCCATCAGTTCCAATTTCTAAAGTTTCTAAAGCTAGTTTTGCTTCATTTTCATCAGTAACTGCTGCAATAATTTTAACATTTTCAGATTGTAAATCTGCTAGAATATTTTCTAATGGTATGACTGTCCAATCTTTTCCAACTAATATTAAGTAATCTACAGTTTTACCTAATTTTCTAGCTAAATGTTCATGCTCTTTATCAATTATTTCTATATAAGCTGCAACAGACTGTCCTAAGTTTTTATGTTCTTTTGCATCTTTTAAATCTTTGGATTTTTCTAAATTTTTGGATAAAGGTAGAGTGTTGTCTCCTTCACCATTTATTCCAATTAAATATATTTCCGCTTCTGGATTGTTAGAGATTATGTTTGTATTTGCTAATTTTTTGATGTTTTTGATTTCGTCTTCTTTAGCCATTATGTGATTTATTCCAGATTCCAATGAGGTTGTGATTAAATCTTTTTTATCATCCCAATTTTTATTAGGTGACATTATCCATGCGAATTTTTCCATAAAAATTACCTTTATTTAATTATTTATTTTAATAATTCTAATGCGTCATCCACATCCATTTTGTTATGGACTACTTCTGAAATTGCTTTTGTTATTTTTCCAGGGTTTTCTGCTTGGAAAATATTTCTTCCAAATGCTACTCCGGCTCCCCCTACTTCAACTGATTCTTTAGCCATTTGTAATAATTCTCTATCTGTATCAACTTTTGGACCTCCTGCTATTACAACTGGTACTAATGCTCCTTCTACCACTTCTTCAAAACTTGCTGGATCACCGGTGTAATTTGTTTTTACAATGTCCACACCTAATTCACTTCCCACACGTGCTGCATGTTTTACCATGTTTACATCTGTTTCAGATTTGATTTTTTGTCCTCTTGGGTACATCATTGCTAATAATGGTATTCCCCATTGGCTGCAAGTTTCTGATATTTCCCCTAATTCTTTTAACATTTCAGGTTCTTTTTCAGACCCTATATTTACATGTATACTTACTGCATCTGCACCGAGTTGTATTGCTTTTTCTACACTAGTTACTGTTACTTTATTGTTAGGATCTGGACTTAAGCTTGTACTAGCAGATAAATGTATTATTAATCCTAAATCATTTCCATACCCTCTATGTCCTTGTTCTACAATCCCTTTATGCATAAGAACTGCATTTGCTCCTCCACGAGATATTTGTTCTATGGTTTTATCCATATCAACTATTCCTTTTATTGGCCCAGATGATACCCCATGGTCCATTGGAGCTATTACGGTTTTTTTTGTTTTTCTGTCTATTATTCTTTCTAATCGAATTTTTTTACCTATCATGATTAAAACTCCTTAATTGCTGTAAATTTTTAATAAAGTTTACTTATATATAAAATTAATTAATCTTTAAAAGTATATAAATTTAATGTACAAATAAAAACTATAATGTATTTTTTTGTACAATTATTATTGGTTGTTAAAAAAAAGAAAAAGAGTAGCAAAGCTACTCATATAAATTAACAGACTCAGCATTAAAAATTTTAATATCCATATCTTTAGAAAAAGCCTTAATATTAGTATCGAAAGCTTTAAAATGTTTTGAAGTAAGATGTTTATTCAAACCATCCATATCTTCCCATTTTTCAATAAAAAGATAGGTTCCATCTTCAACATCCTTATCGAAATTATATTCAATATTCGCAGCTTCTTTACGGGTTTCTTCAACCAAAGTTAGTGCTTCTTCAATAATTTCCTTATCTTTTCCGTTTACAGGGATTAATTTTGCAAATACGAGTAACATATACTTAACTCCTAAAATATTAAAATACTTTAATTCAATGTATATTAATTAACATTTATAAACTTTTAGTAAAATAGAATAACATCCAAAATTTTTTTAAATAGCACAAATAAAGATAATATAATACAAAAAAGATTCTAAAATAAAAGGGAAAAATACATGAATTATAAAACAATCTTAAATGAAATACAACCTACTACTAAGGAAAAAGAACAAATACATACACTAAGTAACAACTTAATAAAATACTTAAATAGAATATTAAAAGAACAAAATATTAATGCAGAGGCATTACTTGTAGGATCAGTTGCAAAAAATACATTTTTAAGAGGGAAATCTGATATAGATATTTTTATAAATTTCCCCCTCTCAACACCAATGGATCAATTAAAAGAATTAGGGCTTAAATTAGGATATCAATGTAGTGAAGAATTTAATGGAAAAGCAGAAGAACATTACGCATCCCATCCATACCTCACAAGTTGTATTGATGGTTATGATATCGATTTTGTTCCTTGTTATAAAATTAAATCCGCAAAACAATTAAAATCCGCAGTAGATAGAACATTACTCCATACTAAATATATAACTTCTCATTTAAAAGAAGAACAAAAAAGTGAAGTTTTACTTTTAAAAAAATTCATGAGCGAAATAAAAACTTATGGATCTGAATTTAAGGTCGGGGGATTTGCAGGGTATCTTTGTGAGTTACTCATTCTCAAATATGGAACCTTTGAAAAATTATTAGAAAATGCACAAAATTGGAATTATGGGATAATTATAGACCTCGAAGATTATGGGACTGGAAAAAATTTTAATGATCCCCTAATAACAATAGATCCAACTGATGAAAATAGGAATGTTGGAGCAGCATTAAGATTAGAAAAAATGGTAGATTTTATAATCGCTTCACGAAATTTTTTAGATGAAACTAATAATGACAAAAAATCAGATTACTTCAAACCATTAAATAAAAAACAAAAAATAAGCACTTCTGAAATATTAAAAAAATTCAAAGATCGTGAAACACATACACTTTTGTTAAAATTTGAAATACCAGAAATCCCTCCAGATAGTTTACATCCCCAATTAAATAAAACTATGGAATCTATTACTGAAAAATTAGAAACAAAAGATTTCAGTATTTTTAAAAGTGATTATTGGACTGATGAAAATAAATTAGCAATTTTTATTTTTGAGTTAAATGTTTACAAGCAAAGTAAATATATTATACATGAAGGACCTAAAATTTGGAGTAAAAAATCCTGTGATAACTTTAAAAATTATCGTGGGGATAAACTGTATAGTATTGATGATTTATTAGTATTAACTAAAGAAAGAAAGTTTAAAACACCAGAATCTTATATTAATTATATTTTAACTAATGAAAATATTCATAATATTAAAATTGGTAAAAATTTAAAAGATTTAATCATTGCCACTTATGATTTAGATTTAATTGAAAATTTCTTATCTAATAAAAATTTTGAAAATTATTCTTTTAAAAAAGATTTTTTAAACTTTTTAGATGATTTTATTTATCCTAAACAGTATGTAAAAAGATAAAAAAAGTAAATTGATAAATAAGGGACTTGACTTTTTACCCTTATATGATTTTATTATTACATCACCACCAATATTTTTTACTTTTTTTAAATTTTAAATGTAATGCCAAATTTTTTGGATTACCTTGGTGAATTTAATATCTTTTTTTACATATTTTCCTTTAATCATAATCTTCATCCTCCTTAAAATCTCTACTGGTTTTATTAGTGAAATTAGTTGAATTTCGATTTTTTTCATCAATTATTTTAGGCAAATGCGAATGATTATTAATATGATTATTTAATTCAATTTGTTTACCTAAAATTTCTGATTCATTGAATTTGTCAGGATTTTTCATTTCTTTATGTATCATTAAATGATTATTTATGATTGTTAATTCGTTTACTCTGAAATGTGTATCGTTTAATGAATCGATTATTGTGTTTGAAAAGTTTGATTTTTGGAAACTTTGATTGTGTGCAAATATACTTTCTGAATTATTATTTGGTGATTTATTTAATATTAATGGACTTATATTATTTGGTGTTTTATTAATTAAACTTGAATTCAGATGTTCTCGTGTATCATTTACATGATATGTGGTGTTGTTTATTAAATTATTTTTTGTATTCGGTTCTATTGGTATATGGTGGGGATGAATATTAGTAATTTGTGTAGTGGTATTATTATGTATACTAATTTCATTTTCAGGTGTTGCACATGTTACTTGCATTGCAATTGATAGAGTTATTAAAATTATTAATATTTCTATTAGTAAAATTTTTCTGTCATATGTTATGCCTCCTAAACTAATATCCTTTTTAGTTTATTTTTTTTGGCGATATAATTGAAAAATTTTAGATTATATTTTTTCTAAAAATTTTCAATTCTAAATTTTAGAAGTTAAAAAAATTTTGTTTAATTTTTAACTCCAAGAAATAGATAGGTGCTTTCAAGTATATAAAAATATAGTTATTTTTAATAAAATATTAATAAAAAAATTGAACAAAATATAATTATAAATAATCTTTTAGAATGAAACTAAACCAAACACCAAGATAAATATCTTAAAATTCAGACATAATAAAATATTTTAACACAGCAGTTAAAATAAAAAGTTAAATAAAACAAAATTAAAGAATAAACAAACCTACAACATTAAATAATAGTATTTAACACTAAAACAAGCACATAAACTATAAAAATAAATTAAAAAAGTTAAGAAAAAAATAATTTCCAAAATAAAAGATTAAAAAATAATAGAAATTAAATCAAATCAAATAATTAGTTATTAAATAAAAAAAATAGAAAAATGAAAGTCAAAATTAAAAACTAAATAATAAAACAGATTCATAATTAAAAATAACAAATATAATGGAAAAAATAAAAAAAACATTACCAAAAATTAAATTAAGAATCTTTACGTTCATATACAAATTTAGGAACAGCTTCTTTAAGTGGATCAAAATTTTCACGATTTTTAACTTCAACACATTTCATACTAACTTTACTATGAAGACTACTTGGTAAACGTAAAATACGTTTTAAATCAATAGAAACCTTTGCATCAATAGTAGAAAGATTCACTTTAGCCAAACCCCTTTCCATATCTTTATACCGCCTAGGACCTATATTAGCCTTAAAAGAACCCCAATCATCATTATTCAAATAGCCTCTATATTTAATCACATCTTTAAGCAATTTAGGATTAATACCATCAATCTCTTCATTACCTTTAAGATGTAAAATATCATATTTCACTCTTTGAGTAAAAACATTAGGATATGCAATTGGGATCATAAAATGAGGAATATCATAAGTATTATTAATACTATTAGGATTTGAAAATTTACTTTTTGGAACTTCAGCACCTGCTACATACTTCAAAACTTCACTTCGCAAACCTGTACCTGCAACAACCATATCTGGATCTAATATCCGAATATGATAACCTCTACCCGAGTAAATTAAATGAATATTTTTTATTCCTAAATCAGATTTAAGAGTATCGATTAAATTATTAACAATTTCTAATGCTTCACTTAAACAAATTTCACAAACACCATCACAATTACAGGAACGTATAGGTAAATCTTTTGCATCAACATCAAAAACATACTCTGCTTTTTCCCAACCTTCTCTACGACGAGGTTCTTGATAATAAGCTACACTAACATAAGCAGCAAAAGGAGCTTTAGCACGTAAAAATCGTCTCAAAGATTTAGGGCCTTTAAAAGTTTTATAACGATCATTTGGACCAGTCCCATTATGATCAAAACCAAATTCCTTTTTTATAATTTCATCTAAAATAAAATTAGGAACATTATTTGGAGACCATTCTTCCCTGTAATATCTTCTTCGCTCTTGTAATGATGACGGACCAAACATGACAATCTTTAAAAAAATAGTTTTTATAAATAAATGTAATTATATTTATACTATTATTTATATCTATATTAAAATTATATAAATAACTTTTTGAAGGTATAAAATATTCTTAAAATACATATAAAATTCATACTAAAATAATAAGGATAAATATATAAATTAAAAAGATTCATAGTTATTAAATAAGAAATATAAAAAGAAGTGATTAAAATGATTAGTGAAGAAGAACTAAAAAGCATTTTCAATGATATTAGTCCAAGAGCACTTGTAAAACCTGCCTTAGAAAACTGGATTCCTAATCAAAAAACTGGAATGACAATAATAGAATTAGATTCCGGAATAATAAAAGGAATAGGATTAGAACAAGGCGAAATACCAGATAATTTAAATTATGTTGAAATTTTCACCATAGAAGCGGAAGATGAACTATTTCTTCCAGAAAAATTTTTTAATGAAGAAGAATATAAAAAATTCTTGAAATATGTAGATAGAAAAAAGGACAAATATTCTCCAGATTTATTAAGTGAATTCTGTGAAAAAGAAGATATTGATGAAGAAGAACGTAAAATTAATATTTTAGCTGATTGCATCGAAGATTATAAATTCATGAATTACAATGATTGGGAAAACAGTATAATTCAAAATTATAATAATGAATGTGATAATTACTAAAAAAGCATAAATTTTCTTCATTAATTCTTTTTTTCTTCTTCTTTTATTTTACCTTCCCTAATTAATCTATTTTTTTTAATACCATAACAACTTAAAGGATTATTAATTTTTTTACAATCTTTATCAGCTTTACACAATTGAGGAAGGTGCATCTTTATTTTCTCACAACTCATTGGAGTATACCATTTAGTTTCACCTTCATGATTTAAATCAGGACTATCATGCATACCAAATCCTAGTTTAGAAATAATATTTATTTTTTCTTGGGGTTGATCTTCAAATAATGGAGGAGTACAATTATCTGCAGCTTCATAAATTAAAGGTAAAATTTCATTTTCAGTAATGACCAAATTTTTATCAATATCCGAAACTTTCACCCCACCTTCACTTGCAAAAATACCTGGATATAAACGAGCATAAGATACAAAACTAGTTAAAAGTAAAACAATAGCATCATTACGGCCACCCGAAGATACACCATTTACAGTATTATATATACATGGTGGAAATGCTTCTCTAATTAATTTTCCTATTTTAAAATTATTTGCATTAGCATAAAAAGTACTATATTTAGTCATTTCTTCAGAAATAGTTTTTTCTACATCAGAACCTAGTTTTTCAATATTAGAATGAATATTTACAAAAGAAGATTTTTCTTTAATCATTTTAATATAATTTTCAGTATTTAACATTATCATATTAGAAACTATTTGTTCTTTAAGATTTTCACCAACTAACATATCATACATGCTTTCAGGACGTCTATTATGAAATTTATCATTATAAGCATTCAAAAAATCTTCTTTACTTAAAATTATTTCACCATTGTTTATACATAAATTAGTTAAAGATAAATTACGATTATCAATAATATCTTTTAATATAGTCCATCTTGAACCCTGTGTTATGGATAATTGTTTTAAAATTGAATCAACCATATCTTGTCTTTCATTAGTTAACAAACGATTTAATCTATCAAGAATCAATGATCCTTCTGATTCTATGAAGAGTTTAGTCTCTCTAGAACTTATATTAAATTTAGTGGCTACAGCTTGTGCCAACATATGAAAAGCAATTACATCAAATTTCAATATATCCTTATTAAAAAGGTAAGAATAATCTGAAAGTTTATAATTTTTATTATTTTTACGTTCAATATACCAATTAATTCTTTTTATCGCCAAATCCCCAATACTTATAGGCACATGACTAGATTCTAAATTTTGATTTGAACTACGGTTTATAGTATCCACTAAGCCATTGTTATATTCAAATGTTTCATTTAAATTACTATTTTGTGAAACAATTTTTAAACTTTCATCAGATAATGGATTTATATATGGTATTAAATTCATTTTAAATTTTTTTCCTTAAATTTGGTTACTTTTTACTGTCACGATATTCATGTGCAAATGTTGCATCATAAAGTTTAGAATCATTGAAGTCTATAGGACCTAAAACTTCTCCTACAATAATCATTGCAGTTTTTGTAATATTGGCCTGTTTTACTTTAATTGCAATATCTTTTAAAGTACCTTTAACAATTTCTTGATCTGGCCATGTAGCTTTTTTAACTACTGCAACAGGCGTATTAATTGGATAATTTTTAGATAATTCGCTCACTACCTTATCAATCATACCCACACCTAAGAATATGCACATTGTAGCATGATGAGATGCTAAACTCTCTAATGATTCATCTTTAGGTTTAGGTGTCCTTCCTTCAGGTCTTGTTATTATGACTGTTTGAGAAATTTCAGGTAAAGTTAATTCTTTTTCTAATGCAGCTGCTGAACCAAATACTGAACTAACTCCAGGAATAAGTTCATATTCAATACTTTTTTCCTTTAATAATCTGATTTGTTCTGCAATTGCACCATAAATACTTGGATCTCCAGTATGTACTCTTGCAACCAATTTATTTTCACTTGTTGCTTTTTCCATTATTGTTACTATTTCATTTAAGTTTAATTCAGCACTATTAAAAACTTTTGCATCAGATTTACGGTTATCTAATACTTTTTTATTTACTAATGAACCAGCATATATTATGCAATCTGCTTTTTGAATAGTTTGATATCCACGAACTGTTATTAAATCTGGAGCTCCAGGACCTGCGCCAATAAATATTACTTTTCCTGTCATTAAAATCACTACTTATATATTATAACTAGAATAATTAATCCATAAATCAGTTAAATAAAAATTATTTTAATTAATTAAATCATTTATAAAATAGGATTAGATTTTTTTAACTAATAAAAGTATATACTAAAAAAAGAATTTCAAAATAAAAAAAATAAAAAAAATAAAAAAAATAAATTTATTCCATATCATGAACACCTAGAGATTCCATAACTTCCTCCTGAATTTTTAAAAATTCCGTGGATTCTCTCTTCCTTGGACGTTCCAAATCAATAGAAACTATATCTTTAACACGTCCAGGATTTTTATCCATAACAACAACTTTATCTGCCAAAAAGACCGCTTCATCCACATCATGAGTAACAAAAACAATTGTAGTATCAAATCTTTTCCAAACTCCAATTAATTGTTCTTGTAAAGTATGCCTAGTTTGCATATCTAAAGCAGAAAATGGTTCATCCATCAATTGAACCGGAGTATGATTTAATAAAGATCTAATAATAGCTACTCTTTGTTTCATACCCCCAGATAATTGATAAGGATAACTATTTTGAAAATCTTCTAAACCTACTCTTTGAAGATATCTTTTAGCAGATTCCAAATTTTCTTCCTTTTTATCAGGATAACACATATTTAATCCAAAAACAACATTATCCAATACAGTCATCCAAGGAAACAATGAGTACTGTTGAAAAATAAAACCTCTATCACGTGAAGGACCTTTAATTAAACCAGCACTATCATTAACTTCCCCAGAATCAGGTTCATCTAATCCTGCAATAATACGTAAAAGAGTAGTTTTACCACATCCAGAAGGACCCAATAAACAAATAAATTCCCTATCTTTTATATCAAGATTAATATTATCTAAAACATGGAGAATATCGCCATCTTCTTGTTTAAAAGATTTATTTACATTTTTTACTTGAATTACCAAAATATTATTCCCCTATAAAATTTATTTTAATGAAATATTATTCATTCTACCAAAATATTTGATCTTGAACTTTTCTAAACATGTAATCAAATATTATTCCGATAATACCAATAGTTAACATTCCAACTACAGTTGTTCCAGTATCAAATAAGTTTGTAGATGTTAAAATTAAATAACCTAAACCACTACTTGATCCTATCATTTCTGCAGAAATTGTACACATTAAAGCAATACTTACACCAACTTTTAACCCAGAAACTATGTAAGGAACTGCTGAAGGTAAAATTATACGGCGTAAAACATTCCAACGATTAGCACCAAGAGTTTGAGCTGCTTCAACAAGAACTTTAGGAGTTCTTTTAACACCATCCAAGGTATAAACAAGAATTGGGAAAACACAACCCATGAAGATAATGAATACCGCAGGAACTGTACCAATTCCAAACCATAAAATACTGAAAGGAATCCAAGCAACTGGTGGAATAGGGCGTAATATACTTATAACTACACTACATAAATCTTCTAATGTTTCACTACTTCCAAGCACAACACCTAAAGGTATAGCCACTATAGATGCTAGTATTAAACCTAAAAATACTTTAAATAATGTATCAATAGTATCTTTTAATAACTTTCCATTAATAATTGCAGTAAAAGCTGATTGGCAAACTTCTATAGGTCCAGGTAAAACATAAGGTGTTATTAAACCTAAGCCATCTGTTATTGCATACCAGAATATTAATACTATTACAGGCAATAATATTGGAATTATAATTTTCTTTTTATTCATTAAATCATCAATAATAATTTTTTTAAAAATTTTATAATATACGAATATAACTTAGCTCTTTTTAATATTTAAAAGTAATTAATAAATGAAACTCTTACAAAATTCTTTAAATTAAATTTTAATTAAAAAAAATAAAATAACAGAAATTTAACTCAAATAAAACCTAAAAAATTAAAAAATTAGTTAAATTAATTTAAACTTTATATTATAAAGCAAGTAATAAAATTAAAAATTAAAAAAGTAAAAATTATGATATTATTTAGTACTATTTGTACTATTAATATCATAGAAAATTTGATTATCAGTCAATTTTTGTTTTAATAATCCCATTTGAACTTCAATATCCATGAAAGATCTTACACTATCTTTATAATCAGAACTTAATCCACTTATAAAGTGAAGTTTGTTTAAAGATTGTTTTTCAACAGTAGAATTAGCTACTATATCAGAAGGTAGTAATTCTGCAGATTTATCCACATTAGAATTAATATAATTAGTTTCATTTGCATGGATTTCAACTATCTTTTTAAGTTCATCTGGATGGTTATTAATAAAATCATCACTTGCTGTAACTACACAACATGGGTGGTTAGGTAAAATATTACTAGAATCTGCAATTTCTTTCCCATAACCTTGACTTGTTGCCATAGTTACATAAGGTTCATAAGTCATCATAGCATCAATTTTACCAGTTTTAATAGCATCATTCATACTTGGTACTTTCATTGCAGATATTTTAACATCACTTTCATTCATACCATTTTTTTGAAGAGCATATTTAAGTAACATATTTTGTATTGAAGCTTCACCTGGAGTACCTACAGTTTTACCTTTAAGATCTTTAATACTAGTTATACTAGAATTTGAACTCACTACAAGTCCACTACCTTCAGTTTGAACTGCTGATACTATTTTTACAGGAACACCTTTTTGAATACTAGATAACACTGGAGTGATTCCAACATAACCAACATCAACTTCCCCACTTGCCATAGCAGTCATTAAATCTCCACCATTGTTGAATTGTACAAGATTAGTTTTAATACCTTCAGCTTGGTATTTATCTTGAGCATCTGCAACAAATAATGCAGCATCATGATCAGATGGTAAGTAACCAATATTTACAGTTCCATCATCTTGGGAGTTCATATAAAAATAAGCTCCAAAAACTGCAATTATTGCAATTATAATAATAGCTACAATTATAGTCTTTTTATTCAATTATATCACCAAAAATTTTTTAAAATAATGAGAGAGAAATTAAATTTTTTAAAAAAATTAAATTTTTACATAAAATCATTATTAATATATTATAATAAAACATTAGATATATAATAGTTTTGATAAAAAAATTTAGTGTAATCATAATATTACAATTACATAAGCATATGATAATAAAATACTTTAAAAAAGATAAAATAGTATTAGTTAATATAATAGTGCAAAATAATATATTTTTTTATTATATAAATCAAATTATAAATATATTTTATTATTAAAAGAAAGAACATTAATTTAAAAAAAGATTGAAAGACAAATACTAAAATAAATTAAAAAAAGACAAATATACAATATCAAATATAGTTTAAGGCATAAAATAATAATGACTAATAAGCTTACATCTTCTTTTCAATATCATTATTAATTTCTTTTTCATTATGATAAAATTCAGGATTATCAAATAATTTATCCCTAAATAATTTAGTTATGCGACTAATACACTGTCTACTATAACCAGTTTCCGCAACTAACTCTTTTACGGTTTTAATATTCATATTAAATAAGATATACAACATGACGCCTAAAGGGATTTTACTTTTATAAAAAAAGGTTCCACTAAAATCATTAAAATTATTTCCACATTCTTTACAAGAGTATCTACGAACTCTCCCCTGAATTCCTCGATTATTAATATCATAAGATTTACACTTAGGACAGTAAACTCCATGAACCCAACGTATGCTCCTAAAAAAAGCCATTGCAATTTTTTCATCAGGCAAATTAACTTCAGGATTAATAACACCCTTCATGATTATACTATAAATATACATTATTAATAAATTTTATGTAATATCATAATAACATTACAAAAAAATTTTATTAAATAAAAAAAATTAAAATATAAAAAATAGATTCATAAAATTTATAAATCTATAATAATTCACTTCTTAAATCAATAGTATCAACTAAATCCGGACCAGTACTAATAATAGTTACAGGAACACCAGTTTCAGTTTCAATTTGATCAATGAAATCTTTAGTTTCAGCAGATAAAGTACCATAATCTTGTGTACGTGCACAATCAGGATATAATCTATCAACACAAGTTAAAGCAATTTGAGTAGCACCATTAATTCTACAAGATTCCTTAGCTAACTCAAAATCAAAAAGACCTACTCTTCTACGACGACCAGTAACAGTACCATATTCTTCAATATCCATCTCTTCAGCTTTATTCTGATTTATTTCAGTTGAAAATGGTCCTTCACCAACACGAGTAATATAAGCTTTAAAAACATTGATAACTTCATCAATTTTTGTTGGACCTACACCTACATCTGCAGCAAAAGTACTAGCAGTAGTATCTTTACTAGTTACAAAAGGATAAGTTCCATAGTATAATGAAAGTCCAAAACCTTGAGAACCTTCAATAAAAACATCTTCACCAGCATCAATATTATCATTACATGCTACAGAAACATCGGTCAAATAATCTTGAAGTTCTGGAACATCTTTAGCCATGTCAGCTATTCTTAAAACACGATCACTATTTGCTGGACCACATCCTGAACCAGTACTGCCAATCTTTTTAAATAAATGTTCTGAACCACGATCACGATCACGATCTTCTTTAGTTATCATACTACAACGAGGATCAACAAGAGTTCTACTTTTAACATCAAACTTATCTAAATATTCTAATTCATGGAAAAATACTTCAGGATCCACTAAGACACCAGCACCAATAAGAAGTTGAGCATCTCTTTGAACAAAACCAGAAGGAATTAATCTTAAACCATATTTTTCTCCATTTAAAACAACAGAGTGACCCGCATTTGGACCTACACCTGCACGAGCTATAACTTTCGGTTTATCGTTATCACAAAGGTAAGTAATACATTTACCTTTACCTTCATCTCCCCAAGCTCCACCGACTAATATACTACAAGTCATTATTTAAATCTCCTAAAAAAAATTTTATGATAAAAAAAATTTTTTTAAATATCTTAATAAATTCATAAATCTTAAATGATAATCAATTACATTAACATATAATTATAATTAATACACCAAACAATTAATATATTTTTAAACCTTTATAAAATTAACCTAAAAATTATGCAATTTTCAATATGTCTAAAAGAATTTGAAGATACTTATACCTATCATATTTCCATTCTTCATTATATCCTAAGAATTCATCTAAAACTAAATGATTCATTTGACGAAGAACTGCTAATTGAACAATATTCTTAACATCAGCATCAATTTTTCCTTCTAAAATTAATTGACCAAAAGCTGTTGCAATAATTGTAACATCAAGCATGATTAAATCTTCATCAAAACTTTTATCTTTAATAATTTTAGTTATATTAGAATCTTCAAGAATTTCTTCATTATAATCCTCTAAATTTAAATCCCAACTATTTAAAATCCAATTAAAACACTCAATTAGAGGAGCATTGGGATTATCTTCTCTCCAATCACATAATTCAACAAAAGCCATATAACCTTCATCAGAACCAAAAGGTGCTAATTGATCCACACAATCCCAAAAAAACTCATAATCCGCTATTTCAATAGCTTTGGGGCTTGGAGTTTCACCATAAAAATCATTTGAAACATTCAAATAATTATATCCTTTATCTGTATTTTTCATATTAATCAAAAAAATTATTTTTATTATAAATTAAGGGGGAATTCTTCACATATAGAATCAAAAGAATATTCTTCATTTGTCCCTTTTTTATTCCAATAATCTAAATAGTACAAACACCATTTATTAGATAAATTTTTTATATCTTCACCAGTTAACTGCTCAAAATCATTGAAAAAATGAATATTATTACCTCCTACTGCAATACTTACATTACTAACAGTAAAACATAATAAAAAATCATAACCATTATTACCCTCTTCGTAATTTTCAACAAGTATTTTTTTATTTTCATAAAAATTTGCTATTGCTTTAAGGTAATCCCGATCTTGAAATTTAAATTGATTTTTCACTATTTTTAATGAAAATTCTTTATGAAAATTCATTAGATTATCTTTAAAATTAATTGTATCAGATTTCATTAAATTTTGTAAATCATTTGAAAGTCCTAAAAATTCCACATCTTTAATATCATTATAGAAAATAGCTAGAAAAATATTTTCACCAAATCTTATAGCTATTTCACTACTAGAATCTTCAAATTTATTAGTATCATTTTTGGGATTAAAGATTTGAACATCTTTAAATTCAAAATATAATGCATCATTAGATATTTCAAGCCATGTCCATCGTCCAGCAGTAGATATTATATCTTCAATTAGATTTAATGACTTTTTTTCCATGATATTAATCCTTTAAATTAATTTTTATATAAGTTTCAACGGCTCCTTCCATCCCATAAGTGAAATCTTCATCAAAATGTTTCATCCATTTAAATGGTTTAATACAAATTCTTTCATCAAGACTACCATCCCATTTAACATTTAAATTATTAAATTTTAATGAATCCACAATTTCATTACCAATTTTAAGAGCTAATTTTTTATTTTGTTTATAATCCCCAAAAGTTAAATATAATTCATTATCATTAATACAATCTTCTATATCATAAAAAGAGTAGAAAACAAAACCTTTAGCATCATATTTATTATTTACAAGATGAGTATAAATTTCAAATGCATCATTAACCCCCTCTTCAAAGTCAAATCCGGCATTATGAATAGGGACAATGTTTTTTTTAGCTAAATCTATAAAACTATTATTCAAACTTCTAAAAAATTTAAACTTACAATCTTTCAAATCTTCAATATGTTTTTCTAATTCTTCTTTAACTATTAAATCTATTTGATTAAAATTAACATCTTCATCTAGGAATTGTTCTTCTATTATCTCATTAATTTCTAGAGGAGCATAGAATCCAGATTTAACAAGAAGACTAATTTCATATATTATTTCTTCTTTCAATTCTACATTCATAAACAACTAACCCTTAAATTTGGTACTAATTTATTTTTTATTTCATTGTTTGAATATTAGTAACTTTTCCACGATCTGAAAATCCGACAATGACTCTTTGTTGTCCAGTTTTAGCCATTGAAAAGTCTTCTCTATCTACAAATTCATAACCTTTAAGAATAGTATAACCTTTTAATGCTTTTCTTGCATTTACGGGATAATCTATTTGAAAATCGTTATAATTATGAGAAAACTTATCTAAATCTTCATTAGTAGGTATTTCATCTGAATGAATAGTTACAAATAAAATTAAATCCCCTGCATCAACTGCATAATATGCATCTGCATCAACTAAAGGTGCAACAGTCATAAGTAAAATATGAGCTACATCAATATTAACATTAGTTAAAATGCTGTTAGAAAATTCAGGAATATTATATTCTTCACCAATTTTCTTGATTTTATTTACATCTTCAAGTAAAATTTGTGGAAAACCAACATCATCATTATCCCAAGCCCATGACCATTTTTCTTCTTTTTGTGATAATGATCCTATAATTTGCATTGGAAATTCATTATCTGGAAAAACTAATAATCCATCTTCAAAATTAATCTCGCAATTATTTTCACCTATAACTTCACTTAAATTTTGTTGTCTTTCATAAGCCATTGTACCTGTTTTAGTGAAAATATCATTAAAATCATCTTTTTTTTCTAATATATCTATGCCTTTAACCATTTTATCAAATCCTATAATTCAATTATTTTTAGAAGGATAATTTACTTATTCTATCCATTGCTTCTTTTGTGTTTTCATGTGTATTGAATGCAGTTAATCTAAGATATCCTTCACCACTTGGACCAAATCCAGAACCTGGGGTTCCAACAACATTTGCTTCTTCAAGTAATATATCAAAGAATTTCCATGAATCAACACCTTCTGGAGTTTTAACCCAAACATATGGACTATTAACTCCACCATAAGTGTTTAATCCCATTTTTAAAAAGCTTTCTCTTATAAGTTTAGCATTTTCATTGTAATAAGCAAGATTTTCTTTGATTTCTTTTTGACCTTGTTCTGTGTAAATAGATTCTGCTGCTCGTTGAACTGGATAAGAAACTCCATTGAATTTAGTGGTTTGTCTACGATTCCATAAATCATTTAATTTTACAATTTCTTTATTAGATGCTGTGATTTCAATGTCTTTTGGTACAATAGTATATGCACAACGTGTTCCAGTAAATCCTGCAGTTTTTGAATAACTTCTAAATTCAATTGCAACTTTTTTTGCTCCGGGAATTTCATAAATACTGTGTGGAACATCCTCTTCCTGAATAAAACATTCATAAGCAGCATCAAAAAGAATAATTGCATCATTTTCTATTGCATAATTTACAAATACTGTTAATTGTTCTTTAGTAAGAGTTTCACCAGTTGGATTATTTGGGAAACATAAATATATAATGTCCACAGGTTCTTTTGGAAGTTCTGGGACAAAATCATTTTCTTCAGTGCAAGGTAAATATACAATTCCTTCGAACATTCCATTATCCATTATAGGTCCAGTTCTTCCAGCCATTACATTAGTATCTACATATACTGGATAAACAGGATCAGTTACAGCAATAGTGTTATCTATACCAAAAATTTCTTGTATATTTCCTGTATCACATTTTGCGCCATCACTGATAAAAACTTCATCTAAATCAAAATTGACGCCTAATGGTTTAAATTCATTATCAATAATTGCTTTTTGTAAAAAATCATAACCTTGTTCAGGACCGTAACCATGAAAAGTGTCAGAATGTCCCATTTCTTCAACTGCATCTTTAAAAGCTTTTACAACAGTTTTAGCTAAAGGTTTTGTTACATCACCAATACCCATTTTAATTATATTTTTATCAGGATTTTCTTCCTGATATTTATTAGCACGTCTTTCTACTTCCACAAAAAGGTAACTATTTTGTATTAAAAGATAATTTTCATTAATTTTTACTACCATCTAAATTCATTTCCTATAAAATTTTTTTAATCTAAAATTTAATCTAAAATATAATATTATAATAAATTTGCTTATTATATATACTATATTTAATTATAAATTTTTTTTGTTAAAAAAGTTTCTAAAAAAGTTCCTAAAAAAAATATTTTTTCTAAAAATAAATAAAATATATATTTTATAATAATTATAATAAAATATAATTATAAATTTATAAAAAATGTGTGAGGAAAAAATAAATGAATTCACTAACAGTAGTTTTACTTTTAATAATAGCAATAATCGGTATTTGCTCTATTGTTTGGGTAAAAAAGTATTACAAAGAAATAGAAACTGAAATGCCAACAAACGGACTCAATACAACTAAATATATAAATAAACTTAAAAATCAAAAAAATAAACTTCCTGAAACTGAAGATATAAGTTCAATGTTTAATTTTAATAAAAAAGAAGAAAAAATTGATTCATATCAACAAACACAAAATATTGAAAATGATTATTCTTTAACAGATTCATTTAAAAATATGTTTACCGGGAAAAATAATAATAAAAAAGAATATTCTGCAAAAGACTTAGTTAAAGATACTATTGGTGAACCAACAACAGATTTTAAAAACAAAATTAGTGAATTCAATGACAATTTAATTAAAAACTCAAATGACAAACCTGCTTCTCTTAAAAAAGGATCAAAATCTACATATAATGAAGTTGAAACAATAACCCCTTTAAAAGAGGAAGAAAAGGAAAAATTCAAAATCGAAGATCCTATTGTTAAAACTAGTTTAAAAATAAATAATGATGACAATCAAAATACTCTCACACAACCCGAAAAAGAAAAACCAAAACTAGAAGAAAACACAAAACCCGAAGAAGAAGAAAAACCAAAACTAGAAGAAAACACAAAACCCGAAGAAGAAGAAAAACCAAAACTAGAAGAAAACACAAAACCCGAAGAAGAAGAAAAACCAAAACTAGAAGAAAACACAAAACCCGAAGAAGAAGAAGAAAAAGAAGATTTAAAAGAAACTTTAAATTCTACAAACTTATTGAATGAAATAGATAAGCCCGAAACAATAATGGATAAAGCTGTGAGTAGTGTTTCTAGTGTACCAATGAGTGATAAACAATTAGAACTTATTAATCAAACTTCCACAAAACCAACCGAAGAAAACAAAAAACATCATACTCAAAAAAGAATTAATGAAGAAGGAGTAGTAGTTTTAGATGAAAGTGATAGAAAGGATAATGTCACTCTTGAAGAAATTTTAAAAGATAAAAGTTATAATCAACCCAATGAAAATGTTGATGAAATTTACGAAGAAATAAATAATATTCCCTATAACCATACTGAAGTTGAGGATGATATTGGTAAATCATTTGAAGGTTTAGATGATGCAAGTTACCAGACAGATGAGGAAGAGGAATTTATAACTCCAATTTATGCTGAAAAACGACAAAAAGAAGAAGCTGGCGAAGAAATTGGAGATATTGAAGAATATCCTGAAGATGAAGATTTTAATGAAACTTTAACTCCATATGAAAACTTCGTTCATCGCGATAACGATCAAAAGAAAATAGAAAATGCTAGTCAACACATAGATAAATTCTATGAAAAATTAAGTGAATTTAATTTAAGTAACATAAGTAAAAAAACCAAAAAAGTTTATTCTGAAGGATCTAATAAAATCCAAGAAAACATTAAAAATAATAAAAAACATGAAAAAACTGAGAAAGATAAAAAAATTGAATTAAGTAATGATGAATTACCTAATCTTGAAGTTCCTTATGAAATTAACCATATTTCAAAACTTAGAACACCTCCAAAAACTACTGCAAAAACTACTCCCAAAACTGATTCAAACAATATTAAATCAAATACTCCAGAAACAATTAAAGTTAATGGAACCCCTATAGAACTTAAAAGAGGAGAAACAGTTATATTTAATCATAATGGAGAAACTTATTCTAGTACTATTCTTAAAACTAAACCTGGACAAATTTATGTTACTTACCGAAAACATAGAATTTGGATAAGTACAGGTTCAGTCAAGAAAAAATTCTAAATAAATTTTTATTAATATTTTTATTAATATTTTTTTAATTAAATCAACATTTCAAACTTCTTTTTAATAAATTAAAAATTTTTTAAACTTGAAAAAAGGAACTAAAAATTAAGTATTAACAATAAACTATACAAACAAGGATTCTAAACTAAGTGAAATTAATGAATAAAACAAAACACAAAGAAAATCAATGGGGAAGCAAATTATCATTCTTATTAGCAATGATTGGTTCTGCTGTAGGTTTAGGGAATATTTGGAGATATCCTTATGTTTTATATAGTAGTGGTGGTGGAGCTTTTTATATACCTTACTTAATTGCTATTTTAGTAATGGGGATTCCATTTTTATTATTAGAATATGGTGCGGGTTATAAATTTAAATCTTCAATAACTAAAACAATTTATAATATTAAACCAAAATTAGAGTATATTGGTTGGTTAATTCCTGTAATTGTTTTCTTAATACTCATATATTATAGTAGCATAGTCGGATTAAATGGGATATATTTCGTTTTAAGTTTATTTAAAGGATGGGGTGCAAATCCAAATGATTTTTACTCTTCAACCTTATTACAATCTACTAGTTCTTTATCTGGATTAACTTACATAGTGCCTGTTTTAGCAATATCAATTTTAATAGTTTGGGGATTAATGTGGTTTATAGCTCATCGGGATGTAGAAAAAGGTTTAGGAAAAGCATCTTCTATTTTAGTTCCTTTACTATTTATTATGATGGTTATTGTAGTAATATTTTCACTCACTCTTCCAGGAGCTGTAATTGGTTTAAAAACATTATTCAATCCTAACTGGTCTTTATTACTAAATATAAATATTTGGTTAGCTGCATTTGGACAAGTATTATTCTCATTAAGTCTTGGAATGTCAATAGCATTAACATTCGCTAGTTATTTGCCCGATAATTCAGGTTTAAGTGATAATGTATTATGGGTGGTTTTAGCTAACTGTGGATTTGAAAATTTTGCTGCTTTAGGAGTGTTTTCAATACTTGGATATATGTCTTTAAATAGTGGAACACCTATTAATCAATTGATAACACAAGGAACTGGATTAATATTTATAGCTTATCCAACTGTGTTTAATATTCTTGGAAATTGGGCATATATACTTGGACCCCTATTCTTTTTATGTACATTTTTTGCAGGTATAACAAGTACTTTAGCATTAATTGAACCTGCATCTTTATCTATTCAAAATAAATTCAAAATAAGTCGTGAAAAAGCTGCTAGTATTTTATGTATTATAGGTTGTATATGTGCATTAATATTCTCAACAGGAATGGGATCTTATATTTTAGACATAACTGATAGTTTCTTAAATAACTTCGCTTTATTATTTGGTATATTACTTGAATGTTTAATATTTGGTTGGATATATGGTGTAGATAAATTGATTCCAATATTTAATGAAAAAAGTAAATTCCAAATTGGGAATTGGTGGGAAAAAATTATAAAATATTTTTTACCATTTGTAATAATATTTATTTGGATAGGTGGAATTGGTGAAATTTTAACCTATGGAAATTTTATAAGTATTGGAATAAAATTAATTTTAAGTGGAATAATTATTATTCTTCCTATGATATTAACCGTAATGCCAATAAAGAATAAAAACTTTAAAATAAGTGAAAAATAAAAAAATAGTAAATTAAAAAAACTTTTTATTTAAACCATTATTTATGGGCGTAATAAAAAGTAATTTCATTATCATTTTTTGAATCTAATTTTACAAAACCAAATCTTTCAAATTGTAAGATTGTCCCTACTTTTAATTCTTTTATATCTGATTCTGCTAACCCTGTAACAGTACTAGCATCAGGCATTACAATTTTTACTTTAACATTATCTTTTAATGGAACCCATTGAATAATACTTGCATGATGTTCTCTTGCATCTTCAAAGGATGAACTATGATAACTTGCATTTTCATCTTTTAAATCTAAATTAACTGCATCCATTAAACGTACAAGACCATCTTTAAAATCTTTTTTAGGAATGTATGCTTCACCATCGAATAATAGTTCACGTTCCCCTCTTTCAAGATAATCTGGGTGTAATGGACGTTTAATAATCATATTATCTTTTAAAGGTATAGATACTTTCATTGGATCTGGTACAAAGAAATATCTATTAACTTTGTCCTCGATTATATGGCGATTTAATCCATAAATTTTCTTCCAACTAACAGATGAATCATTCATTTTAATTCCAATTTCTTTCATTAATTCAATAATAGCTTCGGGTTGAATTCCACGTCTAGCTAAAGCACGAAGAGTACCAAGTCTAGGATCATCCCATCCCCAGTATTCTCCAGATTCAATACCTGCTTTAGCTTTACTAGTGGATAATGCAATATCAGTCATTTTTAAACGACCATAATGAATAAATTCAGGTACTTCCCATCCCATATGATTGTATAAGTACTTTTGTTTTTCACTATTTGCAAGGTGATCTTTACCTCTTAATACATGAGTCATTCCCATTAAATGATCATCTACTGCTACAGAAAAATTCATCATAGGATAAATTTTATATTTATTTCCAAGTTTAGGGTGTTCTTGATTAACTATTCTCATTGCAACCCAATCTCTTATTGCAGGATTTTTATGTTTAATATCTGTTTTAACACGTAGGACAGCTTGACCTTCTTCCATTTCAGGGAATTCTTTCCAGAGTTTAAGATTTTCTTCTATTGTATTATCTCTATGGGGACATGGTTTGCAATTATCTTTTAATTCCTTAAAATCTTTACTATCACAAGTACACATATATGCTTTACCTTTTTCAATTAATTCTTCAGCATATTTGTAGTAAATTTCAAATCTATCAGATTGATAGTAAATTTCATCAGGTTTAACACCTAACCATTCAAGATCTTCTTGAATCATTTGATATGCTGGTTCAAAAACTCTTTTTGGATCAGTATCTTCAATACGTAATATTAATTTACCATTATATTTTTTAACAAATTCACTATTAGGAATTGCTGCACGTGCATGCCCAATATGTAATGGTCCACTTGGATTAGGTGCAAAACGCATAACAACATTTTTATGAGAGCCAGGTAATTCACCTAAACCCTTAACTTTTTTACTATGTTTTTTGGTTTCAACATGTACATCATACTTTTCCATTTCACTTTTTTGCTCTTCTTTAGATAAAGCATTTACTTTAGCAACAATTTTACCACTTAAAGGACCTATTTCACTAGCACGACTACGAAGTTCTGCTTCTTTACTCATTATAGAACCCATTACAGCTTTTGGATTTGCGCTTCCTTTATGTTTTATAGCATTCAACAATGCATGTTTATAAATTATTTCCTCTAGTTTATCCATAAATATCAACAAAATAAAAATTTTTTCAAAAATTAATAAAAATAAGATTATATAAAAAATTAGTCTTTAATTAATTTCATTAAATATACATATGTTAATAACATTATAAATATATTACAATAATAATTCATTTTAAAAAAATGTGATGATTTTTTATGAAAAAAGATGATTGTATTAAAACTCCTGAAGATATTGATTGGATATATTTTTGGAGTGAAAAATTAAAACAAAAAATTGATCGTAATAAAGATTGGGATAAAGCTGCACCCCATTTTGGTAAATCTGCAAAACGAGATGATTATCATACTCGTTTTATCCAAGAATTGGATTTGAATAAGGAGGACAGTGTTCTTGATTTAGGTTGTGGTGAAGGAAGTATTACATTACCTATTGCAAAAAAAGTTAAAACTGTAACAGGAATAGATTCTTCTAAAAAAATGCTTGAAATATTAAATGATAAATGCGAAAAAATGAATATTAATAATGTTAAAACAATTGAAATGGATTTGAATAATTTAAATGTTGAAAAATTAGGCAAATTTGATATTGTTATTGCTTCTAGATGTTTAAACAGTATCGTTGATATTGGAAATGTTTTAGATAATATTGATAAAATTGCTAATAAAAGGGTTTATGTTACCTTATTTGGACCAAATAATTGGAAGTTAGAAAAGGATTTTTATGAAAAAATTGGAAAACCTTTTAATGATTTTCCTTCACATGATTATTTTTTTAATATTCTTATAAGTAAAAATATTTACCCTAATGTTTTAAACTTAAATATTGGAAAATCTAGAGAGTATTCTAGTATTGAGGAAGCCTGTGAATCGGGTAAATGGAGAAGAGAATTATTAACTGACAAAGAATTAAAAATATTTTATGAATATATTAATAAAATTATGGTTAAAAATCCAAAAACAGGCCAATATTTTAATCCAAATGATAAAGCAGATTGGGTGTTGATTTGGTGGGAAAAATAAAAATAATTAATTAAGAGGAAATTATAATGTTATTTAAAATTAAAATAGAGGATATTAATGATATAGATTGGAATTATTTTTGGAAAGAAGGATTAAAAGAAAAAGGCAATTTAGGTGTTAATAAAAATTGGGATAAAGCTGCAGAGCCATATGAAAAATTAAATGCTAAAGATGATTATACAGATAAATTAATTAATAATTTAATTTTAGATAAATCTGATTCATTATTAGATATTGGTGCTGGTGAAGGCTCTGTAAGTATTCCCTTAAGCGAAAAAGTTAAAAATATTACCGCAGTAGACTCTTCTAAAAAAATGATTGAATTATTTGACAAAAGAATCCGAGAAAAAAGCATTAATAATATTGAAACTATAGAAATGGATATTTCAGATATTAATTTAGATAGTATTGGTCATAAAGATATTGTTCTTGCTTCAAGAAGTATCAATTCATTTCCAGAAATGGAAGATTTATTAATTAATTTAAATGAAATAGCTAATAAATATGTGTTTATAACTTTTTTTGGACCTAATAATTGGAGAATGGAAAAGGAATTTTATAATTTTATTGATAAAAATTACACTGACCATCCATCATATGTTTTATTATTAAATTTATTAGAACAAATAGGAATTTATGCAAATGTTATAAATTTAGATGTGGGTCCAGTTAGAACATATGATGATATTGATGAAGCTATGGTTAATGGTAAATGGAAACTAGACAATTATAGCGATAAGGAAAAAGGTCAATTACATGAATTTTTAAGTAAAACATTACAAGTAGATAGTAAAACTAAAAAACTTTTTAATCCATTGGATAAACCCGATTGGGTGTTGATTTGGTGGAAAAAAGAAGATCAAATGGAAATATAAATATTTTGAAAAAAAGGGATTATTTAAAATGAAAAGTGAAGAAAATATTGAAGATATTGACTGGGATTATATTTGGAGAAAAGAACTTGGTGAAAAAAAGCGTGAAAAGAAAGATTGGAATGAAATAGCTGATAAGTTTGGTAAGTGGATTGAAAAGGATGATTACCCAATTAAATTACTTAATCATGTGAAAGTTTCACCTAGTGATAGTGTTATGGATTTAGGTTGTGGTGAAGGTACTATTACTATACCTTTAGCTAAAAAGTCTGGTCATCTTTTGGCGGTTGATAAATCAGATAAAATGTTAGATTTGATTCAGGCAAAAATGATTGATGAGGGTTTAAGTAATATTATTACTTTACGACAAGATATTTTAACTTTAAATAAAGATAATATTGGACAATATGATGTTATTGTGGCTTCTCGTTCTATTAACAGTGCTTATAATATGAAAGAAGTTTTGAGTAATTTAAATGATATTGCTCGAAAATATGTTTATATTAGTTTTTATGGACCTAATAACCGTAAAGAAGAAAATAAAGCTCTTGAAGCAATTGGTAAGAAAGTACCTAGAAAATTTGATGAATATATAATTATATTTAACTTGTTAAATAGTATGGGAATTCATCCTAATGTTATTAATCTTGAATGTGAAAGTGTTAAAGGTTATGATAGTATAAATGAAGCAATTGAACGTTTCAATTGGAGAATAGGTACAGTTTCTGATAAAGAGCGTGAAAAGTTAAATAATCATTTTAAAAAGAATTTAATACAAAACAGCGAAGGTAAATGGGAAAACCCAAATAATAAAGGAGATTGGGTTCTTATTTGGTGGAAAAAAGAGATATGATAATTTTAAATTTTACTATTTTTTACTATTTTTTTTATAAACAATTAAATTAATAAATAAAATCCAACAAAATTAATTATACTATTATAAAATTTAATTAAAAAATTTTTTCGAGGTGAATAAAAATTATTAAATTAAATAAAATAGTAATAGTGAGCATTTTTATATTAATTATTTGTAGTTTAGGTGTTGTTTCCGCTGCAGACACTAATAATATTGTTTCTGATGCAAATAATAATCTTTTAAGTAATGATAATGTTTCAAATTTAGAAACTATTAGTGTTGCTGATGAAAATCAAATAAGTTCTACAGAAAATGTAATTTCAGATTCTAATTCAGGATCTTTTTCTGATTTACAAAATCTTATTAATTCAAACAACAATTCTATAACTTTAGATAAAAATTATAAATATAATATTGCCACTGATTCCGCCTATATTAATGGAATCACCATTTCAAATGAGAATTATAAAATAAATGGTAATAATTTCACCATTGATGGATGTAATAGTGCTAGAATAATTAATTATGCTGGTACTGGAACATTAACATTAAACAATTTAAATTTAGTTAATGGAAAGACCACCCTAAATGGAGGTGCAGTATATGCATTGAATGGTGGAAACATTCAAATTAGTGGAAGTAATTTAATTAATAATAGTGCTAATAATGGAGGAGCGGTTTACACTACTGGAGATGTAAATATAATAACCAGTCAACTAATTAATAATACTGCTAACACAGGTAGTGGTATTTATGCTGGAACTGCAACCATTAATTATAATATAATTAAAGGAAACTCATTAACTAATAAAGTGATTTATGTAACAAATACTGATAAATCTAATGTTAATTTTAATTGGTGGGGTAAAAATTTACCCGAAATAAATACTTTAAGTAATGTAAACACTGATTTCTTCGTAATTGCAACAATGAACTCTTATGATAATGTGATGGTTAATACAACTACTCCTATTGTAGTTAATTTAAATTCTTATATTGATACTAAAACTAATAAAACATTTTATTTAGGCCTTGAATTACCTTCTGATTATGTTAAATTTAATACCGATAATGGGAATTATAGTGTTAAAGAAGGATATTTAAATAATGGTTCTTTAACTACAATTTTTTTAAGTAATGAAATTGGAATAATTAATATTACTGCAAAAATTGATGATCAAACTGTTTATTTCCTTTTAAATGTTACAGAAATTCCTAAAAATACTTTACTTTTCGGTGATGATTTTGAAGAATATTTTGGTGAAGGGAAAAATTTTACAGTAAAATTAACTGATATTTTAGGTAATCCAATTATTGGACAACATATAGGTTTAAACTTAACAAGATTAAGTGATAATGCAAGTAAAATTTATTGGGCTACAACTGACAATGACGGATATGCACAACTTCAAATAAACCTTGCACCTGGATTATATACTGCTGGAGCATATTATGACAATGATAAATCTGGTTATATTGGTAGTAATACTAATAATAGTATGAAAGTTCTTAAAGTTGGTTTAACTGCTGAAGATTTAAATATTAACTTTGGTGAAGCTGCAAATTATACTGTTACTCTTGCAACTCCAAATATAACTGTTATTGGCCAACATATTGCAATTAATCTTAGAGTTGCTAATAGTAATCTTAATAAAACTTACTGGTCAACTACAGATGTTAATGGAATTGCATTTTTACCTATTAATTTAGCTAGTGGAAATTATATAGCTACTGCAAGTTATGGTGGAAATAGTATAACTACTAATATTGTTGTAAGTAAAGGTTACAGTTTAAGTATTCTTAATTGGGGAACTGGTGGAGATATTACTAAAAATAGTGTATTATATAATTACATAACTAGTACTACTTCTCGTGGAGGTATTGTTGATGAAATAATTAATGCTGAAAAACAAGGAACAGTTCTTGTGAAATTCGGTAATGGAAATGGCCGTACAGTATTTATCAATGCCGGAATTCATGGAAATGAATTATCTTCACAAGCTGCAGCTTATCAAATAGCTGAATATTTATCTAATATGAAAGAAATCAATGGTACTATTTATATGATTTGTGATTTAATACCATATACTGCTCAATTAGGAGTACGTGAATATAATGGTGTAGATCCAAACAGACAAGCTACAATTTCAGGATCTGTTGCTAATAACTTAGTTAAATTAGCACTTAATTTAAATATTGATGCTTTTGCCGATATGCACACTACTAAACCAGGAGGATTACCTGGAAATAATGTCATTATGGGTGCTTACAGTCCTAATAATGAAAGTGCTGTAATGGCTGATTATATTTCAAAGATTTCTGGATATGATACTCAAATTGTAACTTATGCTGGAGAAGTTTATCCAACTGCATTACAAGATAATGTTAATATAGCAGGAATTCCAGCTATTACTGGTGAAGTTGTTGTATTACATAATACTATTACACGTAGTAGTACACAAATCTCTTATAATTTCCAAATTGGATTTTTAATGTATAATGGATTTAATGTAAGTTTAGATAGTAATCCAAACTTTTAAATTTTTTTTCTCCTTTTTTAATTTTTTTTTAATTTTAAAATTTTATTTAAAAGTAATATATCAAACTTTTTTAAAACTCCGAATTTTATATAGTTAATAGAATAAAAAAATTAATTAAGTGAATTTTTTAAAAAAAAATAGAGGTGTATAATGAAAAAAAATAGTTTAAAACTTATGATATCTTTTTTAATTTTTAGTTTTATCATTGTTAGTAGCTTATCTTGTATCTCTGCAAATGAAAATCTTTCAGATTTTCCAAAAGAAGATATGAGTAACAATGATAATATTGGAATAGTTGAAGATGTTAATACTACAATATTAGGAATTTCAGATAATAACAAAGATAGTATTCAATCTATTTCAAATGAAAAATACAATAATACTAATACAAATAATTTAGGAAATAATCAAGTTAATAATATTTTAAGTGATAATTCAAATGCAATTTTAACAGCAGACAATCTCACTAAATATTATGGTTATAATGACTCATTCATAACTAAATTAACTGATAATGATGGTAATGTATTAAATAATCAGAACATATCAATTAATTTAGCAAATAGTTATGGGAAAAATATTACATATACTTGTTTAACCAATGATAGTGGCGAAGCAAGTTTAAGTATTAACTTAGGGCCCGGACTTTATTATGTAACAAGTTCTTATCAAAATATTACTATTAATAATATTATTAAAGTTTTATCAGGTAATTATTTAAATGCAAATGATTTTTATGAAACTTATGGAGAAGGTTTGAATTTCACAGGTACTTTAAAAGATAGTGATGGAAACCCACTTATAGGTATGCATATTAGTCTTAATTTAACTAGACTTTCAGATAATCAGAGTAAAGTTTATTGGGCTACAACAGATATTTATGGAGAATATAGTTTACAGATTAACCTTTATCCTGGAGATTATACTACTGAAAGTTCATTTTATGGATTTAACAATACCAAATATAGTTACCCTGCAGCAGATAGTATAATTAATTCAATGATAGTTTATAGTCTTAATGAAACTACTAATGGTAATTATGTTAGCCTTAATAGCATATTAACTACAGCTTCATTTTTAAAAAATTATATTGTCGTTAATGGTACTTTACCTTCAACTATAAATTTAAATAATAAAAATTTTAGTATTGCACAATTTTTAGATTTAATGACAAAAGCAATAATTGAAATAAATAATGGATCTAAAGAGGATATTGAAATTACAAATGTTTCAAATGCGAAAAATTGTAATATTGAAAGTTTAACTGTAACTTTATCAAAAGATGATATTGTTTCTATGGCATCACGAATAGAAAGTTATATTATTAAAAATAATCGTGCAGCAAATTATGATTCTAGTAATGGTATTGGAAAAATTTCCTATGAAAATTATGTAAATATATTTGCTGAAACATTAAGTTATTATAATCAAAATAATGTTCTTCCTTCAAGTATTGCTGTGAATACAAATATTATGAAAAAAGGAGGAGTTACAGAGGTTATAAAAACAAGCTCTGGTTCATATACTTTAACTACTCTTCTTTGGGGAACTGGTGGGGATTTAACTAAAAATAGTGTTTTAATGAATAATATTGAATCTACTAGTTTAACTACTCAAGTATTAGATGCAAGTAAAAATGGTACTGTTTTACTTACTTTTGGAAATGGAAATGGAAAAACAGTGTTTATTAATGCAGGTGTTCATGGAAATGAATTATCATCTATTGCTGCTACTTTTAAACTTATTAATATTCTTGCTAATCTAGATCAAAGTAAAATTAATGGTACAATATATGTAGTTTGTGATTTATGTCCAGCTAGTGCAGCTACCAGTACTCGATATTTTAATGGTGTTAATTTAAATAGTGTAGCTAACGTAGATGGAACTGTAAGTAATAACCTTATTAAAATTGCTAAAAGTTTAGGTACTAATATTTTTGGAGATTTCCATTGCACTCAACCTGGAGGAAATCCTGGTGCAAATACTGTTTTTGGTACTTATAAACCAACTAGTGAAAGTGCAACTATAGCTTCTTATATTGCTAGTAAATGTAGTGTTTCTAAAATCATTTACAGTTATGCCGGTAGTGAATATGAAGGTGCTGTTGAAGATGTTTGTAATCTTAATAGTATTCCTGCAGTAACTTGTGAAGTTTTAACTTCTCATGGAACTATCGCAAGTGGAACTGTTAACAAGTCTTTTAATATGATGAATGCTTTATTGAATTATGCTGGAATCAATATTTAAAAATTAGTAATAAAAATTAATATTTAAAAAAAAGGAAAATTAAAATTTTTTAAACCTTCTATAAAAAATTTTATTCTTTTTATTTATCAAAAAATATTTGAATTATATTTAATGTAAACAACTTCTTGCAACTTCCCGTACTACGAAGTTTGTATCATCTTTAGATATTTTAAATAGTAAATCATGATTATTAATTTTTTTAACAGCAGCCGCTCGCACTTCAAAATTTTCATCATTTACTGCAATATCTTCCATTAATAAACGATTATTAGATTTTTCAACACAATCTTTTCGAATTTCCCAATTTATATCATTTTTAGCTAATTTATCGAAAATTTGTGAATTGGTAATCTTTTCTAAAGCAGCTTTTCTTATAACCCAATGTTCATCATTTAATGCTATTTTTTCTATAACTTTTTCATATGGAATTTTATCTAATGCTGCTTTTCTAACCTTGTAATTTTTGTCTAAAAAAGCAATGTTTTCAATTATAGTTGGATCTTCAATTTTTTCTAGTGCAGCTCGTCGTACCCACCAATGATCATCATTTAATGCTACATATTGAATTACTTTTTGGTCTTTTATTTTTTCTAGTGTACTTCTTCTTACATCTGGATTGTCATTGTATAAAACTATGTTTTTGAGTATTTTAGGATTATCAATTTTCTGTAATGCTTGTTGTCTTAAATCAATATTTTTATCATTTAATGCTATAGTTTCTAGAAAATCTTGATTTTCAATTTTTTTTAAGGCTTCGCTTCTAACTAACCAATTTTCATCAGTTAAGGCTATTTTTTGAAGGAGTTTTATATCATCTGTAGTTTTTATAGCATTTTGTCTTTCTGACCAATTTTCGCTATATACTCCTTTATGAAAAGTTTTGTCAATAATTCCCATAGATGAAAAAACCCCTTTTTATTTGTTATTTTAATATTATTATCTTTTAGTTTATAAATAAATTTTTTTTTAAGACTTTCTATTTAAAACAAAATCTGCAATTAAACTAAGTGAAGTTTTAGCTTCAGAATCAGGCAATATTTTTAGTATTTCCTTAGCTTTATTAACATTTAATTGAGCAACATCATGAGCATATTGAATAGTACCATATTTTTTAAAAATATTAATAGCTTCATCTACTTTATCTTGTGTTGAATTAGTATTTTTAAGAATTTCAATTAATCTTTCAGAATCATCATCATCTGCTTTATCTAAAGCTTTAACAACCATCAAAGTCATTTTACCCTCAGCAATATCACTACCAATAGGTTTACCTAAAGACTCTTCATCACTAACAACATCTAAATAATCATCCTGAATTTGGAAAGCAAGACCAATAAGTTTACCATAATCATACATAGCATTTATAACTTCTTCATCAGCTCCACCCATAATCGCACCAGATTTAGTGGCAGTAGCAATTAAAGCACCAGTCTTTTTAAAAATCATATCTAAATATGCATCTTCTTTAACTGTGAAATCCCCTTCAAAACTCATATCACTAGCTTGGCCCTCACAAATTTTAACACAAGAATCAGCTACTGTAGCTAAGGTCTTATTAATTTGTTCAAAATTAAGATTCTCACCTTTACTAGTTATAATCATTTCAAAAGCTTTACTAAATAAAGTATCTCCAGCTAAGATTGCTAATGGTTCTCCCCAAACTTTATGAACAGAAGGTTTACCTCTTCTCATATCATCTTTATCCATAATATCATCATGAATAAGTGAAAAAGTATGAATTAATTCAATAGCTGCAGCAGTTTGAACTGTAGAAGATTTGTTTCCACCAACAGCTTCACTAGTAATTAAAGTTAAAGAAGGACGTAACATTTTACCTCCAGCTTTAGTTAAATACTTTGAAGCATCACTTAACTCTTCAGGCACAATGATAGATAAATTTTCATCAATAGAATCTATAACCACTTGTGAATTTTCTTTTAAAATTGATACAACATCAACCATTATAATTTTCCTCCACCTAAATTTATAAAAAAATATCCCAAAAAAATTTTAAATAAAAACATTATGAAATGTAAAATAATTACTTAATATAGTTTTTAACAAAACTTATATAAAATTCATTCTAAAAGTTTTCTAAAAAAAAGGAGAATAAAAAAATTATTCTCCATTAAAAACTTGTGCTTGTGCATTACGTAAAATATGAACATCTTTACCTATACGATATCCTTCTTCCTCTGCAAGTTCACCATAAGCTGTTAACATAGATAGTTCTCCATGGGCAGGTATTATATGTTTAGGTTTTAGCATTCTTAAAAATTCACGATGATCTTCACGACCAGCATGTCCAGATACATGGGCATTTGAGTATATTCTTGCACCTTTAGTGATTAATCTTGTTTCTAAAATATGACGATTAGCTGCATTAGTTGGATTAGGAATAATAGGTGCAGAAATAATTACATTATCTCCTTTCTTTATATTATATGGAGTACGTCCACCAGCTATTCTAGGAAGTAAAGCATCAGGTTCACCTTGATGTCCTGTAGTAACTAATAAATATTTTTCAGGATGATCATCAGCTTTTGCAAGTGCTTTATTAACTGATTTTGGATGACCATAAATATTAGCATTCTTTGGTAAATGTAATAATCCCATTTTTTCTGCTAAACCACAATATCGTTCCATACTTCTACCTAAAAAGAGAATTTCACGATTTCCTTTAGCTGCAATATCTGCAATTGCTTGGATACGTTCAACATGTGATGAAAATGTTGTTATAATCATTCCTTTATCTTCTTCCATTGGACCTTTCATTAAATCTTCTAAAATCACTCTAGGAACTCTTTCAGAATAAGTTTTTACTTGGTCATAATTTTGAGCATTGGTTGTTTCAACTATTAAACATAAAACTCCTTTTCGACCTAATTCTTTTAAACGATTATAATCTGGAGGTGGACTTATTTTTTGATGATTATCAAATTTAAAATCTAAAGCATAGACAATAATTCCTTCAGATGTGTGTAATACTGCAATTACTGCTTGAGGTATACTGTGAGTTGATTGAACAAATTCTAAAGTAATATTTTTAGATAATTGTATCTTACTACCTGGATTTAATGATTTAATAGGATTATGAACTTTAAATTTTCGTTCACCCTTAATAGTATTTTCTATTAATGCTGTAGTAAACGGTGTTCCAATTAAAGGAGCATCATAACGATGCGCAAGTTTTGCTACTGCACCAATATGGTCTAAATGACCATGAGTAAAGATAATACCTTTTACTTTACCATCTACATCTTTCATTAATGTATCATCAGGAATTACTCCTCTTTCTATTAAATCTAAACTGTGCATTCTGTCTATATCTGTATCTTCATGTATGTTTATTCTATCTAAGTGAATACCCATATCAAAAATGATGACTTCATCATTTACTTTTACGGCAGTCATATTTTTTCCGACTTCTTCGTATCCACCTATTGCTATAACTTCTACTGTCATAAATTAGTTTCTCCTTGCATAAATTTTTGTGTTAAATCCCCGTTGTTCCAACCATTCTTTAGTTTCGCCTTTAATTATTAAAGAAGAATTTTTTAATTCATCTAAATTTTTAGCACCTACTAAAAACATGGCTATTTTCAAAGATTCATTAAATTGATTTATTAAATTAATTAAATTTTCAAGTCCATAATAAGCATTTTTAAGAGCAGGTAATGCCATTCCAACACTATCAGCACCTAAAGCAATAGCTTTAGCTGCATCTAAACCAGAACGAATACCTCCAGAAGATATTACTGGAACATTAACTGTATTTACAACTTCAAAAGTACTTACAGCTGTAGGTATACCCCAATCCCAGAATAACTCTCCAAGATACTTATCTTTTGCACGAAAAGTTTCAACAGCAGCCCAACTAGTACCACCGGCACCTTCCACATCGATGTAGTTCACTCCAGCATTTTCCAATAATGAAGCGTCTTCAGAGCTTAATCCACATCCAGTTTCTTTAACCATAACAGGCACATCTACGAGATCAGTGATTTTACTTATAGAATCTAAAAATCCTTCACTATTAAGATCTCCTTCAGGTTGTATAGATTCTTGTAAAGGATTTAAATGAACAGCTAATATATCTGCATCAAACATTTTAACAGCATCTTCAGCAAGATCTATTTGAGGAGCTCCAATATTTCCTAACAATAATGCATTAGGAGCATATTCTCGAGCAACAGTATAAGTTTCATTAAGTTCCGGATGTTCAATTGCTGCTCTTTGACTACCTAATCCTAAACCTATATTTTTTTCTTCTGCAGCTAATGCTAAAATCTTGTTTAATTTTTTAGCTTCTGGATGACCACCAGTAATTGCAGTGAAAAAAAGAGGAGAATCTAATTTTTTACCAAAAGCAGAAGTAGAAATATCAATCTCTTCTTTATTTATTTCAGGTAAAGCTTTATGTAACAATTCTATATCATTAAATCCAGTTGTTTTGTTCTTAAAACTAACATCTTCATTATTACAAATGTTTAGATGTTCTGATTTTCTATTAGATATCATAGATATTCTTCCTTAATTTTTATAATAAACTCATTATGGTTATAATGAAAATTTTTTTTTAATTAATAATTTTTTTCTTTTATATTAATTTCTATTTTTTCTATTATTCTACTTACTCTATTTTTATCAAATTTCCTCACTAAAATTTTTTTAATTAATTTTTTAATTGATTAAAATGATAATGATAAAAGTTAATTTACTAAAAGTATTATTTTTTCGATTTTTGTATTAAACTTTATTTTATATAATTTACTATTAAATTTTATTAATAGTTATATTCTTCTAATTTACTTGTTAATTTTGTACCTATTACTGGCTTTGATTGTAAAGCATTTGCTATAGTTTTTGGAGTATTAGCATTAATTATTTCACTATCAATTCCAAGATTAGCTAATTCTAATAATTCTTTAACTTTACCAACCATACCCCCAGTAACATCAATATTAGTTGTAGATTCTAATTCTTCTATTTGATTTAAATTAGTTAAAACTGATATTAATTTACTATCTTTATGATTTTTTGGGTTTTTTGTGTAAACTCCATTTACATCTGTACCAAGAATTATATTATCTGATTTAAGAATTTTAGCTATGTATTGTAAAATTTGATCTCCTGAAATTATGGCCATTTTTAATTCTTCATCTAACACAATATCCCCATATAAAACTGGAACATATCCTTCTTTAATATATTTTTTAATTAATCCTAAACGAAATTCATATATTCTTTTATCAACTGTTGTTACAAAAGATGAAGGAGGCATGCTAACTACTGGAATATTATGTTTTATTAAACTGTCACAAATTATTGAATTTAATTTTTTTACTTGATTTTGTATTTCTGCAAAACCTAAACGTTTGAATGGATAATCCTCAATTGGGAAGGATTCTCCTATTTTATATTTACTAGCTGGAGGATGACCAAATGATCCAGCACCATGAACTATAATTAAACCATCAGATAAATCAGAATTTAAGTCATCAGAATGTAATGATTCTTCAATTTCACTTGCAATACGCTCAAGATTTTCATAATCTACTTCTGGTTTTGCTAAGTCTTTTTTTGTTAATATACTTCCACCAATTTTTAATATAATCATGAGAACACGGCTTTATGTTTAATTATAATATATATAATTTATTTTATTAAATAGAATCTTTAGTTAAAACTCCATCTTTAGAGAATTTTATTTTTAAAGTATTATCATATCTATTGATAGCTTTCATAACTTTATCAGGATTATGAGGGCATAAAGCAATTATACTTCCTCCTCCACCTGAACCTGTAATTTTAGAACCTAAAGCACCATTTTTACGTGCTAAATAAATCATTCGAGATAATTCTGAAGTATTTACTCCTAAAGAATCCAATAATCCTTGATTTATATTCATTAATTCCCCTACTTTAGATATATCATTTTTTAAAATTGCTATACGAGCTTCATTGGCTATAAATCCCATGTCTTCAATTATAGGGTTAATTATGTTTGGATAAGCATCTTTAAGATTTTTAACATTTTTTACCATTTTTCCAGTATTACCGTATTTTGTGGTAAATCCTATAACAAAATTAGAGTTTATATGATTTGTGAAACTGATTGGTTTTTTCTCTCTAGAAAGATAAATTAAACCACCATAAGTACTCACAATAGTATCTAACGGACTAGCCATACCTTGAACATCTAATTCAACATTATAAGCGTCTTGAGCCAATGATTCTTTTGTAAATGGAATATCATGATAATCAAATAGGGCTGCTAATGTTGCAACAGTAACAGCTGCTGAAGATCCTAAACCTGAACCAATAGGTATATTTATTGATAATAATATTTCAATAGGAGTATGATCATGAAATTTACTTAAAGCATTTAAAATATATCGTATTATCCCAGGTTTCCCATGTTTAAGAGAGTAAGATTCTTTACGAGTATCTAATATTGCTTCAAAGTTTAAATCTTTAGATTTTAAAATTGTATTTTGATTTCTTGATCTTCTAATTTTGACTGTAGCTCTTTTATTTACAGCACCGGCAATAGCAGGTTCACTATATACAACTGAGTGTTCACCAAATAAAATTGTTTTTCCAGGTGCTGAAGCTACAGATTCCATTTTTAATCATCAAATTTTTATTTTTTTTATATATCAATATTTTACTTTATTTTAACATTTTTCCTTTATTTATTTAAATATTGCAGAGCCATAACCTACAACTGAGTTATAATCATGTGTAACATTACCACTAGTAGAATATTTTAATACTTTAGATATACCTTCTCCCTTAATTTTTGAATAATTTATAGCAACCATTGCAGGAGCATAACCACACATTGTAATATTATTAGACTTAACATCTGAAAGTAGTTTTAATGAATCCATATTTTTAATATCTTCAAGTATTAAATTATCTAAATTTTCGGCTATCTTTTGATTATTAAAATGACTTAAATCAGAACTAGCAATAACACGAATATCACGACCAGTAACATCTTGTGCTTTAATTATAGCATCCAAAATGTCATCCACAAATGCGGAATCCTGAACCCCCATACAAATAGGTACTATTTTAAAATCTTTAGAAAAATATTGTAAAAAAGGTAACTGGACTTCTATACTATGCTCTTGCATATGGGCCTCAAAATTAGAACTTGCGAACTTAGAATTATTAATTAATTCCTTAGAAAAAATTTCATCTACTGAAACATGTCCTAAAGGAGTAACCCATTCTCCTTCAGAAAAAACACTTAATGGATCTCCTAATCCTGTATGATTAGGGCATAAAATGACAAAAGTATCAGGAAAACCATCTAAAGCTAATTCAGCATAAGAATTACTTGCAACAGCACCTGAATACATATAACCTGCATGAGGAACTAATATGCCAGTTAACATGGAATCTTTATATTTAAATCTAGATAGAGTTGGGATTTCTCCAAAACCACTTGATGATTTAAATGCATCCTCAATACTATCTAATAAATATCTCACATTACTTTGATAAAAGCTTCCTGCAACTACAGGTTGTCTAATCATAATAAACATTACTCCGAAAAATAAATTATTTTTTAACCCTAATATTATAATAATATTTATTTTAATAACCTATAATATTTTTTACAAAAAAGGGATGGAAAAATAAAATAAAATATAGTATTATTTTTAATTTTTCTTTCTTTTATCTAGAATTTTAATTCAAAGTCTGCAGCTTCAATATCTAATTCATCTTCCGGACCAATTGTACCTCTTTCTCTTAATAATTGTCTAGCTAATAACCAGTATACAAGAGCAATAGCTTTTCTACCTTTATTGTTTACAGGTACAACAATATCCACATTAGTAAGTAAGTTTTCAGTATCACATAAACCTACAACAGGGATTCCATTTTGTTTAGATTCTAAAACAGCTTGTGCATCTGATCTTGGATCAGTTACAACAATAATTTTTGGTTCTATGAATTTATGATAAGTTGGATTAGTTAAAGTTCCAGGAATAAATCTACCAGGTATAGTTTTACAACCAGTGATTTCTCCGAATTTTTTTACTGGAGCTTGACCATATTGTCTTGTAGCTACTACAAGAATATCATCAGCATCATATTGTGCTAAGAATTTAGCAACCTGACAAATACGTTCATCAGTTTTACGTATATCTAAAACATATAAACCGTCTGATCTTACACGGAAAATATATCTTTCCATATCATGAGTTTTTTGTTGAGTTCCTATATGTAAACCTGCTGCTAAATAATTATCTAATGGTATTAAAAGTTCTGACATTTAATTCACCTTAATATTAATTTTTTTTTATTTTTGTAATTTATTTTGTTAATAATTTTTAATTTTGAAATATTTTTAAAATTTTAAATCAGCCATTTCTGGGTCTGGTAATTCTTCTTCAATACGAATAAGTTCGTTTAATTTTGCAATACGTTCTCCACTTATTGCTCCAGTTTTAATTAAAGGAGTTCCAAGTGCAACAGCTAAATGAGCAATAGTTTCATCAGTTGTTTCTCCAGATCTATGAGATACTACAGGAACATAATTGTTTTCTTTTGCTAATTGAACTGTTTTATAAGTTTCAGTTAAAGAACCGATTTGATTTGGTTTGATTATTAAACCATTAGCAGCGCCTTTTTCTATTCCTTCAGCTAAAATTTCTTTATTTGTAACAAATATATCATCACCACAGATAATACATTTATCTCCTACAGCTGAAGTTAATTCAGAAAAGCCATCAAAATCTTTTTCATCAAATGGATCTTCTATATAGAACATACCATAAGTATCTATGATATCTTTAACATATTCAACTTGTTCGCCACTATCTCTACTAATACCATCTTGAGCATAAACATATTTGTTTTCATCTTTATCCCAAAATTCAGAAGCAGCGAGATCTAAAGATGGTTTAATAGTTATTCCTAATTCATCTCCAACTTCTTCACATGCTTGAGATTGAATATCTAAAGCATTATCATTTGAAATGTTAGGTATCCATCCACCTTCATCACCTTTACCACCAGTAAAATTACTGTCTTTGGATTGGATTAATTCTTTAAGTCTTTTATGTATTGCAGAGTTAGCAAAAACAGCTTCAGATATATTAGATGCACCTACAGGTACAACTAAAAATTCTTGAATATCAGGAGCATTAGGTCCTGCATGTTCTCCACCATTCATCATGTTTCCTAATGGGTAAGGTAATTTATTAACCATATTTCCACCTAAGAAACGGTATAATGGTAAATTGTATGAATTTGCTGCTGCTTTTGCTGCAGCCATAGATACAGCAACAGTAGTGTTACCACCAATAGATGACATATTATCAGTACCATCTATTTCTTTTAAAACATAATCTATATCTGAAATGTCTTCAGCAGCCATACCTATAAGTTCAGATGATATAACATCTTCAACTTCACTAATAATTTGATCTACCCCACCTTGAGGGAAAGAAACAACTTCTCTAGAACCTGTACTAGCACCTGAAGGTGCAGCAGCTCGACCAAATCCATTCCATGTGAGAATATCTACTTCTACAGTTGGATTTCCTCTACTATCTAATATTTTTCTAACACGGACATCTTCTATAATACTATCCATAAAAAAACACCACATTAATTTTTTTTAAACATTTTTAATATATTTTTAAAAATTATTATCATGCACAAATTAATACCACATATTATTAATTTATTATGGATTATTAATTTAATTCCATGTTCCTCTTACCATAAAATCTACTTTGAGATTAACTAAAGAATCGTTAATCTTATAAAAAATTAGTAGTTCGATTCATAGATTGCTTATGATAATAATTTTTTTAATTAGTTAAATTTATTTTAAATTTTTATATATACTATTAGTATTGAGTTTAATACTAAATAAATCTTTACTCATAAATAAGTTATTATAATATGATTTATGATGAAATTTTTTTTTAAAAAATTTATAAAAAAACAAGATTAATAAGTTAAAATGTTATTCTCTAGGTTTAACATCTAAAGGTAAAACATTCTCTTTTAATTCAGCAAGAGCAATATCAATAGGATCATCATCTTCAGTAACTTTCACTAAAGGTTTAGCACCCATAGATAATTGTATAGCTCTAGAACCTAAAAGTCTAGCTTTTTCAAATCTTGTATATTTTTTTGCTGTTGATTTTTTTGTACTTGTTTTTTTAGCAGGCATATCTTAATTACTCCTTTTATTTAAAAAACATTCACAAATAAAAATATAATTTTTATTTAATTGTAAAAGAGTGAATAAAAATAATAAAAAGGTTTCTATTCCCAAGTTTCCACATGAGAAATGAGCATTCTTCTACAACAATATCTGTCAATACCCATATCATCTAGAATAGCTTTTGAATCTTCTCCATCAGCTAATCTACTTTGATATTCATCAAAGTATGCAGAAACGGGTTTTCCACAACTAATACATCGTATAGGTATCATCTTAAATCATCATTTCCTATTTTATTATTATAATTTTTAATTTTCATATATTTTTTTAAAGATCTTTTTAAAACATAAAAAAGTTAATTCATTAATTAAAAATAATGAATTTATCTGTAACTTTTTTGTTTACGAGCTCTTGCCCCAGGACCACCAAATTTCTTTGGTTCAGAACGTCTTGGATCACCAACTAACATTGTTCTGTCATATTGAGTGAATCTTTCTTTAAGATCTACATCATTAGTCCATTGAACTAAACCTTTAGCAATTACCATACGAGCAGCTTCTGCTTGACCCATTACTCCTCCACCTTGTACATGTACATTGATGTCAACAGTATTTATAAGGTCTTCACCAGCTAATTCTAATGGTTCATATAATTTTAAACGTGCTAATTCAGGATCGTAAAGTTCAACTGGAGATTTATTTACTCGTACTCTACCTTTACCTTCTTGAACGGTTCCTCTAGCAATAGCTGTTTTACGTTTACCGCTTGTGTGAACAACTTTTTTCATAGTTACACTCCGTTTATTTATTTTAATTTGTTTTAATTGTAATTTAATACTTTTTATCTAGAAATCTACACCTAAAAGTTCAGAGATTTCTCCTAATTTAATACCCTTTTTAACATGAGTATATTCAGCATCAGGAATAGTTTCAAGGTTTGCATCAGCATATTCTGCAGGAACACCAACAAAAGCTTTTAATCCTTTGTAAGCAACTCGACCTTTAGTTTTTTTAGTAGGTAACATTCCTTTAACAGTTCTTCTGAATATATCTTCTGGTCTTCTAGGATATTTAGGACCTAAATCACGAGGGTTAGATATACTTTTTCTATCTACTCGTTGTTTATATCTTGCATAAGCCCAATCTTTATTACCAGTTAACATAATTTTTTCAGCGTTAAGAACAACTATCTCTTCACCTTCAAGAAGTTTTTTACTAGTTACACTAGCAAGTCTTCCTAAAATATGTCCTTCTCCGTTAATAATCATAATAAACACCTATTATAATATTTTTCATATATTTATTTTTTTTAAATTAATAATTCCTAAATAAGCTTATTGCATAATCTTGACATTAGAACCTTTTGGGTTCTTTTCAACTAAATCTGCAATGGAAATACAATCTCCACCAGCTTTTTCAATTTCAGCTTTAGCAGTTTCAGAAAATTTTAATGCTGCGACAACAACTTTATGATCTAAATTTCCATTAGATAATACTTTTCCTGGAATAACAACTGTATCATTTTCAGAAGTATATCTATTAATGTTTGCAACATTTACTTCTGGTTGATTTCTTGTTGATTTTTCTAATTTAGCTGCCACTGATTTCCATATAGCTACATCTTCATCATAAGATTTTTTTCTTAAGTTATGAGCTAATGCAATAAGGTTAGGATTAGTTTTAATAACATTTCTAGCCATTATTAGCTTCCTCCTTTACTAAATGTAATAAACTCATCTGCTTTATTTGATAAAACATCACAAGCTTTTAATAAAACCTCTTTAGGAGGCATTGATCCATCTGTTTCAATTTTAAATATAAAATTATTTTCTTGATACCCTAGATTAATGTATTTTTTGGAAAATTCATTTCCATTTTCATCTTTGACTAGTTGCTTTTCGCAGGCTCTTTCACATGCTTTACATAATGTACATGATTCAATATCAGTAACTTCAATTTTTCCTTTCTTTTTATTAGCTTTAAGGATTTTCTTCGGACATGCTTCGACACAAGCATAATCGATATTTAAATCATCATTAAATGTAATTTCAGGATATTGTTTATAAGCACATACTGTAGTAGGTACCCATTTTGCATGATCTTTCCCAATACCTAATTGAGCGATAGCTTCTAATTCTACATTTTGACCTTCTTTTAATTTTAAAAGAGGTATGGTATCATATACAGGTTTAATTTTTGAGTCAGAAGAAACTAAATCTTTAGAGTAAATAACTCCTGGACCAGATTTATTTAATGTTAAAGATACACTGCATTTAGGACAATGATCTCCACAGTCACAATTATCTGGCATGACTAATCCGTCAACAGCATCTAAATCAGAAACTAATGGAGTTAAACCTAAACGATGAGCTAATACCTCATCAAACATAGCAGAATCGTTTTGAACCATATAAACATCTTCAATTGCCATTTTTGGTACTTCCATCATAGCGATTCTTCTTATTGCATTGACAAAAGGTACTTCCGCATCACGGATGATAAAAGTAATCTCATCATCAGTTTGATTTTTGACTTCAATCTCCATATTAAACCCCTTCTTAAACTCTTCTTCCTCTCTTTCCACCAGGACGTCCGGTACCATCGTGAGGTATAGGAGTTACATCTTCTATTTTTCCTATTTTAACTCCAGCTCTAGCAAAAGCACGAATTGTAGCTTGTGCACCAGGACCTGGACTTCTAGGACCATTTCCACCAGGAGCTCGGACTTTTATATGTAAACCCACAAATCCTTTTTCTTTAGCATCATCAGCAGCACGAGTAGCTGCTTCCATAGCTGCAAAAGGAGATGCTTCTTGTCTATCAGAACGTACAACTTTACCACCAGACCATTGAGTAATGGTTTCAGCACCAGTAATATCAGTTACAGTAATAATAGTGTTATTAAATGATGAGTAAATATTAGCTATTCCCCATTTTTCATTTTTTGCCATAATTTATCAACCCTTGAATATTATTCTGTTTGTTCTTCCACTTTGTTTTGAGTTTTATTATAATCTTCAATTTGTTTTGCAACAGGAGAGGATCTATAAAATCCTATAAGATCTTCTTCTCCTTTTTGAACTACATAACTTGGAGAATCAATCTTTTTATTATTCAATGTAATATGACCATGAACAATAAACATTCTTGCTTCTTTAGCAGTTCTAGCTAAACCTTTTTGATAAACCACAGTTTGTAATCTTCTTCTTAAAATATCTTCCACAGTTAAATTAAGAATATCTTCTAATTCCGCATTATCTGGTAATACGCCCTCTCGGATTAAATGTCCTAATAATTCTCTTTTTTGAACTTTTATTTCATCTTGAGCGAAACCTAATAAATATCTAGCATCCCGACTATAGTTTCTTACTAGAGTATCAGCTTTCCAAATTTCCTTTTTGTTTTTTAATCCATATTTGGACATAAGTTTGTTTTCTGATTTTATTCTATCAGCATTCCAAGGATGAGGTGGAGTATCATATTTCTTTCTTGCTTTTCTTGGACTTCCCATTATATTATCTCCTTAATAATATTTTAGTAAATATAATTGATTAATAAGAATTAAATAATTAAATTAATTAATCTTAAAATAGTCTTCTTGATAAAGTTACTTTAATCTATGGTAACTTTGCTGGTCTTGTTCTTTTTACACCAACAGAAGATCCATGTCTAAATGTAGCTTTAGTTCTTTGACCTCTAACTGGTAATCCAGCTTCATGTCTTCGACCTTTGTAACTTCTAGTTTTCTTCATTCTGTTTAAATCATCTCTTAAAGTCATGTCAAGATCTGATTCAATTAAATGAGTAGTTTTACCAGTAGCATAATCTCGTCTTCTGTTTAACATCCAATCTGGAATTTCAGATTCCATAGGATTTTCTAAAATATCTTCTATTTTTTTAACATCTTCATCAGGCATGTAACCTATTTTTTGATTAAGATCTAAACCTAAGATAAGACAAATGGAACGGGATAAAGATAATCCAACACCTTTAATATCAGTTAAAGCATATTCGGCAGTTTTATTACCGTCTACATCCTTTCTTGAAATACGCACTAAGTGCTTAAAATCGTCTTCCATAAAATTAACCTCCGCTTAGTAGAGCGAACTCGCGAGACGTAGCGAGTTCGAATGTTTCAATAAGAATTTTAAAAAATTCTTTTAAAACACAGTTTTTCAACAGTTTTTAAAACTTAACTAAAAAAAGTACATTAGTTAAGAGTGCAAAATTATATCAGATTTATAATAAGATTTATAATCCATAATAAAAAATAATTGATTAGATTATAAAAATAATAAATACTAATAAACGCCGAGACTGGGATTTGAACCCAGGAGGGGAAAATCCCCACGAGATTTCCAGTCTCGCGCCTTACCAGGCTAGACTATCTCGGCATGGTATAATAAATAGTATAAACCTATATACACAGGATTAATTACTAATAATAAATATTGTTAAAATTTATTTTTAGATAATAAAAAAAATAGTTTAATTAAAAAATATATTTATTTATGTAAAAATAAACATAATCGACTATCATAATTACCTGATAAAAAAATATTGTATTTTATCATATTTAAATGTTTTGATTAAAAATTTATTTCCACATACTTGGATAAACATCCGGATCCATATAAACATTATTAGTTTCAAAAATAATTCCAGAATCAGAATCTAAAATTTCATCAAGACTAAATAAAGATTTAGCAGAAGCAACAAGCTCTCCTTTAATAGTCATTATAGCAACAATATCACCATAGCGAACATTTTCTGAAATAGCAACAATTCCTCCAGCAGCTAAATTAGCACCATGACAAATAGCACCAACAGCAGAATCTCTAATAATTACTTTAGGTAAATGTTCAGTCGCAACTTCCATAGGTTTAATCATATTACGTAAAGAAGTTTCATCACCTTCTTCAGCATAATAATAATATGCATCAGTTAAATCTTGTAAAGTAATAAGATTAGTATGTTCATTTAAAGGACCAACCATAGTACGACGTAATTCTGCCATATGGGCACCACAACCTAAAGCTTCACCTATATTATGACAATAAGTACGAACATAAGTTCCAGATTCACAACCAATACGGAAAAGAACATCCCGACCATCTATTTCATAAATATCAGAATAATAAATAGTACGAGCTCTAAGTTCTCGTTTTACAGCTGATTTTACTGGAGGAGTTTGGAAAATTTTACCAGTAAATTTTTCAAAAATAGATTTAATAGAATCTTCATCAACTTCTTGATGTAATTTCATTAAACAAACATATTCTTTAGGAGCAAGTAATAACAATTGAATAACTCTAGTAGCAGAACCAATACCTATAGGTAAAATACCAGTAACCTTAGGATCTAAAGTTCCACTATGACCTGTTTTATTAACATGCAAAATTCTTTTAACCCAAGAATCAATCTCATGGGAAGTAGGACCAGAAGTCTTATCTAAATTAATTATTCCATGAGTAATGTGTTCTTCAATAGGTCTATTAAAAGGGTCACAACCATAATCATCATTAGTACTACTTGAAGATTTAACTACATAACCTTCCATAAAAATCACATTAAAATAAAGTATTTAAAAAAAATTCAAACTTATTTTTATTTATATTAAAATAAAAATTATTAATTAAAAAAATAATGTAAATATATTGAAAAAATTAGTTTATAAAAATAATTAAAGATAATTATTCTTATAATGATTTTTTAATAGCTTCAATATCATCTGTAACTTCTACAGTTTGATCAATAGGTTCAAGATGGTTAATATTACATCTTCTATTTTTTATAGTTTGACCAACTATTTCAACAAAGTTATCATCAATAATATCAATTATTGCACATTTTTCGCCAGCTTCTCTACCAGCTGTCTTAATACATACTCTTCCGACTTCAATAGATGCCATTTATATCACCTTTAATGTTGTTAAAATTATATTTGCTATACTATCAGGATTAAACCTATTAGTATTAAGCATTAAATCATAGATATCAAAATTATTAATATCTATATTATGAATATCTAAATATCTAGAAGCTTCACTTTCTTCTCGAATCTTTATTTCTTGACTAGCTGTTTCAAAAGATTTAATTTCTCTATCACAAATTCGGTTAGCTCGAATTTCAAAAGGAGCATACATCCAAATTTTTAAGTCAGCATCAATAAAGTAAGCAGAAAGTCTACCTTCAACAATTAGATTATCAGAAATTTTAGCTATTTCAGCTTGTCTTTTATCAATTTCATTATCGATTTCAGTATTATTTTCAGCAAATTTACTAAATTCTAAAACTGACATACCTTTCTCTTTAGCCATATCCCTAAAGATACTACCTGTAGATAAAAAGGGTATATCCAATTTTTTAGATAATACTTGGGCTGCAGTAGTAGTTCCAGTACCTGCAAGGCCACCGATAGTTATAATCATTATTGTCTAGCCTCATTTTTAAAGTGCTTACGAGCACATTTAGAACATAAATAACCACCATATGGGCGGCTAGGTCTTTTTTGAGATTTAGACAATTTATTAATTTCATATGGACGTCCTCGAGGAACTCCATGTAACGGTGCACCACATTCAGCACATACATGCTTAGATGGTTTCTTCTTTTTATATCTTAGGACACTTTTACCACCAGGGGTGTTATTATGCATCCGTTTGTATGATCTTGATCTGTATCTTAATTCAGGCATTCTTTTCTCCACCTTTTATAAAATTTTAATAATTAAAGAACCTATTATTATAAAAAAATAGATTCAAAATATAAATTAAATAATTATATTTAATAATAAAAAACCAATTTATTTAAAAATAGTAATTTATAATATTATTATAATCATCTATCAATATAAACTTATTCTTTTTTCTAAAATATTTCTCAAAAATGGATTTAAAATCCATCTTTGAATCCCATATATTTTCTTAATATTTGTGATAAAGCAAATGTACATAAAATGTACCAACCTAACCAACCTACAGCATAAGGTAAAGTTGTAGTTGGAGGTCCATAAAACATATGCCATAACGGGGTTAATAAAGTATAATAAACCGCCGGAGGAAGTGAAACAATTGTTTTAGAAACAACTGATTGAGCCATCCAATAAAAAACTAATAATATTGGTATAAAAGTAACAATCATAGGCTTAAAAGACATTTTCATCATTTTAGATTGTTTAGCCATTACATCTCCTTGTTTAGCTTGTAATTTGGCCATTTGCCTATTATCACCACTCATTTGAGCTTCTTTCATTTCTTTTTGATATGCTTTCATTTCATCTTGGATTTCTTTCATCTCATCTTGATCAACTAACAATTTTTGAGCAAGAGTAGTAATAAGAGAAATTATTAATGATATCACAAAAATTGTAAGCATTGGATTTTTAGGAGTAGGATCCAATGAAATTAAAGGTGCAAAAATTGCATCTAAAACCATATAAACTATTTCAACTACCATAATATTAGTTCCTTAAAATTATTCAATTTAATCTTTTAATAAATCTACAAAATTTTTAACTGTAGAATTTAAATGATTATCATGATTATTAATAATTTTTACAGTAGCACCAGTTAAAGTTGCATAAGCCATAGAAGCTGCACGATTCATTTCTTGATGTAATTGAATATCCTTTGCTTTTTCAATATCTCTTACTCTAGAATCATCATTCAATCGTCTATATAATATTTCATCAGGATTTGCTTCGATTAATATAAAACAATCTGGAGATAATCCTTCTAAAACCCATATAGGTAATCCAGGTAAATAACCATCTGGAGTGTTAATAGTACAATGAGTATCAACTATAACATTTTGAGATTTTGATTTCTCCTTAATTTTAATACCTGCTTCCTTTTGAATTTCTTTTTGAACATCAGAAGATAATTTTCTTAAAGAATCTCTATCTTCAACTAACTCTTTTTCAATAGCAATTTCAGTCATGATATCTCCATAGTTAATATGAAGATAATCGACTTCTTGTAAAGCTTTTTCTAATACTGTTGTACTACCTGAACCAGGTATCCCTGTTGAAACTACTAATTTCATAATAATCCCTCTTATAATTTATAAATTTTAAATTAAATCATATTTATGTTTAAAAAAAATATAAAATAAAAAATATATTTTTGTTTAAAAATCTTAGTTGTCTAAGAATTTTCTTAATACTGGGTGCATATCCATAAGTTGTTCTTGAGCAATTTCTTCATATAACCTGTATACAATACCAACAGTAAGTAATACACCAGTACCTCCACCTAAAGCTTGAGTGAAATCAGCTCCAAATGCTAAAAGTCCTACGAATAAACCACCTAATATGGTTAATGCAGGAATATATTTATTCATAATTTTATATAACTGTCTCTTACTACTTCTGAATCCAGGTATTTGAATACCAGAATCATATAATTTTTTACTAACTTCTTTAGCATTTAATCCACTGATTTCTACCCATAACCAACTGAATAGAGCACAACATGCTAAGAAGAAAATAGCATAAAAGATTACTCTAAATGGATTAGTCCATAACATACTAACTCCAGAAGGAGTTGTTAAATATAATGCTAAACCATTAATTGCTTGACCTTGTGAAACTTCACCTAATATTGGCCATCCTAATTTTTGGAAGACACTAGCCATAAGAGAAACGTTCACTAATAATGCACTAGTTAATATAACTGGCATATTACTTGCATAAATAAATTTTAATGGATATTTACCAACAGATCCTCTAATTCTTCCGTGCCCTCTAACAGATCCATGAGAAATAGGAATTTCTACTCTCATACTTTCACCATAAGAAGCAATTAAAAATACTATTATAGTAGCAATTAATGGGAGCAATACAGAAGGATTAGGTTGTCCTGCAGCAATTGATTGGATAAATTGCGGAATCATACCAGAGAAAGTACCAGGTTGAGTTGGTGATGGTAAAAAGTTAAATGTACCAACAACAATTTGTTCAGCAACACCTGCTGCAATAAATAGACCTACACCAGAACCAAATCCCCATTTAGATACAACTTCATCAAGGTAAATAATTAATACAGCTCCAATAACTAATTGTAACATTAATACACCAAGATAAGAGTTATCTATAGGTATTAAACTTCCTGTAAAAACAAGAACTCCAGCTTCAAATATTGTGAAAACAATAGCTAACAATTTCTGAGTACTTTGGAACATTGCTTTATCTTCATGTAAAGATAAATCTAATTTTAATATTTTTGAACCAACTAATAGTTGAAGTACAATTGATGCGGTTACAATAGGACCAATCCCTAAAGTTAAAATTGAACCAAAACTTCCAGCCATAACCGCTCTTAATTGAGCAAATTGATCAACAGCTGCACTACTCAATCCATATAATGGAACTTGAGTTAAAATAAAATATAATACCAATATAATACCTGTCCATTTAAGCTTCTCATTAAAACTTTCTCTATGAATAGGAGTTTTAACTTCAGGAAGAAGCCTAAATAAAGGTTTAAAATTTTCCAAAACTGACATGTTATTCCTCAGATATAACTAACTAAATAATAAATTTTTAAATATTTTAAAAAATTTAATGAATAAAAATAGCCAACTCATTAAATTAATAATATATTAATTTTCATGATTAATAAAACTATTTTTAATAAAATAAACTTTTTGAAATAATAAAAAATATAGAATTATATTAAATTAGTTAAATTATAATTCTACAGCTTCGCCTCCAGCTTCTTCTAATTTAGCAATAGCAGAAGCTGAAAAAGAAGGAGATTTAATAGTTAATGGTTTTGAAATAGAACCTTTAGCTAAAACTTTATTGTAACCTAATTCAGTTATATCTATAACAATAGAATCTCCATCTTTAGAAGCAATACCTTTTTCTAATAATTCTTCAGATTTATCATCTAAATAACTTAAGTTAACAGGATTAATTTTTTTAACCATTTTTTGAGGTCTTTTAAATCCATGTTTACCATAATGATCAGGATCGTGAATTACAGTCCAAGTCCAGTGTTGTTTATCTGCACCAGCTAAACCTCTTCCACCTCTATTTCCTGCACCTCTACGTTTTTTGGAGCATCCTCCACCAATAGAACGAGAGCCTCTTTGTTTATTAATTTTACGACTTTTTCTAATCATTCATACCACCAATAATTAACTCATTCTCTTTGCGAGATCAATAATTTCTTCGCCTCTGTAACCAAGGGTTCCACCTTCATTATAAGTAAGACGGATAGATTCATAACCTTTTCTTGGAGGGTGTAAACGGAAAACAGGTTTCATATTAATATCTTTAGCTTTAATTTCAGCATTGATTAATGCATTAGCTAATTCTTCAAAAGATGAAAAATCAGTATTTTCTTTAAGATATTCTTCAGTGACTTTATCTCCACCAACAAGTTTTCCTCTTTTTTCAATAATTTCAGTTAATGTTTCAGCATCAATTTCTCCCCAAGTAAGATAATCTTTTGCTTTTTGAAGCATACCTTTCATACTTGGATTTTCTTCAACTAAAACAGCATGGCTGATTCTTGTAAGATTTAGTAAATCTAATGTATCTTTGATGTCAGCAATAACACCTGTACTACCTCTAACTCTAATAACAAAAAACATGATAATCACCTATTTAAAGCACTCCCATGCCTTTTAATTCGCCTTTAGTTGCTTTAACTTTACTTAATTCTTTTAAAGCATCGAAAACTGCGAATGCAAAGTTAACAGTTGTTTGAGTTTGGCCACTAGCACTACTCCAAACATCTTTAATACCTGCAAGACCTAAGATTGTTTTACCAACATTTCCTACAGCTAATCCTACTCCAGCAGGAGCAGGGATTAAAGTTACATCTACACTACCAGTATTACCTGTGACTTTGAAAGGAACTGTATGTTGTTTACCACAAACACAACCCCAATCTCCACATCCTCTTCGTACTTTAATTAAATTGTACTTAGCATTATCAACAGCTTTTCTAATAGCTGGACCTACTTCTCTAGCTTTACCTTGACCTAATCCAACATAACCGTTTTTATTTCCAACAGCAACAATTACTCTGAAGTTTACTTTTCTTCCAGATTTGTGCATTCTTTGAACTAAGTTAACATCCATTACTTCTTCTTCAAGGTCTGGAAGTAAGGCATCTACTATTTCTAATTCCATTATAGGTAAACCTTTTTCAAAAATTTCATCTATATCAGTAATAGTACCTTCTTTTACTTGAGTACCAATTTTTGTGGTAGGTTCCCATTCATCAATATTAAAACTCATAGTTATACCTCATCATCAATTTTATTTTTAATTTCTTCAAAGTGATCCGGTAAATCTACAGGTTGAAGATCATTTTCTAAATATTTACTAAATTTAGTTTTTAAATCAGCTTCATCTAAGGATTCTGCATAATCTGCAATATGTTGACCATTAATACGTTCTTCACTAGGAATAACTTTTTCACCAAATGGTACATAAAATCCAGCATCAGAAGCTCCTTTAATAGCAGCAAATATTTTAGAACCTTTAATAGGAGATTTTAAACCTATATCTGCGATAGCTTCATCAATGTTTGCAGCTAAAGCTTTTTTACCACATAAATAACCAGTTAAATATACAGCACTAGTGTTTTTGTTTCCAGCTTTCCAACCTAATTTATTAAGTTCTTTACTATGAGCAGATACTAATGTTTCATCTCCATTTTCACCTACTTTTACAACTTGAACAATAACATTAGCATTAGAAACTCTAACAACTAATCTATTTGCATTAATCTTAACTAATTTCATTCTTTGAGCATAATCAGTTTTTCCTTCTCTTCTTCTTCTGAATGCTACTTTATAATTTGATCCGTGTGCCAAGTTCATTCCTCCTATTTAAGTAATTCATGGTCACGAGCGTAAGACTTCATATAAGATTTACTTTTGAAGGCTCCACCTTTAGCCATTTTATACAATTTACGATAAGTAGTAGGATCTATTTGATCTGCATCACGCATATCTTTTAATTCCCCTCTTAAAGCACGGATAGTTCTCATCCAAACTTTCTTTTTAGGGTTCCGAGCTTTTTTAGCTCCTTTTATACTACCTCGTCCTTTACGTCTACCTTTTGCTTTTTGTTGTTTAATCTTTTTAGATCTGTAACTACTAATACCAGTTTCAGGTTTAGCTTTAATAATTCCTTGATCGATAAGTTGACGAACTGAATCTCTAGTGATAGCTCTAGAAACTTCTTCGATTTCTTCAGGATCAATCCATACTCGATTAACTCCTACTTTAAGAATACTAGCAGCTAATCTTTTTTGAGTTGTAAGATTCATTAATAATCCTCCAATTATTTTTTTAAAGTAATTGATTTATTTTTTTATTATAGAATTATTCTAATTATTTATAGCTTGAAATAAAATAATTGCAATTTTTTCAAGTTTTTAGATTTCCCTTAAATTTTACAATGAATTATATTTGCTTAATGAAGTTTTAAAAAAATGCTGAAAAAGATTTAATCTAATTCAGATAAATGTTATTTAAAGTTTGATTTGAGGTTACAAACTGTACTCCATAATCCCATATCATTTTAAATAACTGCCCAATTAATTTTTTTAATTTCATCAAGTAGTTTATAAGATAATTTTTTTCTAATAATCATTAATATAATTTGGAAATAATCATTTTTTCATTTAAAATTGAAAATGATTAAAAAAACTTTTTATTGTATAATAAAAATTTATTTATTTAATATTTTTATTCCTAATTCTGATGCTTTTTCTAACATCATAGCTTTCTTTCTAGAACCTATAGAAGCACTAATTCTTCCTGCTTCAGTATCAGGATTTAAAGCTTCTAATTCTTTCATATTACATACAAGTACATCTTTGTATCCAGAAGGATGTAAACCTCTTGTAACTCTAGGGGAACGATAACCTATTGCAGGCATATCAGGCTTACCAGCTTCATATCTTCTCATTTTACTGGTTTTACCTCGAGGACGTCTCCATTTATTACCTAATTTTTTGTAACGAGCATATTCTTGTCTATTAAATTTTTTATTCATAATAATCACCAATAAATAACTCTTTTATTCTTTGCTAACTAAGTAAATACCATCTTGGAAAACTCTAGGATCTTTTCCTGTAATTTTAGTAGCTTGTTCTAAATTAGCCATAGTTTGACCAACATCTTCTTTATTTACACCAGTAATGGTTACTTCATCACCTTTAACACTAACTTTTGCAGAACCTACAATATTAGATAATCTAGGACTTCTTTCACCAATAAAATTGTCTATATTTACTTTATTTCCACTAACTTTAACAGTCATTGGAAAGTGAGCGAATACAATTTTCATTTTGTAAGTAAATCCATCTGTAACTCCTATTAACATATTATTAATATGAGCTTTAGTTGTTCCAACCATAGATTTATCTTGTTTCTTTGGGAAATTAGTTTCTATTATTATAGAATTATCTTCTTTAGTAATAGTTAGGTTTGGATAATTAAATTTTCTAGAAGTTTCACCATTTGGACCTTTGACAGAAATAGTGTCTTCAATGTTAACTTTTTCAAGGTTAACTTCAACGCCTTCAGGAATTTCAATTTCTTCCTTAATAGCTGCAGCTAATACCATACATAATCACCTAATACATATAAGCCAACAATCTTCCACCGATACCTCGTTCTTTAGCTTCCTTGTGGGTCATAATACCTTCAGGAGTAGTAACGATTAAAATACCGAAATTCTTTGCTGGTAAATATCTTTTTTCAAATTTTTCAAATTCATCTTTCTTTACAGCATGACGAGGCTTAATAACACCACATTGATTAATGTTACCATCTAATTCTACTTCGAATTTTCCAGCCTTATTGTCATCTATATATTCAAATTCATCTATATAATTCTCTTTTTGCATTGTGCTTAAAACTTGCCCGATTAATTTTGATGCTGGGCTTATAGTACAATGATTATTAACTTGTAATTCATTGTTTCTTAAATTAGTTAAAGCATCAGCAAGAGGATCCATAAGAGTCATAACTATAACACCTTTTTAATTTTTAATTTTAATAATTTTTGTAAAAAATTCAATATAATTTAATTATATTTTTTAAATCCAATCTTTGGGGCGACTTCTCTAAAGCATTGTCGACATAAATTTAATCCATAACGACTGATCATAGCAGAATGATCTCCACATCGACTACATTTTTTTGCTGCTCTACCGTATTTTCTTGGCAAATTTATCACCTTTTATATTTATTTAATAAGTTTCAATAATTTCATCCACATAGTTTACATTAAAATTATCTTCCATGAATTTCATGGTTTGTTCTGGAGTAATTTTATGTTTTTGAGGAATCTTTTTATTTTGGATTTTTCTTTTAGCTATTCTGTATCCTGGTTTTTCAAAGGTTACAGAAATATTCATACCAAATATACCAATATCAGGGTTATATCTCATTCCTGGAATATCAATATGTTCTCTTATACCGAAAGATAAGTTACCTTGAGCATCAAATTGGGTAGGTTTAATCTTATTATTAATACCATCTAATACCATTTTAATAACTCTATCAGCTTTTTCACCTCTTAAAGTTACTTTACATGCAATTGGTTGTCTTTTACGAATACCAAATTCAGGATTAGTAACTTTAGAAAAAGTTTTTACTGGTTTTTGTTCTGTGAAATTTTCGAGTAAAGTTAAAGCACGAGTTAATTTTTCACCAGATTCTCCTACACCTATATTTACTGTAGCTTTGGAAATTTTTATTTGATCCATAGGATTCATTGGTTAACCTCCAATAAGTCAATTACAGGTTTTTCTCCACCAATAACAAATGCGTAATCTTTTAAAGTTAAGAAATTTTCTTTCTTATTGTTTTCTATAATTACAGTATTTGGATTAGAAGTTTTACTGATAATAATTTCAGATATTTTACCTATTTCTCCAGTATGTTTTCCTCCAGTAACAAGAACAGTAGCTCCTTCTTCTAATTTGAATGAGTTTTGAACTTCTTGTTCAGGTAATTTAAGACTTAAAACATCTCCGACTTTGTAATCTCCATCTGTTAATAAGTTTCTACCATCATGAAGATTATATTGTATTTTTCCACCTTTGATTGTAGTTTTATTAACGATTTTAGATAATTTTTCATCAGCATCATTATTATTAATTTTTAATAAAGTTAATCTGTTTTTATTATCTAATAATACTCGGTAAGATGTTTCATTTTTTGGAATTGTAATTATATCCATTAATCCAACTGGATATTTATAATCTTTTTTAACTTTTCCATCTATTAAGATATCTCCAGAATTTATTATAGTTTTTGCTTCTCTGGAATTATCAGCTATTTTTAATACATCTCGAACTACTACCATTAAAGATAAGGAATCTTCAATAGCATGTGGACCTGCTGCTGGTTTAACTGTCCAAGTTTTTTCTTTTGGATGGATAGGCCAGGATTTAGGAGCTTTATATCTTTTAAGATGTTTTCTTGATCCCATATTTGCCATTATTTATTCCTCCTTTACATGTTTATTTCTTTTATCATCATCTAAATCTGCATCAGTAATCATTAAGTTAGAAGGGTGAACTTGTAAAAATACTACATTACCATCAGCTTTATTTAAAGTTATTCCATCAATAGTAACTTTGTATCTTTTAATGTCAATAGCTTCGACTTCACCATCTTGACCTTTAAAATCACCACGAAGTACGGTTACTTTATCTCCAACTTTAACAGGAAGAGATCTTTTACCTAACTTTTCTCTTAATTCATGACTTAAATTTACACTCATTCTGTTACGACGTTGGTGTAAAGGTGCAGAGTATAATGCTTTTCTTTGTTTTCTTGGTTGTTTTGACATAATTTTCACCTTTAAATTAAAATGCTAGCTGCACTACCAACACTAGGCCATTTATCTGCAGCTTCTTTAGCTACAGGACCTCTTACTTCAGAACCTTTTAATAATCCTTCAGGAGTTATTATAACTGCCGCATTATCTTCAAATTTAACACGAAGACCATCAGCACGTCTAAATTCTTTCTTTTGTCTTACTACAACAGCTTGAACAATTTCTCTTCGCATATCCGCAGTTCCTTTTTTAACTGAAGCTGTAACTAAGTCACCAACACCAGCTGCATCAAGTCGTCTGCGGACACCTTTAAATCCTTTTACAGATAAAATTTCAATTTCACGTGCACCAGTATTATCAACACATTGAAGTCTAGCACCAACAGGTAAAGGTTTTGTAATATTTGATGTACTTGCTTTCATTTTAATTATCCCCTTTAACTTCTACAATAACAAAATGTTTAGTTTTACTTAAAGGTCTACATTCAGCGATTTTTACATCATCACCAATTTCTATATTAATGCAATCAGGTTTGTGAACATTAATTTTTGAATTTCTTTTTTCATATCTTTCATATTTCTTAATGAATTTGTAGTAACTACGTTCTACAGTAACAGTTCTATCATTTTTATAGGATGTAACTGTAGCTTCAAGGACTTGACCTCTTAAAGGCAAATTACCATGAAATGGGCAATTAGGATCCTTACATGTAGTTTCAGGTTCTTGGACATTGAGACCAACCATATTATCACCATTATATTTTTTTATATCTCTTTTTTATTCTATCTTCAGGACGATTCAATAATATTTTCCCATCAATTTCAACTTTAGATTTATCTGGGAGAATTATATGAAAAATTGAAACATTTTTTTGAATCAATTTTTCCCCTTTAGTGGATGTCTCGATTTTTAAAGTCTTTTTAGTTTCATCAATAACAATTCCACTTAAACCAATCAATGATTTATTAGAGCTATTTATAACCTTAAGCTCTAAACCAATCAATTCATGATAGAATATATTTTCTGAGTTTATCATATTATTCTAAACAAAAGTGTGATTAAAAAATAAAATAATCAAACTTATGATATTTTGTTTTAGAACATTAATCAGACAAATTTACAATATTGAATTTAGAATTTTAATGTTTCTTATGATGTCTATTGTTATTATGATTATTATTATGTTTATGATTATTTTTCTTTTTATAATCTCTAATTTCAATAGTATCTGAAGAGAATCCCATACTAGATAGAACTTCTTTTACTTTAGTTTTATGATCACCTTGAAGTTCAATTTGACCATTTTTAGCAGTTCCACCACAAGCACATTTACTTTTCAAAGTTTTAGTGAGTTCTTTAATATCAATATCGTGTTCATCTATTCCTTCGACAATTGTCATAAGTTTACCGAATCTTCTTCTTACTGTAAATACTTTAACAGTTTGAACTTCTCTTGCAATTTCTTCGCAAACACAAAGTTCTTCAGGAAGACCGCATACCTCACAAATTTTCATTTAGTTCTCCTTCTGTTTTTGGCTCATAATTGTAAGAACACGAGCAATAGTTCTTTTAAGTTCTTTAACTTGACCAGGGTTATCAATAACACCTGCAGCAGCACCTTTAGAAACGGTTTTATTTAATTCAACTTTGAGTTCAATTAATTTTTCTTGAATTTCTTCAATTTCCATTTCCCAAATTTCATTACTTCTTAAAATAGCCATAATTACTCATCCTCTTTAGATTCTTCAGAAGAATTTGTTTCTTCGGCTTCATCTTCCATAACAATTTCTTCTAATTCTTCTAACTCTTCAATGTTTTCAGATTCTTCAGGAGCTTCAGTTTCTTCGACTTCTTCGACTTCTTCAACAACTTCTTCTTCAATAATTTCTTCTTGAATTTGAGGAGCAATTATTTCAACTTTATCGGGTAAAACTGCTTCAGGAGGCATAATACGTACGAAAATTCCTAAAACACCTGGTTTTAAAGTAGCACTTGCAAAACCTTCTTTAACAAATCTGTCTGAAGGTTCACCACATTTCTTAATGTATCCTTCAACAAATTTTGAAACAGCAGATCTAGAACCTCTAATTTTACCAGAGATTGTAATTTCTACACCTTGAGCTCCAGCTCCCATAATTCTACGAATAGTGGAATAAGCAACTCGTCTAAAGTGCATACCTCTTTGAAGCATATTAGAAATTTTAGATGCCATAATTTTAGGATTAAGTTCTGGAACATCAACTTCTTTTACTTCAACTTGAGGATTATCTAAATCAAAATTATTTTTTAAAGTTTGAGTGATAGCTCTAACAGTTTTTCCACCTCTACCTATAACCATTCCTGGTCTTTCAGCATAAACAACAATCATTGTTCCAAGTGGTGTAACTTGAACATCCATTCCACCATAACCTGCTCTTTCAAGTTCGGTTTCTAAAAATTCGTCGATTTTGGTTCTTTTAAGTCCTTCGGTTACGAAATCTTTTTCTATCATAAACTTAAGCCTCCACTAATACTACTTGAACATGGGTAGTTGGTGTATTAAATGGAGTGACTCTACCAAAAGCTCTTGGTATAGCTCCTCTAATAACCATACCTCTATGACTAGATATGTGTTCAATAATAAGGTTTTCAGTATCCATACCTTTATACTCTGCATTACTTTCTGCATTTTCTAAAACTTTTAAAATTTCAGCTGCAGCTTTAACAGGGTATCTTCCAGATGGCCAACCTTGTGCACCTTTACGATGACCTACTTTCTTATTATGTCTTTTGAATGGAACAGCTTGTTTCATATCAATAACATTTTGTAAATATTCTTTTGCTTTTGTTACTTCCATTCCTCTTATTGCATTACTAATTTCAACACAATGTTTTGGGGAAACCTTAAGAGATTTAGCCATAGCACGTGCAGTTTTTTCTTCATCAATATCTTTATTGTTATATGCATAGTTATTTGCCATGTTCTAATCTCCTTATTTAAGCGGTACAAACATACTACTTCTTGTAGCTCCCATTCCTGGGTCACCGTGACTAACTTTTTGTCTAGTTGGTGCGAATTCTCCAAAGTAACAACCAATCATTTCTGGAGTGAATGTAACTTCTTTGAATTCATGACCATTGTATATACCAAAAGTGGTTCCAACCATTTCAGGTAATACAATCATATCACGGCAGTGTGTTTTTATTACTATTGGTTTACCGCCTTTTTTGTTTTCTTCTTGTTTTTTAAGTTTTCGGAATTTATCCAAAACAGTTTGTTGTCTTGGTAAAAATCCTCTCTTAAGAGATCTTCTTTGTCTTGATGGTAAGATCTCAACTAACTCATCTAGAGATAAATCTTGTAATTCTTCTAGGGTTAATCCTTGATATTTAAATATTTTTCTTGCCAAGTAGCTACCTCCTTAATTATCGTCTTTTACCTGTACGTTTAGCTGCAATTGAACCAACTTTTCTTCCTGGAGATGCATGTCTTGAAATAGTAGTTGGTACACCTGGGTGTTGTCTGTTACCTCCCCCGTGAGGGTGGTCTACAGCATTCATTGCTACTCCTCTAACTGTCATCATCTTTTTACCCTTAGCATTAAGAGCATGCCATCTGTTTCCTGCTTTAAGGAATGGTTTTTCTTTTCTTCCTCCACCTGCAACTACTCCAATACTTGCACGGCAATTTGGATTGAAAGATTTTAATTCACCAGACGGTAATTCAACAACAGCTTGATTTAAATCATGAGTTATTAAAGAAGCATAAGTACCTGAAGATCTAACAAAACGTCCACCATCTCCTGGTCTATTTTCTATATCATAGATAGGAGTTCCTTCTGGAATTTCTCTTAATGGTAATGTATTACCAAAACTTATTGGAGCAGAAATTCCACATTCTATTTCATCATCAATTTGTATACTTTCTGGAGCGAGTATGAATTTTTTTTCTCCATTTTCAAATTTGACTAATGCAATAGGTGCTGTTCTTGCAGGATCGTGTACAATATCAGAAACTACACCTTTTATACTTCCTTCTTTTTCAAGATTATCATAATTTCTATATTGTATTTTATCTTTAAATCTGTGAGATGCTACACGGTAAGTAGGAGTTCCTCTTCCTCTACGTTGAATGATTAATCGTTTACCCATATTTCATTCCTCCTTAGAATACTCCCATTTTAACAGCAATATCTTCTGCATCTTCTTCTTCTGTTAACTTAATATATGCAAGTTTAATACCTTTTGAGCTAATATGAGTGTTAACTTTTTCAACTTTAACGTCATATAATTGTTCAATAGCACGTTTTATAGAATTTTTGTTAGATTCTCTATTAACAACAAAAGTTAATTCATTATTTTGATCTATTAAGTTCATAGTTTTCTCAGTTACATGAGGTTTAACTATAATTGCGTAAGGATCCATAATTATCCACCTTCACTTTATAATCATTCCATTTTAAACATCCAATATTGGATATTTATTGGAATAATCCTCCTAATTTTTCAACTGCGGATTTAGTGAAAACAGTTAATCTACCTGGATGAGTACCTGGTGCTAATAATTCAGCATTTAAATTTTTAACAGATACAATATCGACACCAGCATGGTTACGTGCACCTAAACTGATACCTTTATCCTCATCAACAACTATTAGAGGTCCCTTAGCATTACGGTATTTTCTACCTCTAAGTTTACCTCTACCAGCTTTCACTTTTCTACTATTTTTAGCTTTTGTGATATCATCAAATATTCCTAATTTTTTGAATATTTCACGAGTTTCACTTGTTTTTTTGATTGAAGCTAATTCATCATCAACAACTAAAGGTACTTGAGGTACATTATCAATTCTATGACCTCTACCAGAAACTAATTCTTCATTAGTAGTTGCAGCAACTGCAGATCTAATAGCGAATCTTCTTTCTTTAGTATTGATTTTTTCATGATGATTTTTTTCAGCACGTACTGGGTGAGCTTGACGACCACCGACAGCTAAAGGAATAAAAGCAGTTTTAGAGCCATTTTTTATTCTAGGTACCATAGCTGCACCTCTTCCTGAACCCCAAGAAGTAGCTGTAGTTCTTTTACCAGCCATAGGATCGTTTCCCCAAGGTTGTACTCTAGCAGTTTGTGCAGAAATTACAGCTCTTTTTATAAGGTCTGGTCTATATTCTTCATCAAAAATAGCTGGAAGTTCAATATTTCCATCAACTTCCCCTTTTAGATTATAAGTATTAACCTTCATGATTAAGCTCCTTGTTTAGAACGAGTACTAATATAATTAATTTGTGGTGCATTAGCATCAGATTTTTTAGGACGCATAGCTTTTCTTAAGATAATTAATCTTTTAGATGGACCAGGTACAGAACCTTTTACTAAAATATAATCATTTTTAACAAGACCATATTTTATAAATCCTCCATCAGGATTAATTTCATCTACTTGAGATGCATCTGCAATCTTTAAAATCTTTTTGTTAAATTCAGTTCTCTTATGGTATCCAGTTTGACCAGCTTGAGCAACTGTCCACATAGTTCTTCTAGGTGTCCATGGACCAATAGAACCTACATGTCTTTTCTTACCACTTCTAGCAGCTTTACCATATTGGATTCTAATATTCCATCTTTTAATTACACCTTGGAATCCTTTTCCTTTGGTGGTAGCGATAGAATCTACATATTGTCCTTCAGAAAATACATCGCTTGCTTTAACTTCATTACCTAATAATTCTAAAGCAGCATTTAATTTTTCTTCTGAAGAAGTTCCTCCTATAGCACATTCAAAAATTTCAGGTTTCTTTTTAGGAACACTGGTTACTTTAGGATTTGTATGTACTAAAAGTTTAATATCATCAGTATATTCTAAGGCATCTTGTATTTTTGCAATAGCTTCAGATTGATTATATTCTTTAGGAAGAGTAATCTTCCGGGAGAGTTCTTCATCTAAATTATCTGCAATAACCTCGGTGATAGCTCTTAAACCACGAGTAGTTTTTTCATATGATCTAATACCCATTATAACAACAGGCGGTACTTCCAAAACAGTTACTGGTGTGAAAACTTCCATATTATAAGTAGGAGAGTTATTATCAGCATCTACACACATTGCATGTGTCATACCCACTTTATAACCAGCAAGACCTAAAAGTTTTGGTTCTTCATAACTTGGCCAAGATTTGATTCTAGGTGTTTCTTTAGCAGCTCTTTTTCTAGGGCTGTATGCAACTGAACCTTTTCTTGGTTGGTGATGTCTTACCATTTAATCTTTTCCTCCTTTATTTTATATTTTTATTTCCCGTAATTAATTAGTTTTAATAATTGTAACCTATTAATTATTGGTTTATTCTTTATCTTTTTATTTTAATTTAAAATACGTATTTTAAATCATTTTTTTAATCATTTCATATTAAAGAGTATCTAAATAGTATAATAATACAGATTCTTTAATTAAATGTCTTTTATTTTTTAAATTTAAATAAATAACTTTAAAGATTAGAAATAGAACTTTATTATTCTTTTAATTTAATCTAAAGTTAGATAAACATGAATATTTTTCTTTACAACTAAAATTTTCATACCCCTATTTAGGAGTAAATTTAATAGTTGATAGCTCTGACTAATAAATCTAGCATGAGCTTTTTATCAATAACTGGAAAAATAATTGTTATTAATAATCTAATTTTTTGATACACAATATGCAAGTTAAGTTTTAACCTGCAAATAGACTAATAATTCCTTATTAGTCCATCATTAAATTGAATATAGATAATGTAGCTGATACAGCTTCTTCAGTTCGGACGGTTTCAGTTCCTTGATTAGGTATTGTATTTACTTTCACAAGATCCCAATTAGAACTTTCAACATTTTCTTCAATTGAAGAGTAAGGTCCTCCAAATAATATTGCTATATTATCAGATTCCTTTACCTTATATTCTAATTCATTAAAAATAGAATCTATTGTATCTGCATATCTTGTAGTTAAAACAACAAGATCGGGTTTAACTAATTTCAAGCTATTTTTAAGACTTTTATGAGTAGATAATGTCTTATAACCCCAGTAAATGTCATCTGGTTCATCAGGTGTGACTATTACCTCTTTAGCTAACTTTGTAATTTTAAAGCTGAAAACTTTTTTTACTGTAAGTTGCTCTCTGCAGAATGCTAATTTATCCATACCTATATCAACAAATGTTCCTTTTCTATTACGCTTCACAGTAAATCCTTGTCTGTAATCACCTAATTCAGGTTCTACATTATTAGGATGGTGTGGAGCTCTTAAAGGAGGTAGTATTCCAACATGCTTCAATTCTGACTTTATTGGAAACGCCTGTTTTCTTAAATATTGAGGTGTATCCATGAAAGAAAGTACTTCAGCAATGAAATCCCCATCTTTGAAGTTATTTTCATCTCCATGAGACATATCATTGTAAATTACAACTTGATTAGCTCTATATACAGCTAATAATCTTCCTAAAATTCCAACTTTACTAGTCTTAAATTTTAAGTCAGTTGTCTCAGACAAGAATGAATTTGGTATAAAGATTGATAAATTTCGTTTCTGCATTAATAATTATTTATTCAAATCTATATATAAATATTACCCTAAAATTTTTATAATATCAACTAGGAAAATATTAAGTTAAGTTCCAATACTCTAAAAGTTAGAGTATTTTATAGATCTACTATAACAAATTTATTTAAATATATAATATATAGATTATAATTATATTAGTTTAATATAGTATATATACTTTACTTCTTTTAATAGAAAAAGAGAACAAATAACACATAAAACAAGAAATAAAAAATAAATCAGAAATTAAATTGAAAAAGAAAAAAAATAATAATGAAAAAATTAAATTGAAAAATTTTCAACTCTTAAAACAATCACATCAACATTATAAGTTTCTTTTTTATGAAAACTATAAACTTTAGGTAAAGGAAAATGATACCTAAATTTATGAGACACAACACCACCTTTACTTTCAAAATATTCACACACAAATTTTTCAGTAGATAACATGTGAAAAGAATATATCACCTCTGCTGAATTCATTGCAACATCAATAAATTTTTTATCTTTACCTTTTTTTACCTTTTCTTGAGAACCAAAAGGAGGATTCTGGAATAGAGTTTCAACCTTAAAATTATTATCATAACTTAAATTATAAGTTTTTACAATATTTATTAAATCATTAGATTGTAGAACATTTAAAACATCAAAATTTACATTCTTAAGATTTAAATTATTTGATGTTTTTAAAGCCGTACCAATTGAATCATTATCTATATCTAAACCTAAAGATTTGCAAGCCCCAAGCAAACTTGAACCTATAGCAAATATTCCAGTTCCACACCCCAAATCTATAATATTTCTACCCTCAATATCACCAATTGAATATGCATTCCATAATAAATCACTTGCAATATAAGAAGGTGTTGTATATTGTTCTAAGTTAACTTTAGGATTTGGATGAGAAGGTATTTTTTGAAGTATCATTTCTAATTGTTTTTTCTTTTTAATTTTTATCATAATAATAAAACCTTAATAGTGGTACTAAATATTTGTTATCTAAAAAAATATAATAAAGATAATTTAATTATATAATAATATATTATAATAAATATTTAATTATTGAATAAATTTAATAATTATTACTTTACAAAAAGAGGTTATGAAATTGTTTGACAAGATATTAATAGCTAACAGAGGAGAAATAGCTATCAGAATCATGCGAGCATGCCGTGAATTAGATGTTAAAAGTGTTGCAGTCTATTCTGATGCAGATAAAACATCTTTATACACTAACTATGCAGATGAAAGATACCCACTAGGTAATCCTAGTCCTTTACAAAGTTATTTAAATATAGATAAAATTATTAATGCAGCAGTTGAATCTGGTGCAGAAGCAATTCACCCAGGTTATGGATTTCTTGCAGAGAATCCTAAACTAGGAGAAGAATGTGAAAAGAATGGAATCACCCTTGTAGGACCTACAGGAGATGTAATACGTCAAATGGGGGATAAAATTACAAGTAAACAAATAATGCGTAAAGCAGGAATACCTGTAATTGAAGGAACCCAAGAAGGATTAACAGATATAAATGAAGCAAAAGAAATTGCAAAAAACATTGGATATCCAGTAATTATTAAAGCATCTGCAGGTGGTGGTGGAATTGGTATGCGAGCTGTTTATAGTGAAGATGAATTACAACGTGCTATCGAATCCACTCAATCTGTAGCTGCAGCCAATTTTGGAGACAGCACTGTATTTATAGAAAAATACTTAGAAAAACCTAGACATATAGAATTCCAAGTTCTTGGAGATAATTATGGTAATGTAATTCATGCCGCAGATCGAGAATGTAGTATTCAACGAAGACATCAAAAATTATTAGAAGAAGCACCTTCTCCAATAATGACAGAAGAATTACGTGCACAAATGGGTGAAAGTGCAGTTAAAGCAGCATCATCCATTAATTATACTGGTGCTGGAACAATAGAATTTATGTATGATAATGGTAACTATTATTTCTTAGAAATGAATACTCGTATTCAAGTAGAACACCCTATAACTGAAATAGTAACTAATATTGACCTTGTAAAAGAACAAATAAAAATAGCTGCAGGGGAAGAACTAAACTTAGAACAAAAAGATATAAAAGTAACAGGACATGCAATCGAATGCCGTATAAATGCAGAAGATCCATTATCTGATTTTGCACCAAATCCTGGAAAAATTACAGGATATAGATCACCTGGAGGCCCAGGAGTAAGATTAGACAGTGGAGTTTATATGAATTATACTATTCCTACATTTTATGATAGTATGATAAGTAAATTAGTTACAAATGGAAGTACTCGTCAAGATGCAATAGATAGAATGAAAAGAGCATTGAGCGAATACATAATATTAGGAGTAAAAACCACAATTCCATTCCATAAAGCAATTATTAGAAATCCTTACTTCTTAAAAGGAGAACTTAACACTCATTTCATTGATGACCATAAAAAGGGAATTGAAGAAGAAATGAAGAAAGTAATTGAAGAAGATAGAGAAAACGTGAACCGTTTAAAAGCTACTTTCATGCCAGGAAAGAAAATAGCTGCAATTAGTGCAGGAGTAGGTTCCTACTTAACAAATGCACAAGCTTTACAAAATAAAAAGAGAAATTAAGAGAAAATATTTTAAAAACGAGGAATTTCAGATGAAACAAGAAATGATAGATTTACTTAAAAAGAAAAATAAAATTTCAGATAAAGATGCTGATGAAGTTTTAGCATTAGAAGAATCTGAAATCATTGATTTTCTTAAGGAATTAGGTTCACAAGAAAGCAGTGAAAACACCGCTAGAAAAATTCAAGAAAACTTAAAAACCGATTATATTGGGAAAAATATATATTTTTATGATGAAGTAAAATCTACAAACAATATAGCTAAATTCTTTGGGGAATCAGACGAAGAAGAAGGTGTGGTTATAATTGCAGATACCCAAACTAAAGCTCGAGGAAGATCAGGCAAACCTTGGAAATCTCCTAAAGGAGGTTCTTGGTTAAGTATATTAATTAGACCAAATGTTCCTCCAACTCATGCTTCATTAATTACTCTTGCTACTGGTGTTGCTGTTTGTAAAACATTAAGAACTATTGGAGTTAATGCTCAAATTAAATGGCCCAATGACATACTTATTAATGATAAAAAAGTATCTGGAATACTTACAGAAGCAAAAGCTTCATTTAATAATTTAGATTATGTTGTTGTAGGTATTGGAATTGATACCAATTTAACTATGAATGATTTCCCCGATGAATTAAAAGAAAATGTTACAAGTTTAAAAGATGAAGCTAACCGTGAGATTAAAGAGAAAAAAATTATCAGAATTTTCCTTGAAGAATTTGAGAAATTTTATAATTATTTCAAAGAAGAAGATTATGAAAAAATCTTAAATGAATGGAGACACTTATCTAAAACTATTGGAAGTGAAGTTATTATTCATCAACCTTTAGGAAAAGTTATTGAAGGTTATGCTATTGGAATTAATAAGGAAGGTAGTTTAATTATTGAAAAAAATGACGGTTCTCTTGAAAAAATTTTTGCAGGAGAATTACGTCATAAAGGTAATGTGTACTAAAAAAATTAAATTAAAAATTTTCTCCTTTTTTTCTTTTTTTATTCAAAAATTAAATTATAACATTTATCTGTATTATTCATAACATTTTTTAATGAATTAATAGAAGAATTTATTTTTTTAATTATTTCTTCAACTGTTAACTTATTACTATCAGGTGAAGCTATATCAAATCTAATAGTGGCAGAAGCTCCAGGCATTCCTACTGCAGGTATTGTTATTATCCCTTCTTTTTTAAGTAATATCATTGACCAAAGGAAGTTAAAATCTTTAGCTGTTAAATCTTTATTTTCACAATGTAATTCGTTATACATATCTCCTTCTTTAACCATTATCCCTGTAGGTGTTTCTTGGAAAGAATCATATTTAAGTTTTAATTGATCAAATAATTCTGTTTTCTTATTTAATGATGATCTTAAATTTTCAGGATTATAATCTTCTAAACCTTTCACCATAGCTAAAATACTTGGAGGCTGAGCTTCTAAACCAAATTGTGTAGCTTTGGATTTAACTAAATCTATTAAATCCTCCTTACCAGCCATTAAACCTCCACGAGGGCCTTTCATTAATTTATCTGTACTTGTTACAACTAAATCAGCACCTAATTCTGTTGCTTTTTTCTGATTAAAAATTGCAGTTCTTATACGAGCACCAGAAGCATCATCAACTAAAACTGGAATATTTTCTTTATGGGCAAGATTTATAACTTTTTTAAAAGTTTTTTCATCAATAGTTTGATGATCCATAGTGGAACCTGTGATTATAACTAAATTAACATCATAAGGAACACGAAATTTATCAATATCCGTATATTCTAAATAATTCGCATGCATTAATTTACATGATCTAGGTATACTTGGATGAGCAGGGTGTTCTTTTAAAAAATGTAAAACAAAACCTTTTTCAGGGACCAGAGCTAATATTGTTGCAAGTATTCCTGAACTGGTCCTATTTACTGCAAAAACTTTTTCTCCACCCAAATGTTTAATACCCTCTTTCTGTAATTTTTCTTCAAAAATAGCTGGGCCCACGTAAGTTTCCAAAAGTTTTAAATCACTTTCTGTAGCAAGAAAACCTCCAGATAAACCAGTAAAATCATATAAATTTTTCCTAGTATCTTGATTAATTATTTTTCTAATATTTCTTAATGCAGATTCACGTTTTTTTACTTCATCTAAAGAACTAGTAACTAGCATAATTTTTCACTATTTATAATATAATATATTATAATGTTATTAAATTTTTTTAAAAAAAATAGTATATTTAAAAAAAAGGGGTTTAAAATAAAATTAATAAAAAAAGTATTTAAAAACTAGATATAAATTTTTAATTTAAGATTCATCATCTAGAAATTCTAAATGGAAATTAGAACTGAAAGCTTCAACAACAATATCTAAATTTTTCCCATCTAAAGGAATAGTTTCAAAGTTATCGCCTTCATTATATGAATATTCTGCTTCAATAATTTTACCATCAGCAGTAGTATAAAATAATATACTATCTGATGTTTCTTCAGGATTTTTAGTTGGTAAATATATTTCAACAGACCCTCCTAATTGTTCAAAAAATTTATCTTTTTCTTCATCACTTTTATTTACTTTTTTAAATTTTCGGATTCTAGATTTAAGTTTTTTTTCTGCAGTTTCTTTTAAAGCACCAGGCATGTTTAATTCACCTTTTTTTATTTATTAATTTTTGTATTATTAAAATTTTTTAAAAATCATTACAAAATAATCTTTTATAAAAAATGTTTTTTTTACAAACTATTATTAAGTAATAAAAGTTTTATTATATAAACTATTCGGCAAATAGAATTGAATTATAATATTATTTAGTAATTTAAATATTAATATAATTAATCATATAAACTATTTCCATTGGAATCCATTCCCACAACCAATGGTCCAAATTTTTCAACAGATAATTCCCATAATGCTTCAGGCATTCCAAGATCTAACCAATCCACATTAGAAACTTCTTTTACTTTATCCACATATAATGCAGCGCATCCTCCAGTTGCAACAAGATAAACAGATTTATCTCTTTTTAAGGCTTTTTTAACTGAATCATCCATTCCTCCTTTACCTATAACAATTTTTACTCCTTTATCTAATACATCAGCTTGATAAGGATTCATTCTCATACTAGTAGTTGGGCCTATTGCAACTATATTGTAATTTCCTTCATCATCTTTTTGGATTATAGGGCCTGCATGGAATAATGCCACACCATCTAATGAAAATGGTGCACCTTGTTCAATGATTTTTTTATGTGCTTGATCTCTGGCAGTGACAATAGTTCCGGAGACTGTCACTATATCTCCTATTTTTAACTTTGTTAAATCTTGATTTTTAACAGGTACTTTTATATCCATCATAATAAATTTGTCCTTAAATTTTTAGTTATTATTATTTTTAAATTTTTTAGATATAATAAATATTATTAAAAACATTTATTATAATTATAGTATACTATTATAAATTTTATTAAATAAATAATAATATTACTTTAATAATATAAATAAAAATTTTTTTAAAATGGAGTAAGAGTTAAACATGTCAAGTATGAGTAGTGTTGCAGGATTATCAAAGTATATTAAAACACTCCCTAAAGTTAAAATATCATTATTCAGTATGATATTTATTAGTTTTATAACTGGAGCCATAATATTTTTATTACAACCAATCAACACATATAGTCAATTAGAAAACCTTTTTTATGGAGGTTCATTTGGATTTTTTGTTTTTGGAATAGGAAGCATTGTTTCTGGTGCTACAGACCAACAATGGGTTTATTTATTAAAAGGTATTAACCTCAAAAGGAAACATAGCATGTTTCTTTCTCTTACAAGTATGGTGATATTATGTGTAATATCTGTACTTGGATTAATTGCTGGAATAATTCTTAAAATGGACCTATTTGTAAATAGTATACTATTCGGCTGTGTATTAATTTTTGCTTGGAATTTTTTAGTGTTATGGGGAACCAGCCATATTGGTCCTTTTAAATCATTTATTATTAGTTTAGTTCAACCTTTATTAATAATAAGTATGTTAATTGTAGTGACATTTTTAGGTAATCTTGAAATAGTTTTCCAACTAGGAATTTTTGGAACAATATTAAAAGTTATTATAGCATGTCTAGTATTTTTAGTAGCTATCTACTCATTTATGAAAGTTGTTGAAAATCCAATGAAAAATAACCTCGGATTTGGAGCTTTAGATTTACTAAGTTTTTTTATTGCACATATGAATGAAGGATCCTCATACTTAGAAAACTTATTTGACACTTCAGGAGAAGAAATTGACACAATAGTAGGTACTTTAAGTTTTAAAAAGATGAATGGTGATATTAAAGCATTATTTATCAGCCCATCTGTACATCCCGGACCTATTGGAGACATTGGTGGAGCTAATATGCCAACATTACTTGCTAATGAATATGATTACTTTACAATGGTAGCACATGGACCATCAACACATGATTTCAATCCAGTAAGTGTTAATGAAATATATAAAATTAAAGATGCTGTTAATGAAAGCTTAGAAAAAATGAATTACTCTAGTAAATGTAGTAAATTCGTCAGATACTCAGAAAAACAAGCAAATATTGGAGTTCAATTTTTTAATGATGGAATTCTCATGCTTTCAACATTTGCACCATCAGGTAGTGATGATATTGAATTTAGTATAGGATTATCAATGATGATTGAAAGTCAAAAAACTTGTAAAATTGAAAATAGTATAGTGGTTGATTGTCATAATAGTTTTAATGCTGAAAAAGGAGGAGTATTACCTGGAAACCCTGAAGTATTCCAATTATTAGATACTGTTAAAAAGATTGAAAACTTAGAACAAAATCATCCATTACAAGTTGGAATAAGTTATAATCAAATGGAAGGTTTAGATAAAAACAATGGTGTAGGTGACAGTGCACTTAAAGTAATGGTTATTCAGGCAGGAGAACAAAAAACCGCAATAGCATTATTTGATAGTAATAATATGGAATTAGGTTTTAGGGAAACAATACTTAAAGAATTAAATGATTTACCGATAGATGAATTAGAAGTTTTAACAACTGACACTCATTCAGTAAATACTTTATCTAATGGATATAATCCTATTGGAGTATCTGAAAAAACTAAAATCATAGAATATTTACGTGAAAGTATATTAAATGCTTTAGAAGATCTTGAACCTGTTGAAGCAGGAACCGATCTTAATAAAATTGAAAATTTAAAAACTTTTGGACCAAATAACAGTACGGAATTAATATCAACAATAAGTTCAATTGTAGCTGTTAGTAAAATTATGGCTCCATTAATATTTATTACAGCACTAATCTTTGTTTTTATATGGATTTACTTTTTATAAAATAAAAAAGACCCATATATTATTTTTTTCTTCTTTTTTAAATTGTTATATAAATATTTTTAAAAAAATATAAAATTTAAATGGGAAAAAAACATTTTATAGTTAATTATGATGGTTATGATGATTTTTATGCCTATCATAGTCATGGAAATGTTTATGTCCATGATTGGACCAATGATTTAATCCTTGACCAAAATTATCTATATTATATAACCATAGATGGTTATGGTGATGTTTATGTTTTTTATGGTGTATATGTGCTCCAAAATCATCATTATTATATAAACGATGATGATGACGGTAATCTTTATTTGGATTTCCTGTAATTGGACGATTTTTTCTATGTTTTTTATCTATTATTTTGTTTATATGTATTGAACCACATTGAGGACATTTATATCCCATATTAGAGTTTTTTGGCCAATTAAAACCACATTTCATACATTTATATGCATTTAGTTGATTATTATTCATTTTAAGGATTTTATTCAAACGATTATGCATTTCAAGTATACGTGTTCTAGAATTATTATTGTCCAAATACTTTAAGTTATACTGTTTTTCTGGTTCTATTAAGTAAAATGCTTCTTTACTTTTAAGTCCAGGTATCCCAATTTTAGCTAAGTTTCGTTCCATTCGTCTTTTTAGTGCTGAATCTTTAGGTTCTTTACCTAAGTAAGTTGTTGTTTTAACAGCACTGGAAATTAAAGTATGGTGTCTTTCTTTATGTCTTGATTTTTGTCTGTTTTCTGTAACTTCCTGTGTTGATCCGTTTAAGTTAGGGTCATGAAAAGGTATTCCCACATCAGATAATGCAATTTTTATTTCATCATCTTTAGGAATTGATTCAGTTAACATGAAAGAACTGGGGGATGCTAGTGTTCCTCCTTGTTTTCTACCATAAATTGGACCTAAACCTACATGAAATCCATTTTTTATAAATGCAGATCGTACTGGTGATGAACTAGTATATGTGGCTATTAATCCGTCTTGTTTTATGACTCTTCGAAATTCTTTAATGAATTCAAAACTAAAAAGTTCTGGTGACATTGTTTGGCTAAATGGATCTAAAAATATTGCATCATAATAATTATTAGGTAATTGTTTTATTGTACAACGAGCATCTTCTATGTAAATATTTATCTCTATATTTTTAGGTATGGGTGTTTTTTCTTTTGGATTTAAAATATAAGATTCATATATTAAACTGTTTTCAATTGCATGTTTCATTATATCATGGGCAGATATCGGTGAGGGTACAAGTAATCCTGCAGCAAGTGTAGCTTTACTTATTTCAACACAATCAATTACTAATTTTGTATTTGGTGAAGAATGTTCTATGAAATCATGAATCATAGCTGTTGAGTTATAGCCAATTCCTCCACAAATATCTAATACATGAATATCTTTTTGATAGTTAAATTTCATTGGTTTAATAAATTTTTCAAAAGATTCTGATATTGCACCTGTTTTTGTGTGGAGAATTTCTATCTTATTGTTGATTTCCCTTGATTTTATACTGTAAGATGTATCTTCAGTTTGATAAAAATAATCTTTATTATTGTTAAAAAAATCTACTCTATTATACCTATTAGGAAATTCATTTTCTTTTTCAAAGTATTGATTTATTTTATCATAAATTGTATCATTTATTACTCTGGATTCATCAAGATATGTCATAAAAGATATATTTAGAAAACATCCATAATAAACATTAACCAAAAATTTAAAGGAGAAAAAAATATTATGGATTCTGAATTGAAAATATTAGAAATACTGTACAATATGTGCCAAAAAGATAATGGACCAAAAAGAATACGGTACATGAAATTTATAAACTTAACATATGATTTAGATACCAGTGAAAACGAAAACATTAAAATATTAAAAAAATTAGCCGAAAAAGAATTAGTTGAATTAAGAATGAGCAAAGATGGTGATTTGAAATCCGTAGAAATAAATCTTAAAGGGTTAAAATATTTAATAAGTAAGCTAGATGTTTATAAACAGATTCATAATACAATATTAAATGTTTTATTAGACTCAAAAACACCTATTACAAATATTGAAATTTATGAAAAAACTGGAATAGATATTTGCACAATAAATACATTGATTTACCAATATAAAGATTACATAAGTTTTGATGAAACAATGAATCAATACCAAATACATAATATACAAATAAAAGAACCAGAGAAATTAAAAAAACAAATTCAAACATGATTTAAAATTAATAAAAAATTTTTTTTAGGAAAATGATTAAAATGGAAAAAGAAAAATGTCCACAATGTGGAACTATTGTGGAAAAGGACACCAAGTTTTGTTATAATTGTGGGGCAAAAATAAATGTTACACAAGTAAATCCTCCACAGATACAGAAAAATGTGAATTCCATAAAAAACAATGCCAAAAGTTTTTGTACCCAATGTGGAAACCAAATTAATGGAAACCCTGATTACTGTCCAAGATGTGGAAATTCATTGAACAGTTCAAATCCTCAAAATACATCATATAATACAGGGATACAACAAGAATCCAATGTAATACCTATACGTAGGTTAGCATTACTTATGATATTGACTGGAGGATTATATAGTTTTTATTGGTATTATAAAAATAGCACATACTTAAAAGAGTATTATCACGAGGATACTAGTCCCGCATTATTCACTATACTTTTATTAATACCTATAGTAAATTGGATAATTATGTATGAACTTTTTAACCAATATGAAAAAAAATTAAAACTCAATAATATTCCTTCCTACTCTTCAGGAGGAAATTTAATTGTGTGGATTTTATTACCGTTTCTCCAAATATGGGTACTTATTAACATACAAGAATCATTAAATGAATTATGGAAAAAAGAACAACCTGAATTGCCAGTACGGAGATCATTTTCAGATGTTGAAATTATGATAATGATATTAATTCCAATAATTTTATCTATAATAATTTTCATGATTATAGTAGGAATGATAAATTCAATGATTAATCAATTATATTATTATGATAATTCATATTATCTGTTAAGATTAATAATATAAAAACAATTAATTTAAAATTTTTTTAAAACTTTCTATTTTTTTAAATTTTTAAACATTATGATAAATAATAATTTTTATTAAAATTATTTTAAAAACTAATCCAACTTAAAAAGTTCTTGATAAAAATATTTTTTATAAAAAATTAAAAAATGAAGTATTGTAAATTTTTTTAAAAATCAGTAAATTAAAATTAAAATGTTATTTAATTTTGAAAAAAAGTAAAAATGTATGAAGATTTAGTTGCTTCGTTTAAGCGTTACAACATTTCCCCATACTAAAGAAGCTAAAACAATAAATGTTAATAATGCAGTTCCATTTATAGTTCTGTTGAATATAAATAAACCGATAAGTGCTTGGGTAGTGAAAGCAGTTAATGATCCAATCAATAATACTTCTTTACCTAAATACTTTTTATTTTTTCTTTCACGCTTATCACGGTATTTTTGTAAAATTTTTAATCCTACAATCAACGTTATTACCACAAATGCAACTAAGGCAATCATCGTTAAATATCCAAAATCATATGCATATCCAAAGGTTCCTGGAAGCATATAATCAATAATATCTTTTTTAGATACTAGTAAACCAAAGAACATTGGGAAAGGTAATCCAAATAATAAGATAAATTGCATTGGCAAACTTATGTATCCATCAGCAAAACCTAGTCCTTGTGATCCCCAATAGGATGAATTTTGAACATGCCCAATTAGATTTGTATTATGAAGTACCATTTGAATACTTGAGAGACTGTTATTTTCTAGACGACTAATACGTAACATTGGACTGAATACTTGCATTCCAGATACTTTTGCTAATAATTCCATTAAACCGAATGCTGCAACACCTAATCCTAAAAATATAAATACTCTTTTTATGGTTAAAAATGATTTTTCTCTGAAAGATTTGGATATAATAAGATATCCTATGAATAAACCAAGAATCCATAATATTAAGAAGGATCTATGCATCATTCCTCCAAATAAAGTTATTAGGGCAAGTAATATATATACAAGTCTTTTAAGACCTTGTACATTTACTCCGGAACGTTCCATAATTTTTAATGAAGCTAGAGCGGTTATTATAGCAAGTAAAGCTATTGGTCCAAATGTATGTGTAAATTCGTGTTGACCAAACGATAGAAATAGTAAACCAATATCAGCTGCAAATAGCAAAGTGAATACTATAGCTAGGAATAAAGACAAGAATGTTACAATACTTAGTGATAATGGCACTAAGTTAATTATAAATATCATACTTGCAAATATTATTGCTGCTATTTCTAATATAAATTGAAAATGATTTTGAGCTATAAACGCCATTTTTTATCACACATATATTATAATATTTTTAATTAAATAATTTACTTTTTAATTTTATAATATGAGTTTATTTATAATATTAAATTTTTTCAGATAAACAAAAATTATTGTTTTAATTTTCATTTTACAGTATAAATAATCTTCAATATTTAAATGGACTGACCGGGATTTGAACCCGGGGCCTCCGCCATGCCAAGGCGACGATCTACCATCTGAGCTACCAGCCCCATTATAATAACATTATTATTTTATTACTACTTAAAATTTATGTAACGTAATAAAATAATTTAAAACATTATTATGGTTTTCCATTTTTACCTAAATCATAAATGTTATTTAGCACTATTTTAAACAAATCATCGTGGTTAACATCTATAGGTTCATGAGGATTAACAATAAAACTCAAAGCTTTATTAATAATATCATCAAGATTATTAGACCTATACATTAAACCTTGATTAATATAAAATTTATCTACAGACAAACAAGTACCCGGATAACATGAAATTACTGGAGTTTGAAGAATAGCCGCCTCCCTGTTCATAGTACCTCCAGCACCAATAACAAGATCTGCCTTTTTAATAATACTACTAGTATCCACTGGAGGATCCAAAATAGTTACATTATCAATACCCTCAAAAATTTTGGATTGTTCTTTAAATCTAGGAAGAACTAAAATATTAGCATATTCTTTTAATACTTCAACAATAGGAGATAATACAGATTTACGGCAATCAGCATCCAAATAACTAGCAAGAGAAGGTTCTGGTCGCATGAATATAGTTTTACTTTTCTTTAAATTTAAACCTAAATCATCAAATATATTATCATTATAGTTAAAACTCTTAAAATGCATTAATTCAGATGTCCCATTATAAGGTAAAATTTTATTAGGATCTGCACCATATTCCATTAATTTCCAAACATCTATAATTTTAGGAGCAATAATTCTGTCACATAATGGAAGAGTTAATTTATTAGCAGCTACAGCATGTTCATTATCTAAAATATATAAACTAGGAATACCTAAACCAAAACTAATTCTAGGAAGTTCTATACTATGCTTAGATACAGCTACATCAATTTTTTCATCTGCAATAATATCAAATAAATCAGTTACACGTGTTGTACTCTCTCGAAGCTTATCTTTTAAACTAACCCCATGTTTTCCTACACTAATATAATCAATACCATACATATCCATAAGTTTATGAATGTCACCAAACTGACGAGTAGTAACAATGACATCTTCACCTTCATCAATTAAATATTTAATAACATCTTTAAAAAAACGAACATGAGGAGCATTTGATATATCAATCCAAATTTTCAATGAAAACCCACCTAATTACTTAAATAATATTAATAAATTTATAATAACAGAAAATTTCTTATAAATTTTCAGGTTTTTGTTCTTTAATAGCTTCAATTATCTCTTCTAGTCCTCTACCTTCTTTTAAACTAGAAGTTATAATTTTAACATCAGGATTTAACCCTTTAGCATCAGCAACCATTTTATTAGTGTCTGCACCAACTGCTTCTGCTAAATCTGTTTTATTAATAATAATTAAATCAGCACTTTGGAAAATAAGTGGATGTTTTTCAACAGTATCATCACCTTCAGTAACACTTACTACAACAACTCTCATATGAGAACCTAATGCAAAGTCAACAGGACAAATTAAATTTCCAACATTTTCTATAAATAAACAATCAATTTTATCTAGAGGCATATCTTCTAAAGAGTGTTCTACAAGATGTGCATCTAAATGACATTCTTTACCAGTGTTTAAACCAACAACGGGGACATCATGAGATTTAATTCTTTCAGCATCAAATTTACTAATTACATCTCCAGCAACTACACCAATATTTTCATCGACATTTTCTATGATATCTTCAATTAAAGAAGTTTTACCTGAACCAATAGCACCTACGAAATCAACACAATAAATATTATTATTTTCTAATAACTTTTTATTTCTTTCAGCTATAGCTTCATTAGCTTTCATAATATTTTTTTCTACTTCAACACTTGCTACTTTATGCATTTTATATCCTCCTAAAAAAATTTTTAAATAATTAATTTATTCATCTTCATCAGGTTTTTCTATTACAATATTTTTCACTATTATATCTTTACCATTTAAAATTAGTATTCGTGGAGTCTCACATTTAGGACATTTAATAATAGGAGCATAATGATCTAAACCATCAAGGGATACAATCCCTTTATAATCACATTCTTGACATTCTATTTCTACAGGGATTTCATTAATAACAAATTCAGCATTTTCAGCTATAGTATTCTCCTTCAAAACATCCAATAAAAAACTGATTTGTTCCGGATTAATCATAGCTAATCGGCCAACTTCAATTATAACTTTAGTAACTTCAGTTGCATCATTTGCTTCTGCAGTATCCATTACAGTAGTGAAAATTCCTTGAGCCATTGATAATTCGTGCATTTTAATTAATTCCTTTTAATATTTTATAAATAATTTTTATTTTATTGCATCTGCAATAACTTTAGCTACTGTTATACAACTGACATCAGACTTCAATGTATCTGTACCTGCAAGATTTTTTGCACCTGCAGCATAAATTTTTATTACTGCATCATTAACTAATGTTGGATGAACACAACAAACATTAACAGATTTTGCACCATATTCTTGTAAGATGTTTACTGCATTAACAATAGTGCCTCCAGTAGCAATAATATCATCAATAATAACAGCTTCTTTATTTTTAACAGCATTAATACCTACTTTAGAATTAGTTTCGGTAGAATCTTCAACATCAACAATTCGAGTTTCAACTTTATCTGGACCTAATCTAACTTTGCTCATATAAGTACAATTACAATTTAAAATTTTTGAAATTTCTTCAGCAAATCCTAATGCTCCTTTATCAGGAGCAATAATAATAGGGTCCTCTGTAATAGTGTTAATATAATCAGCAATAGGAGGCATAGCGGATAAATTCAATGTAGGAATATTGAAAAATTCTCTCACACTATCTTCATGAAGATTAATGCTTATGAATTCATCTGCCCCAGAATCTTCAATTAGTTCTGCAACAAATTGTGCAGAAATCGCTTCACCTGATTTAAATCTTAATTCTTGTCTACCATAACCTAAATATGGGACAACAACTTTAATTTTTTTAGCATTTAAACTTTTTAAATTTTTTATTAAAAATAATAATTCTATTAAATGTTCGTCTTGAGGAAATCCTGTAGATTGGATTACTGTAACTTCTTCGCCTTCTACATCTTCTTTAAACCTGAGATATCTTTCCCCATCGGGAAATTTTTTAGTTTCTATTGGACATATAATGTCCCCTAATTCTTCAGCTACTTTAGCAGCTAAACTTTGTGATGCTGAACCACCAATTATCAAATTATCACCATGAAAAATAATATTATTTAATATATAATTATAATATATTTTAATCTTCATATTATAATAAGGTTTTTAAAAATAATTAAATTAAAATAAAAAAATTGAGATAAAATAAAAATAAAAAATAGAAAAGATAGTTATAATGAAAATATTATAACTAAAAATTTAATTAATGTGCATTTGGAGTTTTGATAGTGCTTTCAGGTATATTATCAGCAACATGATTTCCAAGTTTTTTAATATGATTAATTAAATTATCTTTCTTATTACCATTTATTAAAATGTGTTCGAGAACATCACTAAGAGTACTCATTGGAATAATTTTAATCATTTTTTCATACTTAGATTCTATCATAACATCTTTCATATTACTTTTTGGGATTAAAACAGTTTTTATTCCGGCTTCTGCAGCAGCTTCAATTTTACCTGTTGCTCCACCAATAGGCATTACATCCCCACGGACATTTAAAGAACCGGTTAATGCAACAGTCTGATCAAGTGGTATATCTTCGATTGCACTTATTACAGCTGCAGCTATAGATACACTAGCACTGTCTCCTTCAACACCATCATATGTTTGAATGAATTGAACATGTATATCATAATCAGAGGTATCTTTATCTGTATATTTCTTAACTAGTGCACTTACATTTTGTACAGATTCTTTAGCTATTTCTCCAAGTTTTCCTGTTGCTATAATTTTCCCTTCATTTTTACTTTGTGCAGGTGCAGCTTCAGCAGCAATTGGTGATACAATACCTGATCTGTCACCGATTATTGCTAAACCATTTACCATACCAACTTTTCCACCTTTAGGGTTAAACATACTGTATTCTTTTCTTTGAACAATGGACATATCAGCCATTTGTTGTTCTAATGTTCTAGAATATTTTTTAGCAGTGATTACATGATCCGCTGTTACAAATGGTGCAGATTGTTCAATTGCAACATCTCCTGCAGCTCTTACTAATCCACCTAAATCTCTGAGTTTAAGTGTTAAAGAATCTTTTTTACCAGATCTACGTTTTGCTTCTAATATTATTTCATCAAGTGCATCAGGTTTGAATTGAGGGATTCTTCCATCGTTTTTTATTTCTTGTGCTACAAATTGCACTAATTTTTTACGATTTTCTAAAGTATCTTCCATTGAATCCTTCATGAAAACTTCATAACCATATCCTCTTATTCTTGAACGCATTGCTGGATGCATCCCTTCTAATACTTTAATATTACCAGAAGCAACTAACACAAAGTCACATGGAACAGATTGAGATCTTACCATAGCACCACTACTGTTTTCACTTTGTCCTGTGATAGAATATTTTTTTTCTTGCATTGCGGATAATAATTCTTGTTGAGTTTTAGTAGACATTGTTCCAATTTCATCAATGTATAAAACTCCTTTATTAGCTTTATGAATCATACCTGCTTCTACACGTTCATGTGCAGGTGTTCCTAAACCTCCAGATTGGTATGGATCGTGTCTTACATCTCCGAGTAATGCTCCTGCATGTGATCCAGTTCCATCCATGAATGGTGCAAATCTTCTATCCCCATTATTAACTAATAATTTTGGAGATAATGTTGTGTTTTTTGGTTTAATTTGCATTGCAATAAATATAATTAGTAATACAGCGATTATTGCTTCAAATATTTTTTGGTAGTATAAACCTAAAGCAAATATTGCAGCTACTGCAAACATAACTAACATCATTTTCTTTTCTTCATAAACTTTTGCATTAGATTTGTTTGCTTTTACGATTTTTTTACCTTCACCTGCAGGTACAGGTCTAATAATTGGATTATTAGGGTCTTCTGCATTAGGGTATACTAAAATATCTTGTAATACTTCAGGTGGTAATAATTCAGCCATTCCTTTTGCAAGCATTGATTTTCCTACACCAGGATCTCCAATAAGGAGAACATTTCTTCTTTGTTTTGCTGCCTTTTTAATAGTTTCTACTGATTCTTCATGCCCAATTACTTGGTCTATTAAAAGTGGCGGTACATTTATGTCACCAGTATTGCCTATATTCTCATAGTCAAGCATAGGTTTATTTGTAGAAGGAACAAATTTTTCTTCTTCAGATTGTTCTTTTTCTTCTTCTACTTTTTCATCAACAAAATCAGTTGTTGATTTTTCTTCAAATTTCATGGTAAACCTCTGTTTTTTCGAGTTTTAATTTGTTTTACATTTAATGTTTTTAATAAATTTTTGTTACTTAAAGTTTCTATTTATTAATTATATTTAAATGTATATAAACATATTGAATTTAATTAATTTTTGTAAGTTTAATATTTTAGTTCTAAATTACTGTTAATAAAAATGATTAATTAAAAATATTAATTAAGTTTTTAACAATATTTATTTAAATATTTTATATCATATAAATTTTGTTCCAAACATTAAAAAAAATCAAGCCAAATTAAATTAATAAAAATTAACTTTAATAAATATAAAAAATAAAAAAATAACTAAAATTATAAAAGGAAAAAAATATTATGACAAAATGTATCATGATTCAAGGTACCTCATCAAATGCAGGAAAAAGTGTAGTAACAGCAGCACTATGTAGAATATACGCAAATAGAGGATACAAAGTAGCACCTTTCAAATCACAGAATATGTCATTGAACTCATTTACAACATATGAAAATAAAGAAATGGGAATTGCACAAGTTTTACAAGCAAATGCTGCAAAAGTAGAACCTAGTGTGCACATGAACCCCATATTATTAAAACCTAAAGGAGAGTTCACATCACAGGTAATAATTCAAGGAACAGCAATAGGAGATATGAATTTTTATGATTACCAACACAATTGTAGAGAATATGCATTAAACGCAATAAATGAATCATTAAACATTTTAAAAGAAAAAAATGATATTATAATAATAGAAGGAGCAGGATCTCCAGCTGAAATAAATATGCGTAAAGAGGACATAGCAAATATGGAAATAGCGCATATTGCTGATGCTAATGTTATATTAGTAGCAGATATAGATAGGGGAGGAGTTTTTGCATCAATAGCAGGAACATTCCAATTACTAGATGAACATGACAAATCAAGACTTAAAGCTGTGATAATAAACAAATTTAGTGGAAACTTAAACATATTACAACCAGGAATAGAAAAAATAGAAAAAATCATAAATGCTCCCATATTAGGAGTATTGCCTTATGATCATAGCTTAAAATTACCTGAAGAAGATTCTGCAAGTTTATATGAACATAAATTTAAATCAAATAAACCTATAACTATAGGTGTGATAAAACTTCCAAAAATAGCTAATTTCACTGATATAGATCCTTTTGAATTTGAAGAAGATGTTGGATTAAAATTAATAGATCTTAATGAAGAAATTGGAAATGTAGATGCATTAATAATTCCAGGTACAAGAAACACAATTTTAGATACAATTGCATTAAAAGATAGTGGAAAAGCAGATGAAATCATAAAATTAAGTGCAAAAATACCAATCATTGGCATTTGCGGAGGATATCAAATGCTTGGAAATAATATTTATGATGAATCTAAAAAAGAATCTAAAAAAGGAACAATAAAAGGTTTGGGATTGTTAAATATAGATAGTCACTTTGAAAGAAAGGAAAAAGTAGTGGAACAAAGCGAAGCTATTCTTGCAAATGAAATCATTGAAAATTTTGGAAATAATGAAAATGGTAATATTGGAGAAATTTTCAATAAAATAAGTGGTGAAAAAATTACTGGTTATGAATTACATGAAGGTACAACAGTTTTAAATGGGTCACTGCCATTATTAAAAATTAAAAAAGGTATTGGTAACAATGAAAACAGTACTTTTGATGGTGCAGTAGAAAAAAATGTAATTGGAACATATTTTCATGGGATATTCCATAATTATAATTTCAGAAGAGAATTTTTAAATTATATCAGAGAACAAAAGGGAATTCCTATTAATAATGGATTAGACCCTTATGAAACAAATAAAGATTTAAATATTGAAAAATTAGCTAAAATTGTTGAGGAAAATGTTGACATGGATTATATTGATAAATTATTATTTGAATAAAAAAAAAATTTATATTTGCAATACCTACGATTAATGAACTTTAATCAGTTGATAATTTTTCAAAGTATACAGCACGAACATTAGGTTTTATAAATTCTGCTTTAAACTCTTTGTACCCATTATTTCTGAAAAAATCTAAATTATTTGAAATAATATCTGAAGAAAAAAATTCGTAACGTTTACTAGGTAATAATTTTTCAGCAGCATCTAATAATTTTGAACCAATTCCATTTCCAGTTAAATTAGGATCAACTATTAATCTTTCTATAAAAACAGTATCTTCTTTTTTAAATGCTCTAACAGAACCTACAATATGACCTAAATCATCAATAGCTTTTAAAATAACTCCATTAAAGAATGCTTCTTCAATTTCTTCTTCAGTTTCTTTTAAAGGATCAAGTTCGTAGTCATCTAAAATTTCAGCCTCTTTTTGATATGCCAAATATTGCAATTCAAGTATTGATCTTAAATCTGAAATTGTAGCTTCTAATATCAACATAAAAAAATATTAATTTTTCATATAAATAAAGTTTATCCTTTTTTTGTTTCAAATAAATAAAACATTGAATAAATAACTAATGTATTTAATCTTAAATTAAATTTAAATTGGACAAATAAAAGAAAATTGGGAAATATTATTAAATAAGGAGTATTATAAAAAAAAGTATTTAATCTTAAAATTAAATGATTAATGTAATACTAAAATAAGAGAAATTATAAAATTAATAATGAAAAACTAATAATACTTCAAAATATATGAATAATTATAATATTTAAAGATTTAAGAGAAATAATCTGGGATAATTTAAAAATATTAGTAGAAATATAAAATTAAAATAAAAAATATGAAAAATTATAATTTAAAAATTGAAAATAAGGATTTATTAAATATGAATTATTGAATGAATAAATAATAATAAGTTTATTACTAAAATTTTTTATCAAAATTATTTTAAAGAGTATCCACAATTAGAACAAAATAGGTCTTCATTATTGATTATTGTACCACAATTAGGACACTTTAATAATGCATTAAGTTTATGACCACACTTTGTGCAAAAATGAGCATCAATATCTACAGGCTGTCCACAATTTTGACAATACACTTGATTATCAATTTTATTAACTGAATTATTTGGATTAAATTCATCCATTATTTGAGGCATATAATTCTGTTGATTAATTGAATTATTTTTTGAATTAATATAATTTTTTGAATTTAAGGAATCTTCCAAAATTGGAGTGCTATAAAAGTCTTTGTGGTTATCTATTTCTAAAATAATTTCTTTCATTGCATCAATTCTTTTTTGATCTGATGGATGTGTTGAGAAAAAATCATGTGCATTAGAATTTTGTTTACTCATATCTTGCCAAAATAAGGGAATATTTCTAATGTTATAACCTGCTAAATAAATAATCATCATCCCTAATTTATCTGCTTCTAACTCTTGGGATCTTCCAAAAGGTTTCATTAATAAAAATTCAGAACCAATATCTGCCACATTAACTGCAGCTCTTGTAATATCTCCTAATCCTCCTAGTCCTGCAAAATCAAGAGCTAAACTTCCAACTCTTGTTACAGTAGTTAATGTGTTTTTAGCTTTATAGTTACTTGCTTGGGTTCTGGAGTGGTCCAATAAAGCATGAGCCATTTCATGGCCTAAAATAAAAGCTATTTTTTCTTCATTATTTGCTATTGATAATATTCCTGAATACACAACTATTTTACCTCCAGGCATACAAAAAGCATTAACTGTATTACTTGAGACTAAATGAAACTCCCAATCATAATAATTCTCTGTATAATCTATCCGCCCAATTTTCAATAAATAATCTTCAACAGCATTAATTAGTTTACTGGATACATTAAATATTAATTGAGCTTGAGGAGTATCATCTAATAATTGACTTTGATTAATAATATTGTAGTATTGTGCATAAACTTGATTCAAAAATCTATCATCATCTACAATATCAAAGTGATTTTTTCCTGTGAAAGGATTAATATTACTTCTTTTATTCTTCTTTATCTTAATAACCCCCTTTAATATTATTAAAATAATGTTTTAAACAAATTAGTGAAAAATTAAAAAAAAGTTATTTTTTTATGAAAAAAATAATAAAAAATGAATTTTATGCAAATTTAATTTTGATCCCGAGAAAGAATATGAACTGTTGCAGTACCTCCAGTACCACCTACATTATGAGTCATACCAATTTCAGCACCATCTACTTGACGTTTACCTGCGTCTCCTCTTAATTGCCAGGAAATTTCACAAGCTTGAGCGATACCTGTTGCTCCAAGAGGATGTCCTCTTGCTTTAAGTCCTCCTGAAGGATTTATTGGGAAGTCTCCATCAATTCTGGTTTGACCATCTTCGATAACTTTTCCACCATTTCCTTTTTCTGTAAATCCTAAATCTTCTACTGCTAATAATCCATTGATTGAGAAACAATCATGAACTTCTGTTACATCAATATCTTTAACAGTGACTCCAGCCATATCATAAGCTTTTTTAGCTGCTACTTTAGTAGCATTTAATGTGGTCATGTCTTTTCTATCGTGTAATGCAATACTATCAGAAGATTGTGCGGATGCTTTAACATATATTGGAGTATCTGTATATTTATGTGCATCTTCTGCAGGACATAAAACTACAGCTGCTGCCCCATCTGAAACTGGAGAACAATCTAATAATGTTAAAGGGTCAGCTACTTTAGAAGAGTTTAAAACTTTTTCTGTAGTGATTTCAAACGGAAATTGAGCATATGGGTTATATTGTGCATTGTGGTGATTAACTACGCTCACTTCTGCTAATTGTTCTCTGGTAGTTCCATATTCATACATATGTCTTCTAGCAATCATTGCATATAATGATGGGAATGTAGCTCCTTGTTGAGCTTCCCATTCTTGATCTGATGCAGTTGCAATTGCAGGGGTTGCATCTACAACATCAGTCATTTTTTCAACACCTGCACTGATAACAATGTCTTCATAACCTGATGCTACTGTAATGATTCCTTGTCTTAAAGCTAAACTTCCTGATGCACATGCCGCTTCAACACGAGTACATGGTACTGGATTTAAACCCATATGATCAGAAATAAGTGAAGCTATATGTTCTTGATCTACGAATAAACCGGATGACATATTCCCAACATACATTGCACCAATATCATCACCAGAAATACCTGAATCTTTAATAGCTCCAAGTCCTGCTTCAGCTATTAATTCTCTAAATGAAGTATCCCATAATTCTCCGAATTTTGTTTGGGCTACTCCTATAATTGCAACATCTCTCATAAAATATCACCTTAAATCTTTTTTCTCCCTTTAATATTATGCCATTCGAATTTTTCCTTTATATTTAGCATAAACTGCATAATCAACATAATGTTTATCATCTATATAGTCTTGAGTTTTTGGAGCTAATTCTTGGATTTCTTTTAATCTATCATTTACTGTTAATGTGAATCCATCACTACCTGCACCTGACCCATAAGATATTATGAATATTTTATCTCCTGATTCTGCTTTGTCTAATACATTTGATAATGCTAATGGAACAGCTCCAGAGTATGTGTTTCCAATATTTGGAGTTAATAAACCATATTTATATTGTTCAGGTTTAAATCCTAATTTTCTAGCAGCTCTAAGATAAAATTTTCCGTTTGGTTGGTGGAAAATTGCATAATCATAATCTTCAGGTTTTGAATCTGTTTTTTCAAATAAACCTTTTGCAGCTCCAAATACGTGTTTATAATATGCAGGGTCTCCGGTGAATCTTCCACCATGAGATGGATAAGGTTGACCTTCTCTTCTATAAAAGTCCGGGGTATCTGTAGTGAAACTGTATGTAGTTTCTATATCTGCTATTGTATTTTTTTTACCAATAATGTAAGCAGCTCCACCTGCTGATGCTGTGTATTCTAATGCATCACCTGGTGCACCTTGAGATGTATCAGCACCTATTGCTAAACCATAATCAATCATACCAGAATCAACTTCACCCATTACAGCTTGCATACCTGCAGTTCCAGCTTTGCATGCAAATTCTAAATCTGCAGCAGTTAATTCAGGAGTTGCTCCTATAGCTTCAGCCACTATAGTTGCAGTTGGTTTAACTGCATAAGGATGAGATTCAGATCCCACATATACTGCACCTAATTTTTGTGGATCAATTTCTGCTCTTTTTAATGCATTTCTTGCTGCAGTTACTGCAATTGTTGCAGTATCTTCATCTGATGCAGGAACTGATTTTTCATTAACAACTAATCCATTTGATATAGATTCTGGATCGTCTCCCCATACTTTTGCAATTTCTTCTACTTTGATTCTATATGAAGGTACATAAGCTCCATATCCAACAATTCCAGCCATAAAATCACAACCATTTATATTTTTTATTTAAAAATTTTTTTATCAATATAATTTTAAAATTTTTTTAAAATAGTAATTAGTATAAATTTTAAAATTTTTATTAATTAATTTATATTAATAATAGTTTAAAATTTTTTTATATAAATAATTATTGTTTTTTAAAAAATAAGAATTTAAAGTTTATTAAATCTAATAAATAATGTATTTTAGGGTTTAAAAAATTAGATAAAAAACATATCAATTAATATTATAATGAAATATTAATTTTAAAAATAGTAAATGCAGCCGCCGGGATTCGAACCCGGGTTGTAGGCTTGGAAGGCCCAAGTAATAACCAGACTATACCACGGCTGCAATGCGGCGTCCGGGATTTGAACCCGGGTCTCTAACGTGGCAGGCTAGAGTCTTAACCAGGCTGGACTAACACCGCTAAATTACATACAACAATAAAGTGTTAGTTTTCATCATATATAAATCTTATGGAAAAATTTTCAATTCTTTTATATATTTATAAAAATAAGTTAAAATATTGAATTTTATTTCATGAAAAGTAGGAAGAAAAAATTATGTTAAATGAAAATTTATATGATTCAATATTTCATAGAAAATCTATTCGAAATTATGATATGAATTCTGATTTAAATATTGAAAAAGTAAAAGAAATTTTAGACAATACAGAGAGATTGAATAAAACACCTGTTGAATTCAAAATTATAACAAGTAATTACTTAAATACTATTTATATGAAACCTGCTCCTTATTATATTGCAGCTTTCTCTGAAAATTCAAATTCTGGTTTGAATAATATAGGTTTCATACTTGAACAATTAGATCTTTACTTTTCAAAAAATAATATAGGAGCTTGTTGGGAAGGTATTCCAAGAGCAAAAAATAAATTGAAAAATTTAAGTGAACTTAAATATGGAATTGTCCTTGCATTCGGAAAAACAAAAGAAAAAATACATAGAAAAGATAAAACAGAATTTATTAGAAAACCTTTAGATGAAATAAGTAATTTTAACCATATTAAAGATAATGATATAACAATAAGAATACTCGAAAGCTTACAATATGCCCCTTCAGCAAGTAATACTCAACCATGGTATGTTTATTTTAATAATAATAACTCTATAGATTATTATTGTAAAAAACCTTCATTTATTGATAAAAAAATAGGTATGGGTAACTTTAATCAAATTGATGCAGGGATAGGTTTATTATGTTTATGTTTAGGGATAAAAAATGAAAATAAAGAATATACAATTAATTTTGATGATTTGAAGAATAATTTAGATGATTACTCCCAAATATGCACTATAAACATTGAATAAAAAAAATATAAAATTACTTAAATTTAATTAAATAATAAAATTTTTTAACGCTCAGGTAATATTGTCAAAATACTTGGAACAATGATTATTACTAATGCAAGAATCAATTGTATTATTATATAATTAATGTTTCCTGAGGCAAATAAACCATATAATCCAGTAATCCACACTATAAATAAAATTATAGGTATAACATATTTTATAATATTTGTCCAAAATTTACCCATATTTAATTTAGAATTATTATTTAAAACATTTAATAAATCATCAATTTTATAATACCAACCAAATATTATACATTGACAAATTATTCCAAATAAAATTCCAAATTGATTTAAAAAACTATCACATATTTCTAGTAAATAACTACCAGAACCAGTAGCAAATATTAAAGATATTCCAAAACCAACTAAACAGAGTAATGTAGAAGCACTTTTTCTACTTATATTAAATTTTCGATTTATTGCTAAAGATAATGGTTCTAAAAAGGATATAGTAGTTGTAATTCCTGCAAAAAATATACATAAAAAGAACAAAGGCCCTATTATATATGCATAATTACCCATTATATTTAGTACCGTAGGAAATACAACAAATATTAAACCAACTCCTTGTGTAATAATTTGATTAAATGGTATTCCCTGTGAAAAAGACATAAAGCCAATGATAGAAAATACTCCAAATGCAGTAAAAACTTCAAAACCACAATTAGACGCTACAACAATAAAACCATTTTTAATTAAATCTGAACCTTCAGGTAAATAACTAGTATAAGATGTAATTACTGCCATTCCTAAACTTAAAGAGAATAGAATTTGACCAAAAGCAGCAAGCCATACAGATGGCGATAACAACATACTCCATTGAGGTTTAAGCAAGTAAGAATAACCAATATTGGAACCTGATAGAGTTAGTGAATATAACACAATTATAACCATCATGATAACAAGTAAAGGTATTAACAACTTAGTAACTCTACCAATTCCAGAATTTAAATCAGTACGGGAAATTGCCCAAATTAAAAACCAAATAAAAACTAAACTAACAACAACAGGCCATACAATATAACTCAATCCAGAAAAACCATTATGACTATGCAGCAATGAATTTGTTAAAAAAGCAGAGGGATTAGAACCCCAACCTTTAAAAAAGCTTAGAATTATATAAATTAAATCCCAACCAATAATACATACGTAATAACACAAAATCAAAAAAGATATTAAAGCAACAAACCAACCAAGCACTTCAAACTTAGGTTTAATTTTTTTCAAAATTTCAGATAAAGATGTTTTAAATTTGAATCCTATACTATATTCTAAAAATAAGAAAGGTAAGCCTAAAATAAAAATAGCACATAAGTAAGGAATTAAAAATGTCCCCCCACCATTAGTATAAGCTACATATGGATATCCCCAGATATTACCTAAACCAATAGCAGCACCAATCATTGCCATTAAGAAAGAAAAATTATTATCCCATACAGGCACTTTTTTCTCATTTGCCATATCAACATTTTTCCTAAATAATTTATAAAATTAATAAATATATTTTCTACTTTTTTTAATAAATAATTTATCCTATAAAAAAATAATAAATATATAATTAAAATAATAAAATAAAAGATTTTTATACCATGATAAAAAAAGAAAACAAAGTAAAAACTGGAGTAACTACAGGAAGTTTAGCTACAGCTACAGCACTAGCTAGTTTACAGAAGGTTCTAAATCAAAAACTTAATATTAAAAATGTAGATATTATAACTCCAATAAAAACATTAAATATAATAATTAAATCTTGTAAGATGATTTCTAAGAATAAAGCTGAAAGTTCTAGTGTTAAATATCCATATAATGATCCGGATGTCACTGTAGGATTAGATATTGTAAGTACTGTGGAATTATGTGATAAAAAAGATAAATTTGAGGCAAATATTCAAATTTATGGAGGTAAAGGAGTTGGAATAATTACTAAACCAGGTTTGCAAATCCCAATAGGTGAAGCGGCAATAAATCCTATACCTCGAAAAATGATTAAGGAAAATTTAGAAAAAATTTTACCACCAAATAAAGTTGCGAAAGTTATAATAAGCATACCTAATGGAGAACAAATTTCTAGTAAGACTATGAATCCCCGTCTTGGGATAGTTAATGGTATAAGTATTCTTGGAACTACAGGTATTGCAAGATCCATGGATAATACCGCTTATAAAAATTCTATTGTAACTCAAATTGATGTAGCTATTGCAGAAAATGTAGAAAATTTAGTATTTGTTCCCGGTAATATTGGTGAAAAATTAGCATTAAAAGATTTAAATGTTAAAAAAGGAGAGATTATTCAAACAGGTAATTTTATTGGATTTATGTTTGAAGAAGCTAAAAAAAGAGGAATAAGTAGTTTTACATTATTTGGGCATATTGGTAAGCTTGTTAAACTAGCTGGTGGTATATTTAACACTAAACATGCAGTAGCTGATGGTAGATGTGAAATATTTGCTGCACATGCAGCATTAGTTGGATGTGGAAAAGAAGTTATTGTTAAAATTTTTGAGGCAAAAACTACTGAGGAAATTATAAATATTCTAAAAAAAGAAAAATTAGATACAATGGTTCTAAATAGTATTGCAAATGCTATTAAAAGAAAATGTTTAAATAGATTTGATTTAGAATTAAATGTTATCCTTGTAGACATGGAAGGAAATATTTTAAACACAAATTATGATAATAGATTAATTAGATAAATATAAAATTTTTTATGAGATGATTAATAAATGAAAATAGCGATGGTTGGTCAATTTCCTCCACATATTGGAGGTGTAGGAGTCCATATTCATACATTATCTAAAGAATTAGTTAAACAAGGCCATGAAGTCTATGTGATTACTTACCCCCATAAAGATATTAAAGATATTGATGGAATACATGTAATTGGGACAAAAGGAATAAATATTCCCGGTCTTAGAGGATTATTATTTGGTATTAATGCTCAAAAATGTTTAAATAAATTAGTTCATGAAAAAAATATTGATATTATTCATGGACATTATCTTTTCCCTGCAGGTTATGCTGCAACTAAAGTAGGGAAAAAAAATAATATTACAACTTATGTTACTGCTCATGGATCAGATATGTTTGAATTATATGCAAAACATTTTTTAATTCATCCTATAATTAAAAAAGTTTTAAAAAATGCCGATCATATTTTAGCAGTTAGCCAAGCACTTAAAAAAGAGATTATTAAAACAAATATTAAAGGATTAGAAAATAAAATAAGTATTAATTGGAATTCTGTAGATACTGAACGTTTCAAACCTAATAATGACTACAATTTTAAGGATGAATTAAAAAATGATTATAATGTAAATATTAATAAGCCTATAATTTTATTTGTAGGAAATATAATTAAAAGAAAAAATGTTAAAACACTTATTGAAGCTAAAAATAAATTAAATAATGATTCAACATTAGTCATTGTAGGTAATGGGCCTTTATTAAATAGTTTAAAAGAGTATGTGAAAAAAGAAGATATTAAGGATGTGATTTTTCTAGGTGCTCGTGAGGATATAGAAAAAATTATTCCTAGTTGTGATATGTTAGTTTTACCTTCTTATAGTGAAAGTTTTGGTTTAGTTCTTATTGAGGCTTTAGCATGTGGTAAACCTATAATCGGCAGTGATGTTGGTGGAATTCGTGAAATTATTACAAAAGATGTTGGTTTGCTTATTAATCCTAATAGTAGTGATGATTTAAGTGAAAAAATTGATTTACTTTTAAATGATAAAGATTTATATGATAAATTTGCTTCTAATGCAAGAAACAGATCTTTTGATTTTTCAAAAGTTGAAATTCCATACAAAGAATTAAATTAAATATTTAAACTTTATTTATAAATTTTAAAGAAATATAATAATAATTTTAATTTTTTTATAATAGGTAATTAAAATGAAAGAAAAAGAATTTACTCATCTTACTAAAGATGGGATTCATATGGTTGAAGTTGGAGATAAACCATTACAAAGAAGAATGGCTATAGCTACTGGTAAAATTCATCTTCAAAAAAGTACAATTAAAATGATTGAAAATGCTGAAATTAAAAAGGGTAATGTATTAACAACTGCTCAAGTTGCAGGTATAAATGCTATTAAAAATACTTCTAATTTAATACCTTTATGTCATCCGTTAAGTATCAGTGGTATTGAAATAAATTTTAATATTGAAGATAGTGAAATTAGTACAACTGTTAGTGTTAAAACTACAGGACAAACAGGTGTTGAAATGGAAGCTATAACTGGTGTTAGTGTGGTTTTACTCACAATTTGGGATATGGTTAAAGCTGTAGAAAAAGATGAAAATGGTCAGTACCCTAATACTGCAATTAGTGATATCTGTGTATTAAAAAAGGAAAAAATTTAATAAAAAATATATTTTAATACTTTTCACATGCTAAGGAAAAAAGAAAGTATAAAGCATATAATATATTAAATTTAGAGAAAAATTTAATAAAATTTTATTTTTGGAGAGAAATTAATGGAAAATATTCCCGAAAACATTAAAGAGATACTTGAAGATTGTTATCCTTATATTAAAAAATTTAATCCCGCACAAAAAGCAGTTATTGAATCTGGATATTTGGATAATAAAGAAAATACGATTATAGCTATTCCAACAGCTAGTGGTAAAACTGTTTTAGGAGTTATGGCGGCATTAAAAACCATATTAAATGGAGGTAAAGCAGTTTATGCTGCTCCATTAATTTCTATACAAAATGAAAAAATTAAAGAATTTAAAAAATTTGAAAATCATGACATTACAATTGGTAGAAGTCCTAGAAGTTCAGATTTATCAGTGATGGTTTTTGAATCATTTGATGCTTTAACTCGTTTTTCATGGAACACACTTCGAGAAGTAGATACGATTATTATTGATGAATTTCATATGATAGGCGAATTTTCAAGAGGACCAACATTAGAATGTGCAATTACTAGAGCTAAAAAAATTAATCCTAATCTTCGAATTATTGCATTATCTGCAACTTTAGAGAATATGGATGAAATTGAAGGATGGTTAAATGCAAAAGTAATTGAACATGATTATCGTCCAGTACCGTTAAATAAAGAAGTATTAGATACTGAAATGTTTAATACTAAAAATAAGAATGATGTTATAGTTAAAATAATAGAGAAAGCATTAGAAGAAAATTCACAAGCCTTAAGTTTTGTATCAACTAGAAGATTTACTGAAAGTTTAGCTACTTATGTATCTGGGAAGATGAAGAAAAAAATTTCTAAAACACAAAAAGCAAAATTCAAGAAAGTAGCTGACGAATTATTAGATGTTCCTAAAAAGAAGGGATCTAAACCTACAAGTACTTGTGTTCGTTTAGCTGAAGCCGCAGAAAATGGCGCTGTATTCCATCATGCTGGTTTATTTAATGAGCAAAAAGAAATTATTGAAGATGAATTTAGAGCTGGAAATATTTTAATGATTGCTGCAACACCTAGTTTAATGTATGGTGTGAATTTACCAAGTAAATATGTTGCAATTAGAGATTATACTCGTTGGACATCTAGAGGGCCACAAAATATTCCGGTATTTGATTATTTGCAAATGTCCGGTCGAGCTGGTAGACCTCAATATGATACTGTTGGATATTCATATTTAATTGCTAAATCAATGGATGAAGCTATGGATTTAGAGGAAAGATATGTTCATGGATTAGTGGAACCTACTAATTCTAAATTAATTGAAAATAAAGATGCTGTTCTTAAACAAATAATTTCTCAAGTTGCATCTAATTTATCTAAAACACCCGAAGAATTACAGGAATTTTTTGAAATGACTTTTTATGGATATCAAATGAAAAATAATCCTAGTATGAGTCTTTTTGCTTCAGATAGTTTACAATTTGAGATACAATCTTCTTTAGAGTTTTTATTACAAAATGGTATTTTAATGGCTACTCCTAATGGTTTAAAAGCTACTGATTTCGGTAATTTGATTGCTAAGTCTAATTATGCTGTTGAAACTGCTGTTAAAATTAAGGAATATGCTTCCCATATTGAAGAATTTAATTCTTATGAACTTATTTATGCATTAGCAGAAACTCCGGATTTACCATTGATTTCTTTTAAAGGTAGAAAAAGTAAAGATCCTGTACGTGAAAAATTATCTAGTTTAGGATTATTTGCTGTTGATATTGGTAATCCTGAAGCAACTTGTGTAAGTTTAGTGGAATGGATTAATGAAAAAAATGAATTTCAAATTGAAAATGCTTATCATGTTTATAGTGCAAGTACTCGACGTTCTGCTTACGAAGCTAGTATGCTTGTTCGTTTTACAAAAAACACTTTAGAAGTTTTAGGAAAATATAATTTTAGTAAAGATTTAGATATTTTATCTGCAAGATTGTATTATGGTATTAAAGAGGATCTTATTCCTTTAGTTTTAGGTGTTAAAAGATTAGGTAGAAAACGTGCTAGAAGTTTAGTTGATATATTTGGTGAAGATTTAAGATTTGTTAGTGAAAAAGAATTACAAAAAGTTGATGGTATTGGTCCTACTTTAGCTAAAAAAATTCATGAATTTAGTGAATTATAAAAAAAATAAAATAGTTTTTAGAAAAATTTTTTTCTAAAAACTTCATTTAATTTAATCTATTTTTTGATTTTGTTGATAGTTATATGGTATGTAATGATCCATAGGATATTCTTGTGGGTAAGTATAAACTGTGTTACAGTAAGTTCTAGTTGTGTTTATATCTGCTCCATTTTGGTTGGAACAGTTAATGTCTAAAAATTGTCCTGAGTTTAAACAGTGATCGTTACATTGGCAAGATCCCATTATTGCGCCATTATCTGGTGATTTTGCAAGTGACACGTCTTGTGCAGATGCTGGAGATATTATGAGTAAGCTTATTGCTGCAATAAATACCAACAAAATTAATATTTTAGTTTTCATTTTTATTTTAACTCCTAAAGATTTTTTTTAGAAAATCTTTATATTATAATTTATTTTTTAAAACATATATAATTTGTTATTATGCGAACAGAATAATTTTTTAAAAAAATAAGGATAAAACATTGAAAAAATGTTTATCCTATAAATTCATCTCCATTTAAGTAAATAGCAATACCATCAACAATTAATGCTACTCCTAAAATAATAGCTACATAAAGTGGACTTGCCATTGAGAATACGCCTAAAATTATTGTGATAATCCCTAAAATTAACATTACAATTGCAGAACCTTTAGTAATAGGATGGACTCTAGCAAATAAACTTAAAATACCAGCGATTATTAACATTATTCCAATAATATAGAAGTATAATCCAATTAAATCACCGAATAAATTTAAATTACCTATTAAAATAATTCCAAATATAAATCCGATAATCCCTAAAATTATATATGTCGCAGATATTCCTTTAGAAAAACTCCATAAGTCTGCTCCACCAATAATGAAGTATAAACCTAAAATAAGCAAACTAAAACCTGCTAAGAAGGACATTAACATAGTACTTACATATGGGAAAACCATTACAAGAATACCTAATATAACTGCGATAATACCAACGATTTGTCTATTTTGCATAATATTTTCACCTCACAAATTTAAAATATTTATAAACATTTTATATTATGTAAGGATTAAAATATAAATATTATTATTTAAGTCTAAAAAATTTAAAAAAAGAAATAAAAAAATTATTAAAATTTGAATAAAAAATTAACCTGCTCCACAAGCATCAACATCCATAGCATTAGCTACAGCATCTTCTTTAACATTATTTTTCAAATCTTTAACTTTTTCTACTCTATCTTTATCATCATGAGCATATTTTTTAATATCATCTTTATTAATTACCTCAATAGTGTCTAAAGAGTACCATAAAGAATTTTCATTAAATTTAGCCCAAGTGGAATTATTTTCTATTTTTATATCAGAAACTTGGCCTACTGTCCCTGTTCCACCATAACGTGCATAAGAACCAATAGAAACAGTTTCTCCACGTATGTCACATGCTTCCATTTTTCCAAACACTCCTATTTTATAAAAGATTAAATTTTAATCTAAATTTACTTTTTCAGTTTCTGGTTTTGATTCTTTTTGAGATTCAGATTCAGATTCGGGATCTACTTCAACTGTTGGATTTTCTTTAGTTACAGTAGTATCTAATAGTACATAATCTCCAACACTCTTAATTTCAGCATAATCAAATAATAACTCATCATTAGATAAAATATTCTTTTTTAAAGTTACTGCAATTTGATTAATTTTTCCAGTTTCTGAATCAAAATCTAAATCACTGATTTTTCCTATTTCTTTAGCATTAACATCTAAAGCAAGCATTCCTAAAAGTTTTTTTACTCTCATTTTTTTAACCTCATATTTTATTAATATATAAAACAATTATTTAATATTATAGATATAAAAATTATAGTATGAAAAAATATATAAATCTAACTGATTTATTAATTAATTTTTATAAATTATTGGAGAATAAATTATATGGAAGAAGCTTGTCGAATAATTATTGAGGACATAAAAAATGGGAAAATTAAAACTCGACGTGATTTAGAAGTTGAAAAAAGACAACTTTGTAGAGATTTAAAATTAAACAAATTCATGAGCAATGCAGACATCCTTGAAGCAGCCACAATAGAAGAAAAAAGAAGTATTAGTGGTTTATTAAGAAAAAAACCTTCTAGAACTCTTTCAGGAGTTGCTGTTGTAGCTGTAATGTGTCACCCTCACGAATGTCCTCATGGAAGATGTTTTTACTGTCCAAAAAGTGATATTGCTCCACCAAGTTACACAGGTGAAGAACCAGCTGCACTTAGAGGTAGAATGTATGAGTATCATCCATATATCCAAACATTTAATCGAATCAAACAATTATATAGTATAGGACATCCTGTGGATAAAATTGAACTAATTATAATGGGTGGAACATTTCCATCTACAGATTTATCGTATCAAACTTGGTTTGTCTCTCAATGTTTAAAAGCTATGGTAGATTTTGGTATTGTACTTAAAAATATTGAAAAAGGGATGAAATTAAAAGATATTACAAAAGATATTATTAAAAAAGACCCTTTATATTCTAATAATATTTTAAAGACTTTTGCCCCTACTGATTATGTTATTTTAGAAGATGTGCAAAAAGCTAATGAATTTTCCAAAGTTCGTTGTGTTGGAATGACTTTTGAAACTAGGCCTGATTGGTGTAAAAAAGAACATGTAGATAGAATGTTAAATATGGGTGCTACTAGGGTTGAAATTGGAGTTCAAACAATACATGATGAAATTTATAAAAAAATGAAACGAGGACATAGTGTAAAAGATTCAATTGAAGCTAATCGTGTTTTAAGAGATTCTGGTTTAAAAGTTGCCATGCATTTAATGCCTGGTTTATTTCAAAGACAAAAAGAAGATCTTGAAATGTTCAAAACAGTTTTTACAAATGATTCTTATAAACCGGATATGTTAAAAATTTATCCTTGTCTTGTAACTAAAGGTAGTGAATTATATGATCTTTGGAAAGATGGTGGTTATGAACCTTATACTGATGAAGAAGCTGTTGAATTAATTGTTGAGATTAAGAAAATTCTCCCAAAGTGGGTCCGTACTATGCGTATTCAACGAGATATTCCTTCTACCCTTATTGAAGCAGGGGTTAAAAAATCTAATTTAGGAGAGTTAGTTTATAATAGATTAGATGAAGAAGGTATTAATTGTAAATGTATTCGTTGTAGAGAAATTGGTCATAAAGATAAAAATTATAATCTTGAAGATTTCCAATTGTTTGAAGAAAGTTATACTGCTGTTGAAGGTGAAGAAACATTTTTATCATTTGAAGATAGTAATGAAGAAAGTTTAGCTGGTTTTTTACGTCTACGCATGCCTTCTAAAAAGGTTCATCGTAGTGAGATTGGTGCAGATAGTGCACTTTTAAGAGAACTTCATGTTTATGGAAACATGTTAAAAATTGGAGAGAAAGCTAATAAAATTGGGCAACATAATGGTTTTGGTGAACGTTTAATTAAGCGTGCAGAAGAGTTATGTATTGATAAAGGAAAAAATGAACTTATTGTTACAAGTGGTATAGGTGCTAGAAACTATTATCGAAGATTTGGTTACGAACTTAAAGGACCTTACATGGCAAAAAAATTAATTTAATATTTTTGACTTAAAGAAAAATATTTATATAAGATATAAATTAATATGTTAGTATAATTACTAACAATAAGTAATATGAAAAACATTATAATTAAAAAATAAAATTTTAAAAAAGAAAGTGAAAAAATGGTAAACAACCTATTACGATTAAAAACTGAAGATGAAATAGCTAAATACATTGATTATGCATTTTTAGATAATACTGCATCTATAAAAGAAATAGATGAATTCATAGAAACAGCAAAAAAATATGAATTTTATGCAGTTGTAGTAGGACCAACATATATAAAATATGTATCCGAAAAACTAAGAAAAGAAAATATAAAAATTGTTAGCGTGATTGACTTCCCATTAGGATTTGGAACAACAACATCCAAAGTAGCTGAAGCAAAACAAGCAATAATAAATGGTGCAGATGAAATAGATATGGTAGCAAATATTCCTGCTTTAAAAAATAAAGATTATAAATTAATTCAAGAAGATATAAATGCAGTAAAAGAAGCTATTGGAGACCATATATTAAAAGTAATAATAGAATTAACATTAATCGATGAAACTGAAATAAAAGAAATATCAAAAACAATCGAAAAAACTAATGCAGATTATATTAAAACAAATACTGGATTTAGCGGAGCATGTAAATTTAACGAATTAGTAACATACTTAACAATAATAAGAAAATATGCCCCATCAAAACAAATTAAAGCATCAGGAGGAATCAATAATTTTAAAACAGTAAATAGAGTAATAGCTGCAGGAGCAGATAGAATAGGTACTTCTTCAGGACCAAAAATTATTGATCAATTAGAATTATCAAGTTCTAATACTGAAAAAAACGCTCCAGGCATATTTGATAAAAAACCAAAATATAAAGATTAAATACTTCTTCTCTTTTTAAATTTTTAAAATAAAAAAACAATATAATCAAAATTTATAAAAAAATAACCCAAATATTAGGTTATTATTAAAAAAATTAGTTAATAAAGAATGCCATAGGCCGGACTTGAACCAGCGACATCCAGATCTTCAGTCTGGCGTTCTCCCACTCTGAACTACTATGGCACATGGACCGAACGAGATTTGAACTCGTGATCACCTCCACGTCAAGGAGGTATCATACCCCTAGACCACCGGTCCCTACTTACTAAACTATATTCAAAGTCATATATAAAAGTTTCTATTAAAAAAATTTTTTACACAAATTTTGAATAAAATTTATTAACCTAAGCATGGAAACCAGTTAAGGTTAATACACACTTCGCTTAAGTGTGTATGGAAAATTTAAACGATAAACATAAATATTGAATATCCATAAAATTATGCTTTTTCTTAAATCAATGATAAATAATAATATTTAACTAATAAAATAAATTTATAGCAAATATTCTGATATAAATAATTGAATAAAAAAAATAATTGGCCAAAACTGGCCAATAGTTTAAAAACATGTCACAAAACTTATTTGATAGCTAATTTGATATCTTCAGCTTTGACAGTTTTTCTACCAGCGTGGCGTGCGAAATTAACAGCTTTTTGTGCTATTGCATCACCTTGTTCTTCTAATGCTTCAGCTAATGCGATTTTTGCATCATCAGAAATTCTTTGTGCGCCAGCGTTTTTTAATATACGGCCTACAGGTGCGATTGGTAATTCACTCATATTTTCACCTCCAATTGAATGTTGTATTACTTAGTATATAAAGGTATTGTTTTTTTAAGAACTAAAAACCCACTATATAGATAAAATAAACATGATAATATATTAATTCTATAATGATTATTAAACAGTAGAATATCAATAAAATCAACAAATTTTTAGTAATTAATATCAAATTAAGAACCTAAAAACACCTGAAAAACAAACAAACAAAAACGATTAAAAAGCTCTTAAAAGATAAAAAAAGAATAAATACAATTCAAAACAAAAGAATATGACATCATACAAACCTAATAATTTAAAAATCTATAAAAATAATTTTAAAAAAAAATTAAATTAAATTTAGGTATTGAAAATGGATAAGATAAAAAAATATTTAAAATTAAGTAAAACAAAAAGCTAAAAATCATTTAAGTTAATGATATAATTAAAATAAAAATTAAATAATTTGAGAGGCATAGAATAAAAAAAATTATTCAATTAATCTTCCAAGCAGATAAGTGCCAGTCACATCATAAATATGAACATTAACAAAAGATCCTAATTTTACATCTTCAACAACAACAGGAATATAAGAATTAGTCTTAGCAATAAAACCACCTTTACGTCCTTTTTCAACAACTAAAACTTCAACATCAGATCCTAAAAATTCTTTATTTTCCATTTCAGTAATCTCATATTTAATTTCAGTCAAATATTTAGAACGTTTATGCATTATATCAGAGGGAATCTCTTTAAGATTAGAAGAAATAGCTCCTAACCTATGATGATATTTACTTATATGAATTATGCTAAATTTTAAATCTTTAACTAAATCCACAGTTTCTTTGAAATCTTCCTCAGTTTCTGTAGGATATCCTACAATAATATCCGTAGCAAGGGTTAATTCAGGAATTTGATTTCTAAATTTTTCAACAATAAATTTATATTCATTAACTGTATGATTACGATTCATTTCATTTAATACTTTATTACTACCTGATTGAATTGGTAAATGAAGGAATTTGTAAACTTTTTCTAATTTAAAAGATTCAATAAGATCATCAATTTCATCACCAATATTTTTAGGATTCATCATCCCTATACGAACCCTAAAATTACCATCTAAAGAAGCAACTGCTCGTATTAAATCTGAAAATTTTTCACCAGTATCTTTACCATAAGCTGAAGTATCTTGAGCTGTTAACTCTATTTCCACACAACCATTTTTAATTGCTTGTTTAGCTTCGTCAACAATATCTATAATTGGATAACTATTTAATGGACCTCTAGCTAATCGAGTACAACAATAAGTGCATGCACCTAAACATCCTTCACATATTTGTATTACATGAATATAAGGATTTTCAGATAATTTAGGAACACCCACTTTAGAATCCTTGGATAAACCATAAGCACGACTTACCCCACCATCATAAGCAGTTTTAACAATAGATACTGTTTTATTTAATTGATGAGGTCCAATCCAAGAACAGTTAGGGCCTATATCGTTTAATTTTTTAGGATCTACTTCAACCATACATCCACTAATTATTATTTTTTTATTAGGGAACTTTGATTGTAAATTTTTTATTTTATTAATTACTTTACTTTCTGTAGGTAATTTCACATAACAAGTATTGATTATAATAACATCTGCTTTTTCAGCAGAGTTTACAATATCAATATTGCCTTTTATTAAATTTCCTGCCATAATTTGAGAATCAGCTTGATTAAATGTACATCCATAAGTTTCAATATATACTTTCATTAAGATTCAAACCTCTAAAAAAAAAGTTTTAAAAAATTTTTTATTCTAATGCTTTTTTACTTACAATACTTTCTGTTAAATCATAATCATAACGTTTTAAATTAACGGGCCGACCATAAACACGTTTAATAACTCTTGCCTTAGCAAATCCTTTACTAGTCTTACGGTCTTCAGTTTTAATCATATAAACATTTATAATAAAATTATCAATTTTAAATACATCATCAACACTAATTTTAAAGTCTCGTACAGTTTCAACTTTAAATGATGCTACTTTACCATGTAAATCAACACTAATTCCAAATCTTGCAGGAATTTCTTTTGAATTAGCCCATATAGTTTTAACATCCCGAGCCTTAACATGACTTTCTCTTCGTTGAGTAGTTTCTAAAGAAGTAATTTCAACTTTTCCAAATTTTGTTTGTAAATAATCTCCTACATTTAATTTTTGATCTGGGGATAATTCCACTGAAGTTTTAAAAGAATCTTCATGTTCACTTATAACTAACCTGTAACTTTGAGGTTTTTCTTCTATAATTGATTCATTAAATACTTGACCACAGTTTTCACATTTTAATAATAATTCACGTCGAGAATTTTTTTTAGAGTTAATTTTTTTAGTTTTTAGTATTGTAGCGTTTTTTGAACCACAAATTGGACACTCCATAATTGGCACCTCCTATTAAATTTTTTTTATTTATTAAGTAATTAATTTATATTCAATATTATTAAAAAAGGAAATTTCTATTTTTTAAAATTTCATTAAAGAATAAGTGAATATTTTCATGAAAAAGTAAAATTATTCATTTTTTTTTCAAGTAATGATTAACAATACCACCATCAGATAATATTTTTAACATGAAATCTTCAAAAGGTTCTATATTAAAGCATTCCTTAGTAGATTCATTTATAACTTGACCTTTTTCTAGATTTATGGATAAAATATCTTGATCTTTTGCAATTACATTAGCTTTAATAACTGGCAAACCTATGTTAATTGCATTACGATAGAATATTCTTGCAAATGATTTAGCTATTATAGCTGTAACACCTGCAGTTTTTATTGCTAAAGGTGCTTGTTCTCTACTAGAACCACAACCAAAATTTTCATTTGCTACAATAATATCTCCTTTTTTTACATTAGCTGTAAAATCCGGTCTTTCACCTTCAAGTACATGAGCTGCTAAATCTTTTGGATTGAATGTTCTAAGATATCTTCCAGGGATAATTACATCAGTATCAATATTATCCCCAAACTCCCACACTTTACCTTTTAACTCTTTCATAATTTTCACTTTATTGTCAGAAAAAATATTTTTTCTTATTTTGTTAATTCATAACCATGATTTTGTGCTTTAGTTGTAATAACTATACCATCACCATCAAGATATTCTTCAGTTGCTTTAACTATATCTTTATTACTTTTATCATAAACAGTGTAAGTTACAGGTCCAAATGAACTCATTCCAACACCATAAGCACCATTATCACGCATGAAATTCATTAAATTTACAAGTTTAGGTGGTTGAAGGCTTACTTCTATTTTTTTGAAACCTCTGGTTTGAATCATATCAATACTAGCACCAAAATTCTCAATATCATGTTCTAATAAATATGGTATAAGATTCATGAAAACAACATGAGAAACTTGTTCCACTTCACTTTTTGGAACTGGACAATAATGTTGAAAAATATTAACTTCTTTATTACCTGTAACACTATTATCTGCACTAGGAAGTGCTATTAAAATATTCCAATCTTCTGGAAAATCATATTGTCCAATAAGATGAGGAGGTCTAGCTCCAGATGCTGAAGAAGGTAAGAATGTTGATTTTTCTTTAGAACTATGTCCTCCATCTGCAATAAATCCACCTAAGTCAAAAGAGAAAGTACCAATACCTGAAGTTCCACCTCTTCCAACAATAGCTCCTAAATTAGGAGATAAAATATTTTGACCAATATGTTCACATATTAATTTTCCAGTAGCAAGAGATATTTGTGTTCCAGAACCTAAACCTGAATGAGGGAAATATGCTTGTTTAACCTGAAAATGAAAACCAGATTCAATATTAAAATGATTTATAACCCTTTCTGCAGAGTTAGAAATTTTTGTAATACATTCATCAAATATTTCAGGATTTGTTATGTTATCATCAAAACCTATAGTGATACCTTTTTCAGTTTCCTCACTTTTTAATATAAAATGAGGATTAGCTAGAGTTAATCCTACTCCACCATCAAATCTACCATATGATCCATTTAAATCAATTAATGTCATATGTAATCTAGAAGGGGTTTTTATCATCATTGAAATCATCAAGTTTTTTTTATTTTTGTTAGATTATTGAAAAAAATTAAAATTTAAACTTAAAAGATTATTCTTCTTTTGAAGTTTTATCATTATATTGAAGTAATTTTGATTTAAGCGGGGTTGAAAATTCTTTTTCTATTTCTGATCGGTAAATAGAGTTCATTGTACAAAATGGTATTATTCTACCATCAGGAACTGCATAATGAATTATACATTTTCTTACTCTATCTGCATCAAAGTTAAATGGATCCATAAAGTGCATACATGAAACAAGTAATGCGTGTTTATGGAATTCTCCTACTGATTCATAAGATCTTTCTTTAAATATATCTAGTAATATTTTTTTCATGTTTAAAATATCAGGTGTCTTATCAGAATCTACTACATTAGGGACGTTTTTAATAGCTTTGGCAATAACTCTTTTTTGTTTTCCAAAACCGCCTTCTTCTAGTTCATCAGTATATTTGTTTAATAAGTCCATTAATTTTTCTACATCTATAAATCGAGTTACTGGAATAACTTCATCACCTTGTAAGAAAGCATATGTTCCAACACCACAATGTTCATGACAATTTAAGTAAACTGGAGGTTCTGAACCTTGTAATGCTCCAGCAAAACGTGAAATTGGTTGAACGAATGAAGGAGGGTAGAAATCATCTGGTACAATATCATGATCTGTTTGTTCATCAACTAAATTAATAAAATCAGGAATGGTAATTCTTTGTTCTTCAACTTCTTCATGAGGGGTTCTTCCTGAAAATGATACTGGTTGGAAGTTTACGCCATGTATGATATCTATATTATTCATTGCAAATCTTAAGATATCCCCAACTTGATCATCGTTTATTCCTTTAACTAAAGTAGGTACTAGAACTATTCCTAAACCTGCTTCTCTACATTTTTCTATTGCTTCTAATTTAACAGATAATAAGTTTTTGTTTCTAGCTACAAGATAAGGTTCTTCTGTAACACCATCAAATTGTAAGTATACTGTATTTAAACCAGTTTCACGTAATTCTTTAGCATAACCTTCTTTTTTAGCTAATCGTATACCATTTGTAGCAATTTGAGTATGGGAAAATCCTAAATCAATAGCTAATTTAATTAATTCAGGTAAATCTTTTCTTACTGTTGGTTCTCCGCCTGCAAATTGTATTGCTGGGCATCCTCTTGGTTCAATGTTTCTTAAATTCTGAAGCATTTCTTTAATTTCATCAAAAGTAGGTTCATATAATGATTTAGAAGCTGCAGCATTTGCAAAACAGATTGGACATCGTAAATTACATCTATTTGTAACATCAATTAATCCTAAAACTGTTGTTGATTCATGTTGTTCACAAATTCCGCAATTATTCGGACAACCACCATTTTTTTCAACTTGAGGATTATCTGCTGGTTTTATTAAAGGGGTAAATTTTTCTAATTTTCCGTAAAGATCAGAAGATCCCCAATAAGTATTATTAAATTCTCCATGTTCTGGACATGTTTTTTTAATAAATATTTTTCCATCTTTTTCATAAACTTCTGCAGGTACAGGTTTAAGACATGTTGGGCATAAACTAACAGTTTTTTTTATTTCCATTTTATCACCGAATAATTTTAAAAATCCTTCTTTTTAAATGTTTTTGTTAAAATTTTTATAAAAAATAGGAATAATTAATTATAATGAGTAATTTTTTTATTAACCCTACTATTTTTTAAGTAATGAAAAAATTAAAAGTATTTTTTATAAAAAATGTTAATTAATTAAATAATAATGAATATTTTATCAAATTATAAATTATATTGCATGATTTTTACATTTAAATTAATTTAAGTTTAGACATATCATTTATATAGTAAATGATTAACATAAATACATCTTAACTTTATTATATATTACTATTCCTAGTATTTAAACTTAAATATTAATAAAAAATTGGCTCTGTCAAAAACTTGTGTGTTAAATTTGGTTTTTATTTTTTATGTTCCAGAATTCGAGTTTTAGTTTGAATCTGTTGATTAATCCGGTTTCTGTTTTCATGAGTCTTTTAATATGTTTTGGGAATACTTTTTGGAATATATTCTCGATTTTGTTACTCGTACGACTAATGTTACTGTTTTTAATGTAATATGTTAAGTTTTTGAAGTAAGTGGACTATGAATTTCCATAATATTTTGAAAATTGGTTCAGGTAAGTTTTTTTGTTCTTTGATAAATTGATCTCTTTTTGTTTTAGCTGTTTCTAAGTCGGGAGCATCCATAATATTGAAAATTTCATGTTTAAAACTTTTTACAGATTCAATATCCTCAAAACTTAATTTGTTTTGTTTTAAGTAATCATTTATGTCTCTGTTTATTTTTTGTTTAGTGTGAAACACACAGAATTGATGTTTAAAACCTAATTTTCGTATAGGTTGGCGATTACTCAATGTTTTAAATCAGTATACAATATAGTTACGATCTTGATTGTAAGTGGATTCACTTAAAAACTTGTAAATACTTTTTTCTGACTCAGAAATGGGCTAAATCGTAGAAAACAATTGTATTACTTTGTAGGTCGAATAAAAGCTAAAATATAATTCCAAACACTGTTAATTTTAACCCACAAAGCATCAAACAAGTAATAACCAGAAAGACTATAAAAATCATTATCAAAATCATATTCTAAGCCTAATAAAATGTTTTCAACACTTATGATAAGAGATATCAACATTATGGATTTCTTTTAACCTATGCATGATTTTTACGAAATACTATCCACCACTAATACTATAGGATTTAAGGATAAAATCAATTACTGGCTTAGTAATATTCCGATTAGTATCAACTAAAGATGACAAATCAGCACTAAATACATTACCACAATTTTTACATTTATACTTTTGAACAATACAAGTTTCGGTTCCTTTATTCAAAAATATTAATTCACGTTCAATTTTACCATTTTTACGACTATGATGAGACCCACACACTGGACAAACAGCATTATGATTGCTAAATATTATCTTACCATTTTTTTCAAGACAAATCAAATTAGGACTCATATCCTGACATCCAATCAACTTTTTAGAAACATCAGATCTAAAACCAGAAAACTCTTCAAAAAATCGTAAAGTTTAAATTGTATTGGCTCCATAGTATAACATGGAGCTTTTATTTTTGTACTTGACATATAAATATATTAGCTCCACTTAATATATTAACTTTACTATTTCTAAATCACAATTAAAGCAATTATAAAGCTTAAAAAAATTATGAGTCAAAAAAATTTCAAAAAATGAAAACACACAAGTTTTTGACAGAGCCAAAAAAATTTTGTTTTACTTATATTACAATCTAATTTAAATAGTTTGTAGAGAATAATTTTAATATAACAAAAATAATTTTTATTATGGAAAATCAATTATGGTAATTAATTTAGTTAATTTTTTAATTAGTTGTGCAATAGCAATTTATTTTATGTTACCTGCTTATGTTTCTAACCTTAGTGGTCTTGCTTTTGGTGGAGGAACACCTATGGATAAAGGTAAAACTCTTTCAGATGGTTATAGAATTATAGGTAACGGGGTAACTTGGAAAGGATTTATTTCCGGGACAATTTTAGGAACTTTAGTTGGAGGTATTCAGGGTTTTTTAAGTATTAATTTAACCCAAATAAGTGGAGGAATAATAACTCTAAATGTTTTTCAAAGCATACCTAATGGACTATTTTTAGGATTTATTCTTGCTTTTGGTGCATTGTTAGGAGATGCTGCTGGAAGTTTTATCAAAAGACGTTTAGGAATTGCTAGTGGGAAACCTGCACCTTTCCTTGATCAATTAGACTTCGTAATAATGTCACTTCTTTTAATATCATTCTTAGTACCTTTAAGTGTAAATTTCGTTTTAATCATAGGATTTATTACTTTAATTTTACATTTAAGTTCTAATACAATAGCTTATTTACTTGGAATAAAAGATGTTTGGTATTGAATATTAATCATTTTTTTAATTAAACTTTTTTAAATATTAGATTAAAAACCACTTAACATGTTCTTAATTAAATAAATGATTAAACTAATAACAATGTTCATTTATAAGAATAATAATTGAATATTTAATAGATTAAATAAAAAATAAAAAAACAAGCCATAAAATTAAATAGAAAATATTAAATAATACTAATTAAAAACTTTTAATTAGAAAAATAGAAATTACTTAAAAAATGTCTATTTTTCTAGAGGGAATCTTAAAGTTTTAAATCATCCCCCTTCTTAAGCTTTAACAAGGACAAACAGTTAAAGACCTAACTAACTTTAAGATTTACTCTCCAAAAATAAAGAAATAACTAATTTTAAAAAATAAATAGTGTTTATGAAGATAAAACATTATAAGATTCTGATATTAACCTATATGAATTAATAAAAGCAAATAATATAAAATCATCCTCAGGTATTTCATAAACAAACAAATTAGTACCTGTAGCTACAATAGGATTATCAACTGATGTAATACTAGAACTTTTTGCAGAATTATCGGAATTTCGTTTATAATAATTAAAATCTGACAACTTTTCCATTACTGCAGAAGCTAAATCAACAGAAGAAGAATCCATACTAGGTGTTGCAATATAATAACCATCACCATAACCTTCTTCGTGATCATGGCCAATTATCACTAAATCATAATCAGAATTAGCTACATCATCAACAACATAATCATGAACTAAAGACTCCCCATTAGCTCGACCAATATCAAAATCTTCAGGGTTTGAAGTAACCGTGACTTTATAATTATCAACTTCAACATTATTAAATAATGCTACGAATTTACAAACTTCAGGTAAAACCCATTGATGTAATGATTCACGTGAATGCATACCAGAAACAACAGCAATTTTAACATCAGGATTTGAATAATGAGAATAGTTATATTTCACAACTTGCCCTAAATCATTATAACCTACAGTAGTAGTTTGACAATTATTAATAAAAGAAAAAACAACTAATATTATTACTGTTAAAATCAATAACCATTTTAAAAGATTTGATTTTTTCTTTTTTCCCATATCAAATCACTAGCTCAAAAAAATAAATTTTAACTGATGAATTTTTCCATCATTATAGCAGTTCCTATAGCTGGAGCAACAACACATTCTTCATCGGACAATAACATATCCATAGGTTTAACTCTTAAATCTAAACTTAAAGCCGCTTCATTACATAGAATATCTTTACCTAAACCTGTTGTTATAACAATATCTAAATTTTCTCTTGAAGCAACCTCATCTAAAGCATTTGCAATTTGTGCAACTTGTGCTTGGTGAATGTATTGTGCGATTTCAACAATATCTTCAGGAGATAAAATATCTAAATCTGCACATAAGACTCTAGAAATTCTTCTCATTGCTTCTTCTTTAGATTTACCTTGACCATCACAAGTATCACATACGTAATCATCAGGAGAAATTAAATCTAAAACTGTATAAACATCTGCAGTAATTGCAAATAACTCTGATGCCACCCTATAGTCCATACCATCAAATGGGATTTTATCTAAGAAACTGGATAAATTTGTTCTAAGTGTTCCAGTATAAACTAATTCACCAGTTGCTAATCTTTCAAAATCAGAACGTCCCTTAGCACATTCTGAACCATTTTTAACTGGTATTATATCAGTAGTGGTACTTCCAGTATCTACAAACACACAATCTTCTTCCATAATACCTGCAATTTCAGCAGTAGCTACCCAATTAGCAGCTGCAGCTTTAATTGGTTGTTTTTTAATATCAGAAGCACTTAACATCCCATCAATACCAACAATACCTACAGGAACATTAAATTCTTTTTCTGATTTATTAATAATATCCAAAACTCCCTCTTTTTTAGTTGAATATGCATCAACTAATTCAGCAGTCATGGATATGCCCACAGCATCAATTTCATCTAAAGGACAAATATTTTCAATCAATCGTACAAGAGTTTCACCTAACTCTTGGCTTTTTCGCCACATCGGAAGATATTCAAAATCTGTCTTTACTTCTTTAATTTCATTGTCTTTAAAATCTATTATTGCTAAATCTGTATTGGCTCCACCAATATCAAAACCTGCTACTTTCATAAATAATAATCCTCGTATTATAAAAATATTAATTAAATTTTTCAATTTTTAATTCATTTTCTTCTTTAGTAAATTTAACTTTACCATTTAATATAATATTTTCTTTTAATTTTTGAATATTAATTTTATTATCTAATAAATTAATTATTGTTTCTCCTATATTAAAATTTACTAGTTTTTTTAATCCAACATAAGGTGTTGTGAATCGTGAATTTATTTCTAAAAATGTTACTTCTTCCCCTAAAATCAAATCTACACCAACAAAACCTTTAAGTCCTTTAACAGTTTCTACCGCCTCAGTTGCAAGTTTAAAAGCTTGATTTTTCAATGGGTGGTTAAATGGAAGCTCCCCACCACAATAAGAAATATCTTTTTTACCAAATACAATATTCTGCTTATTTAAACTTAAAGGAATTGCATGGTTCCCATCAGTTAAGAGACTTACACTGCAAGAATACCCTTCAACATATTTTTGAATAAGTACAATTGTCCCTTCAGGATAAATATTATTAAAATTGATTAGATCCTCTTTTTTTGAAATTAAAGATACTTTTTCACAATCTACACCATCAATAGGCTTAATAATTAATTTAGTATCTTCATATTTATTGAATTCATTATAAATACTTAAAATTTCATTTTTAAAATTAGAAAATGAATCAATTTTAATTTTATAAGTTAATGGTTGATTTACAAGATTTTTTAACATTTCATGAGTTAAATATTTATTTGTACAAGTAAGGATACTTTCTGAATTAGAACAATACAATTTAAGATTGTTATCTTCAAGAATTTTTGTTATATTAAATAAATGTTCATCTCCTTCATCTGCTATAAAAATTGATTTTTTAAATTTACAAGCATTTTTTTCTAACCAAAGGATTAATGGTTCGTCAATAAATATTATTTGAACTTCAAGATCTTCAAATAAATTTTTAAATTTTTTTGAAACTAAAAGGTAAATATCTAAATGTTTTAAGTCATCTGCTAATTCTTTAATCATACCAGTAGCTTCAGATATAATTGACATGTCATTTATTCCATTAGCTGTAAAATATTCAAAAAGTAGAATTGAATTCTCATCACAATTACTTAAATCACGCATCATAAAAATTACTCTTTAATATTATAATATTATTATATTCTTAAAAAAAATAGGTAGAAATAATAGAGTTAAATAATTAATTATTTAACTATAAATTTTATATAATATGAATTTATTTTTAATATTTAAATCATCATTTGGGAAAATTGCATTATCACTATAAACAAATTGTATTAATGCATCATATTTATCTTCAAATTCTTTAACTGTAATATCTTCAGTGATTAATTTCATTTCCCTATTAAATGTTGACATAACTTTATCAGGTGAAACCAACGCTAATTTGTTATCTTTATAAAATTTTTCTATACAAGTTAAAATTTCATTAGCAGTGTTTCCTTCACCATAAGGATTTTTAGCATTTTTCATTTTATTTGCAAAATCAGGATTATTTAAAATTTTAAAAGCATTATCTAGAATTACATCTTTATCAGAACCTACAAGAATATTACCTCCTGCAGATACTGTTTCAGGTCTTTCAGTATTATATCTTAAGGTTAATGCTGGAATATTTAAAGTAATAGCTTCTTCTTGTAATCCTCCAGAATCAGTTAAAATCAAAGTTGATTTAGATAATAGAACAAGAAAATCTAAATAACCAACAGGTTTTATAATATGAATATGATTATAACTATTAAGTTTTTCTAATAATCCGAAGTTTTCAAGAGTTTTTCGAGTTCTAGGATGGATTGGGAAAATTATATTCATATCTTTTAATTCAATTAATGCATCTATTATGCTATTCAATCGTTGTTTCACATCAACATTTTCTGCTCTATGCATTGTTAATGTGAGAATATTATCCATATTATCAATATCTAAATCTGCTAATTCTTTTTCATACTCAGAAATGTCTCTATTCTCAGCAATTTGTAAATTTCTATAACATGCATCAACTACTGTATTTCCTGTTATGATTACCCGTTTACGAGAAATATCTTCACTAATTAAATTAATTGCAGATTCTTCAGTAGGAACAAAGTATAATTTAGATGAAACATCCGCTGCTTTACGATTAATTTCTTCAGGCATTGTTTCATCAAATGATCTAAGACCTGCTTCTACATGACCTACAGGTATATGTAATTTAACCGCTACTAATGCTCCTGCAAGTACTGCATTAGTATCCCCTTGAACAAGCAAAATATCAGGTTTTTCTTTAATTAATACATTTTCAATTCCTTCCATCATTTTACCTGTTTGTTTACCATGAGATCCAGACCCTACATGAATATTATAATTAGGTAAAGGTAATTTTAAATCTTTAAAAAATGTTTCAGACATTTCTTTATCATAATGTTGACCTGTATGAATTAAAAGTAATTCATGGCCACGATCTATTATTTCATCAATAACAGAAGCCATTTTAATTATTTCAGGTCTTGTTCCAAGTACAATAGATATCTTCATAAATTATCTCCAATATAAGAAAAATATTTTTAATTTATAATTTTTTATAATATTTTTTATTAATTATTGATTAATTTTAATTTTAAATCATTTAAATATAATGAATTTAATAGTTTTAATGAATTTAAAATATTAATAAACTATGTTAAAATTAAACATAAGATTCAAACTAAAATCATCCTAAATTTTTGACAAAAATTTTAAAAAAGAGCAAAAAGTTATAAATAAGTTTGATAAAAAAATTATATAATAACTATTTTTAATAAATTAACTAAAAATTAAAATTCAATTTTTTACACTCTACTTTAATTTTAGATGAGTTGACACAAATGGAAAAAGTAAAAGAACCAATATTATCAAACGATTTTTTTAAAATTTTACCTCCTATTGCAATAATATCTCTAATTTTTTCACATGTATGTATATATCCCCCAGTGATGACAGCCCCGCATAATTTTGCAAATATTAATTGGTTACTTGCAGATATTGGAAATTCTGCATTTAATTTTGGAGTTCCACTTTTTTTAATGTTAGTGGGTAGTTTTTTGCAAGAAAATTGGAGAATAAGAGAATTTTTAGAAGATAGATTTTGGGGTATGGCTACTCCATTAATATTTTTTTCAATATTGCTTACATTGCTTGTAATAATAATATGTGGATTCCACCCAGAACTAATGAATTTTTTTGGTATAAAATCTTTTACTGTTCTTGGTTTTTATGATCTTTTTAAAAGTGTATTCTTTGCACAATCTTGGTTTTCAACTCAATATAGTTATATGTGGTTAATTTTTGGAGTTTACCTTTTCTTACCTATACTTAAATCTTGGGTTCAAAATACTCCTCTTAGAGAGGCAGAATATTTTTTAGTTATTTGGTTAATAGTTTGTTTATTAAAAAGTACATTCAATATAGACTTAGCATTATATATTAATTATTTTATGGGACCAATTGGATTTGTTATATTAGGTTACTACTTAATGAATACTAGATGGAAAATATTTAACAATAAAAATTTTGGATTAGGTTTATTTATATTGATGACAATATTATTACCAATTTTATCACCTGCAATTAGTCCAGGTAACGATATAACTATATTTAACCGTTATAGTGTTTATATGATTTTACAATCCGCTGGTTTATTCATTTTCTTAAAAAATGCAACTAATATTTATAAAGAACCAAATAGAAACAAATCATATTATAAATTTTTAATGCATTTATCCAGAATAACTATAGGAATATTTCTTATGTATGAATTTATTATTGGAATAATAATGAAAGTATATTTTACTCCAAGTAATTTTTATTATATGTCTTGGATATGTTTCTTTATAGCTTTCATAATTCCCTATGTTATCATGTTAATTTTTAGTAAAACTCCATATTTAAAAAATTTAGTGGGAGTAGTTAGGAAAAATCCATTAGTTTATATTAACGATTATATTTAATACAAATAAAGTAATATTATTAATTATTTTAATAATTTAAAGAAGCCTGAATCTGTTAAATATCATTTAATGAATTAATTATACTTTCAGTTAAAGAATAGTTACGTTGATAATTTAATAAATTTTTTATTAATATTCTTTTAAATCTTTCAATAGCATAATCATCTTTTATAAAATTTATATTATCATATTGAATATTCATTAAGATTAGTTGATCTGCATTCATAACTTTAATACATGCTTTTTCTTCATTGATTTTAGGATTTAATAAATTTTCAACTTGATCTAGTGATAATTTTTCTTTACCTACTAAAACAAAGATTCTCATCATTTTACGTACCATATTCCATAGAAAACTTTCTCCAAATATATCAATAAATATAGGGGAACAAGAATTAGTTAAACTAGTTAAATTATTATTTTTAAATTTCACATCTTCATTGAAAAGAGGTGTTGAAATCTTTATATCTTCTATGGTTCTTATAGGTGTTTTTTGTTCTCTTTTTGAAAAATTTATAAAATTATGAGTCCCTTTAAAAATATTTGCACATTGATGTAATAAATCCATATTTAAATCTGAATCAAATAAAATATATCGGTATTGTCTCATTTGAGCATAACGAGGTTTAAAACCAAAACGTACTGGAGCTTTACCTAATATTTGAATATCATCTGGAAGATTTGTATTGATTTGATTTACGAGCACTTCTTTTTCACTTTGAAAACTAATAACATTTCCTAAACTATGAACTCCTTTGTCTGTTCGGCCGGCAATACGAAATCTTGCTTTTTTTAAATCACCAAAATATTCTAATCTTTGCAAAGTATTAATAAGTTCTTCTTCTATTGTTCTAAGATTAGGTTGTCTTTGGAATCCATGAAAATTTGTACCTATATAACCAATTTTTAAAGCTGTTCTCTTCATTTTTATTAAATCCTTTGCAAATTTTTTTTGTAATTATAAATATATATCATACTTTTTAAATATTAAAGTAGTATATATTATTTAAAAATAAAGTTTTTTTATCAAAATTTTCTTAAATAAATGGTTTTTAATATGTTTAAAAAAGATGAAATGTTAATAATGCCTGCAGTGGATATTAAAGGTGGAAAATGTGTTCAATTAGTTCAAGGCGAACCTGGAACTGAACAAGTAGTGATTAATAATCCTGAGAGAGTTGCAAAGTATTGGGAAGATAAAGGTGCTAATACTGTTCATGTAATTGATTTAGATGGGACTTTAAATGGTGAAACTAATATTGAAACTATTAAAAAAATATTAAATGAGGTTAATGTTCCTATTCAATTAGGTGGGGGCATAAGAAGTATTGAATATGCTGAAAATTTACTTAATTTAGATATTGAAAGATTAATTATTGGTACTATGGGAATCAAACATCCAGAAACAATAACAAAATTATCTGAAGAGTATGGTGCCGATAGGATAATGATTTCTTTAGATAGTAAAAATTCTAAAGTTGTTATAAAAGGGTGGCAAGAAGAGATTAATAAAAGTGCTACAGAAATTAGTAAAGAATTTGAAGATTATGGGGCTGGAAGTATATTATTCACAAATGTTGATGTAGAAGGTTTACTTAATGGATTTAACATAGACCCTATATTAGAATTAGTGAAATCTGTAAATATTCCAATTGTTTACTCTGGAGGAATAACTACAATAGAAGATGTTGAAAAATTATCTAAAACTGGAGTTAAGGGTATTGTAATAGGTTCAGCATTATATAAAGATAAAATCAAAATAGATGATGCATTAAAATATCAAAGTTTAAAAGGTGAATTCTAAAATGAAAGTAATGGCAAGTGGCACTTTTGACATAATCCACCCAGGTCATGGTTTATATTTAGAAAAAGCTAAAGAATTAGGTGGAGAGAATGCTGAATTAATAGTTGTAGTGGCTAAAGATTCAACAGTCAAAAAACGAAAAAGAATACCTATTATAAATGAAAATCAACGATTAGAAATGGTAAAATATTTAAAACCAGTAAATGAAGCTTATCTTGGGCATGATGGAGATATGTTTAAAATAGTTGAAGAAATAAAACCCAATATAATAGCTATAGGTGCAGATCAAGATTTTGATTTAGATAAACTTCGAAAAAGTTTGAAAGATAGGAATTTAAATATTGAAGTTAAAAAAGTAAAAAGTTATCATAAAGCAGATTTAGATAGCAGTTGTAAAATTATAAAAAAGATTAAAGAAACAAATTATGGTAAAGAAAATTTAAAAGATTGTTAACCCTGAAAAAGAATCTATTAAAATTAATTAAATTTTAAATATGATACAAAAACATAAAGACATATTACTTTAATCAAAAGAAAAAGAGTTTATATGGAATAAAACATAATATAAATTATTATTTTATTGGTGTAAAAAAATGGTAGACGTAGCTATTATAGGGGCAAGTGGATATACTGGTGGAGAATTAATTAGATTTTTATTAAACCATCCAGAAGTAGAAATAACAGATATTACTTCTAGAAAGTATGATAACATCCCGTTACATAAAGTTCATCCTAATCTTAGGGATACTGGTTTAAAATTTAGTAATAAAAAATTAAATGATATTAATGCGGATATTATATTTACAGCAACACCACATGGGGCTTCAATGAAAATTGTTCCAGAACTTTTAGATACTGGTGCTAAAGTCATTGATTTAAGTGGAGATTACCGATTCAATGATTATAATATTTATGAAAAATGGTATGGTTTTAAACATACTGGTAAAATAGATGCTGTATATGGTCTTCCAGAAATTCATAGAAAAGAGATTAAAAAAGCTAAACTTGTTGCTAATCCTGGATGTTTCACAACTGGATCCATATTATCTGCTTTTCCTTTATCTAAAGCAAAAATGTTAAATAGATGTATTTTTGATAGTAAATCTGGAGTTAGCGGTTCTGGTATTAAACCAACAGAATCCAGTCATTATCCAAATATTGGAGATAATATTAATCCATATAAAGTAACTAGTCATAGACATATGCCTGAAATTCAACAAGAATTAGGATTATTTTCTGATGTTAAAGTATCTTTTACTCCTCATTTAGTTCCTGTGATTCGAGGTATTTTAACTACAAATCATAGTTTTTTAAAAGATGAATATAATGATATTGGTAGTGAAGAAATACGTGATATTTATCTTAAACAATATAAAGATGAACCTTTCGTGAAAATTATGGATGAAGGAGAAATGCCACGTTTAAGTTCTGTTCGTGGATCTAATTATATTCATATAGGATGTTTTGAGATTGATGAAACTGGTAGATTAGTTATTGTATCTGCTATTGATAATTTAGTTAAAGGGGCTTCTGGTCAAGCTATCCATAATATGAATCTTTTATGTGGATTTGATGAAACTGAAGGTTTAGAAGCTTATGGTATGCATCCTTAAATATATGATGTTGGTTATTGAAAATTTAGAAAAAATAGGAACATGAAAGCATGAAAACTTTAATTATATATTATTCAAAAAGTGAAAATACTAAAATAGTTGCTGAAACTTTAGCACATGAATTATCTAGTGATATTATTAGAGTTAAAGATATTAAGAAACGAAGTGGATTTTTTAGTAAATTTAGTTCTAGTATAGATGCTTTTAGGGAAAGTAAAACTGAAATTACCCCATCTAATATTAATATTTCTGATTATGATTTGATTTATATTGGCACTCCTACATGGGCTAGCAATCCAGTTCCTGCTATAATTACTTTAATAGATAAACTAGATTTAAAAGGAAAAGATGTTGTTTTATTCGCTACTATGTCAAATTCTGGTGGAAAAAATGCTATTAAAAGAATGACTGAAAAGGTAGAAGTTAGAGGTGGGCGTGTAATTGAAACTTTTACTCTTAAAACTAAAGATAAAACTTTAAATCAAATTGCTGATGATAGTTTTAATATTGCAAGATTATTAGATTTAAGTATTTACAGTTAAAATTCTTATTATACTAATTTTTTTATATTTTAAAAATTTTCTATTTTTATTATTTTTTAATTTTTATACAAAACTTTAAATCTTTATTCATATAATATATTTATAATCTAACTTTAAACATATGTGAAATATTTTCATTATAATTAATTTATTTTAAATTACAGCTAGATTATTACATTATAAAATAATTTAAAATTAATAATTGATTTTTAGTAATATTATACACTTTATTTTATTATAATTATTGAATTATTAATTTTAAATAAAAATATATAACTATTTTTTATTACAAAAAATTAGTTTTAAAAATTATATGGTTATGAATAGAAATGTTTGAAAAATTTATGGAATCTTACAAAAAAGTAATTTTCGTTCCAATAATTATAACTATTATAGCATTAGCACTTATAACTTTTGTAGGTGTTGACCAAGGTATTGAATTAAAAGGAGGGTCCACTGCAGAAGTTCAATTAACTAGTAATATTAGTCCAAGTGCTTTGCAATCTCAATTATCCGATAGTTTAAATACCTCTGATGTTAGTGTTTATAGTAATGGAGCCGATTCAAATAAGGTTACTGTTGATATAAGTAATGGTATTAATGATACGACATTTACTTCAGCTTTAGGGGATAATGGTAAAGTTGCGAGTTTTAATGCAATTGGGCCAGTATTAAGTCAAGAAGCAATGGGTCAAGTTTATTGGGCATTATTATTTGCATTTATATTTATGGCAATAACTGTATTTATTGTATTTAGAGAGCCTGTACCTTCTGTTGCAGTTATTCTTGCAGCATTATGTGATATTGTAATTGCTATTGGAGGAATGGCTTTATTCAAAATACCTTTAAGTATAGCATCTGTTGGTGCATTATTAATGCTTATTGGTTACAGTGTTGACACAGATATTTTACTTACTACTCGGTTACTGAAAAGACATGATGGTACTGTAGTTAAAAGAGCAAGTGATGCTATGGAAACAGGTTTAACAATGTCAATATCAGCTATATCTGCTATGGTTGTATTATATATTGTTACAGCATTTTTAATACCTGAAGCTTCCACATTAACTAGTATTTCATCTGTACTTATTTTAGGTCTATGTGCAGATATACTTACAACTTGGTGTATGAATTTAACAATTTTAAGAGTTTATCTGGAGAGATCAAAATGAAAAACAAGAAAAAAATTAAAGAGTTTTTGAAAGATAAACAAGTAATTCTGTTAATTGCATTTATTTTAATTAGTATAATTAGTGTAGCGGCTTTAGGGATTGATGAAGGTTTAGATTTAAAAGGTGGATCTTCCATCCAGTTACAATTAGATGAACCAGTTAATAGTAGTACTATGAAAACTGTCACAACTGTTCTTGATAAACGTCTTAATTTATATGGAGTTTCAGATGTAAAAGTTCGTGAAAGTGGAGATCAAAGAGTAATTATTGAAATGGCTGGTAAGTCTCCTTCCGAAGTTGAGCGTTTAATTGGTAATCCTGGAGTATTTACTGCTAAAATTGATAATCAAACAGCGTTAACTGGAAATGATGTTGCGAGTGTTGATAGTTATAAAGTAGAAGGTGAAACTTCTTGGATTGTACCATTTACTTTGACAACAGATGGAGCTAAACATTTTGCTGATGTGGCTAAAGGTAAATCTGGACAAAAAGTAGTAATGTACTTAGATGGTAAACCTATAGATAATGATCCTCCAAGTTTATCTGCAGAATTAGCTACTGGTGAACCTGTTACCGATTTAGAGGTTACGGGTAGTGAAGATACTGTTCAAGAAACCCAATCTAAAGCAAATACGGTTTATACTGTACTTAAAACAGGATCATTACCAGTGAAAGTTCATGTTGTTGGTTCAAATACGATTTCTGCCGAGTTAGGTCAGGAATTTTTAGAAGGTACATGTATTGCAGGGTTATTAGCAATATTAGTAATTAGTGGAATTGTTTATATTCGTTATAGAAAACCAATATTAGTTGTTCCTATAATGATAACAAGTTTATCTGAAGTGCTGATTGTTTTAGGTGTTGCGTCATTAATTAGTTGGAATATTGATTTAGCTGCAATAGCCGGGTTAATTGCAAGTGTTGGTACGGGTATTGATGATCAAATTATTATTACGGATGAAGTACTTACGCATCAATCAGATAAATCAAAACATAAACATGTTCGAGCAAGAATGAATGTTAAAAATGCATTATTCATTATATTTGCTTCTGCAGGTACTTTAATTGCAGCTATGTTACCTTTAACATATATTGGATTTGCTAGAGGTAGTAGTGGTATAGGTACTATTTCTGGTTTTGCATTTACCACAATTTTAGGTGTACTTATTGGAGTATTCATTACAAGACCAGCATATGCTAAATTTATTGAATCTTTCGTAGCTTAAGGATATTTATTATCCTTATCTTCTTTTTTTTAAATATTTTTTTAAAACTTATCTTATTAAATTAATACTTTTTTTCATAAATTTTAAATAAATTATTTTATATAGATGATATTATGATAAAACCTGAGCTTAAAGTTAAACCTATTAAAGATGGTACTGTAATTGATCATATTACTGCAAATAAATCATTATATGTAATGAGAATTTTAGGACTTCCTGATGGAGAATCTAATGTTTCTTTAGCAATAAATGTTTCTTCTAGTGATGGAGGTAAAAAAGATATTGTTAAGATAGAGAATAGAGAATTAGATAATGATGAATTAGATCAAATTGCATTAATTTCACCTAATGCAACTATAAATATTATAAGAGAGTATGAAATTATTTCTAAAGCTCAAGTTACTCTTAGAGATGAATTAGAATCTATCATTAAATGTATAAATCCTAAATGCATTAGTAACACTCCAGAACCGATAAAAAGTAAGTTTTATGTTATAAAAAAAGACCCTTTACTTCTTAGATGCCATTATTGTGAAAGAATAATTAATGAAGAAGAAATAAATAAACAATTTTAAAAAAAATAAAGAGAAAATTTTATTAAGAATATTCTTCAATTAAATGATTTGCTAATCTTAATGCTAAAGCCAATATGAGTAATATTGGAGGTTTTCCAGGAGACCATGGTATAACACTTGCATCTCCTACATATAAACCATTTATATTAGTTTGAAGATTTTTATCAACAACTTCACCAATTGCAGCAGTACCTCCAGGATGTGCTCCTCTAAAAACTGTTGAAGTAATTGTTGTTGGATCTACTCCTGCAGTGGTTAATATTGCACCAGCAGCAGCTGAACCTTCAGCTAAACGCTTTATATCATTTATAGAATTATATTTTATTACTTTCCCATTTTCTATTTTTCCCAGTCCATCATCTGGAATTTTAACCATTATACTTAATATATCTTTATTTTCGATATCATAACCATTTTCTTTAAGGAATGATGCTGCATATGTAGAAAAGTGTGGGGATAAAATATAATCATTTCCTATGGCTAAAGCATTCATTTGAACTTCAGTATTATAATGAATATCTTTTAATAATCCACCTACAGTTACAAATGGATCCATGAATAATTTTCTTCCGGCGTTTATTCCTGAATTTTGGAGTATTATTGCAGAATTTATAGCTCCAGCTGCGAGTATTATTTCATTTGATTTTATTATTCTTGTTTTATTATCTTTTTTAATTTCTACTCCTTTTAACTGTCCATTTTCGATTATTATCTTTGTAGCTTCAGTATTTGTTAATAATTCTGCATTATTTTTAATAGCTATATCAATAAAATCTTTTGAGCTCCATTTAGCATCTTGTGGACACCCAAAAGAACATTTCCCACAAATTTTACATTCTGAATCTCTTATAAATTTAGGCATTTTTTGTGTTTTAAAACCATATTGTTTTGAGATATCTATGAATTTTTGAGTTCCTTCACCTATATGATTATCATCCATTTCATGGATGTTAAGTAGTTTTTCAACTTGATTATATTCATTTGAAAGGTCTATTCCAATATTTTTGAACTCTTTTTCTAAGATTCTTACTCCATTTCCTGCTGAAACGATTGTAGATCCACCAACACAGGTTGTTTTTAATAAATCCATATTTTCATATGATTTATCATAGTAATTGATTGCATCTTTAGTTTTTATGTATGGTCCTTTTTCTATTATTGTGACTGGTATATTGGATTTTGCTAATTCCATTGCAATTATAGCTCCTCCAGCTCCAGATCCAATTATTATAACCATTTTTTTCACTCCGAGTTTTTATATTTAATAATATTTTTTTATATTCATAAAAATTATATCTATATAACTATTGTTATTAATTATATTTATAAACATTTCTAAAGAAATAAACTCAAAATAAACAAAAGAAATAATTAGAAAAATTAAAATCTTTTTTACAATATATAAAATTTTATTTACACATAAAACTTAAATTAATAATATATATAATCTTAAGAGAATACTATTTGTAAATGAAAAAATTAAATTAATAAAAAACTTAAGAAAAAATTAAAATTAAAATCATAAATAATAATAAAAATTAAAAAGTGGGTAGAAAATGGAAACAAAAATAGACATTTTTGAGAAAATAATAGCTAAAATCCAAGATAAAGTAGATTATGCAGACATACGTGCAGGAACTGGAAATAATACTAATATTATAATGAAAGACAATAAAATTCAGGAAATTAATACTGGAATATCAAATGGAGCAAGAATAAGAGTACTAAATAATGGAGCTTGGGGATTTGCTTATACAAATGATTTAAACAAATTAGATGATATCACACAAACAGCTATAAAAATTTCAAAATCTTTAAAAGGAGATGTTGAATTATCTGAAGCAAATATTGTTAAAGATAAAGTTAAAACTCCTAGAAAAATATCAGTAAACGATGTAGATATCGAAGAAAAAAAAGAATTAATGGCAGATGCAAATAAAAGTGCATCAGTAGGTAAAGTCATAAGTACTACCGTCAATTATCAAGATAGTGAATCTGAAACTGCAATTGTGACAAGTGAAGGTACTGAAATTATACAAGATGAAACTAGAATTGGATTATGGTTAAACACAGTAGCATCATCTGGAGATTTAATACAATTTGGACATGGGAGTTTAGGAGGAGCAAAAGGTTATGAGATACTAAAAAATGCTGATATTGAAAGTTTTGGAAGAAAAATAGGGGAAAAAGCTACAAATCTTTTAAATGCAAGCACTGCACCTTCTGGAAAATTCCCAATAATTACAGATAATGAGTTAACTGGTGTATTTATACATGAAGCTTTAGGTCATGCAAGTGAAGCAGATTTAATTTTACAAGATGATTCTGTTTTAAAAGGAAAATTAGGAGATAAAATTGGATCTGATATAATAAATATTTATGATGATCCTTCAAATAAGGATGGTTTTGGATATTATGAATATGATGTAGAAGGTGTGAAAACTCATAAAAATCAACTAGTTAAAGATGGAGAATTAGTTTCATTACTTTCTTCAAGAGAATCTGCTTCAAAATTAGGAATGAAATCTAGTGGTAATGCAAGAAGTTCAATTAATGACCAACCTATTGTAAGAATGAGTAATACTTATTTGGAACCTGGTGATCATTCATTTGAAGAATTGATTGAAGATATACCTGAAGGAATTTATTTAAAAGGTTCTAGAGGGGGTCAAGTAGATACTGGAAAAGGAATATTCCAGTTCAATGCTGTGGAATCATATAAAATAGAAAATGGGGAAATTGGTCAAGAATTAAGAGATGTATCATTATCAGGAAATATTTTAGAAACATTGAAAAATGTTGATGCAATAGGTAATGATTTTAAATTTAGTGTTGGATTCTGTGGAAAGAATGGTCAAATTGCTCCTGTTGGAGATGGTGGTCCTAACACTAGAATATTGAATGCTATGGTTGGAGGCAGTAATTAAAAAAATTATAAGGGGCTTGATAAAAATGACAATAAGTGAAAATGATGGAAAATATTTATTAAAAATTGCTCGAAAAGCTATTGAAGATATGATAAATAAAAATGTAAAAATTGACATACCCCAAGATTGTCCCGAACATCTAAAAGAAGATTTAGGGGTTTTTTGTACAATAAATGAAAATTCAGAGCTAAGAGGATGTATTGGTTATCCTGAACCTATTAAGCCATTAATTTCAGCACTTATTGATGTAGCCATATCTGCAGCAACAGCTGACCCTAGATTTCCTGTGCTTAAAAATGAAGAATTAGAAAAGATTAATTTAGAAATTACAGTTTTAACAAAACCTGAATTAATAGATGTTTTAGAAAGTTCTGAATATCCTGAAAAGATTAATTTAGGTGAAGATGGGTTAATTATTAAAAAAGGTTTTAATAGTGGATTACTTTTACCACAAGTAGCAACAGAATTTAATATGGGAAAAGAAGAATTTTTATCACATACCTGCCTTAAAGCAGGATTATATCCGGATACTTGGAAAAAAGATTCCAATATTGAAATATTTAAATTTCAAGGAGAAATTTTTAAAGAATAAAAAATTTTTAAAATTTTTTTAAAATTCTATTTTTTTATATTAATTTTATATATATTTAAAACATAATTAAATATTAAGCACTATTTTTTATTATTTTAAATTATGAAATAAAAAATTTTTACAAAATTTAATAAATATTTACAGAAAAGATTATTAGTGATAATTATGATGATACCAACAATCCCTACTCCAGATGAACTTTTAGATAAAGGATTTAGAAGAGGGAAAAAGGCTGCTGATGAAGTTAGATCATCAAAAATGCCTAGAAGATTAAAGCCTAAACGAATTGAAGAAGTTAGAGTAGTAACTGCATGCCAAGTAATTAAAGATCGGTTAAAAATGATAAATGATCGAACACCAACTGTTGAAGATTTACCTATATTTTACCAAGATTATATTGATATAACTGTAGGTATTGATGATTTGAAAAAATCATTAGGTGCTTTAAATTGGGCATATGGTATTATAAGCCAATTAGAAAGGGATTATTCTAAAAAAATTAGAAGATATCCTCCAGAGAAGGCTTCACAACTTAGAAGTCAAGCTTATGGTCGTGTTGCTAGTGTAGCTAAAAAGATTAGTAAAGATTTAGATTTTTTAGATTTTGCTAAAAGTCAATTACGTAACATGCCAACTATCGATTTTGATGCTACAAGTATTGTAATTGCAGGTTTCCCAAATGTAGGAAAATCAACTTTACTTCGTCAATTAACAGATGCAGAACCTGAAGTTGCTGATTACCCATTTACTACAAAAGGAATTCAAATTGGACATATTGAAAGAAATTGGAAACAAATCCAAATTATTGACACCCCAGGATTATTAGATCGTCCTATTGTTGATATGAATGATATTGAAATGAATGCTATGGTTGCTCTTGAAGATTTAGCTGATGCTATTTTATTCATCTTTGATGCATCTGAGACTTGTGGTTATACTTTAGAACATCAAAATAATTTATTAACAGAAATTCAAAAAGTTTTCAGTGCTCCAATAATTGTTTTATTTAATAAAATTGATATTGCAGGATATGAAACTGGTTCTGATAGATTTGATTATATTGATAAATTTATAAAAATGAATGACAATCCATTATTAATATCTGCATCAGAAGGAGAAGGTATTGATAAAATATTAAAAGTTTTTGATTCTGTCAAAAAAATTGATAGAAACAATGACGATTATTAACTAAATGTATTAAATTTTGAAAATTAATAAAACAAAAGTTTTAAATATAATAAAGTAACTTAAAGTTATTTAATATAATGCAAAAAAATTTAATAAATAAAAATATAAATAAAATGTAATAAATTTTAAGGAGTTTGATTTTAATGGTTGAAAACGAACAACAAAATGAAGAAAAACCACATCTTCACAGAGAAAAAGTGAAAGAAGATATTAATACTGGAAAAGAAAGAGTAGAAAAAAGAGCTGAAATAGGTAAAAATGTTGTTGATAGAGTATCTACAGACCTTGGAAAATCCATGGAAGATTTAATGGTAAGTATGAGAGGAGTTCAAAAAACTATGGATGGAAAAATCCAAGATTATAAAGAAACAACCCCTTCCAAACTTGATTTAGATTTAATAGATGTAAGTGATTGTTATTACTTAAAAGTAGATTTACCTGGTGTTGAAAAAGATCAAATTGAAATTGAAGCATCTGAAAATGAAATTACAATTAAAGCAAATTTCCCATCAACACTTGAAGACATTGAAAAACCGTCTGATGTTCAACCTGAATTTTTAATTAAAGGTAGAAAAACTGGTGAAGCTAAAAGATCAGTTAGATTACCTGCAAAAATAAAAATAAAAGAAATTTCTGCAAAAGCAAATGCAGGTACTATCTTCTTAGAAATTCCTAAAGTTCAAGAAGAAAAATACACAGTTGATTTAGAATAATTAGATATAAAATTAAATTTTTTCTAACTATTTTTTAATTAAAAAAATAGTTCTTATTTTTTTATTTGTAAATTATTAATTCTTATTTAAAAAAAAGATTTTAAAAATAAAAAGTTTAAAACTTTTTATTCATAACGAACTTTACCTATATGTCTAGTACTCCCCGGATTTTCACCATTAAAGTGAGCAAGATAATATACAAACCATTCTAAAGGAACTACTAAAATAAGAGGTGCAAGTAAATCATTAATGTTTGCATAATCCTTTAATCTATATGTAATAGTTTTACATTCCAATTTATTTGAAAAATTTATTGCCTTTTCAGTTAAAGCATCTACTGGATAATTAGCTTCCAAAAATATCATAGGAACATCTTTTTCTGCTCTTTCAATTAAACCATGACGAAATTCCGCAGCATATAATGGGCAAGCGTGTTTAATTGCCCCTTCCATAAGCATAGTCATAGCTAATTTATAAGCTAAACCAAAATTAGGTCCACCACCTAAGCAGTAAAAGATATCTTCATCTTTATATTTTTCAGCTAATTTTTTATTTTCTTCTTCAGTTGTTTTTAATAGTTCTTCAATTAGATCAGGTAATCTATTTAAATCATTTAATATTTCATTTTTTTTCTCATAATTAGATGATGCAAATAAAAGGTAATAAAGACAAGCTAATTGTGTAACATATGTTTTAGTCCCTAATATAGCTTCTTCTTTATCTCCTCTAGTTAAAATAGGATTTTTAGCTTCTTTTAACATAGAACTATTTTGTTCATTTGAAATTGAAATAGTATTAAAACCTAATTCATTAGCTTTTTTCAAACCAGCTAAAGTGTCAGCAGTTTCTCCTGACTGTGATGCGAAAATTGCAGCGGCATTTTGATCGCCTAAATTTTTACTATAAGTAAATTCATAACCTGTAGCAACAACTACAGGGAAATCTGAAACCATACCTAAAGCATCACGAACTGAATAAAGTGTAGATAATGAACTTCCACAACCAACTAAATATATTTTATCCACATCTTCTAACTCTTTTGAAATTCTTTTCATGTTAGAAGATTCTTCTTTAAAAGTTTTTCTTAAAGCGTTGGGTTGTTCTAACAGTTCTGTACGCATTTTATAAACCATAAATATTCCTTCAGTATAATTAATTTTTAAAAATTTGTAATGGTGGTATTTTTAAATATATTTTAATAATATTATAATTTATTTTTGTAGTAACTAATATAAAAAAGTAATTAAATTATATAAGTTTTAAAAAATTATAAAAGTATTATTAATCAAAATATTAATTATATTTTATGAAAATTTTATAGGTTTGAAAAAATATGGTAATGACTCTTAAAGATATTGGAATGAATCATGGGCAACAATATGAAGTAATCTTAACTAGTAAAAATAATGATGGTAGTCAAAATGCTGCACCTTTTGGGACAATAGTTAAAGGAACAAACCAAATTGTTAATCATATCTTTCAAGGAAGTACAACTTTAAATAATATTCTTAAAAATAAAGAGTTTATGGTTAATATTACATCTAATCCTATTTATTTTACTTTAGCTATTATTAACAATATTCCATCTGAATATTATGTTAATAAGGATTCATTAATATTGAAAGATGTTGATGCGTATTTTAAAGCTAGTGTTGATAATACAAAAAATTTTATTAAAAAAGATGATCCTATAAAACCTGTTGAATCAACATATATTTGTTCTAATGTGAGTGATATTACTAAAAACAAAAGTGATGTTGTTGCAATTAATCGTGGTATTCATTGTATTATTGAATCACTTGTAAATTATAGTAGAGTTGATAAAGTGAAAGGTGAGAAATTAGATTATTTTTTAGGACGTTTTAATGAGAATAGTAGAGTTATAAATAAAGTTGGTAGTAAACAGGATAAAGAAGCTATGAAAATGATTAAAAAAAGTTTAAAAAATAAAGGATATGAAATTTAAACTTAAACTTAATTTTGTATTAAATTTACGAAATCAAACTCATTTAGGCTGAATAAACCTTTATCTGATAATTTTAAATCAGGGATAACAAGTAATGCCATGAAAGATAATGTCATGAAAGGGTCATCTAATTTTGAACCTAATTTTTGAACTAAATTTTTCATATTTTCAAAATTTGTAGATACTATTTCTATATTTTCATTACTCATTAATCCTGCAATTGGTAATTTTAAACTTTTTTGAGTATTATTATAAGAAACTGTTAATCCTCCATGATTTTGAATTAATTTATTTACAGCTTTTGCCATGTCTATTGAATTAGTACCAATAGTTATTATATTGTGAGAATCATGAGATATTGATGTTGCAATTGCTCCTTTTTTAATACCAAATCCTTTTATAAAACCGTTTGACACATGATTATGACCGTAACGTTCTACTACACTTATTTTTAATATGTCTTTTTTAGTGTCAGATTGTATTATATTGTTTTCAATTTTTAAGGTATCTATAATTGAGTTTGTAATTAATTCTCCATTAAAAGCTTCAATTATTTTTACATTTACATAATTATTTTTTTTTGTTTTTATATCAAAATCTTCTGGTTTTTTAAGATTTACATTAAACGTGTTTGATATTTTTGGTTTTTTTACTTTGAAAAGTGATTTCCCATTTTTAGCAACTATTTTACCGTTTACTATAGTTAATTTAATGTCTAAATCTTTTAAATTATTCACTAACGTAAAATTTGCTTTTTTACCAACAGATATTTCACCAGCATTTAAATGATAGTGGTTTGCAGGGTTTAATGTTACCATTTTTATTGCTTCAATCGGTTCTATATCATAGTTAATTGCTTTTTTTATTAGTTGGTTTAAATGGCCTTTTTTTAAGTCTATAGGGTTTTTATCATCACTTACTAAAAAATCAAATATTGGATGTTTTAATAGTTTTTCATAATCATCTATGGAAATGTTTCCAAATTTAGATTCACTTGTCCAATACTTTATACGATTATTAATATTAAAAAGAGCATCCATATTTTTAGCAGAAGAACCTTCACGAACCATGATTTTCATACCTAGATGTTTTTTTTCTATAGCTTCATCAAAACTACTACATTCATGATCAGTACTTATACCTTTAGACACATATTTTATTAAATCTTCACCATTTAATAAAGGAGCATGACCATCAATAGGAACACTTAATTTGTTAGCTAAATCTAACTTCAAATTAACACCTAAATCATTATTAATAACTCCGGGAAAATTCATCATTTCACCAAGACAAATAACATTTGGGAGTTTAAACAATTCTTTAATTGTTTCAACATCAATATTAGCACCATTAGTTTCAAAATTAGTAGCGGGAACACAAGAAGGTGCTGAAAAATAAAAATCAAATGGAACATTTTTTCCATTTGAAATCATGAATTCAATACCTTTAACACCTAAAACATTAGCTATTTCATGAGGATCCGCCACTACAGAAGTAGTTCCAAAAGGCAAAACAGCCTTTGCGAAATTAGCTGGAGATAACATTGTAGATTCAATATGAATATGACTGTCTATAAATCCTGGAAGAAGAATTCCTTCATAATTTAATGGTTCATTAAAATCTAATTTAGAAATATTAGAAATAAAACCATCTTCAATAAGAATTTCAGCAGGGTAAATATCATCTAAATTAAAATCTAGAATATTAACTTTAATCTTAGAATTCATAAGAAAAATAACCTCTTTTAAATAAAAATTGAAAAATAAAAAAATAGAATTAATTTAATTTATTTTGGTAAATTTTCAGAAATAAAACTGTCTTCATGTAAACATTCATAAAGAACTGGTAAAAATGCACCAATATCTGTTACAACACGCATTACTTGAGCACTTCCACGATCAGCAAGTTTTGTAACTGTTGAAGGGTTAATATCTATACATATACTTTTTACTTTAGCAGATAACATATTACCTGTAGCAATAGAATGTAACATTGTAGAGACCATTAGACACATATCGATTTTTTGGCAATAATATCTCATTTTAGCTTGAGACTCTGCTGTATCAGTTATAACATCCGGTAAAGGCCCATCATCACGTATAGAACCTGCTAAAACAAAAGGAACATTATTTTTAACACATTCATACATAATTCCACTTTTTAAAGTACCATCTTTAACTGCGGCTTCAATTGATCCAGATTTATTTATTCTATTAATAGCTCTCATATGATGAGTATGTCCATGAGATACTATTTCACCTGTTTCAACATTAATCCCTAAAGAAGTTCCAAATTGATCAGATTCAATATCATGAGTAGCTAATGCATTTCCTGCAAAAACCACGTCAATTATTCCTTCTCGGATTAATGCAGCTATAAACTTAGCAGAGCCAGTATGAACAATAGCTGGACCACCTACAAGAGCAATTTTTCCACCTTTACTTTTAATTTCTTTAATTTCAGATGCAATAGTTTTAGCAATGGATAATAATGGTTTTTCTGAGGAGACATCACTATTCATGAATTCAAATCCACCTTGTTTACCTCTTACTCTTTCAGGAGGAGCCACTTTTATCCCATCTCTACCTACAACAATTTTATCTCCTTTTTTTAAATCATTTAAAGGTTTACAATAAGCTTTTCCTTTTGTTTCATCTACTAAAATCATACAATCCATTTCAGTGTTATTAACAAGCAACCAATTTCCTTTATATAAAACATGAGTGACATAATTAGTAGTTGAATAAAATCCCTCAGGAGCTACTTTATCTTTAGGAGAAGCTACTAAATTAGCTTCTTTAATCTCAGCTATTGAAACACCAAGAACAGATAATTCATCTAATATACTATCTAAAACATCAGGAGATTCTGCTGAAACCATCATTTTAGCTCTACTTATATCTGATTTTCTTTTTCCAACATCAAATTTGATAATATCAAAATCTCCACCTTTATCCATTATAATATCCATAGTTTTAGGTAAAGCTAAAGAATCAATTATATGGCCTGAAAGTTCAATTTGTCGTTCGTACATTGATTTCTCTCCTTAAATTAAATTATTATATTATTTATTAAAATAAAAATTTTTATATGTTATTTTATAAAAAAATAAATTATAATTAAATATTATACAAAGTATTATATAAAATTTTATCTTTTTGATAAAACTTTTAAGGTTAGTGGGATAAATGAATGAAAAAGATATTATATTAAACAATATACTTAATCGAAAAAGTGTTAGACAATATAATGAAGAACAAATAGAAAAAGAAGATTTAATAACAATATTAAAAGCTGGTATGGCCGCACCATCAACATGTAATTTTCAACCATGGAATTTTATTATAATTCAAAATAAAAATACACTTAACGATATGGCAGACATACATGAATATGCAAAAATGTTCAAAAATGCAAAAGCTGGAATCATTGTTACTGGAGATATGAAAAAAACATTGAAAGATTCTGAAGATTATTGGATTGAAGATTGTTCTGCTGCAACAGAAAATATACTTTTAGCAATAGAAGCTTTAGGTTTAGGTGGTGTGTGGACAGGAATTTATCCCTCCGAAAATAGGGTGAATAAATTAAAAAATTATTTTAATTTACCTAAAAATATAATCCCTTTTAATTTAATAGCAATTGGCCATCCAAAAGGAAATCAGAATATTAAAAATAAGTGGGATGAAAATAAAATTCATTGGGAAAAATGGTAAAAAATTGTTTTTAAAAATTTTATGGAAGTAATGTTAAAAAGTCTAATATAAATTTAGCTGCTAAAACTGCAGTAATATCTCCTAATTTATTAGTTGCTACTTCCATTAAATCAAAACCTATAATTTCTTTTTTTGAAATAATTTTCATAACTTCAGCGATATCTTGTGATTTTAAACCATTAGGAGTGGGGTTTCCAACACTAGGTGCAATAGATGGATCTAATCCATCCATATCTATAGTTAAATATATTGGACCTTTAATTGATTTTAAGTAATTTATTAATTTATTAAAATCTGATTGTAAATCCGTAGGTGTGAAAGTTTGAATATTTTTCTGATTTTTTACATAGTCATTTTCTTCTTTTGAAGCAGATCTAATACCAATTTGAATTATTTCCTTAGGATTCAACTCATGAATTCTTCTCAAAATTGTTGCATGAGAGTACTTTTCATTTTGATAAGATTCTATAATGTCTCTATGTGCATCAATATGAATAACTGTAATTTCAGAAATATTATAAAATTTTGCTAAAGCTTTTATTGAACCTAAAGTAAGACTATGTTCTCCTCCAATAATAAGAGGATTTATATTATTGGTTAATAAATCAGTGACATTTTCTTCTACTATTTCACATGTTTTTTTACAATTCCCATTTATGATGTTGCTATCTCCAAAATCATAAAAAATAGTATCTAAATTTTTTTGAAAGTTTGTGTTAAATTTTTCAAAACCATAAGATGCTTCTCTTATGACAAGAGGCGCATATCTAGAACCATTATGGTATGAACAGGTACTGTCAAATGGAACACCTATTATCCCCCATTGTCCAGATTTAGATAAATCATGAAAATTTTGATTTTTTATATCTTCTAAATTAGAGGTTTCTTGTGCAAATGTAAATTTCCAAGGTTCATAAGTGTTAAATAACATGTTTTTTTAATATCCTATATTTTAAATTATTTTTTTAAAAAGAAGTAAATATTAAAAATTTAAAAAAAAGAAAATGTAATTTTTATATAATTTTTTATAAAAATTTTTATTATTTTAAAAATTTATCGAGAACTTCCTTTAGTTCTCATAATTTTCATATTGCCCATTGCAAGAATATATTCTACTTCTCCACCTTCAACAAGACGTTCTTTTAAGTCTTCTTCATCTGGAACTGGAAGATCTAATGTTTCATAATTTTCCATATCCATTAATTGAATAGTTGTAGGTTGAATAGAAAGTATTTGTCCTACTCTTTTATCTATTATAGGTATATCTACTTTAGTGTTAACTGGTTTAACTATACTTCTTTTTTGATGATCAAAAACACCAACTGCTTCAAGTCTTGCTTTTGCAGCTCCGTGTTTTCCTGGAGATGATGTTGTTAAACTAGTAATTTTAGATGCTTCTCCACCTAATACAATATATTTACCTACTTTTAATGTTTTAATTTCTACGACTTTAGTTGCCATTATTTTAACCTCATTATAATAATTTTTTTTGAATTAAATTAGTATCATAAATAATCTTTTTAGGTTAAATAAAATTATAACTACGTAATGATACTTTTTCTCTGAATCAATCTTAAAATAAGAATTTAATTTATAGTTACTTTAACCTAAATCTATAATAATTAGACAATAATATATTAGGTTAACTTTTTATATAAACTATTCGGAAGTTATGTATATTAATTAAATAAATGATTATAAATTTTAATAATAAGTTATAAAGATTAAATCAATATAAAAATATAATAAGATTATATTGAAAAAATATTATTTAAAATTATACATGACAAAAATTGTTGATAAAAATGAAAATAGCTATTGTATCAGGAAAAGCAGAAGGCCCAACAAAATTAAATGCATTTGATAATGCATTAAGTGAAGCAGGTATTGGTGATGTTAACTTAATAAAAGTATCAAGCATGTTAGGTCCAAATACTGAACTCGTGCCATTACCTAAATTAAAACCTGGAGCAATGGTAAATTGTGTGTTATCTGAAGTAACTAGTAAAAAAAAAGGTAATATTATAAATGCATGTGTTGCTGTTGCTATAGGTGATCGTTTAGGTTGTGTAGTTGAAACAACCGGAATAAATGATAATGAAGAAATGATAAAAGAAGAAGCAATCAATATGGTTCAATATATGATGAATAAACGTAATGTTGAAATTAAAGATTTAATTGTGGAAACTATTACACATACAGTAGAAAATAAAGGTTCAGTTATTGCTTCAGTAGTTTACATAAATGATGATATTATTGAATAAATCATTTGTAACAATAAAAGGAGGATTGCAAAAATGGATGATGATGAAATAAAAATGTGTGAAAACATATCAAAACAAATTATCACTAATGTTGAAAAATTATTAAAAGTATATGTTGGAAATCCTAAATCTGCAGAATTTGTTAAAATAGGAGCTGATGGAACACCAACATCATATATAGATATAGTAGCTGAAAATGAAGTTATAAAAATTTTAAAAAATGCCAATTTTTATTCTTATTTAATAAGTGAAGAAATTGGAGAATTAAAATTAGGAAAAGGGACACAAAGACCAGCACATATTACTGAAGAATTAAATCCAGATACTCCTACAGTTGAATCTGATTTAGAATCTGAAGAAACTAAACCTAAATATATTTTCTTAATTGATCCTCTTGATGGAACTAACAATGCCATAAAAAACATTCCAGCATTTGGTATATCCGTAGCAGTTGCTGAAGTCCCTGAAGGTAGAGTTGCAACTCTTGAAGATGTTCAAGCAGGATTTGTTAAAAATTATTCTAGTGGTAACACATATGAAGCAGTTAAAGGAAAAGGAGCTTTAATGAATGGGGAAAAAATGGAACCCACCACAGAAACTGATTTAACTAATATCACATTAGGAGGATTTACAAAAACAAAAACTTTTTCAGCAAGTAAATTAATAGACACTGCAAGAAGAATGAGAGTTTTAGGTTCTGTAGTTTTAGAATTAACATATATTGCTAGCGGAAAATATGATGTTTTCTTAGATTTAAGAGGTAGTAGAATAATCGACATCGCTGCAAGTAAATTAATCGTTGAAGAATCTGGAGCAATAGTAACCAATAAATATGGGGAAAAATTAACAAACGAATTAAGCATTTATGAAAGAACTGTGATTATTGCAGCAAGTAATCAAGAATTACATAATAAAATCATTAATATCATTAATAATGATGAAACTAAACTCATTAAATGCATAGGAATAGTAAGTAGAGTAGATGAATATAAATCCATGTTATTTTCAGTGAAAATAATTGAATACTTACTTAATAAAGGTATTAATGTTGTTATTGAAGAAAGTTTAGCTAACAAATTAGAAGAGATTAAAATAAATCCTAATCTAAAAGGAATAATAGAAGAAACCATTGAAGAATCTCCTGAGATAAGTGAACATTTAAAAAATCTTGACTTTGATATAAACTTCGAAAAGTTATCTCAACCTCTTAAAAACTTCAAAACAGATATGGCCGTAATATTAGGTGGGGACGGAACTTTACTTAGAACACAAAACCAACTTACTAGAGAAATACCAATATTCGGTATTAACATGGGGACCGTTGGATTTTTAACTGAAATTGAAGTTAATAAAACATTTGAAACTTTAGACCATATTTTAAATGGAGATTATTATAAAGAAAACCGTACTCAATTAACAGTATCACATGAAAACCAAAGATTCCCTGCATTAAATGAAGTAGTAATTATGACAGCTAAACCTGCAAAAATGTTACACTTCGAAATCAGTGTTGATGGTGAAATGGTTGAAGAATTCAGAGCTGATGGATTAATAATATCTACACCTAGTGGTTCAACAGCATATTCCATGTCTGCAGGAGGCCCAATAGTAGATCCTAAAGTTGGAGGATTTATAATTATACCAATATGCCCATATAAATTAGGATTAAGACCATTTTTAGTTTCAGACAATAGTGAAATACGAGTAAAACTTTTAAAGAAAGGTAAAAAAGCAGTTTATGTGATGGACGGACAAATCCATAAAGAAATCAATTATATGGAAGAATTAATATTTAAAAAATCTGAAAAAGATGTTGTTTTCATTAGAACTAATAACAAATATTTTTATAAAAAAGTTAAAGATAAATTAAATGAAGGTGGAATTAGTGCAAATAGTAGAAGCCTTTAAACATTACATACTTTAAATTTGGTTGAATTATAATGAAAGCACTAGTAATAGATTTAACACATGGTGGAATTACAATTAGCATAGAATTGTCTAATCTAGGCTTTAGTGAAATTTATGCTTATGATATTTATAATACATTAAATGAAAATGAAAAATTTCAAATTGAATCTAATAATATAATATTACTAAAAAATTTAGAAGAATTTAAAAAAATTAACAAAAATATTGACTCAAATGAAAAATTTTTCATTATTTCCCCAATACATTGCCCATTAAATAAAACTGAAATTATCGGTGAAAATAATAGTAATAATAATTATATTTTTTTAACTCATCATCAAGCAGTGAAATTAATTTTAGAAAATTGGAATAAAAAACGGAAAAAAGAAAAAATTCCACTTATTGAGATTACTGGAGTGAAAGGAAAAACTAGTACTGCTTTCATTCTTAAAGAAATTTTAACAGAATATAAACAAAAATTATTATTACTTTCTAGTCTTGGAGCATTCATATTTAATGGTGATAAGAAAGTTATTCTAAAAAACGATATTAGTATAACTCCTGCAAGTATGATTGAAACAATAAAATTAAGTAAAAAAATAGTTAATCCTCCATGTAATTTTGAATTTGATGAAAAAAACGATCTAAAATTTAATTATGAATCTGTTATTATTGAAAGTTCATTGGGTGTTTCTGGATTAGGAGATATTGGTATATTAACAAATTTAGTGGAAAATTATTCTATTGCTAAAAATACATCTAACGCTAGAGAAGCTAAAAAACAAGTATTTGATTGTAAATTAATTACTATTGAATATGAAACTTTAAAAAAATATTATCCTGAAGAATTAGAAAAATTTAGTGAAAAGATTAATTCCTTTTCAACTAATCCAAAAAATGATAATGCCACAGTTAAAATAAAAAATATAAAATATTCTTTAGACAATACCATAATAAACATCGAATTTAAAGATTTGAAAACAATTAGTGGAAACCAAATTGATGGAAATTTAGAAGTTCAAACATTTGCACCAGGAAAACATAATGTTTCAAATGTTTTATGTGCCATAACATCTTGTTTATCTTTAGATATTAAATATGAAGATATTAAAAATGGTTTAAAAAAATTTAATGGAATACCTGGAAGAACTTCAAAAAGGGAGATTAATAATCAAGTGATTATTGAGGAAGTTAATCCTGGGTTAAATGTTGAATCTATAAAAATTTCTATGGATATGATTAAAAATATGGATAATTATGTAGTTATCCTTGGTGGAAAATATGGTATAACTTGTGAGGAAATTAATGAAACAGAATTAATAAAATTATTAAAAGTTAAAATTGATAAAGATAGTATTGATTTAATCTTAACTGATGAATTAGGATGGAATTTAAAAAATGAGATGGAAGTTGAAATTCCTTATTTTGAAAATTTTAAAGATGCTATTGATTTAGTTGTTAAGAATAAAAAGAATATTTTGTTAATTTATCGTTCAAAATATTCTGATTTAAATAAAAGATAAATATTATATGATTAATTAAAAAAAAAAAAAATAAAAATTTAGGCGAAATTAGATGATAATTGGAACTAGAGGAAGCAAATTAGCTCTTGCACAAACTGAAGAAATTAATAACTCATTATCTAAGATAAGTAATGAAGAAATTAAAATTAAAATTATAAAAACTAAGGGAGATAAAATTACTAATTCTCAATTGTATAATATGGATTCTAAAGGTTTATTCACTAAAGAGTTAGACAAAGTAGTATTAGAAGAAGAAGTAGATTTTGCAGTCCATAGTCTTAAAGATGTCCCTACTGAATTAGATGAGGATCTTGAAATAATTGCCATACCCTCAAGAGAATCTCCTAATGAAGTTTTAATTTCTCAGTATAATTGGGAAGATTTATCAGATGGTTGCACATTAGGAAGTAGTAGTTTAAGAAGAGAAGCTTTCTGTAACCATTATAATAAAGGTTTTAAATTAAAACCTCTTCGAGGTAATATTGAAACTCGTATTCAAAAAGTATTAAAAGGAGAAGTTAATGCTACAATAATGGCTGAAGCTGGATTAAAACGTTTAGGTTTAACTAAATATATTAAAAAGGTATTTCCAACAGATTACATTTATCCTGCAGCAGGACAAGGAGCAATTGCTATTATTGCAAGAAAAGATTCAGACAAAAAGGAAATAATTCAAAAGTTAAATGATTATATTAGTTTCCAACAAGTGTTATCTGAAAAAACTATCCTTGAAGAAGTAGGTGTAGGATGTCAATGGCCATTAGGAGCTATAGCTTCAATGAAAAATAATGAATTAGTACTTAATTCTATATTATTAGATAAAAAAGGGGATACATTATATAAATCTTCTGTTAGTGGTTCTATTAAAGATGCGAAAGAAATAGGGGTTAAAATTGGTCGAGAAATGATAGAATACATTTAATTTTTTTAAATATAGGGATAATGTTAAAAAAACTTAGTATAAACTGAACATATTAAATTATTTAAATAAATAAAAAGTATAATGGATGAATGGTTAATTTAATATAGAACATATATTTATATATTAATATAATATTTAAGTTAAAAATTTTAGTCAAAGATACTTAAAAATTTTATTATTCAAAATTTTTTAAAAAAAAATTTGGAGGAAATGATTGTGAGAACTGTTAATGTAGGAGTTATTGGTGTTGGAGCAATGGGTTATAACCATGCCCGTGTATATTACAGACTAGAAAATGCAAATCTTGTAGCTGTATCAGATGTTAGTGAACGAACCTTAAAGAAAGTGTGTAAAAAATATGATACCAAAGGTTATAATGATATTGAAGACTTATTAAATGATCCTGAAATTGAAGTTGTTAGTGTTTGTGTACCAACCACACATCATTATAATGTGGTTATGAAAGCTATAGAACATGGAAAACATGTTTTAGTAGAAAAACCAATTGCATTCACTGAAGAAGAAGCAGAAGGAATGATTAAAGCTGCAAAAGAAAAAGGGGTTATATTAAGTACTGGACATGTTGAAAGATTTAATCCAGCAGTACAAAAAGCTAAAGAATTAATTGAAAATGATGTAATTGGAGATGTAGTATCTGCATCTGCTAAAAGAGTAGGACCATTCCCACCAAGAATAAAAGATGTAGGAGTAGCAATAGACTTAGCTATACATGATTTAGATGTAATGTATTACTTATTTGATGAAGAAGTATCACAAGTTTATGCAACTATGGGAAGTATTCTTGATAAATGTGAATATGAAGACCATGCTGAAATCATGGTAAATTTTGAAGATGTAACTGGAATATTAGAAGTAAATTGGTTAACACCTTACAAACGTCGACAAATTGAAATTACAGGAACTGATGGTATTATCTCAGTAGATTATATCGATCAAAGTATTGATGTTCATGGTAAATTTGCTCAAGACATCCAAATAAAACACGAAGAACCCTTAAAAGAGGAATTAAGTTCCTTTTTAGAATGTGTTGTTAATAATGAAAAACCAGTAATAACTGGTGAAGATGGTCTTAACGCACTTAGAATGGTTTTAGCTGCAAATAAATCTTCTAAAGAACACATACCAATACCATTAGATAAAATTTAAATTTATCATAAATAAAAGTTTAACTTAGTGATTCGATGAATACAAAACTTATAAAAAGAGCTAGTGAACTTAGAAGCCATGGATTCACTACTGGGGAAATTGCAGATGAACTTAATGTTTCTATGGATACTGCAAGATGGTTGACTCTCCAAAAAGCTGACGAAAAAAAAGAAATAAAACAACCAGCAGATTTTGCTATAAATTGGAAAAGCTTAGGTGCAAGTTCATCACGACTTAAATATATATCTGCAGCATTAGGTGATATGGCAATGACTCATGGTGAAATTGATACTGTTATTGGAGTAGCTATTAGTGGTATACCATTTTCAGTTTTAATGGCAGATTTTATAGAAGATATGGCATGTAAAAAAACATCATTAGCAGTATATCATCCAAATAAACACAAAAAAGTAGATAACAACGGAGACGGTGAAGGAGCTATAAGTAACAATTTCGGATCTGTTGAAGGAAAAAAGGTTGTTATAGTTGATGATGTCATCACTAGTGGTAAAACTATGAGAGAAGTGATTAATTCAGTTAGAGACCATGGTGCTGAACCAATTGCTTGTACTGTATTAATTGATAAAGCAGGCCTTTCAGAAGTAGAAGGAGTTCCTGTAGAATCCTTAATAAAAGTAAGTAAATTATAAATTTAATAATTTTTTACTTACTATTTTTTACTTTTTTTTATTTCTTGAAATTTATTTATTTTTAATATTTTTTGTTAAAATTGGACGGATTATAATAATTAGGTTTTTGATTCATTCCCATTTTAGAATCCATTAATTTAATGGCTTTTTTATTAATAGATACTCTTTTATTTATTCCTAATTCTTGATTAATATCTTCGATTATATTTATAAAAGTAAATCGATCAATATTGTATTTTCGATAATATTTTTTAAATAGTAAAGATTTGGTTTCTTTTCCATTTATGTAATCTTGTTTTATTTCATTTATCATATTTGGGTTAATTTTAAAAGTTTCATTTCCAGTAAAGTAATATCCTTGCTTCATTTTATTCTTCCTTTTATTTTTTCAAAATTTTTAAACTAACAATGAATTAAAGTTTTTATTTAACTTTGTATATACATAAGGAAAAAGTAGTATATAAAGTAATGTAATACGATTTAAAAGTTAAACAACATAATAATTATGTTTAATTTTTATTGTATTTTTTTAATAAACTAAAGCACGTGGGGAACTATATTGAACGTTAAAAATTTAAAATTATACAAATTCTTTTTTTAAAATTAATGAAATTTTTAACGAACAATACAAAAATTCAAAAAATACTAACTTTATAATAAAATATTTGTTAAAAATAAAAATTAAGTAATTTTGTTCTACAAATCATAAAAAAGAACATAGAAAAAAGCTAAACATTAATGTTAATTAAATTATATAATTATTTTAATTTTGAAAATATTAAATTTTTTAAATTTAATCTATCTAATAAAAAATTGTTTCATTAATATAAGTAATGAATTATTAAAGTTAAAACAATTTTTTTAATAAAAAAAGTGAGTGGTGAACAAAAGATTATATGTTCACCTAAATATAAATTGTGTTTAAACGATTCCTTGTGCATTCATTGCATCAACAACACGTTTGAAACCTGTAATATTTGCACCTAATACATAGTTTCCTTCAGCATCATATTGTTTTGATGTAGAATCTAAGTCTGAGAATATATTAACCATTGTTCTTTTAAGTAAGTTGTCTACTTCTTCAAAACTCCAATGTAATTTTTCAGCATTTTGACTCATTTCAAGTGCGGATACAGCTACTCCACCTGCATTTGCAGCTTTTGCTGGTGCGAATAATATGTTATTATCTAGTAAATAATTTGTAGCATCTAAAGTAGTAGGCATGTTTGCACCTTCAGCTACAGCGAAAACACCATTATCAACTAAAGCTTTTGCATCATCAAGATTTAATTCATTTTGAGTAGCACATGGTAAAGCTACATCTGCTTTAATACTCCATACTCCTGTACCTTCGTGGTATTCAGCAGATTTTCTTTCTTCTGCATATTCTTTAACTCTTCCACGTCTAATTTCTTTAATTTCTCTTAATAATTTAAGATCAATTCCTTCCGGATCATAAATCCATCCAGATGAATCTGAAGCAGATACGACATTAGCTCCTAATTCTTGTGCTTTTTGTATTGCAAATGTTGCTACATTACCTGATCCTGATACGGATAATGTTTTACCATCTAAACTTTGACCATTTGCTTTTAACATTTCATTAGTTAAATATAATAATCCATATCCTGTAGCTTCTGTTCTAGCTAAAGAACCTCCGAATGATAATCCTTTTCCAGTTAATACTCCTTCAAATCTTTTTGTGATTCTTTTGTATTCACCGAATAAGAAACCTATTTCTCTTGCACCTACTCCAATATCTCCTGCAGGTACATCTTGAGTATCTCCGATATGACGGTATACTTCTGTCATGAAACTTTGACAAAATGCCATAACTTCTCTGTCGGATTTTCCTTTAGGATCAAAGTCAGATCCTCCTTTACCTCCACCTATTGGGAGGCGAGTTAATGCATTTTTAAATATTTGTTCAAATCCTAAAAATTTAATAATTCCTATGTTTACTGAAGGGTGGAAACGAAGTCCTCCTTTATAAGGCCCTAATGCACTGTTAAATTGTACACGATATCCAGTATTTACTTGTACTTGACCTTCATCATCTACCCAAGGGACTCTAAATTTTATTTGTCTTTCAGGGTTTACTAATCTTTCTAATACAGCATTTCTTCTGTATGCATCTTCATTTTCATCTACCACTACTTCAATTGATTTTAATACTTCATTTAAAGTTTGGTGGAATTCCACTTCACTAGGATTTTCTTTTATTGTACGGCTAATTACCTCATCAACGTATGACATAATATCCTCCATTTGAATTTATGTTATTAAAATTAATAATTAAAAAATATTCAGTATAATTTAATTATTTAATATTATGTATAGTTTCATAACTTTTATACTATTCTATTTTATACAAATTGACAAATTTTTAGAAAAATAAAAAAATCAATGGATAAAATACTCATTAAAAAATAAAAAAATAAAAAAATTCTTAGAAAAATAAAAAAAATATTGGAAAAAACTCATTTTCAAAAAATAGTAAAATATGATAAAAAAATAAAAATTAAAAAAATATTGAAAGTGGAATATTAAATTTTATAATAAAAAATTATTCACAAGATTCTTGCATTCTTAAATGAAAAGTAGCTTTATCACTTAACATTATAGTTCCAGGAATGAAAAATTCATCATATTCATCAACAATTTCTTTCATAGAACTTAATATTTCTTTACGAGTTGATCCTAATTTTGTACTATCCACATCAATAACTTTATTATTCACAAGAACTGAAAATCTTCCTTTAATAATTTCCTCTTCAACCAATTTCATATTTGTTGCTCCACTGTTTATTAATTTAATTTCAAACTATAAAAATATTTTCAATTTTATATATGATATCTTAAAATAGCGGCTATACCACCAAAAGCTCTAAATAATTGCATTCCTTCTTCAGTTTCAGTAGATATTATTTCTACATTTGAGGCTGTTTCATCTGCAAGTAAAACTAGTTCATCTATAATATCTTCAGATTTAATGATTTTCATTTTCTCATTACATTCTTTACAAACTAATTCTTCATCAGCTTCACCATTTTTTATGGTTTTACTTATTTGAAATTCACAAACAGGACATTGGTAAGTTTTTCTTTCAGAACGTAAATCTTCAGATAATAAAAGAGTATCTACCGCTCCAATTCGTAAATTTCTTCTAACTTCATCTTCCCCATAAGAAGCTAAACCTTTTTCATTAATTAATTCTTTTAAGAATCCTTGAACAATGTGTTTTTCCTTCATTACATCCATTTCATCTAAAATTCCCATGGATTTATCAATGATTTCACGAATTCCAAATTCTCCAGTATAAGAAGTATCAATAGTTGCTATTACTTTTTGTTTAATTTCATAATGAAGATATTCACCTTTTAAAAATTCTTCCTTAGTATTACCTGGTCCACCTAAAATAACACCCTTTAAATCTTCAATATCTAAAAAAGCTTGATTTACATGATCCCCAATTCTTTTTTTAAATTCATGTGCAGCTAAATCAATTACACGATCAAATCTTCTTTGTGATTGACCTCCTGCTTTATGTTTACCTGGAACACCACTAGTTAAATGTTTTAAAATTTCAATTTTTTTACCTTTTAAAGTAGCAATAGTAGATTCTTTTCTATCTAAAACTACGATACCATAAACCTCTTTTGTTTCAATCATTTCTTCTAAAGGTTCTAAATAGAAAACATTATCACAAATGTACCAATATGTTTGTATCGGTTCAGGTGGTTCAAAAACAAAGGTTTCCATTTTTTCTGTACCAGGTCCACCTTTTGGAATCATTCCAGTAAATAGTACTAAACCTTTTTCAGGAGGATGTTTAAATAATCTTATTCTTTGCATTATTACTTCAATCGCAGATTGAACATTTTTTCTAGTAGTTTTACTTTTAATATTAGAACTTTGTCCAAGTTCATCTCTCATTTGTTTTCCTACATCACTTAATTGTTTATCACGAGGGATATAAACAGATACTAATTCAGTACCTCTTCCTTTTTTTTCACCTAACTCTCGTAAAGTTCTTTTAAATTCATATAATTCTTTTGAAGATACGTCTGACAATTATTTCACTCCATATTTAAAATGATTAAAATGATTAATTTTTAATTAAAATGTTAAAAAAATATTTTTTTGAATATATTATTTAAAATCATATAATATTAATACTATTTGTACTTACTTAGATATATAATTTAATAAAAATTTCAATACTTTATTTTAATATTTAAATATCATGATTTAAATAAATATAATAGATTATTAAATTATTTAGATAAAAAAAATTTTATATTTAAATATAATTTATTAAAAAATTACGGGTGACTTGATTTAAATGAGAATAGTAGCGGCAATTGGAGGATCAATTTTAATACAAGAATTTGATTCAAAAAAATTTAAAGAATATGCTGAAATATTAAAACCACTAAGTGAAGAACATGAATTATTTATTGTTGTAGGTGGAGGTAAACCTGCAAGAGAATATATAAAAGTTGTTAGAGATTTAGAGTGTGGAGAAGCTAAATGTGATGATATAGGTATAGAAGTAACAAGAATCAATGCAAAACTTTTACTTTCTGCACTAGAAAATAAAGCATATCAAAAAGTCCCACACAACTTCCAAGAAGCTTTAGAATATTCCTCAAGTGGAAAAATAGTAGTTATGGGTGGAACAGAACCTGCTCATAGTACTGATGCAGTTGCAGCTATTTTAGCAGAATATGTTAAAGCAGACCTTTTAGTAAACTTAACTTCTGTAGATGGAATGTATAATAAAGATCCTAACAAATTTAGTGATGCAGAATTAATTAATGAAATTACTGCAAGTGATATGATGGAATTTATTAAAGGAAAAGATGTGAAAGCTGGAACTTATGAATTTTTTGACATGACAGCAATACAAATGATTAAACGTTCCTCACTAGAAACTGTAATCTGTAATGGTGATAATCCTAAAAACTTGATAAAAGCCATTAATGGTGAAAAAATCGGGACCAAAGTAATTTCAGAATAAATATATTAAAAAAAAGGAGAAAAGATAAAATGGCAGTAGAACCACATAAACATTGTCCAGTATGCGGAACCCCAATACCAATGAATGAAAAAACATGCTCCCCAGATTGTGATAAAGTTATTAAAATGAGACAAGAACAAGGAAGAAAATCTAGAGTTTTAATTTTTGTATTAATACTTGTCTTTGTTGGAATATGGGCATACATGACCTTTTTAAGATAAAAAAAATCTTTTTTGTTTTAAAATGGTTTAATATTAAACTTTTTTTTATTTAAAAACTAAAAATAATTCATTATTCAGTGGAGAATAAAAAATGATTTTATCATCAACAAACACATTAGAAAATAAAAACATTTTAAGATATCATGGTTTAGTTACTGGTGAATCTTTAATAGGATCTAATGTATATAAAGACTTATTTTCCGGAGTTCGTGATGTAGTAGGTGGAAGAACCTCCAAATATGAAGAAGAAATTCAAAAAGCTAGAGAAATAGCCCTAAGCAGTATGAAAGAAAAAGCTGCTGAAAAAGGAGCTAATGCTATAATCGGGCTTAAAATATCTTATAATAATCTTGGAGGAACTATGGGAAATACAATATTAGTCACAGCTTACGGTACAGCAATATCTTATGAATAACTTTTTTTAAATTGAGATAATAAAATGAAATTAAATACAGATTTGCAAAAAAGATTGGATGATTTTGGAGAGGCAACATTCTGTATAACACTTGGAACTATCGCTGGATTATTAACATATGAATTCTGTTTAATGATCCATTTAGATATTTTTGGTTGGAATTTAGGATTAGTTTTCTCACCATTAGTAGCAGGTTATGTAGAAACTTATTTTGCACAAAAATATATGAAAGAAACCACTGGAGCTGTTAGTGCATTTATATTGTTTGCTGTAACAGTAGTTTATGGATTCATAATCGCTAATCCAACTTTAGGATTTAATTTTATAACAATTGGAAGCGTAATTGTAATATTACAAGCTGCAATTCCTACTTTAATTAATTATTTCATAATAATTATAATTTTAGCTATGATATCTTATATTTCAGGAATATTTAAAAAAATAACAGGTTTTTTATATAAAATTTATATAAAAATCAAATCAAAAATAACTGGAGAAGAACTTCCACTTATAAAACCTGATAAAAATATAAACAATTTTGATGAAAATTTACAAATTGATATTAACGATTTAGGAATATTACTTTTAAGTACTACCCATTTATGGAATCAGGAAGTAATAAAATATAATGGAATTTATGAAGGCAAAATTATTTATAAAGCTAAACATCCTATGGGTTTTGACAAAGACGAAGAGTTATTATTGAAAGATTTACGAAAAATTAAAGATCAAGCCATAGCAAATTTATGCAAAGAAGCAAAAAATGATGGATGTAATGGGATTTTAGATTTAACATTAGAGTATGATATATTAGATGGTAATGGAACCATTTGTAATGTTACTGCTCATGGTACTGGAGTAGTTATTGAAAAAAGTAAGACTTGGTCTTAAATTATCATTTTAATTGCAAGAATAACTAATAATATTGCAAATATTTCTTGTAATCTTCTTTCAGGTAATTTATGGGACAAGTTTGCACCAAGATACGCGCATGGAATTGAAAACAAAATTATTACAAAAAAGTTTACTAAACTAACATAACCTAATGAATATGGTAAAGTATTTACCCCTAATCCTGTAATTATATATGAACTTACCCCACCAACAGCAGCTAATGAAATAAATACACTAGAAATACCTATTGATTCTATCATGGAAAATCCTAAAATTACAGATAGAATTGTTACAATAAATACCCCTCCACCAATTCCAAGTAAACCAGAAAGCAATCCCACACTTACACCAATTAGTGCTGCAGATAATATATTGAATTTAATTTTAGGTTTAGTTTTTCCTGTTTTTTTGTTTAAAAACATGTTAATTGCAATAATTATTAAAACTATTCCAAAAAATATTTGTAATATTCTTGTAGGAGCATAGGATGCTAGAAAACCTCCTAAGAATCCTCCAAATATGCCGAATATACCTAAAATAATTCCAGGCTTTAAAATATTTTTTAATTCTTTATTATGTTTATATGCTCCACTAATAGAAGTGGGTATAATTATTGCTAAACTTGTACCAAAAGATACCATTAAAGCCAGACTTGAATCTACACCTAAAGATGTTAAAAGGAAAAATTGTAGAGGAACCATTATAAATCCTCCTCCTACACCTAATAAACCTGATGCTATACCTGCTATAATCCCAATGAAAATTAAACCAATAAAATAAAATAATGTGAAAATATTTATTCTCCTCCATATTAATTTTTTAAATTATTTTTTAAATAAAATAAAAATGATTATATTACTTAAAGTTAATATTTTAAATAACTTAAATTTTATTCTTTAAAAAAATTATAAGAATTAAATTTCAAAAATAAATACCTTTTTTAAGGATTCTGGTAAAAAATGTTTAAATTGAATAAATATCAAAAATTGGGTTTTGTTTGCATCATATTATCTATAATCCTATTTTTTTCAAATAGTGTGGATTTAGTTATACGTCCATTTTTACATTTAATATTAATGGGTTCTTCTAAAGGTAAAGATATTTTATTTTTTGCTATTTTTGGAATATTCTTAATTTTTAGTGAAATGGAAAATTGGAATATTATTAAAAAAATACCTTGGCCAAATTTTTTAAAAAAAGATCATGATTTTTATTTAAAATTAGGTTTTTTATTATTATTAAGTTTAGCTTTATGGGGATTAATTACTGAAGTAATAATAAGATATAATTTTGGTATTGGAGTTTTCACTATATTCACTTCAATGGATCCAAGTATGACTAGTACTAGCTTACTTCATTCCCATGTTTATAAATCAGTGCTAGGAACTTTGATTAATGCAGTATTAGTTAGTATTCCTCAGGGAATACATATTGGAAATTCATTATCTCAGTATGTACCGTGGTATACTAAGTATTTATTTGTTTTAATACCAGTACTTTTCTTAATAATGTTAAAAAGCCTTCAAAATAAAACTAAGTTCACTAGATTATTCTTATCAATGACTATGACACTTGGATTGATTGGAGTTATGGATGGAGGTTTTTTTTCAACCCCCTGTGTTGGAGGACTATATGGATTTTTAGTAGTTTATTATGATTATTCAAGCTTTACTTATTGGATTGGGAGAATATTTGGAATTAAAAAATGGGTAGAAAATGAAAAAGATAATATTAATATTCCGAAAAAATGGAATGATTATAAAAAGATATTTAAGGTTCTTCTTCCTCATTTAATTTTAATATTTATCATATTATTAAGGTTCTCAGTAGCATTTATAGGTTCAAATCCAGAATATTATGATGTTACAATTATGAACCCATCAGATAATTGTGATTTAAGCCAATATAATACATTAAATATAACAGAAACAGATAATAGTATACATGCACAGTTTAATTCAAATTATAATGAAATGGAATTAGAAAATAGCCTAGCTAGATCACTGCAAGGTAAATGTGATTGGTTTAGTGAAAGTTGGAATATTTATTCTTATTTATAATAAGATTATAGGAAAATTTGTATTTTATAAATTTATTTTTTAGATGATGAAAATGAAGTTAAGTATTATTATACCTACATATAACGAGGAAAAATATCTTCCAAGCTTATTAAAAAGTATTAAATCTCAAAATTTTGAAAGTTATGAAATCATTGTTGCAGACAATGATTCTAATGATAATACAGTGAAAATTGCTGAAGATTATAATTGTAAAATTGTTCAAGGAGGATTACCTGCAGTTGGTCGTAATAATGGTGCTAAAATTGCTAAAGGTGAAATATTATTATTTTTAGATTCTGATTTAAGATTAACTCCTAATTATTTAGAAGATTTAGTAGCTGAATTTGAAGGAGAATTGTTAGGTATTGGTATTACACAAATGACTCCAATGTCTGAAAAACATAAAGATAAATTTTTACATGATTTGGCTAACTGGTTCATGATAGCTGCAGAAAATATTAAACCTCATGGTGCAGGCTGTTATGGAATAGTATCTAAAAGATATTTACATGAAATTGCTGGAGGTTTTGATGAAAGATTAACATTTGGTGAAGATACTGATTATATTGAAAGATTATCTAAATTAGAAGAGTTTAAAGTTTTAAGAAAACCTAAGATTTGTGTATCCACCCGAAGATTAGAAGAAGAAGGATTATATAGTTTATTGAAGACTTATGGTAAAAGTACTATTAATGATTTTAGAGGAAAACGTACTAGTGCTGAAGAACTAAATTATAAATTTGGACATGAACCTATAACAGCATTAGAAAAAAATGATTTAGATCAAATTGCTGAAAAATCAAAAATGAATATTGGTAAAGGTACTTTTCATCAAAAACATAATCTTAAACAAAAACATCTTCCGACTAATTTAAGTGATGATAAGAAATTTAGAAGTATTTCTAAACTTAAACATAATACTCCTAAACATGATTATTCAGCTAAACCAATTAAAAAAGAGAGTAAAAATTTAAAAAATAATAAAAGAAAAAGAATTTTTTACTCAATTTGTGGAGAAGGTATGGGTCATGCAATTAGAAGTAGTGTTATTATTGAGGAATTAATAAAACATCATGATGTATATATTTTTTCAAGTGATAGAGCTTACAAATATTTAAACAATAAATTTGATAATGTTTTTGAAATTGGTGGATTTAACACTGTTTATGAGAATAATACTGTTAAAAATAAGGCTACTTTTTTAAAAGCTATTAAAGCTAATCCAACTAATTTAAAAGAGGGTTATGATGTTTTATATAAAGAATCTCAAATTGTTAAACCTAATTTGATTATTTCAGATTTTGAGAATTATGCTAGTATGTTAAGTAAATTAATTAATGTTCCTATGATTAGTTTAGATAATATTCATATGATTACCCAAACTGATTATGATTACCCTAAAAATCATGAAATGGATATGTTAGTTGCTAAAGCTGTAGTTAAAGCTTACATAATACGTCCTGAAAAACATATTTTAACTAGTTTCTTTTTCCCTCCACTTAGACACCCTGAAATTACTGCAATTTACCCTCCAGTTATTCGTGAGGATATTATGAAATTAAAACCTGAAAATAAAGATCATATTGTTGTTTATCAAACTAGTGATTCTAATATTGAATTAATGAAAAATTTGAAGAAGGTTAAAGAGAATTTTATTGTTTATGGTTTTAATAAAGATCTGGTTGATGGGAATTTAACTTATCGTTCATTTAATGAAGATGCCATTTATGAAGATATGCGTACTGCTAAAGCTATTTTAACTAATGGTGGTTTCACAATGATTTCAGAAGCTATTTATCTTAAAAAACCTGTTTATAGTATTCCTGCTAATGGTAACTTTGAACAAATCCTTAATGGTTATTATGTTAAAAAATTAGGTTATGGAGAATTCCATAATAATTTTAACAATAAGTTAATTCGTAAGTTTATAAAAAATATTCCCAAATATCGTGAAAATTTAGATAAAGTCAAAAATACAGATAATTCTGCTATCTTAAATGAAGTAGAACGTGATATTCAAAAATTTAGTAAAGATTATTAATGTATATTAGTAATTTAAAAAAAAAGTTTATGGGAAGTAAAATTTTTAAATGTTTATAATGTTACTCCCATGTCTAATTGTTCTGTGAGTTCCTTATAACGATTTCTTATTGTTACTTCAGTAACTCCTGCAATGTCCGCTACATCTCTTTGTGTTTTTCTTTCCCCAAGTAGTACAGAAGCTATGTATAAAGCTGCTGCTGCAACACCTGTTGGACCTCTACCTGATGTTAATCCTTTTTCCATTGCTTTTTCTATTATTTCAATAGATCTTGATTGTACTTCACCTGATAATCCGAGTTCACTTGCAAATCTAGGTACATAATCGACTGGTGATGTTGGAGGTAATTTAATATTTAATTCTCTTGTTAAGAATCTGTATGTTCTTCCAACTTCTTTTTTACTTACTCTAGAAACTTCTGCAATTTCATCTAAAGTACGAGGAACTTTACATCTTCTACAAGCAGCATATAATGAAGCTGCTACAACTCCTTCAATACTTCTTCCTCTGATGAGTTTATTTTCTACTGCACTTCTGTATACTACAGATGCAGCTTCTCTTACACTTCTTGGAAGTCCTAATCTTGATGAATCTCTGTCTAGTTCACTTAATGCAAATGCTAAGTTACGTTCTGTTGCTCCAGATATTCTTATTTTTCTTTGCCATTTTCTGAGTCTATACCATTGAGCTCTATTTCTTGCAGGGATATCTCTTCCATAAATATCTTTGTTTCTCCAATCAATCATTGTACTTAAACCTTTATCGTGAATGGTGTAAGTAATTGGAGCTCCTACACGGGTACGTTTATCTCTTTGTTCATGGTCGAATGCTCTCCATTCTGGACCCATATCTACTAAATTTTCATCAATAACTAAACCGCAGTTAGCACAAACGACTTCTGCACGCTCATAATCACCAATTAAATCTTCTGATCCACATTCAGGGCATCTTGTTTGTTTTTCGGTGACTGATACATCATGTATCATTCTTTCTTTTTCAGAGATGTTTACTGGCTTTTTGCCTTTTTTGTTGTATTTTTGTTCCATCTCTTCCATTTCTTTTTTCGTGCTTTTTTCCCCCGTTTATTTTTATTAGGTGATACATACAGTTTTTCACCAATCATATTTTCTAATTCTTCTTTATTTGTTGAACGGAATAATTTAATAGAAACATAAGGATTTTTTACTGGACCAAATACATCGTTTACTTTACCAATCTTTTTTTTGTTTTCTGTTAAAACATAAGCTCCTGAAGGAGGTGTTTGAGTGGTGGTTGCTATGAGTTTACCAGATTTTGCTATATGTGAAATATTCCCTAAAACTTTCATAAAAATCAATTAAAATAGATGAGTATGTATATATAAAATTCTACATTCATCATATATAAACTTTACGATAATATTAAATATAAATTTAAAACCCATTTAAAAATATTACTATTTAGTTTAAATAGAAAAAATTCTCTTAATTCGTTTGAAACTATAGTAATAATTTACTCTGTATAAAAGTAACATCAATTTACTATAATAATTAAATTTGATTAAATAAACATAGGAATATAAACAAAAAATCAAAGATATTAAATGAATTATTAAATAACGCAATAAAAATAGCCCAATTAATTAAAAAATCAAAATAATGATTAAAAATATTTTAATCAGTTATTAACTTTTGATTTTTCTTTTCTAAACGTTTTTTAGAAAAAATTTTAACATAATATAAACTAGCTAAAATACCTAAAACAGTAGGGAAAACATAAGAAGCTAATCTTTCAAGGGCAGAAGCAGCTAATACTTGATCTGCAAAAATTCCTACAGGAACAAATAATGCTATCATTACAATTTCTGTAATTCCTAAAGATCCAGGTAAAGTAGGTAAAAATGATAAAAGTATAGCAATAGTATAAACTGTGATAAAAGGCGCAATAGGAGGATGTATACCTATAGCCATAAATGCTAAATAAGAATTGGATAAATCTAAAAACCAACAAATTAAAGCTAAAATAATACCTTTTACAAATAAATTTTTATCTTCAACCATCATACGGAAACTTGAATTGAAATTGTTAATATAATTATTTGCAGTTTCAATTAAATGACTTTGATTATAAGTTTTTCTAGTAAATTTCTCTATAAATGGTAAGAAGAAATTTATGGTTTTTTCAGCTAAATTCATAGACCATTCTTTATTAAAACCTGTGTAAATCACGATTAAAAATAAAGAGAATACTGCAATAATTAAAAATAATAAGAAAATTTTAGATATTATGCCTAAATTCCATGTTATTATACTAATTATTGCAAGTAAACTAATTAATACAAAAGGAAACATTTCAAAAACTCTATCAGCCATAGTTGAAGCAAAACCAACTTCAAATGGAGTTCCATTATACTCCTTAAGTACATATGCCCTTAATGGTTCCCCACCAATAGCTCCAGGAGTTATATTATTCCCAAAAATACTAGTAAGTAATATGCCAACGACATTTTTAAACCCCGGTGAGTCATGCATATGATATAAAATAATTTTCCACCTATAAGCCCATAATAAAATTACAATTATTTGAACTATGAATGTTAAACCTAAAAGAAAGAGATTTGTATGGCTTAAATTAGCTATTATAGAATCTAATCCAGATAAAGCCACCATTACAAATAACATTGAAAGAACAATTATAAAGCTTACAATAATAGCATATTTATTATCTAAAATAAATGAATATATTGTTTGGGCATTACTTTTTTCAGATGAAGTCAAAAATACAACCTCTTTTTTATAATATAAAATGTAGTGAATAATGAAAAAAATGAAGGATAAAAATAAAAAATTTATGTTTATTTAAGCCCTACTATAGTAGATAAAGATTTTCCAGCCTTTAGTTGGTTAATAATTTTTGATTCATTGATTTTGATTTTTAAAGTTTCTAAGATAACTTTAGAAAATATAGATTTTTGAACAATAACTACTCCACTTTCATCAGCATAAATAAAGTCACCAGGACTTATTAAATAATTTTCTATTTGTAAATTCACATTTAATTCCCCAATACCTGAAGGTTTACCTGCATTAGGTAATGTTTCTAATGCAAAAACAGGATAATCTAAATGTAATAGCACATCAATATCTCTTGTGGCACCATAAACAGCAGTTCCCACTATTCCCTTTTCTTTAGCACAAGTTGAAGCTAATTCTCCCCAAACTGCTGCTGGTTCTCCAGTGGTAGATAATAGTAGAAAATCTCCTTCTTTTGCAGCATCTATTGCTAAAAGTGAAGCTCCCCAATCTTTTGAAGATGCTTTAGATGTTACTACCCTACCATAAGCTCTTTGATTATTAATAGATTTCAAACCTTTTATAACCCCAGATTCTCCTGTTACTGCATTAACTGCATCTGATATTTGACATGCAGAAGCGGTTTCTAAAATAATTTTTAACTCTTGATATTGTTCAATATTATTTTTAGATTCATTTAAAGTTAAATCTTCAATATTAAAAGTTTTATTAATTAATCGTGGATCATCTAAACTTATTGTACTAAAATCTTTTAAATCAGATAAATCATCAAATTTATTATTTATGTTATTTAAAAAAGTTTTTGCTGATAATTTTCCTTTTGACATCAATTCACACCTCAAATTTTTTTTTTATGATAAAAATTAATCTTTTAATTAGTAATAAAATATGGAATTTTTATTAATTATTTATTAACTATTAATTTTTTATTTTAAAAGTATATAATTATTTTTAAATTAATTAATAAGAAAATTGGAAAATTAAATTTATAATGTTAAAACATGAAAGATAATAAAATATTTTATATACCTGTTTATACAAAAATTTAGTTAGATACTAATAATCATATTATACTCAAAAATTGAGTTTATAAATTTACAATTTACTAAATATTACAAAAATTAATTAATGAAGTTAAACAAAAGACAGGAGAATTAATTAAGGGATTTAACAAGAATTAAAAAGAAAAATCAATTAAAAAATAATAAATTAAGGTTATTTTAGAATTTTTTTAAAAATTTAGGTATATAAAAATTTTAATTAAAAATTATAAAAATTTAATAAAAAATATAAAAATAAGCTTACTAATTGATTTAAAAAAATATAAAAATTTTTTTTAATAAAAACTTTTTAAAAATGAAAAACTAAAGATTTTTCTATAAAAAAAGTTCATGTTATTAATATTCTCAACTTCAAAATAAGTAAAAGTAAATTCTATTTTTTAAGTATATTTGATGTATCATTGTCTAATTGATAAAAATTAGATTTAGCTTTAACAAATAGCTATTATAAAATATTATTATCAAAATACAATTACAAAAGTATAATTTAACAATTAAATAATTAATTGTTTTTCTGAGTATTATAAATTAATTATAAAAAATAATATTACAGGATTTTAAATTATCTCTAAAAGTATCTAAGCTTAATAAAACGGAGGCTTAAGATGGGAAAAGGAGAAGAATTAACTACAACTAAATATCTTATTCATGCACAAATAAATGCAAATGGAATCGTGGAAAAACCTGATGTGGTTGGTGCGGTTTTTGGACAAACTGAAGGTCTTTTAAGTAATGATTTAGATTTAAGAGAACTTCAAAGAACAGGTAGAATTGGAAGAATCCAAGTTATTATTCATTCCAATGGAGGTAGAGCTAAAGGTGAAATAGTAATTCCATCTAGTTTAGATAGAATTGAAACCGCAATATTAGCTGCATCCCTTGAAACTATTAATCGAGTTGGTCCTTGTGAAGCAGAAATAACTATTCTCAAAGTGGAAGATGTTAGAGCAGTTAAAAGACAACAAGTTGTAAATCGTGCAAAAGAAATTTATACAACTATGATGGAAACATCTTCACCTGAAAGTATGAAAATGATTGAAGAAATCAGAGAATCTATGAGAATTCATGAAATTTCAGAATATGGGGAAGAAAAACTTCCTGCAGGCCCTAGTGTTCATACTTCTGATGCTATTATTGTAGTGGAAGGTAGAAGTGATGTTTTAAACTTATTAAAATATGGTATACGAAATACTGTAGCTGTTGAAGGAGTTAATATTCCTGCAGGTGTTGCAGAATTAACCAAACATCGAACTGTAACTGCTTTTGTTGATGGTGATCGTGGAGGAGAACTTATATTAAAAGAACTTGTTCAAGTTGGAGATGTTGATTATGTTACACAAGCTCCAAGGGGTAAAGAAGTTGAAGATCTTGAAAAAGATGAAGTAATGGTTGCATTACGTGACAAAGTACCTTTAGATCAAGTAATTAATACAATTTCACTTGAAGATAACAAGTCTAAAAATCATAAGTATAACAAATCTAATAACAATAATAACCAATACAATAACAGCAATAATAATTCTAATAATAATAATCGTTACAATCGTAAAAATAATAGATATAATAACAATAATAAACGAAATGGTAACAATAGAATTGACAAAAAACATAATAGTGAAATCAATTCTATGAAAAATATGTTAGGAAAACTTACTGGTACTGGTAATAGTGAAATTTTAGATGATTCCTTAAATATTATTAAAGAAGTTAGCGTTGAAAATCTTTATGATGAACTCAAACAAAACAATCCAGATGCAAATACTGTTATATTTGATGGAGTAATTTCACAAAGATTAGCAGATGTTTCAGCATCTAAGGGAATTAAAAATTTAGTAGCTTTTAAATCAAGTCATATGGTTAAAAAACCTGATAGTTTAAGAATTATTACTGTAAATTAAAAATTATATTAACTTTTTAATCTTTTTTTATTTTTTTATAAATTAAATTCGCTTTTTTTTATATATTCCAAGTTTTTTTTATTATAAAAATTTTTATAAACGCACATACAAATATAACGAACATAAATCATCAATAATCAAATGTTTTAATTAACAATTTAAAAACAGGAAGTGATTATATAGAAGAAACACTAAAATCACGAATAAATTTACCTTCATATGATAAAAATGGGAACAAAGAAAATATTATGAATATTTTCAGTTTCAAAGATATGTTTGAAGAATATTTTATTGATTTAGAAATTAGAAATTACTCCATGAACACTATAAAAACTTATAAATCAATAATACGTAATTTCATAAAATATTTAAATAAACAAGAGGATTTATATGATGAAAAAAGATTTTTAAGAAGTTTTAAAAGATATATACAAATCTTAAAAAGAGATAAACATGTTACACAAAATTACATATATTTAGTAACAGTAGTATGTAAAAAATTTTTAGAATTTAATAAAATATCCTTTTTAAATGAAGTTAAGCCTCCTAAAAGAACAAAATCATTACCTAAATCATTGAATGAAACAGAAGTAGAAAACCTTATAAATTCAGTTACTTGGGATCCAAATTCAGATAGTCAATTAAAACAAAAAACAAAACTTAGAGATAAAGTAATATTAGCTGTACTTTACTCATCTGGATTGAGAATTTCTGAATTAGTAAATTTAATTATTAAAGACATAGATTTCGAAGAAAGAACCATTCGAGTTAGAGGAAAAGGGGACAAAGATCGTATTGTACTTTTTGATGAAGATACTAAGAAATTAATAGAACAATACTTAAATGTGAGAAATTCCAAATCAGAATACCTTTTCTTAAATCGTGACAATGATAAAATCACCCCAAGATATATTCAAAGAATGATAAAAATTTATGCTGAAAAAGTAGGTATAAACAAAAGGGTAACCCCTCATATACTTAGACACTCCTTTGCAACACATTTATTAAAAAATGGTGTAGACATTAGAGTAATACAACAATTACTTGGCCATTCTAGTTTGTCAACAACACAAATTTATACCAGTGTGGATATGGATACAATAAAAGAGATTTATGACATAGCAAAACATCAACACCATTTATAAAAATAAATAAACAAGCATTTCATCTTAAAAAAAATAAAGGATTCTAAAAAATTAAGTATAAAAGAAAAATAAAATCCTGTATTAACATTATTAACAAAAAGATTTAAATATTAAATAAAATAATTGTAATGTGTTAAAGAAACATTTAATAAATAAAATCTCAGAATAATAGGGATGATTAAATGAAAGGGGATTTAAACACAAAATTTTCTATGTATGCAGGAAAATTTACCTACAAAATTTTAAAAATGAGTGGGAAAAAAGGAACTGCATTGCCGGGAAAAGTAAGTATGAAAATAGAACCTAATCTTCTCTCCAAAATGGTAAATAAATGTGATAGGACTATTATAATTACAGGTACCAATGGAAAAACTACTACTAACAATTTATTAAACCATGTTCTAAATAGTTATTATGAAAATATTGCCTCAAATCTTAATGGTTCAAACTTAATAACTGGGGTAGTTACTTCTTTTATAATAAATAAAAAAAACCATTATGATTGTGGTATATTCGAAGTAGATGAAGGAACAGTTCCAAAAGTTACAAAATATATCAATCCAAATTATATTGTAATAACTAATTTTTTTAGAGATCAACTAGACAGATTTGGTGAAGTAGAAAATACTATTAAAATGGTTCATGATTCTATAACTAATCCTCAAACCGTATTAATATTAAATGCAGATGATCCTTCATGTTTATATTTTAATGATTTACCTAATCCTAAAGTTTATTATAGTCACGGTGAAACAAAAAATTCTAAAAAAGATGTTGAAGTATTAGAATCTGTATTTTGTCCAATCTGTGGTGATAGATTAGAATATGATTTTATTAATTATGGAAACATTGGCCAATATCATTGTAATAACTGTGGGGCCAGCAATCCTTTCTCAGATTATAAATTAATTTCAGTGTCTCCTCATGATGGTTATTATGATTTCACAATTGGATATTGTAATGAACAAAAATCTTTTAGATTAAATGTTATGGGATTATATAATTTATATAATTGTTTAGCTGTCATAGCATTATCTAGTGAATTAGGTTTAAAATATGAAACTATACGAAGTAGAATTCAAAGTTTTGAATATAAATTAGGACGTATGGAAACAATTAAATTAGGAGATAAAGAAGTTGTTCTTGTTTTAAGTAAAAATCCTATAGGTTTAAGTGAAGTTTTTTCTGCTTTTCGTATTAATCCAAGTGAAAAATCAATAATGTTTATTCTAAATGATTATGCTGCAGATGGAAAAGATGTTTCTTGGATTTGGGATGCAAATTTTGATGAAATAAAAAATATTCCAAAAGTGAAAAATTTTTATTGTGCAGGAACTCGAGCTGAAGATGCTGCTTTAAGATTAAAATATGCTAATTTTCCCACTAATAGAATTAAAATTTATCCTGGAAAAGATAGATTTGATTTAAAATCTGGAATTGATCAATTATTGTCTGAAAATAATAGATCTTATATTGTTGGAACTTTTACAGGTATGCCTGAAGCTAGAAAAATTTTATACAGAAAACATGCACAAATTTACGAAAATTAAAAATACTCTAAGATTACTATGAAAATGGAATTGAATATTATAAATATGTATCCAGATATCTTAAATATGTATGGGGATATTGGTAACTTAATATGTATTAATAAAAGATGTGAATGGAGAGGAATTAAGGTTAATCAAACAATTTCAACTATAGGAACAAAAACCGTTGAAGATATAGGTAATATTGATATGATTTTAATTGGAGGAGGTTCAGATAATCAACAAAACATAGTTTCTAAGGATTTACTTGATAAAAGAAGCATGATAGATAATTATATTAATAATGATGGTGTTGTTTTAGCTATCTGTGGTAGTTATCAAATGTTAGGTAATGATTACTGTGATGCTGAAGGTAATGATATTCCCTGCTTAGAATTATTAGATATTAAAACAGAATCTAGCAATGAAAGATTGATTGGGAATATTTTAATTGAAAATAATTTAGATTTGAATCCTAAAAGTGTTGTTGGATTTGAGAATCATGGTGGACGTACTTATCATAATTATGAACCGTTTGGTAAAGTTAAGTTAGGTCATGGAAATAATGGTAAAGATAATAAAGAGGGTGTAATTTATAAAAATCTTATAGGTAGCTATTTACATGGCCCATTATTACCAAAAAATCCTCATATTGCTGATTATTTAATATTAAATGCTTTAAAGAATAAATATGATATTGATTCTTTACCTCTTATTGATGATAAAATTGAAATTAAAGCACGTAATGCTATGGCTAACAAATTAATCAAATTACAAAATGATAACGAATTAAGTAAGTATTGGAAATATAAAAAAAAGATAAAAGATTTACGAGAATATAAAAAACATTGAAAAAAAAATAGTATTTAATTTAGAAAATTTTTTATAAAAGTTTTTATAAATTTTATACTAATGGATTATAGAGTAATATCCATTATAATAAGAAACTAATTTTTAAAATAAATTATAAATAATATTTAAAATAGGAGTATTAAAATGAATATAAATATTAATTCATATTATAATAAGAGAGAAATCGCATTTAATAAAATTCAAGATTCTAATACAGTGACAAAAGTTATTATGGCTTTTATAATGGCATGTTTCACTGGTATTATGGCACAATTTATTATTCCTTTACCTTTTACCCCAGTACCTATTACTGGACAAACCTTTGCAGTTTTAATAGCAGGTTTATTTTTAGGTAAAAAGTATGGAGCATTTAGTCAAATATTATATATTGGTATAGGTGCTACTTTGATTCCATGGTTTGCTGGTGCATCAGGCGGAATAGCTACTTTATTAGGATCTACTTGTGGATACTTTGTTGGAATGGTATTAGCTGCATATTTTGTTGGATTAATTTCTGAAAGATATGTTAAATCTAGAAATTTCACTAGAATGACTGCTGTTGTTGCTATTGCAAATTTTGTAATAATTTATATTCCAGGACTTGCAGGATTAGCTGCTTGGTCTTATTTCACACAAGGAATTGTTCTTGGACCTATCGATTTAATTATTATGGGTCTTGCTCCATTTATTATTGGGGATATAGTTAAAATTTTAAGTGCGGGTTTAGTATCTAAGGTATTTTTACCTAAAGCTTAAATATTTTTTACTTTTTTTATTTTTTAATTTATAGTAATATTTTGTCATATTTTTGGGATTTGATAAAATGAATGTTTTAGAATTCTTTGAAAAAGTTAAAGAATCTGATAAAAAATATCAATCAGAAAATCATAAGCATAAGAAGTCTAAAAAGAAAAATTCTTGTAATACTCCATTAGAACAATTATTAATGTATCAAGAATTATGAAAACTTAATTAATTTAAGAGGAATTATATTTTTATGAAAATTAAACTTCGAGCTCATCATTTATTATGCCTTCAAGGATATCAAGGATATGGTTATAGTGATGAATTTGTTAAAAATATGAATTATATAGTGAAAATTTTAAAAAATAAGAATAATTTAGTTGGTTTATGTAATTCAGCAGATGATATTTGTAAATTTTGCCCTAATCTTAATGAAAAAGGTTTTTGTAAAGATTTTAGGACTAATGAAAATATTGTATTAATGGATGAAACAATTTTAAGTAAGATTCAAAATTCTGACAAAGAATTTCAAACAGATGAATTATTTAAAGAAATAAATAATATATTTAATTCTAAATATAGTTTGAAAAGTATTTGTGGGGATTGTGGTTGGATTGATAAATGTTTGTTTTATCAAAAATTTTTATAAAAATTATATTTTTTAAATAAATTATACGATAAGTTTAAATAGGAGATTGAAGAATATAATAATATGTTGTAATCTGTGTATTGCAACTGATTTTTAGTCCCGTAGGGTAGTGGTAATCCTTCTAGGCTTTGGACCCGGAGACGGCGGTTCGACTCCGCTCGGGACTATATTATCTATAAAAAGCTATTTTTTTAACTGTTTTTAAAATTTTTTATATTGCTTTATAAATTCATCTATTTTTTTATAAAATTAAATTAATTTTTAGGAGAATTTGATAATTATGAAAAAATTACTTATTATGGGAGTTAATACTAGACCTCTTGTTAATTCAGCACTTAAGTTAAATTTTGAGGTATATTCCAGTAGTTATTATGCTACTTATGATTTTAATAAACCTTATGATGAAATACATTTACTTAATCAAAAAGTAAATGAGTCTTGTGGCATTTTTGAAGAAAAATATGATCCATTAGAACTTTTGGATAAATCTAGGGATTTTTTAGAAAAAGTGGATTATATTATTTTGTGTGCAGGTATTTCCTCCTCAGATTTTGTAGGTGATTTTAAAAAGTATCGTGGAAAAATTTTAGGTAATAAAAATGTTGGTGAAGTTGAAGATAAATATAAGTTTTATAAACATATTTGTAATAAATTTTTAACCCCTGAAACTTTTAAGATAAAAGATATACATGAAGTTGAAGAAATTCTAAAAAATAATGTAGACAACTCATATATCCTAAAACCACGTAAAGGAAGTGGTGGTTATGGGGTCAACTTATTAAATTATAATACCTTAAATGAATTTAAATGTAATGAAAGAAATAGTGAAAAATTAGAAAAAATTACTGAAAATCAAGAATTAATATTACAAGAAAATATTAAAGGAATAAATATCAGTTCATCCGTATTAAGTAACAATCATGAAACAAAAACCATAATAAATAGTCGATTATTAACAATTAATGATTATCAGAAAAATAAATCCTTTGTTTATAATGGGAATATAATACCATTGAATATTAAAAGTTTACAAAGCTTAAATGAATACACAATACCAAATGATGAAATAGGTATAGATAATTTAAACGAAGACATGAATCAAATATCCCAAGAAATAATTAAAGATTTAAAATTAATTGGATCTAATGGGGTTGACATGATATTATCTGAAAATACCAAAAACAACAACATATTAGAAAATGATATTTATATTATTGAAGTAAACCCTCGTGTACAAGGCACATATGAATGTATTGAAAAACTTTTAAAAATAAATTTATTAGATGCTCATATTAAAGCATGCCAAGGAAAAATAATAGAAATACCGGAATATAACGGGTATAGTTTTAAAAAGATAATATATTCAACAAATACTATAAAAATAGGAAATTTAAATAAAGATAATGTATTTGATATACCTTACCCAAATGTGATAATAGAAAAAAATCAACCTTTAGTCACAATAATAGACCAAGCAAATAATGTAAAAAAATTAATTAAAAATAGTAATGCAATTGAAAGTGCAATAAACGAAAATATTAAAAATATTTAAAAATGAATAACACCTGCTAAATATAATATAAAAAGAATTGTTCCTATAACTAAAATTGCAGTAGTAGCAATTTGAACAATTTGAATTATTATAAACACTTTAGCAACATGATCTGGATCTTTCATAAATTGATCTATAGGGTTTCTTTGCATAAATCCACACTTCTAAAAATTAAGCACTTACAAAAATTTGAAAATTTTTTAGTAATATAATATTAAAAAAACTAATATATAATTTTAAGCATGAAAAAAATTATAAAAAGAGTCATTAAAAAATTTTATATTTAATAATAAAATTTCAGACTCCGTGTTTTATTTTTAGAAAAAAATTAATAAAAATATTAAAACTAAATAATAAAATTTTAATTATCTAATTTTAAATGATTTCATTTTAAATTTTTTCTTTGGTTTTTCTTCATCCACAGATTTTTCATCGTTATTCTTAGAAGATTTTTTAACAGGTTTTTCAACTTCCGCTTTTACTTTGGAAGTAGATTCTTCTGTTTTTTCTGAATCCTTTTTAGTTTTAGAAGGAATTTTGCTTTTTACAGCTTCCTTAACTTTACCAATAGTAGATTCTTTTTTAGCTAATTTTTCAGCTTCAGCTAATTCTTTAGCTTCATAATCTTGACGAGAATTCTTAGCATCTTCAATTCCACTTTCTTGACTCTTTTCTATTGTAGCACGAATCATTTTAAGTCTAACGAAGTTTTCTCTTTCCATTTCTTGTAATCTCATATCAATGGATTTGATAGTTGCTTGTAATCTTGGAACCATAATATGTTCAAGAGCATTTACCCGACGTTTAGTTGCTTCAATTTCAGCTGCTAATAAATAAATTGTTTTTTCAATTTCTCCAAGTTGAATGGATAATTTTAAACAATGCTCGAATTTCTTAGCTGCTTCATCTAACCTAATAGATGTATCATTGAATCCATAACCACGATCTAGAATAGTTCTATTTTGTGCTTTCATATCAATTACAGGTACGGAAACACCCATAATATTCCTAGATTTAATATCAACATCCATAGATTCAGTAACAGAAAGAGCTGCTTTTTGAACAGCTAAATCACCCATTTGGATTTGAGCTGCAGTTAAATCTTCATAAGCTTCTGCGAGTTCTTCATTCAATTCATCTCGAGCTCCTTGAACTTTATCTAAAATATCGAAAAACTCTTTAATTAAAGCATCACGTTTTTCTTTAAGTAAACTGTGACCTTTAACTGCAAGTTGTTCTCTATCTTTGAGGGCAAGTAACTCCATTCGAGTTGGATTTATCCCGCTTATTATTTCTTCTGCCATTTTATCCTCCTAAATAAAGATATTAGATATTAATTGAAAATTAATATCATATAGTTTTATCTTATTCTTCAGCCTTTGGAAGATATTGATCAATGAATTCATCTTTAACTCTTTTGAGTTCATTTTTAGGTAAGATACTTAAAAGTTTCCAACCAAGATCTAAGGTTTCTTCAATACTTCTATCTTCATCTTTAGCTTGTGTAATAAATTGGTTTTCGAAATTATCAGCAAATTCTAAAAATTTACGATCTCTTTCTGTAAGAGCTTCTTCACCTACTACAGCAACTAAATCTCTTAATTCACGACCTTCTGCATAAGCAGAATAAAGTTGGTCAGATACACCACTGTGGTCTGGACGAGTTTTTCCTTCTCCAATACCCCCACCCATTAAACGAGATAAGGATGGTAATGGATCTACAGGAGGGTAAATACCTTTTCTGTGAAGATTACGATTAAGTACAATTTGTCCTTCTGTAATATATCCAGTTAAATCCGGAATAGGGTGAGTAATATCATCTTGAGGCATTACAAGAATAGGCATTTGAGTGATTGATCCTTCTTTTCCTTGTATACGGCCTGCACGTTCATACATACCAGCTAAATCAGTATACATGTATCCAGGATATCCACGTCTTCCAGGTACTTCATCTCTTGCTGCAGAAATTTCTCTTAATGCTTCACAGTAATTTGTAATATCAGTTAATATAACTAATACTTGCATATCCTTTTCAAAAGCTAAATATTCAGCAGTTGTTAAAGCCATTTTTGGAGTTAAAATTCTTTCAATAGCAGGGTCATCTGCAAGGTTCATGAAAACTGTTACTTTTTCTAATGCTCCAGTTCTTTCAAAATCTCGCATAAAGAAATTTGCTTCTTCGTGAGTAATACCCATTGCAGCAAATATTACTGCAAATTCAGATTCTCCACCTAATACTCTAGCTTGTCTAGCAATTTGTGCTGCTAAATCATTATGAGGTAAACCAGATCCTGAAAAGATTGGTAATTTTTGTCCTCTTACTAAAGTATTCATTCCATCAATAGTTGATATACCAGTTTGAATAAATTCTTCTGGGAATTCACGAGATGCTGGATTCATTGGTGCTCCATTAATATCTAATTCTTTTTCAGGAATTATTTCAGGACCACCATCAATAGGTTTACCAGTACCATTAAAGATACGTCCCATCATTTCTTTGGATACACCGATTTTTGCTGTTTCACCAGTAAATCTAGTTTTAGTGTTTTTAGTGTTTAAATCACTTGTACCTTCAAATACTTGAATAACTGCAACATCTTGTTTTACTTCTAAAACTTGTCCTTGTCTGTGTTCTCCGTTAGGAGTTTCAATTTCTACAATTTCGTTGTAACCTACACCTTCAACTCCATCAACGACCATTAAAGGACCGGTAACTTCTGTAACTGTGGTGTATTCTCTTGTTTTAATATCAGTATTCATTTGTTTACACCTCACTACATTCTTTAACTACTTCAGCTTCAATTTCTTTAGCTTTAGCTGCGAATTCTTCAGAAGGAACATATTTCATTCTTGCAATTTGGTCTTTTACAGTTAATGCAACAATATCTTTTATGTCTGCTCCTTTTTTAACAGCTGCGGATGCTTCATCTTGGAATAATAATATTATTTTAAGCATATCATGTTGTTTTTGAGGAGGACAGTATGTATCGACATCATCAAAAGCATTTTGTCCTAAGAAATCTTCTCTTAACATACGAGTAGTTTCTAAGGTTACTCTATCTAAATCAGGTAAAGCATCTGGACCAACTAATTGAACAATTTCTTCAAGTTCGGATTCTCTTTGTAATAAAGCCATTGCTTTATCACGATTTGGTCTCCAATCATTTCCTACTTCATTAGACCACCAGCCTTCAATATCGTCAACATATAATGAGTAACTAGTTAACCAATTAATTGAAGGGAAGTGACGTTTATCTGCTAATGATGCATCTAATGCCCAAAATACTTTACATATACGTAATGTGTTTTGAGTAACAGGTTCAGATAAATCTCCTCCTGGAGGGGATACTGCTCCAACAACACTAATAGAAGATTCTAATTCAGTAGATCCTAAAGTATGAATTCTTCCTGCTCTTTCATAGAATTGTGCTAATCTTGATGCTAAGTATGCTGGGTAACCTTCTTCACCAGGCATTTCTTCTAGTCTTCCTGAGATTTCTCTCATTGCTTCAGCCCATCTGGAAGTTGAATCTGCCATAAGTGCTACATCGTAACCTTGATCTCTGAAGTATTCTGCAATAGTAATACCTGTGTATACACATGCTTCACGAGCAGCTACTGGCATATTAGAAGTATTAGCAATAAGAATAGTTCTATCCATTAGAGGATTACCTGTTTTTGGATCGTCAAGGAAAGGGAATTCAGTAAGTACTTCTGTCATTTCGTTACCACGTTCACCGCATCCAATATATACAACTATATCTGCATTAGCCCATTTAGCTAATTGTTGTTGTGTTACAGTTTTACCTGATCCGAAAGGACCTGGGATTGCAGCTGTACCGCCTTTTGCAACTGGGAAGAAAGTATCTTGTGATCTTTGACCAGTTACTAATGGTATATCTGGATCTAATTTTTCTTTATAAGGACGTCCTTTTCTTACAGGCCATTTTTGTAACATTGCAACTTCTGCAATGGTACCATCATCTTTTTCAATTTCTGCAATAATTTCTTCTACAGTGTGTTCGCCTGATTGAATAGATTTAACTACTCCAGATTCAATAGTTGGAGGTAATAATATTTTATGAAGAACAGCACTAGTTTCTTGAACTTCACCTAATGGATCTCCTGTTATTACTTTGTCTCCTACTTTTACTAAAGGTTTAAAATCCCATTTCTTTTCTTTATCTACGGAAGGAACATCTATACCTCTTGCAATGTAATCTCCAGTTAATTTTTTGATTTCATCTAAAGGTCTTTGAATTCCATCATAAATTGAACCCATTATACCAGGTGCGAGTTCTACAGATAATGGACCTCCGGTACTTTCAATTTTTTCACCAGGTTTAATACCTGCTGTTTCTTCATATACTTGAATGGTTGCGGTGTCACCTTCTAATTCAATGATTTCACCAATGAGTTTATCGTCACCCACTTTAACCATTTCGTGCATTTGAGTTCCTCTCATTCCATCAGCTAGAATAACAGGCCCTGCAACTTTAATAATATTTCCTTCAATAATCATTTAACCATCTCTACCCCGATAACTCTTTTAATAAGGTCTGTCATTTGTTCGTTTTCAGTTGCTTCTGAACCAGATTTATCAGGTATCTCAATAATCATAGGTAAAACTTCATTACCTATAGTTCTATTAATATGTTTTCTAATGTTGCTTGCAATCTTTTCTGTTATTAAAATAATTGAAACTTGCTCATTTATACATGAATCAAAAGCGGTTATTGCTTCTTCATCTGTTTTAACAACTTTACCTTTTTTTACTCCACCAAGTTTAAAACCGGTGACAGTATCTAAATCACCTATAATAGCTATTTCACTCATACTAACATCTCCCGTAATTGAGATGTAGGGAATTCTTTTTCTCTTTTAGCTCTAGCAATTACTTTAAGATTATGTATTTCTTGTTCTTTTAAAGTTAAGAAACCTATTATTGGACCAATACCTAATGGTTTTTTCATAGAGTATGTGTGAGCAGCTTCAGATAAAAATTTATTTAAAGCTTTTTCAAAGACATCAATTGAACCTGTTTCATTATACTGTGGAACTACAGCATTTAAAACTTCAGCATATTTTGTTCCATCTAAACTTGAGATTACTCCAAGTATATCTTCAGATTCCATTAAGTCTTTAAGTTTCCATTCTCTTAATTGGTAACCATTATTAAAAATGTATGGTTCTAATTCATCATAATCTAATTTATCTGCTTTAGCACGTATTATTAAGTTAATGTTAGCTACATCTACTTGATTTCCAAGATAAGAATATAATATTTCAGTGTTTGCTTCTGAAGGTACTACTCTTGCTTTTAATAAGGATTGTAAGTAATACTTATCTAAAGCAGAATCTAAAGGAAGTAAAACTTTCTTTTCTTCATAGATTGGTAAAGCTTCAGATAAAACATTTGCGTATTCAGTATTATCTAAACCTGCAACAACATCATTAACAGAATTAACATCAGTTAATCTTTCAATATCTTCGTATAATTTTCCAGTAGGTATTAATAAATTAGAAGTTTCGTCTTGGTTAAGACCAACTGCTTTTGCAGCAAGTAAACTTTTAATATTACTAATATCAGATTTCTTTGAAAATACTTTAAATGCAGGTGCAATATCTTTTGGTACTAATCTAGCAACAACATCATAAGTTTCACCCATTTTAGTATCTAAAGTTTTTTCAACTGATTCTCCTTCAGCGATATCACTGTAATCTGGAATTCCACTTAAATAGTTTTCTACTTCAGAAATGTCTGAAGTTTCAACGAGCTCAGAAATTTGTTTTTCTGTTAATAATCTTCCTTTACGTGCTCTTACTCTAGAAATAGGATTAAGATATGGGTAGATTTTTAAGATCGGTACGGTTACAACAACAACTACGATTGCAGCTATTACCACAAATGTAAAGATAACTAATATTAGGAATACTTCAGGAGTAAGACCTAATTGTGATACAATTGAAGTTATTTCACCAGCCATAATTCATCCTCCTATTTAAATAATATTTTAGCAACTTCAGAACGTAATTCTTTTTTGTTTCTTAGCATTCTAGATTCTATAGTATTATTTACTTCAATTTCACCATTTTTGGTTTTAACTATTACTCCACCGATAGTGTTTATAGGTTCACCTATGACAAATTTGGTTTCTGTTCCTGTACTTGCAGAAACAGTTTTTGCCATACTTTTAAGGTTTAATTGATCTTTTTTATTTTTTGTAACAACTGCTTTTACTTCAGCGGCAATTACATCTAGATTGCTTTTAATTTTTGGAATATCTTCTTCTTTTAGTTGAATTATTAGTTCTCCACCACCAATTTCAGTAGCTGATTCTTTAATCATTTCAACTAAAGCGTTAATATATTCTTCTTTATCTGTAGATGCAATGTTTTTTAAATCATTTGTAGCTTTATCAAAAGCTGCATTGATTACTTCTTCTTTAGCTTCTAATTCAAATCTTCTTGCATTCATTTTAGCTTCAGATATAATTTGTTGATGTCTCATATCAGCTTGTTTTTTACCACTTACTAATATTTGATTTTTAGCAGCCTCAGCTTTCTTTTCACCAGATTTGGTGATAGTGTCTGCTTGAGATTGTGCTTCTTGAATATTTCCATCAGCTTTATTCTGAGCTTCAGACATGATGTTAGAAACTATATTTTCTGCCCCAGAGCTCATTATATTTGACCTCCTAGGCTAATATTCCACCGAATACCATAAGTAAGATAGCTATAAGGAATCCGTAAATAGCTTGGGTTTCTTCTAATGCTGAGAAAATAATACCACGTGCGAACATACTATTATCTTCAACTACAGCACCAACAGATGAACCTGCTGCAAGACCTTGACCCATACCAGAACCGAGTCCTGCAAATCCAATAGCTGCACCTGAACCAATTGCTACAATACCTGCAGCAGTACTTAATCCAGCTCCACCACCGAGTAATCCTGAAAATACCATTAATAAGATTGCAATTAAGAATCCGTAGATAGCTTGGGTTTCACATAAAGCTGAAAAGATGATACCACGTGCGAACATACTATTATCTTCTGCTACAGCTCCAACAGCACCAGATGCTGCGAAACCTTGACCTAAACCTGATCCTAAACCTGCGAAACCAACTGCTACTCCAGCTCCAACAGCTGCAAGTGCAGTACCTAATACAATTTCCACCATAATTTATTCTCCTTTTAATTAGTTTATAATATTTATTTGAAATTTAAATTTTGTAATTGTATAAAAATATTTAATTTTATAAAAATTTTTAAGTTTAATTTTTGTAAGCAAAATTATCTTTTGACTTTAGTAAATTTTCTTTTTGCTTTAAATGGTTCAAACATGTTTTTTCCGTTAACAAAGAATTGTCCGAAAAATTCTACATAGTTTAAACGTAATGCATTAACTCCAGCACCTAATACTTGGAATGCAAAATTTGCAATATGTCCAAAGATAAATAAAATTACAGCTATTATTATTCCTACATATGGAATAGATGTTCCCACAAGTTGTGCTAAGATATTTACTGTCATAGCAATACCACCAGTAGCTAAACAAAGAGCTAAAAGACGAGCATATGATAAAACATCTCCTAAAAATCCAAATACATCCATCACACCATATATTCCAGATGCATATACTAGTAAAATTAGGGTTAATACAACTAATGCTAAACCAGCTATAATTCCGATTTGACCAATTGCTGGAACCATATATCCTGCAGCTAGTAAGATTATACCTATTTCTAAGATAAACCATACTATTTGAGAACCTAATGCTTCTTTTTTATCCCCATTTCTAAGGTTGTTTATTGCTCCAATAATGAAACCAATATTAGTATAAAGAATACCAACAGCAATTGCAACAATTAGAATATTTGCTGGATGTTTAAAAGCATCAAACATAGGAATTACTGTAGGAATAGTTATTCCAAGGAATCTTGTAAAGAAATCTCCAATAAATCCATTAGTAATTAATCCCAGTATTATAGCCCATATACCACAAGCCATAACAATTTTTCCAAAGTCGGAAAAAGTTTCATTCATCTTTCCCATACCTTTATATAATAAATATCCTAATAAAGTTACAATTATTCCATATCCACCATCGGTTAAACAGAAACCGAAGAAAAATGGAAATGTTATTGCAACAAAAATAGTAGGATCAATAGCATTATATTTTACAGGTCCGTACATTTGCACAAGAGTTTCATAAGGTTTTGCATAAGAATTATTTTTTTGAAGAATAGGAACGTCTTCATCTCTATCCTGTATATCTTCTAATTCATAAACATAATTACCTTCAGTAGTTTTATCTAATACTTCGATAGCTTTATCTACTTTAGGTTTAGGTACATATGCTTCTAATACTTTGGTAGTTTTAGTTTTACCAAAGGATGCGTAAATCTCATTTCTTTCTTTTTCAATTTCTAATTGTTCTTTTAAAACAAGTATTTTGTCATCCCATTTATCAGCTATATCTTTTAAGCTAGAATTAACTTGGGATTTTTGAACTTCAATTTCTTGGATTCTAGAATTTGATTTAGCAATAACCTGATCAGGTTTTCCTTCTAAACCAGTTGTATCCAATCGTTCAAAGTCAAATTTTCTAAGTAAAATAAAAACATCATCTCTAAGATTTGTAGGAACTACGGTTATGAGGATTTTATAATCTTCATCCTCATCATGAGCTTCTTCAATTAAGAGTTGGTCTGTAATTTCGCTTAGTTCTTTCTTATATTCCTCAACAGATTCAACATTCATCCGACCTACTAGAGAAGAAGTATGTTTTGAATCTTCTAATAAACTTAAGTCTAAATCAACAGATTTAAGTTTATTAGCAACATTAATATTAGATTCAAGCGAACTTTTTTCACTATCCAGTTTAGCCAACTTATCTTGAACTTCATCAGTTAAAGGTCCCACTTCAGTTAAAATAGATTCTGTATACTTAATAAAACTTTCAGTATCCATATCTTCAACATCTTGTAAAACTGGAATTTCTGGAGATATAAAACCTTTAAGTTTATCCTTAATTCCAGAATTAACACTTAAAGCATCACCTAATAATTCAGAAATACTAGTAGTCTTCATAAGAAGTGAAGAAATTTTACCAGTATAAGGTGTAACTTTTGAAGGGTCTAATAATTCAGCTGTCTTTGGATTCTGTTGAATGCTTTCAGAAACATCTTCGACTTGAACAATACCTTCCTCATGTAGGTTTTTCACTACATTTGGAACATATTCATCCAATGCCATTATTTTAAGCTTTTGCATTCTCACAGTTTTGAACATTATTCTCACGTTATAATATATTTTTGACAACAAAAGAAGCAGCTTCATCCACATTACTCATAGCACTTGATTTAAGAGCTTGAGCGTCCTTTTCGGATTGTGCAGTAATAGATTTTGCCTCTTTTTTTGCATTTTCTTCTGCATCAAAAACAGTATTTTTAGCTTCATCGTTAGCGGATGCCTTAGCAGCATCGATAAATTCACTAGCTTTCGCTTTTGATTCTTCGATAATATTGGAAGATTCTAATTTAGAATCTTCAACTAAGGTATCAGCATCAGTTTCAGCTTTTTTAATTTGTGTAATAGATTCTGATATCCCTGCCATAATAAATCACCATGGTATTAATAATTTCTATTTAGATTAATATATATCTTTTACTATTTGATTCTAAAATTAGTTTCAAAAACCAAAAATTATTTAAAATAATCCTATTTTTTAATAAAAAATTGCAAACCAATAATATAAAGATATTATAATAAAAAATAATTAATTTAATTTTTTTAAAATTCATAAAAACAAGTTTTTTTTGTCTTAAAAAAAAATATTAAATTAAATTTTTCTTAAGACATTATTTTTTAGATCGTTCCCTATAAAAATATTTCAACAATTTAGGAGGTAATCTTTTACCATAAGCTAAAAATGCTAAAAAGATTAAAATTGCTCCAAAAATGAAGAAAATTAATCGATCAGATCCTGAAAATAGAACAAGTGAAGTTAAAACAAAAACAACCCCATCTGACATTATTGCAGATTTATTCCATTGAGGAACAAAAGCAGATAACATATAAGTTAAACCTATGACAATTAAAATCACAGAAAAACCAATATCAGATGATGTGAATGAACTTGACATAAAAAATGGTACTATCGCCCAAGAAACTAAAACAAAGAAAAAGATTATTCCAAATAATTCGTTTTTACTTAAATTCATATCATAATTCTCCAAAAAAGAATATCATAAATTAAAATTATTATTTTTTAAAAATAATTTTTTGAAAAAAACTTTCTATTTAAAAATTTTTAATCATCAAATTATTACTATACTATTAAAATTTTTTAGTATATATAGATATTTGAAAAAATAAAAAAAAGTTTATTTCTTTCTACTTTTTTTAATAACATTTTTAAAATCTTCAATCATATCTCTATCTTGATTTCCAGGACCTGAATAAAAATCTTCTAAATCTTCTAATTTAATAAAATCTAGTGGGTTTCCATCTTCATCTTTAGATTCTGTTGTTATTAAAATCACAACTGAATTTTTATAAAAATTATATAAAAAGTATAAAATTGTAATTATTATTATATAATTAAAATAGAATAGTGCAATTAGAATAATTGCAATATGAATAAGAATATTTCCATAAGCATTTTTTCTAAGGAGAATATAATTTTTATCCTCAGATTTTACTTTGTATTTTTTTTCTTCTAATAAATCAGCAGTTTTATACATTTCATTCTGATTTTTTGCAAAAATAAATTTAGGCATCATATTAGTTAACTACAAAAATTTTTTTATTAAAATAGTATATCTAATGAAAAATATGAAAGATGAGAAATTATTTTTTCAATATTCCTCGAATTAAAGATTTAAATTTAGGTTCTTTTTTTGACTTGTTAGTTGATTGTGAATCCGGAGTCTGTGAAATTTCGGTTCCAAAGATTTTTTCAAAATCATCTGTATGTTTAATTAAAGTTAACTCTAAAATTTGTTCTAATTCTAAATCAAAAATCGGTTTACTAATAAAACCATAAGGTGCTGTTTCTAAAGCATTTTTAATATTCTCATCATTAGAACTACCAGTTAAATAAACTATAGGAATATTCAAATGAGAAATTTGCTTAGATACATCAATACCAGAAATTGAACCTTTTAAAGATATATCCATTAAAATTAAATCTGGTTTTTTATCTTTAGCTAATTCAATAGCTTTTTCACCATTGTCTTCAATTCCAAGTACATTATATCCAAAATCTTCAATTTTAGCTTTTAAATCTAAAGCAGTTATAGATTCATCTTCAATTATTAAAACTGTGAAAGTATTATTTGCTTTTCTTTTTGTTAAAAATTCATTTTTATATTTTTTCCCTGCTTCAAATTCTATTACAGCTTGTTCATGTAATTTAGGATTTTGAGTGGCTAAAATAGAAGTTTCACCTTTAGACATTTGAAGTTTATCCAATTCTATTTTTGATCTGTTTAAAGCCAATTTGATAGTTCTTTCTAGTTTTAACATGTCAAAAGGTTTGTTTAAAAAACCATAGGAAGGTACTTGGTTAGCTTCTTTAAAAGTATCTTCATCAGTATGAGAAGTTAAAAATATTAAAGGGATATTTTCATTTAAAATTGACTTAGCCGCATTAATACCATTCATTTCTCCTTTAAGAGTTATGTCCATTAATACTAAATCTGGTTTTTCTTTATTTGCTAAGTTTATAGCATCAACACCATTTACAGCCATACCACAAATTTCATAATTTAAATCTTCTAATTTAAACTTTAAATCCATTGCTGTTATTTTTTCATCTTCCACAATCAAAATTTTATTTTTAACCATTTTTATAAAACCCCATTTAATTGTTAAGAAAAATTTTGTAAATCATTAGTTTTTAAAAAAAATGATAAAATTTTTATTAAAAATTTAGATGAATGAATATATATTTATCATGTTTTAAAAGCTTTATGAAATAAATTTTTAAAAAAATGAAAAATTTAAAGTAATTATAAGTTTTTAGTGTAAAAAAAAGTTTATTTTATTTATAAATAACTAAATCAGTTAAATTTTTTCTAACATTATTTCGTTCACTAGGTTCTGCATTGGGATAACCTAAAGGTGTGAATAAAATTGGTTCTAAAGTTTCATCGTAATCAAATAACTTTAATGCAGCATATGGTTTAAATGCAGCAATATAACAAGTCCCTAAACCTAATGCAGTAGCTGCTAATATCATATGATCCATAACTATACTTGCATCTATCTCAGCTATGTTTTTACCATCCCATGGTCTAGTCCATGCTTCTTTATGTGATGCAGCAACACATATAACTAATGGTGCTTCAAAAAACCAAGGTTGAGGGTATATTTCTTTTAATAATTCTTTATTTTTTTCAGTATCTATGACAAAAATTTTAATAGGTTGATAATTTACCCCTGTTGGGGCACGTCTACCTGCTTCTAAAATTTGATTTAATTTTTCCTTTTCAACTTTCTTATCTTTAAATCCTCGAACACTATATCTTTTATTTATTGTTTCAAAAAAATCCATAAAAATCACCTTATTTTTTTTTAATCAAATGAAGTAAAATCTTGACCTTCATAGGTTATATCTTCTAAATCACAGAATCTACGAAATTCTTCTTCTTCTGTCATTTCTTCATAACTATGAGCAACTAAACCTGGCACTCTACTTATCATGAATATTCCTAAACCTAATCTACTATCAAATCCTAAATCAGAAAGTATTCCTGCATTAGCACCATCAACATTCATTTTTATACCTTTTTTTTCATATAATAAACTTTCAATAACTAATGCTAACTTGGTATGTGGACCTATAACTCCTTCATTAATAGCTAATGATAAAAGTTTAACTGCCCTTGGATCTTTATGATGGTATCTATGACCAAAACCTGGAATCTTGAAATTTTGTTTAGAATAATTATTCACTATTTTTATTGCTAATTTAGATATTAATTTGTTTTCATCTTCAGCTTTATGATTTTCAAGGTTTAAACTTTTAATACTATCCTGAAAGAGTTTCATTGATTTTTCTATCGCCCCTGCATGATTTTTTCCAAAACTTAACAGGCCCCCTGCAACAGAATTATTAATTGGTGATCCTGATGATGCAATTATTCTTGTTGCTTGTGTACTTGGTGGAGTAACTCCATGATCTGAAAAACTTACTAATACATGTGAAAATATTTTAGATTGTTTTTCATTAGGTAATTCTCCTTTTAATAGTAAAAATATCATATCAGAAAAACTTAAATTACCTATTAAATCATCTTGAGAATATCCTCTAGTTATTATTTTATCAGGTTCTACTTTAGTTATTGATGTTCTTAAATTATGTTCAGGTATTTTGAATCCTTTTTTTAATATTGGTTTCTCAGGTTCCATGATTTTTTTCCTTATAAATTTTAATTAATTAGATTAGTATTTTATTTTTACAATGTAATTGTAGCAACTCTAGGTTCAACAAAACAGGAAGGTCTAATAGAAACGATTCTAACACCACTTGCTCTTTGATTCCCAATTTGAATAAAAGAACCTAAAACTGTAGTGTCTCCACCTAAACCCATTGGGCCAATATTAGTTTTATTTATCTCATTTGATATTAATTGTTCTAAATTTGATTGATTAGATAAATCTCCATAAATCATTGATTTAATCATTAAGGAAGATGCTTCAAAATGTGTACGGCCTATACCGATACAGGGAATAGACGGTGTGCAACCTAACATTGGAAGAGATGATTTTAACCAGCCAATTGCAAAATTTAATACTTCTTCATATGAATGTTTATGGAAAACTCTATAAGTTTTTGCTCTTATTTCTGGACCTCCACCTAGGAGTAAGATATGTATTTTTGTGTTTTCATTATAAGATTTATCTAATAATATTGGTGCAGGTTTAACCATTGAAGGTGAATCATATAATCCTTGAGATTGTTCAATTCTTTCTATATCTTGACCTTTAACTGCCATTGGTCTTCCTGGTAATTTTTTTAAACCTTCAGCAATACCTAATTGGATTTCATTTAAAATTTCAATAGATATGGGAGAATTTTTTCCTTGCTCTATGAAAATATGAGGAATACCTGTGTCATCACACATAGGTAATTTTTTATTTTTAGCGATTTCCTCATTTTTCATCATGATTTTTAAAGCCCATTTTGCATTGTCATTAGTTTCGTTTTTTATAGCTTTTTTAAAAGCTGTTAAACGATTTTTAGGATATGTTGTACTTGCTTGTATTACCGCTTTTGATACTTCTTTAGTTAAATCCATAAATATTTTTTTTCCTTTTAAGTGAATTTTGTTATAATGGTATTGCTAAATCTTTAGAAGATTTTGGAGACATTTTTGCTTCTGGATAATATCTGTCTATAACATCTTGTACTAATCCAACTTGTTTTATTCTTAATTTAGCCTCAGTATTTGTAGTGTCCCAGTTATGAGTTTTAGCGATTGATCCTCCGGTTTTTAAATATATTGGACTTGCTACTTTAATCATGTCTGGAACTTCATAATGTCTTATGAATCCTCCAGTTGATTTAGGGTTTTCTGTATGGATATCTATAGGAATATTAATTGTTTTTCGCATACTTGCAAGCATTGGTATTTGTAAATCTCTAACTGGATTTAATGAATTTAATCCTATTTTTTCAAATAGTTTAGCTGATGCAGGATTACTGCATCCTGCATGTGCAGATAATTTGAAATGAGTATCTTTAGGTATTTCCTCATTTCCTCTCATTTGGGATAATGCATAAAGTAAACCTTCATCATATAGGAGTATTCCTCTAACACCTAAATTTGTTGCTCTTTTAACATCTTCAATAGCGTATACGAGGTTATCGAATCCTCTAAGACGATACCCTATACGTTTTCCTTCTGATGTTTGGACTGTTGCACTAGTATCATAAGTTGCTCTAGGACCTACACTTAAAAATAGTTCAATTTGAGCACTTTTTGCTAATTCCACCATTTCGTTTATTTCAGAATCTCTTAAAAACATGATTCCTTTAGTTTGTGTGGCTCTGTGGATTATTATATTTTCATCTTCACAAGCATTAATGAGGGAACTTAATGCATTTGGAGTTTGAATTCCTGGAACTTCTAAACGGTATTGTCCTTTATCATTAAATCTTTTATTTGACACATATTCAGTTGTGGCTTCATGGATTCCTAATTTTTCAAGTGATATTCTAGTTTCTTTCATAAGCTATATACCTTTTAAATAATTTTTAATAATTCATTAAGTTTATAATCTTCCATATTTTCAATGATTTTAAGTTTTTCCATATCATAATTAGGATTTAATATCTTAAATTTTTTTAAAATATCCATTTTAGTTAAAGGATTTTCAGCTTCTCCTAATGGAAAATAAGTTTCATCTTCAAATATTTTATTATTAAGTTTTGTATTTACTACAATTTTTACATTTGCAGGTCTCTTTTCTGGAAACAAATTAGTTAAATTTTCATTATTTATAATTATTATTTTATTTAATAAATTTTTTATATTATTAATTTCTTCAAGGTTTTCACTTTCATTTGGAGTTAATAAGTCTTTTTTAATTAAAGAATCAATTAGATCTATATTTACATTGCCATAAATTAAGGCTATTGCTACTGCAAAGGGTAATGATTGTTTTAAATCTTGTTTATTAAGAGGATTATAATTGTTATGTTCTGCTGCTATTTTATATGTATTAACTATAACTTTATCTATTTGATTTATGTTTATTTTATCGTGATTTAATTGATTCTTTAATTTAAATATAGAATCTATTGTAGAGTGAATATGTCTACAGAATGGATATTTTTTATGATAAACTTCATTTATATGGGATTTTTTTAAGTTTTCATTTATATAATCATTTAATAAATCATGATTTATTACAGTTTTAGTTGACATAGCACGAATAAATCCTTCATCCCCGTCAATTATTGATTCTGTACCAGTGAAACCATTTTTTGCAAGGTAAGCTGCTAAAATACCATTTGTAACGGCTTTACCTACATGTAAAACTTTTCCCATACTTCCTTGATGATCTGATTCTAAAAGTCCTGAAGATTGTGTTCCTGAAAGTCCTAAAGCAGAGATGATTTGAAATTTATTTAATTTCAGTAATTTAGATGCTGTTGCACCTGCAGCTATAGCCCCTATTGTTCCAGTAGAATGAAATCCTTGATTCCTATGATTAGGATTTACTAATTTTCCTAAAGTTATTGATATTTCATAACCTATTATAACAGATCCCAAAAATTCTTTTGAACTTGAATCAGTTGATTGTGAAACTGCTAAAGCTGTTGAAAATACTACTGCTCCAGGATGTAATTGTGCAAGTCTATGACCATCATCTAATTCTAAAACATGGGCTGAAACTCCATTAATAAAACCTGCATTTAATGTATTAAAATAAGAATTATCATACCCTATGACTTTACAAGAATCTTGAAATTGTTTAGAATTAGAAAATGGATAATTTAATTCATTTAAAGTTTTTATAAGATATTTAGTAGGAGTTTGATTAATACCTTTAATTGTTACAGCTAAATAATCTAAAAAACATAACTTAATTAATTCAATATCCTTTTTAGATATGTTTTCATAATTTGTTTCTAAAATAAAATCTGAAATTTTTTCAACAATCATTATTAAATTCTCATTTAATTTATTTAAATAAAAAAAAAGTGTAAAAAATTAATTTATAAGAAAAATATTTTAAATTGCACCAGTTAAGATTAATACTATTTGAGCTACGGTTGCAGAACATATATAAGTCCCTGAAATTACGAATATTGTTACAATAACTCCTCTCCATCCAATACGTTTAAAGTCTTTCCAATCTCTACCGATTCCAATACCTACATATGCGAGGAATACTGTAACAATTGAGATTAAATCAACTTTAGAAACATAGTAAGTTACAAATCCAGATGTTGGTACAAATGGTAATGCAAGTATACATCCTATAATACTTATATAAATAATGTTTGAAATTTGATATGGTAAGAGTCTCTCCATTAAAAGCCCAACTAATGTAATACCTGATAAAATAAACATTCCCATAAGTGCTTCACTCATTGGATGTTTATAACCTACATAATTTGCTATTACAGTAATGATTGAAAATATCAATAATAATAAAATCCAATATAATACTCTTTTAAAAGTTATAACTTTTGGATCTGGATCAAATGACATTTTTAATCATCCCCTATAGATTTTTCTTCAGAAGATTCAGTATTTGGAGTATCTTTAGAAGATAATGATATTGAAGATAAAACATCTGGCACATTTCTTCCAATTATAGGTTCTAAATGTTTGTATAAATATTCTGTTAAAGGAATTCCTAAAAATATACTTGCATATATTCCAAAACAAAAAGATAATAAATTACTGAAACCTGCAAATGCTAATAATGTATTGGCCATATTAGGATACATATAAACAAGTGGAGAAATTGCTGCCGCATTCATACTCGCACTTCCAATACCACTTGCCATTGCAAAAGCATAAGGATGTAATGGTAAAACAGATGCACAAACACTTGCTAAAAAACTAATATAAATTGTACCTATCATAGTCCCTATAACAAAAACTGCTAAAACTCCTTTTGCTTCAGGAGATTTAAATCCATATTTATCTATAATAATCCCTAAATTAGGTTCACGACAAATTGAACTTGTCATACCAATTGATTCACGTTTAAATCCTAATAGCAATGCGATAGGTAATGCAAAGAAAATTGTTCCTAAATTACCTAATTCTTGTAAAATAAGTGCAGGGCCTACTTGAGCTAAAACATATAAAGATTGACCACTAGCAACAGCAAGTTTAGCAAGTAAAGGACCTATAAAAACTAACATAGCACCTTCAGCCATTTTAGATTGCTTTTTACCAACGAATTTTATAGGTTTAGCTAAATATAGAATTAAACCAATTATCATTGCATAAAGTAAAGGCATTAATACAATACTTACTGTTTTTGATAAGTAAATCTTTTGAACTCCAATAGACATGGAAATAATAGATATAATTAAAACGGTTATATGAAGTTTATATTCCCGCCAAGGCTTTTTAATTTGTTTATCCGTTTTTTCACGAAATGCATGTTCATGTGGTTGATCTTTTTTAGCAGATATAACTCTCACTTCCAAGGTAAGAAAAAATTATAAACATTTTATTATTGAAGTTCAAAATATTATCTTACAGTTTTAAAATTATAATTAATTATTCTTTATTAACTTCAAATTTATAAATTAATAGTATTTAATTTTTTCAATAATTATAAATTCATTCTAACAATTGGTTTAGCTAAGTGTCTTCGTGCAGAAATAGGTGTTTCATAGAATTTACCTTCAACAAGGGAACGTGAAATTGTTTCGGGGATTTTTTGATTTGAACTAATCTTATTTCCACATTTTTTACATTTAAAACCTTTATTTTTACCTGCAGAAGTCATTCTTTTTCCACATTTACATTTTGGGTTTTTATATTCAACATCTATTAATTTAATTACTTGAAATTTCTCTATATTGAATGTTCCGTGCTCCCCTATTCCACCATAAAGTTTAACTATGTCTTCAGGCAATAATTTTTTAACAACCTTACGAAAATCTTTTGTTGGCTCATATGCCCCACATGCTATTTCTCCAGATTCATCATATAAATTGAAAAACATATGGCCGCCTTCAATTATTTTAGGTTTATTTTTAACTTTACCTTGAATAATATAACAACTATATTGTTTCATGTCCTCAATTTTTTTCGCTTTTTCAACATGCATGTCTGTATGTTGATTGGTTAAATAAATTCTAAACCTTTCAATAGGTTCATTTAATTTAACAATCTTTTTCGCTAATAATAATGTATCTGGAGAGTTACTACGAATTCCATACATTACAGGACATGGAGTTTTTGGTTCAATGGCAATATAATCTTCAGCTTTATCATAATTTTCAAAAGTATCAGGAAAAGTTTTTTTATCCATTTCAATCACTGAATCATAATCAATTGCACGTTTAGTACCATAATTTTCAGGTACCCTGTAAGCTAATAATTCATAGGTATAATCTTTCAATGGACATCCTATTGCAGCAAGAGATCCAATTATTCCTCTTCCTTTTTTAAATTTATAAATATCTGCACCAATTTTTTTAGCAAAATTTTCAGCTTCCTTAATTGTAATAACTGAATGAATAGCTTTATAAGAGTAATCAATCATTTCAGGAGTTATTTCACCACTGTAAAATACAACACCAGGATTAGTGTTGTCACAATCAAACATTGCTAAATCTGAAACAGTTTTTAAAATTAATTCTTTAACAAAATTAATATCTGTACCTTCATATGGAATTTTGAAGTGTATTGCACCATTTCCTCTAGTTTTAAATCGGGCAAATGGATTTAATCTAATTAATCTTGGAAAACCTTCTATTTCAATTTTGTTTTCTTTTAATTCGTCGATTATTTTAGCACCTAAATAAGTTGTGCACATTCCATTTGGAGAGTCAGTATCATCTATACCTATATGAAGAAATTTTATAAAAATCACCTACAAGAAAAAATAATTTATAATAATTATTATATAGTTTCCAAAATATATAATATATTATAATAATTAATATTTTCTTATTTAAATATATTAATTAGTTTAAACTGGATAAAAAAATTATTTAAGATTTTATACTGAGGTAATTATCTATGAATAATAGGGCTCAATTGATACAAGGGATACATCAACTATTAATTAATGAAGGATTTGAAACATCTCATATTTATGAACATAGTTGTTTTGATATGATTGCTCGTAAAAAAGCATTATTATTAATGTTAAAAATCCTTATAAATGTTGATAGTGTTAATGAAGCGCATGTTGAAGAAATTAGAGGATTATCTAATTCTTTTTTAGCTTCACCTATACTTGTTGGTTTAAAAAGTAAAAATCATCTTCTTGAAGAAGATGTTGTTTATGAAAGACATGGTATTCCTACAATAGGTGTTCAAACTCTTAAAAATATGATTATGTATGATGAATACCCTGAAATTTTAGCAGATCGTGGAGGGTATTATGTTCAAATTAATGGAAATGTTTTAAAAGAATATCGTGAAGAATATTCTTTATCCCTAAAAGATTTAGCTGATTTAGCTCATGTTTCACGTGCTACAATGTATAAATATGAGAATGGTAAAGTTAGAGCGAATACTGAAACAGCAATGGCTTTAGAAGATATTTTAAACACAAAAATAACATTAGATATTGACTTATTCAAACCATATAAAAATGATGAAGAGATAAAATTAAAAGCTGACTTATCTACTAATGATAATCGTGTGAAAGATTTAGCTAAATTAGGTTTTGGAATAGTTTCAACAGAAAAAAGTCCTTTTGATGCTTTAGCTAAATTAAATAATCCTAAAATTAATCCAAATAACCCCTTAATTACTAATTTAGAGAATAATCGGAATTCAAAAACACTTAAAAAAATGGCAATAACTTTAAAAGATTTATCTTTAATTACATTATCTGACTCTTTTTTCATAGTGAATAATAAGAAAATTGGTGAATCACTAGATGGTATACCTGTAGTTAAATCTTGGGAAATGAAAGAAGTTGGAGATTCTGCTGAATTTTTAAAAATAGTTAAAGAAAGAAGAGATAATTAAAAAAAAAAATAATATATTATAAATTATTTAAAGTATTAAATGTTGATTCTGCTTCTTTTATACTAGCTATTCCAACTGTTATCATGTCAGCGAATTCTAATTTTTTAATGAATTCAAATGCTTCTTTAGGTTGTAGTATACCTACTGCTAATGCTTTTTGAATTATTATTTTTTTATCTAATTCTTTTAATAGTTTTGTTAACTTGATTTGATCATCTTTTAAGAAAGATTCACTATCCATAGTATAACCATATTTATTAACTGGTATCATATAAAAATCAAAATCATTTCTTATTGGAGAATCTAATAATTTTTTTGTTGTTTCAAATGGTGAAAAAGTTATTAGTCCACTGAAAATGTTTAATTTATTTATTTGATTTAACATATTTTCAAGGTATTTCCAGTCATAACTGTTAACTAAAAATTCATCTATTAGCATTATACTTGGATTGTATTTACTTAATTTATGAATATCACTTAACCAATCTACTTCTTTTGCTTTTTCATAATCAGGCATTAAATAATTCACATTAGATTTACCGATTGTTGCAATGACATCCATTTCAACACCATTTTCACATGCCATATCATAAGCTTTTAATAAATTTTCATGATTAACTAAGTTTATAGATCTTACACCTAAATCATAAGCTTTTTGGATTATTTTAGCTATATTTTCTGGTTGAGTTTCTAAATCTAATTCATATAAACGAGATCTATGTCCGAAATATGTTTCTCCTGTGAATGTGGCTGTTCCAAGAATTGTTTTTGAAATTTCTTTATCTTTGAATTTTAATTTTTCATTGAAAATAGTTAACACCTACTCATTATTCTTCTTCTATTATTACTGCAGTACCATATGCTAATACTTCTTGCATATATTGAAAAATACTGTTAGAATCATATCTTAGTGAGATTATAGCATTTGCATCTAATTGTTGTGCATGTTCTATGCATAAATTTAATGCTTCTTCACGTGAATCTTGTAACATTTTCACATATTCTTTAATTTCTCCACCAAATAAAGATCTAACACCCGCAGTAAGATTTCCACCAACACCACGACTTCTAACAGTTAAACCATAAACAAAACCTTTAGATTCAACAACTTTAAAACCCGGAAGGTAATTAGCAGAAGAAATTGGAAACTCATCAATTGAAACCATAATTTTTCACCTTAACATGATTCTATTTTAAATTTATTCTTTTTCTACTACAACTGCAGTACCATATGCTAATACTTCTTGCATATCTTGAGAAATACTGTCAGAATCGAATCTTAATGAAATAATTGCATTTCCACCTAAGTCTTTAGTGTGTTCAATACATCTATCTAATGCTTCATTACGTGTTTCTTCCATCATTTTAACATATTCTTTAATTTCTCCACCAAATAAAGATCTAACACCTGCAGTAACATTTCCACCAACACCACGACTTCTAACAGTTAAACCATAAACAAAACCTTTAGATTCAACAACTTTAAAACCCGGAAGGTAATTAGCAGAAGAAATTGGAAACTCATCAATTGAAACCATAATTTTTCACCTCTTTTTTTATAATAATTTTTAAATATTAGATTAAACTAAAGTTGTATTATAATTAATTACAACCTTTTTAATTCTAAAAATTTATTTTATTCAAAAATCATTAAGAATAATATGATTTAAAAAGTTTATAAATTTTTATAAAAAAATATATAAAATTTTTATTAATAGGAAAATAGTGTGAAAAAATATTTTTTATAGTTAATGTAAAACTTTATAGAGAAAAATTTTGTTAAAAGGTTTTTTTAATTAATAAAAAAATTAATTTTATTTAGGTATTATAAAAGTAATTTATTTTAAATAATTAATATAGGAGAGAATGAAAAAAATGAAAGTTCTTGTTGCAGATGCAATTAATGAAGATGGAATAGCTATGTTAAAAAATGAGATGGATGTTGTTGTTAATACAACTATATCTCCTGAAGAATTAGTAGCTACTATTAAAGATTTTGATGGAATTGTTGTTAGAAGTAGAACTAAGATGACTAAGGAAGTTATTGAAGCTGCTGACAATTTAAAGATTATTGCAAGAGCTGGTGTTGGTGTGGATAATATAGACATTGATGCTGCTACAGAAAATGGTGTTATGGTTGTTAACTCCCCAGAATCCACTAGTATTACTGTTGCTGAACATACTATGGGATTATTATTAGCTATGGCTCGTAAAATTGCTATTGCTGATAAATCTGTTAAAGATAATAAATGGGAAAAGAAGAAATTTATGGGAGTTGAACTTAGAGGAAAAACTTTAGGTGTTATCGGAATGGGTAGAATTGGTTCCCAAGTTGTAAACCGTTGTAAAGCTTTTGAAATGGATGCAATAGTATATGATCCTTATTTACCGGATGATGTTGCAGAACAAATGGGTGTAAGATTAACCGATTTAAACACTGTTCTTAAAAATGCTGACTTCATAACAATCCATGTTCCTTTAACTGAAGAAACTAAACATTCTATAAGCGATGAACAATTTGATTTAATGAAAGAAAATGCATTCATTGTTAATTGTGCTCGTGGTGGAATTATTGATGAAGAAGCTTTATACACAGCTTTAAGTGAAAATAAAATTGGAGGAGCTGCTTTAGATGTTTATGAAAATGAACCTCCTAAAGATAATAAGTTAACAACTTTAGATAATATTGTTTTAACTCCACATATTGCAGCATCCACTAAAGAAGCTCAAAAAGGTGCAGCTATTATTGTAGCTGAAGAAATTATAGATTTAAATAAAGGAAAAACTCCTAAAAATGTTATCAATTTACCAAGAATAGATAACAGACTTAAAAATGAACTCAAACCTTACATGGAAGTTTGTGAACGTTTAGGAAGTTTTATTTCCCAATCATTAAAAGGAAAAGTAAAAGAAGTAGAAATAATTTACTGTGGTGAATTAGCAAGTCTTCAAAACCAAGACATACTCGGAAGATGTGTTTTAAAAGGTATTCTTGATTCAATTTTAAACAGTTCAGTAAATACAGTGAACTCTTTAAACATGGCAAAAACAAGAGGAATTAAAATTACTGAAGGGAAAACAGATAATGCTAAAGGTTACGATTCTTTAGTTAAAGTTCGAGCTAAAAGTAGTAAAGACAGTTTTTCTGCAGAAGGAACATTTATACATGAACCTAAAATCGTTAAAGTTAACGAATATTGGGTGGATGTTAAACCTTCAGGAAACATGTTTATTGCAAAATATAAGGATGTTCCAGGAACTATTGGTTTAATTGGTACAAAATTAGGAGAATATAAAGTTAATGTTGGAATTATGCAAGTAGGAAGAGATGTTGCTGGTGGAGAAGCAATAATGATTTTAACATTAGATCATCCTGTACCAGATAAAGTAATTAAAGAATTAATAGATTTAGATTATGTATTTGATGCAACTAAATTAAAATTATAAATATAAATTTCTTGTAAAAAATTTATATCTTTAATTTTTTTTATTTTTTTAAATATTTTTTACTTATTTTTATAATTATCATTTTCTAGTTTATTCACATCGATATAGATTACTCTTTGATTATTAGCTTTAGCTTCATTATATTTCTTCATAAAAGCATCATATTCTTTAGTACTATCATCTTCAGAAAAATCATAATCTTCGGGATAACCATGCCCTATTTCATCTTGTAAATCTTGTAAATCATCTAACATTGCGTCCTGATTTTTATCATCGTAATCACCAAGACTATATTTTACAGAATCACCATATGCATCATAAGCACAGAGACTAGGAATTTCATAAGGCAAACAAATAATCATATGAAATAATCCATGTTTACTAAAGGTCATTAAGTCAGCATTACTAGGTTGTGCACTTGGACCTGGATGAGAATGAACTGTACCCCATATACGTTGAGAAGGAGGCATTAAACCTTCATTAAAAGTTGCACCAGTATTAGAAGTTTCACCCGGTAAGAAAAGTAGACTATCTAATATAAGTTTATTATCCTTAACATTACCATCAAAGAATGCTAAAAACTCATTTGGATAAGATTCTTTGGCATAATAAATTACAGATTCAATAACTTTATTATCCACACACACTTCATTAAAATTTCTTTTATCATTACTTAATACTTTTGAAATAAATTTATCAAATACCATAAATATGACACTTCCTTATTTATGTTTTTTATTTTTAATCATGTTTTAAATTAATTGTTTTAAAAAAATCCTTTGAAAACATTTCAAGATTACAATCTGTAAAAAGATAATTTCTATAAGAGATTGTATCTGAATTGGTTTTTGGATTAAAACCCTTTATTTTTTTATTTTTTTTATAAAATCCAATTCCTCTTTTTTCCCATACTGGAAGATTATTCAAATTTATTCCTTTATCAAATAATAAGTTATGAATATCACTAGACTTTAATCCTTTAATTTTTTCATTAGCTATTTTAGAAGAATAATCTTTTTTTAATACCCAAATTCCATAAGCATTCATACAGTTTCTCCAAGCTTCATCTTGTCTCCATTTGAAATATGTGTTTATATCATTAAAAGGGATAGGGATTATTCTTGAATCAAAAGAAATTAATGGTATTTCATCTAAATCGAAAAAATCATTTAAATGTTTGGTTATTGAACTAGATGCTAAACTTGCAAAAACAGAATCTATCTTTTCAACTCTATTAGAAAATGGAATCTCAGAAAGTAAAATATTTATTTCATCAGAAAAAGTATAAATAAATTTTGGTGAAAATTCATTGAATAAATCTTTACACACTTCAATCATTAGTTTAGCAAAATTAGAATCATAAGGTTTTTCTAAATTTAATGTTTTAGCTAGAGTATGGAACTTTCTACCATCTAAACGTAAGATAATGTTTGATCCCTTAGGTACTTGTAGATTAGAATATATTTCATAATCTTTCAAAATTTTCACCTGAAAAAAAATAATTAAATTTATTATTATGTACCACTAAGTAATGTTTCATTAAAATGTTTTAATAATTTTATTGCAGAGAAAGCTGCAAGCATACTGGTTTTAGGATTAGAAGCACATGGTAAATTTTCACATCGAGTAGTGAATTTTCCGAAATCTCCTGTAACAACTACTTCATGGACATTCCTATCAACTTTTGGATCGACTATAACTTTAACATCAATATCCATATCACATGCTAAACTTAATGTAGCAGCTACATTAATGTTAAATGGAAATTTTTTAACTGCTTCTGATGCTTTACCTTCAAATAATATTTCTTCTTTATTAACATCTTTTCCTAAAGATCTAGGTGATTTTCTGGTTGTTAGTTTAGCTTCTTTAATTTCACCAATAGATGCAGCTTTTATACCATCTAATCCAAGTATTGCTCCAGAAGGAGTGTAAATTTTAGCATTATGTTTTTTTGCAGTTTCAACTACTTCATTTCTAAAATTTTCATCCATTAAAGCTCCAACACTCATAATAATCATGCTTTTTCCTTTATTTAAAACTTTTAAAGCATATTCGTTAACTGAACTTGGGGATGCTGCTTCTAAAACTAAATCAACATTATCTATTAAATCTTCAATATTTATTACTGCTATACCATTAGCAATACTAGCTAAATTTTCAGCTTTTTCCATATCACGATCATAGAAATGTTCGATAGTTATATTTTTCTCAGTTGCTAAAATATTGTTCACTATAAGATTTGCTATAGCTCCACAACCTATAATTCCAACTTTCATAAATAATCACTTTTATTTTTTTTATATTTATTTGATTTTTCTTTTTTAATGAATTAATTATTTTTCATAAGTTTTATACTTTTAATAAATCATGTTTTTTAGAAAAAAATATTAGATAAATTTTTAAAAGTAAAATATTCTTAAATGTTTAAAGTATCATATTAATCAGTTTTTTTATACTTTAATCATGATTTATAGAGAAAAAATAAAAAAATTTAATAAGTTAATAATTTTTAAAAAAAATTAATAAAAAGAAAAAAGAAAAAAACTTAAAATCTTATTCAACCTTTTTTTCTATAGTATCTTGGATTTTAGGTTCTGCTTCTTGTGTTTTTGGAGCTTTTGGTGTTGGTGCTTCTACATTAGGAGTAGGTGTAGGTCTAGCTCTTTGAGCTTGTGGTTTATGAATTAAATCTTGTGGATCTATTAACATTATATCCCCAATAGCTTTTACTTTATCATAACCAACATCAAGTAATCCTTCTTGATGATATGAATTTACATTTTCTTCTTCAGGGACCATTCTTAACCCACTAGTAAAAATGTCTCTTATTCCTACATTTTTCTTTTCAGGTTCTAATGCTTTTACTCGTAGTTTGGAAATAGTTCCATATTTAATGTTGAGTACAACATCAGCTACTTGTCCTACATATTGCCCTGCTATAGTATATATATCTAAATCATAAAGACTGGAAACTTCTACCATTTTTTCACCATTGTAAATTATTTATATAATATTGATATTATTTAGCTAAATTTTATATATTAGTTATTTTGTTTGATTAACTTGTTTTATTAAATTATTACTATGATTTAAAGTTATTTTCACTACAAAATTTAGTTAAACTTTAAGTAATATATTATTTTTTTTTATTAGTATAAAAAGTTTTTGTTAAAATTCTATTAAAATAAAAATTTTAAACTTATAATTAAAATTAAGGCTTAATAAGCGTTTTTGAATCTTAAATTAAAAGTATATTTTTCATAATAGTGTTTTAAATGAAATTGGATAAAATTGATTAATTTAAATTAAGTTTAAATTATAATAAATTTAATATATTAATTAGTATAATTTTACTTTTAAAAAATATTTATGATTATTTAAATTTGGAGAGATAATTGTGTGGGATACATCTAAAGATTATAGAATTTTAATTGCTGTTAAATCTAAAGAATTATTTATGAGAACTGTTCAAACTGGAGCATTTAGAGGTCATTGGAATAAAAAAATGGCTCTTGAATCTGCAGATAATATGGATGCTCATTTTCAATCATTACTTTATTCATACCTTGAAGGTAATGAGTTAAGTAATTCTCCGGAACTTAGTAAATTAGAGGAAGAAGCTAATTATGTGATACATTATTTAGGGGGAGATGAATGGAATCATATTTTTCTTAATAAAGCACCTAAAGAAGAACGGGAGAAAACTGAAGAGAATATTGCTAAAGTTCAATTTTTTTTAAATACAATTTTAGGTTTACGTCATAGATTATCTTTAGGTTCAATTAATGATCCAATTATTGGGATAGATATTTTTGTTGGTGAAATAATGAGTGTTAGTAAACATCCTAATGCTGATTCTTTAATGATTTGTAACGTTAACCTTAAAAAAAGAGCAATTACTGTTGTTACTAATAATTTAGATGTTAAAGAGGGTAATCATGTTGCTGTTGCCATGTTACCTCCACAAAGTTTTATGGATATTGCAAGTGAAGGAATGTTTCTTGGTGTGAATGGTGTTGTTTTAAAAGATGTTAAAGGCAAATTAGGAGAGTTACCTAATGGTATTCCTATGGAATCTTTAAATGATACTAGAAATCTTATTGAAGGATTTCTTCAAAAGAAATAAAAAAAAATATAAAAGGGAGTTAGAAAGAGATAATATTTCTAATTAAATTTAACGTAAGTTAAATCCAATTAATTTTGGTTTAGTCATGTCTTGAACGGCATATTTTATTCCTTCTTTTCCCACTCCACTAGATTTAACCCCTCCAAATGGCATATTATCTGTTCTAAATGTTGATTGTTTATTTATCCATACAGTTCCTGCTTCAATTTCATTAGCACATTTTAAACCATTATGTATGTTTTCTGTGAACACACCAGCTTGTAAACCATATTGTGTATTATTCGCAGTTTTTATAGCTTCTTCAACACCATTAACATGAATAATTGGGGCTATTGGTCCAAATGTTTCATTAGCCACTACATCCATATCCATATTAACATTGTCTAAAACTGTAGGTTGATAAAATGTGTTTTTACGTTTTCCTCCAGTTAAAAGTTCAGCTCCATCTGCTATTGCATTGTCAACTGTTTTTTCAACATTAATTGCAGCATTTTCATCAATTAATGGCCCCATATCTATATTTTCATCCATTGGATTTCCAATTTTTAATTTTTGTGTTTCTTTAACTAATAAATCTGTGAATTCTTCTGCGATAAGATTATCTACAATTATACGTTTAACACCCATACATACTTGTCCTGAATAAAGGTAAGCTCCATTTACTGCTCCTTTTACAGCTTTTTTTATATCTGCATCAGCAAGTACGATTAATGGATCGTTTCCCCCTAATTCTAATGTAATCTTTTTCATTCCAGCACGTGATGCTATAAATAATCCTGTTGCTACACTTCCTGTAAAAGATATTTTATTTATATTTTCATTAGTTATTAATGCATCACCAATTTCACCACCCATACCAGTAATTGTGTTAATTACACCTTTAGGAAATTCTTGTGCAATAATTTCAGCCATTTTAAGTCCTGCAAGAGGTGCTTGCATACTAGGTTTAAAAACTGTGGTGTTTTTTGCTGCTATTGCCGGGGCTATTTTATGAATTGCTAAATTTACAGGATAATTAAATGGTGTTATTGCTGCTACAACACCTAATGGGATTCTTTCGGTAAATGCAAAAAAACCTTTACCTCCTAAACCTGCATCTAAGGGTACTGTTTCGCCATAAATTCTTTTAGATTCCTCTGAAGATAATTTTAAAGTATCTATTGATCTTTCCATTTCGCCTAAGGATTGTTTTATTGGTTTTCCAGTTTCTTGTGTTATGATTTTTGCAAATTCTTCTTTTTCATTTTTTAAATTTTCAAAGGCATCATATAATTTTTCAGAAACTTTACGTGCACTCATCCCAGTTAATGAATTTTTAGCTTGATTTGCTGCATTAACAGCTTTTTTAACTTCATTTCTATTAGCAATAGGTACAGTATCAACTATTTCTCCATTATATGGGTTTAAAATTTCTTTATGTTCTTCTTTATCATAATTTTCCCCATTTATTAACATTTTCATTAATAGTCCTCCATTAATAATTTTTTATAATCTTTGAGGTAAATTTCCAATTATTTTACCTTTATTATCTATTAATATAGTATCTTCTATTCTAACTCCAAAATTTCCTTCTAAATAAATTCCTGGTTCAACTGTTACAATCATATTATTCTCGAGAATAGTATGGCCTCTTGTAGATAATGTTGGAGCTTCATGAATATCTAAGCCTAAACTATGTCCTGTAGTATGAATGAATTTATCCCCATATCCATAATCAGTTATAATGTCTCTTGCAATGGCATCAATTTTTGAACCATCAATTCCAGGTTTAATGGCTTTTATAGCTTTATCATGAGCTTCAAGAACAATATCAAATATTTCTTCTTGTTTTTCAGTGCTAGGATAGGTTCTTGTTGTGTCTGAGCAATAACCTTGATATTTACATCCATAATCAATTAATATATGTGAATCTAAAGGTTTAGGGCTTACAACTGCATGAGGTAAACTACTATTTGCTCCTGATGCAACTATAGTGTCAAATGATTCTACTTCAGCACCATTTTTACGCATTAAATAGCCTAATTTATATGCTGTTTCCCATTCACTTATACCTTCTTCGATTAAAGATCTTGGATTTAATTCTAATAATGATTTATGTGCAATATTCATTGCTGTATCAATTTTTTTTATTTCCTCTGAAGATTTAATCATTCTTTCTTCAGCCATGAATGGTTCAATATTTAGTTTTAAATCATTGTTGAGTTTTGTAAAACTATCTACAGTTAAATTATTTTCTATTGCTAAATTAGTTAAATTTTCTTTTTTTAATATTCTTTTAAGTTCCTCATATGATGTGAATTGTTGAATTTCTATAGAACTAGTTTTATTTGCTATTTCCATATCCATTTCTGCAACGTATATTATTGGGTTTTCTTTTAATATAGCGAAAGCAAAACTTTGGGGTAAGTATCCTGAAATGTACCTAATATTATTAAAATCTGCTAGTAACATTCCATCATAATTATTTTCTTCTAATTTTTTCACAATATTATTTAAGTGAATATTTTTACTTTCATTTGCCATAATATAATTTTCCTTCTTGATTATTTTTATTAATTTTTAATTAATGATTTGATTATAATATTATAATAAATTTTATTAACTTTATATAACAATTATTATATTATATCAAAAATTATAAATAAAATTTTAATAAAAGGAGTCAATATGTTTTCAGATATTCCAATCAAATATTTTAATGGTACTCATAGGGTTAAAGAACCTAGAGAAACTATTAAAAATTATGAAGATAAATTAAGAGTTGCAGGTATTACACGTTTAACTGAAATTACTGATCTTGATCGTGTGGGAATTCCTGTTTTTTCTGCAATAAGACCTACTGCTCAAGAAGGGAGTGTAAGTGTTTATGCAGGTAAAGGAATTGGTAAACCTCAAGCTAAAGCTTCTGCTATGATGGAAGGTTTTGAAAGATATTCTGCTGAAAAACAAAAAATTGATAATGATAATATAATTATTGGTACTTTTGAGGATATGAGTAATCCTGTTGATTTTGAAAGTTTAGTTTTACCTCAATCTGTGGATATTGAAAGTTTAAAGGGTTTAGAATTAGAATGGAGTAAAATGACAGATATTGTGTCCGAAGAAGAATTTGATGTTCCGATTAATTTAATTTATCATCCTTATATTCCAAGTAATGATAATATTACTAGTTTTGTTAAGGGGAATACTAATGGTTTGGCTTCAGGTAATGTTTTAGAGGAAGCAGTGCTTCATGGGATTTTTGAAGTTGTTGAAAGAGATGCTTGGAGTATTTTTGAAGAAACTAAAAAAAATCGAAAAGAAATTGATTTAGATACTATTGAAAGTGAAGATATTAATAATATTTTAAATAAGTTTGAAAATGAATCTGTGGATATAAATTTATTAGATATTACTGCTGATGTTGAAATTCCGACTATAGCTGTATCAAGTGATGATACTTTATTAAAAGATGCTGCTCTTTTAACATTAGGTGTTGGAACTCATTTAAATCCTGAAATTGCTGTTTTACGTGCTTTAACAGAGGTTGCTCAAAGTCGTGCCACTCAAATTCATGGTACTCGTGAGGATACTGCTCGTGCAGATTTTATGAGAAAGGCAGGTTATGGTCGAATGAAGAAAATCAATAGTCATTACTTCGAATCAGAAGGAAATAAGATTAATTTAAGTAGTATTGATAATAATAGTAGTGTTTCTATTAAAAAAGATATTGATACTTGTATTGAAAAATTAAGTAATGTTGGTTTAAATAAAATATTGTTTAAAGATTTAACACGATCTGAAATTGGAGTTAATGTTGTTAGAGTCATTATTCCAGGTGCGGAACTTTTTGCACTGGATCCTTCTAGAAGAGGAGAACGTGCTGTTGAATATGATTTAAATCATTGAAATAAATTTATGGAAACTTTTTATTATGTTAAATAAGAAAATTATAGTTTTTACGGGCCTATCTATTTCTTTTGAAGATGCTGAAAAAATTTTACATGCCGATTATCGATTTCCAGTTAAAAGAGGAGATATTCTTAATGCTTTAAATGATAAACCTGATATTATTGGGATTATCGATGGTGTTTTTCATCAACATCCTGCAGTTAGCCATAAAGAAATTATGAAAGCAATGAATGAAGGTGTAACTGTTGTTGGTGGAGGCAGTATGGGTGCTTTAAGAGCTTCTGAATTAGATGATTTAGGTATGATTGGTATTGGTAATATTTATAAACAATACAGGGAAGGTATTTTAAATTCAGACGATGATGTTGCTGTAACATTTGATCCTGAAAGTCAAAGTGTTTTATCTGAAGCTTTAGTTAATGTGAATTATAAATTAGATTTAAGTGTTGAAGAAGGAATAATTGATACTGAATTGGAAAATCATATATTAAATGTTGCTAAATCAATTTATTATCCTAAAAGAACTTATTATAATATTTTTAAAAAATCTGAGTTAAGTGATGATATTAAAGATGAATTAATTGATTTTATTACTAGTGTTCCAGATATTAAAACTTTAGATGCTATAGAAGTATTAAATTATATTAAATCATTAAGTATGATTCATAATTGAGGAGTTTCTATGAGTATTGAAGATAAAATTAATAGAGTAAAAAGGGAACTTAGAGATAAACGTGTTGCTATTGCATTTTCTGGAGGAGCAGATAGTAGTTTACTCTCTAGTTTAATTGTTGAGGTTTGTAGAGATCCTATTGCTATAACTATTGATAATGGTTTAATGCCTACAGGTTTTATTGAAAATTCTAAAAAGATTGCTCATAAAATTGGTATTTCACAGAAAATTGTTAAAATTGACCTATTTAATGTAGATGAGTTTAGAGAAAATAAAGGAAATCGATGTTACCTTTGTCGTCAAATCATGTATGATAAAATTAAAGAGGTAGCACATGATGAATCTATTGATATAATTGTAGATGGAAATAATATAAGTGATCTTTTTGATGATCGTCCAGGGATTTTAATAACTTATAAAAATAATTTTTTAACACCCCTTATAAATGAAGGTATAAGTAGTGAAGAAGTAAAAAAATATTTAAAAGAAAATAATATTGAATATAACAAATCAACAACATGTCTTGCAACACGAATAAAAACAAATATTCCCTTAAGTCATGAAAATATTAAACGTATTGATTATAGTGAAGAGTTTGTTAAAAACATTAATAATGATGAAATAATTAAAATAAGAGATAATAACAATAATGCGGAAATAGAAATAGAAAAACCTTATGAATTAGATGAAAACAAAATCAATTTAATAAGTAATAAGCTTAAAACATTAAAATTTAATAATATTTTACTTAATATCACACCTAAGACTAATAAAAACAAAATGATAAATTTCAAATCAGAACAGAACATATCAGAAACTAAATTACCTTACACCATAAATATTTCAAAAAGTAATGAAAAATTAAAAGAATTAGGGAAAATTAAAACTTTAAATAATAATACAATTAGTTTAAGTTTTAATAATAAAAATGTTATAATCTCTGAAAAAGGTAAAATCATTATAGAAAATGTTAAAGACTTCACAGAGAGTAAAGAAACATTAATTAGAATATTACCTTTTATTAGAAGAAATATTTAAAATAAGATAAACTTTTATTTTATTAACTATTTTTTTTGTTGAAGTTTAACAAAATCCTTAAAGGACATTTTTTCCTGACTAACTAATTTTTTTTCAACATGTTTTTCATGAATATTTGAAACTAGTTCTTCTTTATCTTCAGCAGAATATGTTTCTTCAGATAAAATCCCTTTTAATGTTATAATTTTACCATCTAATTTGAATTCAGTCCCATCAGCTTTAACTTCAATTAGTTTAATTTCTAATTTTGTTGCTTTTTCTAAAACATCATCTGTAAGAATATCATATTTTAGAAATAAATTTTGATGAGGGTATACTTCATTAACAGTTCTTTTTATAACATTTTCAAATAATTCTATAAGATTTTTTATAACTGGTAAATTGTTTTCCCAGTAATAACCTAACATTACACTTAATTGAATATTGTTTTCTTTATAAACTTCTCCCACTCTAACTCTTATTCCTATTGTACTAGGAGTATCTTTAATTATTAAAATAGGTTGTGATTCCATATGTTTTCCACCATAAATTTAGATAAAAAAATTTTAAAAGGAATTTATTATAATTCTTTTTAAAGATTTATAGAAAAAATTTTTTAGATAAAAAAATGATTTAAAAAAAAGGAAAGTGAAAAAATGGTTTTTCTCACTTTTTTTATAATTTTTCTTTTTAGATTAAAGCTTTAATCAAGTCACTTGCTCTAACAAGACCTATAAGGTCGCCTTCAATTCCAATTACTGGTAATTGTTCAACATTTAATGACTTCATTTTTTCTGCACATGCAGATACTTTAGTTTTAGAATTAGCTGTAGTTACTTTATCAGAAGCTACATCACGAACAACTTTATCTGTGAATTTAAGTTTATTTTTTTCAATGTATAATACACTTGTACTATCCCAAGACCATTTGTCTCCTTCAGTACCTACAGTAGAGTCATGTTGTGTTGTTTCACTTCTAACTTCACTTTCTGCTATGAAATCTGTTTCAGTAAGTATTCCACTCATTTTTCCTTCATTATTTAATCCGATTAATGATTTTAATCCGAATAATGCCATGTTCTCAAAAGCAACATTTAAAGGTGTTTGATCCCATGCAGTTGGAACTGTTTTTATCATATAATTTTCCACAGGATCTTTAATATTCATTTGAGTTAGTGCTAATGATACAATATCAAATGCTGTTACAATTCCAGCTAAATCTTCACCCTCAACCACTGGAACTCTTCTTACATTATTTTTTACCATTTTTTTAGCTACTTCTTCAATAGGTTCATCTAATTCAGCAGTAACTAAATCTCTTGTCATTAACATTGCTACTTGTTCTTCATCAGGATTAGTTATTAAGTCAGAACGGGTTAATATTCCTACTAATTTTTTAGAACCTTCTTTAACTACAGGAACAACTGATACATTCTTTTTAACAATTATTTCTAAAGCTTTTTCACGTGTTCCAGGAACACTAACATAAACAACATCTTCAGACAATATGTCTTTTACTAACATTAATATCACCATATACTATTTTTTTGTATAATATTATTCTATTTATTCTTAATCTGATTTAATTTAAAATAGGTAAAATATCTCCTGTTTTTTCTTTATTTAACTTTTTATACTTGTATGATTTTTTAAAATATTATATATTTTATATTCTTTACACTAAAATCAGTGAGAATAAAGAAAAAATTTTATTATAATAATTTTTTTAAATTAATATATAAAATTTTATTAATTTTTTAAGAATTTTACATTAAATTAATAATATAATACTATTAGTTTATTGTTTTATTTTTATTTTATATAACTTTTATGTAAAAAGGTTTAATTAGTATTTAAAAAAAGAATAAAGGTTTTAGTAAAAAAAGTAAAAAAGTTTAAATTTTGAAAAATAAATTTTTTTAGTGGACTACTAAAACTTTACATTTAGCAGCTTTAACTACTCTTTCAGCAACACTTCCCATAATGAAGCGATCAAATCCAGTTTTACCAGAACTTCCCATTACAATTAAATCGATATTTTCATTTTCTGCTGTTTTTAGTATAACATCTGCTGGAGAACCTTCACCGATTTTAGTAGTTACTTTTACATTATCCCCAATATCATTTTTAGCATTATTTAAATTATTTTTAACATCTTCTTTAAGCATTTCAGTTATTCTAAAGGTAGTATCATCTGCAGGTAAACCTACTGAAAATGAGTTTTCCACTACACTTAAAATGATTAATTCTGCACCAGAAGCTTCTGCAAGGAATAATGCATCCTTTTCAGCTTTTTGTGCATATTTAGAACCATCAGTTGGGAATAATATTCTTTTATATAATTGTTCTTCCACCATGTTATCACCTTTTTTATTTTATAATTTTAATGAATGAAATCTTTTTCGATTAAGATATTATTTTATTGCTTATTAAATTTATGTATTAAAATTTTATAATATTCTTATTGAATAAATATTTAATATGTTCTGTTTCTGTTCTGTTTATTAGACTTAAGTAATTATTTTTTGATAATTTTTTAACTACCATTAATTGTGGGCTACTACCTTCTGTGATTATAGTTTTATTAATTATTGAATTTAATAATTGATTATTAGCTTGAGCACATATATTAGTTGTTGCAAATTCAAGTATTGTTTTAGGTGGAACATAATGCTTATTTTGTGCTCTCATAATTTTAAGCGTATATTCTAATTCCCTAAAAATATTTGGCGTATTTACCATTAAATTGTCTGTTCCAATTAATGGTTTTAATCCTGTTTTTAAAATTTTTTTTATAGGAGGAGTACCAACAGCCAAAGTTGCATTTGCCCTAGGACACAATGTTATAGATGAATTTGAATTTTTTAACAAATCAATATCATCTTTAACAGGATTGGTAACATGAACTATTTGTTTAAAACCAGAATCAACACTTAATTTAATTTCTGTCTGCCCCTTTTTTTCTATGGACTTTTTTTGTGCATTTTCACTTTCTGCAGCATGAATTGAAGAAATTTTCCCTTTTTTATCACATTCCTCAACAATTATATTTGCAACTTCTTGACTTATTTCTCCAAATCCACTTGGTGCTAAACCATCTGCTATTTTTAATAATTTCCGTACATTAATTTTTACTTTATGTAAATCAGGATTATCACCATAGAAACTATTATCTCTTCCAAGAATTATTGGATTTATTGGAATATTTTCAGATGCTTTTTTTAATAATTTAACCCCTTTAATTCCACCTTCACGATAATCAATAAAGTGAGTAGTTCCACTTTTTAACATTGTAATCATGGCATCTTGCATAGAAGAAATTAAACTATCTTCATCAGCATTTTCTAATGCTTTATGTTTAATACCATTTGGAGGTTTTACAATTTCACTTAATGATAAACCATCACCTTCATCTTTAATTATAGAATCTCCAATATGAGTGTGTGCATTTAGAAATGAAGGACAAATTATACAATTTGTAGCATCTAATATTTTTCCTTCTTTAATATCAGGTGATATTTCAAGAATACATCCATCATCTATTAAAATATTTTCTTTTGAGGGAACTAGATTTAAACCTTTTAAAACTATCCCATTACTTATAGTTATCATAAAAATCTTTTATATTATTAGTTTATTAATAAAAAATATAGGAAGATTATATTTTTTATTTTCCATAGTAACTTATTGCTTCATCCTTTTTCATATCATAGTAAAATTCCATTTTACCATCTTTTATTTCCACTACATCAACCATCTCATATATTTCATCACCTAATGTAGAATCTATATCTTTTAATTGATTTGGGAATTGATCTAACAAGTGTGTATCATAGACTAATCGAGTTTCATCTTCAAATAATGCTCCATAAAATATATCTGCTTCAACAAGGTCTTGGAATAAATGACTTCCAAATGATAATTCTGGAACATACCCTACTTCACTATAAGACACTTCTAGTATAGCAAAGAAGTCACTAATATCTGCAAATGTTACAGGTATTCCAAGTTCAGGTGAAGATGTGCCTATTCTTCCAGGTACTATTAACATTAAGTTTATATTTTCATGTTTATAGTAATCATTTATTTTTCCAATTATACGAGCTATGTTAGACTTTTTATTGTAAGGGAATTCATAATATTTATGTGGATCTACAGTTACAATTACATCAATGTTTTCTCTTCTAGATCTTCCCATACTTGCATCTTTAATATGGAATAAGATATTATCTTTTATTTTAGGAATTTCAATGTTCTCATTTGATTTTGATATTGATAATGGCCTACATTGTACTAAGTTTACTACAAATGAATGTTGTTGTCCTATATTTACTGTGAATTCTATATCTACTGGGAAGTTATAGTTTTCTTCTAATGTTTTTAATATATTTTGCATCATGTTTGTGAATACTTTATTATTAACCATTCCTTGACATGACACAAATACGACTTCACGAGGATGACCTTGTTCCTTGTATCTTTCTTCTATTTCAGTATCATGTTCTACAACTTCATTTTTTGCATATCTAGGTAAAACTTCTAATCCTTCAGATACTGGGTGTTCTTTTACGGAAATTTCTTTTAAATCAAGAACATCTAAGGAATGCTGTGAATATCTATGTCTGTCTGCCATACTTGTCATTGTAACTACTTTAGGCTTATCTAAGTTGATTATTCTTGGATAATCATTCTGTGTTCTGTCTACTGCTTTAGTCCCTAATCCCATTACAAGTCTTAACATTCCTGCTTTTTTATCCATATCAGGTAATGGAGAGTATGGACTATATGAGTATCCTACTCCCGCAACAGTTGGGAAGTAATAATCTTCATAATATGAACCTGATACTCTTTGAACTAAAAGAGCCATTTGTTCATCAATATCTTCCAAATGATTCCTATTACGATACTCTAATGCAGATATATCCATTGTACTTGCATAAACTGTTTTTACAGCATTTTCAAAATCTTGCAATCTTTCTTCAAATGTTCCACGATTTACACAGAATACTGATTCATATTTTCCAGCAAATGCATTTCCAAACCCATCTTCTAAGAAACTACTGCTTCTAACGATTATTGGTGTTTGTCCAAAGTAATCCAATATTCTTTTAAAGTTTTCTCGTATTTCTTCAGGGAAAATTCCATTTTGAAGTTCCTTTTTAAGTTTTTTAGCTTCAACATAGTATCCCTCTTTAGTTCTTTGTTTTATTCGTAAATCCCAAAGGTGGTTAGCTACAATGTATGTGTAAAACATATCTGAACCAATGTAAAATGAATCATGAGGTTCTAATCTTTTATATTCTTCAGGTAATTTGTTTTTTATTATTTTCCGTGCAAGAAGCATCCCACATGCTTTTCCACCTATCATTCCACTTCCTATTAATCTATTATATATTTCAAAGTAGTCTGAGGGTTCAAAGTTTTCTTTAACTAATTGGAACATGTGTGAATCTTTGCTTATCATCATTTTACACATTCTATCACATTTATCTGTGATATCTTCCCCATTTCTGTATTGGAGGTGTGCTAATGTGAAGAATCTATCCCAATTATCTGTAGTTTGTTCGTTATGATATGCTGATGATTTGTTTAATACTTGGTAAAATCTACTTACACCAACACCATCTGTTAGTACTTCGATTGATTGGTCCTCTTTATTATATTTGTGTCCTAAAAACATGCTTTGTGAGTATCTGTTCCATATTTTTAGTGGATGTATGTAAATTTCATCATCTTCACTGTATATATCTATTAATAATTGTGTTGTATCTCTAATTTTAGCTATTGTTTCAAAGGAATGGCTTCCTCTATGTAGTGGGAAGTATGCTACTGTATCTAATTTGAATAAGTAAGGACATGTTACTCTGAAGAAGTTTCCCATCATTAAATCTGCAGACCATGCTACTTGAAGTTCGGATAGGGAATCAAACACATAGAATGAGAATCTTCCTTCTTTTGTAATGATATTGTGTACTGCTACTGTGAAGGCTTCGAATTGTGTTGATGGATCTACTTGGTATATTTTTAAACCATTTTCTCTTTGAATCATTGTGTATAATTCATCACTATTTGGATCTCTTTGGTTTAAAATTTCTTGTTCTTCAGGTGTGATATCTACAAATGGTTCATGATATGCAAATCTTATATATATTAAGTTTCTATGGTCTTTTAAAGCTTGGTTGATGAAAGGTTTTACAAATAATCTAAATTCATCTAATTCTGATACGTGCCATACTACATTATCCCCTAATCTTATATTGTCTAATGATTTATCTAAATCAGGAATTCCAGATTTTATTCTGTCAAATGATCTCATAATAATGTTTCCCTCCCCTAAAATTTTTAGGTTTTTATAATAAAGATTTTTAATTTTTTAAATTCAATATTTTTAGTTAACAATTTTATTGTTAATATATTTTTTCAAAAAATTAATTAAATGTTTAAAAAAAGAATATTTAAAAGATGTAATTTTGAATAAAAAAAGAGTTAATAAATAATTTTTGAATAAAATTATAAAATATTTATTAGGATTATGGAAAAATAAATGAGAAAATATTAAAAATTAAAAGTTAATAAAAACTTAAATTGACTCATCAAGATGGTCATTTAAGGATTTAACTTTAATTTCATTATTTTTAATAGCTTCAATTGCTTTTAATGCTGCTCTAGCTCCAGCTAATGTAGTTACATAAGGTATTCCAAGTTCTATAGCTAATCTTCTAATGATATATCCATCTTCAGATGCTTGTTTTCCTGCTGGTGTGTTGATAATTAAATCAATTTCATCATTTAACATTTGTTCTTTAATGTTTGGAGATCCTTGTGAAACTTTTTTAATTTTATCTATTGGAACATTTTGTACACTATCTGCAGTTCCAGATGTAGCTACTAATTTGAATCCTAAATTATGTGCTTTTTCAGCTATTAATTGGATTTTCTTTTTATCTTGTTCTTTAACACTTATGAAGATTGTGCCTTCTTTTGGTAAATCCATTCCTGCTGCTAGTTGAGATTTGTAGTATGCTAATCCGAATGTTTCATCAACACCTATACTTTCTCCAGTGGATTTCATTTCTGGACCTAGTATTGTGTCAGATTCTGGGAGTTTGATGAATGGGAATACTGATTCTTTTACAGCTACATGATTTATTTTTATTTCTTTAGTTAAACCAAAGTCTTCTAATTTAGCACCTACCATTAACCAAGTTGCTATTTTAGCTAAAGGTATTCCTATTGCTTTACTTACAAATGGTACAGTTCTACTTGCTCTAGGATTAGCTTCTATGATGTAAACCATTTCTTCATCTAATTTCACAGCATATTGGATATTCATTAAACCTACAACATCAAGTTCTAATGCTAAGTTTTTAGTGTTTTCTCGTATAATGTCTAAGATGTGTTCAGGTATTGTTTGTGGAGGTATTACACATGCTGAATCTCCTGAATGCACTCCTGCTTCTTCAATGTGTTCCATGATTCCTGCAATAAAGACATTTTCTCCATCACATAATACATCTACATCTAATTCTATTGCATCTTCTAAGAATTTATCTACAAGTATTGGGTGTTCTGATGAGACCTTTACTGCTTCTTGCATATAAGTTTCAAGTTCATTATCATCGTAAACTATTTCCATTGCTCGTCCACCTATTACATAAGATGGTCTTACAAGTACTGGGAATCCTATTTTATGTGCTGCTTTCTTAGCATCTTCAAATGAATGTGCTAATCCATATGGTGCTTGATGAATATTTAGTTTGTTTAATACTTCAGTGAATCTTTCACGATCTTCTGCTTTATCAATACTTTCATAAGGAGTTCCTAATATTTTTATTCCTGCATTTGCTAATGGTACTGCTAGGTTTATACTTGTTTGTCCACCAAATTGTACAATAACTCCTTCTGGTTTTTCATTTTCAATTACTCCCATTACATCTTCAAATGTTAATGGTTCAAAGAATAATTTATCAGATATATCATAATCTGTACTTACAGTTTCAGGATTGTTATTAATAAGTATTGTTTCTATTTCTTGTTCTTTTAATGCAAGTGAAGAATGTACACAGCAGTAATCAAATTCTATTCCTTGACCTATTCTTATTGGTCCAGCACCTATAATCATGATTTTTCTTTTATCATCAATTTTTAATTCATTTCCATCATCATAACTACTGTAATAATAAGGTGTTTTTGCTTCAAATTCTGCAGCACAAGTATCAACCATTTTATAGTTTGGTTTAATACCTGTTTGATTAGCTATTTCAACTATATCTTCTTCTTTTTGATTAGTTAGTTCAGCTAATGTATAATTTGAGAATCCCATTGTTTTTGCTTTTTTAAATGTTTCAGGATTTTTAATATTTTCTTTTGTTAATGTTTTTTCAAAATCTATAATGTTTTGTATTTTATCTAAAAAGAAAGTGTCAATATTTGTTAATTCATATAATTTTTTTACTGACATTCCATCTTTTAAAGCAGTGTACATTTGGAATAATCTTTCATCAGTTGGATTAATAAGGTCATCTTCAGTGTACTTGCATTCTTCAAAACCATGAACTCCAATATCTAAGGATCGTATAGCTTTTTGTAATGCTTCTTCCATTGTTCGACCGATTGCCATTACTTCCCCAGTTGCTTTCATTTGTACTCCAATTTTTCGATTTATTCCTTTAAATTTATCAAATGGCCATCTTGGAATTTTAACTACTACATAATCTATGGAAGGTTCAAATGATGCAGGTGTTTCTTTAGTTATGTCATTACGGATTTCATCTAAAGTTAAACCTAATGCTATTTTTGAGGATATTTTAGCTATTGGATAACCTGTTGCTTTTGAAGCTAATGCACTACTTCTACTTACTCTTGGATTAACTTCAATTACTTTGTATTCATTTGTTTTAGGGTTTAATGCAAATTGTATATTACATCCACCTTGTATTCCTAAAGATCTAATAATTTTTATAGAAGCATCTCTTAATTTTTGATATACTTTATCATTTAAATTTTGTATTGGTGCTACTACTATACTTTCTCCAGTATGTATACCCATTGGATCCATGTTTTCCATGGTACAAACGATTATACAAGTATCATTTTTATCTCGCATTACTTCGAATTCTAATTCTTTCCATCCAAGAACAGATTCATCTATAAGAACTTGATTAATTAGACTCATGTCTAATCCATGTGTAGCTATTTCTTTTAGTTCTTCTTCATTGTGAGCTACACCTCCACCAGTTCCACCTAATGTAAATGCAGGTCTTACAATTACAGGGTATCCTATATCATTAACTGCTTTTATTGCATCTTCAATTGATTCAACAGCATGACATCTTGGAATTGGTTCATTTAATCTGTTCATGAAATTTCCGAATAAATCTCTGTCTTCAACATCCTTAATAGTTTGAACATTAGAACCTAAAACTTTAATATTATCCAGTAATCCTAAATCTCCAAGTCCTGTTGCTATGTTTAATCCTGTTTGACCACCCATAGTTGGGAGTATTGCATCAATATTTTCTTTTTCAATAATTTTTGCAACTAATTCAGGTGTTAAAGGTTCTGTATAAACAGTATCCGCCATATCCATATCTGTTTGAATTGTTGCCGGATTACTATTTACTAAAACCGTTTCAATTCCTTCTTCTCTAATTGATTTACATGCTTGTGATCCAGAATAATCAAATTCTGCAGCTTGACCTATTTGTATAGGTCCTGAACCAATTATTAACACTTTTTTTATATCCTTATCAATAGGCATTATATAATCCTCAAAATAATTTTTTTATAAAGTTTAAATCCGTAAAAAAACTAATTAATCATTTTTAAAAATTTTAGTAATTCAAATAATATTAATTTTTCATAATTTATTTAATATGTATCCATCATTTCCTTAAACTCATCATATATGAATCTAGTATCATTAGGTCCTGGACCTGCTTCTGGATGGTATTGTACACAACGTAAAACTAATTCATCATGGGAGAATCCTTCAGGTGTCCCATCATTTAAATTAACTTGAGTTAAATTTAATGGAGTATCTTTTAATGAATCAGCATCAACACTAAATCCATGATTTTGTGAAGTTATAAATACATTACCAGTCACTAAATCTTTTACAGGTTGATTTGCTCCTCTATGACCAAATTTCATTTTGAAAATTTTTGCACCAAAAGATTTTGCTATTACTTGTTGACCCATACAAATACCAAAAATAGGTAATTTGTTTGATAACTTCTGAATAGTATCAATTGTTTTAAGGTTTCTTTCTGGATTTCCAGGTCCACATGAAACCATTAAACCATTAGGATCATAATCCATTATTTTATCACTTGGAGTGTCATAAGGGAATAATGTTACACCCATTCCTTTATCTAAAAAGCCTTGAATAATGTTTTTCTTTACCCCACAATCAATTAGAGCAACATTTAAATCCATATCTTCTCCATATTTTTTTATTTCTTTAGTAGATACTTTTGGAACTAAATCAATATCTTGAATATTAGGTTGTGCTCTAGCTAGTTTAAGAAGTTCATCATCAGCTATATTTTCAGTTGTTAAAGCCCCTTTCATAGACCCAAATTCTCGAATTTTAAGAGTTAATGCTCTAGTATCAATTCCACTAATTCCTGGAATTTCAAATTCTTTTAAAAATTCATCTAATGACTTATCTGCACCAAAACAACTTGGTTTTCTACATAATTCCCGAACTATAAATCCTTCAGTTTGAATTTTATCAGATTGATACCAATCTTCATCTACTCCATAATTTCCTTCTAAAGGATATGTGCTCATTAAGATTTCACCTTTAAATGAAGGATCAGTTAAAGATTCAGTATAACCTGTCATACCTGTTGAAAAAACAACTTCCCCTACATTCGTAGTTTCATATCCAAATGCTTCACCTTTTAAAACAGTTCCATCTTCTAAAGCTATCTTAGCCTCTTTTACCATTGAATCACCATTTATTTATAAAAATATTATATTAATATTACAAATTATAATTATATTTATAAAACTCCCTTAAAATAATTAGCTATTTTTAGTATTATGAAAAAAATCTTTTTAAACAATTAATCTTTTATTTTTAAAAAAAATTTTAGAATTAATAAATAAATTATCATTGAAATAAAATATGCAAGTATATCATACCAATCAAAAACACTTCCAGGTTTTAAAAATAATGAAAGATACTCCCAAAAAAATATTGCAATTAATGTTATTAAAATTATAATTACTGATTTTTGTAAGTATATTGGTGAAATTGTGTTGATAAAACTGAAAAGTAGTAATGTGGCTAATAAATCATTGAAATAATTAGAAAAAAAAGAATTTAAAGATATTAAAATAAATTTATTAATTAAATATAAAGTGAAAGCTATAATAAAAATTATTAAATTTTTCCCACGAAATGTTAACTTTTGATTTTTTATTAAGAAATTTTTTATCATGAAAAACCTTAAAAATTAAAATAAAATTTATAAATTGATTAATGGAAAGTTAAGGCAATAATTGCAAATAAAATTATGAAAACAACCACTAATAAAAGAACTAATGGGTTTTGAGTGGAAAACATAAAATCATTATTATAAGAATCATTAGAATTGTATGTTTTTTCATTATACTGAGTTGTGTTTTCAGTATTTTGATTTGAAGTATTAACTTCATCATCAATTTCTTCTTTACTCACCACATCATAATCATTAACATCAATGACTTCATCTTCACGACTCATATTATCACCATTTTTTTAAAAACATAAAATTTTTAGAGAATATAATTTATTATATTCCACATATTATAATTATTTTTATTTAAATAATTTTTTATTATTCCTCAGAACTTTGACTAAGACCTAAGTTATTATAATTATTAGAATTTTCTGAATCTGCAGATCCATCTGAATCTCCAGAATCAGTACTATAATCATTAGAATCTGAAATTGAAGATGAACTTTCACTATCAACTATATTTTGTTGATTATCCTGTGATGTATCAAAAGGATATGTGAACTCATCAGGGAAAATTAAACCAGTGGGAAATGATGATGAAACTTCTTTAACACTACTTTGTGAACTATGAGTAGTAGTTGAAACTCCTGAATCCCCACTAATATTATTATAACTATTAGTATCTGCATTAATAATAGATGCACTTAATCCACTAATTACAAAAAATATGATTACTATAAGAGTAAGAATCATAATTTTTTCATGTTTTTCCTGTTTTTTATCTGTTTGTGAATTTTGATTTATAGTATTATCTTCATTATTAGTCGTAAAGGAAGCTCCACATTTTCGGCAGAATTTTGCCCTTAATTCATTATCTGTCCCACAATTCAAACATTTTTTATATTTCATAGAAAACCTTTATAAATTTAATATATAATCATTAAATAATATATAATAAATAATTTAAAAGTTTTACTAAATTATTAATATAAAAAATGAATTATAAATAATATAATAACTAATGATATTCTTAAATCTCAAAAATTGAATTAGGAAAAAAAGATAATTATGAAATCTATGGATGAAATTAATGAAAAATTAACTGAGTTAAAAGAAAAAGAAGAAGGAATTATAAACACTACAGAACCAATAACTAATGAGATTAGTGTTATATTAGTTGGTAGCCAACTTCAACAAGCAGTAATAAAAGCTGTTATTAATAAAGATGAAAGTGAAATTGAAAAAATGGTTGAAAAAGAAACTAAAAAACTTAAAAAATTAAATGAAGATTATGCTATAGCCAGCGAAAAAGGAGACATGGAAAATAAAAGAGCACTTCATGCTGCTGAATGGACTTGTGATATTAAATTAAACACATTACAATGGATTCTTGGAAATACATTAGATTAAAAAAAAAAGTTTTAAATAAAAAAAATGAAAGGATTATAAGATTTTTATGAAATGGAAAATTATTACATTTATAATATTAATTCTTTTGATTATTGTTCCAGTTATGGCTGAAGATGTAAATGCTACTACAGTTTTTTTAACCTGCGATAACATGCAAGGTAATGATCAAGACATTAACATGTTAAATGAAATAAAAAATTATATTGAGCAGGAAAGTAATGGGCAGATAACTGTAATCATTGATGATAGTGCATCAAACCCTGGTGAAGGTGATCGTGCAATTCAAGCTGATGCAGATGTTAGTGTGGCAATAGCTTATGCAGATGCTGCTAATTTACTTAATTTAGCTAAAGCATCATCAAGTCTTTCAGATAAAAAAATTGTTTATGTTAATGCGGGTACTTTAGATTTAACAAATATTAATTTTTTAAGAAGATCTTATGATGATAATTATTCTAATAGTTCATTTGCTAATATTCAAAAACCTGGAACACTTTTAACTGAAGCAGGGATAAATTTAATACAACCTTGTCAAGCTTTACCTAATGAAGTTGGTGAAAATGGGATTTCAGAAAGTAGTGATACTGTTAATAAATACTTAGCAGATTCTATTATAAAAGTTGTTGAAAGTGGAAATAGTGGTGGTACTCTTGATACTAATTTAATTTCTTATCATAAAATGGATCCAAAATATATGGCTGAAGATAGTCAGAAAGTAGTGGATGGATATCCTGCAAAAATGGAAACTAGTTATGGTAGTTATACAACACAACAAATTTTGTATATGACCTCATCTTACATTGCAGGTTACTCTTTAAACACTCCAGAGGATTATTCTCCCCCAACTAATCCTGAGAAATATTCTTCATTTAATCATAACCAATATTCCCTACAAGATTATGTGAATATGTCAGATATTGTAGTGGATTATATGGATGAAAATGGGCGAGCTCCAAATTATATTAATTATGATGGTGCGCGTATAGGTTATTATGATTTAGTTTATAATTTTGCCCTATTAACTGAAGATCAAACAAGTTCATCCAAAATGGTACTTCCTCAAGAGGCAGATTTCCATAAGTATTATGATAATACTAATGTAACTTTAGTCACTATTGGAATTGTTATACTTATAGTGATTGTTGGTGTTATTCTTGTTCGAAATGCTGTATTAAAACGTAGACGTAAAAAACGATATTCAAGAAGAAGACCTAAGAATAGAAGATTGAGATGAAATGTGATTATATGAATGAAAATACTCGAATTTTAACCTTGGAAAATGAGGTTAAAATTTTAAAAGGTAAACTAGCTGAAAAAATAGTTTTAATGGATCATTTACAATTGCATATTTGTCCTAATTTAGATACGGATTACATTCTGAAATTTGGTAGTTTAAAATATAAAATAGAGACTAATAAAATTGAATGTGAGAAAATTAAGATGAAAATAGGTTTAATGGAAAAACAATTAAATAGAAAATCTAGGTTAAATCTTTTTGAAATTGATGAACAAGTCGAAAATGAATTTAGAAAACAGAATGAATATTTAAAAGAATTATCTGCTAAATTAACTGTAACTAAAAATCATGGCCTTAAAGAAGAATTAAAGAGAGAAGATTTTAAAAAATTAAACCATATCTATAAGGAAACTCTTCTTCTTTTACATCCTGATTTAGTGGATAATTTTGATTATACTATGGAAAATTATTTATTAAATGCTATAGAAGCTTATGAAAATTATGATTTTAAGACTATTAAATCAATAAAAGTTATGACAATTAATAGTAATCTTTCTAAATCTAAAGAAAAAAATATTAAAGAATTATTAGATTTAATTAATTTATTAAAAATTAGAATAAAACTTATTAACAAAGATTTAATTAAAATTAAGGATTCTTACCCCTTTAATCAAACGGATTTCTTAAATGATGAAGAAAAGGTTAATGAATATAAAAACCGATTAGATGAAGAAAAAAATAATTATATTGAAGAATATAATCATTATGAAAATATTGAAGATAAAATTATAAATAATGCATATATTTAATCATGAAATTTTTTTTTAGAGATAAATTATGAGGGATTATATTTTTTATGACTAATGAAAAATTAATTTATGAAATGATAAAAATTTTTAAAGGTGATTGTAAGCGGATTAATCATTTTTTAAAAGTTTATGCTTATGGTAAAACTATTGGAGAATTAGAAAATGTTTCTAAGGAGACTTTAGAAATTATTGAAGTAGCATGTATTCTTCATGATATTGGAATTAAGGAAAGTGAAATAAAGTATGGTGATTCTAAGGGTAAACATCAAGAAGAATTAGGTCCTATTTTAGCTAAAAAATTACTTATTAAATATGGTTTTTCTAATGATTTTATTGAAAGAGTAATTTTTCTTGTAGGAAATCATCATAGTTATAATAAAATTGAGGGTATTGATTTTCAAATTTTAGTTGAAGCTGATTTTTTAGTGAATCTTTATGAGGAAAATTCTAGCAAATCTAGTATTTCTAGTGTTGAATCTAAAATTTTTAATACTAAAACTGGGAAAGAATTTTTGGAAAATTTATTTTTATGATGGACAATCTAAGTGCATTTTAAATGCATTAGATCCATCTTCGTAATAGTTTATTTCTTCACGGTCAACTACAAATCCTAATGATTTGTAAAAAGTTATAGCTTTATAATTTTGGGTTTTAACTTCTAAATTGATTTTATAGATTCCACTATCTATGAATATATTTATTGCTGTTTGTAATAATCTTGTTCCAACTTTAGTTCCCCTATAATTTTTATCTACAGCTAAGGATATGATATGACCATTATCTATTTCTTTTATCCAAAATAGTATATATCCTACAATTTCTGTATCTTCTTCAGCAACTAAAAACCCTACTCCTAATTCATACAATTTTAATAAAATATCTATATTGTAAGGTTCTGAAAAGGATATTTCTTCTATTTCATACACTTTTTTTAAGTCTGAGTATTGAAATTTTCTTATAATCATTTTTTTTATTAACCTTAAAATTTTATTATTATCTTATATAATGTTTAATTATTTTTTATAAATAATTTTTTATTTCTTTTAAAAAATTTTATTATACATGGTTTATATACTGATTCTTTAGATAAATATTCTTGAGAGAAATTATTTTTAGGGAGATGTGCTATTTTGTGGGATGGTTTAGGAGAGTATATTAAAAATTTAAGTGAAGGTAGAGAAAATTTTAAAGTGGTTGAAATAGGTGTAGGGAAGTTTTTTGATATATCTAACTATTTGAGTGCTTGTGAAAATATTGATTTAATTAAAGTTGATATTAATCCTGCAGATAGAAGTGTTGTTAGAGATGACATTATGGAACCTGATTTATCTATTTATAATGGTGTGGATTTAATTTATTCTATACGTCCTCCTTATGAGATTCAACCTTATTTGATTGATTTATCTGAAAATATTAATTCTTCTCTTATAATTAAACCTTTAACTGGTGAGGATTTAAATGTTAAAGGTAGGAATATGAATTTAAAGAATTTTAAAAAGGTTAGTTTTTATATTTATCCTTAAATTATTTTAAAAAAAGTTTTTTTATTAAAGTTAGAGTGTGGGTTTTATTTGAATATTTTTTTACTTGGTGGGACTAAAGACGCAACTGATATTATAGAGTTAATTAAGGATAATTTTAATGATTCTTATATTTTAACTACAACTACTACTAGATATGGTGGAGAATTATCTTTGAGTAGTGGTAGTGATGAGGTTATTAGTAAACCTTTAGTTAAAGATGAAATTTTAAATATTTTAAGTGATAGGGATTTTGATTTTTTAATTGATGCTACTCATCCTTTTGCTTCACATATAAGTCAAACTGCAATTGAAATTTCTAAGATTGTGAATATTGAATATATACGTTTTGAGAGACCTCCTTTTGATTTAAAAAGTGTTGATACTAATTTTCTTTATCATGTTGATTCTTTTGTTGAAGCGGGGAGATTTATTATAGAAGATTTAAATAAGGATAATCAAAATGTTTTACATTTTGCTGGTGCTAACACTATGAGTGATGTTTTAAAGTATGTAAACAAAGACTTTTTTTATCCTCGTGTTTTAAATGTAGCATCATCAATTGCAAAATGTGAAGAATTAAATATTAATCCAGATCATGTTTTATTTATGAAGGGTGTTTCAACTAAAGAGGAGAATATGTTTTTAATAAATAAATTTAATGCTAAAGTTATTATTACAAAGGAAAGTGGTGAAACTGGGGGTCTTTTTGAGAAGATTAGTGCTGCTAATGAATTTGGAATAGATATTGTATTAGTTGATAGACCTCGCATTGATGATTTAGATGAAGAATACATTGTTAATAGTTTAAATGAATTGCTTCTAAAATTAAAATGTTAAGTATACTTATTGTTAGCTTAATATTTAATGGTTATTTAAATTAAAAGAGTTTAAAAAATTGAGTAGGATTTAGTTATTTTTTAAAATTAGAAAAAAATAGATAGAAATTTAAAAAAAGGTATATGAAATAAACGCCAAGACTGGGATTTGAACCCAGGCGGAGAGAATCTCCACAGGATCTCAAGTCCTGCGCCTTACCTGGCTAGGCTATCTTGGCAATAGTATATTATTAATATTATTGATAAATAAAAATGAATGGGGTATAAAATTGTGCTAAACACTTAATAAAAATAATTTTATTTTTAGCTACAAATTATATCTTTAGATTCATTTAATTAACTTTTTAATTCGATTTCGATACTTACATTATCTGGAACATTGACTTTCATTACTTGTCTCATTGCTCTTTCATCAGCACCAATACCGATTAAACGTTTATGAATACGTAATTCCCATTTTTCCCATGAAGCTTTTCCTTCTCCATCAGGAGATTTACGAGTAGGGACAACTAATTTTTTAGTTGGTAATGGGATTGGGCCTGAAATATCTACACCTGTACGTTCTGCAATCTTTTTAAGTTGATCGCAAACATAATTGAGTTTTTCAGGGTCTGTTCCTGTAAGCTTGATTCTTGCTTGATTCATCTTATCCTCCAAAAAAAATAAAAAGGCTCAAAAATCCATTATAAAAGATAAAAATTAATTACATCCTCCTTAAAAAGGAGAATGTAGGTATTTTATAAGGCTCTTTTATACTGATTTTAATTGTTATCCAACTTATTTAGCTGGAGTTACTGCAATACATACTCCTGCAGCAACGGTTTGACCCATATCTCTGATTGCGAATCTTCCCATTTGAGGGATTTTTCTTGCATCTTCAATAACCATAGGTTTTGTAGGTCGTATTTTAACAAATGCAGAGTTACCAGTTTTTAAGAAATCAGGGTTTTCTTCTTCAACTTGACCAGTAGCTGGGTTGATTTTCTTTGTTAATTCAATAAAAGTACAAGCTACTTGAGAAGTGTGACAGTGGAATACTGGGGTGTATCCTACGGTGATAACTCCTGGGTGTTGTAATACAACAATTTGTGCATCAAATTCTTTTGCAACAGCAGGTGCATCAGTAGTATGTCCAGCTACATCTCCTCTTCTAATATCGTTTTTACCTACTCCACGTACGTTAAATCCGACATTGTCTCCAGGTTCTGCTTGAGGTAATGCTTCGTGGTGTTCTTCTACAGATTTTACTTCTCCGGAAGCTCCTGCAGGTTCAAATATTACATTATCTCCTTGTTTCATTACACCAGTTTCAACTCTTCCAACAGGTACAGTTCCAACTCCAGTAATGGAGTATACATCTTGTACAGGTACTCTTAAAGGTAAGGTTAAAGGTTTTTCAGGTGCATTAAGTTTGTCTAATGCAGGTATGAGTGCATCTCCTTTATACCAAGTCATGTTAGAACTTTTTTCTTTAATGTTGTCTCCTTCAAATGCAGATAATGGGATGAAAGGTACTTGATCAGGTTTGAATCCAATAGATTTAATTAAAGTAGAAACATCTTTTTTTACTTCATTATATTTGTCTTCGCTGTAATCTACAACATCCATTTTGTTTACTGCTACGATTAATTGATTGATACCTAAAGTTTTAGATAAGAAAACATGTTCTTTTGTTTGTGGCATTACACCATCGTCTGCAGCTACTACTAATACAGCTGCATCTGCTTGGGATGCTCCAGTGATCATGTTTTTAACGAAATCTCTGTGTCCAGGACAATCTACTACAGTAAAATCGTATTTGTTAGTGGAGAATTTTTGGTGAGCTAAATCAATAGTTACTCCTCTTTCTCTTTCTTCTCCTAATTTATCCATAACAAATCTGAATTTGTTTTCACCGTCATCTAATTGTTGTTCCGCGATTGCACCTGCTTCTAATAACATGTGTCCAACAAGAGTGGATTTACCGTGGTCAACGTGTCCAATAAATGCTAAGTTTATATGTTCTTTTGCTTTTGCCATTATAAAAACCTCATTTTAATAAATTAATTTTTTATTAGTATAATTTCTTTATTGGTTAAGTAAAGTTACTTAACAATATATACAATAATTGATATTATTTTTCATAATATATAACTTTAATGTTTATATATTTTTTTCATAATATAAATCTTGATTTAATAAATAAAAATCATTACTCTGAATCATAATAATTTTATTATTATTAATCATTTTCAGAGTTTATTTGATTTTAATTTTTTAATTTTAATTAATCTAATAATATTAATTTGAAATCGTAAAGTGATTTATCCTAAGTAATGTTCTGCTCCATAAGGTTCAGCAGATAATCCTTTTCTTTGTCTGATTTCTCTAATAATTTTAGATTGTAATTCTCCAGGTAATCTTTCGAATCCTGCCATTTCAGTAGACCATAAACATCTACCTTCTGCAGCGGATCTAATATCACCTGCAAATCCAAACATTTCAGCTACAGGTACTTTAGATTCAATACTGACCATGTCTCTGTCTTGAGTCATGTCAACAATTTGACCTCTTCTGTTTTGAATTTCTCTAGTACATGATCCCATGTATTCAGATGGAGTGTTGATGAATACTTTTTGCATAGGTTCAAGTAATGTAGGTTTTGCTAACATGATAGATCCATAAACAGCTTTTCTGATAGATGGTAATACTTGTGCTGGTCCTCTGTGAACTGCATCTTCGTGAAGTTTTGCATCTACTAATTTGAATTTTAATCCCATTGCAATTTCATTTGCAACTGGACCATCATCTAAAGCAGATTCGAATCCTTCAATAAGGAGTTCTTTTACTTCATCTAAGTATTGGATACCACGAGTTGCATTTATGAATACACTCTTATTGTAAACATCCCATACTTTTTTAGCTTCGTCTTTTTCCATTCCATATTCTTGGAATTCTGCAGCAGATTCTTTACCTTTGACTTTACCTTCTTTTATTTTACCTTTTTGCATTGCTTTGAATAATTCATCATCTAAAGGTTCAACGGTAATATAGAATCTGTTATGTTTGTTTGGAGATTTACCTTCAACTGGGCCTGCTTTTGCAGATACAGTTTCTCTGTATACAACGATTGGTTCGGAAGTTTGTATATCTACACCTTTTTCGTTGATTCTGTAACTGATAACTTCTAAGTGAAGTTCTCCCATACCAGATACTAAGTGTTCTCCAGTTTCTTCATTAATTTCTACATGAATTGTTGGATCTTCTTTAGCTACTTGTCTTAATACTTCAATAAGTTTTGGTAAATCTTTTGTGTTTTTAGCTTCTACAGCAACGGTTACTACAGGTTCGGATATGTGTTCTAATCCTTCAAATTCTACAATTTTGTGTTCAGGATCACAAATGGTTTCCCCTGCTATTGCTCCTCTTGCACCAGCAACATATACAATGTTACCTGCTGGTACATTATCGGTATTAACTCTTTCTGGTCCGAAGTAGACACCTACTTGTTGAACTCTAGCTTTTGCATGTCCACCTACTAAGAATACTTCTGTACCTTTGGATATGGTACCTCCGTATACTCTTCCAGTAGCAACTTCTCCTGCATGTTTATCTACAGTTACATTAGTTACCATTACTGCTAATGGTCCATTAGGGTCAGTAGTTGTCATGGTTTGTCCTGCAGGACTTTCGATGTCTCCATCCCAGATGTGTGGTACACGATATGCTTGGGATTCATTTGGACTAGGTAAGTGTTCTACTACCATACCAAGTAATACTTCTGTGATTGGTACTTTGTGAGCTAATTCTTTTTGTTTATCATCATTACAGTAGTCTATGATATCTTTGAAGTTGATTTTAGTTTTTTGCATGATTGGAACATTTATAGCCCAGTTATGGTAAGCTGATCCGAATGCTACACTTCCATCTGCTACATCAAATTTCCATGCATCTCTAAATTCTTCTGGAGCTACATTTTTTACGAGTTTGTTTGCTTCAGCTATGATTTTAAGGAATCTGTTTTGTAATTCATCAGGTTCTAATTTTAATTCATTAATTAATCTATCTACCTTGTTGATGAATAAAACAGGTTTAACATGTTCTTTTAATGCTTGTCTTAATACAGTTTCAGTTTGGGGCATGATACCTTCAACAGCACATACTACAACTACAGCTCCATCTACTGCTCTCATTGCACGAGTTACGTCTCCACCGAAATCAACGTGTCCTGGAGTATCAATTAAGTTGATTAAGTATTCTTTTCCATCATAATGGTGAACCATGGATACGTTTGCTGCATCGATTGTGATACCACGTGCTTGTTCTTGTTCATCGAAATCTAAGAATCTTTGATCCCCTGCAAGTTCTTCAGAAATCATTCCTGCACCTGCAAGTAAGTTATCAGATAATGTTGTTTTACCATGATCAATGTGTGCTACAATACCAATGTTTCTGATAGATTCTGGTTTGTACATTAAATCCTTGATCTTTTCAATCATTTTATCTCGTCTACTCAAAATAATCACCTATAATAATAATTTTTTGTGTTATTTTAACACTTAATGTGCAGCTTTTGCTACTCTTTCTTTTTCTTCTTTCTTACGTAATGCAAAGCTTCTAGAATCTTCATTTGAAGCCATTAATAATTCATTAGCTAAACATTGTGCCATAGATTGTTTGTTTTTGAATGCTGATTGCATTGTTCCTAAACTTATGAAACCTAATGCTAAATCTACTCTTCTTTGTGGGGAAATATCTACAGCTACTTGGTATCCTATTCCACCGTATTTAATACGAGTAGTTTCTTCACGAGGTGCAGATTTTTCTACAGCTTTTACTAAGATTTGAACTGGATTTTGTTTGGTTTTCTTTTGAATAATTTCTAATGCATCTCTTACTGTAATGTATGCTTTATTTTTTTTACCAGAATTTCTTTCAGTTCTCATTAATTTGTTCATTAATCTTTCTACGATAGATACTTTAGATTTTGCAAATTGTCTTTTAACATGTCGACCTGATGTATGAGGAACAATGGTTTCATCTAAGCAGATGTATCCATTTAAACCTAAATCAGAAATTTTAACATCATCTAATTCATATTTTTCAAAAATTTGACTCATACGGATTACCTCACTTATCTTACTGGTTTTTCAATTTTTCCAGATACCATTTGTTCTAAAGCTACATTATTAACTTTAGATACTTTCCAACGAACCCCAGGAATATCTCCCATGGATCTTCCGGATGGTCCTCCGATTCCTTCAATCATTACTTCATCGTGCTCATCGATAAATCCTATAGCATTGTCTCCTGGAGCGAATGCTGTTAATTGTTTACCGTTCTTAATTAATTGAACACGTACACATTTACGAATTGCAGAGTTAGGTTGTTTTGCTTCTATTCCTACTTTTTCAATTACAATTCCTCGTGCTTGTGGAGCTCCTTCTAAAGGATCTGCTTTAACATCTAATCTTAAAGCTTTTCTTTTGTATTCCACATCTTTCCATTTAAAATGTTGTCTTTTACTTTTTAATTTTTTTGCAGCAAAAAGTCCTGGCATATTATATCCTCTTTTTCTTTTGTCTGTGAAAGATTATAATAATATAATTCATGATTATGAATTAGAAATCCACCGCTGCGATTTACTATAAAATTTTCTTTCTTCACAATATAATTTTTTTATAGCAATCTAAATTTCTAATTTATAATAGATATTATAATTATAGAATCTATTTTTTTGTAATAATACCTTATTTTAGTTTTAAAACTAATTTGAAGGTTTATAAATTGTATTTTTTAATATAATTAGCTAATTATATTTAGTAATATAATTTTTTTGTATTTAGTTTTTGGATTATTTTTTCATTAAATAAATAACGTTAACACTGATTAATATTATTGATTAATTTTAAGTGTTAAAACAAATTGATTTTAAAAAATTAGTATTATTTAATTTTTATACAATATGTTGATTTATGGATTTATTTAATTTTAATAGGTTTTTTGTTATAAAGGAAATTTCTATTGTAACTAAATTGCACACATTTAGTTTCATAGTATTTACTAAATACATTTTTTTTATAACATTAAAATTTGGTTTATGTAACCATACCTATAATATCAATAATTATGTTTTACTACATTTATATATGTTATGTTTTTTCAAGTTTATTTTTTGAAAAAAATCTATTTTAGAAAAAGTTTTTAGTTAATTTAATTATTAAATATTTTAAAAAAAGAAAAAATAAGTAATATCTTATTTATTTTAAAATGATATTACTTATATTATGTTGTCTTTTAGCTAAAAGTTTAGCTCTTTCTATGTTAACACCGTTTTTACCAATGGCAATACGTTTGTTAACAGCGTCTGTTGCAACTGTAGCTATTTTTTCACCTGTTTCTTTTTGGAGAACTTTAATATTTTTAAGTTCTGCTGGAGCTAAAATATTTTTTATGAAAGTTGTTGGATCTTCAGAAAATTCGATGATTTCAACACCTTTATCTACAGCTTTTTGAACTTTGTTGACTGTGCTTCCACCTTTACCGATAGCTAAGCCCATGTCTCCATTTTTAACAACAAAGGTTACTTTACTATTATCTTCATCAATGATACAATCTTTTACCATTGCACCAGTTAAACTCTCAAAGAGAGCTATGTATCTGATTTCATTTGCATTAAATTTAATAGACAATTAAATCTACCCCAATATTTCTAATATAGTAGAATCTCCTGGATCGTTAATGATTAAAGTTGCTACTGTGAATGGTTTTCCACAAACAGAACCTAATTCTACACTGGTACCTTCATATGTTATGAATGGTATTTCAGAAAGTTTTGAATAGTATTCAACATCTTCTTTAATTTCTTTAGGACTGTTTGCTGCTACTACAGCTAATAAACCTCTTCCTAATTTTAAAGATTGAATTGCTTTTTCTGAGCCTAATGTGACATCTCCTGTGTCTACTGCGACTCTTATTCCTCTATCTACGTCCATCATCTGCCTCCTTTATTTATTTGGTTTCATTATGACACTAGCTGAGCCAGTACCAAGGGGTATTGGTTGTCCAATAATAATATTTTCTATTACACCGGTTAAATGATCAACTTCTCCTCTTATACTTGCATGAAGTAAATGTTTACTAGTTTCTTCGAATGCAGCACGAGCAAGAACACTTGATTTTTCTCCACTAATTCCATGTCTTCCTATAGAGTTAACTACTCCTTGGTGAGTCATCATATCTGCAACTAACATTATGTGTCTTATATCAACACTTAACCCTTGTTCTCCGAGAGTTCTAGAGGTTTCATGTATGATTGCGTTACGAGCTGCTTCTATACCAAGAACGTTTTCTATTTCGTATATATCATTAGTGGAAGTTCTAAATTTGTCAATACCTTCTATTTTTAAAACTTGACCTAAATTTGATCCTTCAGTATGTATTGTGAATTCATCTTCTTTACGTATAATTACTTTTCCGATATTTTTAATACCACTTACTTGTAAATCACGTACTTTATCTGAGAGAAGTCTTAGTTCACGAATTGATTGTTTTGAAGGTTCAAATGTAAGCATGTTGTCTTTTATATTTACTTTCTTAAAAGCTTTTTCTATACTTGCAATTATATCATCATAGTCAAGTCTTTTTTCTTGAATTTTTTCAACATCTAATTCTGCTTGAACATTCATTTCAGCATAATTTAAATTGAAATCTTTAATGACATCATTGATTGTACTTTTACCGATTCGGTTTGCTAATTTTTTAACAAATTCTTCATCGTTATTGTATTCTTCTTCAAAGTAAATATCCATTGTTGGAGTTGAAATTTTCTTTCTTGCATCAACAATTTCTATAAGTCTTGGTAGACCTAAGGTAACGTTTAATTCTGCTACCCCTGCGTAGTGAAAAGTACGCATGGTCATCTGAGTACCAGGTTCCCCTACAGATTGTGCAGCTACAGTTCCAACAGCCTCCCCAGCTTCAACATGAGCTCGTTCATAGGCTTCTTCGACTTTAACTATTAATTTATCTAATTCTTTATCAGTTAAATCTCTTCTTACATAAGCATCTGCAAGACTGAGAACATATTTTTCAGGAAAATCGATTTTTCTCTTTTTAAGAACTTTTTCTACTTTAGTTATTGCTTTATCCATTTCTTCTGCCATACTAACCTTACTCCTGAATTTATTTTTTAACTCTCATTTCATCAATTAGTTTATCAAGGTCTGCTGCATGTCCATAATCACTTTTTGCTGGATCTACTCCATCTTCTCCGAACATGGTTTGAACAACTTTTCCTCTATTATCTGTTACTAACCCATTTTCTTTAACTTTTAAATCTTGTAAAGCATTTACAAGTCTTCTTTGCATATAACCAGATTGTGCTGTACGAATAGCTGTATCAACAAGCCCTTCTCTTCCTCCCATAGCGTGGAAAAAGAATTCTATTGGATCTAATCCTTCTTTATAACTTGAATGAACAAATCCTTTAGCTTTAGCACCTAATTCGTTTCTTCTGAAGTGAGGTAAAGTTCTTTCAATATAACCTCTGTGGATACGACCCCCACGAACAGATTGTTGTCCTACACAAGCAGTAATCTGAGTTAAGTTAAGCATAGATGCTCTTGCACCAGTACGTGCCATTACTACACTGTGGTTATCCATTCCAAAGTATGCTTCAGCAATTTCCCCAGATTTATCCCGAGCTTCACCAAGAACTTGCATGATTTTCATTTCTAAAGTTTCTTCTAAACTTCTACCAGGTAATGCTTCTAATTCACCAGCATCAAAAGCTTTAACTAATTTATCTACGTTTTCTTCAGCTTGATCTAAACGTGCTTCAATTCTGTCACTAGCTTCTTCTGGAATTTCTTCATCATTAGTACTTGTTGTGATTCCTGTTTTCATGATTCCACAAATAGCTAAATCAGTTGAACGATCTAAGAATTCTCTAGCTCGATCAGGACCATATTCCTTAACAATTTTATCTAAGATTTTACCACTGAATGAACCATATGCTTTTTCATCTATAGCTCCGTATTCGAGAACCCCATTTTCAATAACAACATATGCATCATTTTCACATGAAGTTCCTAAACATTCATCACAATGTCTACAGATTTCTGCTTTATAATGCATATTAAGATCATCTGGTAGGAGTAAACTGAATAATTCTTTTCCAGTCCAATCTTCATATTTACGTTTAGGTATTGCTAAATGGGATTTTCTGATTATTTGGAAAGCTTGTTCTTCAGTAAATGTTGATCCATCACGGGTTAATAAGTATGCTCCACTAATATGATCGTGGATAGCACCAATAATTGGACCACCAAAACGAGGAGAGAGAATATGTTCTTGTACTCTCATTAATGATTTTGCTTCTGCACGAGATTCATCTGTTTGGAATACGTGCATGTTCATTTCATCCCCATCGAAATCTGCATTGTATGGAGGACATACACAAAGGTTGAGTCTGAATGTTTTATATGGTAAAACTTTTACTTCATGTGCCATCATACTCATTCTGTGAAGTGATGGTTGACGATTGAATAGAACAACATCTCCGTCTTTTAAATGTCTTTCTATAATCCATCCCGGTTCTAAGCTTTCTGCTATGTTTTCTTTGTTTTCATCATAGACTCTCATTTTTCGACCGTCTAATCTGATTACATAGTTAGCTCCAGGATGTTTATTTGGTCCATTAAGAACATGTTCTTTCATTTTGTTAATATTCCATTCATTAACATAAGTTGGAACAGTTACTTCTTTTGCAATCATTTCAGGTACTCCAACTTCATTAATACTAATGTTTGGATCTGGACTAATTACAGTACGTGCTGAAAAGTTTACACGTTTACCTGAAAGGTTACTTCTGAATCTTCCTTCTTTACCTTTTAATCTTTGAGCTAAGGTTTTTAATGGACGACCAGATCGATGTCTTGCTGGAGGTACTCCTGATGCTTCATTATCAAAGTAAGTTGTTACATGGTATTGTAATAATTCCCATAAATCTTCTACAATTAATTGTGGAGCTCCTGCTTCCATGTTTTCTATTAATCTTTGGTTGATTCTTAAAATATCAACTAATTTATGGGTTAAATCATCTTCAGATCTTTCACCAGTATCTAAAGTGATTGAAGGTCTTACAGTTACTGGAGGTACTGGTAATACTGTTAATACCATCCATTCTGGACGTGCTACTTCAGGGTTTACTCCTAAAATGTAAGCATCTTCATCTTTGATTCTTTCTAATTTTTCTCTTACTTCAGATGCAGTTAACTTGTAATCTCCTTGAATGATAGATATTGGTTTATCTATTTTAACAGCTTCTTGTTCTGCTCCACAATGTGGACATTCATCTTTACGTGCTACATTATAGATTTCTTTAATTAAGCCGTTTAGATTTTCCCCATTTTCTTTTAATTCATTCATTTTATTTGTGTAGGTTTCAATTTCAGAATCATCTAAAAGGATTCTTCCACATTCATTACAAGTTGAACGTAAGATTTTATGAATAATATCTCCAAAACCTACATGTATTACAGGTCTTGCTAAGTCGATACTTCCAAAGTGCCCTTGACATTCTCCTCCTCTAAAACCACAGGTTCTACATTTTAAACTTGGGTCTATAACACCTAAATGAGGATCCATTAATCCATTTTCAATTGGGTATCCATCTTCATCGTAGGTATCGGGAGTTTCAATTTTAACAACAGACATTTTCCGAATATCATCTGGTGACATTAATCCAAAATCTATTTCATTAATCTGTTTTATAATTCCTTTTTGCAAAATATTAGCTCCTTTTAATATATTTTATTAGTAATCATAAGTCCGTCTTTGTTAAGTTTCTTATGCTTTATCTCCTAATACTAATTTAGGGAAGATACATAAACTTTTGAGTTCATCGAGTAAAAGTTTAAATGCATATGAAATTTCTACTGGGTAAGATTCTGAATCGCCACATATTGGGCAGTATTTTTTATCTTTGTTTTTATCGTATACTGCTAGCATACCACAATTGTCACAAACGATTGCTTCATATTTATCTGATTCATCTAAGAGTCTTTCTTTTAATGATAATGCTGCTCCGTGTGCTATAAGACAATCTCTTTCCATTTCTCCAAATCTTAAACCACCTTCACGTGCTCTTCCTTCTGTTGGTTGGCGTGTGAGAACTTGTACTGGTCCTCTTGAACGAGCGTAGACTTTATCTGTTGTCATGTGGTGTAATTTTTGGTAGTATGCTACTCCGACAAATATTTCTGCTTCTACTCTTTCTCCAGTGGAACCATTGTATAATGATTCACAACCTGCAGATTCAAATCCATGGTCTTTTAAGGTTTGTTTGATTTCGCCTTCAATATCATCATTGAATGGTGTTCCATCAATACGTTCTCCTTCTAAACAAGCTGCTTTACCTGCTACCATTTCGAGTACTTGTCCTACAGACATTCTTGATGGTATCGCATGGGGGTTTACTATAATATCTGGTATTACTCCATCTTCTGTGAATGGTACATCTTCTTGGGATAAGATTAATCCAACTACCCCTTTTTGCCCGTGTCTTGAAGCGAATTTATCTCCGAATTCAGGTTGTCTTGTTTCTCTTACTCGGATTTTTGTTAATTTACTTCCTTCAACAGTTTCGGTTAGTAATACTGCATCGACTATACCTTTTTCACCGTGTCTTACGGTTACACTTGTTTCTCGTCTTTTTTCAGCTACTGTACCGAATTCATCGATTTCTTCTAAGAATCTTGGAGGGCTTGTTTTTCCGATTAATACATCTCCAGATTCTACATGTGATTCTGGGTTGACTATTCCATCTTCATCTAAGTTTCTGTATGATTCTTCAGATCTGTATCCTTTTACTCCTTTTTCTGGGACTTCGAATTTATCTTCTTGTCCTCCAGGGTATCTTCTTTCTGATGCTTCATATGATCTGAAAAATGAGCTTCTTCCCATTCCTCTTTCAAGAGAAGATTTGTTTAGGATCATTGCATCTTCCATGTTATACCCTTCATAACTCATTAATGCTACTACTAAGTTTTGACCGGATGGTCTTGCATCATAATTGGTTGCATCAATTATTCTTGTTTTTACTATAGGGGTTTGTGGATGATGTAATAAGTGTGCTCTTGTATCTGTACGTAATGCATAATTTGATACGTATAATCCAAGTGCTTGTTTGGTCATACCTGCTTCCATGGTATTTCTTGGAGAAGAATTGTGATCTGAAAATGGGATGATTCCTGCACATATACCTAACATAGTGGATGGGTCGATTTCTAAATGAGTTATATCTTCATTTAAATCATTTAATGTCATTGCTATGTATGCATTTTCTTCTTCTTCTGCATCTAAATATTCAATTAAACCCATGTTTATTAAATCATTCCAAGTGATTTTTCCTTTTTCAACTTGGTCTAAATGTTCTTCTGTAAGTAATGGAAGTCCATTTTCTACTATGATTAAAGGTCTTCGAGCTCTTCCTGGATCATTGAATATGTAAATTTCATCTGTATCATTATAATAGGTTATGTTCATTTCATCAGATACTTCACCAGCTCGTCTTTTTTCTCTCATTTGCTTGGTGAAATCTATAGGATCGTTTACTGAACCAATGAGTTCCCCATTAATATAAACTTTAGCTTTGTTAACTTGATTTGCTGTTTCTGTCACGGAATTCCTCCTGATTATTTGTTTAATACATTCATTGATTCAATTGTATCAACTATTTCTTGAGTGTCTGAACCTTCGGATATTTTACATAATAATGCTAAGTTTTTAACTAATCCACAATTAGGTCCTTCTGGAGTTTCATTTGGACATATTTTACCAAATTGTGTTGGGTGTAAATCTCTTGCTTCAAAGTGGGGTTGACTTCTTGTTAATGGTGATACTACACGTCTTAAATGTGAAAGTGTTCCCATGTAACTAGTTCTATCTAATAATTGACTTACTCCAGCTCTTCCACCTACCCAATTACCTGTTGCTATAGCATGTTTAATATTTTCTGTTAATACATCTGAACGTACAGCTTGTTTAATAGATAATGTTTTTCCACGTGATAAGCTTCTTTCTAATTGGTAACTCATATCTCTAGTTAAACTTGTGAAAGCTACTCTGAATAAATCTTCCATTAAATCTCCAGATACTCGGAGTCTTTTGTTAGTGTAGTGATCCTTATCATGGGGATCTCTTTCTCCAGCTATTACTTGAAGTAACATTTCAGTCATTTCTGCAAGATATATTGCTTTATCATGACGTCTTTCTGGTTCGGTTCCCATGTGTGGTAATAAGTATCTGTCAATAACATCTTCAGCTCTTTTGATTCTGTATTCTTCAGTCATACCTTTTGCTACACGATTTCCTATGAATTTTATTGCTGCTTGAGTTAAGTAATCTTCTTTTTCTTCAGCAGATAATTCTTCTAATTCTTCAGCATCTATTTTAAGTTGGGATGAGGATACTTGCATATCATCTGCAATTACCATTTGATAATTGAAGTTTTCAGATATTGCTGTGATGATTTTTTCATCAGTAGATAATCCTAATGCTCTAAGTAAAATAACAAGAGGTATTTCTCCAGGTACATATGGGAAAGATATTCTTAAGAAAACACCGCTTTTACGTGGTTTTTTATATTCTAAAGAAATTCTTGCTCTGAAACCACTTTTAATAGAAGTTACTATTGCTTTTGCTCTTCTATCTTCGAATTCTCCAATTCTTTCTAATATGATTTTGTTTGGAGCGATTTCTTCCATTGTAACTACTGCTCTTTCAGAACCGTTTACTATGAAATATCCACCAGGGTCTTTAGGATCTTCTCCTTTAGCAACTAATTCATCAGCATTAAGTCCATGTAAATGACAAATATCAGATTTAAGCATAAGTGGTAATTCACCAATATATACTTCATCTTCTTCAGTGAGTGGATTTTGTGGTTCTCCTTCTTCATCTAATGTCATTTCTAAGTACATATGTGCTGAATAATTTAAGTTTCTTAATCTTGCTTCAGTTGGATAAATCATACTTTTTGATCCATCTGCTTCTTTAGTGAATGGTTTATGAATATGTAATTTACCTGTTCTTACAGTATATTTACCATTTTCTAAGCTTATTGGATCGGTTATATCAATAATTTTTTGTATACGATTGTTAACAAAGTCGTTGTAAGATTTTAAATGGTGATCTACCAATTGGTATTCATCAAAAAATGAGTTTACTAAACCCCATGTATTTTCTTTCATGGACTTCCTCCAGATTTATAATAATTAAAATTTTTTTGTAAATAAAAAAAAATTGTTAAAATTCTTTATAATTATTTTTTTAAAATAGATTAAGTACTCTTAATTTATATTATAATAAGTTAAGAAGTTTTAAAAAAAAATTTTATCTAGATAATTTTCTTGAATTTAATTATTTTTTTATACAAAATATTTTTTTTATAATTTTTTCCTTGATATTTAATAAATTTAAATATCAATTCGTTAATTTTTCTTGCTTGAAAGGTTTAATTTTGTAGTTATTATTGTTAATTAAAAATTGAATTCTAAAAAATAACCAGTTTTTGAACCTTAAATTTTTAATTTGAAATTTTTACCTATTTTTTATAGTTTTATAAGAAAAAATGATTTAGTTTTAGTAAAAAAAAAATTTTATCTTTTTTACTCTTCAACTAGTCTGTAGGTTAAAAAGGTTCCTGCAGTTTGACTATCTCTAGTTATTCTTAAGATATCTCCTGGTTTAGCATCTATAGCTTTTACAACAGGATCTTTTGCTTTAATTTTAGGTAATTCTTCAACATCATATTCTAAGCTTTTTTGAAATTTCTTAGTTTCAGAATCAGTTAAAATTTCATGCTTTGGAACATAATGATGTTCTAGAATATTCATCTTCACAATATTCCTCCAAATAGAATAAATTAAATTCGAAATTCGATTAAAATATCTAGTAATTAATATAAAGTATGTAAAAAATTAGAACGGGCCCGACGGGAATTGAACCCGCGGCCGCTTGGTTAAAAGCCAAGCGCTCTGCCAGACTGAGCTACGGGCCCTTGATTACAAATGAAAATAATTGTTATATTAATACTAATAGTATTTACGTTTTTGTAGTATTTAAATGTAGGTTTTAATATTTAAAATTATAAGTTTTTTATGTCCTTTTGAATAGGCATATGCACTCTATAATAGGCTTAAATATTTAAACGCCCTGGCCGGGATTTGAACCCAAGTCGCGGGCTCGACAGGCCCACATGATAGCCCCTACACCACCAGGGCAAATAATACAAAACATGAACAAAATCTTAAATTTTGCCCATTATTACAATATAGATTTTACATATATATAAAGGTATTGTTTTTTAATTATTTTTTTAAAATAAAAATAATTATTTCAACTCTTAAACAAAATATTTAAGATAGAATAGGATTAAATTTTATCCTTTTCACCAATACAAATATGAAATCCCGCCTGCCGGACTTGAACCAGCAACATTTGGATCTACAGTCCAACGCTCTGCCAAATTGAGCTAAGGCGGGTAGACATTTGATGGGACCGCCCGGATTTGAACCGGAGTCTCAGGCTCCCAAAGCCCAAAGGATCGACCAAGCTACCCTACGGTCCCAAGATATAATATATTATGTTTTCATTACTTATAAATATAACTCTTATTTGATTCAATTTAATAAAATTTATGTTGAAAATTAATTAAAAATTGTGAAAAATAATTTATCCAAATAGATAATATTTTTTTATTAGATAATATATTTATCAAGCCCCGGGTGGGAATTGAACCCACGACCACGAGATTACAAGTCTCGCGCTCTACCAGACTGAGCCACCGAGGCACCATAAATAAAATATTCAACATTAAGTTGTTAGTTTATTTTCCTTTAAATACTTTTCGGTTATTTGAAAAAAATAATAATCTATCATGAATATTCATGACAAATTATTTAAGTTATAATAACAAAAATAATATTTCCTAAGAAAATTTTTAAAATGATGATAACAATGAAAGAAAAAGCTAAAACCATAACCAATGAAATACTAAAAGCTTTAGAAACTGTAAAGAGTGAAAAACCATTAACAGTGGGATTAACAAATAATGTAACCATAAATGATTGTACTAATGCAATGTTAGCAGTAGGGGGAACTGCAGCAATGTTTGATGACGATGAAGATGGTGCAGATTTTGCAGCAATAGCACAATCCTTTGTAATAAACATTGGAAAATTAAACAGAATGTCCATCAAAATAATAAAAGAATCATGCAAAAGAACTGATGAAAACAATACCCCTGTAATAATAGATCCAGTAGGAATAAGTGTTACAGAAAACAGAAAAAACATAATTAAATACTTAATAAAAAATCATAATATCACATGTATTAAGGGAAACATGTCTGAAATAAGAGCTATTGGAGATTTAATGGAAATAACCAAAGACAGCACAACCGGAGCAGTTGGAGTAGATGCTAATGATAATGATTTAATTAATGAAAAAAATCTCAAAGAAAATGCTGCAATAGTTAAAAAGATAGCTAAAAACTTAAACATTATTATAGTCGCAAGTGGACCAATAGATTTAATATCAAATGGAGAACAAACTTATAGTATAAGTAATGGTGATGAAATGATGTCATTAATCACTGGTAGTGGCTGTATGTTAAGTATGATAGTTGGTGTCTATGAAAGTGTAAACAACCCATTCATTGGAGCAATAGCTGCAACAGCCCATATGGGAATTGCTGGAGAAAAAGCTAGTGAATATGTTAAAGAAAATAATTTAGGTACTGGTAGTTTTAGAACTATGCTTATAGATTATTTATACAAAACTTCTCCAGAAGATTTAAAGAAAGAAGCAAAAATTAAAGAAATATTCTAAAAAAATAATAGGAAACGATTAAATATGGATAAAGATATTGATTATAGTTTATACTTAGTAACTAATAATAAAAATAAAACTGAAGATGAATTTTTAAACATTATTGAAAAAGCAGCTAAAGGTGGCATTACAATGCTTCAAGTTCGTGAAAAAGAATTACCTTTAACTGAATTTTTAGAAATAGGTAAAAAAGTTCAAAAAATAGCTAAAAAATATAATATTCCATTTATTATTGATAATAATGTAGCTATAGCAATGGATTTAGAAGCTGATGGAGTTCATGTAGGCCAAACAGATATTGATGCTGCTGAAGTTAGAAAAGTAATTGGACCGGATATGTTACTTGGTGTTTCAGCTCAAACTGTAGAACAAGCTAAAAAAGCTGAAAATGATGGTGCCGATTATATTGGATCTGGTGCTGTTTTTCCATCTCCAACAAAACCTAATGCTCCACATATAAGTCTTCAAGATTTGAAAAATATTGCAGATTCTGTAAATATTCCAGTTGTTGTTATAGGTGGAGTTAATGAATCTAATGTTAAAGATTTTAAAGGTACAAATATTGAAGGGATTTGTGTTGTCTCAGCAATTATGGAAAGTAAAGATCCTGAATTTACTAGTGAAAATTTAAAAAAGGAATTTGATGCTATAAAATAAAAAAAAAGAGATTATAATAATATTTAAAATTTAATTTTATTTTTCAAAATTTTTTGCAGAATCTTCTAAAGCTTTAACTGCTGGTAATTTTTTTCCTGCAAGTAAACTTATACAAGCTCCACCACCACTACTTACATGATCCATTTTATCTTCATATCCTAAACTAGTAGTAGCTGCAGCAATATGTCCTCCACCAATTATACTATAACCTTTAGATATTGCTATGGAATTTATTATATCTTCAGTGCCTATTGCAAATTTCGGATTTTCAAAGACCCCTGCTGGACCATTAGCAAATATTGTTTTTGCATCTCTAATTATTTTTGCATATTCTTTAATTGTTTCTTTACCTATATCAAAGATTGAATGATTTGTTATTTGGTTAATAGGTAAGTCTTCTCTTTCTCCATCAACATTTACAGCTACATCTTTTGGATATACTATTTGATTGGGGAATTCTTTAAGTAGTTGTTTTGATTTATCCACCATATTATAGTAACCTTTATTTTTAATGAAATCTTTATTAACATCATTAATATCGATTCCAGCTGCCCATAATAAAATATTTGCTATTATACCAGAAGTTATAACGGTATCTGCAGTTCCATTTCTTAATACATTTTCCATTACCATTATGGAGTCGTCTGCTTTCATTCCTCCGAGAACAAATACACATGGTTTTTTAACATTATCTAATGCTTCGGTGAGTATTTTTAATTCTTTTTCCATTACTCTACCTGCTGCTGAAGGAACCTTTTTAGTGAATCCTACAAGTGAAACTTGTGATCTGTGTGCTGCTGCAAATGCATCGTTTATAAATAAATCTATAAGTGGGGATAATTCTTTTACCATTATTGATTTTGATTGTTCTTCTGGAGTTCTTTGAAGTGTTTCTTCTGAGAAAAATCTTGCATTTTCAAGAAGGAGTAATTCACCATCTTTTAAATCTCTAATTGCTTTTTTTGCTCTAACTGAAAATATTGAGTCTACATATTTCACATGTATACTTAATATATCTGTTAATACTTCAGCATGTTGTTTTAGAGTTGTGAAATCAGTTTTTCCTGGTCTGCTTTGGTGGGCTAGAATAACTGTTTTTGCACCTTTGTTTGATAATTCTTTTAATGTTTCGGAATGTAATTTTTCTCGAGTGTCATCTAAAATTGTTCCAGATGAGGGGTCTACAGGTGAGTTTATATCAATTCTTATAAGAACTGTTTTTCCTTCTATTTCAAAATCATCTAATGTATTAAAGTTAATTGACATATTATTTTTCCCTACCTAACTATTTTACTCCTATTATATTTTACTTACTAAATCCAGTAATGCTTCTTTTGGATTTTTAGCTTTTATTATTCCACTAGCTAAAAGAACTCCTTCTGCTCCAAGTTCTATAGCTGCTTTCATATCTTCTCCTGTTGATATTCCTGCGCCACATAAAACTTTAACATTTTTGTTAATATTTTTTACTTTATCTACGGTTCCTGTGATGATTTCAGGTTCTGCTTTAGATACTGGTATTCCTGTTCCTATTAATTCTGGAGGTTCTACTGCTACATATGTTGGTGAGAGTGTTGCTATTGCTTCACTTGTTGCAACATTGTTTGAGCATACACATGTTTTTAGGTTTGATTCTTTTGCTTTAGTAACTAAAGATTCTATATCTGCTAATTTCATTCTTTTTTCTGAATGATTTAGTAATGTTCCATCTATGCCATTAGCTAAAAATGATTCTAATAGATTTGATCCTGTGTTTCCACCTGGTTTTATTGGATCTATATGTTGTGCATAAACTGGTATGCTTGTTTCATCTTTTATTTTTGTTATATCTATTGCTTGTGGTGATGCTATCATTGGTATTCCTGTTTCATCATAAGCACTTTCTAAGTCTTTTGCTAATGATAATGCTTTGTCTCCACTAGATTCTAAATAAGTTTTATAATTTAATATTACAATAGGTTTATCATTTTTAGACAAATTTAATTACCCCATAAAAATTTTTTAATTTTTGAATTCCTTGAATTTTTTTTAGAAAATAATCTTTTTAAAGAATTCTAAACGTATATAATAAATAATATTATGTATAATTATATTTATAATTAATTTTAATTAGGTATATTTTTAAAAATTTATGGTTTTTATTATGTCATTAACTAAAAAACAACAAGAAAAATTAGAGTATAGTGGTTATCGTTTTGTAGGTGAACATGGTCATTCTGCAGCCAAGATTTGCCATTGGCAGAAAAAAAGTATTTTGAATGAGGGAGTTTGTTATAAAGAGAAGTTTTATGGTATTGAAAGTCATCGTTGTCTTCAATTTTCTCCTGCAGTTCCTTTTTGTAATCAGAAGTGTAGTTTTTGTTGGAGGGATTTGTCTTTAACTGAAACTGAATGGGATGGGGATTATGATGATCCTAAGACTATTATTGATGAGGCTATTGCTGCTCAGACTAAACTTTTATGTGGTTTTTGGGGTAATGATAAAGCAGATAAAAAGAAATTAGAGGAAAGTAAGAAACCTACTAATGCTGCTATTTCTTTAGCAGGTGAACCTACTTTTTATCCTGAAATTGATGAGTTAATTGGTGAGTTTAATCGTCGAGATTTTAACACTTTTCTTGTTAGTAATGGGATGAATCCTAAAAAATTGGAAGAGTTAGAAAATGAACCTACACAATTATACATTTCCTTAGATGCACCTGATGAGAAAATTTATAAAGATGTTTGTAACCCTCAAATAAATGATGGTTGGAATCGTTTAAATGAAACCCTTAACTTTTTAAATAGTTATGATAGTAGAACATGTATACGGACAACATGTGTTAAGGGAAAAAATATGGTTAAAGCAGAAGATTATGGGAAACTTTTAGAAAAAGCAAACCCAACTTATGTAGAAATAAAAGCATATATGTGTGTGGGATATTCAAGAGAAAGATTAACACTTGAAAATATGCCAACATTCCAAGAAGTAAAAGACTTTGCAGAAGAAATTTGTCAATACACAGGTCAAAAAATAATTAATGACTCTGAGATAAGTAGAGTTGTATTATTAAAATAAAAAAAATATTTAAAAAATAGTGAAAATTAAAAAAAATTTAATATAAAATTTTTTTAATCTTTAAGGGAATTACAGATTTCAACAGCCTTTTTAGCAGCTTTTTCCATACTTGTTTCATATGGAATTCCAGCATCATCTAAAATCTTTTGACCTTCTTTCTCATTAGTACCAGTTAAACGTATTACAATATGAACTTCTTTATTAGTTGCTTTAATAGCATCCACTACACCTTTAGCAACATCATCAGCCCGAGTAATACCTCCTAAAACATTTAAAAATACTACTTTCACAGGAGGGTAAGTTAAAACTAAACTTAACGCTTTTTTAATAGTACTTTCAGATGATCCTCCACCAATATCTAAGAAAGTAGCAGGTTCACCACCTGCAAGTTTAATCATGTCCATTCCAGTTAAAGTTAAACCTGCACCATTACCTAATACTGCAATATCCCCATCAAGAGTAACAAAAGCAAATTCTTTCTTTTGGAAGTTTAATTCTTCCATAACATCTTTATGACGGAATAAAGCATCATTTTCTATTTCTAATTTAGCATCAGCAGCAATAAAACCTTCTGGAGTTAAGGCTAAAGGATTAATTTCAGCAGTATGAGCATCATATTTATCGAATACTTGATAAAGTTCCCAAATTACATTACCAATTCCTTGAATATATTTAGAATCAACACCCATTTTAATTGCAATTTCACGAGCTTCAAATGGGAAAAATTCTCTTAAAGGGTCAACATGATATTTAATAATTTTTTCAGGATTAGTTTTTGCTAATTCTTCTATTTCCATTCCACCTTCAGCACTGACCATTATAATAGGTTTTTTATTAGCTCTATCTATAGTAATGGATAAAAAGAATTCTTTAATAATATCTGCTTTTTTTTCAATTAATAAATGATTAACTGTTTCATCTTTAATTTTAGAACCTAAAAGTTCAGTAGCTTTCTCGAAAGCTTCACCCGGAGTATCTGCAAATTTAATACCTCCAGCTTTACCTCTTCCTCCAGTTAAAACTTGTGATTTAACTGCAACTGGAACTCCAAATTCGGTAGTAATAGCCATAGCTTCTTGAGGAGAATATGCAACTTCTCCATCTAAAATTTGAATACCTTCCTTTTTAAAGATTTTTTTTGCATTATTTTCATAAAATTTCATGATTATTCCCCAATAAATTATTTATTTATTTATACTATTTATTTAAATTAAATCAGATTATATCCTGCTTCGAATGCATCTTGGTTTTTCTTTTCAGTTCCCTTAGGAACACTAGATAATATAGCTTTTAATGCAGCATCTTTAGAAATTATTTTTGTAGCTTTAACTATCGCACCAACCATAACAATATTCGCAACGACTCTTAAACCTATATCATTAACAGCTGTTTCTGTTGCAGGTGCTTTGAATAATTTTATATTATGGTCTTTGATAAATTTTACAAGTACAGGATCATTTTCTTCAACCATATCGGGATCTATAATTAATATTCCATTATCTTTTAAATCATCCAAATATTTTATTAAAGCAGTATGTGACATTGCAACAAGGATATCTGGTTCTTGAACTTTAGGATAATAAATTTCATCATCACTAATTACAACTTCAGTTTTTGATGCTCCTCCTCTAGCTTCAGGACCATATGATTGTGTTTGAACTGCATTTATATTATCGTATAATGCTGCTGCTTTACCTACAATGATTCCAGCCATTATAACTCCTTGACCACCAAATCCAGCAATTCTTATTTCGGTTCTCATATTAATCATAACTCCTCATATGCTGTTCGTTTTTTATATGGTTTTTTAGAAGTTTCTTCATCTAATTCTTGAACATTATCTGTGAATTCAGGTTCTTGTCTATTGATAAATTCTCCAATGATGATTTTATCTTCAATTTCTTCAGGATCCATTTTGTCTGCTTTTCTTTTATTTATACTATTTTCTTTTAAGTATTCAAACATTGCAGTTGCAGTTTTCATTTTATTTTTTCTTCCATAGTATGTTGGACATTGTGTAACTACTTCAATGAATGCAAATCCATTAGTATTTAATCCTTTTTTAATTGAATTAACTAATTGGAGAGGATTTGTTGATGTCCATCTAGCTACATAAGATGCTCCTGCAGCAACTACTAATTCGGATAAGTTAAATGGAACATCTTTAGAACCGTAAGGTGCTGTAGTTCCATAACTTCCTTTTGGTGAGGTTGGACTGATTTGTCCTCCAGTCATTCCATAAATATTATTATTAACACAAATTACAGTTAAGTTAATATTACGTCTTGCAGCATGAATTAAATGGTTTCCTCCTATGGATGCACCATCCCCATCACCAGTGAATACTATAACATCTAAATCTGGATTTCCTACTTTTAATCCTGTAGCAAATGGTAATGCTCTTCCATGTGTTGTGTGTAATGAATCACATTTCACATAACCTGGTATTCTAGATGAACATCCGATTCCTGAAACCATAGCAATATTTTCAAAATCAATATCAGTACCTTCTAATGCTTTAAAGAAAGCATTCATAACCATACCATTACCACAGCCTGGACAGAATATGTGAGGAAGTCTATCTTCTCTTAAATATTTTAAAAATGGACTTTGTTTTTCTTCAACCATTATTTATACCCCCTTGATTTCTTTAATCTTTGTTAAGATTTCATCAGGTTTGTGGAGTTCTCCTCCAATTTTTCCAAATAAATGAACATTTGCATCAGATTTAGCTACTCTTTCTACTTCATGGACCATTTGTCCGAGATTTTGTTCAAGTACTAATAAATCATCTGCTTGTTTTGCTATTTTTTCAAGCTCTTCATCTGGGAAAGGCCATGGTGTGTTGATTTTTAATGAACCTACTTTAAGACCTTCTTCTCTTGCTTGATTAACTGCTGTTTTTGCAGATCTGTATGGTGAACCATAAGTTATTACTACTAAATCAGCATCATCACAATCTTCTTCTTTAAAAGATACAATATCTTCTCGGTTTTTTAATATTTTATTACATAATCTTTTTACAAGTTGTGAGTGTGTTTTTGGATTATTTGTATCTGGGTATCCTCTTTCATCATGTGTTAATCCGGTAATTGCTACGTTATATCCATCTCCAAATGCTGGCATTTTTGGTGTGCCGTTTTTTGGAGCTTTAAATGGTAGGTAATCTTCTGGAGGTTCTTCAGGCATTTGGCGAGTTTGAACATTAATATCATCAGGTATTGACATTTTTTCTCTCATGTGTCCTACTGCTTCATCTGACATTACAAATACTGGGCATCTGTATTTTTCAGCTAAATTGAATGCTTCTATTGTGAAGTCAAAGAATTCTTGTACTGATGATGGTGCTAATGCGATTGGTTCATAATCTCCATGTGATCCCCATCTTACTTGCATCATATCTGATTGACTAGACATTGTTGGTTGACCTGTGGAAGGTGAACCTCTTTGCACATTTATGATTACAATTGGAGTTTCTGTAATGAATGCATAACCAATGTTTTCTTGCATTAATGAGATTCCTGGTCCTGATGTTGCTGTCATTGATTTAACACCACTCCATGATGCTCCAACTAGTGCTCCTGCTGATGCTATTTCATCTTCCATTTGTACAAATGCACCATCCACTTTAGGTAATTCTCTTGCTAATGCTTCTGCTATTTCTGTTGAAGGAGTTATTGGGTATCCTGCAAAGAATCGGCATCCTGCGTAGATTGCACCTTTAGCACAGGCTTCATTTCCTAATAAGAAATATTCTTGAGACATTTTAGTCCTCCTTTTTATCTACAGCAATTGCTTGATCTGGACATGAAAGTTCACATAAGCCACATACATTACATTTTTCTTCATTTTTTGGGAAAGGTAAATAAACATCTTTTGAGTTTTTTTCTTTAGATTTCTCAAAAACATCTTTAGGGCATGTAATTATGCAAATGTCACATCCTTTACATAATTTTGAGTTTATATATATCATAAAATCGTCCTGAAATAAATTTTTTTTTAATTATCTTAATTTAATCTTATAAGAATTTTTTTTAAATTTCTAACTAATATTGATTTATTAATTAGACAAACACTTTATTATATAGATTTAATAATTAATAAAATTTATTAAAAAAAAAGAATTGAAAAGAAGTGAATTTTTATTTTAATAAGTATTTTAATTTGTTATATTTAGTATTTTATTGATTATTTATACTTTTATTCAAATATATCTTCAACATACATTAAAGGATAGTTTAATTCCTCTATAAATTCAATACGGATTACTGCTAAAATATCCTCAATTTTAGAGTATACTTTAATGTCTAACATGTCACCATTAAGTGTAGTATAATCAAAATCTGTCATTGATTCATCTAATTTTGATAAATCTATTTTAACATCTATTTTTTCTATAGCAGGTTGTAATTCTAATGATTGTTTGATTGCATTTTCTAAACTAGGTGCTGTTGCTTTACTTATAGGAGTTCCTACAAATTGGTGGAATAATGCACCCATTGTGATTGCCCCTTCAAATATTGCTCTTTCTCTAGTGGTTATATTATTAAAATATTCTTCATTTACATCCATTATGTTTATTCTCCTTTTTTTTATTAAAACATACATTTTTTAGAAATTATAAAAACTATTTAACCATCCTAATTTATTAGCCATAATCTGTGAAGATATGGGAAAGAAATTATAATAAAATAATATTGCAGATAAAATTAATATAAGAATTAATATAATCATACGATATTCTTTAGGATAGAAATATGTGAATAATAATCCTAATGCTAAAAATATTATACATATATACAATCCATAATCTTTTTGTGGATTTTCTTTTAATATTGTATGATTTAATTCACCTACACTTGTTAAATCTCCTGAGACTATTAATCTTTCACTTGTTGATCCAATAGGATTACATGTTATTAAATCTATTTTTTGCAAAGTATTGCTGACTTGCATCTTATATGATGCTGGAACTATTTTTGTTGAATTTACAGTATAGTTTGCTTCACCTATACCAGGCCAATCTAAAGTGATAATGTCTCCAGGTTTTAATTCATTTAACCTTAAGAATGGTGAACCTTGAAGTGTCCTATGTCCAAATAATATTACTTCACCATGAGTTGGAGTGTTAGATTGTTCTTCTTTATAGACTCCTTGAGATATAGAAACATTATTAATTTTTTCTTGAACACCTAATTGTGGAATTGTTAATACTGGAGATTCTATATTTCTTTCTATAACTATTTTTGAAGAAAAATAAGTTACCTCTGTAAATGCATACATAGCAAGGATGATTAATGCTATGATAACGATTAATGTTTTAATATCTAATTTATTATTTAACATTTGTTTAATGATTCCTTTTTTAGAAATTTATCCCATTTAATTATTCTATTGTGTTACTTAGATTATAATAAAGAAATATTATTAAATAGATTAATACAATTATGAATAAAATTAATGCAGGGATATTAATATTGAATAATGCTAATTTTAAGGGTGTTAAGATTATTAATATTACTGCAATTGCGATTATAGGATAATTATCCACTTTTGGATATTTGAAATTACTTACCATTAATGTAGCAACAATAATCATTAAAATATATGCAATCCATATGTTGAATAATCCTGTTAAATATAATGCTGTTAGTAATAATGCAATTCCTGGTATGGGGAAACCTATAAATCCTTTATATTCAATTTTATCTCCAATTACATTGAACCGTGCTAATCTTAAAACTCCGCATAGTACCATGTATAAACATATTATAATTGTTAAAACTTCAAGATTTGGTGCTAGTTTCATTCCTAATGTGTATAATAGTACTGCTGGAGCAACACCAAATGAAACTATGTCTGCTAGAGAATCTATATTTTTACCAAATCCTAAATCATCATGAAAACCTAATTTTCTTGCAACCCATCCATCAACACTATCAAAAATTATTGCAATGATAATAAAAAATGCTGATAATGAGAAATAATTATTTATTGCCATTAAAATTCCTAAAAATCCGAATATCATATTTAATGATGAAATTAAATCAGGTATTCTGATAAAATTAAAAATTCCAGTTTCTTGTAATTGCATTTTATCTTTTAACCTCTAGAGTAATTATATAACCCTACCCTTTTTTTAAAATATTATTTAAGTTTTTTATATACACAGATTTCTTTAAACTTTTATAAAAATTTTTTTAAAATTTTATATAGTAATGTAACTTAATAATATATATAATGTAGAAATTTTTTTAATTAAATTAAATTTTTAAAACTTTTTTTATATATTAATATATTAAATATAAATATTAGTAAAATATAGATAATTATTAAATGTTAGCACTATAAATTTAATTTTTATTAAATCGTTTAGAATTTGTTATATTGCCTAAAAATAGTGTAACATATTTAAAAAATTAGTATAACCTTATATTTTTAAATAAATAAAATATGCTTAATTTAATAGGGTTAGCATTCGAAAAAGAATGTTTTATGATGTGTATATAATGATAGAAGATAAAATTCAGATTCTCAGACAAGCTGCAAAAGTTTCATCTGAAGAAGATGTTGAAAAAGTATGGTGTGTTATAGCTGGAAATGATAAACTAGTTAATGACATAGTATACACAGCAATTGCATCTAAAAAAACTGTTAAAATTCTATTTAGAGAACATATCTCATTTACTGAAGGTAAAATTAATAAAAAATTTGATTTTATAATTTTAAAAGGAGATTCCTATAAAATTAGAGAAATCAGCAAAATATCCAAAGAAAAAGGCAGCGCATCTATTGTAATTGCCCCTTACTATATTGAAAATGAAGAAAATTTAATGACATTAGTAGGTCCTGAAGATAGAATAAAAAAATTTGTTAATGATACTGGAAGAGAAAATGCACCCATTTCAATTTTATTAGAAGATCAAACTACAGGGTTTATAGAAACTGAATTAAATATTTCAAAAGATATACCCAAATTTTTACAGAATATCGTAACTCCTCTATTCAATATGGATGAAGCAGTGTTAAATACAATTCTCATTTCAATTGAACATACAGAGGATGTCGCTAAAATTCAAAAAATCGCTACATCAAATAAAATTTTTGTTATAGACTTTAAAGACATTATGGAGGAATAACCGTGAGTATTTTTGGAGATACCGAGGTACAAGAATCAGAACCAAAAAAAACAATAGTTAAAAATAGCTTAGGAATAGATTTAGGAACTTTAAATACAGTGATTGCAAAACCATCTGGAGACAAATTTGATTTATATCAAATCCCTTCCGTTGTTGCTGTTAAAAAAGATGATCCAACAGCAGTTTTATCTGTAGGAGAAGAAGCAAAAAGAATGTTAGGCAGAACTCCTGAAGATATTACCGCAGTAAGACCATTAAAAAAAGGAGTTATTGAAAATATAGCTCAAGCTCAAGCTTTATTAATTAAAGCCATGGAAATTGGTATTAAAGATGGTGAAAGTGTTGGAAGAATCGTTATTGGAATTCCAGGAGATTCATCTGAAGTAGAAAAAAATGCTGCTGAAGAAATTGGTAGAAAAGCAGGAGCAGAATATGTTTTAGTTATCAGTGAAGGATTAGCTGCAGCAATAGGTGCAGGATTACCTATAGCAGAACCTAATGGAACAATGGTTATTGATATTGGTGCTGGTTCAAGTGATTTAGTTGTTATTTCTCTTGGAGGAATTAATGATATTGAAACCGTCCGTTGGGGTGGAGACGATATTGATGCAAGAATTGTTGAATTAGTTGCAGAAAAATTCAATGTTGCAATAAGTATCCATGATGCTGAAGCTGCAAAAATTGAAGTTGGTATGGTTCATTGTAGTGAAGAAATGGAAAACTTAAGTGTGGAAATCATTGGAAAAGCAATGGATACTAACAGACCTAAAAAAGTAGTTATTGATTCAATGTTAGTTGCAGATGCAGCTGAACCAATAATGATTGAAGTAATGAATGGATTACAACTCATATTAGAAAGATTACCTCCTGAATTAATGATGGGAATCTATTCAAATACTGTTGCTGTAGGTGGAACTTCCAGATTACGTGGAGTTAAAGAAAGAATATTTGATGAAGTAGAAATACCAATCAAAATATCCGATGACCCAATGACTGTTGTTGCAAAAGGAACTGCAATCGTAGCTGCAGAACCATTAGCTTTAGAACCAGAAGTACGTCTTAAAGCTATGAGATAAATTTCTCCTATAAACACGGGAAAAACTCAATAAAAGAAATTTGAATTCATTGAAAGATATATAAAACATAATCTTTTAATGAATAAACAAATTTTTTTTTAACTATTTTTTAAATTCTTTATATAAATCTTAAAAAAATAATAATAATTTTTATTTTTTAGAAAAAATTTTGTTTAAATGTTTGGTTATAGATAATTATGAATATTCTAGGATTAGATGAAGCTGGAAGAGGCCCTGTATTAGGCCCTATGATAGTAGCAGGTATTGTGATTCCTGAAGAAAAAACAAAAATATTAGAACGAATGGGTGTTAAGGATTCTAAAAAATTAACTCCTAAAAGAAGAACTACTCTTGCTCGTAAATTAGTGAAAATGTTTGAGTATGAAACTGTTGAGATAACTGCAATGGATATTGATAATTTACGATCTAAAGATGTGAATTTAAATGAAATTGAAAAAATTGCTATGATTAAAATTATTGAAAATTTGAAACCAGATGCTGTTATTATAGATTCATTAGATGTTAAACCTAAACGATTAGAAAATGAAATTAAAAGCATAGTTGAATGTGATAATATTACAGCAGAACATAAAGCAGATGATAATTATTATCAAGTAGCTGCAGCTTCAATTATAGCTAAATGTACTAGGGATAAAATTATTAAAGATATTAATGAAGATTATATTCAAATGGGTGGGATTGGTTCAGGTTACCCTAGTGATCCTAAAACTAAAGATTTTTTAACTAATTTTACATATGATGAAATGCCTTATTTTGTACGTAAAAGTTGGAATACTGTACAAAAAATGAGAAGTGTTAGATATTAAATTTTTAACTTCTTTAATTACATACTTTTTTTTAAATTATTCGTTATTTTCCTAAACAATATTTTTTATTACAACATTTTAAATAAAGATAAATATTATTAAATCACTAATTAAATTATTGAATATGAATTTATTTTTGAGGTGAATATATAATGAAACATTTTCAAAATATTGTTATTGGATTTGGAAAAGGTGGTAAAACACTTTCAGCATATTTAGGTTCTAAAGGTGAAAGTGTTGCGATGATTGAAAAATCAGACCAAATGTATGGTGGAACTTGTATTAATGTTGGTTGTATTCCATCAAAATCTTTAGTGACTAGTAGTTTAAAATTAAAAGGTAAAGATTTAAATTTAGATGAAAAAAAGAAGTTTTATAAAGAAGCAATTCTTGAAAAAAGAAGATTAACTGGTATGCTTCGTGAAAAAAACTTTAATATGTTAGATAAAAATGAAAATATTACTGTTTTTAATGGTTTTGGAAGTTTTATAAATGAAAATCAGGTACAAATAAAAACCAATGATGAAACTTTTAATATTGAAGGAGATAGAATCTTTATTAATACAGGATCTAGTTCTGTAAAACCTCCTATTGAAGGGATAGATAATAATCCTTATGTTTATTTCAGTGATAGCTTAATGGATCTTGATGAGTTTCCAGAAAGATTAGTTATTGTTGGTGGTGGATATATTGGTTTAGAATTTGCTTCTATGTATTCAAATTTTGGATCTAAAGTTACTATTATTCAACATGGACCTTTGTTTTTAAAACGTGACGATAGAGATGTTGCAGATGAGATTGAATCTATTTTTAAGAATAAAGGTATTGATATTATTTTTAATGCTGAAATCGAATCTATTATTAATAAAGATGATGAAGCTGTGATTAATTATACTATTGATGATGTTAAGAATAGTTTTTGTGCTGATGCTGTTTTAATTGCTACTGGTAGAAAAGCTAATACTGTAGGGTTGAATCTAGATCTTGCAGGTGTTGAAACTACTAAACGTGGTGCGGTTAAAACAGATGATAATTTACAAACATCTACTCCTAATATTTGGGCTATGGGTGATGTTGTAGGTGGTCTTCAATTTACTTATATATCTCTTGATGATTTCCGTATTGTGAAAAATCAACTTGAAGGTAAAATGGATTATAATTTATCTAATCGTAAGAATGTTCCATTTAGTGTTTTTATTGATCCTTGTTTTTCTAGAGTTGGTTTAACTGAAAAAGAAGCTATTGATAAAGGTTTTAATGTAAAAATATCTAAAATGCCTGCTGCAGGTATTCCTAAGGCACAAGTTCTTAAAAATCCTGTTGGCTTATTAAAAGCTATTATTGATGAGGATTCTAATAAGATTTTAGGTGCTGAGTTAATTTGTGAGGAATCTTTTGAAGTGATTAATATTATTAAATTAGCTATGGATTTAGATTTAGATTATACTTTACTTAAAAATCAAGTTTTCACCCATCCTACTATGAGTGAATCTTTAAATGATTTGTTTAATATTTAATTAATTTTTTTAAAATTTTTCTTTTACTTTTTTTTAATTTTTTTAAAAATAAATATATATTACTTTAAATAAAACTACAGTTATTATTAAGTGAATATTTTTTATTATATTATTTAATAATTTTTATACATAATTTTATAAAATAATTAAAGAGGAAAACATGTTGATTGAAGCATTAACTGGCGGTATTAATGGTATTATTGAAATGTTTCAAGATGGTGGAATTATTACCTACATTATTACTTTTTTAGGTATTTGGGGTTTATTAATTTCATTACAGAAAGTATTCTATTTAAGACGTATTAGTAAAGTTGATGCTACTGAAATTATGGGTACTGTAACTGTTTCTATGGAAAAAGGTGGAGCTATTGAAGCTCTTAAAAATATTAGCCATTACAAGAATCCAGTATCTAGAATTATATCCGAAGCTTTAAAAATCGGTTATAAAAATAAAACCGAAGTCGAAGAAAGTATGGAACAGATTTTTATTGTTGAAGTTAGTAAAATGACTAAGAATCTTAGTACTCTTAAAACTATTATTGAAATTGCTCCTTTTTTAGGATTGATTGGTACAGTTTTAGGTATTTGGATGACTTTTAAAAGTTTAGGTGTAAATGTTAGTAGTACTACTATGGCTCAGGGAATCTATGTTGCATTAATTACAACTATTGCAGGATTAGCTGTAGCTATTCTTTTAATACCAATAAATACTTATATTAAAGGTTTGATTGATGAAGAAATGGATAAAATTGAATTAGCTACTAAAATGACTAATTGGAGTTATGCTGTAGTTAAAATTAGGGTTTATGAAAAAATGCCTTGTGTTATTGAAGCTTTACAAGAAGCTGAAGGTATTGTTAGTGTTAGAGAAATTTCAGAACCTTATTCTAATGTCCAAATTTCATTTAAACCTAGTATGCTAGAAAAAAGTATTAGTAATATTATTTTGGAAAAATGTGATGTTAAATCTGAAATAACTGAAAGTAAACTTAAACAATGAATTTATGAAATTTTAAAAGCTTGGGAGAATTTATTTTCAATTCTTTTTAGTTTTTCAAATTTTTTTATGTATATGAGGAAAATAAAATGGCAATTGATATTAAGAAACATAAAGAAAAACTTAAAAATGATGAGCCTGAAATCAAATTAGTGCCATTTATAGACATTTTATTTACTTTATTAATTTTTATAGTTGTAACTAGTAGTTTTGGTGCTGCTGATGTGAGCCATCAAGACAACGGAGGTACAGGTAAACCAAATATAACTGATAGTTCAGGGAATAATGAATATTATATGATTCCTGTAGCTGGTTTGCAAAAAGTTACTGTTAATGGTATTGATATGTCTGACCAAATTAAGGATAATGCTATTGGTGTTCAAGCTCAAGTTATGGATCAGGGTAGAATAGATATTAACCCTCAAGATAAATCGATTACGATTAAGATACCATCGGGTATGGATCCTAATAAGGCAGTTCGTAGCCCTGAAACGGGTTAAATAAATTTTTTTTTATAATATTTTTTTTTGAGGTTGATAAAAAATGTATTTAGGTAGAATTTTATCTGTAGGTATGAGTACAGATGGTAAACCTTTTGTAGCTTATAGAGTTTCTAGTAGATCTTTTCCAAATAGACAAGCTAAAAAAGGTGAAGATGAAGCTGCAATAATTCCAAAAGAAGGTTTTGAAACCGATATATTTAAAAATACTTATATTGCATATAATTGTATTAAAATTGTTGGTGATACTGCAATAGTTTCTAATGGTTCACATACTGATGTTATTGCAGATAAAATTAGTTTAGGAATGAGTATTAAAGATGCTTTAGGTTACTCTCTGTTAACTATGGATTATGAGAAAGATGATTATAATACTCCTAGAATTGCTGCTGTAATTAATTGTGCATGTAGTGAAAATGATTATGAGTGTTATGTTGGAATTGTTACTGATGAGAAATTATTAGTTGAAAAAGTAGGTTTTGGTGAAGCTGTATTTATATCTACATATGAATGCAATAATCCTGAAATTGTTAAATTCAGTGCTGAAAATGCTGATGAAGCGGCTCAACTAATATTTGATGGTGGAGCATTTGAAGAATTTGAAAAACCCGTAACATCTGCAGCTAGTGTGTATGATGGAAAATGGGATATTTCTGTTTTAACTCCATAATTTTAATAAGAATTTTTATTTTTTTTCTATTTTTTTTATTTATTTATTTTTTACTTATTTTTTTATTTTTTAAATTAAATTTTAAGCTTTTTAAATGTAATTTTTTCATAAAACAATAAATTTTTATATTATTAAACATTATTTTATTAACATGACACTCGAATTAATTGGACTTGAAGGAATTCCTTTAGTAAAAAAAGGGGATAATATAACTAAATTAATTTTAAAAGCTTTAGAAGAACAAAATATTGAACTTGAAGATAGTGATATTTTGTTAATTGCTGAAACTATGGTTTCTAAGGCAGAGGGTAATATTATAAATTTAGGAGATATTTTACCATCTGATGATGCTATTATTATAGCTAAAAAAACTCAAAAAGATTCTAAATTAGTTGAAGCAATTATTCAAGAGTCAAGAGAAGTTGTAGCGGTTGGTCCTGATTTTATTATAACTGAGACTAAGGACGGTTTTGTGTGTGCTAATTCTGGAATTGATGAATCAAATGTTGATGAAGGTTTAGCTACACCAATGCCTAAAAATGCTGATAAGTCTGCTAGAGATTTAAGAGAAGCCTTAGAAGATGTTACTGGTAAAGAATTAGCTGTTATTATTACTGATACTCAAGGTAGAGCCTTCCGTGTTGGTGCTATTGGAACTGCTATAGGTTGTTCTGGTATTAATCCTCTTTGGAAACGAAAAGGTGAAAAAGATTTATATGGTAGAGAATTGAAATCTTCTGAAATTGCAACAGCTGATGAATTAGCTGCAGCTGCATCATTAATCCAAGGGCAAGCTGATGAAGGTTTACCTGTTGTTATTGTTCGTGGATTTACTGGTTTTAATTTATTAAGAAATAAGGACAGTAATATTAATCCTTTATTATTACCTAAACAATATGATGTATTTAGAAAATAAAGAATAAAATTTTTAAGAAGATGAGTTTATGGTTGAGAATGTAATTGATCAAATGTTTGAAATCCCATTACCTAAGTTAAGTAAAGAAATTAGACAAAAGATTAATAAAGCTTCAGATATCACTACAATATCTAAGAGTAATATTAATCAATTAATTTTGAATGAAGATGTTCAAAATGAAACTGGTTATAAATGCTTAGATGATGGTACTTATCTACTTTCAATGACCTTAAACTTTCCGAATCTTACAGTTGATATGATTGAATGGTGGTTTTGGTGGTACTCACAAAGTAGTACATATTACAGATTATGGTATCCTGGTTACCATTCAAGTATTATTAATTTAGATGATAAATTATATAAAGGAAAATTTCACGGTTTTGAACCATGCACTCATCATGTTACAGAAGATTTTGGTAAAGGTAATGTGACATTAGCTATTAAATTTCAAAATCCATGGATATTTGGATTTGATAAAACATTATTTAAAGATAATAATATTGGTACTGTTTTTTGTGCAACCATAGGTACTATTGGTGGAGTAATTGGCCATAGTAAAATGGTTCATGTAATTAAGGAGAAAGATGAAGGTATTCAAATTATTAGTCGTTTTTGGATTGGAGATAATATTCCAAGATTAATAAAAAGAAGATTACTTAATGAGGATACTGCTTATTTAATAAGTAAACATTATTTTATAGAATATACTAGACTTAATGAGATTTTACCTCCATTATATGATACATACCGAGAAAAATTCTATAAAATAGATATTGGAGAATAACTAGAATGGGTTCTATTGTTAAATATGAATGTGAAAATTGTGGTTTTAAATTTACTGATAAATCATTGATTTTTTATTTAAATGAAGATAAAGATGAAATAGTTGAAGAAAGTTTAACTATGAAGACTTCTAAGAAAATGGATAATTCTGAATTAGCAGGATATCTATATGTTGGATACTGTAAAAATTGTGATAATTTTATTAAAACTTATGTTCCAGAAATTAATAACACTAATTTAAATGAAAAAGAAATTTATAATTTAATACCTGATCTTATAGGTAATGATTTAAAATTTAATAAGATTTTAACTTTTGATTTTAATAAAACAAGTTTCCAACATAGAAGAAAAATTTTATTAGAAAATAATTGTCCTAATTGTGATAATCAAATGGCTCTTTTAATTGATGATTTACATCCATGTCCTCAATGTGGAGAAGAATCTGTTAATGCGATTGAAACTATAAATATTAAATAAAAAAAAATATTTACTATTTTTTTTATAGAGGCTATTTAAATGATAATTACTATACTTTCTGGAGGTACAGGAACTCCAAAATTAATTCAAGGTTTGAAAAATATTGTTGATGCTGAGGATATTAATATAATTGTTAATACTGTTGAAAATGATTATTTTTCTGGAGTTTATGTTTCTGCAGATATTGATACTGTGCTTTATACGCTTTCAGATATTATTAATGAAGATTTGTGGTATGGGATTAAGGATGATACTTTTATAACTAATGAACGTCTTAGTGAAATAGGTTCTCCTGAGTTATTGAGAATTGGGGATAAAGATCGGAGTACTAAAATTCAAAAAACATTATTATTAAAAGATTATAGTTTAACTGAAGCTGTTGATATTCAAAGAAAAGGTTTAAATATTAAATCTAAAGTTTATCCTATGAGTGATGAAGATTCTGAAATAAAAATTTTAACTGATAAAGGTGAAATGGAATTTCATGATTTTTTAATTAAAGAGCAGATGAAACCTGAAGTTTTAGATGTGATTTATAGTAATGTTAAACCTGCTCCTGAAATTATTAATACTATACAGAATTCAGATATTGTGATTATAGGCCCATCTAATCCTATTACTAGTATTTTACCTATTTTAAAGTTAGATGGAGTTATAGATGCTTTGAAAAGTACTTATGTTGTTGGGGTTTCTCCTATTGTTGGTGGTTCTGCGGTTAGTGGTCCTGCAAATAAGTTTATGAATGCTTTAGGTTATGAAACTAGTTCTTATGGTATTGCATCTATTTATAAAAGTTTTCTTAATAAGATGGTTATTGATTTAAAAGATGAGAATTTAAAGAGTGAAATTGGAAAGATTATTCCAGAAGTAACAGTGACTAATACTATTATGAAAACTATGGAAGATAAAAAAAATTTAGCTAAAAATTGTTTAAAAAAGATTTGATTTTTTAATTTCTTTAAAAAGACTTAAATTTTTTTTTAAATTTATTTAAAATATAATGAAAAGTTTTTATACTATTTAGTTAAAATCTATATATTAATAATATAGGTGAAATTATATGATACAAATGACATTGATACAAATTGATAACTATGGTCCTTGGACAGTTACTCCTCGCCCACGTAATGAATCTGACCTTCAAATTTTACAATCTGAATTATTTGCTGATGTGCAAAGACAATTTGCTATGAAGAAAGGTTTAGTGTTCTTTACTAGATTTGATAATATGCTAGCCATTACTAATGGTTTAGATACTGAAGATCATTTAAGAATTCAAAGATCTATTCGTAATAGATACCCAATTACAATAAGTATGGGTGTGGGTGCTGCTGAAACACCTCATGAAGCTCAAAAATTAGCAACAATTGCTTTACAGAATAAAGGTGGAGCTCAACAAAAAGAAAGAAAGGAAATTTTAGCTGTTGATTCTTTAGCTGAAAATAGTGAAAATTATGTTCAAGTTGCCCATGTGGATATTAATAGTGTGACTGAAACTTTAACTGATATTGAGTCTGCTTTTGATACTAGTTTTATGGTTAATAAGGCACAGCATTATTTAATGAGTAAGTTAATTAAAAAAGGCGGTTTAGTGTTCTTTATTGGTGGAGATAACTTTATGTGCCCATGTAATGGTATGAGTGCTGAGGAAATTGAAGAAACTTTAAAAGAATTATATGATGAGATCGGTATTGGTTTAAAAGCAGGTATTGGAAAAGGTAATAATGCTGAAGATGCTGCTTATATGGCAGATATTGGTTTAGAAAATATTCGTGAATGCAACAATGAGAAATGGATTGACATTGTTGAAAAAGAATATAAAGATTAAATTTATTTAAATTTAATGTATTTCACCTATAAAAAAAGAAATTCCGTATATTAAAAACCATCCATTTTTTTTTAATTATTCTTTTTTTATTAAGTTTTTATTGAATTTTCCTTTTTTTTAAATTATTTTTTTATAAATGAGAGATTGATTTTTTATGATAAAAGTGATAGCTCCTATGGCTGGAATAAGTGATGGAAATTTTTTATTAAAGTTAATTCCTTATGGATTTAATGTTGCTACTTTAGGAGGTTTTAATATTGATGAATCTTCTATTGATGCTGGTAAAAAAATTATTTCTAGAGGTAGGAAAGAGTTTGATTTAGAAATGTCTAATGTTTTTTCTTTTATTAAAGATGAATCTGAGTTGATTCGTGAAAATTCTGATGTTTTAATTTCTTGTAATGTTCGTTCTGTTAATCCTGAGAATGTTATTAAAGTTAGTGAATTAGATTCTGTTGATATTGTTGAGATTAATTGTCATTGTAGACAAAAAGAGTTAACTAGTATTGGTTGTGGGCAAAGTATGTTAAAACGTTCTGATTTATCAGATTATATTGTTAGTGTTGTTGATAATGCTAGTTCTAAGGTTTCTGTTAAGATTCGTGCTAATGTTAATGGTGTTGATACTTTGAGTATTGCTAAATTGGTTGATGAATCTGGTGCTGATTTTCTTCATGTGGATGCTATGAATCCTGGTGTTGCTAATGCTGATTTGGATTTGATTCGTAGAATTTCAGGTGAAACTGATATTTGTTTGATTGGTAATAATTCTATTAATTCACTTGAGCGTGCTGAGGATATGGTTAGTGCTGGTGCTGATGGTGTTTCTTTAGCTAGGGCTTGTATGAATGGTAAATTAGATTTTGATTTATCATCTTTGTAATTTTTTCTGTTTTTATTTATGTTTATAGTAAGTTTTATAAAGGTGTTATGAATATATATTCATAATATATAATAAAAAATTATATTATAAAGGTTGAAAATTATGGTTAGACCAAAAATCAAACGTCAAATAAGTAAAAATCCTGAACAAAGGTGCTTCAATCAAAACAATAATAATTTACCAGCTATAAAAATGGTAGCTGATGAATATGAAGCAATTAGATTAAAGGATTACCATAATTTTAATCAAAAAGAATCTGCAGAATTAATGAACATCTCCCAGTCAACTTTCCATAGAATACTGAATTCTGCTAGAAAAAAAATTGCTAAATCCTTAATTGAAGGGAGAAAAATCAATATAATTGAAACTGATAATATTAACGAACCAAATACTTATCATTGCAAAAAATGTGGATTTCAATGGAACAACAATAATAAAAAGTACACTGAATGTCCAGATTGCAAATCTAAAGATATTGAATTATTAATAGAGGAATAAAAAAAAATTTCAAATAATGTTCTAAAAGATTAAGGTAAAAAAAATAGGACGTGTAAAAAAATGGATGAACATGAAGTTTACCATTGCCAAAATTGTGGATTAGAATGGAAAAATAATAATAAAAAGTACACTGAATGTCCAGAATGTAAATCTGATAAAATCATACTCTTAAAAAATGATACATTGAATAAAAGAAGATCTTTTGGAGGAGAAGGTAGAGGTATTGGAATTCCTCCTTCTTCTTGTAAATGTCCTAAATGTGGATATGAAATCCCTAAAATTAAGGGTGAACCTTGTAAAAATACTAAATGCCCTAAATGTGGAACTCCTATGCATGGTAGTGGAAGATGTATTAATTAAATTAAAAATATTAAATCTGTTATAAAATAAGATAATAAATATTATAAATAAGAAATATAAAATCTAATATATAAGAATTTTATAAATTTACGATTATTAATCAAAAAAGGAATAATATTCATTATAAAATAAATTAAAAAAAGGAACAAAAAAATTAAAGGTGAACGAATGTCTTTTATTACATTTAAAAACATAGGAAAAACATTTAATGATGTCCCCGTTCTTAAAAACATAAACTTAGAAATTGATGAAGGAGAAACTTTAGGAATATTAGGTAGAAGTGGTAGTGGAAAATCTGTTTTAATCAGTATGTTAAGAGGTACAAAAGAATATGAACCAGATGAAGGTCAAATAATATTCCATGTTGCAATGTGTAAAGAATGTATGCATGTTGAAGCACCCTCTAAAATTGGTAAAAAATGTTCATGTGGTGGAGAATATGAAGAAAAAACCATTGACTTTTGGCATGCTGAAAGATTAGAATTTGCTGCTATTAAAAGAAGAATAGCTATAATGCTTCAAAGAAATTTCGCATTATACGATGAAGAAACTGTAATCGATAATGTTCTTAAAGCTATGGGTGATGAAGGTAAATATTTAGAAGAAAATATTTATAGAGCTTTAGAACTCTTAGATATGGTTCAAATGAGCCACCGTGTAACTCATGTAGCTCGTGATTTAAGTGGAGGAGAAAAGCAAAGAGTAGTTTTAGCTAGACAATTAGCGAAAAATCCAACTTTATTTTTAGCTGATGAACCTACAGGTACATTAGATCCTCAAACTGCTGACCGTTTACATGATACTCTTGAAAAAGAAATTAAAAATAAGAATATTACTATGGTTATTACTAGTCATTGGCCAGAAGTAATTAATACTTTAGCAGATAAAGTTATTTGGTTAGAAAAAGGTGAAATTAAAGAATGTGGAAAACCTGAAGAAGTTGTTGATAAATTTTTAGCTACTGTTCCTTTACCTAAAAAAGTTGAAAAACATGCACATGGTGGTCCTGAAATAGAAATTAAAAATATTAAGAAATATTATTATTCTATTGAAAGAGGAGTAGTTAAAGCTGATGATAACATTAATTTAAGTGTTAACCATGGGGAAATATTTGGAATTGTTGGATTAAGTGGTTCTGGAAAAACAACACTTACTCGTATGATATTAGGTTTAACTGATCCAAGTAGTGGTGAAATTAACATTAAACTTGGAGATGATTGGATTGATATGACTAAGGCAGGTCAATTTAATCGGGGAAGAGTGACTCCTTATATTGGATTACTTCACCAAGAATATTCCTTATATCCAAGTAGAACAATTCTTGGAAATTTAACTGATGCTATAAGTTTAGATTTACCTGGAGAATTTGCAAAAATAAAAGCTAGTCATGTTCTTGTTGCTGTTGGATTTGATGAAAGTACTGCAGGAAATATTTTAGAAAAATATCCTGATGAATTAAGTGTAGGGGAAAAACATCGTGTAGCACTTGCACAAGTTCTTATTAAAGAGCCAAATATTATTATTTTAGATGAACCAACTGGTACTATGGATCCAATTACAAGAGTTATTGTAACTGACTCTATTCTTCGAGCAAGAGATGAATTTGATCAAACATTCTTAATAGTATCCCACGATATGGATTTCGTATTAGATGTTTGTGATCGTGCTACTCTTATGAGAGGCGGAAAAGTTTTAGAAACTGGAAAACCTGAAGAAATCGTTTCATCATTAACAGTTAAAGAGAAAGAAGACATGTTAAAAGACGAATAATAATTTATCATACTTTTAATTCTTTTTTTACATTTTTTTTAAATAAAACCGTTTACATTATATACTTTAAAAATCATATTATTAGAATAAAAATATTAGTTTTATATAGAATTAAATTTTATATAGATATACTAATTAAAATGTAATTATGTCTTAATTTTAGGCATTCTTTTAATAGTGAAAAACTAATTAAATATAAAATTTTAATAAAATAAATTTAAGGAGTAATAATATGGGTTGGGATGACGCACCATCACATATATGTCGAGGGGGAGATGTTAGAGGATTAGCATTTTGCTGTCCTCCAGTTAAACCATGTCCTGTGATGAATGCTTTAAGAGAAGTAGGAATAACACCACAAGAATATATAAAAATTAAAGAAGATTTCGCTAAAAACACTAGATTGGGCGAAGGTGCTGGAACTTGTTTTGGTTCATTAGTTTGGTGTTGTAAAACATCTAAACCTTGTCCTTTAAGAGATATGGTATTGCGAAATATTAACATGAGTCCAGATGAATATTTAACTTTGAAAAAAGAATTATCCGAAGCATTAGTTGGTAATACAGAAGATGATTGTGAAGAAAATATTAATGCTCTTGTTGATGCATTCGAAATATCTGAAACTGAAGCTAATAAAGTTTTAACTGATTGTAATAATGATTTGCATATGGCTATTAAGTTACTTAGAGTTAAAGCTTTAGAAAATGGAAAATAAAATTTATATGTTTTATTTATTTTTTATGAATTTTTTTTATTAAAAAAATTCTACTAATTTTTTATTTTTTTTATGAAATATTTTTTATTAAACTAGTTTTTAATTAATAAAGAAAGGTAATTATATGGGTTTAACATCAGTTTTTTTAGAAGTGAAAGATAAAAATGTTTTTATTTTAGGAACTGGAGAGGTAGCTACACGTAGAGCTAATCGTTTTTTGGATAAAGGTTCTAATGTTATTTTAGCTGGAGATTTTATTTCTGAAGAATTATTAGATAAAGGAGCCATATTAGAAGATTTGAGTAATGTTGACAAGTTAGTTAAATGGTGCGATATTGTTATTTTAGCTAGTGGAGATAAGGATTTATCTGATTATGTTTCAAAAATTAGTGAGGGTAAATTAGTTAATCGTGCTGATTGTCCAGATGAGGGTAATCTTGTCATTCCTTCAAGTTTTTTTATTGGTGATGTTGAAATTTCCTTATTTACTGGCGGTAAAAGTCCTTTGATGGCTAAGGAGCTTCGAAAAAAGATTCAATCTACAATTAGTTCTAAAGATATTCTTGAGATTCAACTTCAAGATTATTGTCGTAATCTTTTAAAAAATAAGATTCCTAATCAGAAAGATAGGAAGAATAAATTGTATGATATTTTAAAGGATGATAAAGTTAATATGCTTTTAGAGGAATCTAAATTAGATGAAGCTAAAGTTTATGTTGAGGGTTTAATTGAAAATATTTAATAATTAATAGTAATATAATATTAATAGAATTTCTTTTATGTTTATTTTTTTTAGGGAGAGAATTAATTGATAATCAATATAGGTGTAGATCATAAAATTGCAGATATTGAGACTATGGAAATAGTTTCTAATGATTTAAAAAATTTATTTAATCAATTAAAAGAAAAGTATGATATTAATGAATATGTTGAAATATCTACTTGTAACAGATATGAATATTATATTCATGATGATTTTATTTCTTATGATGAGCCATTATTAGATCATGATAATAAGAATATTATTATTCAATATGGTGATGATAGTATTATTCATCTTTTTAGAATGACTTCTGGTTTAGAGTCTATGATTGTTGGTGAAGATCAAATTTTAGGTCAGATTAAGGATTCTAAAAAAGTTGCAGATAAGGAAAATCATTGTGGTAAAATTTTAGATACTATTTTTTTAAAGGCTATTCATGTGGGCCAGGAAGTTAGACAGAAGACTATGATTAATCAGGGTAGTGTTTCTATTGGTTCTGCTGCTGTTGATTTAGCTGAGGAAATTATTGGTGATTTAAGAGGTAAGTGTGTTCTTGTTATTGGTGCTGGTGAAATGGGTACTTTAGTTGCTAAAGCTATTGCTGAGAAAGATTTGAAAGCGATTTTTGTTGCTAATAGAACTTATTTCCGTGCAAATAGATTAGCTAAAGAATTAGGTGGAGAATCTATTTTAATTGATGATATTGGTCATTATTTGGCTAATGCTGATGTTGTTATTAGTGCTACTGGTGCTCCTCATTATATTTTAACTAAGGAACGTGTTGCTCCTATTATTGAGGATAAAAATGCTGAAAATATTTTAATGATTGATATTGCTAATCCTCGAGATATTGATGAGGATGTTAAAGATTTAAATGTTAATCTTTTAAATATTGATGATTTAAGAGGGGTTGCTGAAAAAAATAAGGCTTTGCGTAAAAATGAATCTGAAGCTGCTGAGAAGATTATTTCAGAAGAATTTGATTTATTGGAAAATTCTTTTAAATTAATGAAAGTTGAAGATATTTTACGTAAGATTAGATCTAATATGGAAGATATTCGTCAAAGGGAAAGTGAAAAAGCTATTGTGAAGTTAGCTGATAGTGAAGGTAGTGTTAAGATTATTGATAATCTTACTAAATCTATTGTTAATAAAATTTTTTATGATATTTCTGTTAATATTAAGAATGCTGCTGAAGATGAGGATGAGTATTTGATTAATGCAGCTGAGAAATTTTTCATTAATGAATGAATTATTTTTATTAATTTGAATAAAAAAAAATAGTAGGGTTTGTATTTATTAAAGAAAATTCTTTTTTTTATACAAACATGTTTTTTACTTCGTTTTGTTTTTGTTTTTTCATATCTATTGCATATTTAATGTCTTGTTTTGTTACTGTTTTTTTATCATTAGATATTGCATTGTGTAATCCTGTTTTGAGTAGTTTTTCTTTAATGTCTCTTCCACTCATGCCTTTTGATATTTGTACTAATTTTTCGGTTGGTACTTCCATTTTTAGTGGGAATGTTTTCAGGTTGTTTTCTATGATTTGTTTTCTTTCTTGTTCTGTAGGCATTGCAAATTCGATTTCTTGTTCGAATCTTGATCTGATTGCGTAATCTAATGTTTCTATGTTGTTAGTTGCACCTATGGTTATTACCCCCTTATTTGGGTTTATTCCATCCATTTCTGTTAGTAGTGCGTTTACTATTTCAGATACATCTCCTCTTAGTGATTGGTATGATCTGTGTAATGCTACTGCGTCTATTTCATCTATGAATATTATGGATGGTGATGTTTTTTGTGCAAGTGTAAATAGTTCATGGATCTTATATGCACCATCTCCAACATGATCACCAATTAATGATGTTGCTTTGATTAAATATAATGGAACTTTGATTTCATTAGATAATGCTTTGGCTAACATTGTTTTACCAGTACCTGGAAGTCCATAAAATAGTATGTTTCGTGGTGCCCATTCTCCAAATTTTTCAGGTTCATGTAAATATTTCATTATAACTTTAGCTTTTTTCTTAGCACTTTCTTGACCTACCACATCACTAATACTGAAATTAGTTTTTATAGATTTCAAAGTAGGTTTAACTTTTTCTTCTTCCACAATAACTATGGAAGTATTTTCCCCAATTACAGAATTGTTTGGAAATACAGTGATAACTTTAAATGCAAAATCTGGGATTATTTTTTGGTCAAAAAGATAAGTGCCTTCACTTACATCCATACCTATCCATTGATCTCGTGCATATTGTTCAAATAGCACCTTATCTGATATTTCTATATTTGAACCATCCATTAAAGCAAAATTAAATGGATATCCAACACCTTTTAAAACAACTGCTTTAGCTTCTTTATTATTATTTACTTTAGAAGTGGTTATTGTATTCGTAGATTTATTAACGTCATTGTTTTGATTATTCGTTTGCAAAATTTCACACCAACTGAAAAAAATGGTTATTTAAACTTTTTATCCAAAAAAAAGTTTATTAAAAAAAAATTCTATAAAAAAAATATTCACTTTAATTTAATATTATTAAATTTTTGAATAGATTTATTAATTTGTTTTAAGGATTTATTCCCTTTTCGTGTAGGTTTTCTTCCTTGGTCAATTAATAATTGATCTTGAATCTTTTTAAGACTTGCATATTCTTTAATTTCCATAATATTTAAACCTTCTTAAAATAATGGTAGATTGTTTGAAATTAATTAATATTAACGTTTATCTAATTTTTCTTGAATATTATCTATTCTTTGAACTACAACTTTAAGAGCTCTATCTCCTTCTCTTGTAGGATTTCGTCCTTGTAATACTAATAATTGATCTCTTATATCTCTTAGTCTGTGTACATCGTCTATACGCATAATTGTTTTATAAAACATTTTTTAATCACCTGAAAATAGAATATAATTAGATTATATGATAAAAAAAATTATTATAATTTTTTATTATAAAATAATATGTATATTTTTTTATAAAAGTATAATTGTTTTATGTAATTTAAAAAAATATAATTTACACAAAAAAGTTTTATAGTTTAATTTTAAATTATTTCGTATTTATTAAAATTATGTAAAAAAAGTAGTATTATTAATTTTTGAAAAAAAGTTAAAATAAAAAAAATTAAATTTAATAAATTTAATCTTTGCAGCAAATTGCACTTTTAGCTAATTTAATATCTTCAGCTTTGATGGTTTTACGACCAGCATGTCTTGCTAAAGCTACAGCTTCTTTAGCTACTTCAGTTGCGCATTCTTCTAATTTTTCTGCTAATGCTTCTTTAGCATCTTCACTTACTCTTTCTGCACCTGCATTTTTAACGATTCTTGCAATAGGTGCAAGAGGTAATTCATTGTTCTTCATTATTAAACATCTCCACAATAATTTTTTTTATAATAAATATTTTCTTACATATATTTATTATATATTATAGTATTGTAATCAACATCCTATATAAATATATTGTCATATTAAGCAAAAAATAAGCATTATATTACTATTATGTAAAAACATTCCATCTAATCATAATAATTTTAAATTACAATTAAATTTAGGCATATTAAAAATTTATTTACCAAAAAGTAAAATTGAACTATTTATAAATTAAAAATATTATATCTAAAAAAAAAGTAAAATTAAAAAAATTTTATTTTAAATTAAAGATTCATAAATTTGTTTCATCTTCATAGAATCTTTATCCCTAAGAGGTGTTTCACAAATTATTGTAGCTTTCCAATCATTTTCAATAAGATTTAACAATAAATCCTTAATATACGGCCCATATTCAGGATATTCATTTAAATTATGATGTTTTCTCTCACCATTATGAGTATACTCTATAGTTGTGAAATGACAATGCAATCTTTTTATATCTAAACCATTTTCTAATTTAGAGAAAATACAACTATAATCCTCTTTTTTATTCAAAATTCCACGTCCACGAGCATGAACATGAGCAAAATCTATAGTGGGTTCAAAATGTTGAAAACCTTGACACATATTAATAATTTCATCAAGATTACCTAATTGAGATTTTTTACCTGTAGTTTCAGGGGCAAAAGTATAATTTTCAAACCCCTCTTCTTCACATCTTTCAAGTAATCTTTTATAAGATTGTTCACATATCTCTAAAGCTTTTTCTGGTTTTTGATTAGAATAAAAACCTGGATGGAACACTAAACGATATGCACCCATCCATTCACCTACTCTTGCAGAATCAACTAATCTTTCTATGGAAGCATCAATTTTTTCAGGTTCCTTAGAACACATATTAATATAATAAGGCCCATGCATTGATATTAAAACATCTTCTTTTTCTGATTGTTTTTTCAATATTTTAGCACTTTTCTCTCCAATTCTAATTCCATGAGAAGATTGATATTCAAATGCATGTAAACCCTGTTTTGAGAGATATTTTGATGAAGTATAAGCACTTCCATTATAATCTAATGGTTTTCCTGCTGGTCCAAAAATTATTTTATCTTTCATGATTAATCACTTCTAAAAAAAAAAGGTTATGAATTATTTAATTTATAAAAAAAATTTAAAAAAAAGGTTTAGAAATTTTAATATAATGTGTATTTTTTTTTATTTTATAATATTCCCATTGCTTTATTAGTTTTTGCTATGGATTTTTCATTATCTGATTCCATTTCAAGTAATGCGCGTATTGCATCAACATTTTCAGGAACAACATCAGATTCTTGATGAACAGCTTGCATATAAAATAATTCATTATCTACAATGTTTATTGATTCTCTCCATACTGGGATTTCATAGAAATCATTTCTATTTCTACCTAATTCTTTAGCAAATTCCATTAATTCTGCAGTAGATCCTAATCCTTCACTTGCATCTACAAGCATTACACGGGAACGTTTTTCAAATGCATCTATAATTTCATCAATAGTCACATCATTATTAATTTCAACCATTAAATTATGTTGATGCATTAAAGTTGTTGGAACTAATAATGCCATAGTTGTAACATCAATATCTCCCATAACAGTTTTCACATCAGGTCCATGATGAGAAGGTACTTTAGGAGGGTTAGGTACAATTGAATTTATTGGTCCTTTTTTCACTTCGTTAGGATCTGCTCCTCGACGAACCATAACTGCTCTTACTTTTTTAATGTCACATATTGGATCTATAGTTGATAAAGTTCTTGTTAATCCTGTTGTATTACATGAAACTACACGTGTATAATTTGCTCCAAATGAATCATCATAATTTGCAAAGGAATTAAATGATAATCCAGTTAGTTCATGATCTTCTCCACCTTGGTAAATAGCTTTAACTCCAGCTTTTTTATATTTCTCTAGATTTGCTTTTCCAAGATTTCCAGGGGTACAGTCAACTACAACATCAGCTTCTTCAATCATATCATCAACAGTACCTGCTATTTCAATTCCTGATTCCCTAAATAAGTGTTCACGTTCAGGAATACCAATATATAAAGGATAATCTTTATTTACTGCTGCTCTTGCTTCAAATGTTGGTCGTGTTTTACTTACACCCACAATTTTCATATCTTTTTGAGCTGCAACTGCATCAGCTACTCTTTTACCAATAGTTCCATATCCATTAATAGCGACAGATTTCATAATTTTTTAACACCTAAAAAAAATTTTTTAAAATTTAATAAAAACATATTTTATTAATTATAATACTATTTTTCTTTTAGTAATATAAGTAATTTGATATAATCTTTTAAAATAATTCCATACAAATCTTATAATACTAAGATTTTAATTAATCAAGTAAAACTAAACCATAACATAAATATGTTTTTTCAATTTCATCATAAGCTAAAATATCATATCCATTATTTGCTATTGTTTTATGAATATCTACTCCTACTGCAGAAAGTGAAGGTCTAGCTAGTTCAGGTTTTAAACATTCCTCAAGATTACATTCTTTACAAAATTTACAAAATCCTGCACCTAAACCAAATGCTTTATAAAAACCTTCTCTTGCACATTCATTTTCTACTTCCACAACAAGATTATTAATTATTTCAAAATTTTCATGAAATTCTAATAGGATAGCTTGAGAGTAAGATTTCACTATTTCTCGCATTTCACTAGGTTTCGGTGGGTAAGGTGAGCAGGTTAATGACTTTTTATAATGGGAGCATCCATATTGACATTTTAACCTAGTCCAAGGTTCAATAACTATAGAATCTGTAGGAATATAATCAATATTTATTCCATTATACTCATTAATTATATTAGATAATTTGATTTTTAATTGTTTTAAATCTCTCATAAATAAATCCAACACGTATTATTAATTGTATTATAAAAAAAAAGTTAAAAAAAAGAAGAAAATTTTAGAAAATAAGAAAAATAATATTTAATTTATGATTATAAATTGTTTATTCTTCTATTCCTAATTTATGTGGGAAGTATGTATCTACAATATATTCTAATCCATATTTACTGAAAGATTGCTGTTCTGCTTTTTTACCTATTTTAAGCATCTTTTTTATTTCAGTCTGCCAGAAATCTGTTTGATATCTTGGATCTTTAGATAGTTCTTTTAATCTTAAAACATCTATATCTTTTAATGGATCAGTTGGAAGATCATAATTTATAATATCACTTGCGGTTACACCAATAAATTGTGCATTTGGAGTTGCAAGGTCATAGTTTACATGTGCTAATTTAGCACTTCCAGATATGATAACTTGTGCAATATGGAATCCCCATGGATCTCCATCGTTACAAATATATACTGGTAAATTTAATTCTGTGTTTAATCTTTTTATGAATCTTCTTGTTGCACGTGCTGCTTGTCCTTTTAATCCAACAACTAATGTGTTGAATCTGTCATAAGCGTTTTCTTGAACTAATCTGTGAAACATTCCCATTGTTTCCACTGCGAGTACTCTTTCTACTCCACAGTCAAGAAATTCTACTTGGTCAATTGTTGGACTTATAGTGTAACCTGATTTTCCAGATTTTTTAGCATTTAATTCAACATCATCATCTAATAGGGTTAAATCACCGTATACTGATGCTCCATCTTCTTCGGGCATTAATCCAAGGTCTTCACGAGTTGTTCCAAGTGCTACTTCTAAATCTTCACCTACAGTATTTGATTCCTGTTGTGTGTTAAATTCTACACCCCAACCTTCAGATACATAATACATTTCCCGTATTGTTGCAGTTTTTTCTCTTTGAACTAAATCTTTACAGAAATTTGCAGTGAATACCATTTGTCCCATTTTACGGATTTGTTTAACATTTCCTAATGATCTTCGACCGTATCGGTCTCCGAGAACATAATATTTTTTAGCATCATCATATACTATGTTTCCTGTTCCTCTAGAAGGGATTTTTAATGAAGGTACTTTTTTTTGTTCTACATCAGCAACAATTCCTTGACCTAATTCTTTGAGTTTATTGAATGTGTATTCTTTTCTTTTTTCTTTATGGGATAATCCTTTTTTCATATCTTCAGGTCTTTCTTCTTCAGCCATATTTAGTCACCTTCATTTTTTGTTAAAGTAGATTGTTTACTTTCTGATTGTGTTTTTTTTGCATCTTCTTCTTCAATGATTAGTTCATCTTCTAATTCTTCTACAACTGATTTATTTTCAATATTTGTCATGTTTGAATGTTCTTCATCTACTTTGTATCCGAATTCATCTAGTTCTTCCATTAAAGCATCTTCTTCCTCTTCTTCAACTTCTTCTACAGTTTCACCTAATAAATCTGCAATGGATCTTTTAGTTACTTTGGATAATACTTCTTCATAGTCTGGTACTTCAACTTCTCCAAGTTTTGCAGCTTCTTCTAAGATTACAGGTACGTAATCTTCGAATATTTTAGATCTCATTTTCTTTTCTTTAGCTGCTCGTTTCTTTCTTAAATGTTTTTGAAGTCTTCGTGCTAGTTTCATTGATGCTTGTCTTACTTCATGAACTATTTCAGGTTCTGGAGCAATACTTTGTTTTCCTGTAGATAAGTATGGTACTTGGGTTGAGATTATGTTAATGAATAATGTTATTGGAGCATTGTCAAGGTCTCTGATTCCGTATCGTTTCCAGTCTATACTTTTTAATGCTTCTGTTATTGCACATGATCCTTGATCGAATGATAATGGTACTCGATTTGCGAATCTCATTATTTCTGCTTTTCTTTGATCACTGATGAGTCTTCCACAGTCCCCTCCATATGCTATTCCAGCTTCTACAATGAAAGCTACTCCTCCTTTGTAGGTTACTGGTTTTCTTGTAATGGAAGTTATGAATTCTGGTTTAAGTATTTGTTTCATACCTTTTTCGATTTGATCTGAACCAATTGGTATTAAACCGTTTGTTGGTGGGGCCATGAATTTCATTTTAGAGAAAGCATGTACTATTGCTTCTGCTTCAGCCCATTTCATATCTTTTGGTCTTTTGTTTAAGTCGATTCCAGTTAGTTCTTCAACTTCTTTAATTCTTTTAGCAGACATTCTGGAAAGTGAACTTGTTAGTAAACTTTTAAATCGTCTTTTATCTGTGTGTTTAGCCATGAAGATTAAATCATCTGCGGTAACACCTTTTGGATGAGGTAATACTTCTTTTGGTAATGGAGGTACAATGTCTGATGCTCTATTGAATATATATTTGTGTCCTGATGGGTCTCTGAATATTATTTTTGCATGAGGGTTTCCTATCATGGTTCTACGTATATATTCAAATGCTCCTTGTTCTGCTAGGGAATATGAAACATCTTTAAATTGGAGTTCTATGCATACTCCAGTATGGTCTACAGGATATTTTTCTTTGTGTAGTAACATACCTTTGTTCTTTTTAACATCCATTTTAAAGTCCATTTTAATTCCTTTTAGTTCCCCGTTTTCTTGGTATCCTGAGATTACATGTGCTGGTTCACCTGTAGTCATTTGGGATAAAAGTACACATCCACTACATCCTAATCCTTGTTGTCCTCGGGATTGGATGTTTCTAAACTTGGATCCTGCAAACATTGTACAGTATACTTTCATTATGAATTTTTCTGGGATTCCTGGACCGTTATCTGAATGTCTTAGAACATAATGTTCTTTATCAAGTCTTTTTAAGTCTATTTTAATTTCTGGAAGAATTCCAGCTTCTTCTGCTGCATCAAAACTGTTAGTTATAAGTTCGTGGAATACTACGGTTAATGATCTTATTTTTCCACTGAATCCTAACATTTGTTTATTTTTTCTGAAGAACTCTGACGGTGTCAATTCTTGGAAGTTGTCAAAGAGTTCTGATGCTTGTTGGGACAAATTAATTTACCTCCATTAAAAAAATTTTTTATATATTTTGTAATTATGATGATTTTAATATTTTTTTCATAGCATTAGCTAAAAAAAATTTTAAATAAAATTTTTTTATAAAAAGAAAAAACCTTTTTTTATAAATTTGAAAATTTATATTTTATTTTTTGGTAGAAAAAAATATTATTTTGTATAAAATTGAATAAACTCTACTAAATTTATCAATAGATATACCTATAGTTAATATTATATATAAGTTTTATTATAAAAAACTAAAATTAATATTTTTAAGATTAATTATTATTATGGAACTAGTGTAACTAATAAGTTTAATCAACAGAGTATGCCTAATTTTTGATAATAAATTTAGTAATGTAGGGAGTTTTTAAGAAATAGGATAAAAAAAAATGGAAAAAATCTTAAAAATTAATTAAATAATAAATTCAAATTAATCTTTAAAATAAAATAAAAAAAAGAATGGGAATTAAAAAAATAATTATTCTTCTAAATCTTCATCTGATTCAGATTCATCATCTATATCATCTAAATCATCACGAAGTTGAATTTCATCATCATCAATTCCAACAATAGCCTTAAATTCTTTCATTTTTAAGTCTTGCTTTTTATTTTCTAAAAATCCATATACCGATTTATGTCTTGATCCATTAAGAATCATTTCAACAGCTTCTTTTGCAATCTCCACATTATCTAGAAGACCAATAATGGAAACTGTTTTTCCATAAATTGCCATATCCACTTCTGCCATTCCAACAATGATTTCTCTAGTTTTACCATCTTTTCCAATGATTCTTCCTTTATATCTAGCTAAAGCTTTTTTAGATTTTCCAACAAAAAGAGGTAACTTAATTATTTCTAAGTACATATCATCATCTAATAATTTTAATGCAGTTTCAGGATTAAAACCTCTACCTATAGCTTTGACGATATGATTAGTTTTCCAAACACCTAATTGATCTTCCATATCAGGAGTTGGATTTATTGTTACTAAACCTTCTTCTCCATCAATATCTAATTGGGTTTGAGTTACTTTCTCAATTTGTTCTTTAGTTTCACCGTTTTTTCCAATTAAAACTCCTACTCGATTGTTAGGAATTTTAAGATAGTCAGTTTCTGGCAATTTATTCACCTCAAATTTTATTATAATAGTAGAAAAAAGTTTTATTTAAACATTTTTTCCAAATATTATTAAATACATTATTCTTATATTATTTTAATCTTATTTATTCATTTTGAAAAAAAATGAATTTTTATATTTTAAAAAATTAGAAACTAACTTCCTATTATTTTTTTTGGATATAAACAAGCGTTATTATTAATATTGAAATTAATTATTAAAAGAATATTTTCCAAGCATTTGAAAAGTAATCTTCTTTTATAAAAAAATAGTAGAAAGTAGTTTTATTAAATTTTAAGATTTAAATAATCTTTAATTTTACTTTCAGAAGTTTGAACTCCTAATTTATTGAATTCTGTAGAGATATTTTTTATATCTCTCAACAATAATTCTTTAGCTATTGGATGATCTCGAACTACAGATTGTGAAACATCAATTATTACAGGATTTTGATTAAAATTCATGATATTGAAAGTTGATAGGTCACCATGGATTAAGTTAGATTTATTTATGAACCTATCCATTTCTAAAAGTAATCTTTCATAAAAATCTGTAGGGTCTTCTGGAGGATCGTATCGTGCAGTTTTTGCAGGTTCTCCTTGATCATTTCCTATAAATTCTAATAATAATACATTATCTAAGGCAACAATAGGTTTAGGTACATTTACACCATTTTCATATAATCTGTTTAGGTTTCGGTATTCTTTATTAACCCAAGCTTTTATTAGTTGTCTTTTATTTGTTGATTTGACATTGAAACGTGGATCACCATCAATGTAATAATGCATTTTTTTAAAATCAGATGTGGTGATTCGATAAATTTTTACAGCTATTATGGATCCATCATCTTTTATGCCTTTAAGGACGTTTGCTTCTTTACCTGTGCTAATGGCCCCGTTTAAGATGTCTAAATAGTTTTGGTTAGCTAGTTTGTATAAGGTTTTTAATGTTTTATCATCGAATACTTCACTAGCTACTTTTTTATCATCATCATCTTTTATTCTTTTTTCAGAGATTAATTTTTGTAATTCTGCATCAGCTTTATTTATTTTAGAATCCATTTTTATTAACCTTCTGAAATTATTTTTTTTGAAATATTTTTTATTTTTGGTATGGGAATTAAAATTTACTTAAAAATAGATGGTTTTACATTTTTAAGTAGCCTTTTCTTTCGAGCCAGTTAGATTCTGTTCTAGTGTATCTCCAAATTACATCAGCTTTTTCATTGGTTTGGAAATCCCATGGTTTAACGAGTACAACATCTCCTTCTCGAATCCAAATACGTTTTTTCATTTTTCCAGGTATACGGGTCATTCTTATGTATCCATCTGAGCATCTTACTCTGATTTTTCCATGTCCCATGATTTGTTCTACTACACCAGGCATTTCCCCTCTTCGAGGTGTTCTTACTCTGTGATACTCTTGTGGGGCATTGTTGTTATTATGTTTTTTATTAGTCAAAAATTTTCCTCCTGTTTATGAACCTTAAATGATTTATAAGTGTCTTAATAATGATTTTAGTTGTTAAGAAAATAAATACTGGGTTTTTTTAATATTTTAAAAAAATTGTAAACATACAATATTTTATAATATGAATATTATTTTATAATTCTTTATATATAATATTATATATAATTGGAATTAATGATATACTAATTAATAATAAAAAATTTTTATTTATTTTTAAGAAAATTGTGATTAAAATGGGAAAGGAATTTTTAAAGATTAAAGAATCTGGTGATGCTAAGAAGATTATTGGGGATTTATTTGAAAAGTATTATCCTCCAGAATCTGAAAGTGTTAAATTAAGTGATAGTCTTAATCGTGTTTTATTTAATGATATAGAAAGCAGAATAGATTTTCCTCCTTTTAACAGAGCACTTAAGGATGGTTATGCTGTTAAAGTAGAGGATACTTATGGTGCTAGTGAAGAAAGTCCAAATATTGTTAAGATCGTGGATGTTGTTGAAGCTGGGGATTTTAGTGACAAAACATTGAAACTTGGAGAATGTATCCAAATTAGTACTGGTGCCCCTATGCCTGAGGGTGCTGAAGCTGTTGAAATGGTTGAGTTTACAGATTTAGATGATGAAGGTAATGTTAATTTATTTAAAAGTTTAACACCTACTCAAGAAATTGGGCAAAAAGGTTCTGATATTAAAAAGGGTAATAAGATTTTAAGTAAAGGTGAACTTTTAACTCCCTCTAAAATTGGAGTTATAGCTGCACAAGGAATTAGTGAAGTTGATGTTTATAAAAAACCTAAAGTTGGTATTATTTCTACAGGGAATGAATTATTAGATAATGATGAACTTATTATTCCTGGGAAAATTTATGATGTTAATAGTGATATGTTAAAAACTGGGGCTGATGCTGCTGGTTCAGATGCAAAAACTTTAGGTATTATTAAAGATGATTATGATTCTATAAAAAATAAGATTAATAGTAGTATTAAAGATTTTGATGTTGTATTAGTTTCTGGTGGGACTTCTGCAGGTGTTGGGGATAATTTAAGAAGTATTCTTGATGAATTAGGTTGTGTTTATATTCATGGGATTACAGTTCAACCAGGCAAACCTACATTAGTTGGAGTTATTGATGGTAAAATAGTGATTGGTTTACCTGGAAATCCTGTTAGTGCTCTTGTGATTTTTAACATGTTTGTAGTTCCAAGTTTAGAGAAATTAGCTGGTATTAAAGTAGATGAGAATAAGAATACTTTTACCGGACCTATAACTAAAAGAATCCATTCTCCTATTGGTAGAATGCAATATCAGTTAGTTAGAATAAAGAATGATGGTGTTGAACCTATATTTAAGGATTCTGGTGCTATATTCTCTTTAGCTACTGCAGATGGTTATACTAAAGTTGATAAAAATATTGAGTTAGTAGATGAAGGGGAAATTGTAACTGTTACTTTATTTAAATAAAAAAGTTAATATTTAATTAATGAGGAAATGATTATTATGAATGTTCAAGAAAAAATTGTACCTGATCATAAAATTGCTGTTATGAAACATAAAGGACCTTTAAGTGATATGGAAGTGATGATTTCTAAGTTAACTGGATGGGTTGAAGATAAAGAGATTAAAACTATTGGAGATTATTTTGTTATATTTTATCGAATGCCTGATAGAGTTAAAGAGGATGATGTTGTTTATGATTTAGGTGTTCCTATTTCTGATGATGAAGTGGATAAAACTCCTGAAATAGATATTGCGGATATGGTTGAACACACTGTTCTTTCAGGTATTCATCAAGGGTCTCGTGATAATATTCGGGAAAGTTATGATGAAATGATTGAATTTGCTGAGTTAAATCATTATGATATTATTGGTTCACCTAAAGAAATATTTTTAAATAGTCCTTTTGAAGTTGAAGAAAAGGATTGTTTAAGAGAAATACAATTACCTGTTATTAAAATGTAAAATATTAACTAAAGATGAGGAATTTTTATGAATGTACCTTATAGTGAAAAAGAACAAGATAAAAAGGTAGATAGGATTTATAAAAAACTTACAGAAACTTCATCTAAAAAGGTATCTCATTCTTCTAAGGATATTTATGATTTAATTGATAAATTTAATTTGAAAAATGATAATGTTCTTAAGAAAAGAGAAAAAGAAGAAGATGCTAAAATTGATGAAATTTATGAAAAGTTAAGAATTCGTGCTAAGAATTGATTTTAACTTATATTTTTTTCATTAATTATTTTTTTTAAAAATAATTTTATGTGTAAGTGTGTACACATATAATTATGTATATACATTTAATTTATTAAATAAAAAAAATATAAAAAAAATTTTAAATATGATAGAATAAATCTTTAAAACTTAAAAATTGAGCCATTAAATGATTATCTAAAACACCAGGCATCAATACAGCAATAATAATACCAACAAGACCGAAAAAGATTCCAATACCCCAAATCATTTTAACAGCAGTCTTCTCATCAACAGGCTTTCTTAAAACAAAACGAATCAAAGACTTGAAACCTTGATCTGGACTGAAAAGAGTACCATCAGATGAAACCTGAGTAGGCTTTTGATCTGCACGATTCATAACACCAGCACTATAAAATTTCAATGCCGCATCAATAATATTCGGTAATAATATAATAAAAGCAATGAACTTTAATCTTCCAATAAATGCAATAGCTGCAATAGCTGCACCAATAATTAATGTACCAGTATCCCCTGGGAAAACCTTAGCCGGATGCTTATTAAAGTATAAAAATGCAATTAAAGGACCTAACATACTCATACTTATTATAGCAACATCATACTTACCTAATACAATACAAGAAATAGTAAGAGAAACCATTGCAATTACTCCTAAACCAGATTCAATACCATTTAAACCAGCAAGCATATTAGTTAAATTAGAACAAATACTAACTGCAATAGGAATACAAATAATATAGAAAAATCCAACATTAGGCGGAGCAGCCCAAATTAAAGGAATACCTGCAAAAAAGAGCAATATTAACTTCTCATAAGATGAAAGCATTATTAAATCATCAACCATACCAATAATACCTACAAGTAGAATAACCAATAATACAATAATTAATTGAAATGTAAGTGTAGAAAATAAATAAACACCACAAAACATACCAATAATAAAACCAAATAATATTCCTAAACCACCCATCTCTGCAACAATAGGCTTTAAAGATTTATGAATATCTTTACCTACAATATGAGCATTTTCCAAACGATGAATAAGATGAGGCATAACAAACCAAGTAACTGCAAATGATACAATACCACAAACCAATGCAATTAAAACTAAAGGCAGATGTGGAGGTGTTAAAACTGAAATCATGAACTTTTATTTCTCCATTTAAATTTTTTTTAATAAAAAACATTACTTAATTAAAGTAAAAATTAATCTTATTATATTATTATTAATATTAAAAATTATCCATTTAAATTTTTTTTAAAAAAAGGGATTATGGAAAAAATAATAAAACTAAAAAAGAAATTAAAAGAATATATGGATGTTTTAAGTAGTATAATTGTGAAAATAATAGATTTTTATATTTAATTCTTATTTATAAAAAAGTATTATGTGGATTTTATCACTAAACATTAACATTAAAAAGAAATATTAAAGAAAAATGTATTTAATCAAATTTTAGTAAAAAAAATGTAAGAATAAGTTATTTATCATTTAAAATATTATAAACAGATCTAAGAGGAATATTAAAGTCTTTTGATATGTTCTTTGGTTTTTCACCGTTTTTAACTAAATTTTTAATCTTTAAACGTAATTTATCATCATATTTTCTTTTATAGAAATTATAATCTTTTTTAGAATCGTTTGAATATTTTGATCTGAAGTAATATACCCTATTTAAAGGAATATTGAACTGTTCACTAATACTTTTAGGTGAATTTCCTTCTTTTAAAGAGTTTAATACTTTATCTATATCTTCTTGAGGGTGTACTCGTTTTCTTCCCCAATTATATTCTACTTCCACTTTTATGTCTAATGATTTTAATGCTTCAAGATATTTTGGGGAAATATTATCATATAAACTCTGTGAACATGTTATTCTTCTAAGACTAGGATAATTATCCATTAATTCTATTATTTTTTCTGAAGTTAATGGATGAGTAATATGTATTTGCCACGCATTAATATCTAAGTCTGTTGAATTTTTTTGATCCTCATTAATCATTGAATTTTAACCCTTTTTTTTAATTTTTTATCATTTCTAAAAACTTTTTTGATTTTTTACTTCTAGGTCTTTTACTGTTTTCTAAGTTTTTGATTTCTTTTTCTACACGTTTTTGAGATACAGTGAATACTCTAGCTGATTCTTTTATTGGAATATCTGAGTTGGTACTTATCATTGCTGCACCTAGTGCTGTGTAATCTAATTTTATATTAGAATTTTTTATTTGTTTTTCTAAATTGAATTTTTTGTAAAGTAAAAGATCCATGTCTGGTACTGGTATGATTTTCTCATTTTCCATTTCTTGTAATATTTTGATTGTTTTGTTTGAATATCTTTGGAAAATTTTTCTTTGTTGTCTGTCAATATCTCCTCTGATGTATGGGAATGGTCCTCCATATCTTTTTCTTTTATCATTGGAGGTTGTTATGTAATATTTGAAGATATCCCATCTTATTAGTGTTGGAGCTATTTCTGAGAATATTGTTTGTTCTATTTGGTCTCTTTTTTTAATATCGCTTTTTAATGTTCTGTCTAAGTGACCGAATTTATCCATTAATCCTATATCTTGTAATATTTCACTTACTTTATTGTTTCTCCATTCTTCTAATGTGTCAAGTTCTTCGATAAAGTTTGGGTTGTCTAATTTAACATCTTTAACTACTTCGTCATAGATTTGTAAGTGTTCTAAGTTTCTAATATTATTTTCTAGGATTGCTTGTTTGTGTTTTTTAACTATGGTTTCTGAATGTTTCACGTAAGCTATTGCTAGAGCGGTTCTTGTATGTTTATCATTTATTATTGTTGGTCTTGATCTATGGAAGTCTAATCTTTCTATTCGGAAGTTTCTTCCATAAATTCTTCGAAGTTCTTCTTCATAGCTATCTACGAATTCAGAATCTAGGGATACTCTTTTTGTTATCCATCTATTGTTTTCTTTTACTGAAATTACAGGAGATACATTTGTTATTACTGTTTTTCTTTTAGTTTTAAGTAAATTTAAAACTTTTTTAAGTGAATCTCTTCCCCATTCAGATAGTTCACTCATTAATACCATGTAGTTACCAGATAATGGTAAATGTGGTATTATTTCTAGCCTGTAGACTCCAGATTCGTCTACATCAAATTCAAAGTTTTCACTACCACAGTCACATTTTATATTTGGATTATTGAAGTTTGTTGGTCTGTAACTTTTTCCACAGTCTTTACATTTAAATTGACCATAGGATTCAAGATTTCCCATTGCTATTTTATGTGAGTCTATTGCGGCTTTAACTCGATCTAAAATGTTTCGTTTTGCTGTTGCTTTTAATCTGAAGTGTTGGTTATGACGGTTTATTTCAGATATTTCATCAAATCCAACATCTGATGTGGAGGAAACTCCATAACGGTTTAATGATCTAAATGGTGCTGTGTAACCATTTGCATCCATTTTTTCTTTTAAATCTTGTAAGGTGTTTAATCTTTCTTGAAACCTGAAGTAGACTGTTTTAAACTCTTCAATGTTGTTAATGTGTTTTATGTCAATTTTTTCTTTATCTATTTTATTTAAATACTTTTCAGCATTTGTTATGAGCATGGATTCATCCATTTTATTACTCACCTGTGAGGCTAATTTTTCATAAAAAGACTAAATAAAGTTGGGGGTTAGGGGGAAGTTTTTTAATTTAATTCTATCTTTTAATTTTAAATATTTTTTTTATTTAAAGTTTTTTTTATACGCCGAATATTTTTCAATTTTAAATGGGATAGAATTAATTTTAAAAATTTTTCTTATTGTATTTCTTCACCTACATTTACTGGTTCTTCAGGTACGAGTAGTGCTGCACTTTCACCTGATGCTAAAAGCATTCCTTGGGATTCTACACCAAATAGTTTTGCAGGTTCTAAGTTTACTAGTACTGTTACTTTTTTATCTATTAATTCTTCTGGACTGTATCTTTTAGCTAATCCTGCAACTATTTGTAATGTTTTGTCTCCAACATTTACTTGTAATTTTAATAATTTATTAGATTTTTCAATTTTTTCTGCTTCTTTTATTTGTCCAATTCTTATTTCTACTTTATCAAAGTAATCTATACTGATTTTTTCACTCATTTTCTTTTCTCCATTATCTGTGCTTTTTTCTAAGTTTTTGTATAATTTTTCTTTTTCTGCTTTGATTGTTGAATCTTCTATTTTTTGGAATAGTGGTTTTGGTTTGTTAATTTCATGACCTATTGGGAGGTATTCTGTTGCTTTATCCCAAGTATCATTATCTGTGATGTTTACTATTTTTGCTATTTTATCTGCAGTTTTTGGGATGTATGGTTTTGTTAATGTTGCAAAGCTTTTTGCTAATTGATCACATAAGTATACTGTGTTTGCTGCTTTTTGTGGATTTTCTTTTATTGCTTTCCAAGGTTCTTGGTCATTAAAGTATTTGTTAGCTGCTTTAGCTACTTTGAAAACTTCAACTAATCCTTCTCTGAATTTAAAATCGTTTATGTAATCTTTTTCTGTTTCAGGTAATTGTTTTATTAATTTTTCAAATTCAATGTCTTCTTGGCTTGGATTTTTGTATTCTGGTACTTTTCCATCGAAGAATTTGTGGGTGAATGTGAAAGTTCTGTGTAAGAAGTTTCCAAGTACATCTGCAAGTTCATCGTTTACTCTTCTTTGGAAATCATCCCAACTAAAATCTGTGTCTTTGTTTAGTGGTGCGTTGATTGTTAAGTAGTATCTTAGTAAGTCTGAGTCGAAGTCACGTACAAAATCAGATACCCATATTACCCAATTTTTACTTGTACTCATTTTTTTACCTTCAAGGGATAGGAATTCTCCGGCAAATATGTTGTCTGGTAATTTACAACCATAACCTGATAGTAATGCTGGCCAGAATAGTGCGTGATGGTAGATGATATCTTTACCAATGAAATGTATTGCTGTATCATTCCAGTAGTCTTCCCATGGTTTTCCTGTTTTTCTTGACCATTGTGCTGCTGATGATATGTATCCAAGGAATGCTTCTCCCCAAACATATATTACTTTTCCTTCAGCATCTTTTAATGGGACAGGTATACCCCATTTCATATCTCTTGTCATTATCCAATCGTCTAAACCTTCTTTTAACCAGTTTAGTGCATAGTTTCTTACATTTGAGGGTAATTTTTTATTGTTTTCTATGTATTCTTCTATGTCGTCTTCGAAGTTACTGAGTTTGTAGAAGTATTGTTTACTTGTTTTTATAACTGGTGTGTGTCCACAGGTTAAACATTGTGGTTCTTTGAGTTCAGTTGGTTCTAAGTGTCTTCCACAACTTTCACAGTGGTCTCCTCTTGCCCCTTCTGCCCCACATACTGGACATGTTCCTTCAACGTATCGGTCAGGTAAGAATTTATGACAATTTTCACAGTATAATTGTTCTATAGTGTGTTCATATATTAATCCTTTGTTGTATAGGTTTAAAAAGAAGTTTTGACTGATTTCATAGTGTAATTTATCTGTTGTACGTGTGAAACTGTCTAATGTGATGTCGCAAGATTTTACATCTTCAACTATCATATCATGATATCTTTTAGCTATTTCTATAGGTTTTTTTCCTTCATTTTCTGCTTGTACAGCGATTGGTGTCCCATGTTCATCAGTTGCACAGACAAATAATACTTCGTTTCCTTGCATTCTATTACATCTTGCATAGATGTCTGCAGGAATGTAAGTTGATCTTAAATGTCCTAAATGGCAAGGTCCATTTGCGTAGGGTAATGCACATGAAATAAAAATTTTTGACATTTTATCCGTTTTCCTCCAAAAAAGTTTTATTGTTTATTAGTATAATGTGATAAAAATTAATTTTATAAAATTTACATTATAGTTTTAGTTTTGTTTAATATTAGTAATATATTTGTTTATATATTATTACTATAATATTTTTTTAATGTTGGAGTTAAGTTATTTTAGAAATAGTATAAAAATTTAAAAATAAGAGGATTTTTTATTAAAGTTATATTGAAACCTTTTTACGTGTTTTATATTCGTTTTTTCCAAATAGAATTAATTTTGGGTAAATAAATGAGTTCTTGTTAAATGGAGTTTAAGAAAAAACGATTCATTAGACTACATTTTATTGAATTTTTCTTTTAAGGTAATTTTTTTAGGTTTATATAACTTTAATAAAAAGCTTATTTTCTTATATTTTAATTAATAATAATAGCTGAGCGTGAAAATTTTTTTTAAATAACATATTATTGGAATAGTAAATAAATATTTTTTTTAATTAATAGTTATATCATCGTTATTATAACTTGCCAAAACTTTTATTCCTAACCAAAAAAGCCGAATACTTTTTTATAAAAATTTTAGAGTTTAATATTCCTTAACTATTAATTAAAAATTATATTTTATTTTTTAATAGTAGTTTAATTTTATTTGTGAGTAGTTATTAAAAATCTTTTTATTATTAATTATTTTTTTAATCCTTTTATCTGAATTAAAAAATTTTATATAAAAATATAAGCATTATGTAATATAATTTTTTTAGTATATAAATATTTCTATAAAAAATGTGAAAAAAAGAAAAATATCTTCTAAATAAAATAAAAAAAATAGTTTTTAGTATTGTTTTCTATTAATCCAAGCTTGATAAAAGATAAAAATACCAATTATTAATAATATTATTTGTGGAAAAATACTGAAAAATACATATGGAATCAATGCTAACTTAGCTAAAATCCATAAAACTGCATAAATAATTATAGCTATACCCATTAAAATTAAAAACATGTTTAACATCTTTCTAAATTCATAAGGTATATTAAGTCCAGGAATTGGCATGAAAAATCACACTCCATTTAATAAAATTTAATATTTATAATTCTTTTAAACCATTTTTAGTTCCAAAAATTACTTTATCTACCATTTCAGTAAATATACCATTTTCAACAACACCTGGAATAGTGTTAAGCTCAATTTCCATATCAACAGGACTGTCAATTGTAGGGAATTTAGCATCAATAATGAAATTTCCATTATCAGTTATTACAGGTCCATCCTTTTGAACACCCATTCTTATAACTGGTTCTGCACCCATATCGGTTAAAGCACTTATTACAGGTTGTGTTGCTTCTTTAATAACTTCAACTGGAACTGGGAATGCTCCAAGTTTTTCAACCTCTTTAGATTCATCTGCAATTATAACTAATTCTTTTGCAGAGTAATCCACAATTTTTTCAAGTGTATGAGCTGCTCCTCCACCTTTTACAAGATTTTTTTGAGGATCCACTTCATCAGCACCATCAACAGCTAAATCTATACTGTATTCATTTAATGTTGTGCATGGTATATTCCATTTTTTTGCAAGTAAAAATGATTGATAACTTGTAGGGATTCCGAATAGTTCTAATTCTTCTTCTTTAACTCTTTGTCCTACTTTTTCTATAAAATAATGAGTTGTTGAACCGGTTCCAAGACCTAAAACTTGACCATCTTTTACTAATTCTGCTGCAGCATATCCTGCATTTAATTTAAGGTTCATAGTTTTTCTTCCACCTTTATTAATTTTTTTTGTTTAATATTTAATTTTTATACAGATAAATATTATTTAAATTTATATAATATTATTTTTTTAGAATCTAGCTAATATCTTCTTTAAAGATAAACCCATTTGACAATCATCTGGTGATTCTCTTAAGTCTTTTGCTATTGATACTTTATCTTCAGAAATTAAACCATCAGGGAAACATAAATGATGATATTTACAATCTTTAATTGTGCATATTGGTTTTTCATAGTTGAAATATGATCCTTCAAATACTTTTTTGGAATCTAATAACATTTCAATATCTGCTAGTTCTACTTCTATAGGTACTACCTTTTCTTCTGCATGAATTGGGCATTTAAGTTCTGAGTCTTTGACTTCGGTTATAGTGTATTTTCTTCCAACTTTTAATGAACCTATACATGTTGTTTCGAATCTACATGTTTCGCATTCATCAGCAGGTCCTTGAAATATGAAACTTGTTCCTTTTTTCGCTAATTCTTTACCTATTAATGTTATCATTAAATCACCCCTGTACTTGTTGCTAGTTGTTCTGCTGCTTCTCTAGATAATCCTCTATCTCCAAGTATAGTGTATCTGTCTCTTATTGTATGTGCTATTGTTAAAGCTTCTATTATTTCTTCAGGACTTACCCCTAATTCTTTTGCTGTAGTTGGTGCTTTAACTTTTTGTAATGAGTCACGTATACATTTCCAGTCCCCACCATGTAGGTTCATCATCATTATAGTTCCTACTCCACATTGTTCTCCGTGAAGTGCTGGTTTTTCTGCTATTTTATCTAATGCATGTGAGAAAAGGTGTTCTGATCCACTTGCAGGACGGGATGTGTTTGCTATACTTATAGCAACTCCTGTACTGAATAATGCTTTTGCAATTAGTCTTGTACTTTTTTCTAATCCTGGTTTTATTTGATCAGCACCTTGAGTTATTAGTTTTGCAGTCATTTGTGATAGGGATGATGCGGATTCACTGTAACTAACATTTTGTAATCTTTTAGCTAGTTTCCAGTCTAGTACTGCTGTGTAATTTGCTATTACATCGGCACATCCTGATGCTAAAAGACGGTAAGGAGAATTTCTTATAATATCAGTATCAGCAACTACTGCCATTGGAGATTGTGCTTTAATTGACACACTGCCTTTATCACTTTTTATTGATGCTAAAGGGGATGTTATTCCATCATGTGATGCTGTAGTTGGAACGGATAAAAAGTAGGTTCCAGTATTTGCTGAGGACATTTTAGCAACATCAATGATTTTACCTCCACCTACTCCAAGTATTACTTGAGCTTTACCTATTTTTTCTTCTACCTGATTCACACTTTCTTGAGTGGCTGAATCTACTTTAACTACTTCAACACTGAAATCTGCATTTTCTAAACTATCAATAACTTGTTTACCTGCAATTTTATAGGTATGGGGTCCACAAACCATTAATGCATCATTATAAAACCTTAAATCATTACATATTGTTCCTGTATTATCAATTAAACCTGGACCAATATGTACTTCACGAGGTAATTGAATTTTTTTAGTTACCATGACAAAAATATTCTCCTTATAATTTATTTATCATTCAATAATATTCTATATTTAATAGATTAAAAAAAGTTTTGGTATTTTATAATATTTTTTGGATATTTACTAAGAAAATTTAAATTTTTTGGATAAGATATATAAAATTTAAAAAACAATAAAATATTAATTGTTAAATTATTATTAGGTGATAAATTTGGAAAACTTTAGTGAATGGTTCCACAATATTTTAGAAGAAGCAAATATAACTGATGCTAGATATCCAATTAAAGGTATGAGTGTTTGGTTACCATACGGATATCAAATAAGAAAACACATGTTAAAAGTTTATAGTGAATTACTCGATAAAGATCATGAAGAAGTATTATTCCCTTTATTAATTCCTGAAACTGAATTAGCTAAAGAAGGAAGACATGTAAAAGGATTTGAAGATGAAGTTTATTGGGTAACTCAAGGTGGTAAAAAACCATTAAATGAAAAGTTAGCTTTACGTCCTACAAGTGAAAGTAGTATTTATCCAATGTTATCTTTATGGGTTAGATCCCATATTGACTTACCAATGAGATATTATCAAGTTGTTAACACTTTCAGATATGAAACTAAGCATACTCGTCCTATGATTCGAGTTCGTGAAATAACTACTTTTGCAGAAGCACATACAGTACATTCTAGTTCTGAAGAAGCAGAAGAACAAGTTAAAATAGGTATTGAAATTTATAAGAAACTTTTCAATGAACTTGGAATTCCTTATACTATTACTAAAAGACCTATTTGGGATAAATTCCCTGGTGCAGATTATACTATGGCTTTTGACACATTATTACCTGATGGAAAAGCTTTACAAATTGGAACTGTACATAATCTTGGTCAAACATTTGCAAAAACTTATGATATAACCTTTGAGAATAAAGAAGGAGAACATGAATATGCTTATCAAACCTGTTATGGTATTAGTGATAGAGTAATAGCTGCAATTATTGGAATTCATGGCGATGATAAAGGATTAGTTTTACCTCCAAAAATATCACCTAAACAAGTTACTATAATTCCTATATTATTTAAAAAAGGAAAAGAAGAAGTTTTAAACAAGTGTAATGAAATTAAAGAAAGTTTAGAAAATGCTGGTATACGTGTAAGAATTGATAGTAGAGATATTAGACCTGGTAAGAAATTTTATGAATGGGAATTAAAAGGAACACCAATTAGATTAGAACTTGGTCCAAGAGATTTAGAGAATAATAAAACTGTTCTTGTAAGAAGAGATAATCTTGAAAAGGTAGAACTTAGTCTTAAAGAGGACATTGTTTCACCAGTTAAAAATGCTTTAAATGATATTGATGGTTTATTAAGAGAAAATGCTTGGGATTCATTTAAGGATAATATTAAATCAGTTGAGGATGTTAATGAGATAAGTAGCCTTATTGAAAATGGCAATATGGTTAGTTTCCCATGGTGTGGAGATGAAGACTGTGGAAAAGCTATTGAAGAGTTAACTGATATTGATTTACTTGGAACTTATAAGGAAGATATTGAAACTGATGATGTTTGTGCTCATTGTGGTAAACCTGCTAAACATATTGCTTTAATAGCTAAAACTTATTAAATTATTATAAAAAAATTTTTAAAATTTTTAGGAGTATTGATAGTTGTGGATAAGATTTATGCAATAATACCTGTAAGTAAATTCACTGATGCTAAAACACGATTGTCTCCATTTTTATCTAGTGAAGAAAGAGAAGACTTGTTAAAAGCTATGTTAAAAGATGTTACAGGCACTCTTAAAAGGTTAGTTGATAAAATTATTATTATTAGTCGAGACCGTGAAGTATTAGATTATGCTAAAAAGTTAAAAGTTGATACTTTAGTTGAAAATGAGGATAGTAATTTGAATAAAGCTCTTAATCAGGCTATGACTTATTGTAGAGGTAAAACTCGAAAAGTGTTAATTATACCTTCTGATGTTCCTCTTATTGGTAAAACTAATATTAAATTAATTATTAAGCAAGCAAGCAAGCTTGATTTTCTTATTGTACCTTCTAAAGGTGGGGGAACTAATGCTCTTATTATTAAGCCTTGTGGGATTAATATGGAATTTGGAGAGTTTAGTTTTCAAAAACATGTTGAAAATGCAGAGGCTAAAGGATTTTCCCCATTAGTTCATGATTCTTTTTATATGGCTTTAGATGTTAATACAACTGAAGATTTAGGGGAAATTATGATTCATGGTAAAGGTACTGATACTAAAAAGTATTTAGAGTCTTTAAATATTAGTGTTGAAAGTATTCATGGTCATGAAAGACTAAAAGTAACACGAGATTAATTATTTATGATTGGTATTACAATTGCAGGCTTAGATCCTTCTGGTGGGGCTGGAATATTAACTGATGTTAAAACATTAGCCAGTTATAATATTCACCCTACAAGTGTTGTAACTGCATTAACTGCTCAAAATCCATCTAAAGTATATTCTGTTAAACCAATTAGTGTGGATTTTATTAATGAACAATTTGATTCTGTTTTAAGTGAATATGATATTGGTTATGGTAAAACTGGTTTATTATATTCTAAGGACATTATTAAAGCTGTCTCTAAAAAGGTCATAGAATATGATTTAAAAATTGTAGTTGATCCTGTAATGGTTGCTAGTGCTGGTGATAAGTTAAGTGAAAATAATATTTGTAAAGCTTTTAAAAAATATTTACTTCCTCGATGTATACTTACTACTCCAAATGTTTCTGAGGCAGAACAATTAAGTGGAATTGAGATTAAATCTAAAGAGGATGCCATTGAAGCTGCTTATAAGATTGGTGATTATTGTAATGTAATCATTACTGGTGGTCATTTAAATGGAGTTAATACTTTTTATAATGGGGAAGTTAAAGTTTTTAATCAAGAATTAATTGAGAGTGATAATACTCATGGTTCTGGTTGTACCTTTTCAGCAGCTATTGTTGCTAATTTGATTAAAAATAATGATATGGATTTATTTAAATCTATTAATGAAGCTATGGATTTTACATTTAATTCTATTTTAAATGGAAGGTATAAAACCTTGAATCCTAATTTTTTATCTAAAAAAATAAGTAAGTAGTTAAATGAGAATTAAATTATTCTCATTGAAAATTTTTTAATATTGAATTTCTTTTTTTTTAACCAATTACTCTTAAATTATGTAATAAGATTTTTGGAAGGATAAATGATCCATATTGTTTAATTTGTGAATCTATTGCTTCACAATTTTTAAATGTTTCAAAAACATTTCCAGATATCATTGCTTTTTTAATTGGTTTGGTGATTTCCCCATTTTCAATTAAAAATCCATTGTTTACTTCTACACTGAAATCTCCACTTATTGGATTTGCAGTATGTGCTCCTAGTAGGTCTGTTGCAATTATTCCATTATCTATTTCATCAATTTTTGTCATTTTATTAAAATCTAATATTATGTTTGATGAACTTACCCCCGGTGTTGAGGAGTAGGATCCTCTAAAACCATTACCTGTACTTTTTATATTAGCTTTGTTTGCTGTGTACATATCATATATAAATCCTTTAAGAACTCCATCTTTTACTAGTTCTGTTTTTTGTGATGGTGTTCCTTCTCCATCAAATTTACAACTAGATAAACCTGCATCAATAGTTCCATCATCATATATGGATAAGTTTTCACTAACGATTGATTCACCTACTTTGTCTTTAAGTATTGATCTTCCTCTTTGAACATTATCTGCATTGAATCCACTCATGAAAGTGTTTAATAATCCAGTTGCTGCATTATAATCTAGGACTACTTCTTTATCTCCAGTATCTATGTTTTCCCCACCAACTGAATCCATGGCTAGTTGAGATACTTTTTCTGCTAATTCTTCCCCATTAAAGTCATAGTTACATGAGGATATTGAGTCATATGCACTTGAAAATTCATCTTTTTTAAAAGCGTTTACTGCAATGTATGCTCCAAAACCAGTGCCTTTTTCAGATGCATTTACCCCGTTAGAGTTTAAGATTATTTCTTCACCGGATCCTCTTGAAAATCCTCCACTTGTTGGTTTACATCCTTTTTCTTCTACTGTGCTTAGTATGTTTTCCATAAATGAAGTCATTTCATCTAATTCTAATTCTTCATTTTTCTTATCATAATTATTTTTTATTGTTGGATAGGATGATTTTTCTGCAAATGCAAAGTTTGAATCTTCTTGGTTTAATTTCGCATTAGAATATGCTTTTTCTGCTGTTTCTGATATTTTATTCATATCTGATGTGAATGCAAAACCTAATTTATTGTCTTGTATTACTCTTATACCTAGTCCTAAGTTAATTTCTTGTTTTGCAAAGCTTAAATCTGATTTTTGTGCATCTAACTCTAAGAGTTTTGAGTTTTCAGCAAATATTTCGTATTCATCACAGTATTTGCTAATGTTTCTTTCTGCTTCTTCTATTATTTGATTTAACATTGTATTTTTTATCCCCTGATAAATTGAATTATTTTATTATTTTTTTTTAATCATTGAATATGAATTTTTCTACAGCTTCCATTACCCCATCACCGTTGGGTTTCTTGCAAACATAGTCGGCTTTTTCTTTTAGATTTGAACTAGCATTTGCTACTGCTATTTTTATCCCAACATGGTCTAGGAAGTCTAAGTCGTTTTCACTGTCTCCTATTCCCATTATGTTGTCAGGGTTAATTTTTAAAATCTTTGCTAATTTTTCTAATGTGATTCCTTTGTTAATGTTTTGATCTGTTATGTGTAAGGCAAATCCACTATCGTAGACTTTAACATTCCAATCTTTTAATATTTCTCGTATTATGTCTGCATTCATTGTTCTGTAAAATGCTACTTCAGATAGTCTGCAGTATTGGTCATCTACTATTTTTAATTGATGTTCTTTTGTTAAGTTTTCTTTTAGGTAATTGTAAGCTTTATCTATATATTTTTTATCTGCGAATACTATTGTTTCATTGTTTTTATATCCTTCTTTAAACATTACTCCACCATTTTCACCTACTACTCCTCCTGTTGTACCTATGGAAGTTGTTAATGCATAAGTGTATACTGCTGTATTTCCAGTTACTAATATTACTGGTATTCCACTGTTTTCAACTTTTCTTATTGTTTTGATTGCATTTATAGATAGTAATCTTTGTGAGTCTGTGATGGTTCCGTCAATATCTAATGCTAAAGCTTTTATTTTTTTCATTGTTTTATATCCTTTTTATGGAATATGTATTTTTAATTTTTTGGAGTGTATCTGTGTGCTATGTTACAGGTTCCTTCTTTACTTACCATACATGCTCCTATTGGGTGCATTGGATTGCAGGATTTTCCGAATAATTTACAATCTGTTGGCCTTTTTAATCCCCGAAGTATTGGTCCACATATACAACCTTTTGGTGCTTCTTTCACATCTTTTACTTCTATATCGTATATGTCTCTTGCATTGTATTGGGTGAATTCATCTTTTAATTCAAGAACACTATTTGGCATTTTTGGAAATCCTCTCCATTCTCTACTTTTTACTGTGAATACTTCATCCATTGCTTTTTGAGCTACTATGTTTCCTTCTTCTCTTACTGCTCTTTTGTATTCATTATCTACATGAGGGTCATCATTTTTGATTTGTCTAAGAATTAGGTAAACTGCCATGAGAATGTCTAATGGGTTGAATCCTGCTGTTGCTTGCGGTATTCCATATTTTGTTGAGAAATGATCGAATGGTTTGGTTCCTATTATTGTGCAAACATGCCCTGGTTCGATTAGTGCATTTAAATTTGTTTCTCCTGAGGATATTAGGAAGTCTAATGCAGGTGGTATTAATCTGTGGCATGATAGGATTGAGAAGTTTTCAGGTGGTTCGTTTAGTATTGTTGATGCTGTTGTTGGTGCAGTTGTTTCGAATCCTGCTGCAATGAAAACTACTTTTTTTTCTGGATTTTTTTCTGCTAGTTCTACTGCATTGTTTATTCCATAAACTACTCTTACATCTGCACCTTTTGATTTTGCATCTGCTAGTGATTGGTTGGATCCTGGAACTCTTAGCATGTCTCCAAATGTTGTGATTGTTACATCTCGATTTACAAGTGATAGTGCTTCATCTATTTCTCTTGATGGAACTACACATACTGGGCATCCTGGTCCTGCAACAATTTCTACTTCTTCAGGTAATAGTGATCTTATCCCATTTTCCATTATGGCATGTTCATGTGATCCGCAAACGTGCATTATTCTTACAGGTACAGCAATATCATTTATTCTGCTAACTAATTCTTTAGATAAATTTTTCATTTTGTTTTACACCGTTTTTTTATTTATTATTTTTTTTGATAATTAGATAGTAATTAATATTTTTATAATTCTTAATGTAATTTCTGTTTGTTTAAATAAATATTTAAAATTTTAGTTAAAACTAAATATATTTAATTTTTAAAAGATTTTTATCCTTTTTTTAAAAAAAATATAAATATTCTATGGTTATATATTTATGAATATAATGAATTTATATGAAAAGTAATTATTTTTTAAAATTTAAAAAAGGGAAAAGGTTTTCTTAAAGATGTATAAGGATAATAAAATTTTAGTGGTTATTCCTGCAAGAGGAGGTTCTAAAGGTATTCCTCGTAAAAATATTCGTATGATGAATGATAAACCTTTAATTGCACATACTATTAACCATGCTAATTCTTCTGAGTATATTGATAATGTTGTTGTTAGTACTGATGATGATGAGATTAAATTTATTGCTGAGAAGTTTGGTGCTGATGTTATTAAACGTTCTAAAGAGTTAGCAGAAGATAATGTGCCTTTAGATCCTGTTATTTATGATGCTACAATTAAACAAGAAGAAAAGTTTAATACTGTTTATGATTTTGTTATAACTCTTCAACCTACTTCTCCTCTTTTAAAAACCAGTACCTTGAATAAGGCTATTGAAAAGCTTTGTGAGGGTAATGATACTGTTATTAGTGTTGTTGATGATAGGCATTTAAGTTGGGGTTATGATACTGAAGATGATAAATTTTATCCTTTATATAGTAAAAGGGTTAATCGTCAGTATTTACCTAAACAATACCGTGAAACTGGCTCTATTTTTGCAACAAAAAGAGAATTCCTTAAAGAAGATTCACGATTAGGTGAAAAAATTGATTTAATACCTGTAAGTCCTCATGAAAGTATTGATATTGATAATTATGAGGATTGGTGGGTTGCAGAACGTCTTTTAATGAAAAAACGTATTCTTATTAAGACTGATGCTTCTCATGAAATTGGCACAGGCCACATTTACCGTGGCTTAGCTATTGCATCTAAATTAGTGAATCATGATGTTATGTTCTTATTAAATGAGAATAAAGAAATTGGGATTAATATAATTAAAAATTATAATTACCCATACATTACACATAAAGAAGATAATATTCTAGGTAAAATTAAGGAGTATGAACCGGATATTGTAGTAAATGATATTTTAAACACATCATCTAGTTATATTAAAAGTTTAAAAGATGAAGATTATTTTGTTCTTAATTTTGAGGATTTAGGAGGTGGAGTGAAATATGCTGATGTAGTTTGTGATGCATTATATGAGCATAAGATACCTCTTAAAAATTTATACAGTGGTCATCTTTATTATATTTTAAAGGATGAATTCTATTATCAACCTTATAAAGAAATCCATCCAAGTGTGAAAGAGATTTTATTAACATTTGGAGGAACAGATCCAAATGATTTAACTAAAAAAACTTTAAATTCTATTTTAAAAAGTGATTTTAAAGGTAATGTTAAAGTTATTCTTGGACTTGGGTATATGGATAAAAAAGGAATTGAAAAAGAGTTCCAAGATTATAATAACATTGAAATCTTTGAAGATGTTAAAAATATTAGTGAATATATGATTTCAGCAGACATTATTTTCACTTCAGCAGGTAGAACAATGTATGAAATAGCTTCTATTGGAGTTCCATGTGTTTGTCTTTGTCAAAATCAACGAGAATTAACCCACATTTTTGGTAATGTGGAAAATGGTTTTATTAATTTAGGATTAGGTAGTGAAGTTAAGGAAACTGATTTAATTAAAACTATTAATGATATTATTTATAATTATGATTTACGACTGGAAATGAGTAATCGTATGAAAAATGTTGATGTTAGACATGGTTTTGAAAACTTAATGAAAATTGTTAAACCGAAATATTTAGAATTTGAAAAAGAAAAGAAAGGGAGAAATGTTAAACAATGAGCATATTCAATAAAGAACCATTTTTAATTGCAGAAATTGGTGTTAACTATTATGACATAGCTAAAAAGATGAATATTAGTAATATGGATGCTGCAAAATTAATGGTTAAGGAAGCTAAAGATTCTGGTTGTGGAGCTGTTAAATTTCAAAGTTATAAAGCGAATACAATTGCTTCAAAGAATTCTCCAGCTTATTGGGATTTAAATGAAGAACCAACAACTTCCCAATATGAATTGTTTAAAAAGTTTGATCAATTCGGTAGTGAGGAATACCATGAAATTGCCAAGTATTGTGATAGTATTGGTATAATGTTTCTTTCAACCCCTTTTGATTTTGAATCTGTTGAATATTTAGATGAATTTATGAGTGTTTATAAGATAAGTTCATCTGATTTAACAAATATTCCATTTATTAAGGTTATTGCTCGTAAAAACAAACCTATTATTATTTCTACTGGGGCTTCAACTACTAAAGAGATTTCAGAAGCTATTCGAGCTATTGAAGATGAAGATAATAGGGATATTGGTATTATGCATTGTGTTTTATCTTACCCTACAGATTATGAGGATGCTAATTTATTAATGATTAAAAATCTTAAAAATCTTTATCCTGAGTATGATATTGGTTATTCAGATCATACTAAACCTGATGATGAAATGTTAGTTCTCACTACTGCTTATTTAAATGGTGCTAAAATTATTGAAAAGCATTTCACATTAGATAAAACTTTAAAAGGTAATGATCATTATCATGCTATGGATCCATCTGATGTTAAGAAGTTTTTTAAAAATATTGAATTTATTAGAAGTATTAATGGTCAATATGATAAGGTTCCACTTGATTGTGAAGGTGCTGCTCGAATTCAGGCTCGTAGATCTATAGTTGCTAAGCGTGATATGGATGTTGGTGAAATTATTGATGTTAATGATTTAACATTTAAACGTCCAGGTAGTGGTATTTCACCTAGTAAGATTGATTTAGTTTTAGGTAGGGAAGTTAAAGTACGTATTTGTGAAGATGATTTATTAGATTTTAATATGTTTAAATAGAATTTTTATGAAAAAAATATTAATTATTTTGTAGAAGGATTTAATTGAAATGATGAGTGTTAAAGAAGTTTGTGATGAATTTTTTAGATTGGAAAATGAGTATAATCTTAATTATATTATGATTCAACATGTTTATCCTTGGGAACTTGTACGTTTATATCTTTATTATGAAATAACCCGTAAACTTGGTTTATTTGGTAGTGCTCAGCAAGCTAGTGTTAGTTTATTTGATAAAGTTAAATCTTTCTTACCTTTTATTAAGAATAGTATTTTTTGCAATCCTTTTAAAGGTCAAGATAATTTTGAAATTCTTATTTTTAATCATCCTCGTAAAGTTTTAAATAATGGGGAGTATATGGATATTTATAGTTATTTTTTAAGAGATAGCTTAGAGAATTTAGGTAAATCTTATGAAGTTCTTGATTCTCCTTATTTAAATAAGCATTATATTAAAAAGGATGATAAGGTTAAGTTTAATGATCGTATTTTACTTGGTTCTTATTTTTATAAAAAAACACATAATATTGAGTATACTGAGAAAGAATCTGAAACTATACAGTCTATTGAAAATTTAATTCATACTCATTTTGGGGTGGAAGTTGATTTATTTGAGATTTTTTCTAATCATATTCTTAATTTCCAGTATGAGTATGAAAAGTATAAAGAATTATTAAATGATAAGAAAGTTGAACAAGTCTATGTTGTTGTTGCTTATGAGAATAAAGCTTTGGTTGCTGCTTGTAAAGATTTAGGTATTGAAGTTATTGAATTACAGCATGGTATAATTAGTAAGTATCATTTAGGTTATAGTTATCCTAGTGAAAATATTACTCTTAAAAGTGGGACTTATGAGCATATAGCTTATTTCCCTAATAAGATTTTAAGTTTTGGGGATTACTGGAAAGATGCTAGTGCTTATCCTATTAAGAAGCATGCTATTTTTAGTGTTGGTTTTCCTTATTTTGAGGATAATAGTAAAAAGTATAAGGATGTTTCTAAAAAGAAGAATCAGATACTTTTTATTTCTCAAGGAGTTATAGGGAAGTATTTAAGTGAATTTGCATGTGATTTAGCTAGTACTTTAGATGGTTATGATTTTATTTATAAATTACATCCTGGAGAGTATAGTACTTGGAAGGAGAATTATCCTAAACTTGTAGAGGCTGATAATTTAGATAATTTTAGTGTTATTGATAGTAATGAACCTGAGTTATATAAATTATTTGCTGAATCTGAGTATCAGGTTGGTGCTTTTTCTACTGCAATTTATGAAGGTTTGGCTTTTAATTGTAAGACTTTTATTGTTGATGTTCCTGGTGTTGAGTATTTAGATGATTTAGTTGAGAAGAAAATTGTTGTTAAAGTTAGAAATCCTAATGATATGGTTAATAAATTGAAGGATTTAGATTTGGAAGAGTATGATGCTGATTTCTTCTTTAAGAATTATGATGAGCAACTTTTAGAGGATGTTTTGTTGAATAAGAATATTATGCAAGTTCCTCGAAAAAAGATTTAATGTTTTGATTATTAGGTGTGTTTGTTTTGAGTCAGTATGTTAAATTTGTTCAGAGAATTGGTTTAGTTGGTATTACTAATATTTTAATTAGTTTAAGTAGTCTTATTTTCATACCAATTATTACTAAGAGTTTTTCCACTGCTGAGTATGGTATGTGGGCTCAAGTTACTACTACTGTTGCTTTGGTTCCTAATATTGCTAATCTTGGATTACCTTATACTATGGTTAGGTTTTTATCTTCGGAGAAGGATAAGAATACTATTAGGGGTTCTTTTTATAGTATGATTTCAGTTACTTTGTTATCTACTTTGATTATTTGTGGATGTTTTTTGATATTCAGACAACCTATAGCTAATGCTTTGTTTAATGGGAATTTACGAGTATTGTATATTACTACTTTGATTTCATTTTTTGCTTGTTTGAATTTAATGTTAATTACTTTCTTTAGAACTTTTCAGCAAATGAAGAAGTATAGTATTTTCTTGATTTTGCAAAGTTATATTGGGGTTTTTTTATGTATTTTCCTTGTGTATTCAGGTTATCATATTGAAACTGTTGTTTTAGGTTTACTTAGTGGATATGCATTAGTCTTTGTTATGATGTTAATTATGGTTGTTGGATATCTTGGAATTGGTAAGCCTTCATATAAAAACTTGAGGGAGGAATTATCTTTTGCTATTCCAACTATTCCAAATAATGTATCTTCATGGGTAGTTGATTCAAGTGATAAATATGTTATTGGAACCATACTTGGATCAGCAGCAGTTGGTTGTTATTCTCCAGGATATGCTTTAGGAAGTGTTTTATTAATGTTTTTATCCCCATTTGCTGTTTTACTCCCAGCAATACTTCCAGAACATTATGAAAAAGGAGATATGGCAACTGTTGATTATTATATGCGATATAGTATGAAATATTACTTATTATTAACTGTGCCTGCAGCTGTAGGAATGTCAGTTTTAAGCAAACCATTACTCTTACTTATAACAACCAGCACCATTGCAAACACAGGATACTTGGTAACACCATTTGTATGCTTAGGTGCAATATTCATGGGTGTTTACGGAATAACTAACAATTATTTAATATTAGAAAAAGAAACAAAAATCTTAGGAAAACTATGGACAATAGCAGCAATAGCTAATATTTTATTAAATATTTTATTAGTACCAATTCTAGGAATCATTGGAGCAGCATTCGTAACCTTACTATGTTACATTTTCACATTTACAATTACAACATATAAAAGTAGAAAATATCATAAATTACCTTATGAAAAAAGTTCCACTATAAAAATTATTATAGCTGCAATCATAATGGGTGTAGTAGTTAAATTAATTAACCCAATAGGATTAGTAAATGTTTTAATTACAATAATAATTGGAGTAATAGTATATTTCACTTTAATATTTGTAATGAAATGTATAAAAATAGAAGAAATTAGATTCTTTAAAAAAATGATTAGTTAAAAATTTAGAGTAAATAAAAAATTATTATTTTTAATGAAATTTAGCTTGAGATTTTAACTTTTCATAATGCTCTTTATCACGATATTTAAAAACAGTAGCAGGATTCCCACCAACTATAGCACACTTAGGAACATCACGAACAACAACACTTCCTAATTGAATTATAGCACCTTCATGAATAGTAACACCAGGTAATATGTTAACACGATTACCTAACCAAACATTATCTTCAATAGTAACATTTTTACTAATAATAGTTTCATCATAAGGTATAGCTTTACCATTATCATAATTATGATTATCTGTAAGGATCATACACTCAATACCTGAATGGAAATTATCACCAATCTTAACTTTACCTTTACCTTGAATATGAATACCATTAAAATTAACATTATTTCCAAGATAAGTGTTAGATGTTGCAATAGAAGGACCATTAACCCTAAGATTCACTCCACATTCCCTTACAGTTTTTTGAATATTTTTAGTATAATGTTTCAATTTAAGATTATGAAAAAAAGATAGTATACTCATCGTTAATCCACTTTAAAATTTTTTTTATTAAATCCATTTTTTTATGATGAACATTCTGCTGAGTATTGTGATAATAAAACTGCAATTTTATGAATTGTTAAATCATCAATTCTACGTTCACCATGCTTGATTTTATATAAAAGTTCTTCAAGGAATAAATCATCATTAGTTAAAATTACATTAATAACTGCAACTTCATTATTTACAAAACCAACAAGTGGTTCTATATGTATTCCACGTAAACCATTTTCATCTAAAAATTGTGATAAATTTTCATTTAAATTTAATGTTTCTTGTTTAATCTTATTATTAGTATCAAATTTAATTTTACTATCATTTACTTTAAAATGAGTTTGTTTATCTCTGAAGTTAGATACAACTTTTAAACTATGTTTACTAGATAAATATTCTTCTAATGAACCAGACTTACCAATTAAAGATGAATTTTCCTTATCTTGTTTGATTTTACCATTATCCTCTTTAGAATTATATTTTTGAGTGACAATTGTAAATATTCCAGTAGGACCTATAACAACATGGTTTATTCCTTTACCGGCTTCAGGAGGTCTTACATAATATAAAACATAAAAGTCTTCAGGAAGAGTTAATAGTTTAGCACGAATAATTCTACCTCTAGCTTCATTATCCGCATAGGAATAACGTTTATAAAATCCATAAATAATTATTATAATACCTAAAGTTATGAAAGATATGCTTATGGTTCTACCAGAAATCAGAACATCAGCTAAACCTATTAAAGCCACAACTGAACCAGTTACTATGTAAACCATATGGTAAGATAAATTTTCCTCATTTGGGTGAGGTATAAGTTCTTGTTTATTAGTTTTATATCCTTCAGGAGTTCTAATATCTGTATGAATTAATTTAGGAGCATGTGTTAAATCTTCCCTATAAGTTTTAAATTGATCTTTTAACATGTTTGAGAATTTTTCAAATGAATTTTCACCATAATGAGAATCTGCAATACTATCTAGAAAATCTTGTTTCATTTGTTTTTTTAATTCATCATGATATTTATATAAAGCTAAGGCATAGCGATCATTTGCTGAAGCTTCTTCATGTTTAACATGTTTAGATTGTTTTTTAACTTCTTTTGTTTTATTTGTTTGAATATTCTCTTTTGGAATTGTTTCAGATTCTTGATTTAGATTACTTAAGTAATCTGTTAATTCATCTGAAATTCTTCCTTTAGGACCTACCCTTACACTTTTTTTAAGTATATTTTCAGAGTATTCTGAATTGTAATTTGAAGTGTTTTTAGGTTCTACTTCAGGTAGGGAGTGTGAGGACTTATTAATTTGTTCTTGATTATGTTCTTCTCCAGCTTCTTCAGGAATTGGGGCTTCTAGATTTTTTTCTGGGATTAATTCCACTTCACGAATTGGTGGTTCATTTGAAACGGTTTCGTTTGGGATTAATTCTGCATCAACAATAGGTGTTTCTGCATTATTTTCTTGTTCTATAAGTTGTTTTTGAATATTGGATTCTTTTAAGTCATGGCGAGATTCTTCTAAATCTGCTTTTAATTTCTTTATATCATGACGTTTACCTGGGGTTGTGGCAGTTTTTTCATATACTGGTGGTTCTAAGATTTTTGGAGAGGGTGTCATTTGATCTTCTTCATCTACAGGTATTAATCTTCCCCCGCAACTTACACATTCATATTCATCTACAATATCCCCACTATTTAAACGATATTTTAATCCACAATCTTCACAGTAAACAAGCTTAAAATCTTTATAATTATTTTTAAAATGAGTTTGTTTAGTTTTATGTGATGAATCTTCAGTTGTTGGGTATTCTGCAAGTTCTTCTAAGTTACCTGTGCAGATACTACATTCAAAACCATTTAAATCTTCATCATCTTCTAATTGATATTTAGCTCCACAATTTTGACAAACAACAACTTTCATCTGTAATCCTCTATAATAGCAAATAAATGTTTTAAAAAAAAGGTATTAATTATAATCTTATCAGATTTAATTTTATTGTAATATACTTTTTTTAATTAAGTTTACTAAATTATATATCTTGTTTTTATGATTTAAATATTATTATTTAACTTGGACAATTTTTCTTATTTTATAATTGAATTGTAAATGTTTATTATTTGTTTATCAATTACATTCCAATTGTATTTTTCTTCAACTAGCTTACGGCCTTCTACACCATACTGTTTTGCTAATTGTTCGTTTTCTATTAGTTCTTGTATACTGTTTTTTAAACTTATTTTATCATAATCACAGCTTAGGCCACATTTTTGGTTAACCCAATTGTGTATATGGTTGTTTTTAGTTAGGATTAATGGTTTTTCACAGGCCATTGCTTCTAATCCACTTGTAGTGAATGATTCATATTGAGATGGCATTATAAACATATCACAGTCAGTGAGGGCTTCTTGTTTTTCTTGTTTATATAAGGGACCTGTTATTATTATTTGTTTGTTTAATCCTTTCTGTTTTATGAGTTTTTGTATTTCTGGTAAAAATCCATCGTCTGGTCCGATTATTGCTAATTTTATATTATCATTTTTATTTGTTTTAATTAATTCATCAAATGCTTCAATTAGTAGGTCTAATCCTTTTATTTTATGTAATCGTCCAATAAATATTAGTAAGGTGTCTTCTTCTTGGATATTATGTTTTTTTCTGAATTGTCCTTTGATAGGTAGTTTTGAGTATTCTTCTAAGTTTATTCCTAATGGCACTATTTCTATTTTCTCTGGTGAAACTCCCATTTTTATGTATTGTTGTTTTTCAATTTCTGTTAGGGCAAATACTTTATCTGCATTATGTAATGTGTTAAATCCCCAGAATTTATCATATATTTCTTTTAATTTTTCTTTTTGGAAAAATGGTAAAACACTTCCATGTGCTTGTACAATGTAGGGTATATTGTTTTTTCTAGCATAATGGCATGTAATGATTGCTAATGTTTGACGGTGTTCATGAATGTGGATTATATCATGATTACTGATATCTTTACGTATATAATTGGCTGCTGTGATTGGTGTATCCACTAATGTTTTTGCTTTAATTGTATTGGAAAGGTTTTTGAAATAGTTTACTTTTATTCCATTAACATTCACATTATAGTTTGTGTTTTGAAATTTTAATCTTTCCTTACAAGAATCTGTAGTGTATACATAAACACTATTACCGTTTTGTACTTGTTTGCACCCAATTTGGTAAGATGCATTAACTACTCCTCCTGCTGCAAGACAGGGGTAGTAAGAGTGCGCTACATGTAATATATTCATATTATTTTGTTCTCCATTAATTAAGCATTGTTTCTTTCATAAAGGTATAATTTACCTTCTTTTTGAATTTGATGATAGTTTGTTAAGTTTACTTTTTCATTAGATATGTAATATGTTAAATCACTTTGTTCTAAGTAATCTCTATGATATTTATCTATTCCGAATAAATCTTTATGTAAGAACCATGAAAATGGTCTTTTATTATATACTCCTATATTTTTACTTTCATAATCTGGATCGTAATGTTTTAAGTATTGGGACATTAATTCTGGTGATTTTATTTCTTGATCTATTGTTACTGTTGAGGTGAAAGTAAATGCACTAAATACAAATATTATGATTAAAAGTATTGCGAGTAATTGGGATGTGTTGATTTTATGTTTAAATAGGTTTAAATTAAAATCTAATTCTTGAGAGATATAATTTAATCCTAAAGTGAAAAAGTATACAAATGCAGGCATTACTGTTAAAATATAACGGTTTACTTTAATATTTATATAAGTAAATGCTATTAAGTATACAAGAAACCATGTAATCATTGCTAAATCTAGGTTTAAATATTTAATTTTATGATTACTTAATAAGGAGTTTAGTATTAGAATATCAAAACTGATTAAGATTAATGTAATAGTAGAACTGATTTTATCAAAACTTAATACTGCAAATATTAAAGTAATTATAAATATTAGTTTAAGTAAGGGTTCTAATTTTTTAGTTTTAAATAATGGTTCTTTACTAGTTTTTTTAATTGGTTTTGACTCAATTTTTTCATTTTTAACTTTATAATCAGTTGTTTTAGTAACTGTTTCGATTTTATTTTCAGATTTAAAATCAGATAAACCATTTAAATTTATGTGTCTTTTTTTCTGATATTTTAATTTTAAACCACCTATAATTAATCCTATAATTGTTATGAATAATACTAAATAGGAGATTATACTTGGATTGTATAATGATGGTATATTACCCTTAAATATTATATTATTTGAGAATAGGAAGTTTAAGAAATTTGTAATATAAAAATATGTGTTTGTTGTGAATGCTGAATCTACAGTACTTGTTTTTAATCCAGAACTAACTGCTGAAGATTGGGATAAGAATCCTAAATTTGTTACATATCCACTTATAACATAAAGGAAAATTATTGTTAAAATTATACTACTAATTAATGCTATTATAATGTATTTTACTTCATTAGTTTTAAAAAAGGCTTTTGCTGATTCTTTAAAAGATTCCCTATCGGATAAGAGTTTATCTAAACATTGGAATAAATCATATTTTCCAAAGAAGTATATTAATAGTACGGGTATGATTAATCCTGCAGTATAACGTGTGAATATGCTTAAAACAAATAAGAGTAATGAGGGTATGTAATATTTAGGGTTTTTATCTACTGCTAATGTGAAAAATAGGATTGACCAAATACTTAAACCGATTGCAGGAATATCTAATGTTCCATTTGCTAACCATAATAGATTTAAGGACAGGCTGAATAGTAGTATGGATCCTATTAAACTTAAAATTTTATTGAATCGTTTTTTAAGTAATATGTAGAATCCTAAATTTCCAAATATTGCAAAAATTCCTGTTACAATGTATAATGCATTAACATTAACATATCCTAAGCGGAATATTCCTCCTGTAATCATACATATTATAGGGGATAAATACATTGTAGGGTTAGCATCTATATTCACTCCAGCATAGTTTAAACTGTTTAATAAGTAAATGAAAACATCAGAACAATAAATTCCTAATTGGTTATTGAAAAATATTAGGTTTATTGTTATAAGTGAAGTGAATATTAATAAAAATAGGATGTAAGGTGAGTCCATTCGATTTATGTTGATGTCTTTTATAAATTTCATTAAATTCAAACCCACTTAAAAAAATCATATACTTTTTATTTCTTTCTTCTTAATATGTTAAATAATATGTAATAAATATTATTAATATATTATACTATTATTTATTATAAAAAAAGGATAAATAAAAAAAAATTTTTTAAAAAAGGAGAAATCAAATTATATGCTTAAGAATTTTAAATCACTTATTAAGGAAAATAAGAATCTTTTTAGTTTATTAACTGTATTAATAGTTTCTTTAATTATTGGTAGTTTAATTGTTTGGATTAATTGTAGTGAAAACATTCTTGGACATTCTTATAGGGATATTTACCTTTATTTGATTGAAGCTCTTAAGTTTAGTGGAGTTAATATTACTGGTTATGATTATGTGGATTTCTTATCTCCACTAATTCCTTTTTTAACTAGTATTGCTTTTAGATTAAATTTTGTGAGTGTTAATAGTTTATTTGTTATTACTGGAATTTTTTATGTTTTAGGTGTTGTTGGAACTTATCTTCTTTTAAGATTAAGATTTGATAATACTTATAGTATTTTTGGTGCTATATTGTATGGTAGTTTCACTGTAAACATTATGTGGGCTGGTAATGGATCAATTGATGTGCCTTGTGTTGCACTTTCTATTTGGACTTTATACTTTTTTATTAAAGCCATGAAAACTAATCAAAAATATTTCTATTTAGCTTTCCCTTTAAGTGTTTTAACATTCTTTGCAAAGTATACTGGTGCTGTTGTTTTTGCTGTAATGATTCTTTATTTCTTATCCCAAAAGGATATTTTTAGTACTATAAAGAAGTATTTTAAGAATATTATTGGTGGTGCTTTGTTTGGTTTAGTATTCATGGTTCCCTTCTTTTATTATTATTTATCTAACCATATACCATTTGGTTTTTTAAATCAAGCGGAAACAATATCTTCCACTACTACTAGATCTGCTTTTGCTATTCGTAAGCATAAAGGGAATAATTTATTATATTATTTCAGTAATCTTCCAAGATATATTTATAATCCTAACCATTGGGTTGGTATTATATTGTTAATAATTTGTATGGTCGGTATTGTTTATGCATTGTACCGTTTTTCAAAGGTTTTAAAAGAATCTTATGGTATTATGGATTCTAAAGTTGGATTTAATTATGATACTAATAGTTTTTGGGATAATATTGTAGGTAAATTTAAGATTCCAAAAAGCATATTTTATGTGATTTTATTTGCTTCTATTGTTGGTATGTGTTTATCCTTTTTCATTGCAGGTAAGGTTTCTTTTGTTAAATGTGAAATATTATTCTTTATTAGTATTTTCATTTTTTCACTTACATTTAATAAGGTACTTTTAAGTTTTAATGAGAATAATAAGTTTAAGTATGAATTTTTTACTTATGATTTAATGATGATTGGATGGTTTATGGGCCATATGATATTTTTATCTGCTCATTTAACTAAAGTTGATCGTTATGCTACTGCATTTGCTCCTGCTTTAGCATTTTTCATTACTTTTGGTTTAAGTTTTATATGTGAAAAGTTAAAAGATTATAAGATTAAAAGTGTAAGTTTAAAACATATTATTCCTACTGTTTGTGTTATTTTACTTCTTATTATGAGTTTCTCATATTTAGGTGTTAATAAACATGATTCACTTGTAAATAATGAGCAAGATACTGTAACTTGGTTAGAGGGTCATGATCCGAATTTAGGTTCTGCTGTGATTTGGGCAGATAGAGGACCTATATTTACTTGGTATCTTCAAAAAGAAGTTCATTATGTTACTAATAAAGAGAATTCTTCAAAATTTTCTAATGAAATGTTGGCTAACAATACGAAGTATTATATTTCACAGTATCAAAATTTAAGTATTCCCCAATATAAAGAAGTTAAACAGATTGGAGAGGTTAGTGTTTATCAGAAAGTGTGAATGATTTAGTGTATCCTTAAATAGTGAGGAATACTTGATTATAGTGCATTTTATTAGTTTTATGTTTATTAAGAATTTTAATCATTGAAGGGTTTTTTAAAACCAATCCCCTATTTTTTTATTTAAGTTCACTATTTTTAAAGATTATTTAAAGGCTTGTTCTGTGTTTAATTGATATTTTAACCCTTAATAAAACCGTTATATTTAATAAGTAAGAGGATTATAAGTATTTGATACATTTAAATTTTAAACACTTAGGAGGTGAGAAATTTGGAAAAAAGCAATATTTTTATTTTAATATTGGTTGTTATAATTATTGCAGTAGCTGCTGTTGGAGCTGTAAATTACATTTCCAGTGGCGATAATGCATTAGTTAATTCTACAAATGCCTCAAATAATTCCACCAATTCATCAACTATAAATTTAAATGATTCAACCAATAATGTTTCTTCAAATACCACTACTGTTAATGATGATGGTAGTAAAACTGTCACCTGGTCAAAAACCAATTCTAATGGAACTACTGAAAGTGGGTATATAACTTATGATAAAGATGGGAACACTGTTGAAGGTGCTGGACATGAAGTTGATGCAAATGGAAATGAAATTGGAGTAGGTTAAACCTAAAAACATATTTAATTTAAAAAAAATGTGGGATATTTTTTTTACACCATTTTTTTAAAAATAAACTCATAAAGAAAATATTTTTATTAAAATACATAATACTCCCACTTTTTTATAAATTTTTTTTCACTATTTTTTTTATAAATTTTTCAATCCAAACCTAATTTTAACATGCACACAGTATACTTTTTTTTTAGAAAATTATATCTAATTATAAATTTAATATTTAAAAATTAAGGGTGTAATAGAAAATTTTATAAAAATATGAGGGTGAATATGCAATGGATAAAAGTAACCTAATTATAATTGCTTTAATAATTATTATTTTAGCAGTTATAGGTGTTGTTGTAGGAGTAGTATTAACTAATAATGATGATGTTAATTCTATAAGTAATAATACAACTGTTAATGGTAACAATACCACTAATTCTACTGTAGCAAGCACTAATGATGATTCATCTAAAGCTTCAAGTTCTAATAGTAATGGAAATTCAAATTCTAATGTGAAAAACAGTCAAAAAGGCTATGATGACTGGCAAGTAGATGAAGATACTGGAAAAGTCGATGAGGATGGAAATCCAATCTATAAAAGTAGAATCTCTACTTCAGGAGGTCAAAGTGATCCTGGAATCTATGAAGAATACTGGTCTAGTAATGGCCCCATAAGTAGTGAAAGAGTAGGATAAAAAAAAGGAATTTAATAAATTTTAATATTTTTTTTAACTATTTTTTTTAGAAAGGTATGGATCCTATAATGAATGCTAAAAAACTTATTAACATACCTATTTTTAAGTACTTTGAAACTTTTCCACAAGTTACTGGCTCTTGATTTTTCAATATAATAACTGCACAGTATAAGAATAAGATTATAGGTATTATCATCACTACTAAATAGTAAACATTAAATATATTAAGGTAAAATAGTAATGGACTTACAAGTGCTGTTATAATTATTAATATGCTTGATAAGATGCTTGAATTCCTATTTCCCCATACTATTGGTAATGTTTCTGCAGATTCTATTTTGTCTCCTTCAATATCTTCCATGTCTTTTGTTATTTCTCTAGCTAGTGTCATGAAGAATGCGAAAAATCCTAATGCAAATCCTGTTTGAAGTATTAAGAAGGAGTGAGTGCTGAATGCAAGAATATCTCCACCAAATATGAAGCATAATGCTGTAAGTAATGATACTGCAATATTACCGAAAAGTGGCATGGCTTTAAGATTACGTGCATAAAAATACATCAATAAACAACAACAGAAAACTAATATTAATGGGGTTAAATCTTTCACCAGATAACTTATAAGTCCACTTAGTAGTATTGATATTAGAAATAGTATTATTGAATAATTTTTAGCATTTTTTAAACTGATTCGTCCTGATGGAATTGGTCTTTGTGGTTTGTTAATTTTATCAATTTTATAATCAAAGAAATCATTAATCACGTTTCCGCCAGAAGTTGCAAATAAAACAGTTATGAAACCTAATATTATGGGTATTCCATAATTAAAATTTATTATTGCCATTAATAGTACAGCTACTGCTGCCATTAATGCATTTGTTGGTCTGGTTATTTCTAAATATACATTCATAAAAATTACATTCCATCTTTTTTTTATTAATTTATTATTATGTTTTATATTTGGTTTAATAATTTTGCAAAATTACAAGCTGTATTTTTCATTGAAAATTTATCAATATTTTCATTAGCTTTAAAAGTAATTATATTATTTTCATTAAATTCATTATAAAATTTTACTAATGCTTCTTTTGTATCATTTAAAGATGAAACATGGAATCCTATACTTGTTTCTGTGATTAAATCTTTTAATGATCCTTGTTTGTAACCAATAGATAGTATTGGTTTTTTAAGTGCTAAGTATTCATATACTTTTCCAGGTATGAACATTTGTTCTTTAGGATTATTCCAACTAATAAGTAAAAGAATATCTGATTTAGATTCTTTTTCTAGTACTTCTTCATGAGGGATGAATCCCCCAATATTTAAACTTGATTCTAGATTGTATTTTTCTGCAATTTCTTTTAAGTTTCCAGAGTCTCCATAAAAGTTTAATTGAATTTTATCTTGATTAATTAATTTTTCATCTATTAATTGTTTTAATGATTCAAATAGTATTGTAGGGTCTCTTTTTCCTGCATATAATGATCCTGCATATGTTATGTTTAATTTAGTATTCTTATTTTCTGTTAGGGTGTTTATTTTTTTAAAGTCATCTGGATCGTATCCTGAGGGTATAGCTTGGATTAAATTATTTGGATGTAATTGGGATAGGGTGGTGGCTGCAAGGGGTGTTGTAGTTGTAAGTGCATCTGCATAATTAAATGTGTTAATTTCTAAACGTTTTTCAAAATAGTTTCTAATATGTGTATGGTTTATGTAAGGATTCATATTCCATAGGTCACGTAGGTCTGCTATCCATGGTAGGTTATACTTTTTTTTCAAATCTTTACCTATTTTATGTGCTGTTACTGGCCAAGATGAGGAGATTATTGCATTTATATTTTCTTCTTCTATTATTTTTGAAGAGTATTCCATTGCTGGTTCATACCAATATTTCATACCATCAGGATAAGCGAATATTTCACCTGCAAATGTTACCATTTTACTTAAAACTTTGTTATTTACACTTGTTGAGTCTCGTATAATTGGTTGAGTATTTTCAACTTTTTCTCTGCTTTGGCGTTTTAACCATTTATCCATCATGTCTTCATAGGGAGTTTGGATTACTTCACAATTTAAACCTTCCATATTTAATTTACCAAGATTGGGAACTATAACTATTGGTTCCCATCCATATTCAGGTAAATATTTAGCTAAGGCTCTTAATCTTTTAGATGCTATTTCATTTACTTGATTGAAATAGAATGCAATTAATAATACTTTCTTCATGTTCTTCCCCTTTTTTACTCCCTTAAAATTTTTTTTATAACTTGAATTTAATTTATATTAAATAATACTTTTATACTTTTAATTTTATCAGTTTAAATAAAAATTATATTTAAATAAAATGAAAATTAATATTATATTATTATAATTTACTATTCTTAAATATTCAATGATTATTAAGATTTTATTATAAAACAAAGAAATTATTAGGTGAATTTAATTGGTAGATAAGATTAAGATTGCTATAGTTGGTATGGGGAATTGTGCTAGCTCACTTATTCAAGGTATTTATTATTATTCTGATAAAACCGAGAAAGATTCCAATGGTTTAATGCATTGGAAAATTGATGATTATGAACCTGGAGATATTGAAGTAGTTGCAGCATTTGATATAGATCAAAGAAAAGTTGGGAAAAGTGTTAATGATGCTATTTTTGAAAAACCAAATTGTACTACTATTTTTAATGATAATCTCCCTGAAACTGATGTTAAAGTATCAATGGGTAAAGTTCTTGATGGTGTAGCTCCTCATATGAAAAATTATGAAGATGATTATACTTTTATGGTTAGTGAAGACAAACCTTGTGATGTTGTTCAGGTTTTAAAGGATAGTGGTGCTGAGATTTTATTAAATTATCTTCCTGTTGGCTCTGAAAAGGCTGCTCGTTTTTATGCACAATGTTGTTTAGATGCTGGTATTGCATTTATTAATTGTATGCCTGTTTTCATTGTTAGTGATGATGAATGGGAGAAGAAATTCCAGGATAAAGGTATACCTTGTATTGGTGATGATATTAAGGCACAAATTGGTGCAACTATCACTCATCGGACATTAGCTAATCTTTTTAAAGAAAGAGGAGTTACTCTTGATAGAACTTATCAACTTAATACTGGGGGAAACACTGATTTTCTAAATATGTTAAATCATGATCGTTTAAGTTCTAAACGGGAATCTAAAACAGAAGCTGTTCAAGCAGTTGTTCCTCAAAGATTAGAAGATCATAATATTCATATTGGTCCTAGTGATTATGTGCCTTGGCAAAATGATAATAAATTATGTTTCTTAAGAATGGAAGGTAAGACTTTTGGTGATGTTCCTATGAATATTGAATTACGTTTAAGTGTGGAAGATTCACCTAACAGTGCAGGTTGTGTTATTGATGCAGTTCGTTGTTGTAAACTTGGATTAAAAAGAGGTGTTGGTGGTCAATTAACTTCTATTTCATCATATCTTATGAAACATCCACCGGTTCAATATACTGATGATATTGCAGCTGAAAAAGTTGAAGCTTTCCTTAATGGTGATCTTGAAAGATAAAATTTAAATTTTTCACCATTAAAAATTTACTATTTTTCATTTATATTTTCTTTTTTTGAATTTTCAACTATTTCTTTAAATATTTTTAATAATTCTTGTAAACCTGTTTTTATTATAATGTAATCCTCTGAAATTGTTTCTCTGTGGACTCCATAATTTCTAAGAGTGTAATAGTAGTTTAATGATTCTTCTGGAGAATTTTTATTTAATATATTTTCATTTAGGTAATCTGAGGAGTAAATTTTTCTTTCTGTTTTAACTGTTTTTAAAAGATTTTCCTTAAATACTGGTTCTTTAGCTATTAGTTTATATTGATTAGATAAGTCATCAGTTAATGGGTATTTTATAAATGCGAATCGTTTTATACATGTCCAAAGTAGGGAGTATGCCATTTGTAATCTGAAAATATGTTGAAAGTTTCTAGTGTTTATCCATTCTAGTTTTTCTTGATTTATATTATCTTCTTTAATTATTGATTCTATTTCACATAATGCTTCTTTAAAGAAGGGGTCTTCACTTTGAAAATTAGGATTTTTTAATAGTTTACAGTTTTTAAAATCTTTCCCAATTAGAGTGTTTGCTTTTACTAGGTTTCCATTTATTATTACTTTAATTTCTTGCCATTTGTAAAATTTTTTAGGTTCAAATGCTCGTATATTATCATAGGCTAAATTTTTCATGTCCTCTTCAAAATAGTATAATTCACCATTGATTAGGGATTTACAGGTTTTAGGTTTTAGTAATACTATGCCATCTTTTAAATAGATTTCTGCATATATTTTTCCAGGATGGTATTTTTTTGTTAGGTTTTTGATTTTATTATAGGCTAATTGGTCTGGTTTGAAAAGTCCATATGCAAAGTATGGTAGATTAATGTTTAGTGGTGGTTTTAATATTTTATCTGATTTTAAATATTCACTTTTTTTAAGCACCTTTTAGTCTCCTTTTTTTATATTTAACTTATATTAGAGTTTATATTTTTTTCATACTTAATAATTTTTTGAATAAAAACTTAAAAACTTTTTAAAATTTTGAATGTTTAATTTTATTGTTTTATTTTCCAAAAGCTTTAAAACAGATTAACAATAAATTATTAAGTTAAATATTAAGTATTTGCTAATTTTTCAATGAATTAGGATAAAATTTTTTAAAAAAAGTATAAATTTTAAATATTTAGAGGTGATTATTATAAATACGAGAGAAAATTTTTCTAAAAGAAAACCATTACTTTTCACTATACTCTCTTTAGTATTATTTTTGATTATTGGAATTGTTTTAAACACAATTTTTAGTTCAATTAATTTATCACAAGGTTTACCTTATGTTACTGAAAGTGTTACTGAAATTATTTTAGCACTTATGGCCTTGTTTATAATGAAACAGTTAGGTTTGTTTAGTAAGGATCTTTTTGGTAAGCATAATTTAAGTTTAGGTCTTAAATTAGGTTCTTTTGTGATTTTAACTGGTGTTGTTCAGTTAATCATATTTTTAACATTAAATGTTAATAATCCTATGACTTTTACTTTAGCTCCTATTATTGGTGCTATTGTTTACTCATTTGCAGTTGGAGTTTATGAAGAAATCTTTATGAGAGGTTTAGTTCTTCAAAATTTAATGAGTGTTTTTGGTTACAGTAAAAGAGGAGTGTATAAGACTTTAATATTAGCTAGTCTTTTCTTTGGTTTAGCTCATCTTATTAATTTAACTCATGCTCCGGTGTTAGATACTTTAATTCAGGTTGTTTATGCTATGACTGCAGGAATTATTCTTGGTGCTGTTTTCCTTAGAACTAATAATTTATTAAGTGTGATTTTATTACATGGTGTTTTTGATTTATTCACTTATTTAACAAATACTGTTTATGCTGGACATTTTGTAAGTTATAATTTAGTACAGTACCCTGGAATTTATATTGGTTATAATTTATTCCTTATTATAGGTAACTTGGTTATTGGTTTATTAATTGCTAGAAAGATTAAGCCTTTAAAAGAGGATATTTCCTTAGATGTTAAATCCAGTGAAAATCAAGTTATTGATTTGAAAGTTTAAAATTCTTATCTTTTTTTAAATTTTCTACTATTTTTTTTAATTTTTTTTATGATTTTTAAATTCACTTTATATACCCTTATAAAACAATAACTATTTTAGCTAAAAAAATCTAACATAATAATAGTTTATGAAAAAATTTATAAATTATATTGTTAACTGTTAATTATATTTATTATATGAAGTCATGAAGAGGTGTAAAAAGTCATGAAATCAACAAAAATTACAGAAACTGCATTAAGAGATGCGCATCAATCACTCTTAGCAACACGTATAAGAACTAGAGATATGGTACCTATAGCTGAGGAATTAGATAAAATCGGATATTTCTCATTAGAAGCTTGGGGAGGAGCAACATTTGATTCTTGTATAAGATATTTGAATGAGGATCCATGGGAAAGATTAAGAGTTTTAAAGGAGAATATTACAAAAACACCTATACAAATGTTACTTCGTGGACAAAACTTACTTGCTTATAAGAATTATCCTGATGATGTTGTAACTAAATTCGTGGAAAAATCTTATGAAAATGGTGTTGATATTTTCAGAATCTTCGATGCTTTAAATGATGTAAGAAATATGAAAAAATCTATTGAAGTGGCTAAAAATGCAGGTGGACACGTACAAGGGACAATAAGTTACACTATAAGTCCTGTTCACACTATTGATAAATATGTTGAATTAGCTAAAGAATTAGAAGCATTAGATTGTGATTCTATTTCAATTAAGGATATGGCTGGTTTAATTAACCCTTCAACTGCTTATGAATTAATAACCAGATTGAAAGAAGAAACTGGTTTACTAATAAACTTACACTCACATTGTACTAGTGGTATGAGCCCTATAAGTTACTATGCAGCTTGTCAAGCAGGTGTGGATATTTTAGATACTGCAATATCACCACTCGCATGGGGTACAAGTCAACCTCCAACTGAAACAATAGTAGCATCTTTAAGTGGAACAGAATATGATACTAAACTAAGTTTAAAGAAACTAAATCATATTAAAAAATATTTCGAAAAAATACGAGAAAAATATTCCAGCTTAATTGATCCAATTGCAGAACGTATTGATACTGATGTTTTAACTTACCAAATTCCTGGAGGAATGTTAAGTAATCTTATCTCCCAATTAAAAGAACAAAACGCTCTTGATCGTTACCAAGATGTTCTTGAAGAAATGCCACGTGTTAGAAAAGATATGGGATACCCTCCACTTGTAACTCCAACTAGTCAAATTGTAGGAATCCAATCTGTAATGAATGTACTTGGTGGTAAACGTTACAAAAACGTTAGTAATGAAGTAAAAGAATATATGAAAGGAAATTATGGTAGACCACCTGCACCAGTTAATAAAAGATTAGCTAAAAAAATCATTGGAGACGAAAAACCAATAGATTGCAGACCTGCAGATTTACTTAAACCAGAATATGAAGAATTCAAAAAACAAGGCGAAAAAGATGGTTTAATTAAAAAAGATGAAGATATTCTCACACTTGCATTATTCCCTGCACTTGCAACTAAATTCTTAAAAGGAGAAGTTGAAGAAGAAGAATTATTATCTCCAAAACAAGCAGATATGACTAATGAGGGAGTTAACATACCTACAGAATATGCTGTAGAAGTAGATGGTGATGTTTTCGATGTTAAAATCATGCCAACTGGATTTATGGAAATTGATGAAGCAACAGATAAAGGCCCATTCACACCAGTTGAAGGTGCATTAACCTCTTCAATGCAAGGAATGATTTTAAAACTCAAAGTAAACATTGGAGATAAAGTTAAAGAAGGTGATGTTGTAGCAGTATTAGAAGCTATGAAAATGGAAAATGATATTCAAGCCGAAGAAAACGGACAAGTCAAAGAAATTTTCATAAATGAAGGAGATACTGTAAACGCTGGCGACACCTTAATGGTAATAAAATAAGTAAACACTTATTACCATACCCCCCCCTTTTCTTTTTTTAAAAATTTTTTATTATAATTCTAAACTTTTTTTTAAATAAATTCCTTCTAAATTATATCAATCCTCTAAAATTTCTCATTTTTCTTAATTATCATTTATTAAAACTATTAACCTCATAAAATTAAAAAATAATAATTTTAAATTAATATAACAGTTATAAAAACTGCTAATCTAATTTTAATCATATTTTATTGTTTTAATAAAAATCAAATATGGATAATAAAAGAATAGTAATTTTCACATGCTACCACAATGAGTATTAGTCCTATATAATAAAATGAATTTTAATTATTTTCTTTAATTAAATCAAATAAAAAGGAGAAAATAATTTAATTTTAAATAAAATCTTAGGAGGTGAAAAAAGTATGAGTTTTAAAATAAAATACTTTAATTCATTAAGAGGTGATATGTCATGGTAAATAAAAATAAACATGAATATATAGTTCGTGAAGATGGTATAGGCAAAATAATATTCAACCAAGAAGAAAACCATCTTAAAGATCAAATTAAATTAGTACCTACATTAACAGATAAATATCCTTATTTATATAAAGCCTTTGTTAAAGATGGATTTTTAGAAGATCCTGACAAGGAATATGCTTTTATGAAAGAAATAGTCTATGATAAAAAAGTAGTAGGATTTAGTGTATATAGAACTAGTGTAAATGATAGTTATATATTAAACTTAATTTATGTCTTACCAGAATTTCGTGGAAATAATCTTTTATATGAAGATTTAATGGACACTAAACAAATGTGTGAAACAGATCTAATCCTTATAGATAGCCCAAATAAATATGTTATGGATTCTTTAGTTAAAAATAATCTCGCATTTTATATTAATAAACACATAATAATATCTCAACTCCCATTATCATTTGCTGTAGATATTAGTGAAGATTTAAAAAAGAAAATAGAACAGACAAATAATCTTGAAGAAATTCAAACTTTAAATGTTAATAGTCCTATTTATGATACAGATATTTGTGGTATTGTTTCATTTGAAACAGAAGGATTACCTAATTTGATCAGTCCATTATTAGATGTAGATATTATGGATTCAAATGTTACTAATCATAGAATGAATGTTAATTCTGAAGACTATTTTAAAAATCTGAAAAAGGAGATCGAAGATTGTGGTGTTGAATTTAGTTAAAAATTTTTAAAAAATATTTTTGAAATTGAGAACTCGATGAATATTCAGTTGTCAACTATTTGTTGACAACTGGAATTAATAAAAAATATTGTGGAACAAACCCAATATTGAAAAAAAGAAATCTTTAAAATATAGAATAACTATAAAATTATTAAAGGTGATTAAATGGCAGAATTTAATGAAGAAATTTTACAAATTTTAATTGAAGGTATTACATTAAAAGAGTTATTACACCCTAATTTTGTTACTAAAATAAAAGAAGAATTTGAAGAAGAAACTGTTGACCCGATTAAAATTAATTTTATTGTAGAAACAAAAAATGACATTCCTAGAAGTATTACACTATTGCATAAAAATAGTAAACAAAAGCTCGATAAAAAATTAGTTATTGATGTTGATAATTCAGAAGATTTACCTAAAATTTTAAAAGCTATTAAAGAGGTTAAATAATGGAAATTGTAGAAGGAACAACCAAATTATTTAATGCAACTGAATTTGATAAATCAAACGATTTTTCAAAATATTTTAATGATACAAATATTCTTAAAAATTATTTAGAACCTTATGATAAAATTTATAATTTTTTAAAAAATGAAATTGTCCCTAAATATTCAAATCAAATAGATTCTTGCATAATAAATGATAATTCAGAAGAAATTTATATTGATGTAGAATATATCTTTAAAATTAAACCAGAAATTTCATCTGAAGAATTAAATCTATTATCATTAAACATAAACGCTGAATTATTTTTTGAATGCGATAAAGAGGATATGCTTTCTTATTATGATAAAACTTTGATAATTCTAAGTAGGTAAATCTATTATGTATTCTGATGATTTTTCATCTTTTGAACCTAAATATTTTTTAGACTTAGCCCATGAATTATATGAAAATAGGGATAATTTAAATTCTAATTCTTCTGCTATAGAAAGAACGATTGTTAGTCGAACATATTATGCTACATTTTTACATGTTTTAAAATGGTTAGAAGAAAATACTGATTATAAGTCTAATGGTTCTGGAGACCATACTAAAATCCCTAACTACATATATAAAAATCTTCAAAAACCTATGAAATTTGTTAGAAAAGACATTAGAGACAAACTAATAACTCTTAAATATAATAGAGTTAAATGCGATTATTATTTTGAAATTCCTGACAAAAATAATCAAAATTATAATTTAACAATTGAAGATTTATTTAAATATGCAGAGTATATTTTAAAATTTTTTTAAGATTATTTTCTTATTATAAAATAAAAATTTTTTTAAGATTTTAAAAAAAAATTAGTTAGCTTAAAAGTAAATTCTTATGAGTTAAAGAATCTTTGGAAACTTAAATCTAAGCTTTCTTCATCCATCCATAAGTATTTACTTTTTATCCAAGCTTTAATATCTGCTTCTGAATTTTTTAAATCATTTTGATTAGTGGAATCTAAGTTATAATAAAAGATGTTTATTTCTTTTGGTATTGTTAGCATATAGTCATATATTTTAAGTAATTGATCTATGCTTATTTGTGGCATTTTCTCTTTTACTTCTTCTTCTACTGCAAGTGGTAGTGATTCAAAATTGTTTTGAATTGTTGACTTGTATACCATGTTAAATAGGTAGCTTTGTGCTACTTGTTGGTTTAATGCTCCAATTGGACTGTTTACATATTCTTTTCGAATATTACGTGATGCATATAGCACCATGACTAATGATAGGAAAGCGAATATTACAGATAATCCATCTATATAATTCTTTTTCCAGTAGAAAGCATTAACTATTGATAGAATTATTGCTACTATTATGAATATTCTACCTAATTGTGCCATTAAGAATTCTTTTTTCAATTTAATCAAGACTATAAAAATTTTTTATTATTTTGTTTTATATTATTTTATGTTTTTTATTGTTCATAATCTGTTGGGTCACTTATTTGTGCTTCTTTGAAAGCTCTTTTACGTCGCATGCAAGATTCACAGACTCCACAATGTTTGTTATTTCCTTTATAACATGAGTAGCTTAAGTTCATTGGAGCATTATATTTTTGTCCCAATTGAACTATTTCTTTTTTACTTAAATCTATTGCTGGTGCTTTTACTGTGATGTTTTGAGGTGATCCTTCTTTTAGCATTTGATTATATTTTTCTAGGAATTCTTTGGAGTTATCTGGGAATGTTGCTGCTTCTTCCTTATCCCATCCGACAATAATTATTTCAGCATGTTCTGCTTCTGCAAAGCTTGTTGCTATACTTGTGAATACTATGTTTCTACCTGGTACCCATACTTTATCTGCTGTACTGGTACATGTTTTTGTATCATCTAATTTGTTGTTTTCGATTTCTGGTATTGGTTTATCTGTGGTTAATGCTGAGTTACTTATTTGACCTAACCATTTTAAATCCATTACAGTGTGTTTGATATTTAGGGCTTCGCATATTTCTTTAGAAACTTGTATTTCTTTTTTTGCTGCTTTTTGACCATAATCGAATGTTATTGCATGTATATCGTATTCTTTTGCATAGAATGCTGTGGCTACTGCTGAATCTAAGCCTCCTGATAATACTGCTATTGCTTTTTTATGGTTTAAGTTTTCTTTTTTAATCATATGTTTTTTATCTTCCTATCTTATTAAGTCTTTTTTAAGTATTTCATAGTATAAAATTTTTTCATTATTTATATTAAATTCTATATTTTCTATTGTATAATATCCTCGTTTAATGTAAAAATTTATACTTGGACTAGTTGAATCTATTAGGATGTAATCATATTTTTCACTTATTTTATCTTCGAAGAAAGTCATTATTGCTGAACCGTAACCGTTTCCTTCAAATGATGGTAGTACGTATAATCTTTTTACATTGTTTTCTCGTATGGTTGCTGTTGCAAAGCTTATTCCATGGTATTGGAATACGTACACGTTTTTGTTTTGAATATCTTTTATTATGTTTTCTTTTGAGTGTAGGTTTAGGAAATATTCTATATTTTCTTCAGATAAATATTTCGGATAGATTTCAGTTATAGTGTTTTCAACTATACTAGTTATTATTTCTGCATCTTCTATTGTTGCTATTTTGATTTCCATATTAATTTAAGCCTTTTTTTATATTTTCTTTTAAGTGTTTATTTATTGTGATGTTTGCTTGTTCTATTACATCTTTTAGGGGATAACCTGTTTTAAGTGCTATTTTTTTCATATCCTCAAATTCGGGACGATTAGATATTATTTTATTATCTATATATGCTATTTTATAAGTTACTTCATATTTTGTGTCGTTTATTTTGATTGGGATTTTTTTAAATTCTCTTTTAGCTATTCCTCTATGTGTCATTGGTGTTACTCTTATTCCAAGTGATCCTGTTTCTGCAAATATTATTTTTAATAAATGTTCTGTGTTTTCTTCTTTGGATATTACTTTTAGTATTTGTCCTGGTCGATTTTTTTTCATAATCACAGGGATTATGATTACATCATTTGCTCCTTCTTTTATTAATTTATCAAAGAGGTATCCTAATTGTTCACCGTTTAAGTGATCTATATTGGTTTCTATTACATTTATTTTTTGTAGAGGTATTTGGTTTTCTCCTTGTATTATTCTTAATACATTAGGGTAGTTGAATTCTTTCTTACCTGCCCCGTAACCTATTATTTGGGGTTTTAAACTTGGTTGGAATTGTTTGAATTCATCACAGAAGGTTACATATAATGCTGCACCTGTTGGTGTTGCTAGTTCTGTGTCTACGGGTCCTCCTTTTATTGTGATTCCTTTTAAAATATTTAGTGTTGCAGGTACTGGTACGGGTATTCTTCCATGTGAAGATTTGATATTTCCTCCACCTACACTTACTGGTAATCCTATGACTTGTGTTTTATCTAATCCTAATTTGTAGTATCCATAGACTGAGCCTATTATGTCTGCTACTGCATCACATGCTCCTACTTCATGGAAATGTATTTCTTGAAGTGATTGACCATGGACTGCAGATTCTGCTTCTGCTATTTTTTGGAAAACTTTTTTACTTAATTCAAAAATTTTAGAATCATAATCTGAGTTTTGTGATATGGTGTCTAATTTTTTTATTAAATCTGTGTAATGAATGTGCGGATTTTCATCTTCAGGTATTTCTACCTTACAATATGTGGATTGTATGCCTTTTTTGTTGATTTTATTTAAATGTATGGTGGCTTTTCCGAATTCGTTAGCTACTTTCTCCATTATTGTTTTCATTTCATTTGGATTTACTCCCATATCTACGAATGCTCCAACTATCATGTTTCCTGCAATTCCGCTTTGTTGTGGGTCGATTATAACTACCATGAAGTTTTCATTCTCCTATATAAAAAATAAATTATATTTTTTTTTAAATTTTTATTTTTAAATATTAATATTTATTATGTTGAAAATGATATATATTAATATGATTTATTATTTTTAAATCTTAATAATTTTATTTTTTTCTTGATTATACATATTTGGAAAAAAGAATTCTCTTTTAATTATTTTGATAATGAAAAATAAAAAAATTTTTTTATAGGGGCTATTTATAGTGAATGATACAAGTGAAAAGAACCATTTAAGTAATGTTAAAGTTTCAAATACGGATAATCATATTTGTATTAATAATCCAGATTATTTTTTAACTTTTAGTGATTTAGAAATAAGTGATGGTATTGATATAGTTGAAAATATTATTATTTTAAAGGATGATGTGAAAAATAATGAAAACTTGGATATTGAGGGTTTAATTGGATTAACTGAAGATTATAAGGAAACAAATAATATTTCTGGTAGTTATATTTCAACATTTTCTAATGATTTAGAATATTTCACTAATACTTATGATGATTATGGTATATTGAATATTATAAGTAATGATGTTAGTGTTGAAGATTTCACTGATAAATTGAAAGTTGCAAATAGTCCTAAAGGTTTTAAGGATGCACGTATTGATCTTGGTGAAGTTATTTTGATTAATAAGAGTTTAAGTCCTAAACTTTTAATTAACATTTATAAGACTTGTATTAAAGCTAAAACTAAGTTTTTCCAAGGTTTGAATTTACCAGTTCATATTAATAATATTATAAATCAGAATGATTTCTTGGTTATTGCATCTAACCTTCCAAGTCAGGATTATGATGAGGAGTATATGGATAGTGGTGTTGATATTACTCAAGCTGAATATGATGATGAATCTTTAGATATTCCTAAGTTTTTAAAGGATTTAGAGGAATCTGTTATTATTAACTGTGAGGATAGTGTTAAACGTATGGGTTTAGATTTCGGTATTCTTGATTATCTTGTTTCTGAAGGTATACAGATTAGTGATTTAGTTGATGCTGGTTTTGAACTTTGTGTTGGTGTTGATGTTACTAGTGATTTGAAGAATCGGTTAGAAGAAGAAATCCTTAAGAGTTTAACTGATATTAATGTGATTGCTTTGTTAATGGCTGCAATCAGAACAGAACAGGATTTTGAGAATAATCGTTTACGTGAAGTGGATATCTCAGATGATCCTGCATATTTATATACTGATGAAGTTTTAGGTTTAGCTATTAGTAATCAGATTGCTGGCACAAAGGCTACCTTTAATTTTAAACGTTATGATGAAAAGAAACCGGGGATTATTTTTGGTTTAGGTCCAATGTTAGATGATATCTTTGCTGGATTAATTGCAGGTTGTATGAGTAAAATTTTTGAAGAATAAAGAAAAAGTAGAACAAAGGTGGGAGTGAATTTTTTTATGAGTCGTGTTGACAAAAATAGGGATGATTATTTTAATAGACAAGAATTTTCAATGTGGAGAAGTATTCTTGGATTATTTACTTTTTCAACTATAGTACCATTGAATGTTCGAACAACAATTGATGAAATGGCTAAAATGACATGGTTTTGGCCTGTTATTAATGCTTTTGTAGGATTATTAGGTGTTATTATATTATTTGTTTTGAATAATGTTTTAAACTTACCTTACTTTTTAAGTGCTGTTATTATTTATGGATTTTTCATATTAATTAATGGTTGTCATCATTTAGATGGTTTGCTTGATTTTAGTGATGGTGTGATGTTTCAGGGAACTAGTAAAGATAAAATCCGTGTAATGCGTGATTCTTTAATTGGTACTGGTGCTATATCCTCATTATTTTTAACAGGACTTATTACTATTACTTGTTATTTCACATTTATTAGTCATGGTCTTATTTGGATTGTTCTTATAAGTGAAATGTGTGCTAAACTTGGATTATTAACTACTTGTTTAACAAGCACACCTTATGTTAATGGTACTGGTAAAAGTTTTATACAATACACAAATAAAACTAACTACCTTGTAAGTGTTATTATTTGTTTAATTATTGCATTTGTTATTAATACAAAATTAGGAGTATTTGGAGTTATTGGTGGTATACTTGGTGGAGCATTAACTAGTCTTGTTTGTAAACGTCATATGAAATTTGCAACAGGTGATGTTTTAGGTGCAAGTAATGAAATAGGACGTATGTTTTCACTTTTAATGATGATAATACCATACGTACTCATAGTATAAAAAAAGAAAGATTATTTTGGAGGTTTGATATTTTTGAAGATTAATGTTTTAAGATTAGATCATAGATTAAAAAGAGATACACGTATCACAACACATGTATGTTTAACAAGTAGAGCTTTTGGTGCAAGTAAAGTTTGGTTAAGTGGAGAACAAGATCATAGATTAATGGATAATGTTCGAGATATTGTAAACCGTTGGGGTGGAGACTTTGAAGTTGCCTATGAAAAAAATTTCATGAAAGTTATCACTGATTGGAGAGATAATGGTGGGAAAATCGTTCACTTAACAATGTATGGTTCACAAGCACAAGATGTAGTAAGTGAAGTTAGAGATTCCAATAAGGATATTTTAATAGTTGTAGGTGGAGCTAAAGTCCCAACTAAGGTTTATGAAAATAGTGACTGGAATGTTAGTGTTACAACACAACCTCACAGTGAAGTTGCAGCATTAGCAGTATTTCAACATATGTTAATGGATGGTGAAGAATTTAATATTGAATTTGAAGAACCAGTCTTTGAAGTTATTCCAGAAGCTCATGGAAAACATGTAAATATTCATGATGAAAACAAGAAAAGTCATGGAATAGACCATTAAAATATAATTTAAATACTAATTTTATTTTTTAGGTGATAAAATCATCTAATCTTTTTATTGCTTTTATTCTCTCATCTTTATTTATATGGGATTCTTCTATTGCTTGTCTCATTGTATTAATTGAATTATCATATACTTCACGATTTACAGGATAAGGGAAACCATCTTTACCTCCATGTGTGAAACTATATTTCACAGGATCTTCCCAACTTGCAGGTTCACCATATACTAAATCACTTATTAATGCTAATGCTCTTATCTTTTTCGGACCAATACCATGTAAAAGGAGTAATTCCTCATAATTTTCAGGTTGTATTTCCCATGCTTCTTTAAGTACTTCAAATTCTTTATCTGATAAATCCATATCAAGTACTGGATGATGTGCCGGCATGGTGAAACTGGTTGTGGATTTGAAATCTGAGAGTAAAGTTTGTGCTTGATCTTTTCTTTTAAAATATTTACGTAAGTGTTCTGGATTATCATTTATTAAATCTATGCTAATTTGTTGTGTGTTTTGACTTTCTGTTGCAACCATATTTAGTGCTTGTGCTTCTTTTTCATCACAGGATATTCCAGTATGTGGGTTTTCTAACATATCATCTATTGTGTTACTCATCCAATGGTATCTTCTTGCATACTTATTTTTTGTATTCATTCCTTGTTGGACTACTGCCCATTCACCTTTTTCTGTTATGAAGAAATTATGTTGATATAGGGTGAATCCGTCTTGTATGCAACTATTATCTATTTTAGCAGATAATTTACTATTGTTCACCATTTCATCAATTTTATTTGTGGAAATATTGAAAAGATCTCCTGCATGAATTATGCCTTGTGGTGTTTTACGAGACTTAGCACCTTTTCCACCGGAAATGTAGATTCCATGTTTTTCTGGTTTAATTGCTCTTTTTAAAGCTCCAAGTGTTGTTGTGGTTGTTCCAGAGGAATGCCAATCAAATCCTAATACGCAGGAGAATGTTTGAAACCAGTATGGGTTACTTATACGGTTTAAGTATTCTGTGTGACCGTATTCATCTAGTATTACATCTGTTATTGCTTCGGCTAAATCTATCATTCGGGTGAATAACCAGTGTGGTGGGTGTCCTCCATGTAATGGTAAATTCGCTACCCCTTTTCTTTGCATATTAATATTTTTATAAAATTAGTATTTAAATAATTAGAGAGCATTTGAAAAATAGTGTGTTTATTTAAATGGTTTCACCATTAATACTTGCAACTATACCTGGAATATTTTCCACTTCTAATTGGTATAATGCTTCCATTCCTTCTTCTGGATACATTACACATTTATAAGATTTCACTTTACTTGTAAGTAATGCTGCAACAGGTGGTGTTACTATATAAGCACTTCCCTCTTTTTTTAAACCTTCAACAGTTTCAGGGTGTAGGGATCCTTTACCTATATGTAATTTCACACCAGCCCCTGATAAGGGTATTATGCTTGATTCTATTTCTGTTTTATTACTAGTGGTTGGTGCAATTCCCGCACTACTAAAAGCTGTATGCATAATCACAGCCCCTTCAAGGTTTACTTTAATTTCATCTTTTTTATTATTTTCTAATAATTTTACAAGTTTTGGCAGTACTGCATCTCTTCCTGTAAGCATTGTTCCTGTAATATTTACCTTATCACCAATTTTAAGATTTTTAATAGTTTCATTTTTGACTGGTGTTGTGATTTCTTTCATATTATTATTTTATATTTTTGAAATAGTTTAATATTTTTCTTTTTTAGATTAATGGGAAAATTAAACAAATATTTATTATTTATAATTTATAATTAAAAACCAACTAAATTATTAGATTATTTATTAAAGAAATTTTTTTAAAAAAATATATTTTTGACACATCATATCAATGTGCAAAAAAATTAAAAAAATAAAAAACTACAAAAATAAAAGAAAACAAACCAAATAAAAATAACACTAACAACAAAAAACACTAAAATAAACACACCCCCAAACAATAAAACAAAAGAGCAAGACATGTGCAAAAAAAATAGTTATGTATTAAAATGGTAAAAAATAAAATTTATTACCTCTTTTAACTTTCCTAATTAAACCATTCTCAATTAGATAATTTAAATCTCTAGAAGCAGTAAATCTAGAAACATTAAACATCTCCGCATATTCTTTAATAGTAAATCCTTTCCCCTTATCTAATTCAATTAATGCTGATTCTTGTCTTGAATTTAAATCACACTTTTCTAAAAATTTACTTTTATTAAATTTCCCATTAGGACCATACAGAATTACTTTAAAGAGATTATCATCATTAGAAAATTTAGGTTTAGGTAAACCAAACTTAAGCATTTCAGCATTCATTCTTGATATACCTGAACCCATATGTTCCATATATTTAGTTTTAGAAAACAAATCACAAATATTACCATTTCTATGAACTGGAATCTCAGTAATCCCTAAATCGTTTATGGTTAATGGATATTTTGGAATTGTGTGCAGGGTAATACTCAGTATGAGTTAGAAATGATTTAGAGAGTTTACAGATTATGCATACTTTAACTGATAATTTAGCTTGGTTAATGAAAAATGTGGAAAAATAGGGCTTATATCTTCAGTTGGTGTGGTTTTGAAACTTATTTTATTTTAAGATAATGGGGAAAAATATTTTATTTTTTAAAGTATTGAAATTTTACTGTTTTTTAAGGTAAAAAAAGAATTAATATAAATTGTTTAATACTTAATTAAACAAGTAGTTAACAATGTAAGTGTGATAATTTTTAAAGATTATTTTTAATATCCTTAAGGTCACTTAGTAAATCTAGAATATTTTCATGCTTAATGTGTCTCATCACTATGATTCTTACAGCTTCTGGACATTTACTCATAGAAACTCTCCAATCTCTTTTTTCAAGTTCATCAGCTAATTCCTCAGTACTTAACTGTGGATGGTTAAAACCTATAATATTAAGTTTAGGTTCCATAACCAAGTCATAACCTAAATCTTTAAGGCCTTTAGCTAGAAAATTAGTATTATCCATACATTCCTGTGCTAATTTAGCATAACCTTCACGACCAAGATATTTCATTAAAGCAAAAATAGCGGCACTACTAGCTCCCAGTCGGGTTCCAACAATTGTTGATTGTTGTTTATAAGTTAAATATGGAGTATCAACTGCCATTGCATCTAAACATTTATTATCCTTAAATAGTATACAACCTGCAGGTATTGGTGCAAGTCCCATTTTATGTGGATCAATGGTCATGGAATCAACACCTGGTAGGGTGAAATCGAAATCTGGGAAATGGTATCCTAAATCTTTAAGGAATGGTATTACAAATCCTCCAAATGCTGCATCAACATGTAAGTGAATATTTTTATCAGTACTAATATCTGATAATTCTTGGATTGGATCTATTACTCCAAGTTCTGTTGAACCTGCAACTCCCACTATTGCAACAGTATTTTTGTTTATATTGTCTTGTACAAAATCAGTAGAAGTCCGGTATTCTTCATCTAAGGGTGCGTGGATTACTTTTAATCCTAGCATGTCTTGTGCTTTTTTAAATGAGAAATGTGCTGATTCTGGTACGATTATTTCCCCATTTTTTATTCCTTTTTCATTGATTGCAAGATTTCTCGCCCCTCTCATTGCCATGAGATTTGCTTCAGTTCCACCTGTTACAATGTTTCCATAAACTTCTGGGTTTCCAAGAAATGATCCTATTGTTTTTATTGCTTCATCTTCGATATGTTTGGTTCCTTGGAATAAGCCAGCGTCTCCAAGGTTACTGTCTAAAAATTTTATAAAAACTTCTTTAGCAAATGGATGTGCTTGTGTGCACATTGAACCTAATATCCTTCCTGATTCGTATTTATAATCTTGGTTTTGGTATTCTTGTAGTTCTTTTAGGATTTCTGATTTTGCTATTGGTTTTGTATTCATATAAATTCCCTTATTTTTAATTTATTATATATTATTAATTTTTATGGAAATATAATTAAAAAAAAAAGTTTTAAAAATTTGAATAAAAAATTTAATTTAAATATGGTTTATAAATTTTGAAAGAATATTAAAAAAAGAGGGGATTATAATTAAAAGATGAATGTGTTTTTTTTCTTTTTTTATAATCCAATGTTTTTTTATTGTTGTTTTCTTGCAGCGTCAAGTATTAATTTTTGTTCTGCACGTGCTACTGTTTTACGCACTTCTAATATTGCATCAGAGTTTGCAGATACACTTGTAATACCCATTCCAACAAGTTTTTCAACAATGTGAGGTACACTTCCTGCTTGACCACAGATACTGCAAGTTACACCATTTTCAACACATGTTCTGATTGTGCGTTCTACTAATGCCATTACTGCTGGGTGTTCTTCACTATAATTTTTAGCAACAAATTCATTGTTACGGTCTACTGCAAGTGTATATTGGGTTAAATCGTTAGTTCCTAAACTCACGAAGTCTAAGCCAACATCAATAAAGTCTTGTATGAGGATTGCTGCTGCTGGTATTTCTACCATCATTCCAAATTCAATATCTTTGTGTGGGGTTAATCCTACTTCTTCACAGATTTTCTTTGCTTTTCTAAGTTCATCAGGATGTTGTGCAAGTGGAATCATTACTCCAATATTTGTGTATCCTTGATCATGTAACTTTTTAATTGCCTTAAATTCTGCACGAAGTATACCGTCTTGGTCAAGTTCTCTTCTGATTCCTCTCCAACCAAGCATTGGGTTTGGTTCATCAGGTTCGTTTTCTCCACCATCAAGTGTTTTGAATTCATCAGTTGGAGAATCTAATGTACGATACCATACTGGTTTTGGATAGAATACATCCACTACTTTGAGAATGTTTTCAACTAATATGTTTACTAATTCATCTTCTCTGTCTTCTTCTAAGAATTTTACAGGGTGGACTCCAGCAGCTAACATCATGTGCTCTGTACGGAGTAATCCTACTCCATCTGCACCGGTTGCGAATGCTCTTGGTGCAGCTTCAGGCATACTTACATTAGCTTTTACTTGTGTTACGGTTATGATTGGAGCTTCTTGTGCAAGGGTTGCTGGTGTTTCTGTTTTTTCTTCGGCTTGTTTTTGGATTCCTTCATAGATGAATCCTTTTTTACCATCTACAGTTACATCAATGTTTTCTTTAATTGCACTAGTTCCGTCTCCAGTTCCCACTACACATGGTATTCCAAGTTCACGGGAGATGATTGCAGCGTGACAGGTTACTCCTCCTTCATCAGTTACGATTGCATTAGCTCTTTTCATTGCTGGAACCATATCTGGTGTGGTCATTGTTGTAACCATTATGTCTCCGTCTTGGATTTTGTCGAGTTCTTGGATTTTTTTAATTATTTTCACTGTTCCAGAACCTGTACCTGGACTTGCACCTAATCCTTTTTTAATTACTTTCATGTCTTCAACTTCATTAGTTTCAGGCTTTGGAGTGTCATCTCCAAGTGTAGTAATTGGTCTGGATTGTAACATGAATAAATTACCATTTTCCATTGCCCATTCAGTATCTTGTGGTTTTCCGTAATGTGCTTGTATACGTTTTCCCATTGCAACTAAATTAAGTAATTCATCATCTGGTAAGACTCTTAGGTTTTGTTTGTCTTTTGGTACAGTGGTTTCTTTACTGGTTCCTTCATCATCTTTTGTGAACATGTATCTTTTTTCACTGACTTTAACTGATAAGATTTTATCTGTGTCTTTATCTACAGTGTAAGTATCAGGTGTTACTGTTCCAGAAACTACTGCTTCACCTAATCCCCAGGATCCTTCTATTAATGCAATATTTTCCCCTGTAGATGGGTTTACAGTGAACATTACTCCTGCTTTTTCAGAGTTAACCATTTGTTGAACTACAACTGCGATTAATACTCTGGAGTGGTCGAAGTCGTTTTCTTCACGATAAAAGATTGCTCTTGCTTCAAATAAACTTGCCCAACATTTACGAACATATTCAATTACTTGTTCTGTTCCTTTTACATGAAGGAAAGTATCTTGTTGTCCTGCAAATGATGCATCAGGTAAATCTTCTGCTGTTGCAGATGATCTTATTGCTACATCTGCATCATCAACACCTACTCTTTGTGATAGGGCATTGTATGCTTCTATTATAAGAGTGGTTATGTCTTCTGGTATTGGAGTGTCAATGATTATTTGTTTTATTTCTTCTGCAGCTTCTTGAAGTTCTTTAGTTTTGTTAATATCGATTGTGTCAAGTATATCCATTACTGATTGGAATATTCCAGTAGATTCCATGAATTTTTGGTAGGTTTCTGCTGTTATTACAAATCCTGGTGGTACAGGGATGCCTGCTTGAGTTAATTCTCCAAGATTTGCTCCTTTTCCCCCAGCTATTCCAATGTCGTCTTTGCTAATATTTTCAAATCTTTCAACATACATTTTTTCAAATTTCCTCTAATATTTTTTTTAACAATATTTTTAAAAATATAATATAAATTTTCCATAAAAATTTTTTTTAAATAGAATTTAATGATTAATCCTTTATTTTATTTAGATTTTATCGAATTTTTTTTGAGGGTTAATTTTTTTTTTGGAATTAACTTTTAAATCTTTTTTTTATTAATCAAATATTAACATTAATTATTTTTTTTTGTTTTTATAATAAAAAAAGGAAAAAATTTATAGAAAAAATTTTCTTTCTTTTTATTATATTTATTTAATTAATTCTGCGCCTTTATCTACAGTGATTTTACATGCAACTGGAAGTTTCATTGATGCACGTTTAAGTGCGAGTTTTGCATCGTTAAAGTTTTTAGGATTAATATCAATAGTGATAACTTTTTGATTTTTACTGCATAAAGCTTCTACACTAACTGCTTTTCCGAATGCGTTTCTCATACCACTTTGTACACGATCTGCTCCAGCTCCTGTAGCCATAGGATTAATACGTACAATATTGTGTGGGTAAGTTCTGATTTTCAAATGGTATCCGAATCTTCCTGCCTTTCTCATCATTAATCTGTTAGAAGCAATTCTTGCAGCTTCTAAAGCATTATGACTAATTCTGATAGGTCTTTTAACTGATAAAGATACAGCTACTGGGAATTCATCTGTTAAGCTTCCCATATCATATTGAACAATTCTTGAATTTGGGGTTTTTCTAATATATTCTTTTCTTGAGTAAGCACGAACCATTAATAGTTCCTCCATAAATAATAAATTTAAAAATTTTTCTATCAAACAATCCAAATTATAAATTATGGTTTGATATATAATAAAAATAAACAAGCCCCTTTAAAACTTAATTTTAAGATTATATATGGGGTTTATTTAAATAAAATTTTAAGATTAAATAAAAATTATTTTTTTTGTATCTAAAATTTAATGTTATTTTATATAATTTAAGATAGAATACGATTATTTATTTTAATCAACATTAATAAATGTTATGTTGAAAAAAGTTCATCATGAAAAAAAATATTTTTATTTATAAAAAAAATGAGTTTAATAAAAATTCATTTACAATAATTTATTTTGTAATTTCTATTATATAATAATATAATTAAGTAGAATAAAAAAAAAATTATAAGTAGAAAAAAAATTTATAATTTATTTAAATTACAAGTGATTTTAATTTATTAAAGAATACTGCATGAATCAATTCATTTTTATAAATTAATGCAGATCCAGTTGAATCAGTATTTTCAAAACGTGAATCCTCCCCACAACCAACTGATTTAAAAGTTTCATACTTAGAAGATGAAATATTATCCCTAAAATCCTCAGCCAAATTATAAACATCCAAATCTTCAGTATTACTAGTTTTACTCTCTTGTAAGGCATCAATTATGTAACTTTTAATTATTCTCTCATGAAACTCTTTATATAAATAATTATTATATAATAATTCTAATCCTTTAACTTCATTGTTTATAAGAATTATACTACCATTCTGCTTATTTGCATATGGGAAACTTTCATAGTATTCATTTAATGTCTCCTCTTTAGAGGAATAAACATCTTTTAAAGCACTAGTCTGAGATTCAATATTTAAATTGTTTTGAGTTTGATTAATCACATCCCAAACAAGGCCTTGATTAGATTTATAAACCCCCTCTTTTTTAAGTGAAACATTAACAGTTTCTGTCCGTGCACCTCTAACATTTGATGAAGCATAATTTGTAGAATCATAAAAATTATTAGTTTGATACTCCCACCTATTAGCTTCAACACAACTTACAGGTATTAATTTTCCAACATGTGGTGGGATTAAAAGACTAGTATTTGCAATACGATCCTGTTTAGCACCAATAAGTACTTCACCTTCAAGAATAAGTAAAGGTGTTACTGCATTATTCATCACTTTTATCGTATCAACAATTCCATTTGGGTTTTCTTCATTTAACTCCACTAAACCCATACGTAAACCTTTCTTAAGAGTGAGAAAATCAAAATCATTAAGATTACTAGTTTCAAACCCTAAAACTGATACATTTTCATAGTTTTGCACTGGTAAAAATTCAATACTACTTAAACTATCTTTTATTGCATTAACACTCATAAAAAAAAATCCTCCCCCGTACTGATTTTTTTAAATTTTATTCACATCTGAATTTTCATCAGATTTTTCCTGTTCTAATTCATCATGAGATAATACTTGAGCAATTATAGAATCCTTAAATATAAATCGGACTTTAGCATAATCTGGATTCATGATTTTATCATAAATCCTACCTGCACTCATTGCTCCTTTAGCTACAGTTTTAGGACTATTTGCAACAAATCCTACTTGACCAGCATAACGCATTAGAACTTTAATAGCTTCACCATCATGAAGATTTTCCGGATCCTTTACTAATTTTAAAATACTACCTATTTGGAAAGGTTTCACTCCATGAAAAAAACTAGTACCATTAACTGTTATAAACATTTCACTAAAATCAACCATTTTAAAAGCACTCCCCCTTAATTATTAATTTTATTATACATTTACTAATATATTAAAATTTTCATCCATAAAAAAAATATTTTCTTTGTGAATTATAAATATATACTTGAATACATAAAATTAATAAGTAGAATATAAAATGAATTTATTTTATATTTTTTTTATATTAAATAGTTGAAAAAAAATAAAGGATTTTTTTACTGTGAAGATTAAAGCAGATATAAAAATAGAATATAAGAAAAGTGAAGATGCAGAAATATCTTATCAATCGTTAAAAGTAGATGATGATGAAGGTTACTGTAAATCAACTATTACAGATAATATTATAAATTATAAAATTACGAGTGAAAATTTAGGCAGTTTCTTAAGCACCAGTGATGATTTAATAGCATCCGAGATACTTGTTGAGAAAATACTTGAAAAATCACAACCGAATACAGAAAAAAATTTTAAGGGAGAATGTGGAAGAAAATGAAATTCACACTCAAAGGAGAAATTACCTTTAGTAAAGATGCAACAGAAGCTAAAGAAGATATTCAAAGCTTCATAGATGATGCGAATAAAGAATTATTACTCCGTGGTTTAGGAAATGAAACCCTAGAAGCAGGAGCACAAATTACTGATTGGAATATTACTGGTGATAAATTAAACTTAACCATTAAATCTGGTCATAAAATACGTGCACATGACGGATTATTACGTTTAAAAAATCCATTAAGTAAAATTGTTGGTAAAAAATATCATTTAGGTGTACGTGACATGCACATAGACACCTATGAAATAAGCATACCTACTGATGAGTATAGTTTTAATAAGGATGCAGCTTTAAAATTCGAACAAATAGAAAATATCCAGGAAGAAGATAATTTTGTATGTTTCACAATTAAAGATATTAATGAATCTGAAATTAAAAAACAAACTATTAATCGTATTATAAAACAGGTAGCTACTAAAGAAGAGTTAACTGATGAAAATGGTGAACAATTAGATTTAACCTACAAGATGAACAGTACTCCAGGTGAAATCGTTTACAGAAGTGATAAATTCGAATTACACCCTGTAGATGATGTGACCGAAGAAGCATTAAAACTTGGATGGGTTAAACAATTCCCTGGAAAAGGACAATGGTTTTATGGACCAAAAATGACCGCGCTTGAGAGAGCAATAGAAAGCATCCTCGTGGAAAAAGTATTAGATAAACTTGACTTCCAAGAATGCTTATTCCCAAAACTCATACCATTCGAAGTATTAGATAAAATGAAATACTTAGAAGGCCTACCTGAAGGAATGTACTATGTAAGCGCACCAAAAAGAGACCCTGAAGCATTTGATAAATTCAAACAAGAATTAATCATTAACCATGAAATACCAATAGACCTCCTAAAAGATGGCTTAAAAGATCCAGGATATGTTAATGCTGCAGCACAATGCGAACCATTCTACGAATTCCTCTCACACGAAGTAGTTGATGAAAAAGACTTACCAATAAAATGTTTCGATAAAAGTGGATGGACCTACAGATGGGAAGGTGGAGGTGCAAAAGGCCTAGACCGTGTACATGAATTCCAACGAGTAGAAGCAGTATGGTGCGGAACCCCAGAACAAGTAGATAAAGTACGAGATGCTACACTCCTCTTATCCCAAGACTTAGCAAGTGAATTAGAACTTGAATGGTACACAGAAGTTGGAGATGATCCATTCTACCTTGAAGGACGAAAAGTTGAAAACCGTGGAATAGAATTCCCAGACGTGCCAAAATATGAAATGAGACTAGTAGTACCAAACCGTGACAAAGGAGTTGCAGTAGTAAGTGCAAACAATCATGGAACACACTTCGTAGAAGGATTCAGTATACAAGAAGCACACCAACACAACATCTGGACAGGTTGTACAGGTTTCGGATTAACACGTTGGTTATTCGGTTTCCTTGCACAAAAAGGATTCGATAAAGAAAACTGGCCAAAAATGGTGCTTGACCGCTTAAAAGATGCAAAAACACCTAAAGTTTTAACCTGGCCAAAACAATAAAAAGGAAACTTAAATGTAAGGATGAAACTTTTCTTTTAATCCTTACTAAAAAATTTTTTTTTAAATAATTTAAAATAGTTCTTCTAAATCATGAAGAATTATAGATTTTTGTTTTTCTATTTTTTTAATTTTATTAATATACTCTAGTTTAATTTCTTCTTGAGTATGATTATTTATCAAATCATTTTTAACTAGATTTTCATTATGATTTAAAGAATTTTTATACGGTTTTATATGTGAAATATTTTTAGGTTTTTTTAAACATTTTTTCATTTTTAAAATTCCCCCATATTTAATATTTTATATAAATTATGATAATAATTTTTTTTGGTTTTTATTTCAGAAAGTTTTTCGAAGAAATTTTAAAAAACTAGGATTATTAATTATTTCTTATTTTAGTATTAATTTTAGGGAGTAATGGGTAATATAAAACAAACTTTAATAAAGAGTTTTGTTAAAGATATATAACATTAATAAGATTATATTATTAGTTATTTATAATTAAATATTAAAAAAAATTTTTTTAAACCCCCCTCATTTTATTTTAAAAAAAATAAATAATAAATTAAATAGTTATTGGAAGGGATAAAACATTAATTTTTCTCAGGGAAAAAAATAAATGGTTTGTTGGAGTGTTAGATTTAAATGAATTGTGAGAATCATCCAGATAGAGAAGCAGTGGCTAATTGTGCAGTTTGTGGTAAAGCAATATGTGAAGAGTGCCTTATAAAAATTGCTGGAAATACTTATTGTAAAGATTGTATTAATGAATTGGTTACTGAAAGTATAGTTGAAAAAGCTATGGGGAATAAGAATCCGGAACCTAGTATTGGTACTGGTGAAGTTGAAAGAAAACCTGCAAGTCAAAGTGAGATTAGTACTGGTGAAGTTGAACCTGAATTAGAGGATGAAGCAGCTGAAGATGGGGATTATGACTTTGAAAACCAATTTGAAGAAGAAAATGAAGAGGTTAGTGTTTCTAATGGTGCGGGTAAGCATAAGTTCCGTTCTGCAGCTAAGATTTCAAGTATGCTTGAAGAGAAAGGTTTAACTGAGGAGTCTGCTTCATATTTAAATGAAGAAAAAGAGGAAGCAGTGAGTGATGATGTTTATAAGGTACCTGAGCCTGGAATGAAGGAGCCTGCAGTTTTTGAGGAAAGTGAAGTTGTAAGTGAGGGTGATGGTCCGGATGAAGAGTTAGAAGCTAAGTATGAGAAGTATTTAGAAGATCTTTATTATGATGAACCTGATAAAAGTGAAGAAAGTATTAGTGAGGAAGTTAAATCTGATAAACCTTTATCTCTTCAAGATCAATTAGCTATGGATGAAGCTGAAAATGGTCCTTTAACACGTAAACCTTTTATTAAAAAAGAGGAACCAGAAGAAGATGAAGATGATGAGGAAGAGGTAGAGGTAGCGGAAACTGTTACTAGTAGTATTGAGGATAGTTTTAATGATGGGACTTATACTAGTAGTTTAAGTGAAAGTGATGATGAGGATGTTATTGTTCCTGTTCACATGCAAAATAATAATGATAGTGATGATGGTTTAAGTTATGAGGAGATTCGTGAACGTATTCTTGAAGAGGAAGGTCATTTAAATAGTGAACCTGATACTGGTCGTGTTCAAAGTGCTTATGCTAATCAGCAATCTGAATATGAGGATGAGATGCGTGAAGCTGATGCTTTTAATACTAGTAGTAGTACTGGTGGTTATGATAAGGGATTATTCCATCATAGTGGTGAAGTTTTAAACAATTTACCTGAAGATGAGGTTGAGCCTCAACAGTATTATGAGGATGAAGCGGATTATTATGTTCATAATGAGGAATTAAATAGTAATGTTCGAAGTATCCATAATCACCATGAAAATAGTGATGATGGTGAGGATGAGGGTAAGTTTAGTGTTGGTGAAATTATTTTAACTATTATTTTAATTGTTTTAATTCTTATAGTGGTTAGTTATGTGATTTACTTATTTACTTTAAGTGGGGATTATCCTACATATATTGATGCTGTTAGTGTATTGTTTAGTGATCCTTTACAACTTATTGGTAATATTTTTAATTAAAATCCTTTCTTTTATTTTTTATTTTTTTTATAAGTGAAATGTTAACAATTGTTAATATTTTGGGGTTAAAAAAAATTAAAAAAAGTGAAAGGAATTATTCTTCACTTTCAGTATTTTCCTCGGTTTCTTCAGATTCTTCTTCTGCTCTTTTTTCGAATTCATCAACAAATTGAACCTTATCATAAGGCATGTTTTCATATAAATCTTTACTAATTCGGTATCTAGCAAAGGTTATATCCATATAACTTTTTTGATCGAAATGAGTGATTTCATCTAACTTGATTTTAATAGTGTCTTCGTCAAATTCAACTTCAGTCTTGTCAAGATCCATATTAGGGTAAGCATAGTGAAGATTAATCATACTTTTAACTTTTTCAGTATCATCATCAATAACTTCAGAGATGGTTAAATCATAATCTAAAGTTTTACCTGCAAGTTCATGGTTGAAATCTACTTTAACTCTTCCACCATTTACAGTTAAGATTTTACCAGTTTGTCCTTCAGCTGTGATTTTCATTCCAGGGTATGGTGTCATACCTTGTTTTTTAAATTCTTTCATTGGGATGAGTTGAACTAAACTACTGTCACGATGACCGAAACCATTTTCAGGGTCAACTGTTACTTTCTTATTATCCCCTACTTCCATACCAAGCACTGCTTCATCTATTGCTGGGAGTAAATGTTTTCCACCAACAACTATTGGTATTGGTCCATAATTTTTTTCTTTATTATATATTCCTGCTTCTTCAGCTACATCTTGATTAGTAGTATCAAATACATCACCGGTTTCTTCTACTTTTCCAGTGAATTCTATTTTAACAAAGTCACCATTTTCTATTGCCATAATTTAATTCTCCTATTATCGTTAATTATTTTATTTTTAAAATCTTCTAAAACGTGTTCATTTTTATAATTTAGTACACGTATGTTAAAAGGATAAGTTTCAATATAATTAGATATTATATCATTATTTACTTTTGTCTCAAGTATACTTAAAACCCTATGTTTATAATGAGTACTAAAACCATAAGGAATAATATTTAAAACTTCATCTAGACTTGTGAAAGGTTCTTCTTCCCTGTTAAATATAATATTTTTAGTTAATTCTGGTGTGAAAAAGTTTAATTTAGATAATTCCCCATAAGATAAAGTGTTAACATTTTTAAGGATTTCTTCTGTGTTTCTTATATTATGTAATGGTGCATGATTATTTTCTATTTCACGTTTTAAAATTCTTAAAGTCTCACTTGGTACCATGTCTTTAATGGAATCTAATTCGTTACTTACTATGGCTTCCCGTATTCGTGTACCACTAACACCTTCAATACGTGGAACAAATATGAATTTATCCTTAAAATCAAATCCAATCTTATTCAAACTTTTACTAAATGAACAAATAACATAATTATCCTCAGCTAACTTACCCTTAAAAACAGTCTCATGTAATGTTTTATCAACTATTTTATAAGGTTTAGGAACAACTGCATGACCCATACTTATACGCTTAAGAATATCCGAAAATTCTGGTGAAGGATTATAACCCCTTGGAATATAGTCAGTGTTTAGGGCTTGAAACATTTTACATAAACAGAGACTGTATTGACCAGAACCCATAATACCCATAGGTGGACCTTCAACTACAATATCCGCACCAACATCCACTGCAATCTCAGCTCTAACCTCCCTGGGTAAAATGTAGGGTAGGCCTCGTCCACTACGCTCAAAAATTCCAGGTACAACTGCAACAAACAAACCATCAGGAACATGTTCTTTTGCAGTTTTCATACAATGATAATGACCATTATGTAAAGGTGAATACTCAGTAAAATCAGCAACTAAAGGAACACCACCACTAGAAGGTGTTTTGTTTTTCACTAAATTCCGGTTTTGAGAATCATTGTAATCTTTTTTAAAAATCTTCTTATCACGTTTTAAAATATTTTCCACATAAACTTCACTTACCATAATATTAATTATTTATAAATCTTATAAATAATAAAATTAATTACACTATAATAGAAATTTATTGTGGGGAGGATTGGATTTATTTTATGTTATTTGATACAGTACTCAGAAATGTGAAAATAGTAAACATGAAAGGTGAATATAATATAGGAATAAATGAGGGAAAGATAAGTAAAATAAGTAAAACAGGTTTAAATGGGGAAAACGTAATAAGCCCAGGAGAAGGTGAAGTGGTGCTTCCAGGTTTAATAGATCCTCATGTACACTTCCGTGACCCAGGTTTAACTTATAAGGAAGATTTTTATACTGGTAGTATGAGTGCTGCAAATGGAGGATTCACTACTGTAATTGATATGCCCAATACTAAACCCATAACTAATACTTATAAAAATTTTCATGAAAAAATAAAAATAGGGGAAAAGAAAAGTATAGTGAACTTCGGTTTAAACTCTGGATTTAATACATATACTGAAATGTGTAATATAGCAAAATTGAAACCTGCTAGTTTTAAAATATTCATGGACCTCGAAACAGATTCTAGTCTAAATGAAAAGTTTAAGGATTTACAAAGATTAAACACTGAACTAGGTACTAGTTTTTTAGTTTCTTGTCACTGTGAAAACCGTTTTATAGTACATGAAAATACTTACTATCAAAAAAGTAAACTAGAAAATCAGAGTATTGATTATAGTTATGCTCGACCCTCTGAGGCAGAAATTGTAAGTATAAAACAAGCCCTAGATTTAATTAGAAAGTATGATTTAAAAGCACACATCTGTCATTTGAGTACAGTTAAAGGATTAAAGGAAGTATTAAAAAGTCCGTGTGATGTAAGTTATGAGTTTACACCACACCACATATATCTAGATAACAGTTACTTTAATAGTTTAGGAAATATGGTAAAAACCAACCCACCACTACGTAACGTTAATGATAAAATTGGATTAAAAAACATTACCCATGAGTGTATGATAGGAACAGATCACGCACCCCACACATTAAATGAAAAAAGTTTAGGTGTGTGGGATAGTAAACCAGGAATTAGTAACCTCGAATGTGTAGTGCCATTACTTTTAACTGAGGTAAATAAGGGTAGCTTAAGTTTAGGATTACTAGCTAAGATAATGAGTGAAAATCCTGCAAAAAGATTCCACCTTGAAAATAAGGGAGAAATACGTGAAGGATACGATGCAGATTTAACTATAGTAAATCTTAAAGAAAGTGGAGTAATAGATCCTAGGGAATTTTATAGTAAAGCTAAATATTCACCATTTAAAAATTGGAGTTATACTGGTAAACCTGTAATGACAATTGTTAATGGGGGGATAATTATGGAAAAAGGTGAAATACTGAAAGAAGATATAGATGGGAAGGGTGAAAAAATTAGTAAATACGTGCATAGTTAAGTAAACCTTAGTAAAGCCTTAATTATTTTTATAGTTAAGGTTTTAAATAATATTTTAATTAAATGTTTTTTTAATTATTTTAATAGTTTCTTTTTTTTAAAATTTAGTATAAGATTTTTTTATTCCTATTTTGAATAAATTAATGTGTGAGTGTGTAAACATGTACACATTAAAATATTTTATAAATAAAATTTCACCTGTAAAAGTTTTAGGAATTTAAAAAAATGAAAAATAGGATTTTAAGAAAAAGGGGAAAAATTCCCCTTTTAACTTAAAATTTTTTTTATATAAAATTTTGTTTATTTTGTGTTTAAAACATTTACTAAACTTTAAGCGGTTACAGTAATACTACCAGTTTGATTATTGGAAGGTTGGTAAGTACTGTCCCCTTCAAAGTAACATTTGAAGGTGTAATCACCAGCGAATAATTCAATAGGTAATTGTACTTCTCCAGCAGAGTCAGTAGTTCTCCAGTAAAGTTTACTTTGACCAGCAGCATTAGATAATATCATACCTATCTTTTGACCAATAATAGGAGTACCATCAGTAGTTTTTAAAGTTCCAGTGAAGTTTAAAGCTTGACCATAAGTTTCAGTAAAATTACTGAAAGATAATACGGTAGCAGTACGGTTATCTACAGGTTCGGTTCCGTTAGTAACGGTAATAGTACCGTTTGCAGGACCACTAGGTAAATAAGTAGTTGTATTATCTGCAGTTGTGAAACCACCATAACTTGCACTAGCTGTGTAAGATCCAACGAATAAATTAATTTGTAATTGGTATTCTCCATTAGTATCAGTAGTTACCCAATAAATTTTACTAGCACCAGTAGTTGGGTTAGTAAGATTAAGAGCAATATGTTGACCAACAATAGGGTTACCATTAGCATCAGTTAATTTACCAGTTAAGTTTAAACCTTCACCATAAGCTTCAGTGAAATTACTATTAATAGTTAAATTAGTAGTAATATTACCAGTAGGAGTAGGTGCAGTACCGTTTACAGTTACAGTAATGTTTTTAGTATTATTTTTAGATAAACCAGTAGTGGAATTATACATTATATTAGCAGTGTAAACACCATTAGCATAATTAGCAAATGAAACATTGAAAGTACCATCAGCATTTAAAACACCGAAAGCAAGAGCAAGAGGTTCATTATCTTTATCTAATAAAATAACAGTAACAAGTCCTTCAGTAGCATTAGTCACACTACCTTTAATAATAATATTAGTATTATTAGTAGTAGTAAGATTATCAGCTATAATATCAGTAGGTAATTGAACAGTATTAATAGTTACCTTAACTTGTTCACTAGTAAAATTATTTTTGATTTGGAAAGTTAAAATGTTTGCTCCATTAGTTAAACCAGTTAAGGTTTTAGCATCAACAATAACTTTACCTTCAACCATGTTTACAGTACCAGCAAGTTTATCACCGATGTAATAATTTACTTTACCAGTGTAATTTACAAGATCTTTAGTACTATTAGTTAAGTTAAGAGTGAAAGTTTTATTAACACTATTAATAGTTACTCCATTAATAATGGAAGCATTAGTGTTAAGATTACCAATATTTTTACCAACAACAGTTAATTTTGTAGTAGCATTAAATGGTAAGTAAGTATCATCACCAGCATAAACTATTGTAACTGTATAATCATCAGATTGAAGAGCTAATTTACCGAAATCAATACTAGCTTTTCCATCTTTAATATCAACATTACCTAAAGATTTATTGCCAAGGAATACTTCAACAGTAGTATTCATAACTTTATCAGAAGTAATGTTTAAGTAAGTATCATTACCAGTAGTACCGAAATCATATGTTAAATCTTCATTAGTAATAGTAATAGTATTAAGTTTTTTAACAACAATATTTACTGTAGTGTTACTAGGAAGATAATTATCAGCAGCAAAATTAATTACAACATAATAACTACCATCAGCTAAAGCAGTGATTTCGCTAGCTTTAATAGTAGCAGTACCTAGAGCAGCACCAGTTCCTTCAGTAACAGTTACACTTTTTATTGGTGTACCGTCTGCTTTATAGAGAACAGCAGTCCAAGAACCATCAATGTTAGTTACACCAGTAGTAGAGTTAGAAACTAATTTAATGAAAGTATCATCAGTCTTAGCTAAAGCATCACCAGTAGTGTAAATAGTATCATTACCTTTAATATTAGTAGCAACCTTATTAACAGTTAAAAGATTAACATCAGAAGCATTAATATCATAATTAGTTTGAGTACCAGATACAGTAATATAGTAAACACCAGCAGGTAAAGTATTTGAAGTTTCACCAGTGTAAACAGTATTATCTGTAGAAGGATTTAAAGTAACAGTAACATTATCACCAGTTGCTTGGTTAATTAAAGTAGCAGTTAAAGTACCTGCAACATTCATTAATTTACCATTAGCATCTACAATAGTAGCGTTAATAGTAATAACATCACCAAAGTTAATATTAGTATCATTTAATACAACATTAACTTTACCATTCTTATTAGTAACATTTAATGTAGCACCAATAGTAGTAGCACCAGTACTATTAAAAGCTAAAGTATAATTTTCAGTAGTTGTAGCAGCTAAAGGACTATTACCTGCTGCATTCCAAAATGTAGTATTAAACTTAAATTCACCATTAGCACCAGTATAAACAGTAACATTATTCTTTTCAGCTAAACTGTTTCCAGTGATTGTTAATAAAACAGCTTGATTAACTACAGGAGTACCATCAGGATTATTTAAAGTTCCACTATAAGTCCAATCATCACCATAACTAATAGTACTAGTATTCTTATCAAGATTCATAGTAGCAGTAGTAGCAGTGAAAGGAACATATTTTACAATAACAGTTTTAACATCTGCATAGTTTGTACCATCACTTGCAACAGCATTTACTGGTATTGTTACTTGTAAATAGTAAGTAGTACCATTAGTTAAAGCTGTGCTAGAGAATGTATAATCTGCTGAAAAAGTACCATTTTCATTTAATGTTAAATTATTAGATGAAGTACCTGTTAAAGTAGTAGAAATAGTATCTCCAGTTCCATCAGCTTTTGTATAAATTTTAGTTCCATCAACATTAACATTTGAACCTTCACCAGTAAGAGCAGAATCTCCAAGGGTATCATTTACAGGAGTGTTATTATCAATACTAGAAGTAGTACCAACAGTTGTATTGGTTTTAACATCACCAGTAATATGAACAGTACCTGCACCAGTATAATCTACAGAAGCTGAAGCATTATCAGTGACAATATTAACATTATCACCAGTTAAATCACCAGCATCAGCAGCAGATACAGCACCAAGTGCTCCAATCATTACAACTGCAAGAACTAAAAATAATGATAAAACTTTAATGTTTTTTGAAAACATTTTATTTTTCACCTCAAAATTTTTGAGTTATTATAGTATCAAAAAAAATTTAATTTTTTTTGATCTATTTTTTCATTCGTCTGTCTAAATATATTTTTTTTATTCTTTTTCATATGAAAGAAAATAATAGTAAAACCCTTATAATAAAAATAGAGAAGAAAGTTTTCCCCCCATTTTTCTTATTTTGGGATTACATCATCCCCATATAAACATTTTAACATGAAGTATTCTTTTAAATAACAATAGTTTTATGTCCTTTAAAATTTTCATACAATTATTATTATGGTGGGAATATGAGTAGGTGTAAGAGTGTTAGTTATTTTTTAACATCAAATTAAACCTTTCATTTTTGTTTTAATTTATTAAAACAATCCAAAACCTAATAAGTTCTTTTAAAGGGTTGTTAAAAAAATACCATGTTAATATAACCTTATTGTAATTATACAATAAATACTTTACTATATTATTCTCATAAAATATGAGTAAAAAAAATAGGATTATTTATTAGAAAATTTTTGATAATTAAAGAAAAAAAGAGTTAATAATTTTTTTTATAAGAAAAAAGGGGAAATAAGAGTAATTCCTCCCCTTAAAATTCCTTATAAAATTTGTTTATTTTGTGTTTATTTTAGTGATAGTGCTTCTTCTTTGCATCTTTCGATACAGTTTTCACAGAGTGTGCAGAATCCTGCTACAGGTAAGTTTGGTTTACTTGTTTCATGTAACATGTCATATGGACATGCACTTATGCAGTCTCCACATTGATCACATTTACTTGCATTGAAGTTTATACGGTTACGTGTAACTGTTACACCGTCTATGATTTTATCTACTTCTGCAAGTTGTAGTGCATCGTTTGGACATACTGCTGCACATGCTCCGCATCTTGCACACATGTTGAAGGATGGTTCTCCCATGTCACGTTTTTTGGAGGGTAATTCCATTCCACGTTTAGTGACTACACGTATTGCTTCTGTTGGACATTTAAGTGCGCAGGATCCATCGAAGATACATTTATTTGTATCACGGACTAGTCCTTCTTCGTTGGCTTGTGTTGCTTGTCCCCAAGTCACATCTAATGTAATGGCGTCGACTGGGCATAATTTTTCACAGAGTCCACATGCTGCACATGCTTTTGGCAATTTTATACTTAAATCTGCACCTTTAGCTTGTATGAAGTCTCCTGGACATGCATCTACACAAGTATTACATCCAATACAATCTGTATTGTTTAATGTGAAAGTGTTTATGGTTTTTCCACGTTTAGTTGGAATGTTTTCACTAATGTATACTGCATTCCATGGACATGTTTGTGAGCAGATTCCACATTTAATACAAGTATCTTCATCTATAGTGATTGGTTCACCATAACCAGATAAAGTAATTGCTTCTACTGGGCATTCACTTACACATGTTCCACATCCTACACAGTCTTCTATGTAGACTGCACCTTCAATATTTACTTCTCGAGTGGCTGGTTCTTTTATACCTGGCATACCGATTGCATCTACTGGACAAATATCAACACATTGTTGACACATTACACAGTATCCACCAAGTGGTAATTCTCCTTCCTCGTCTCCAAGTTTCATTATACTTTTAGGACATGCACTTATACATTCTCCACATTGGTCACATTTACTTGGATTGAAGTTTAATCTTACAACTGGATCTGCATCATCAGAAATGATAATGTCTCCAACAGTTAATGCACCATTAGGACACACATCAGCACATTTAGGTTCACTTTCACAAGTATCACAGTAAGTTACTGTTTCTTTTACTGCAATAGCACCTGAAGGACAAACTCCTTCACAAGCTCCACATTTGATGCAAGTATCTTGATTAACTGATATCATATTAGTTATTCTCCTAATTTAATTAATTAAATTTTTTTTCTTCAATTTATTATTTTAATTTTTTTGTTTGAAAAAAAAAATATTTTTTTTAATATAAAATAATTCTAAAAAAAAGGGATTATATAAAAAAATAATATGGGGGTTAAATAGTATTTTTTTCCTCATAAAAAACTTTTTTTTATAAAATTCTATTTTTTTTTTAGTATTATATTTTTTTTTGCATCAAATATTTTATATTTTCTTGACAAGGGTTCCTTCACTATCGTATACTTCAATAGTTGCAAGTCTCATTTGACCATCCATTGTATGGGTTGCACAGGATAAACATGGATCGTATGCACGAATAACCATTTCCATAAGGTTGAAGATTTTATCATCTACTTCAACACCAGGTTTAATGTAAGTTTTTGCGACTTGGTTTATTCCCATTTCCATTGCTGGATTGTTTTGGATAGTTGCAACAACGATGTTTGCTTTAGTTACAAGTCCATTGTCATCTGTTTTGTAGTGGTGGATTAATGTTCCACGAGCTGCTTCTACAATACCTGCACCTTCTCCTGCTACTTTTTCTTGTGGTTCCGGTACTTTTTCACCAGATAAGTCTTGATCTAATCCGTCAGCTGCACATTCTGCTGCTGCTAACATTTCAATAATTCTTGCCCAGTGGAAGAGTAATGGTTGTTGTGCGTATCCGAATTTTTCACGGAATTCTTCAAATGCAGCTTGAGCTAATGGTGCTTGGTCTGGCATTTTATCAGCAACATTTAAACGAGATAATGGTGCTACACGGTAAATTCCTTCAGGGTATCCTAATTCTTTAATGTATGGGAATTTTAACCAACTGTAAGGTTTTACATGTTCTGCAACAATGTCTTGGTATTCAAGGTTGTTGTATTCGTATTCGATTTTGGATCCGTCTTTAGATTTTATTCTTACGTTTCCATCATATACATCCCATACACCATCTTTAACGAGTCCACAGTGACGTGTGTCTCCGAAGTTTCCAAGGGTTTGTACAAGGTCTAATTTTTCAGCAAATACTGGTTTTGCAAGGTCAAGGGTTGCTTGAGCAAGTTCAACGTTTTCTTTTGCTTTTGCAAGTAAATCTGCTTGTGTTTCATCTGAAAGTTCTGTGGTTATTCCACCTGGAATACTACTAGCTGGGTGAATTGGACGTCCACCTATTGCTCTTACAATATCTAAACCATTTCTTCTGATTTTGATTGCTTGTAATGCTACTTCTGGACTGTCTTTAATGATTTGGAATACGTTACGGGTTTGTCTTGTTCCGTTTGGTATTATTAAATCTGGTGCTGCGAGGAAGTAAAAGTGAAGAGCGTGGGAGTGCATGAATGAACCCCAGTTTTCAATTTCTCTCATCTTATAAGCAGTAGGGAGTATTTCATCTCCGAATCCGAAGATTTGGTCTGCTGCTTTTGCTGCTGCGAAGTGGTGTTGTACATCACAAATACCACAGATACGTGGTACGATACGTGCTACTTCTTCTATTGGTCTTCCTTGTAAGAATTTTTCAAAACCACGGAATTCCATTACATGTAATTTTGTGTCTTTTACGTTACCGTTTTCATCAAGGTCTACGGTGATTTTTGCGTGTCCTTCAATACGGGTTACTGGTTCCATTGTAAGTGTTGTCATATTTATTTGCCTCCTTTTTGCATTTTCATTGGTACTAATGCATCAGGTAAAGTGTAGGTGTAGAATGTTCCTACGATATCATCTAATTCGTTTGCTACTTCTTCTGGATCTACATCTTTATCTTCTGATACTCCGTAATCTGATGCGATAGCGGAAATCATTTTTGCTCCTGCATCTTTAACATTTGCAGTTGGTCCGTAACATCCACGGCATGGTACGTTTGCATCTCCTGGGCATTCGGATCCACAGAGGGATACTGTTGCTGGTCCCATACATACGAGTCCTTGGGAGATTAAACATAAATCTTCTTCTGGTTTTCCAACTTCAAATTGTCTTTTGATGAAGTCCATTGCTAAACCTGCAGGTGGTTTTTCTCTTGGACATACTTCACAAAGGTTAGTTGTTGGTAATTCTATTGTTTCCCCATTTAATAATGTGATGATTGCTTGTGCAACTACATCGGATCTTGGTGGGCATCCTGGGATGGTTAAGTCCACATCAATACATTCGTGTAATGGTCTTACACGGGATTCAAGGTGTGGTACGCCTTCGCTTGGGATGATTCCTTCTGGGTTTACAGTACTGCAAGAGTTAATGTATGCTTCTTCTTCTAATTCTTCTACGGTGTGTAAGTTTCCAAGTCCTGGTATTCCACCGTATGCTGCACATGTTCCGTATGCAATTACAAAGTCTGCTTTTTCTCTTAACATTTCTGCTAATTCACGGTTTTCATTGTTTCTTATTCCACCTTCTACAATAAGTACATCTAAGTGTGGTACTTCATCATATTTGGTATCCATAAGTACTGGTGAAAATTTGAATTCTGCTAATTCTAATACATCAAGTAATGATTCGTGGAAATCAGCAATTGATAAGTGACAACCGGAACATCCTCCGAGCCACATGGTTCCTATTTGTGCTTTTTCAGCCATGTTATCATAATCCTCCAAATAATATTAAATTTATCCTTCTGCTTCGATTTCTTCTTTTAATGGGGATGGTCCGAGTTCTTTAATACGATTTACCATCATGGTTACAGTAGTTGCGAATTTTTCCCCTTCGGATGCACTGATCCAATCATGGTATACTCTTTCTTTTCCTATTCCAAGGTCTTCTACGAGTTTGTAAACTAATCTCATTCTTCTATCTAATTTGTAGTTTCCTGCATCGTAGTGGCAGTCTCCCATATGGCATCCTGCGATAAGTACTCCATCTGCACCTTCTCTGAATGCTTTAAGGATAAATTGTGGGTCTATTCTTCCGGAACACATTACTCGAATTACTCTTATATTCGGTGGGTATTGCATTCTAGCAGTACCTGCTGTGTCTGCTCCACCATAGGAGCACCAGTTACAACAAAACATTACTATTTTTACATCTTCGTCCATAGAGTTTTTCCTCCTCTAGAATATCTCAAATTTTTTTTTATATATATTTTTTTTTACCTTAAAAAAAGAAATATTGGTTTCCTTTTAAAGGATTTATATTTTTTTTTTGCTTTTTATAAAAAGTTTTTTTTATGTAAAACTAATATTTTTTTAAATAAAAAAAAAGTCTTAATTTTTCTTATTTAATTTTTAGTTTTTATTGTACGTTAATGAGCTAGCTCAGCTTAACATCAATGTACTGTTAATATATTAAATAAGTATTAAATATAAATGTTACTTCGAAAAGTATTTCGAAAGCTTTAAATATCATATTAAGTTTTTTGTATGTATTAATACTAACAGTTTTATTTTTAACTAAATACCTTTAAAATAATTAAAACACTATACAAACACTTAAAAAACTTCAATAAAAATCCAATAGACATTTAAAAAAATAAGAAACACAAACATCACCAACAAGAAAAATTATATGAAAAAATTAAAAAAAACAAAGCCCCTATAAAACATTGAAAAAAGTACCAATCAGTATACCTCTAGCTAGCAATATATGATAAAATCAACAAAAAATATAAAAATAAGAATAAACCCCAAAAAAATTTTAATAAAAAAAACATTACCCCCTTAAATATTTAAATTTCATCTAAAAACCAAAAATTAAAAGATCATTAAAAAAATACAATGAATAAATTAATACAATTATATGAAAAAAATATTTTTTATAAATATAAACTATACTAAGTAAGAGGAGTTAAAGTTATAACCTAAAGTTATAGTTAATTTAAAATCTGAAAATCTATACTATAAGAATAGAGTTAAAGTTATAACTTAAAGTTATAGGTTTTTTAAGATTTGAAAATGTATACTATAAGAATAGAGTTAAAGTTATAACTTAAAGTTATAGGTTTTTTAAGATTTGAAAATGTATACTGTATTATGGGAGTTATAGTTATAATTTAAAGTTATAACTCTTTTTCTATACAGGACCCTCGCAGAATTATAGTTTATTATTATTATTATTATTATTATTATTATTATTATTATTATTATACTAGCTAGAATATAGTTATAGTTATAACTTAAAGTTATAACTCCCCCCTTACACTACACTTGCGCAAAAATTTTAAAAGGTATGCAAAATGTGTATACAATTTAAAACTTAGTTAAATTTTTAATTTAAACTTTTATAATAAGTATATTTTTATTTAATCCTTGTTTTCCTGTTTTATTTGTATCATCCCCTCAATAAAACTATCATAATCTAAATCAAAATTGTTTTCATTATTAAACTTTTTTAAACTATTAATTAAAATTTCTAAGTACCTTTTTTGATTAAAAGATAAATTATTTTTATCTTTAAAAATTTCAGGAGCATACCTTCTATTAGATAATCGTTCTAACTGCTTATTTAAAAAATCTGAACATTTATCATTATAATATATTTTTTTTAATGTATCAGTTAAATCTAAGTTTTTAACTGTATTGTTTTTTTCTTCTAAAAAATTTATATCCTTTTTTAATTCCTTTAACTCTTTTTCAATTTCATCTCTACGGGTTCTCTTTAAATTTAATTCATATAATTCCTTATATTGTTCATTATTATCTGAATAAATTAATATTAAAAAATCTATTGCTTTAGCAACTTTTATACTAGTTGTTCCATCTAAATTTAAATTTTTTAATTCTTCAAATTTTTCTTTAGAGATCCTTCCTGAAATTGTCTTTGTATCTATGTTTTTCAAAATTTTTATTCTTTAAAACCCCACTATTTTATTATAATTTTTATATAAATTTATTTGACTTATATTTTTCTCTTAATTCCCCATTAAAGATTTAAAATTTAATTTTTTTCTTATTTTTCATTCCATTCTAAAAATTATATTCCTTAATTTTTTTTTGACTTAGATAGATTTGATAAGTTTTGTTTAAATCAAACTAAAATATCTGTACTTAAAATTTAAGTTTTAAAATTTTTTTTCACCTCCAATTATAATTAGGTAATTAATACTTTGTAAGTCATTTAAAAAAAATTAGTTTTCAAAATTAGTTAAAATGGAGTGTAATTATAAATAAACCAGTAAATTGTTTTAAAAAAATAGGAGAGTAATAAAATCATTTTTATTTAAGGTTTTGTTAAAAATTGAATTTAAAAATAGTTTAATTAAAGTTATAAAAAAATAGGGAATTTTAATCTTTATATAGACAAAGAAGAATTGTTTAATCTAGCTAGAAACATTATAAAAAAATAGAGGGAAAGGAAGAGTATTTATTTTTATATTCCTTTTACACTCATGTCTATCATTTCTTGTGTGGATTTTGCAAGTGCTGGTGGTAAGCCTGTTATATCCATACTTAAAAATCCTCTAACTATCATTGCAGCTGCTTCTTCTTCTGTTAAACCACGACTTGTAAGGTAATAGATTTCATCTTCATCTATTTTACCTACTGCAGCTTCGTGTGATAATTCAAGACCACTACTGTTTGCTTCTAATTCTGGTACAGCATAAATGCTTGAATCATCGGATAGTACGAGTCCGTTACATTCTAGGTGACCTTTTACGTTTGGTCGTTCACCTGCTAGGTGCCCTCTTGCATAAATTTTTGATTCATCATTACTTACTGCTCGACTAATAACTTCTGTTGATGCTCCATCACCGGAAAGTATTCCTCGTGCCCCACTATCAATGTAACTATCTTTTTGACCATTAAGGATGGTTTGGAATAGTGCACGTGAATTTTTACCTACACAGTGTGCTGTTGGATAAGATTGTAGAGAGTGTACTGGACTGGTTAAGATATAGTTATTTATAAATGTACCATTGTCTTCTACTTTTATTCCGGTTCTTGGACGTACTTCTACTTGTTCTGCCCAGTTATGTATCATGGTGAATGTGATTTTTCCACCTGGTTTGACGAATAGTTCTGAGACTCCTACGTGGAGTGCTGAGGATACATCGTCTCCTGTTGCACAACCAGTTATTAAATGTAGTTCTGAGTTTTCTTCTGCAATTATTATATTGTGAGTGGTTTGGATTACGTCTTGGTCTGCTATAAACATGCATGCTTGTACTGGGAAGGTTTGTTTGGTTCCTGGTTTACTTCTTATGAAGTAACCTGATCTTACATTTTCTTCAGATTCTCGAAGTGCTGTTTTTGCAGTGTATTTATCTGCGTCTGCTTGGACTGTTGTCCACATTAAATCTGATACCCAATTGTATTTATCTAATGCTTGTTGTAGGTTTAGTAATTCCACATCACCTGTTAGGCTGTCTTGGAAGATGTTACTTTGACCAACTTGTAGAAATGATCCTGCTCGATTAGTTTCATCAGAGTCTACTCCGACTTTTAGTAGGGTGTCTTGTGTTGATTTACTTACATCATCTAAGCTGTCTATTACATCATATGCATCTATAGTTTCTTCTGAATAGTTTTCTATAGTTACATCTGTTCCTATTGCTGCTTTTTTGTCTTTTGCTTTAGCAGCTTTTTGAGATACATTCCGCACATTCAACACATCCTCTAAATCCTTCTGTTTTAACATCTTGTATTATTTCTTCTGGGTTTCCTGAACAAGCGATTTCACCGTCTAGGAGTACATGTGCTATGTCTGCATTTACATAGTTTAGGATGTATCCGAGGTGAGTGATTAATAATCCTGATCTTGTTCTTTGTTTTGGTTTGGTATTTTTTTCTAATAATTCATTTATTTCTTCTGCTATTAATTCAACGTTTTCTATGTCTACTCCACTGTCAGGTTCATCAAACATTACGAATTCTGGTTTTTGTGCTAGGAGTTGGAGTATTTCTGATCTTTTAACTTCTCCTCCTGAGAATCCGAGGTTCACGTCTCTTTTTAGGAAGTCTTGGTTGAATTTTAGTTTTGTGCATAAGTTTTGCATTTTTGGTGAGAGTTCTTTTTCTATATCTTTGTTTTCTATGAGTCTTAATAGGTTTTCTACACTTACTCCTCTTATTGCTGGAGGTGTTTGGAAACTTACACCTATTCCTTTTTGAACTCTTTCGGTTGTTGTTAAGTTAGTTATGTCTTCTCCTTTAAATATTATATTACCATTGGTTATTTTGTAATTAGGAAATCCGAGTATGCTCATGAAGAGTGTACTTTTCCCTCCACCGTTAGGTCCGAGTAGGACGTGGGTTTCTCCTTCTTTTATACACAAGTCGATGTCTTTGAGTACTTGTTTTCCTTCGACTTGTACTGCTAAGTCTTCTATTTTTAGTAACATTTTATTTTCCACCACCATGAATTATTTTTATTTAAATACAAATTCTTTTTTTTTAATTATTAATTTTTTTTTATAGAAAAAAATATAACAATTATTATATTCTTCTTTTATTTGTTATCATTTATATAAACATTGTTATATTAAAAATTTTTCAATAAATTTGAGATTAATATATTAATTCTCATTAATATATTCATTAGCCATATTTTTAATTTCTTTTAATTTTTCTTCAGGAATCTTAAGATTGATATTCCTATTCTCATTAAAACATAAATCGTTATAGTTTCCAGTAAAACCTAAAATTTTAAGTATACATCTATTCAACAAAGTCATGTAAACATAAGTTAAAAGAATTAATTTAATTTCCGTTTCTGGTTTCATTTTATGTCCATGAGCTATAATATTCCGATAATCCATAGCTTTTTTTTCTACTTTCCCTACTTCAATCCCAATATCCTCAAAAAAATCATCATATCTACTTGTCCCACTTTTTTTATAAGCATTATTAATTTTATTTAATAATTGAGGATATTCATCCAACTTCTCATTAATACTCTTTAGTTCAGCTTTAACAATATTATTATACTCTTCTTTAGATAAAAACTCGGTTTTTTTGTTACTTAACCAATAATCAACTAAAAAATCTAAAGCACCAGCAATAATAACAATAGCTGAATCTGTTGATGTTAACATAGAATCAAATAACAATTTAAATACATTTGAAAAATTTTCGTCCATACATATATAATTATCTAATAAAAGTTTCAAATCTTGTTCTATACAATTATTAAAAAGGGGTAAATCATATTTTATAGGACATAAATCATTTAAACCTGATATTATTTTTAAGTTAGTAATTGGAGAAATATTAGGTTCAATAGATATTTCATTTAACGGCCAACCATTCTTATCAAAGGATGTTTCCCCAACCTTAATTAACAATCGTCCAAAGAAAAATGATAATATTTCATGAATTTTTTTCATATCATTTTGAGAAGGAAAACCAAATTGTTTTTGATATTCAATTCCAATACAATTTGACCAATTAGGACCAAATCTTTCAGGAACTTTCCCTATAATAAAAGAAGAACAATTTGTAGGTTCAATAAATAAATAATCACGAACTATTGAAGATATTTTATCAGTAAAATTAGAACTATTTTGATAATTAAAATTTTCAGAATTTAAATCTAACCTATTTTTAACATAAAAATCTTTTTTAATATACTCAGTAGCTCTTTTAAAAGCTTTTTCTGAGGAACCATTAACATACCATTCACTTGTCCAAGAAATTTCTTCCTTATTAAAATTATGTGATTGATTGTTTAAGTTTTTAATATAAAAAGTAAATTCATAATTCTTTTTTACATCAAATGTTAATTTTATCATTGAACTACAGGAAAAAGTTAAAATATTTGAATTTGAACTTACCTGAAATTTGGGAGGAGAATTACTTCTAAAAAGTTCTCTAACAAATTCAACTTCATCCACATTGAAACACTCACCCGAAAATAATCCAATGATATTATATTGTTCATCTCTTTTAATTTTTAATTTATTACAATTCGGTATAGAAATATTTAATTCATAATGATTAGAACTTAAATCATATTCTTTTGAATTTTTTAAAAATTCCCATTCGATTTTATTAAAATAAGGCATTAATACTCCTCCTTTAACAATTTTAAATATAAAAATGATTAAAATTTATAAACTATTTAATATTTTTTTTACATAATTTAATTTTTCCATATGTTCTTCTTTGTTCATCTGTATAATAATTACCAACTAGACAATTCTCCTTATAAATTAAGGATGTTGTTCCCCCATGTGAATAAAAATCTTTATCAGAATTATTCTTAGTTTTATTATAATAAATATATTCTACTTTAGGGTATGTTGAATCTTCTGTGAAAAAAGTTAATGCTTTAGTTTTAGATTCCGCAGTATCTGTATTTAAATAAATAATAATTTTTGTCCATGTTTGTTTTATTTCAACATGAACATCTATTGGATCATAACAAGGATTAATAACTTGACCTTCCCAATTTCCATTTAAATCAGGACATTTCACTATCCAGTTATTAATAGGTTTCTTACTCCATAAAAAATCATTAAATAAAAAAAATAAAAAAGAAAAACATGCAATGAAGGTAATTAAAAAGAAAGGAAAATAAAAAATTGAAACAAAAAAATTATGGAACCAAATAGGGAAAATATAATTTATTAGTGCATCTAAAAAACCTGCAAAAATTAATATAATAGTTAATATAAATTTATCATGATTTTTATCAACTGAATAGTTATGCATAATAACATCTTACCTATTAAAAGAGTTTACCCAATTTAAAAACTTTAATGCATGTTTTTTATCCCATTGATTATCCGAATCACCAAATAAATAGTTTTGTTCATCTTGAGTTTTCATTTCCATAAAATTTGGTTCATTTAATAAATAGTTTAATATTCCAAAAAATCTTTTTTCAATGTTATAGTTTTGATAATAATTATCTGGAACATTATATAATAAGCATTCAATAAAATAAGATGAAACAATGCTTTCAGAAATTACACTATTTGAAACTAAATAACTTTTAATGTTTTTAAAAATTCGTACAGTTCTTTTATAATTACTATTAACTCGACTATTTTTATTAAAACCATTTTTTTTATGTAGCTTAGGGTAACTAACTATATTTTCATTATTAGAAGTATACACTTTTATTCCCTCAATATAATTAGGGTATTTAGTATAATTATGATAATTATTGCTAACAACTAAATCAACATTTAAAGGAGTCCCAGAAATTTTTAAACATTTCTTTTTTCTTAGAAAATTATAGTTAGAATCATTTAATACAGATAAAACTGAATCATAAAAATCTTTTATACTTAGCTTTGCATTACTATGATTTCTATGAAAATCCTCTTGATCTTCTTTAGAATTTTCATTTATATTATGATTAAAAATATCATTTAAATTAATAATAACATCAACATCACTATCTCCAGGAATATTAGTCTTATTTGCATAGGATCCTTGAATAAAAACATCATAATTAAAATCATTAATATTTTTTAAAACATTTTTCAATCTATTATAAGATAATTTAGAATTTCTGATTGAACCTAAATTTTCATATGCTTGTAATTGATATTTATTTAATTTAATATTAATCCCCCTTAAATTTAATAAATTTATTATTAGTATTATGGAGATTAAATATATTATAACTTTTCCAAGCATTTGAAAAATAATATTCTTAATATCTAAAAAAAGATGAAAAATTAATATATATTAATATTTTTGTCTAATAAATATTCATTTTTTAAAATTATGCCATGAGTTAAAATTTTTTTAAATTGGAATAATTTTTTCTAAAAAAGAATTAATTAAGTCTTAAGTTATTAAATATTGAAAAATAGAAATTATAAAAATTGTTTTAAAAAAAAGTAGTAGTAATGTAAAAAAATGGGGGAGTATTAGAGAATTTAGAGAATAGTTTTATTCTGTTACTATTATGAATTCTCCAACTTTTTCAACTTTAGTGAAAGGAACGAGTAATAGGTCTCCTTTACGTTTAGCGCCTTTTACATGAACGTTACGGCCACTTTCTACGCGAATAGCAATATCAACTATTTTACCAGTTTTTTCGTTTATTATAAGTTCGTCAAGAACTCCAAGTATACGTGCATTATTGGTTGCTACTTGATAATTCTTAATTTCACTCCACATTTTTTCTTCTTTTTTAGGTATTGCCTTATTTTCCATTATAAATTCCACCAAGTTAATTTTTTTCATATGTTTTTTAATTTCTGTATTCTTTTATGTATAAAAAAAAATTTTTAATATTTTATTCTATTAACAGTTTTTTTAAGGGATTTTGTTTTTTTTTAGATAAAATATTTTTTTTTAAAAAAGCCTGAATTAAAGTTTTTATATTATTAAATAAATCTATGTAGTTATAAAATATATAAACTTTTTGATAAGTCTTTTTTTATTATTTTATTTTAATAATTTAAGCCCTATCTGTATATTATTTAATGTATTCATGTTAAGTGCTAGTTCTATATGTGGTAAAATTAAATCTTCTTGTTCTTGAATGATATTTTCGCTTCGAACTATGTTTAATCCTGAAGGTACTAATCCTTTATATGCATACTTGTAATCTAGGTTGTTGGTATTGAAAATTTCTTCAGGAACAAAAACACTTAAAGCATCAGTTTGAACTTTTTCATATTCATTTAAAACTTTATTTAAAATATTATAATTTATAAAAGGAAGATCAGTATTGATAAATAGTACTGTATCCTTTTTTGAATGTTTCTCTAGTAATTCTAAAATGTAGTTATAATCTTTAAGATATCCTTCACCTGGAGTACTTAGGATAAATTCATTATAAGAATCTATTAAGTCTAGGTTGAAGTTTTTAAATCCTTTTTCTTTTAAATGTTTTAGTGTTTGGTTTGTATGTGGGCTTAGTGCTATGATAATTTTATCAACTTTTGATTTTTGAAGGTTTCCTATTACATGGTCTATTAGGGGTTTACCATTAAAATTGTATAATGGTTTTTCAACTTTATTATTTAAACGTGTCCCACGTCCACCAGCCATTAGTATACTAAAAATCATAAAAAAAAGAAAGAATAAAGTTTATAATATTTTATGTTTAATTATGTTTTTTTGTTTTGAAGTTGCATACGTTTTTTAAGTATACAATGTTCTCCTTGGTTTCCACCTAATGGTGTTTTTGGAGTACCCATACTATTCATACAACGAGCCATAGTAGCTGCACCTAAACCTAATCCATCTTCAACAAATACTACTTGATCGAATTTTTCTTTAGTGTATTCAAGTATAAGGTTAGGTTTACGTCCTGTGATACCTGCACGACCTGTTACACCTAATATGCTTCCAGGTAGGACAAGTTTTTCTTCAAATGCTATATCTAGTAAGCGGTCAACTATTATTGCACTTACATGATCCATTGTTGCAAGTAAGGTTGGAAGACCATCTTCATCATAGAATTGTCCTCCTAATTCCATTAATTCACCTAATCCATCTGCATTAGTTCCAACATCACAACCTATTAGAGTGGTTCCTGCATCTTTTGCTCGGGTACTGTCTAATGGTACTGTACCGAAACGTTCCATACCTTCTGGTACTTTGGTGATGTTTATGAGTTTATGTGCTTCTTGTGCATTGATTTTTGCTTTTTTCTGATCTCCTTTACGTAGGAGTTTTGGATCATATAAATCTAGTGCTGCTCCACCTTTGGGGTCTACTTGTTTACTTCCACGTGCAAGTGAATCACTTATAACACCTGCAAGTCCTAAAAAGTTACCTATTGTATTTGCGTATGGTTCTTCTTTGTTTACTATACGGCCGGCTAGTGTACTTCCGAAATCTAGGCTGACACAGGGGTTTCGGTAATCGACTTCTGTCCATTTACTTCCTAGTTTTATTCCTGCTGTTACTAGTTCTCCTTCCATTTCGTTTGCTACTACTTCTCGGCCTCGTGGTGGAACTACACTTACTACTGCTCCATCGAAACTTATATTGTCTAGTAGGGTGAAATTTTGTAATCTTTTTGGTAATTGTTGTGTGGTCATTGCTGGTGCCATTTTTTTAGGTGGTATACCTGCATTTAAGCATCCGTCTGCTAGTGCTATTACTAGTTTACCTACTTCTTGTGTGGTTGCAAAACCTGCTGTTACACCTGTTGAACGTACTACGAAGTCTAAGTCTTTTTCCATGTCTACGTTTGCTTTGTGTAGGGATTCTAGTACTGTGTCTTTTATTAAATCTGCTACTGATTCTTTTGATAATTCTATTCCCCAAACTGTTGAACCGAATACTTCTTCGTCGGGTTTTGGTTTTCGAATATCTCTAGTCATTTTAACTGTTTTATCTAGTAGGTAGGATTTACTAGAATTTAAGTTGGTAGCTGTAAGAATACATTTGGTTGTTGTGTTTCCGAGTTCTACACTTGCAACAACATAATACTCATCAGGTCTTGTTTTGAAACCTGGACTTTGAGGCCGGTTAGTACTAGCTTTTAGAAAATCTAATTTTTCTGTTTGACTATGAGCTATGACTGGTTTTGGGCCTTTATTGAATAAATTACCTAAAAATGACATTTTTATACACCATTTAACTCCTAAAATTAATATTATAAAATTTTTTATTTTTATGCTTGTTTATTGGGTTTATAAATATAACAATATAAATTTTATTAAATTGTTCTAATATAGAATAGGATTTCCAGGAATTTTAATTAAATCTAGGGGGTGTTTTAATTTTTGTAAAAAAAAGTTAGTAATAATTTATGTAAAATTAGTATTAATATGGTTTTAAAAAAATTGGTTTTATATAGAATTTAAGTTTTAAATAAAAATTTTTACTTAAAACCTAAAAGCCCATATAAAGCCTTTATATTTTTACGTGTTTAACTTTAAAAGAGTTTAAAGAAGTAAACTCTATAGTAAAATCCTCAAACTAATAAATTATTTATAATAATTTATTGAATGGGTGAGTTTCTATAGGTTCAGTTCCTAAATCTTTTGCAGCTTCAGCAACGAATCCATCAGCCATAGCAGCTGCTGGGAAAACATCAGGACTGTTTTCGATAGGTCCAAAGAGACAGAAGTCTCCTCCTACAGCAATTTGTAAAAGGTCAGAACCTATATCACATACGTGGAAAGTTTCTTTACGTACTGTCTTTTTGTAGTCTCTTAACCAATCCCATGCAGATGGTACATTATGAATACCGGATCCTATAGGGTAACCCCATTTACTTTTTTCAGCAAATGTTGTTCTGAGTGCAGGACCTGCACCTTGACCTAAAGGAGTAATAGCTACATCCATAAATGGTTTATCAATACCACATTCGTCTGCTAATTCAAGAATTCCTTGATCCATTACAGATCCACCATTTTCCCAAATATCGATTTTACCTTCGACACCAGGTTCCATTGGGTTGAATCCGAGAATAATTGAAGAAGAAATATCGGTTTCTTTAACTGCTTCGATTTCAGGTTCTTCACAAGCCATACTTAAACTGTTATATATAGCTCTGTCAGTTAAACCTGCATCTTGAGCATATCTAGCACCTGCTACTTTAGCATCAGCACTAGTAGAATCAATCATGAAAGCCTTGTCTGATACATCACCGACAAATTCTAAGTATTTTACCATAGCTTCTGGTGTTGCACCAAAAGTTTGGATAATACATGGGTTACCAGTGGTATCTTCCATTTCTTCCATATGTTTAATTAATTCTTCAGCTTTGTCTTTATCGAAAATTCCTTCTTTTTCATCACTAATAATTTTGTGTCCGCCATAAAAGATAGTTCCTGCAAGTACGGTTGGATATTCTCCAGGTTGACCACCACATTTACATCCAGCAACATCTACGACGACTTGTTCTTTATCAAACTTATACATTTGTTAATCCTCCAAATATTAATTCTAGAGTAATCCTGTCAATATTGCTACTAAATTAAATTTAATAAATACTAACAATATTATCATTCCTATAATTATACCATATAAAATACCAACATCTCTACCAGATTGTTGACCTAAACGTTGGTAATATTCACCAATAGTAAAATCAACTTTTTCTTCAACATCATCTAATCTTGCACTAGATTTATCGAATTCTTCTGCAGAAACAAGTACTTGAGGTATTTCATTATCAGCCATCATAACACCTCTTTACATTCCGCATAATTTAACTATTAATGGTATTACAAGACATAGTGCAAAAGCAAATATAAGTCCGTATCCTATACCACTAACTCTAGTTTGATATAATCCTGACCATAATCGACCTTGTCTTCCTATAAGTTTAGAAGATCGATTAATGTTTTCAGATGTACTTTTAATACCTTTCATGTTTGGTTTGTTTGAAAATTTAACCATAATCCTACCTCCTAACTTATATTATTAAGAATAAAGCTCCGATTACTAAGGTAAATACAAGACCAATCATGATTCCTTGTACTTTTCCTGCATAATTACCGGATAAATCCTTTTCAACTGCTCCAATCATTTTGATTTGGGTGTTGATGTTTCTCATTCGTGCTTCGAGTAAAGCGGTTTCAGGGGTTACAGGACGTACTGCATCTCCTTCGTCTTCGTCTTCATCGTCGTCACTAACGTCGATTACCATTGCTTCTTCTTCAAAAGCACCTGGATCTTTTTCAACACATTCTTTTACTTTGGAAGCAATTTGACCTTCATCTTCTACATCGATTAAATCAACTATTTCAACTTGTTGTTGGAATCTTGCAATTCCATCTTGTGGAATATTATCGATATATGGGATAGCTCCAGGAGCACCTATGATTTCTCCTTTGTCAGGGTCAGCACCGTTTTCATGTAAAGCTTTTAAACTTGCACCAGTAATGTGTCCTTGTACTTCAGCACCACATACTATTAAGAATCTGATGTTTGGATCAGAAATAGTGTTAGCGATTACTTTTTCAAGACCAAGGTTTTCAGTGTGACAGTGACCTGCAATAGCAGCTCCAGCAGCAACAGCAGCTTCTTCTAAATTAGAAGCTAAAGTTACAGCTGCAACAGGGCTTTCAGGGTCACCTGTAACATAATCTCCTGTGATAAGAGGCCAATCTGCTGCAGGTTCTTTTTTATCTACCATCTATAATACCCCCATCTTAGCTAAAATAGGAAGTATAGCTACTAATAAAAGTAATCCAATTAAGAATCCGTAAACAAAGTTTGTTTGTTTACCTGCAGTAACATAGGAACCTGCTCTTCCAGCATAAGCACCTACAGGAGCAGTGGTTGGGTCTAAAGAATTAATTAATTCATCAGCTGCTTCTTCTATTTTATCTATTTCAACATTAACATCGTCTAAGGTGACTAAAACTCCGCCACCAATAGCTCCACCTATTGATCCTGTTACAGGGTCAATAGCTAGATCCATTTCTGGGACAACTTGAATTAAAGGTAACATTTCCATAATTGAACCTCCTATTGATCCTCTGTTTTAGGCCATAAACCAGACCATTTAACGGATGCTGCAGCTTCATTAGACATTTTAAGGAATTTTTTGTAACTGCAAATCCATCCAATAACTCCAACAATTATTACTAATAAGGAAACTAATCCAGAAGGTATTAATAATAAACCAACGACACAAATTGCAAGGAAACCATTAGCAACTGCTAAGGTTAAAGTTCTTTTTTGATCTTCGTTAGGTCCAAGACAAGCATTAAATGGTTCTTGTATAGCCATAGTGTTTAAAATAAAGAATAAAACAATGTAACCTGGTATAAGTACTGCTGCAGATATTGAAGCAATATCATAAGCACCAGCTAATGCTACGGAAAATGCTATAACAGATAAAGCTGCTGCTCCAGCAATTTCAGTAGTACATCTAAGTAAAACAGGTATTTTCATTCCTACAATTTTTTTAGCTATAACTGCTACAATGAAACCTAAAACCATTGCAATTATTAAAGCGAATATAGGTCCTAACATTGCAAATCCAGATAAAGCTGGGACTAATGTTAAAGCAAGACCAGATAATCCACCAATAATACCAATAGCTAAACACATGTAACCTATAGAAGGTACACCAGTACCTAAACCATATCCTGCAACGGTTCTAATAGCATTTGCACCCCATACGATAGCACAAATACCACCTAAACAAGCAAGAAGTGGTCCTATAAGAGAGTTGATACCAACTAAATATATTCCTAATAATCCACCAATTATTCCTACTGCAAGTAATGCATTGGAATTAACTGCGTTTTCTTCAGCCATTTTAGATACCTCCTAAAATGAGTACACAAAGTATAGCGCAGATAATAGATGCGATAAGACAAGCTGCGAATCCACGACCGATTTTTTTGAACTTAGGATCATGGAATCCTTCAATAGTACCTCCTATATTATAAGAAGCAATAACAGAATTAATGAAATAAACAGAAATAGCGATAATAGCTGCTAATGCAGCTGCTTCTATAGGGGTTGTAATAAAACTAGCGTTGGTAGCTGCGGTATTTACTGTGTAGTAAATAAGTCCACCACCAGCACCTCCCATAAGAGCACCAATAATTCCACTGACGAAACAGACAGTAGGAATTCCGTGTCCTTCTGTACCAGGTGTACAATAAATTTCTTGATTTCTACCAGTAATAGGATCGTTATCTACTTTTGCAGAAGCTGGTACTACACCACAACCATATACATAAATATAGTTTGCAATTAACATGGTGAATCCCATCATTAACATTGCACCAATTGCACCTGCTAAAACAATAAGATACATTGGTTGACCAGTCATTGAAGCTGCTGTAACAAGTCCAGTCATACCTGCACCTGCTGCTAACATAGCTGTACCAGTACCTACACCGGTTGCTGTTGCCATAGCTGCTGGAGCTCCACCTACAGGAATAAAGTGTACTCCTGCTCCAATAAGAACTCCACCTACAGCGATAAATATAATTAAACTAATTGGGTCTAACATAATTTTATCCTCCTTATTGTCCTGCCTTTTCAGCTTCTTCTACAAGTTCAGCTTCTTCTGCAGGTTTAGCTTCTTCTTCATAAGGTCCATAAACATTACGAGCAAAAGTTTCTAATCTAAAGTTAAGATAGATTAAAATTAATATAATTATTGCACCAGCAATAATACCACCAGTAACTCCGAATACTACAGTAATCCAGAAACTGAAGAATACGATTAATCCGAAACAAACACCAGTTAAAGGTCCACCAAATTTAGCACAAAAGTTTCCTACATCGATACTGTTTTTAGCACCACATGCTTCTTTAGTAACTATATCTCCTTGAATAGCTACAGGAGTACCTCCACCAAATGGGTAAGTTTGATATTCACTTTCTGTACCGTAGTGAACATCCCCAGTTGAAGATCCGATAGCACCAATAGTAATACCCCATACAACACCTAAAACAGGTAATGGGAAGCTAACTAAAGGATTTCCTCCGAGAGGGATTGTCATTAAATAACAGAAACTTGTAATACAAAAAGTTGCAATAAATCCATGACCTGCAATAGGTCCTAAACATTCAATCAATAGATCATAAAATAGTGGTTGTTGGAACTGAGCTTGACCAACAATACGACCAATATGAGCTGTTGTTGTATATATAACGTGTACAAGAGCAGCAACTGTTGCACCAATAGCTATAGCTATAATAGGTAAGGATAAAAATCCAGCATTTAATGTCATAACTAAATAAGCTACGGAACAAGAAATTCCACACCATACACCGTAAGCGACTGGTTCCCCAGAGATCGCTTTATTTATCATTCTGTGTAAATGTCCCATTTGCGGAGCGAGTTGTACTTGTGAGTTAGGGTTACTTTCAGAACCGATATCAGATTCGATATCTTCTGATGCCCCACCAATAGTAGCAGCTATTCCGATTAATGCGACTACACCTAATGTAATTGGGTCCATATATTTTTTCCTCCTTAGTTTTTATTAAATTAATTTAATAAATTTAATAAGCTAATTTAAAGAAAACAATAATAATTATCTTCTTTAATAATTATTTCTCACTTTATAATGGTTCTGATTAATTAATAATTAATCATTAACAATTATTTTTATCCCAAAAAAAATAATTGTCATCCCATTTTTTAAAGGATTGCACTCATTTTTTTATTAATTGATTTTTTTCTCCATTAAAAATAAATTCAGGACATATAATTATTTTTAATATTTTTTTATTAATAACTACTTGAATTCCTTTTTATTAGAGTAAATAGTTTATAACTTAATGAAAACTTATAAACTAAAGTAAAACTTTCTAAAAAATAGAAATGGTTTTACATTTTTTTGTATTATTTTTTTTAAATATTTGAAAGGAAGTTTAACCTCATTGAAAACATTTTTTGATTTATTTGAATATAGGATAGTTTAACCTATACTTTATATCTATATAAAAAAGTTTAATATAAGCTTTACTAAAAAGTTTTTAGATAAACAATAAACATTAAACCTTATTTGATAATTATTAAAATTGATTGTAATTTAATTTTTTAAAATAAATCTGGAAAATTAAGAAAAAAAATAGGTGTTTAATTAAAAACACCTATCTTAGTCTTTAAATATTTCGTGTTTATTTAGCTGGAATGATGACAGATCTTTCACCATCAGGTTCGAATTCTCTTAAAGCACCTTTAGCAAATTCAGAACGTACAGCACCGAAGTCAAATGTTAAACTTGGGTCAGCAAATGCGATTTTAACTAAAGCGTTAAATGCAAATGCATCTTTACGTGCTGAGTGAGGAGCTTGAGCAATACCTGCGTATTCACCTTGGTGACCTACATTCATTGCGTAGTTAGGGTAGTTTGGTCCTCTCATTTCAATTGGTAAACCTTCGTCGTTTCTTATAGAGAATACGTTAGCTGCACCACATTGATCTTGTAAATCGAAACCATAGAATCCTAATCTGGAATGTTCTTCTTTATGTAAGTACATGGATAAGTACCAAGCACTTAAACCAGTTTGACCATTACCAGTAGCAAATGCAGTAGATATACCAGATGCTGCGGAAATAACAGATGCTCTTTGAGAACCACCGAAGTGAGTTTCAAGTAAAGCAGGATAGTCTTCGTATTGTTCTAATGCATAGAATGCAACTTCAGAACCTACATCAAGAACGGTATCCATGTTATTAGGAGCTTCACATAATCCACCATATTTGTCTTCTACATATTCTTGTCCATAGTAAGAGAAGTCATCTAAGATATTATCAGTATATGCTGCTGTAGCATATTGAGTGAATCCTACTCCACCAGACATGTAAGAACCTAACCAGATTTGATCGTAAAGTGCAGCACCTAATGCTACAACTTCTAAGGAGGAACGAACAGGGTCATCTGGGTTAGTTCTACTACCTTGTGCAATATCTGCCATGAATCCGAATGGAATACCACCGACTTCATTTGCAGCTCTTGCTCTTCTTACAGGTAAGTAAGTACCCATGTTTATAACTTCTGCGTGTTTAGATGCGTAAGCGAAATCACCAGTTGCACCTTCACCAGCACATTGGTTGTAAGCAGAAATCATAGACATACCGATTTGCATAGCAGACCAACGAGAGGTAGTACCTCCATCACAAACTCTTCCTACAAGGGAAGGAATTCTAACTGCTTGCCATACTGCAGAACCTACTTCTTTCTTTAAAGCTTCAGCTTGTTCTTCAGGGAACATTTTATTAATGTCTAAAACGAAGCAATCATCAATTTCATCTGCTAATTCATCGTCTCCAGTGAATACTTTTACATAACTGTCTGCTACTAACATAGGGTTGGTTTCAACCATATGTTCTTGAACAATAGCTCCACCAGGCATTGCGTGGTTTACAGTTTCTAAGTAATTAGTAATTGTTTCTGGAGTTACTTCCATACCTAATCTTTTTTCAAGAACTGTGTGTGCAGTGTTTAATCCTACAATAACAGTTCTTCTAATGTCATCCCAAGCTTGTTGAATAGCTGCGTTGTTTATAAAGTGTAAATCGTCACCTTCAACAAAAGTATCAGTTGTGGATAATTGGTAAGACATTAAAGCTCTTTGACCAAGAGGGGAACCAACGTCTGGATTGTACATTGGGATTCCTCTCTTTTTAGCAATTTCTTCTCCTTCTTTAACAAATTCAGTTTTTCTTTCAGATTGTCTCCAACCACCTAAGTTATAAAAAGTAGTGGTTCTGTCGGTAGGATCTTCTTTAAACTTTTTTGTTAAAGCTTCCATGAACTTTTTATCTGCTGCCATATTATTCTACCTTCTTGTTTCCAAATATTTCTGGGTTGTATGCACCTATAGATCTAGATACGTGAATGTTTTGACAAACTTTTACAGCATCTTTATCTTCTCTGTAGGAGTCACCGTCTCTTCTGTAGATGGTGGTTTTTTGTTTTAAGGTTTCTTCATCTATAGGTTCACCTAAAATTACAGGTTCATCTAATTCAATACCAATTTGGTTTTTAACCATTTCGACTTTTCCGGTTTTTTTGTTAAAGATTTGTCTTCTTAACATATCAAACATCATACCGTCTTCGTCGAGTCTTAAAGAGTGTCCGTGTACACTTTTACCTCTGATTCCAGTTCTAGCTGGATCGAAGTATTCGTTTTGTAAGATTTCTTTAGATAATTTTTCTAAATCTCTTTCACGACATTCTATAATTTGACGACCAGATAAAGTACCAGTATCTACACCTCTAAATCTGTTTACGTAAGATCTAGCTCTTAAGAAAGGTTGAGCTGGAGCGAAATACATGGAATCAGCGAATTGAATATATCTTACTCTGTCCCCTGCTTTAGCACCATCAATAGGTGTTACAAGTTCTCTAATAATATCATCAGGCTCATCCATTTCTTCTAATGGTGGGTGAACACTTTTATATTCTTCACCTGGAGCTCTGTGACCTAAAATTTTTACTACATCTTCATCAGATATTTCACGTAAAACTTCAAGATCGTTTGTTGGATCCATAAATTTACGTCTATTTTCTGCAACCTGAGAAGTTCCTGGATAATATTGTACCATAATCATACATCTCCTAATCCTATTTTGACTTTTCTAATAATCTCATCTAATTTTTCCTGAGGAGCTGTTTCTCCTCTGATAACACCACTAATAATTCCCACAACAGTGCCCTTGGTTTTAACTTCACTAGGCATAACCTTTAAAGTTTTAACACCAATTTTTGCAAGGTCTTCAAAATCAATAGGGTATTCACAAATAATAACACAAGGTTTATTAACATTTCTTAAAATTAATCTTGCTTTGTATATAATATGATTTTTAACTCCACCTAAATGCACAACAAGTAATTTATATTGACTCATTTGCTCAATCTCTTTATGGGTTAAACCAAAAAGGCTTCCACCACTAGCAGAAGGAGCATCACGAGGAACACCTGAACCTGCATCTAAGATAATAGTACTAGTTAAAAGATTAGATTCACGAAGTGCAAATGTGATTTCACATACAGGTTTGGTAATGTGACGTCTACCAGGAGACATAGCTACTGCAACAACATCACTTCCACATTGAGCGAAAGTTCCTCTTTGAGCAATACCTCCACCTTCACCAAGACCTCTAGTTTCTCGACAATCCACAACATGACTTTTTCTTCCAATCATAGTTAATCACATTTATAAAATATTAATTTTTATTTAAATTTTAAGAATTATTAGTATCTTTTTTAATTAATGAAACACTTTCTGAAAATTTTGAGTGTTGATCAGTCATTCCGATTAATTCATCAGGCATATCAACATTCCCATACTTCATATCATCAGTAACAGTTCTAGACTTTCTGATGTATTGTTCTCGATTAGTGTTAATATCATAACCAAAAGGAAGATGTTTACCACAAATTTCATCAATTAAATCGATTGTTTCAGTGTTTCCCAATTCAATCCATATACGACCAGTTTTGACTTTTAATTCAACTTCTTCACCATTTATGGTGATGACTCTGCGATCTCCGTATTTACGTTCAAAATCATCTAAAGGTGGGAATCTTGGTCCATGAATAACTGTTCTTTTTACATCATCTAATGATTCAATTTCATTTAATAATTTTTCGGTAGTGTCTGAACCGAGTATTCTGAAAGGGAATATTTCTATATCCATTTAATTACCTCTGTGTTTTTTATTTTAATAAATTAGAATTTTGATGAATTTTTAAAAATTCATAGATTACTTAGATGTCTCCTTTGATTTCGTCAGCTGCTTCTGCAACGTATTTTAAAGGTTCACGGAATTCATCAAATGAACTGTATACTTCTTTAATAAGTCCAGAGGTTTTTTCTGGGCTGAAAAGTTGAGTACCTGCATCTAAGGACATTGCAGCTACTACTGGTGGAATACAGAATCCTTTACTGTGTCTGGTTACAACGTGGTTACCGTTGAAGATACCAGGACCTCCTCCTCCGTAGATGGAGTGACTGAAGAAACTGAATCCTACAGCTACACCTTCTGCTCTACCGAAGTCAAGACCAGGTAAACCAGTTGCAAATTCTATGTTATCGTTGAAGTATAATAAGGTACTTGGAATACCTTGAGCAGCTCTTGCTGCACCAACGTTAACCATAACAGCAGCGATGGATCCAGCAGCACAATATGCGTTCCATTTTGCTACATCGTCAGTTTTGTATAATTTGAAACCGTTTAAATCTTCTGCTTCAGATATAACATTGTCGCCAATAGCTTTGTCAACTGTTGCAGCTACAACATTACCAACGTTACCTTCTGCATTTTGTTTAACAAGATCTAATACCATATTATCAGCGTTTAAACCTTGGTAAGCTAAACCTAATAAGTGTAATCTTTCGAATGCACCGATTGCATCTCCCATTTCGAACATAGCAGATTGTTCAAATATAGAACAAAGAGCAGTTCCTTGTAATGAGTTTTTAAGAGTTGCAGCTACGAAGTGGTTTGCACCAATATTTCTTAATGCGTAACCTGGTCCTTCGAGTTTTTGTGGTACATCTAACATAGTTGCAATGTTAGCTCCCATGTAATCTACAGATTGTGGGTATCTTCCTAAGATTGCAGCTTTTACCATGTTACCATCGTAGATGCTTACATCCATGTTTTCAATAATGGATTGTGTTAAAGCAGCTGCGGTAGCTAATGGGGATACAGAGTATTCTGCAGCACAAGCTAATCTTTTGGTTGGAATTTGTACTTTTAATCTTTTACCACCAGAGATAGGTTCTACTAATGTGTCGTCTCCTTCGTCTACTTGGATCATTTTCTTTAAAGATGCTCCAATAGCGTCAGCGTTTCCTACTAAGTCGAGATCCATTTCTCTTCCTAGAATCTTGGATTTGTTTCCTCCAACAGATCCAGTTTTTAATGCGTTTTCGATACCTTCTAAGTTAACTGCTACAGTCCGTTTTACACCTTGAATAATTTTTTGTATTGCAGGATTTCGTAGTGGACTTAGAGCTTCGATAGGTACATCAGATGATACTAATGAACCTCTTTCGTCGTATAAATCGACTTTATCATCAAACTTTGCCATTTTTTCCCTCCTAATTTAATAGAGTTACTAATATACCACTCTCTCAAACAGTTTTATGTAAAATATGTTTGAGGTGAGTAAGCTACAAAGCAAGTATTGCAATAGCCAGCTATTTGGTATACGATTTTATCTTTGAATAAGATATAATATAAATATATTTTTTAGAAAGATTTAGTAAACTTTATTAATGATAAGTTAAATTAAGTTATATCTTATTATTGGGATAAAAAGTATTACTAATTTTTTTTAAAAGAAGAGAACTTAAAACTGAAAAATTTAATAGAACAAAAGATTAAAACATGAAAAATCAATGGTAAAATTAAAACAAAACTTATACTAATTTAAATGAGAGAATTTAAGTAAAATACTTTAAAATATTTAGTTAAGTTTTTTAAATTAAAAAAAATTGAAATCTTATAATTTAATTGAAAAATTTTTAACATTACACTATGAAATTTATATAATAATCTAAAATAATCTTAAATTTATAAAATTAATTTTAAATATTCTTCAATTATTATAAACTTTCAAACGTTTTAAACACAACGAAAAATAATAAAAAAATTTATAAAAGTAATAAAAAATGTTTTGAAAAATAAAAAACAATAAAAAGAGCAAAATAAAAAAAAGATTTAAAAAAACCAAACATTAAAACTAAAAAGGTTAAATAAAGGAGATTAAAACCTAAAAACCCTTAAGAACAAGCCCAAACATTAAAACACTAAAGAATATAAGAAAAAAATAGAATAAGAAAAAATAAAAAGTAATACTGAAAAAATAAAAAAATAGTTAATTAGGTTTCATCCCAAAGAAGTTTATAGCATCAATTAAATCCCTAAAAGATTCTAATTCTTCCATAATAACTTCTTCCTCAGTAAAACCACTACTTAACTCACCATCAACACTTAAAGTATCTGGTCCTCTACCAACAACACGTTCAACACCATCACGTGAAAATATATCCTCAGCAACCTTGTCATGAACAAAACTACGACCTGGGATAATAACAGAATCTTTAACCTGACTTAAATCAACAGATTCAAAATCTTCCTGAGTCATTAAACAAGCAATCTCTTTATTAGTACCAATAACATTAACACTATTAGCACCTATCTTTTTAAAGACTTTACTAATAAATGGTGCAGCTAACTTACTAGTAATAATAGTTGCCTCACCAGTAACATCTTTAAGAAATTGTAAATACTCCTCATTACCATCACGAGCAATAATAAATGGAGCATTAATGCTAGGATCACCTAAAGGAGTTCCAGTCACCCTTAAATTATACTCATTATTAATTTCCTGAACAAGTGATGAAAACTCATCAACACTTTGAGAGTTAACATCCTCAACAATTGGAGAATTACCTAAAATAAGGCCCTGATTAGTACTATTAGCAAATCTCATTAAAAGTAAAGCTTTAGCACCCCAAGATTCTAAAGATTCACAAGTTTTACGTAAAACTTCACCATCATTCACACCAGGAATAATAACACTTGCCGCATAAAGATTAGCACTTTCAGCGAAAAGTTTAGCAGATTCAAGAGAAGCCTCAGGACTAGGATCCTTAACCCATTCCTTACGTAAACCAACATCATTAGCAAATAAAGTAAAAGTAACCTCATCAACACCAAGATCCATTAATCTTGAAGCCATCTTAGAATCATCAATTCCTTTACCACTAGTATAACCAAGATGTGATTTAAGACCAAACTGATTAATTCCACCTACTAATTCTTCAAGTTGAGGATAACAACTAACATCTCCACCACCAGAAATATTCACTTTAATCTCCTTATCACTTGTTTGATTCATCATCATAGCAGTTTGAATCTCATTCATAACAAGAAATGAAGGTTTAAACTCAGAACCTGTCTCACAAACACCTTCACCACAATGTTTACATCCCACAGTGTTTGGAGAACAGTACCTACAACCTAAAGGTTCAATAGGTTTTACTTTACGAAAATAACAATATTTACAAAATCCTCTACAATCTTTTCCAGGAATTCCACCAACATCAGCTACTATTTGCATAAGAATCTTTTATATAATTTCTAGTTAAAATAAATAATCCCTCAAAAAAAAGGGTTATGGTTTTATTTTTTTTGGTATAAGTTTTAATAAAACCATTTCACTATTTGTCCCTAAACGTAATGGTGGACCCATAGTACCTACACCAGTAGATACAGATAAATAACTTGTTTTATCCCCTTGATTATTAATAAATAATCCTTTACAAAATGGGAAAAACTTTCCCACCCATAAATTTGCAGGATAAAATTGTCCACCATGAGTATGACCAGATAATTGAATATCAAAACCATATTTTATAAAATCCTTCCAATGATCCGGAGCATGATAAACCATTATATTATTAGTTTCAGGATTAATATTAAATTGATTAAATGATTTTTGAGGGTTTGTGAAACTATAATTTAAACCATATATAGTTAAATCTTTAAATGTGCAATAATTATTATTTAAAATATATATTCCAGCATTTTCACAAGCAGAGTAAACTTTCTCTATTCCAGGGTAATAATCATGATTTCCAGGTGTGAATATTACTGGTATTTTTATATTTTTAAATTCATTAAAATCCTCTTTTCCTATACTTGTTGATCCATCAGCTAAATCTCCACTAATTATTACTAGTTGAGCTCCTTTATCTGCTAAGTAATTAATTTTTTCAACAATTTTTTTAAGTAATCCTTGGTTTCTATAAGTTCCATAATGAATATCAGATATATGGATAATGTTTAGTTCTTCTTTTAAGTTTTCAATTTCTAATTCATATTCTATGACTTTTATTTTATGAGCATTATAATAGGCATAAAATCCTATTAAAAACACCACAAGATATATACTAATTGTTATGATTTTAGGTATTATTACAAAATAGGAAATTAAGTATAAAATTATCATTATAAATAAGAAAATAAGAGATGGCCATTTCCATGATTCTAAAACTACCATAATAGAACGTGTGAATTTATTAGAATTATATAATTCAATATAAGAAGATATTAAAGTTAAAACACATACCCCTAGACTTATAAGTATAATTATATTATTATTTGGACTGCCAATCAAAGCCCACATAGCTTTTAATAAAAAATAATTATAAAAACTCAAAACAATTGAGGGGAAAACTGAATTAAAAATATAACGTTTCTCTAAATCTTCCATAAATAACACCACAAAAAAATATATAATTAAAAATAAAAAAGAGTATAAAAATTCTAAAAAAAAATATAATTAAAAATAAAAATTTTTATTTTTTAAACTAGTGAACTTTCATTTAAAAGACGAACTAAAATATAATCATACATATGAGATTTTTCAACACTAGCTATATCCTTTAATTTTTTATCATCAATCATAACATTTTCAATGACTTCATGATATTTATCATAATCTAATTTAACACGTAAACCACTAATTTGACTAGTTACTGGTGTTGGACTAATTACTTCGTGGATTGCTGGAACTTGAGATTCAATCTCATTTTTCACAAGTATGCTTGGGAATAATGGAGGGTCTTGAGCTAAATCTTTCTTCAAAATTGTTAATTGATCTTCAACAACATCAACTAATCTTTTTAAAGCTCGAATATCAGGTCCTCGTTTTAATCTACGAGGTATACGACCTAAACCTGAAACATAAGCATCGGCTCCAGGTAAATCTTCTAAATCTATTTCTGGAGATCCTGTAACAATAACTGGTATGTCTATATCATCATAAAGGAAAGATTTATCAATAATACAATCTTTAAAACTTCCAAGGGCAAAAATAGCTATATCATGTTCCTCAATTAAATCTTTTTCAATTTCTGAAATTCCTGAGGTACCTTTACCATGACCACGAGCTAAACCAATCATATTATCTTTTGCACCATAACGACGTAAATATTCACTAATATCACATGCTGCATGAGGTAGGTGATGTCTTGCAAGAGTTGGAGATACAATAGCAATTTCAGTTCCTGCCATAGGTGCAACTGTTATTTCACCAAGAATTTCTTTAGCTTTTTCTTTAACCTTATCAACATCTTCCATTGGAACAGCCATGTTAATGATTAATTCCATTTGTAAAACGTTTTCTTGAAGAATAAACCCGCCTAAATCTTCAATGAGTTCTTTTAATTCTTCGCTTCTATGAACTCCACCTTCATATGTTAATGTTTCATACATACTATTAAAATCTCCCTAAAAAAAATTTTACTATTAAATTACTGATAATTATTATATAATATATTATTATATTAAAGGATATAAAAATTTTTTTAAAAATTAAATATTATTTAATATAATATTATACCGTATAACTGCACGTTCTAATGGATTATTAGATACATTAGAATGTGAAGGTACCTTAATTAATTTACAATCCTTATCTTTTAGACTTATTTTATTTGAAAGGTAATCTGGATAAATTACAATATTATAATCAGTATCCCCATCATTTATTATATTAAAACCTAAATCTTCTACAATGTCTTTTAAAAAATTTGAGTATACTTTAACATTAATGTCTTTATTCTCATGGCGTATATTATTTAAATTCCTTATTATATTATAAGCATCACTAGAATTTTTAAAAATTTTTTCTATATTTTCCCCATCAATATTTGTTCCAAATATTTGAGATATTTTATTAATTGATTCTTTAATTTGTTTAAATGTGTTTAAACTTATATTTATAGAATCCATATTAGTTTCTCTATCAGCTAATACTATTGCTATATCCATATTTTCTTCTGTATCTGGAAACTTATTTACAGTATAGTCACATATACCTGCCCATAATACAATTTTTTCACACATTGGAGTTACAACTATTTTCATATTATAAGTTCACGACCTAAAAAAGATAAAATAAAAATTTTTCATAACTAAATATTATTATAAAATAATTTTTCTTTTTTAAAATACTTTATTGTTAAATATTATTTAATTCTTATATATTAATAATTATTAATATAAAAAAATTTTCAAAGGAAAAAATAATGAAAGTCACATTAAGTCTTGAGAAAACCCAAAGTAAAGATGTGAGTATTGTAGTAGATGCACTAAGAGCAAGCGCTACAATGACCACAGCATTCAATAACTTTAAAAAAGTAATACCCTCATTCACACCAGAAGAAGCAAGAAAAATTGCAAAAACGGAAAATGCAGTACTTGCAGGAGAACGATTAGGGAAAAAATTAGATGGATTCCAAATAGGAAATTCCCCCGAAAAAGTTGAAAATTACAAAACAGATAAAGACACATTAGTCCTAACAACAACTAATGGAACAAGAATAATGGAAGCAATGAACTCAACTGTATTAATAGGTAGCTTTATAAATGGAAAAGCAGTAGCAAAAAAAGCAGTTGAAATAGCAACCACCCACATAGACCTAGTTATGGCGGGGAGAAAACATAACTTTGCCTTAGAAGATTACCTTGCCTGTGGTGAAATATTATACTGGATAAAAAAAGAATTAAAAAGTACAGATGAAATAAGTGAATATGCAATAGGAAGCATCCTTGCATCAAGAGATGAGGAAAACTTCAAAGAATCAATACTAAACACACACTCAAGTCAAATCCTAAAAAAATTAGGACACACAGAAGACATAACCTATTGCATGCAAAAAAATATAACAAATAATGTAGTAATGTATAAAAATAATAAATTAGAATTAATCTAAAAAAAAATAAGTTTTATATACTTATAAAGATATTATTTAAATAGTTAATAAAATAAAACATAAGAAATTAAAAATTTTTCTAATTTTATAAAAATAAATAATACCACCCTCATAATTTTTTATTTTGAATTAAAAAAAATAATAATAAGTTTTTATAAAAAAAGAAAATATAATTTAAAAAAAAGATTTTTAAGAGTTTTTACCTATGAAAAGAGAATGTTTAACAATAATTGGAACAGCTCACGTATCCTCAGATAGTGTGGAAGAAGTTAAAAACACTATCTATGAATTACAACCAGACGTGGTTGGAATAGAATTAGATTACGGACGATACGATAGATTAATGAAAGAAAGAGCTGGACTCGTTGATGATGAAGAACCAATCCACCTTAAACAAATAATAAAAGAAAACAAAGTAGGATTATTCTTCGCAACCACCATACTCTCATATATTCAAAACAAAATCGGGGCAAACTTAGATGTTAAACCTGGTTCTGAAATGATAGCAGCAGCAGATGCAGCAAATGATTTAGGAATAAAAATCGCCTTACTCGATCGTGACATAAACATAACACTTCAAAGAACCCTCAACAATATGAGTTTTTGGGAAAAACTCAAATTCCTCTTCAGCACAGTAACAAGTTTCTTCTCAGGTGAAGATGAAACTGAAGAAATAGACATTGAAGAGTTAAAAAACGAGGAAACCTTAGAAGAAGTAATGGAATATTTCCAAGAAGTATCCCCTGGAGCTTACCATGCCCTCGTACAAGAAAGAGACGCATACCTTGCAAACAGTATACAATCTATTGAAGAAGATAAAGTAATAGCAGTTGTAGGTGCAGGACACCAAGAAGGAATAAATCGTTACTTAGACAATCCAGAAACAATACCACCAATTAGTGAAATAACCAATACTGAAAAAAAAGGTGGAATACCATGGCTTAAAATAATCTTAGCAATAATACCAATACTATTCGTTGTGATATTTTTTCTTGCATTTATAAAAGGTATTAAAATTGAATGGAACATAGCAGAATTCATTATAATCAGTATGATAATGGGATTTGTAGGATCCATATGTAGTGGTAGTAAAATCCAATCTGCACTGGTTGGAGGAGTAGTTGCACCATTAACAATAATCCACCCATTACTTGCAGCAGGATGGTTTAGTGGTTTAACTGAATTAAAATATCGTAAAGTTCGTAAAAAAGATATTAAAAACTTAAATGATATTAGTTCTTTAAGAGATTTATGGAATAATAATATATTCAGAGTATTACTTGTAGTGATTGGTACTAATTTAGCTGTAAGTATAGCAACACTTGTAATCCTTCCATCACAAGTATTCATACCATTATTCTTTAAAATATTCTAAAAAAAAATTTTTAAATTAAACCCTTCCTTATTTACTACTTTTTTTATAATTTACTATTAATCAATACTTTAATTAACTTCAACAACAAAAGTAAATATCATAATAATATAATAAAAATTTAAAAATTATTTGAAGGAGAAGACTTAACAAAATGTATCTTATCTTTCGCTGCGGATGTGGCAGAGTCTTATATGCAAAAGAAGGTGTAAAGACAAGAAAATGCACTTGTGGAAAAACTATAAAAGTTAAAGAGAGAAGAATCTTTAAAAAAGTTGAAACACAAGCAGATGCAGCAGAAACCGTTCGCCAAATGCAAGAAGACATATATGGTGGTACAGGTTTTCAAAAAGCTAGTGATTTAAAACACTAACAAAAATTAAATATTATAAAAGGTCAGAAGAGAAATGAGTTATTTTATATACTTAGAAATTTTATTCATAGCCATTTTAATCTTATTAAATGGTTATTTATCTATGGCAGAGATTGCCATTGTGTCGTCTAAAAAAATTACATTACAAAAATATGAACAAGATGGAAACAGAAACGCTAAAATCATTTTAGATTTTTTAGAAGATCCAAACGAATTCTTATCAGCAATACAAATTGGAATCACATTAATTGGAATATTAACAGGGGCTCTTGGTGGAGCAACACTTGCAGAACCATTAGCAGCATCCATAAATCCTTACATTCCATATGCAACACCATTATCATTTTTAATAGTTGTAATAATTACAACCTATTTCAGTTTACTTATTGGTGAAATTGTCCCAAAACGTATTGCACTAAATGATCCAGAAAAATCAGCAATGAAAAGTGCAAAAACAATGCACTACATGACAACCATTTGCAAACCATTAGTAAAAGCTATAAGTGGATCAACCAATTTCTTATTAAAATTAATAGGTTCCAAACCAACTGAAGATGATGTAGTAACACAAGATGAAGTTAAACTATTAATCGCAGAAGGTATAGAAGACGGAACCATTGAAAAAGAAGAAGAAAGTATAATTAAAAGAGTATTCCGTTTAGATGCACAAAAAGTCGATATGATAATGACCCCAAGAAATGAAATCATATGGATAGATTTAGAAGATGATTTAGATGAAATCCAAGAAAGAATCATTGACAGTAAAAGATCCATATTCCCAATTGCAGAAGGAGAACTAGATGATTTCCTTGGAGTAATACAAGCTAAAGATGTACTAAGCAGTATATTTAAAAAAGACAAAATGGAACTTAGAAGAAACATTAAAGAACCATTAGTCATTCCAGATCAATTACCATCAATGGAATTATTAAAACAATTTAAACAAAACAAAGAATATGTGCACATGTCACTTGTTGTTGATGAATTCGGAACATTAGAAGGATTAATCACATTAAATGATTTACTTGAAGGAATTGTAGGAGACATTCCAGGTATTGATGAAAATAATGATCCAAAAGCAACTAAAAGAAAAGATGGATCTTACTTAATAGATGGTAGATATCCAATAGATACTTTTGCTGAAATATATGATTTAGAAGATGAAGATTTCCCATCAGAAGAAGATGATTATTACACAACACTTGCAGGTTTCATATTAAGTTTCACAGGAAAAATCCCTGAACCTGGTGACATATTCCATTGGGAAGATTTCACATTTAAAATATTAGCTATTGATGGACACCACATAGACAAAGTACTTGTAATTAGAGATAAAAATAAAAAAAATAATGAAAATGAAGAAGAGGAAGAAGAAGATTAAAACCCTATTTTCTTTTATCTCTTAAACATAACCCTTAATGGAGTTTATCAATAATGATAGAAATGATAATACAAATAATCTTACTAATTGTAGGATTCCTATTTTTAATAAAAGGTGCAGATTACTTCGTAGACGGTGCAAGTAGCATAGCGAACGTACTGAAAATACCAACACTAATTATTGGATTAACAGTCGTAGCATTCGGTACCAGTGCCCCTGAAGCAGCAGTAAGTGTTGCAGCAGCATTAAGTGGAAGTAATGCAATAGCAATAAGTAATGTAGTAGGAAGTAACATATTCAACATACTATTAATACTTGGTTTATGTTCACTTGTTGCAACAATGAAAGTGGATCCTAAATTAGTCAAACAAGACTTACCTTTCCTTTTATTAACAAGCATTCTTTTAACAGGTGCTGTGTTTTTAACTTGGCAAATCAGCAGATTACTTGCATTAATATTTTTAATATTAATCATAGCTTATGTTGTATACTTAGTTTATAATGCTAGAAAATCAGAAGAAGCTAAATTTGTTGAAAAACCTAAATACTCATTAATTTTAAGTATTGTGATTGTTATAGTTAGTTTAATAGCTATTGTTTTAGGTGCACAATTAGTTGTAAATAGTGCTAAATTCATTGCATTAAGTTTAGGTATGAGTGAAACCCTTATAGGATTAACAATAATTTCAATAGGAACCAGCCTACCAGAATTAATAACCAGTTTAACTGCAGTGAAAAAAGGTGAAAACAATATTGCAATAGGAAACATTGTAGGAAGTTGTTTATTTAACATACTTTTCATATTAGGTTTAAGTGGATTCATCCATCCAATAACCGTTGGTCATGATATGATTGTTGATTTATGTGTAATGATACTTGCTACAGTACTTTTATATGTTTTCTCATATTTAGATGAAAAATTAGATAAGAAAGAAGGAATAATTTTCCTCATATTCTTTATAATTTATATGGCATTTATAATAATGAGAAACTAAAAATTTTAAAATTAAAACAACCCCCCCCCTTATTTCTTACTTTTTTTTAGATAAAAATTATATACTATAAAAATTTAATAATTGTACAGGAAAAATATAGAACAAACGTGTTTTTCTAAAAAAATTTATATTAATCATATGAATTTTTTTTATATTCCAAAAATGGAGTTTATCAAATGATAGAAATCATCATACAATTAATAATACTAATTGTAGGATTCTTGTTTTTAATAAAAGGTGCAGATTACTTCGTAGACGGTGCAAGTAGCATAGCAAATGTACTAAGAGTACCAACACTAATTATTGGTTTAACAGTCGTAGCATTCGGTACCAGTGCCCCTGAAGCAGCAGTAAGTGTTGCAGCAGCAATAGATGGAAGTAATGCAATAGCAATAAGTAATATTGTAGGAAGTAACATATTCAACATACTATTCATATTAGGTATATGTGCTCTTGTTGCAACAATGAAAGTTGATTTAAAATTAGTTAAAAAAGACATGGTCTTTTTAATTTTCACAAGCTTACTATTAACTGGAATATTATACTTTACCTGGCAAATAAGTAGAATAACAGGATTAATATTCTTAATACTCATAATATTATATGTATTATATTTAGTAAGAGATGCGAAAAAATCAAAAGAATCAACAAAAGTTGAAAAAGCAAAATATTCCCTACCGAAAAGTATCATAATATCCATAATAAGTTTAGTGGCAATAATAATAGGTGCACAATTAGTTGTAGACAGTTCAAGATATATTGCATTAAGTATCGGTTTAAGTGAAACCCTTATAGGATTAACAATAGTATCAATAGGAACCAGCCTACCAGAATTAATAACCAGCCTAACTGCAATAAAAAAAGGTGAAAACAATATTGCAATAGGAAACATTGTAGGAAGTAACATATTCAACATACTATTCATATTAGGTTTAAGTGGACTCATCCACCCAATAACTGTTGGATCTAGTATGTTAATAGATCTTATTGTAATGTTAATTGCAACATTCACACTATACATATTCTCTGCAGGTGACAGAGAAATAGATAGAAAAGAAGGAATAATATTTATTGCAATGTTCATTATATATATGGCATTTATAATAATGAGAAACTAAAAAAAATAGGGATTTATTGTTTATTTTAATAAATCAATAATTTCACAAGCTTTACAAATTTTACCAGATGTTGGTTCGCCACAAAGTTCACATTCATTTAAAACAATAGGAACCGGTGAATCAAAATCTAAATCTTTTTTAAAAGATTCCATAACTTTTTCTTTAACCCCAGGATTTTCATCTTCAGCAAGATTAAGAAATTCTTTAATTTTAGCTCTTAATGAAAGATTACTATATGGGCATTCAGCAAAATGAATTTCAATCCCATTAAGAACACCCCACATCCCAACCTCTTTTTCCGGTGTATTCCATAAAGGTTTAATACGTGGAACAAGTTTAGGGTGAATACGATTTAATTTTGGACCGAATTTAGAAAATTTCACATTATCCCCACGTGAAAAACTCATTAAAAATGATTGAATTTCATCATCAAGATTATGGCCAGTAGCAATCTTATCTGCACCCCAATCATATGCTGTTTTATTTAAAATATTTCTACGAAAAACTCCACAAGGTATACATGCACTTTTAAAGTTAGTATAAATATCATCTAAATTAAAACCTTCTTCCTCATTAAAAGACTTCTGAATAAGTGGCACATCTAATTTTAGAGCATTATCTATTGCAGAGGTAATACCTTCTTGGCGATAACCTTTAATACCTTCATCAACACTAATTGCAACTAAATCAAAATCAAGTTTGGTTTGAAATTCTTTTAATGCATAAAGGGTTAATACACTATCTTTCCCTCCAGATAATGCTACAGCTATTTTATCTCTTTCTTCGATTAATTTATAATCAGTGATGAGATTATTTATCCTGTTATAAATTTTTTTATTAAATTCATCTTTTTGAAGTGTTTCTGCCATTATTAATAATTCCCATATTTTTTTTATAAAAGATGGCACTGTCAAAAACTTAGTTGATATTTGTTTTCTCGTTTTTATGTACGAAAATTTTGGTTAAAATTTAAATCAATGAAATAATGATTTTTTAATTCTATGAGTTTTTGTAGTACTAATTAATAATAATTCACCTTAACATGTAAAATTAAGCTAATATATTAATTGTACGATACTTAAATTAAAATTTAAACATTATTATATGAAAAAAATATAACTCCTAATATTTTTTAAAAAATAATATCAACTAAGTTTTTGACAGAGCCTAAAAGATATATTGTTAAAAGTTTATATCTTTTTAATTATATATCTATAGTCTATGATAACTTGTGATTTTTGTATACTTCCCGTTGGGAATGATGGAACTGAATGTAAGGAATTCGTAACAGCTGCAGTACAATCTATTAAAGATTCTGGCCTAAATTATCAGTTAACTGGTATGGGTACTTTAATAGAAGCAGAGTCTTATGATGAATTATACAAAGCAATAAGTAAAGCCCAAGAAGCTGTTTTTAAACAAGGTATTAATCGTGTCTACACTGTTATTAAAATTGATGATAGAAGAGATTTATCCAACAGAGGATTAAATGATAAGGTTAATACTGTAAATAATATGTTAGAATAAGAATTATTTAATTTTAAAAAATAATAATTAAAAAAAGTGGAGAAAAGGGATTTTAACATTTATATATTTTTATGAATTTTCTCCATTATAGATACTTTAAACTTTTTTTTATTCAAATTTTTGTGAACCTTCACGTACAACTTTAATAATTGTATCTAAATCTTGTGTTGTTAAGCTTGGGTGAACAGGTATTGAAATTACGGTACTTGCAATTTCTTTTGTTACAGGTAAGTCTTGTTTATAACCTAATTTTTCATATAATGGTTGTTCATATAATGGTATAGGGTAATGTATTCCATTTCCAATTCCATTTTCATTAAAGAATTCAACCCATTCATCACGTTTTTGTGCACTTACTCTTATTGTGTATTGATGGAATACATGTTTTGAACCTTCACGTACAAATGGAGTTGTTATGCCTTTTAAATCTTTTAATCCTTCAGTTAAATATTTTGCATTATTAATTCTTTTTTCATTAAAGGAATCGATTTTCTTTAATTGTTCAAGACCAATTGCTGCGCCTATATCAGTCATACGGAAATTGTATCCGATTACATCATGTTTATATTTAACACTACTACCATGAGCACGATAAATTCTAGATTTTTTAGCTAATTCTTCATTATCAGTAGTGATCATTCCACCTTCACTAGTGGTCATGTTTTTAGTGGGGTAAAAACTGAAACAACCCATATCTCCAATACTTCCAACTTTTTCATCCCCATTATATTTTGCCCCATGAGCTTGTGCTGCATCTTCAATTACAATTAAATCATTATCTTTTGCAATGTCACATATTGGTTTCATATCTGCTGATTGACCAAATAATTGAACTGGTAAAATGGCTTTAGTGTTTTCTGTTATTGCTTCTTCAATTTTAGAAGGGTCTAAGGTGTAAGTTTTAGGATCTATGTCAACAAATACTGGTTTTGCTCCAGTGTATAATACAGAATTTCCAGTAGCTACAAATGTGAAAGGTGTTGTGATAACTTCATCGCCTGGTTTTAAACCTGCAGATAACATTGCTACATGTAAAGCAGCAGTTCCTGAATTTGTTGCTACTCCATATTTTGCACCTACATATTCTGCGAATTTTTCTTCAAATTCTTTCACTTTAGGTCCTTGAGCTATCATTCCAGATTTCATCACATCTATTACTGCATTTATTTCCTCATCACCTATTATAGGTTTAGCTATAGAAATTTGATTATTTGCCATAATATTTATTCTCCAAGTTTTTTCTTAAATTTTATTTATTTTTTTTTAGAATTATGATTTTGTTATATAAAAAGTTATAAATTATTTGTACTTAAATAAATTATATTAAGTTAATATTTGTTTTTATTTTATAAAAATATTTTCAGGAATTAAAATTTAAAAAATTAAATTAATATGTGATAATGATGGTTGAAAATTTAGAAGAAAAAGAATTAGAATATAGTGAAGATGATTTAAAAATTATAAATGAAGGTTTAGTTAAAATTGAATTTCCAGAATTCGATAAGGTATCATCAGATGCTCCTGTATTCTATAATCCTCGTATGGAGTTTAATCGAGATACTTCAATTTTAGCTATTCAAGCTTTCCAGAAAATCTTAAATCATAATGTGGATATTTGTGACGTGTTCGGTGGAAGTGGAATACGTGGTGTTCGTTACAAAAAAGAGATAGATAATATTGGAGATGTTAGTGTTAACGATATTAGTAGTTTAGCTAATGAATTCACTAAAATCAATGCCGATCTGAATAATGTGGATATTAATATTTATCAAAAAGAAGCTAGTGTAATGTTACGTAATCATAGGGGAGAATTTGATATTATTGATATTGATCCTTTTGGTACACCTTCTTATTTTGTTGATTCTGCAGGATATAGTATTAAACGTAACAGTTTATTATGTTTAACTGCAACTGATACTAGTGCACTTTGTGGTACTTATAAAGAACCTTGTATACGTAAGTATAATGCTAAACCATTTAAAAGTGAATATTGTCATGAGAATGGTATACGTATTCTTGCAGGTTTTGCAGCTCTTACTTTAGCTAAGTATAAAAAGTATATCACTGTTTTAATGTCACATAGTAGTGAGCATTATATGAGAATGTATTTATATATTAAAAAGGGTTCACGTGCTACTGATGAATCCTTAAAGAATATTGGATATATGGCTCATTGTAAAAATTGCCTACATCATGAACCTATTTATGGTTTAGCTAGTAATATTCCTGAAAATTGTCCTATTTGTGGAGGGAAATTAACTATTGCAGGACCAATGTGGTTAGGTGAAATACAAAATAAGGAATTTATTCAAGAAATGATAAGTATTAGTGATGATAAAGAGTTAAATACTAAAGATGATGTTTTAAAACTTTTAAATACTTGTTATAGTGAAGCTGAAACTCCTGTTGGATTTTATGATATACATGTAATCTGTAGGAATCTTAAGGTTAGTGCTCCGAAATTAGATAAAATATTAGACACTCTTAAAAATAATGGTTATATTGCAGTTAGAACACATTTTTCACCTTTAGGAATTCGAACTGATGCAAGTATTGAAGATATTAAAAATATTATTTTAGAACTTTTAAAAGAATAAAAAAAAATTTTAAATTATTATTAATTATATAATTTATTCTTCTTTTTTGATATTAGTTAATAAGATAAATATAAAATTATTAAATTAATTCAAACCAAAAAAAATTATTCAAAAATCTTTATTTTTCCAATTTTTAAGCAAATTTAATATGTTTTATTCAATATTATGATTTAAGAGTGAAAAAATTCTTTTAAAGCAAAATAAAAGTTTTTATATTAAAGAACAAACTAAAAAAAATTTAATAGATTAATAATAAAAACTTATAAAATTATAATAAACTATTAAATTCTATGAAAAAAACATAAAAATAACCTATTTTTTCAAAATAAATTAAAAAAATTACAAAAAGAATCCAAACAATTTAAAACACCACAACACTAATTAAAAACAATCCAAACTAAAAAAAAACAAAAAAATAATATTTAAAATATAAAAATATTAAGAAACAACAATCTAAAAACTTAATAAAACAAGGAAAACTTAATAAAAAAACTTGAAAAAAACTCAAAATAAAAAGTTTTATAAAACATTAATACTAATTATAAAATAATAAAATTAAACAAATGTTTTAAATTTTTCTTGAACAAAATTTATAGAACATTAAATTTAATATAAATTTATTACATAAAAAAACGAGAGGCTGTAAAAATGGTAAGTGATGTTAACGATGAAATTGTTAAATTAGATGACACCGATGTAAGAATATTAAAAATAATAAACGACGATGTAAGAATATCATACAGACAAATATCCCGTGATTTAGGAATATCTGTAGGTACCGTACATAACCGTATAGATAAAATGGTTAAAACTGGTGTTATAAGTAAATTTGCACCAATCTTAAGACATGATAAACTTGGTTTCACCTTAACCAGCATTGTAGGAGTTAAAGTTAAAGGTGGAAAATTAGAAAATTGGGAAAACAAAACAGCATTCAACAAAAACGTAGTTGCTATCTATGATGTTACTGGCGAATACGATGCATTTTTAATTGCAAAATTCCGAGACACATCTGAATTAGATCATTTCATTAAAGAAATGTTAAAAGAACCAGGTATTGAAAGAACATACACACAAACAGTGTTAAATGTTGTAAAAGAAGATATGGGTTCAGCTAACATATTATAAAAAGAATCAAAAAAAATAATTCAATGCATAGAGAATATTATTTAATATAAATCACCATTGAATTATCTAACTGATTTTTTTTTAAACTGATATAAATAATAATTAGAAATTTAAAAAACTTTTAGTTATTATTTATATTTATTTAATTAGAATCTAAACAAACCATAAAAAAATATAGATAAATAAAAGAATACCAATTAAGTAAATAAAAAAAAAATTAAAATAATCTTTAAAAAAAAATCTATATGATACAATATCACTTAGAAAAGATTATTTTACATAAAATTAGAGGTGTAGAATTTGGTAGTTTGTTTCCCAGACACTCAAGATGACACACCTAGAATTCCTATAGAATTAAGTCGAGTAGGAGTTACAGGTGTAAAAAAACTTTTAAAATTAGATAGAGGTAAAAAAAGACCAATAATATTATTACCAACATTTGATGCTTTCGTTGATCTCCCAAATGATCAAAAAGGAATTCATATGTCAAGAAATCCTGAAGCAATTAGTGAAGTTATGGAAGAAGTCATTGAAACAAGTAATTTCGAAGTAGAATCAATTTGTGCAGAAACAGTTAGTAAAATGCTTGAAAAACATACTTACTCTACAAGAGCAGAAGTAAGAATGATAAGCGATTACATGATGATGCGTAAATCTCCAGTAACAGAAAAACCAACACAAGAAATGACAAAACTTATAGCAAAAGCTGTAGGAACACGATCCAAAGACGGTAAAATCACAATACGAAAAAGTATAGGTGCTGAAGTAGTTGGAATGACAGTTTGCCCTTGTGCACAAGAATCTGTAATGGAAGCAGATAAAATAAAACTATTAGAATTCTTAGATGAAGAAACCACACAAAAAGTTTTAGATACCGTAACATTCGCATCACACAACCAAAGAGGAGTAGGAACCGTATTAATAGAAGTTCCAGAAAACCAAACGGTTAAAGGAGAAGAAATTATAAACCTCATTGAAAATTCAATGAGTTCCCCAGTCTGTGAACTCTTAAAACGTCCTGATGAAAATGCAGTTGTAATGAATGCACATGAAAAACCAGTCTTTGTTGAAGATGTAGTAAGAAACATGATTGAACAAATCTTACAAAAATTCTCATATTTAGATGACGATACATTAATAACTGCAAGACAAGTCAATCAAGAAAGTATCCATAGACACAATGCTTTTGCAGAAAGAATTGCAACTATGGGTGAATTAAAAGAAGAATTAAACTTCTAAAAAAATAATAAAATATTAAAAACGTGGAGTACAAACACATTACTACTAATAAATGTACTCCATTTTTTTTAAAACTTTTTTTTAAAAATTTTAAACAAAACCAAAAAATATATAATAAAACCTTTTTCTTTATAATATTATAAAAACTATATAAATATAATAAAATGATTTAGAAGTGAAAAATTATGATAGATTTAAAAGTACTTGCTGGAGACGTAATGGGTTATTATAAAGCATTTCAAGGCTCACGAGCAGCATTTGTTAGTGATGATTTATTAATAGTTAGAGGAAAATCCACACTAAGAGATTCATATAAAACAATGCCAGAAAAATTAGATGGAATAATGAAATTCTTCGATGGTGAAGAAATTGATTTAAATTCAGAAAAAGCAAATGAATTCATAGTAACTGCAGATCAACACATAAGATCTGAAGTAGAAATTTCAACTGGAACTGATACTAATGGATTAAATCGTATGAAAAAGGATTATGAAGCATTAGGTGCTGATGTTGAAATGAAATTATTCGCAATCCATGGAGTAGATATACTAGTAACCACTTGGAAAGATAAAAATGATATGGGTCCAATGTATGTTGAAACAGTACTATCAAAAATAGATGATACAGAAATTGTCTAAAAATAATATAAAAATTTTTTAATCGGTTCTATTATAATGATAAATCCTAATATTTTAAATAAAACTTTAAGCAGAAAAGACATAGTAACTCTCTTAAACACAAAAGAAAACGATATTCTTGAGTTAATGAAGATTGCAAATACCAGAAGCACTAATAAGATTAGTTTTAGTAAAAATGTTTTCATCCCCTTAACTGAAGTTTGTAAGAATAATTGTGGATACTGTGCATTTAAAAAGGATCCATTAAATCCTGATACTATAATCCTTAAAACACCTGATGAAGTTTTAAAATTACTCATGGAAGCTGAGAAATTTAATTGTAAAGAAGCATTATTTACAATGGGTGAAGATGCAGATACTGAAAAGGCAGTGCAGGATAAATTAAAAGAATTAGGTTATTCTAATATGGGAGATTATATTTATAGTATCTGTAAAATGACTTTAGATAAAACAAGCCTACTTCCACATACTAATGCTGGGAATTTTTCATATGAAACAATGCAAAAGTTAAAAGAAGTGAATGTTTCAATGGGTATGATGCTTGAGAATGTTTCTCCTCGTTTAATGGAAACTATTGCACATGAAAAAAGTCCAGGTAAAGATCCTAAAATTAGGTTAGAAACTATAGAGAATGCAGGTAAACTTAAAATTCCTTATACTACTGGATTATTAATTGGAATTGGGGAAACTAAAGAGGAAATTGCAGAATCTTTACTTGCATTAAAAGATTTACAAGATAAATATGGTCATATTCAAGAGATTATTATTCAAAATTTCACAACTAGTCCAGGTATTGAAATGTGTGATTATAGTGAACCTTCCTTATTAGATATGATTAGAACAGTTTGTGTAGGTAAAATAATTTTTAAGGATGAAGTTAGTATACAAGTTCCACCTAATCTTAATCTTGAAACTAATCAAATATTTTTACTCTGCGGAACTGATGATTGGGGTGGTGTTTCACCTTTAACTGATGATTATGTAAATCCTACTAGTCCTTGGCCGACTTTTAATCAATTGGAAAGATTAACCATGGATGCAGGTTACAAGTTACAAGAAAGATTAGCAATTTATAAAAAGTATATTACCCCTGAATATTTAAATGATAATCTTTTAGATAAGGCTAGTAATCTTTTAAAAAGTATAGAAAAATAAAAAATTAAACTTTATTTTTTTTAATCTATTTTTGCATCAACAACAATATGCCAAACACCTGGAGAATATTTTTTAATTTTAACAATGTTTAAAACTGTAACTTTTCTACTTCCAGCAATTTCTCGAATACGTTCTACTGGTCGAGTGTTAATTAATTTTTCAGGTACTGTTTCATGATAATGAAGGATTCCTCCTTTTTTCAAACTATTTATAGCAGGTTTTAAATAATGATGTGTGGTTTTAACATAACCCATAATAATCCGATCAGCCCTAAAGTTTTGGATTTCATTTGCACAATCACCTAAAATTGGATTAACTCTCATATAACCAGCTTTATCATTTATTTTATTTAATTTAATATTTTCTAATAAGTACTTGTAACTGTTAGGGTTAATTTCAATAGCATTAATTTGTTTAGCCTTACTTAAAACTGCTATTGGTATTGTGAAATAACCTATACCTGCAAACATATCACAAACAACTTCACCATCATCAACAAGTTTAGCAATCCTTAAACGTTCATTATTATTCCCTTTAGCCCACATAACTTTACTTAAATCAAGTTTAAAATAACACCCATTTTCTTTATGAATTGTTTCAGTTGTATCCCCTATTAAAACTTCAAGGCTAGGTTCTCTCATTTGACCAGAAATAGATTTAACTTTAACAATAGATTCAACATTATACTTTTTAAGTAATGATTCCAAGTACTCCTTGTCCTCTTTTGTTTTAGGTGAATTCTTATCTAAAATTAATATTTTACCAATTTTTTTATACTTCAAAAGAAACATTTCCCCATTATAAAAATTTTTTCTATATTATTTATTATAATGAAAATTTATATAAATAAACTATTAATTCAAAGAGTAATTAGAAACTATTATATATTAGATTTTACAAACTAATCTAAAGTTAATGTTTAAGATTTTAATAAAACTAAAGTTAACTCAAAATATATTTATACATTAATTCTAATTTTATTTTAATTAATTCATCGTTTTTATTTTAAGACAATAACTATAAAAAGCATGAAAGTACTAATTTTTAGTTAGAATAAAATTTTTAGAAAATTAATAAATCAATTTTATATAAAAAAAATATTTAATAAACAATTTTTACTCAGAGGTGTATTTTAAATGAGTGATGAAAAAATCTTAAAAGGTACAACTACTGTCGGAATCACCTGTAAAGACGGAGTTGTTTTTGCAAGTGAAAGAAGAGCTAGTATGGGAAATTTAGTAGCTCACAAAGTAGCTGAAAAGATATTTAAAATAGATGATAATATAGCTACAACTATTGCAGGATCAGTAGCTGATGCTCAAAATTTAATGAAAGTTATAAGTGCAGAAGTTTCATTATACAAATTACGAAACGGAGAAGATATGAATATAGAAGCTGCTGCAGCAGTAACATCAAACATTTTACATTCCACCCCAGCTTATGTGCAAATATTACTTGGTGGAGTAGATGAAGATGGAGCATCTATTTACTCATTAGATGCGGCTGGTGGTATGATTAAAGATACTTTCATATCAACTGGTTCTGGTTCAACATTCGCATACGGTGTTCTTGAAGACCGTTACACTCCAAAATTAACCACAACCCAAGGTATAGAATTAGCTCTTAGAGCTATTAAAGCAGCTACTGAAAGAGATGTTTACAGTGGAAATGGATTTTTAGTAGCAACCGTCACTAAAGATGGTTATAAAATGTTAGATAAGAAGGAAGTTGAAAAGAAAGTAAAAAAAATCAGTTAAAATAAAAAAATAATTAGAAATACAGATTATTTTTATAAATTTTTATATTAAAAAAACTATTTTTTACATATAACAGTGTGAAATAGAAGTATAATAAAAGTGATAAAATAACACGATTAACAATACCCTAAGATTTTATTATTGTTTTATCTTTTTTATCCACTCTTTTTTATTAAATTAAAATAAAAATCACCCTTTTTACATTAAAAAGAAAGAATTAATTAAATAAAATCAATATTAAATTAATTTTTTATAATAAAAACCTTAAAATTTTTCTATAGAAGAAATACTTTAATTAAAGTAAAAATAGGGGTAAAATTTATACTCTATACTTTATCTACACTATAAAACTTATTTTATGAAGTGATTATATGGCTTCAGAATCATTAGAAGATATTAAAAAAACAATAAACGAAAGATTACCTGAAAAGGTACAAGTTGCTAAAATCGAATTTGAAGGTCCACAAGTTGTTATTTACACAAAAAATCCGGAAATAATAACTGACAATGGTGATCTTGTTCGAAACTTAGCTAAGGACTTAAGAAAAAGGATGATTATACGCTCAGATAAAAGCGTACTAATGGAACCTGAAAAAACAATTGAAACAATAAACCAAATAGTTCCTGAAGATGCACATATTACAAATGTTTCATTTGACGATGTAACCAATGAAGTAATAATAGAAGCACAAAAACCAGGACTTGTAATTGGAAAATATGGAGTAACATCAAGAGATATTGTACGTAAAACAGGATGGGCTCCAAAAATATTAAGAACACCACCAATCAAATCAGAAATAATTGGAAGAGTTCGAAACACAATATTAAGCAGTAGTAAAGAAAGAAAGAAAAACTTAACCGAATTAGGTTCAAGAATTCATCAAAGTGTAAAATATGATAATGATTGGGCGAGATTAACAAGTATGGGAGGATTCAAAGAAGTTGGAAGATCCTGTATGTTACTACAAACACCAAACAGTCGAGTACTCTTAGACTGTGGAGTGAACGTAGCAGGACCTGATGAAAAAACAGCTTTCCCATTTTTAAATGTTCCAGAATTTTCAATACAAGATTTAGATGCTGTAATTATATCACACGCACACTTAGATCACTGTGGATTCTTACCATATCTTTACCATTATGGATATGAAGGACCAGTATACTGTACAACACCAACAAGAGACTTAATGACCTTACTACAATTAGATCATATAGATATTGCACATAGAGAAGATAATCCATTACCATTCAATGTTAAACATGTTCAAAAAGAATTAAAACACAGCATAACCTTAGATTATGGGGAAGTAACAGATATTACTACAGATATAAAATTAACATTCCATAATGCAGGACACATCTTAGGTTCAGCAATGAGTCACTTACACATAGGAGACGGTGCACATAACATGGTATACACAGGAGATTTCAAATACGAAAGAAGCAGACTCCTTGAACCAGCAACAACCAGATTCCCAAGAAGTGAATCACTTGTAATGGAAAGTACTTATGGAGGACATGAAGATGTTCAACCATCCCGTAACAAAGCAGAAAAAGAACTAATGAAAACCATCTACCAAACATTAAATCGTGGAGGAAAAGTATTAGTACCAGTATTTGCAGTAGGAAGAGCACAAGAATTAATGATAGTTCTTGAAGAATACATGCGTCAAGGAATGATAGATGAAGTACCAATCTACATTGATGGAATGATATGGGAAGCAACAGCAATCCACACAGCAAGACCAGAATACTTAAGTAAAGACTTAAGAGACCAAATATTCCATATGGGTAGAAACCCATTTGTTTCAGATTACTTTGTCAAAGTACAAAACATCAATGAAAGAAAAGACATTGTTGAAGGGGACCCATGTATCATATTATCCACAAGTGGTATGTTAACTGGAGGAAACAGTGTACAATACTTCAAATGGTTAAGTGAAGATGAAAGAAACGCAATAGTATTTGTAGGATACCAATCTGAAGGATCACTTGGTAGAAGAATCCAAAAAGGTATGAAAGAAATACCACTTGAAAACGATGAAGGTAGAACCCAAGTATATAATGTTAGAATGCAAGTAAAAACTGTAGAAGGATTCAGTGGACACTCTAACAGAAGACAATTAATGGAATTTGCAAAAAGAATACATCCAAGACCAGATAAAATAATAATGTGTCACGGAGACCCATACAAAACTGTGGACCTTGCAAGTAGTGTTCATAGATCTTATAAAATAGAAACAAAAACTCCATTAAATCTTGAAGCAACAAGATTACAATAAAAAAAGGGAATTAGGATTAAAAAAAATTTTTTCTCCTAATTTTCTTTAAAACTTTTTTTAAAAAAAACACAAAATTAAACTAAAATTATTTAAATTATTAAAACTTTTTTTTATAAATATAAATAATAATTAATACAAAAATAAAAAATGTTATAAAAATTATAAATAATTAAAAAAAATAATTAAAAAGGTGAATAAATGGTTACATATTCAGAATCTGGTGTTAATATAGATTTAGAAGCTGAAACCGTTAAAGCATTAGCTTCAAAATTAAAACCAACATTAGAATTAAGAGACATAATAACTGATAGTGGACACTTTGCAGCTTTAGTAAGATTAGGCGATAAAGCAATAGCAATGAGTACCGATGGTGTTGGAAGTAAAATATTAGTCGCTAAAATGATGAATAAATATGATACTGTAGGAATAGATTGTATTGCTATGGTGGTTAACGATATTCTTTGTGTTGGTGCAGAACCAATAGCACTAGTAGATTACTTAGCAGTAGAAAACCCAGACCCCGAAACCGCGTCAGAAATAGCAGAAGGATTAGTTAAAGGTGCAGAAGAATCTAACATATCCATAATAGGTGGAGAAACAGCATCCTTACCAAAAATAATAAAAGACTTCGATTTAGCAGGAACAGGAATAGGATTCGTAGATACTGATAAAATAATAAGTGGAAAAGATATTGAAATCGGAGACACATTAATAGGATTAAAAAGTAGTGGAATCCACAGTAATGGATTAAGCCTAGCAAGAAAAGCAATATTTGAAGATGCCAAGCTACAAGTAGATGATAAAATACCAAACACCAACAAAACAGTTGGAGAAGAACTCTTAACACCTACAAAATTATATGTAAAACCAATAGTAAATTTATTCAAAAAAGATTTCAACATCCACGGATTAGCCCACATTACAGGTGGAGGATTCACAAACCTACAAAGACTTAAAAAAGGAATAGGATTCGAAATCAATAACCTTCCAGAACCACAAGAAATATTTAAATTAATATATGAACAAAATGTACCATTAAAAGAAATGTACAAAGTATTCAACATGGGGATTGGTTTTGTAATCATTGCAAAAGAAGAAGAAGCAGATAAAATAATCGAAGAAGTATCCAAAGATGTAGAAGCTTACAAAATTGGAAAAGTAATATCTGAAGACAAAATAAAAATAAAAACCTTCGAAAATACTGAAATAGAATACTAAAAAAAAAATAATATAATTGGAGAAATAATAAATGAAGCTTAATGCCAAAAATGAAAAAAAATTAGTTACTGACATCCTAATTAAATTAGGAACCCAAGAAAACCAAGCAGATATCGTTGCACAAGCTACAGTAGATGCAGATTTAAAAGGATTCACTTCCCATGGAATAGGAAGATTTTCACAATACATTAAAGGATTTAAAGCTAAAACCATTAACCTTGAAGGTGACATAGATATTGAAAGAGAAACAGAAGCTATGGCATTAATCAATGGTAATAGTCTTTTTGGACAATATGTAGCAAGAAGAGCTATGGATTTAGCAATTGAAAAAGCTAAAAATGTAGGAATAGGAATCGTGGGAACCCATAATGGTAATCATTTCGGTGTAACAGGTTACTATTCAGATTTAGCTTCCCAAAAAGGATGTATAGGAGTAGTTATAGCAAACACCGAACCTGCAATCGCACCATTCGGTGGTAAAAAACCTTTAATAGGAACTAACCCAATAGCAATTGGTATTCCAAATGAAGACACATACATTGCTCTTGATATGGCAACAAGTGTTGCAGCAAGAGGAAAACTTTTAGAATCAAGAAGAAAAGGTGAATCAATACCTGAAGGAACCGCTTTAGATAAAGATGGAAAACCAACCACTGACCCAGCAAAAGGAATTGAAGGTTCAATCTTACCATTTGGAGGATTTAAAGGATACGGATTAGCATTCTTAATAGAAATTTTAACAGGCTCCCTTGTAAATGCAGGTATTGGAACTGGAGTTAAAGGAACTGCTACTTGTAGTGAAGATTGTACTAAAGGAGATTTATTCTTAGCTATAGATCCTGAAAAATTTGTTGGTAAAGAACAATTTAATGATGAAACAGATAAATTTTTAGATGAAATTAGAGCAGATAATGGTGTTATTCCTGGATCTCTTGAAGTTGAAAGAGTTAAAGGTAATTTAGCTAATGGTTGGGAATTAGACCCTGTTTTATTTGATACTTTAAATGATATTTGTAAAAATATTGATATTGATATTGAAGATTACGCTGCATAATTTTTCTTTAATTAATTATTTTTTTTTCTTTCTACTTTTTTTAAAACGAACCTTTTTTAATTTAATTTAACTACTTTTTTTGGTAATTTTAAAAATATATGTGTTGAATATATGTAAACCTTTTAAAATTTTTTAATTTAAAAGTACCAATTGAATAAGATAAAGATATACTAAATAAAAAATGGTATATTTATTCAATCATTTAGAATAATCAATCATAGAATTGGAATAAATGAAGTTTCAAAGACTTCGAAAAATAGGTTTGTGAAATTATTTTAAGAAAAATTTTAAACTAAAAAAAAAATATTAAAAAAAGAGAAAAAGTAAATATTAAATTTCAAAAAATAATCCACTAATCCTTATCAGGACAATACTTACAATAAAAACCATCAGTATCAGCATAAATAGCATAAAAACCATAATCTTCAGCAAACTTCATAGCATCCTTAATATTCTCACGACCCCAAGCAGTAATAGCTTGAGCACACTCAAAAGAATACCATCTGAAACGAGAATAACCATAAACACCATACATAGTATTAGCTAATCTTTTCAAAGCTTGTTGCTGAACATCAAGCATCATTTTCTCAGTATAATCAGTACTTTTCTTCATAGCAGTCTTAATACGAATACGTTCATCTAAAACATTACCAATAACAGAGGGAATAAAACCTTTAGGAGACTTTTTAAACATATAATGATGTTCCGGAGATATAAAGTAATCATCTTTATCAATTTCATCATCAACTAAAGAATCAAATGAATCATCCTCATGATATAAAACATCGGGAGAAATATTTTTACTAATTATAAGACTAGGATACAGACTACGGAAATCGAATTGAACAAGATTTTCATGTAAACCAACTTCAGGTTCTTTAACATAACCTCCAACATTACTCTCATGTTTACGATTAATAAAATCTTTACCAGTTGGTTTATTAGGAACTACCTCATTAATTTCAAAAGCTTTACGAACCAAATACCATTCAGCTTGCTGACCTGTAGCCATACGAGTAATATCAAAGAAAGGTTGACCAACAACACGAGTCAATTCAAGATTAATAGGTAATGTTTGCTCAGCAATTTTTAAAGTAGAAACAGTATCATCAAGAGAATAATCAAATAACCTATCTAATTCTTCACTATCACTATCCCAGTACATGAAAATCTTATCCCCTGGAACATCAATTTTCTCTTCACCAAACAATTCTTGATAAACTCTTTCAAGAGTATAACGATCTAAATTCATGTATCTTCTCATTACTAAATACAAATCAACATGAATTAAACCTTTAATTGTAGCAGCATTAGTATATCCTCTTCTTAAAAATTTAAGTGAAGAACCATCCATACCTAAATCTAAATCAACACCTAAAATTTTAGCCCTATCACGTAGATATGGGAAATCAAAATTATCAGAATTATAACCAACTATAATATCAAAATTATTATCCTTAATAAGTTTTACAAATGATTCAATCATTTCTTTCTCACTAGATACTGTTTCAACAAAATCAATATCTTCACCTTTAGTACTAATAACTTTACTAATACCAGTGTTACTTGCAGCACCTATCATAATGATTTCATCTTTATCTGCATTAGGCATGCCTTTTGGATTATAAACTTCTAAATCAAAACTCAATATACTGAAATTTTGATAAGCATTATCAAACATAACAGGAGAATGATCTAATTTCATGATTTCAAGAGATTCATTATTAGAATCAATTGTAGGGAAAGAATCTATTAATTCACCTTCAAGTTCAACTACACCCATAGGATACAAATCATTATCAATTAAATATCTTCTGTAAAAAGGTATGTCGTGTTCTCGTAAATCCTGAACAAGACTTAAATCTCTTAACATATCTCTCTTTTTAGGAACGTCTTGAGGATGTTTAAAAAATACTTTTAAAAAATCTTTCTTTACTTGGAAATCTTTCTTACTAAGTTTTTCAATTCTAATTGGTTCAATTTCATCTTCGATTTGAAGAATGCATTCCTCAATATTCCCTTCAGGCATCACATATAAGTAAGGTTCAAATGTTCCATCTAATGCAATTATATTTTGACCTTCCTTATCCCCTTTTATTTTCCCAAAAAGGCGAATTACAGGTTTATCTTCATATGTTATGTAATCTATATCAGTTACAATCATTTTACGTTTTTCCATATTTATTCACCTCCAGGTTCTCCAGATTCTTCTAATAATTCTTTTTCCTTATTTTGTTTTTCTATTTCTAATTTAAAAGATTTTAAAACCGCATAAGTTATTCCTAAGAATAATGGGCCTAAAATAAATCCAACAATACCGAATACTAATGGTCCAGATAAGAATCCTATAAATAATATTAAAGGATGAATATCTGCATATTTACTGGATAATGCTGGTCTTATATACATATCAGATAAACTTAAAAAGATTCCGAATAGTAAGGTTATTATAGCTCTAGGATAATTACCTGTAATTAAATCCCAAATTACAAGTATCATATAAATTATCCATGGACCAAAGATTGGGATTAATTGACATACCCCAGTTAATATTCCTAAGAATAATGCATAAGGAAATCCTAATATATAAAATCCAATTCCTGCAATAATACCAATTATAATAGCTGTTAAGAAATGTCCAAAGAATATGCTTTTTAAAACATTCTCAATTTGAAAGAACATATTATTAAAGAATTCAGATCTTTCAGTTGGTATGAATGCTTGTACATATGCCCAGAATTTATCTCCATCCTTTGTAAAGTAATACATTGAAAAGAATAATACACATAATTCTAGGGAAATATAAGGTATTTTCTTAACTAATCCTATGAAATAATTAATAACATAATGAAGTCCACTTGTTAGAGATGAGTATAAACTATTTGTAATAGAACCAATGTTAGCATGATACTGTGCAGGTAAAACTTGTGCAACTATTGAGGATAATTGGCCTGAACTAAAATTAGTTAGTGTAGCATGATTTGAATTGAAAAAATTAATTGCAAAACCACTAATAATAAACACAATATAAACTAATAATAAGATTAAAGGTATTAAAACCAGTAATACTGCTATAATCGTACTAATAGAGGTAAACTTAATTTTAGATTGTAAACGATTAGCAATAGGTCTTAAACCATAAGCAAATATTGCACCTAGAAGTATCATATTCAATACTGGCATTAAAACTGAAAAAGATAATGCTAAAAGTATAATTATGACAAGTATTGGTAGTGTTAATTTTTTTGAGAAATTTATATCCATTTTTTTTAAACCAACTATTTTTTTATAATAATATAAAAGAAATTAAATTTTTATTAATTAATTCTAATTTTAATAATATTGTTTAATTCCAGAGGGTTCTCGTTGATATTTTCCAAATTCTGTGATTTGTCTTAATTGTTTTTCACTGAAAACTGGTCCATCTTTACAAACTCTCCAACCTGTATTATCCACACAACATTGACCACAAATTCCTATTGCACATTTCATATATCTTCCAATATCATATTGTGCAGGTATATTATTTTCTTCTAATAAATCAAATATTGGTTTCATCATTACTTCTGGACCACATACAGCTGCAGAATCATAATGATTAGTTTTTAATAAATCATTTACACGGTCTGTTGCAAAACCTTTAAATCCACAGGTTCCATCATCAGTGCAAGTATATACATTTACACCAAGATCTTCTAATTCTTCAACAAATAATAATTCATCTTTAGTTGTTGCAGCTGATATTACATCAACTTCTCCACCATTATTAATACATTCCTCAGAAAATGGTATGAATGGTCCCATTCCAACTCCGCCACCAACTGCAAGAACGTGTTTATCCTTAAAATCACAATTAAAACCATTACCAAAAGGTCCTCTAATACCTAAATTATCTCCCTCTTTTAATGTGTGAATATTATTAGTAAATGGACCTATAGCTTTAACAGTAAAGCCTATTTCATTATTCTTAAAATTCATATGGGAAATACTCATTGGTTTTTCATCTTTAAAATTCCACACCATTAAAAATTGACCAGGGTAAGGAATGTTTTCTCCTTCCATTTCCCAATCAAATATGAAAGTTTTAATTGTAGGAGTTTCTTCTATGATTTCCTTTATTTCTAAAACTTCTGGACTTTTCATTATAAATTTCTCCCCATTAATAATATTTTTTTATATTTTTTTATGTGCATAACCTACCATATCATTTATGGAGTTAAAATCACTGTTTTCTATAAATTCATTTAAATCTGTGTTAATTGTTTTGAAAATTTCAGGACCATAATCCATTATAGAAGTACCAATTTGCACAAGGCTAGCACCAGCATATAAGAATTCTACAACATCTTTATAATTACTTATCCCACCAACACCTATAACTGGAATTTCCACACTATCATAAACATCCCATACACATCTTAAAGCTATTGGTTTAATTGCAGGACCGCTCATTCCACCAAATTTATTAGAGAGGATAGGGTTTCCTGTTTTAATATCAATCTTCATACCTGGACCTAAAGAGTTAATAAGAGTAATTGCATCTGAACCACCTTTTTCTGCAGCTATAGCTATTTCACTAATGCTTGTAACATTAGGTGTTAATTTAGTCCAAACTGGAACTTTACAACTTTCCTTAGTTGCTTTAACGATTTTTTCAGTAAGTGTTGGATCTTGACCTATGCTAGAACCATAACCACACATTGCATGAGGGCATGAAACATTTAATTCTATTACATCAATTAAATCTTCAATTTCACTAGCTAGATATGAAAATTCTTCAGGACTAGCACCATAAATAGATGCAACACGAACACCTTTAGAATCAATTTGTTCTAATTCTTCTTTAAAATTCTCAACACCAGGACTAGATAATCCTATAGCATTAATTATACCACCTTCAACTGGTACAGTTGTTGGATTATGATAACCTGGATTAGGTTCTATGGAAAATGATTTAGTTACAACCCCACTAGCACCAGAATTTAATATCCAGTTTAGGGAGGATGCATGACTACCCATTACTCCTGCAGCAAGTAACAATGGGTTTTTAAAATTTAATCCACAAACATTTGTTTCTAACATCTTAGTTCTTTACTCCTTTAAAACAAATCTTTTATAATAATTTTAATTCTATACTATTATAGATTTATGATTTATATAAGATTTATAATTTTACTATAAAAAACTTTAATTTATATAAAAAATTTTAATAATAAAGTAAAATCTAATAAAATAATATGGAATTATATATTACAAAATGTGTAGCTGGATTTTTAGCTTTCAATCAAGATTTAAAACTAATAAGTTATAAACTATTTCCTGAAAATGAAATAGTGGATAATTTACTTAAAATTGAAGATAAAGAAGTTTTAAATATTGAAAAAAGTCTAATCGAAGAATTAGAAGGCAAATATGATGAAATTAACCTTGAAAGCAATAACAGATTATCCCAATATAAAACAATAAATGGTTTTGAAAAAATAAGTATAAACACTACAAATAAGGGTGGAGAGTACTTAAGAAAGAATTTAGAAGAAATATTGAGTAAATTAAACTTCTTTAATAATGAATCTTATCCTGGAAAAATTGTTGGAATTTATAATGAAATTGCAACTATTAAAATGAAAGAAAGTGCATCTGAAGATGATAAACTTCTTATTCAAGCCATTAATTCAATTGATGAAATTGATGAATCTATAAGTAAGTTAATTGAACGTATGCGAGAATGGTATATAATTTACTTCCCAGAAATGGATGCAATAAATAATAATGAAGCTTACATAAAAATTATTGCTGAAAATAATAATAGAGAAGAGATTATTAAAAATAATCCGGATTTATTTAAAATAGATTACCATGAAAGTGCTGGAGCAGATATTAATAGTGAAGATTTGAAGGTTTTAAACAATTTCACTAAATCATTATATTCCATGCAAGAATCTAGAAGGGAAATAATTGAATATATTGAAAATAAAATGGAAAGTATTGCTCCTAATTTAAAAGATTTAGTAGGTGCTTCCTTAGGTGCTAAATTAATTTCACATAGTGGAGGTATTAAGAAATTATCAATGTATCCTTCAAGTACTGTTCAAATTATGGGTGCAGAAAAGGCATTATTTAGACATTTGAAAACTGGTGAACGACCACCAAAACATGGTTTAATATATCAACATCCTAATGTTAGAAGTTGTAATTGGTGGAATCGTGGGAAAATTGCTAGAGTTTTAGCTTTAAAGATTTCACTTGCAGTTAGAAGAGATGTTTTTGTTAAAAAATTCAATCCACAAATAAAATTAGATTTTGAAAGTGAAGTTGAAAGAATCGAAAAAGAAAATCCTTTCCCTAAAAAAACAAAACGTAAACGGGAAGAAGAAAGAACTTATGAAAAGGATTCTTCTAAAAATAAACATAATAAGTATCAGGGGAAAAAGAAGAATAAACGGAATCGTAAACATAAAAAGAGAAAATAAGGGATTTTTGAAAGTTAAAAATTTTAGTTATTTGAATAAATTTTTTAGGAAGTTTGATTATATATGGAGATTTATCAAAAGGATGATATGCTTGCAACAAAGAATATTAGTCCTGGTTTACGTGTTTATGGTGAAAAATTAATTAATGAAGGTGAGGATGAGTATAGGTTATGGAATCCTCATAGGTCTAAGTTAGCTGCAGCCTTATTAAATGGTTTAGAGAATTTTAAATTGGAGAAAGATTTTAAAGTTTTATATTTAGGGGCTTCTACTGGAACTACTGTTTCCCATATTTCAGATGTTGTGAGTGATGGTATTATTTATGCTGTTGAGTTTTCACCAGTTAGTATGCGTAAATTAAATAATTTATGTAAGACTCGTCCGAATATTGCACCTTTACTTAATGATGCAACTAAACCTAAAAATTATATTGATTTAGTTGAGAAAGTTGACTTAGTATATTGTGATGTTGCTCAACCAAATCAAAGTGAATTATTTATGAAAAATATGAACCTCTTTTTAAAGGAAGGTGGTCAAGGTTTGCTTATGATTAAGGCTCGTAGTATTGATGTTGTGCAAAAGCCTAAAAAAATTTTTAAGGAAGAGGAACGTAAATTAAAAAGTAATGGTTTTAGTATTCTTCAAAAGGTTAAATTAGAGCCTTATGAGAAGGATCATGCCGGTTTTTTAATTGAGAAAAGTTTTTAAATTTCTTGTTTTGTTTTTTAATCTTTCTTTTTTTAATCTTTTTTATCTTAATATATGGACATCTTAAGGTTTCATGAAAAATTATTCCTAACTTTTGTATCCTAGGTATAAATTTTTTTTTAAAAATTATATTAGATCTTATTATATAATATCTTATAGATTTTTTATTCCATAAGGTGTGAAATTGTTTGTATTTTTTTATGGTTTTTCTATTATTTTAAAGTGTTTTAAAGCCTTAGTATGGGAGTTAGTTATTACGATAAAAACCTTAAAAAAGTATTACTAATAGCACCTTTATATACTATGAAATAATAAAATTATAAATGCTAATGCAATATTTAAAAAGTTCAGATTAATCTCTCTGGAAAAGTTCACTCAAAAAAAACACTCCACATTGGTAAGTTCCGAGGGATTAAGCTTCTTTTTTAAAAATACTAATTTTAAATAATTTAATTACATGATTTTTTTAGATATTCCATATTTTTACTTAAGATTCATAAGTATTAAAAAATAATGGATAATAAGTAAAAAAGTATTACTTTTTAGGGTTTAAAAATAGTATAAAAACACTAGGATAATAAAAATAAGATATTGAAAAAAAATATTAATTAAAAGCTAAAAAAATCATTTAAAAAATTTAGATAAGCCCTGAAAAATAATAATCTACAATATATTTAAAAAACTAGAAAGTATATAAAAATAATAAAAAATTTTTTTAAATTAAACGATTAATCTCATTGAAGATAAGAATACTTAAATCTTTTTTAGATGAAAATGCTAATTTTAAAATATTATCATTGACAAGAATAACTTCATTATTATCAGAACCAAATTCACAACCTTCACGACCAACATCATTTGCAACAACTAAATCAGTACCTGCAAAATCAATTTGATTATGAGCACATTCAATCATTTTCTCCTCAGAAACATTATACTCCGCTTTAAAACCAACTAAAAAGATATTAGGATTAACTTCTTTAATATGTTTAATAATTTTATTTAAAGGTTTAAAATCAAGAGTTAAATTAAAATCAGAAGAAATTTTAAAGTTTTCCTCTTTAATAGGTGCGAAATCTGAAACTGCTGCAGTAGCTATGAAAATATCAAAATCAGGTACAAGTTTAATAGTAGTACTATTCATGAGTTCACTGCTTTCAGTGTAAATAACATTAAATACTTTAGGAATGTTTACTGTAACATGAGCCATTAAAAGACTTAAATCAGCACCACGAATATAAGCTTGTTTAGCTAATTCTAAACCCATCTTACCAGAAGAACGATTAGTTATACCTCGAATAGGATCAATAGCTTCGTAAGTACCACCAAGACTAATTAAAACCTTTTTACCTGCAATATTATTTGAATCTTCACCTTTATTAAAACGATCTAAATTAACCGTTCTAAGAGATTCTAAAACAATATCTTCAACAGAAGGGAATTTAGCTTTACCTTCATCCATACGAGGATTAACAAATTTAATTCCTTCAGATTTTAATTTAAGAATATTAGGATAAACAGCATCATACATAGAATCATGCATAGAAGGAACAAACACAATTGGAGTATTATGTCCAAAAGCTGTGATAAGTAAAGTACTAACAGCATTATCTGCAATCTTACAAGCGAATTTACTAATAGTATTAGCAGTAGCAGGAGCCACAAGAATTAAATCAGCTTGAGCATACTTAACATGTTCAATATCACCAGTTAAATCTAAAACAACACCTTCACGACTTGCAAACTCCATCGCATTAGGATGAATAATTTTAGTAGCTTCTTGAGTCATGAAACATTTAACATTATGTCCTTGACGTTTAAATTCTCTAGCTAACTTAATAGATTCAGTAGCTGCAACACTACCTGTTACACATAATACAATATCCATAAAAAAATAACCACCATTAATTCATTATTAAAAAAAATAAAAAAAGTAAAATTTTAAAAGTTAAAACTAATTTTAGCTAAACTTAAAATTACTTATAATAAAATCAAAAATACTAGCTTGAGAATCAAATTTATTTTGAGGAGCACTACATAAAATTACATAAACATTATCCCCATTTTCAATCCAAACCGCTTTGTGCATCTTTGTAGTACCATTAACATTAGAAGTGTAAATTGATTCTAAACCTGTATATGATCCTGCAGTAACATTACCTTGAGATAAAATTTGGTAATCTGAATTTTTTGATAACTGAGTATAAGTTGAATTAAAATCAGTTTCTAATGAAGAAGAAACAGCTTTCTTTTCAACATTAACATTAGTATCACTAAAACCTTGTTGATCTTTAGAATTTGGATCTGCAACAGCAAGAACAGATGCATTATCCTGAGCATCTGCTTGAATCCAAGTAGAAGGGAATTCTAATGTTACATTATTCTCTGTTAAAGATTGAACCCTAGTTGAATTAGTATTGTTTGAATTATCCCCTATACAACCAGATACAGATATAACAAGTAACACTACTAAAATTCCTATAAAATAATAATATTTTTTCATATAATTGTCACCATTAATCTTCTTAAATCATTAAAAAAAAATAATCCCTCATTTTCTAAAATACACATACACATGATTTTCCTAAAAATTTAAAATTATGATAAAAAAAATTTTTTATCCTTAAAAAATTTAGAAATTAATTTTTTATCCAGTAGAACCACCAGAACTTGATCCACCAGAACTAGAACCGGAACCACCAGAACTTGATCCACCAGAGTCAGAACCTCCTGAATCAGAACTACCTGAATCACTAGAACCAGAATCAGTACTACCAGAATCTGTTGTATCAGAAGATGATGAACTACTATCAGAATCACTAGTATCTGAACTTATATAACTACTTTGATTATAATTATCAGAAGTACTAGTTATATTAGTAGTATTCGGGGTAGTGTTTGCAACCACCACAGGGAAAGCAGAATCAGATATAGAAGCTTGTCCAAACATAGACACTGCGTTACCATTAAAATCAAAATTGAAAACTCCAAAACCAATACCAGTTCCAAAAGCAACTATTAAACATAAAGTAGCAATAGCAATTATAGCACCATTACCTAAAGGCTTACTCTTTTTCTTAGGTTTATTAGTTTTAACAATAAACTTTTCAATTAATTCTTGATCTTCTTCATTATCTTTATCAATAGATTCTTGTAATGAATTGGTTGAGGAATCATCATTTGGTCTACCTTGCATAGTTCTTATTCTTTCTGAAACACTAATAGCTTCAAGTTTACGATTATACTGTTCAGATAAATAATCATATTTTTCTTGAGAAATATTACCAGAACGATAATCTTGTTCAAGATTATTTAAAATCATTAATAATTTTTCTTTATCTTGATTCATGACCTTTTTCCCTCCCCATTTTTTTTTATAATAATAATTTTTTTTTTGAAATAAAAAACATTAAAAATTTATCTTTATAATATAGAATTTTATTAATTTTCAAAACAAAATTCATTTAAATAATTTTCCATTATACTAAATAAATTTGTACTTTATATTTAATATAATTAACTAAAAAAAATTTCTTAAAAAAAGTGAAAAAATAGTTTTAATAAATAGGATAAGATCCTAAAATTTTAAAGAATGAAGTTTTCTCTTTTACTTCACTTAATATTTCAGAAATACTCTTATCATTTCTATGCCCTTCTAAATCAATAAAGAAAATATAACTTCCTAATCCTTCTTTTGAAGGACGAGACTCAATTTTTGATAAGTTAATATTTTTATTAGAAAATATTTTTAAAACTTTATATAAAGCTCCAGAACTTGCATCATCATATAATGAGAAAACAATTGAAGTTTTATCATGCCCTGTTGGAATATGATCTTTTTTTGATAAAATTATGAATCTAGTTTGATTTGTATCATTATCTTGAACATTAGAAACTAAAGGTTTTAAATTATATAATTTCCCAGAAGTTAAAGTTCCTATAGCTGCATAATTCTTATGCCCTTCAACCTTTTTAGCTGCAGCTGCTGTTGATAATGTGAAATGTTTTTTCACATTTAATTTTTCAAGAAATGGTTGACATTGTGCTAATGCTTGTGAATGAGAGTAAACATCACTTATATCTTCAATCCGAACACCATCATTTACCAGGAGATTATGATTGATAGGTATTATGATTTCATTTTCAATCATTAAATTAAATTTATGAACTAATAAGTCTAATGTTAGTGTTACTGATCCTTCAATTGAATTTTCTATTGGAACTACTCCTTTATCACACTCACCATTAACAACTGATTCCATTACTGATTGTATACTACAGTAACTGATTAAATTTTCACTGATTGTTGATGCTGCTTCATGAGTAAAAGTTCCATTAGGTCCTAAAAACGATACTTTATTTTGCAAAAAATTTCATTCCTTTATAAATTAAATTATTAATTTTTCTTTGAAAAAATATAGTGAATATATAATTATGTAAATTAAGAATTATATTAATTTTAATTAAATTTATGATTTTTTAAGTATAAAAATATGAAAAATCATTTTTTCTTAGAAATATATTATAATAAAAAAAGTAGTTTAAAATAGTATTTATTTTTTAAAAAATTTTTTTAAGGGGAAAAATTCCCCTTTTTATATGAAAAAATTTTTTTTATAATAGATTTTTATGTGTTTTATCTATTGAGATTCTAAGTCTATAAGTATCTTTAATAAATCAGACTGGGTTATAATACCCACTACATCATTATCCTCATTAGAAACTGGGTATCCATTAAATCCAGTTTCTAACATTTTTTCTGCTACTTCAGAAATAGAATCGTTTTCATATACTTTTTGGATATTAGTACTCATTACATCTTCAACAACTAAGTTTTTAAGTTGTGCTTGATGATGTTTTTCAGGCGTATGTTTTTTGAATGAAACATAAGCCTTAGCAATATCCTTACTAGTAATTATACCTGCAAGTTCATGTTCTTCACTAACAAGTAAACGACCAATTCCAGAGTCCATTATAACTCTTCTTGCATGAACTAAACGATCATTAATTGCAACAGATATTATATCACGAGTCATTGCATCTTTAACTGAAATTTTTTCAAATGGTTTACCTTTACAAAGATTAATGAAATCAGATTTAGTTACAATACCTACTAATTCATCATCACTCATTACAGGTAATGCCCCAATATTATTTTCATGTAAAATATTTGCAACTTCATTTGAATCTGCATTTTCATCTACAGTAATAACATCTTTAACCATTACTGTAGATACATGAAAATGAGAAATAGCTACATCCGCATATTTGGATGAACCTAATTTATTAGCTATATCTTTTTCTGAAATTATTCCAACAAGTTCTTTTTTATTTCCTTCTACAGATTTTATTACAGGAATTCTTGATAAATCATCTTTATACATGATTCTTAAACAATCACATATATTCTTATTTTTATCAATTGTTATTGGATTTTCAGACATTAAATTTTTAATTTGCATTATAGATTACTCCTTCTAAATAAAAATTTAAGGTTTATATTATAATTTAAAAATTTTTTATAAATTATATGTATATTTAATCTTTTAATATAGTGTTTAAAATATCTCTTTCAGTGATAATTCCTACTAATTTATCATCTTTAACTACAGGAGCACCACCAATATTCTTTTCTTTGAATAAATCGCATAAATCACCTAAACGAGTTAAAGGTTCAATAATTGATATGTTTGGTTGCATGATTTCACTGATTTTCATGTTTAATACATCTAAACCACTATTAGAAGTCATGTTTGAAAACATTTCTTTATCACCTAAGAATCTTAGAATATCTGTGGAAGTAATAATTCCTACTAATTTATCACCTGATACTACAGGGATTCTTCTTAAATTGTTTCTAACCATTATTTTAGTAGAACTTTCAATTGGAGTTCCAGGTGTTGTTGTTAACACATCAGTTATCATAACATCTTGAACTATTTCATCAGTTAAAAGACCTGCCATAGATAATGCGAAATCTCTTTCAGTAATGATTCCTACAATTTTTTCTTCATCATCAAGAACAGGTATAGAACCTATTTTATGATCTAACATTACTTTAACAGCTTCAGTTACAGAATCTTTATGACTCATTGTAACAACATTAGATGTCATGATGGATCTTATAGGATCATTAATTGCTGCTAAAAAGTTATCATTGTGTTTCTTTTCAATAATATTAAATTTACTTCCTCCACCGAGGAAATCTAAAATATCCATTGCTGTAACTATTCCTAAAATTTTTCCAGAACCGGGGTCAGTTATTGGTAATCGTCTAAATCCATGAGCAATCATTAATTCAGATGCTTTTTGAATAGACATAGTTGGAGGGATTGATATTACATCTTTTTTAGCTAGAGCCATAATATCTCCATCTTTACTATTTTTTTCTTTTACAGCATCTTTTTTATGTTCAAATGAATCTCCACGACTCATTGGATTTTTTATAGTTGATTTGTTATCTTTCATCATTTCACACCTCAAGGGTTAATAATTTTGGGTTCTTGTTTAAATAAAAAAAATTGAATTATTATTTTATTTTCTATTTTCCTTATTCAAACTATTCTATATTTAGAAATTTATGGATTTGTGGGATAGTGTACACCTTCATATATTTCCCTGCAACCTCAGAAAACTGGAATAGTTTATCTGTGTTACCTTCCCATAATTCTAAGGGACTTGCAGGTTGTATTATTAAAGGTATTTCCATATGTCCAGATATTTCACTTGATATATGTTTTAAAACCTTTTCAACTGTACTTATTTTTGTGGAAGGTAGTACAACTAACTTACAATATAATTTTGTATCTTGTTCTATTAATAATTTTATAAATGAAATTTCATTTTCTAAAATTTTATCAGACCATGTGTTATCAAAATGTTCAGGTAATTTTATATCCATTGATGCCCAATCTAAATCTTCAAGTTTAGTTAATTCTTTAGGTAATGTACCGTTTGTTTCAAGTAAAGATTTTGTTTCTGTTTTTTTAATGAGTTCAGATATAAAATCTGCATGTAACATTGGTTCTCCTCCAGTATAAGATATAGAACCTAAATCTGGAGTACTTAATTCTTCAATTTTTTCTAAAACTTGATTAACTGACATCATAGTTCCAACATTAGCAGATTGACTGTTTTTAGTGTCACAATAAGTGCAGTTTAAGTTACAACCCGCTAAACGTACAAATATTTGTCGTTCCCCAATTAAGAGTCCTTCTCCTTGTATGCTTGAAAATATCTCGATAATTGGTGCATCCATTTAAATCACATAAATTGTATTAATATATAATAATTAAGTATTAATTTTTTTATAAAAATTAAACTACCATTAAATCTTAGATTTTTAAAATTAATAAAGGTTATTATAATAAAAAAATTTAATTATAATTCTTTATTATATAAAGCTCCTTGACCAATACCTTCATTTACACATGCAGAAAGAGAAGATAAATTATCATAACCCATATCCTTAAGATCATCACTTAACTTATCTGCAAAAAATTTAGCTAAATCTTCAGCAGAACTAGTAGGTAAAGGTAATAAAACACAATCAACAGTAGGGATAGTATATCCTTTATCACCTATCTTAAACTGTAAACTTTTCTCTTTTTGAAGTTTTTCAACACTTTTTTCATTATCAGGCACATCTTTAAAACTAATATGCTTATTAAAAACTGGAACTAATAATCTATGATCTAAACTTTTACAAATACTTCTTAAAGAATTTTTAACATCTTTAAAATCTACAACAAATTGAAATTCCCCAGCTCTTTCACCTTCAATTTCAACATCCACAAAATAAGAATGTCCATGAATAAAACCACAAGTTTCATGACTTGGAATTAAATGTGCAGATGAGAATCTTAAATTCGCATTAATCCCATTAATTAAAATCTTCATAAAATCATCTCCCAAAAATAAATTAAAATTTTTATAAAACATCAGTTTTACTAATATCTAATTCAATAGTTTGTAACTCTTTAATAAAACTATTAACTACATTATTTACAAAATTAAGTAAATTATCTTCATTAAAAACTAATTCACCATTTTCATTTCTAAGTTCAAAAATTCCAATTGTTTCAAGAACATCAGGTGTTCCCTCATCTTTAATATTAAAAGCAAAATGTATTTTCATTGAACTAATAGATACACTAGCAATAGAAACAGTTAATTTAGCACCATCAACAAAAATATCATCACCATCACGAGTAGATTTAACACCCATTTTAGCTAATTCTTCTTTAAATATAAGAACTAATAATCTTTGGCGCATATAAGCCATTCTAATATTAGCTGGTTGAATATCAAAAAATTCACTCATAAAATGAACCATTTCATTTCCTTTAATCTCTAATCCTACATCAGCAAAATCTTTCATATTATCGGGTGTAATATTCATTGCACCTCTCCAAGTAATAATAGAAGATCCTTTAACACCAAATGTTTTAAAAGCCCATGAAGGATTAATTTGACTTCCATCATATGCAAACTTTTTTTCTATATGTTTATGTGTAATTTCCATTATAACCTCAACATCTAAAAATTTTTTTTATAATATAATAATAATGAATTCTGTTCTATGAAGTATAATAATTTATACTTTAATAAAATGTACTTTTTTAGACAATGCTTACAATATTTCCCAATTTTTCCGAAATAAAAAATCATTAAAAAGTGGATAAAAATAACTTAAAAATAGTACAATACCCTTTAAGATATATTAAAAAAGTATATTATTTAAATTTTAATTAAAAACCAATATAGATTAAAAATTAAGATTTAACAATTTTTAGTTAGATTTAGAAATTTAGCTTAAAATGAAATAATAAAAAAATTGTATTTAACATGATTATTCATGTACAATTTTACTTTGCTTAAAAATCTTAATAACAAATAAAAAAAACAATTTTCCACTCTTTTAAACCTCAATCCAACAATAATCTTTAGAATATATTAAAAAAATTAATATTAAAAAAATAATTAAAACAACTTCCAAAAGTATAAAAGAATTTAATTTGATAGAATGCTAACCAATGAATCCAAATTAAAAAAGGATAAAATTAATATATTTCCATATAAAAACATGAGAAATCATAATAATATAATTAAAAAAGGATAAATTAATAAGATTTAAACCATTACCTTATAAATAATTGATATTTACTATAATAGAGTCACAAAGCATCTAATAAATTTTCCATAAAATTTAGTAAATCAAAAAAAATTTTAAGTAAAATATAGTTAAAAAAGTTAATTTAATTAAGTTTTCACCAATTATAAACGTTTTAAGTAAAATAACACCAATTAATACTTAATTTTTAAAAACAAAGGTTTATAAGTAGAAAATATTAATGGATTAGTTAAGCGCACTATGCGAATTATGTTCTCATAAATATTTTCATTCACACCAAAATTAAAAAATTAAAAAAATATGTGTGAATACTCAAAATTAAAATATTTCATTATAATAAAAAAAAGATTCTTGGAAAAAAAAATAAAAAAAAAGAAAAATTTTTTCCTATTTCATTTAATAAAGAAATGAAATCCTTAATCGTTTTTTATTTTAGAACATTTGATTCAATATTTAGTGACAAAATTGAGGTGAAAAAATTTCGTTACAAAGAAAAGCATTAACCATAGCAAGCCTATGCCTATTCTTTATAAGTTTAAGTGCATGTGCAGCCACTAATGTAAGTGATATAAATAATACAAATACAATTTTATCAAATACTGATTCCGGAGATATAAATAGTGAAAATTCAAACATTACACAAATATCTTCTGAAAATGTGAAAAACCAAGTAATTAGTAATCAGACTATAGAATCCAAAACAAACAGTAATGTTCTAAGTCAAACAGCAGATAATGAAAGTAAATTATCAAACACTGTAAATGACACTGTTAAAAAATTAAACATGACCATTTCTTCAGATGGATTAACTACAACTTATGGAAAAGGTGAAAATTTAACTATAACCTTAACCCATGATGATGGTACTCCAATAATTGGACAACATGTTGCAATTAATTTAACAAGATTCTCAGATGGTGCTAGTAAAATTTACTGGGCAACTACTGATACAGAAGGAGTTGCAAGACTTCAAATAAATCTTTTCCCTGGAAATTATAGTTCAACTTATAGTTTCTCTGAAATTAATGGAACTAGTCCTATTAAAGTAAAAATACCAATTACTTTATCTGGAAATGATTTAGCTACAACTACTGGAAGTGGTTCAAGTTACACTGTTAATTTAACAGATATGTATGGAAATGCATTAGTAAATCAAATAGTTAACATTACTTTAAGTAAAGGTGCATTAAGTAAAACATATCAAGTTATTACTGATGTTAATGGTATTGCTAAATTAGCAATTAACCTTGCAGCAGGAAATTATAATGTAACTTATAGTTTTAATTCTGATCGTTATGGTAGTGCAATAAATTCTAATATTATAAATATAGAAGAAACAAACAATAGTGAAACAAATACTGATAATGAAAGTTCTACTGGAAATTCTAGTGAAGAAGAACTTCCAACAATAACAATTAAAGCTAAACCTTCAGTTGGTCATAGTGGATATGCTTATAAATGGTATATAACAAGTTTCGTTAATTACTGTCCTTTATGTCATCATTATAACACATTAACAATTAATCCTAAAGGAGTATACGAAAGCGAACTCACATGTTCTTATTGTGATGCAGATTATGATGGTGTTACTGGAAGAGATAAATCTTATAATCCAAGAGCATATTTAACTACAGTTACAGCACCAATTTTAGCTTAAAAAAAAAGTATTTATCTATTACATAATATTATTTAATTTATTAAAAAAAAACTTTAAAATTTTTTTTTAAACCACCAATTAAATTTTTTTTTAACCATTTTTTTAAATCTTATTTTTTCATTTTTTTTTACATGCTTTTATATTATCTAATTTTATTTTTTAAGAAAATTTTTTTAGAAAAATATTATATTATATACATAATTAGTAAAAATTTTTAACTTACAAGAATTATAAATTAAATATAATAATTAATTAAGAATAAAAAAATTTTTGGGGCTTAAATAAAAATGGATATGAAAGTTAGAACAAGAGATTTTATACACACTACAGATGACCTATTTTTTGCTTCAACAAATTATGTGCATCCTACTAACCGTTTTATTAGTTTTTTAAGATACATACCAGATCCTAAGGGTGATCGTGAAAAAAATGGTAAACATTATTCTAAAGTAGACTCAAAAGGAGCATATAATTATCTAAAAGAAAATTTTCCAGAATATCTTTTTTATGATGAAGTAACTAAAGTTGAAGATATGATGGGAGTACCATTAAATAAAGTTGCTGAAATTATAAAACCTGAAGAAAGATTAAAAGAAATTAGAGAAGAATATGTTCCTAAATTTAAAGATAAAAACATTGATTCTTTAAGTGACGAAGAAAAATTATATTATAAATTAATTGATTTATCTGATTTTTTCCATTATGAAGCTGGGATAAGTTATGATGATTTAGGAATTTCTGGTTCAATTTGTCCAAATTTACAGAAAAAAGGAACATCTGATTTAGATTTTGTTGTTTATGGTCTTGGAAATCATAGGAAAGCTGTTGAAGCTTATAAAAAAAATAAGGATCAAGAAGTTGAAATTCCTGATTTAAGTAAGAAGGTTACTTTAAATAGTATTGGGAATGATTTCTTCCAACGGGTTTTTAATAAACGTATTAAAGATGATAGTTTAAGTAAAGATGAATTTTGTTGGTATGAGAATCGTAAAAGTAATCGGGGAGTTATTGATGGTACTTTATTCGATATTTTAGCTACTCGTAATTATGATGAGATTAGTGGTTATTATGGGGATACTGTTTTTGAACCATTAGGAAAATCTACTATTACTTGTACTATTACTAATGCTTTAGAATCTTTTGATAATCCTGCAGTTTATGATATTGATAATGTTGAACTTATTGATGGTGTTGATGTTAATATTACTGGCCTTGCTAGTTTCACCCATACTTATGCTGGTGAAGTTTTAGAAGGTGAAAAAGTTATTGCCCGTGGAAAAGTTGAAAAGGTTTCAACTGAGGGTGAAAACTCTTGGTATCGTATTGTTGTAGGTACAACTAGAGAAGCTTTAGATGAATTTATCAAGTTAGAAAAGAGTCCTGTTGAATAAAAATTTTTTATTTACTATTTTTTTATATTTTTTTGACAAAACAAACCTATTTTTTTAGCTAATTACAGTGAAAGTTTTAAAATGTTTTTAAAAGGAAATTTTTGTGATTTTTATGAATAATAGAGAAACACTTGCAGGAAAATTATATTATCCTAGAACTCCTGACTTAGGGGAAATTAGACATAGGACTCATATTTTATGTCAAGAATACAATTCTTTAGATGATTATGATGATAGAAGATATGAAATTTTAGAAGAATTTTTAGGTTCTATTGGAAAAGATTTCTATATGCAAGGACCTATCCAATTTAATTATGGGAAAAACATATTTATTGGAGATGATTTCTATGCTAATTTTAATTTCACAATCTTAGATGATGGGGAAGTAAATATTGGAGATAGAGTAATGATTGCTCCTAATGTTAGTTTACTTGCGGGTAGTCATCCTCTTCCAGCTTCTGAGAGAGTGTTTGAAAAAGATGGTAAAATTGTTAATTTAGAGTATGGTACTAAAATTAATATTGGAGATAATGTGTGGATTGGTGGGAGTAGTACTGTTGTTGGTGATGTTACTATTGGAGAGGGTGCTGTTATTGGTGCGGGAAGTGTTGTGATTAAAGATATTCCTCCGAATTGTGTAGCATTTGGTAATCCTTGTAAATTTTATCGGGAAATTACAGAAAAAGATTCTATGAAAAAATTTTTATAAGTTTTTTCTGCTTGATGTAGGTAATGTTATATTTATTAGAAATTGTAGTTTAGTGCTTGTAAATTCTTAAAGAAAACTTTGATAAAAATAGTATTAATCAGATTACAAGTATTTTAATTTAAGGTATAATCTATTTAATGGAAAGAAAAATTGATTGAAAAATTAGTTTAGAATAAAAAAATTAAAAAAAATTAGTACTTTTTATTATCTAATTTATCAACATCAAAAACAGCAGTATTAGCAACAGCCATAACAGCCATTACACCAGCTTGAATAGGGTCAGTTACAATTAAATCTGCTTCTTTAGCAGCGCTACCAGGCATATTAAGACTAATAACTAATAAGCCAAACTCTTTCTTAACCCTACGAACAGCTTTAGTGATTTCACCACCCATTAAAGAACCAGCTAAAACTAAAGCATTAACTCTAGGAGTAATAGATAAAGCATCTACAGCTTCAGAGATATTATCTTCACCAACTAAAGGAATAGTATCCACACTAATTCTTTCACCACGAATATTATGACGATCAGCTTCAGTAATAGCACCTAAAGCAACTTGAGAAACTTGAGCACCCCCACCAAAAATTAAAATACGTTTACCATAAACATCCATCAAGGATCCTCTTACTTCAACCTTTTTAACTAAAGGAGAATTATTCAAATCATCAAGTAATTCATCAACATCCTCAACATTTTCCAATTCCACATTAATAGAACCATAATCATTTTTCTCAATATAAATATGAGCATAAGAAATATTCAGATTATGTGAAGAAAAAATTTCAGTAATATCATCTAGAACACCTTTTTTTTCTAAAGTTTGAATACTTAAAGCTAAATCTGTCATTTTAAATCACTAGCATATAAAAATAATATAAAAAATAATATGTAATTCATTATATAAAAAAATATAAAAAATAAAATTAAAAAAAATGGAAAAAGTATTTAAATTAACTCAACGTCAATATCCACTGTTTCCATAAACTTATCTAAATCAGCATGTGCTTTTTTAAACATAGCTAAATAATTATCTTCATCCCTAACAGGAATAACTTCTAAACCTAAAGCCCTATGTTCATCAATCCAACTTTCATCTAAAACAGGGACCTCAATTTTAATAGGTTCAGCAGTTTTATTAACAATTATAAGATTCCGATAAGGAAAATGTGTTTCAACAATATATCCCCCAAGACTTAACATATGATAAGGTCTCATAACAATTTTCATTCAAAGTCACCTAAAATAAAATAATAAATATTAAAACATTCCTACAACAATAGCTAAAACTCCAAGTAAAGAGCTAGCAATAACAACTGGATAAAATTGTCTAAAAGTAAATACTGGAGAGAATGCACTTAAAATCCCAACAATAACTGGGAAAATAAAAGCAACCACAATATTAACAAGAATACCCCAAGATAGAATATTAGGTGTAATACCTAAAAATAGTACACAAAAAATACTAGCTAGAGCAAACATTAAAAATCCTTTAGTTAAATAAATAAAAGCTCTTGAATCAGCAGCAAATTCCATATATGGCCCTTGAATAACATCCGCTTCAGCATGGACAATATTAAAAGGATACTCATTTAATAAGATAATATAACCAATCAAGAATACTATAGCACCAATAAAACCTGGAACAGTAAATAAGAACGGACCAGAAATTTGTTGCATAGTCACTATATCATTAAGATAAATACTACCAGATAAAACTACAGGAACAAATAAAGATAAATACAATGGAAAAGAACCAAAAGCAATCATTCTTAAAGATCTATTAGAACTTATATCTTCTAAAAAACTAACATTAGTATCAGTTCTAGCTCCACCTTTAGCATGATCTGGGAAAGGCATATTACCAGACATAACAGACTTAGACAAAGAACCCATTAATACATAACAAATTTCATCAATCTTTAAAAATCCAACAATAGCAATCAAACTAGCAAAAGCTAAAAATTGATAATTTTGTGGAGTTAAAGTTAAAAACAATAAAAACACTGCAATGAAACAAACAACTGGTAAAGCCTTATATAAACTAGGAACAGGTGAATTAATTTTCAAATTTTTCTTGAAAAAGAATTTAATAGTTGAAAATAAACCTGGACTAGCAAAATTTGGCCCAATTCTTTGCTGAATTCTAGCCTGAACATACTTTCTTTCAAAACCTGGAAGAAGAGTCCCTACAAACACAGCAACAACCAAAGTACCTAACACTGCTAAAACTGAATATATAATTGGAATGAATGACATTTTCCTATTTCCTCATTATTTTTTTATCATTTTTATCAAGTTGAATAATTTCTACAGCACGATCAGTACAAGTGAAACATGGATCACATTGAACTATACATAATTGACCATCAGTAATAGAATCACCAATACATGCATATTGCATAGCACCAATATTAGCTAAACTAGGAGTTCTAATTAAACAACTTCTAATTCTACCATCTTCAATTGCAAAAGAATCATATAAATCCCCACGTGGAACCTCAATATGAGATTCAATAATATCACAATCAAACATTTCCCAAGACCTATTAGAAATAGAACCAGAAGGAAGATTTTTAACCGCTTGGCGAATAATTTTAATAGATTCAAATGATTCTAAAACTCTCATTAAAAGATTAGATTTAACATCACCATCAGGTTGAGTTATAAGATCATAATCAAAATTCTCATACTCATACATACCAGTTCTTAAATCAGATTTAACACCAGTAGCCCTAAGAGTTGGTCCAGAAACTGCAAGTTTAATAGCTTGTTCTTGAGGAAGAACACCAACACCAGTGATTCTTGACATAACCATAGTATCATGAAGGAATCTATCAGCAAAATTTGTGAGAGCTTCTTCTGTTTTATTCATCCCATCAATCAATCTTTGTATACGATTTTCATCAAGCTCACATCTAGGTCTCACACCACCTATAATAGCACAACCATACTGAACACGATTTCCACCAATCATACTTAAGAGTTCCATAATAGTTTCTCTCATATAGAAAACTCTCATAGAAAAAGTTTCATGACCTAAAACTTCACAACCATGAGCTAAATAAAGGAAGTGACTATGTAATCTTTCTAATTCCCCCATAATAACTCTAATATAAACTGCTCTATCCGGAACATCAACTTCTAATCCCTTTTCAGCAGTTCTAACAGAATTCCAGACATGGGAATTAGAACAAATTCCACAAATTTTTTCAGTAAGAGCATTAGCTTTCTCTACAGGAAGACCTTCCATAATACGTTCAACACCCCGATGATTAACACCAACAGTTATTTCCGCATCTTTAATAATTTCATCTTCCACAAAAAATCTAACTCTATAAGGTTCTAAAGCAGCAGGATGAACTGTACCCATTTGGATTTCAGTTTCTATTACTTCCTCCTTTTTAGCTCTTTTCTCTTCCATTATCTCACACCTTATTTTTAAATCATCTTAAATTTTTGAATTATTAAAATTTTTATAAACATAATATTTTTATAAATTAAATCTCATTTTTATTAATCAGCATCTAACAATTTAGGTAGAACTGACACAACTCCTGCAATAACATCTTGAGGTCTGCAGGCACAACCTGGAACTTTAGCATCCACAGGAATTATATTTTCAACTGGACCATCAATCTCTTCAGAAGGTATATCTCCATGAATATTTTTATAAACTCCACCCATCAATGCACAACTACCTGCAGCTACAACAATTTTAGGTTCAGGAACTGCAGCATAAATTTCTTCTAAAGGTTTCCTATTATGATGTGTAACAGGACCTGTAACTACTAATATATCAGCTTCACGAGGATTCCAAGTTAAAAACACATTATACTGTTCTAAATCAAATCTTGGTGATAAAACACAATTCACAATTTCAATATCACAACCATTACATCCACCAGTATAACATAACATCAAATGAATAGATTTTGATCGTGAAAAAGATTTAAGACTCATTCTATCTCCTCTTTATCCTCTTTTTTAGGATTATTATTTTTAAGGTTATTTAATACAGACTTATCAGACATGTATTGTGCTATAAATGCAAGTTTATCTGCTGGGATTTTAAAAGGTTCTTTAATAAGATTTTCAACATCAATAACATTTTCACCAACATTATTCGGATGTATAGCACCAGCTTCTCCATATAAAGCATATACTGGACAAAAATCATGACACCAATAACAAACAACACATTTTTCTTGATTTAATTCTGGAACTTCAGTAACAATCCATCCTTCAGCTAATTTAACAGGTTCTTTTAATGGTTTCATAGTTATTGCATCAGTTGGACAAACATTTGCACAACCACCACATCCAATACAAGCTTTAGATACTTTTTCTGTAGGTTTTACTTCACCATTTAGGATAGCATTTCTCATATCCATATCAGTTACTCTATCTGAAGCAAAAAGTATTTTCTTTATATTTCCGTAAGCTCCTTCTAAGAATACTTTAAGTAAATCTTTCATTTAAACTCCACCTAGTACTGGACTATTTAGCATCCTTGAATTTTCTTTCAAAGAGGAAAGCATTTGATGGGCAAACATGCATACATGCACCACAATAAATACAATCATCTTCATTAACAACTAAATGACCATCTTTTTCTATAATAGCATCTTCAGGACAAATATCTTGACATAAACCACAATTGATACATAATTGTTGATCAATCATATTGAATCCATCAGCTATTTCTTTTTTAACTGTTGTTCGCTTTGGAATAGCATCTTTTGGACAATGAATTCCACAAGTTTCACACATTATACATTTATCTAAATCAACTTCAATAGTTCCTCTTTTCAAGGTAATAGCATCTTTTGGACATACCTCAACACATATTCCACAAGATATACAATCTTCTGAAACTTTACCATCCCATTCTATAACTGAAGCGCTACGTGCATCATTTTGACAAACTTCAACACATTTTCCACAGGACACACAATATCCTTCTAGTTTATAATCACTAGTCTCATGTAATGTTGAAACTGGACAATCCGCCATCATTAACTGATGATTTTCAACTGACAAATCAGATAAAACATCTAATGATGGATCATATCTTAAATTTCCATCAACCTTTACCAGGGAACCATTTTCATTATTATCTGCACATAATCCACAATTTAAACATGAAATAATAGAACCATTAATTTTTTGATTCAATTTAATAATATTAACTTTAAAATCATCTATACTAATTGAATTACTTGGACAATTATTTAAACAATTTAAACACAAAGTACAGGCAGATGAATCAACTATACCATTTTTAATAGCTCCAGTAGGGCAAATATCTTCACAAATCTTACAGTCTGTACATATTCCTTGTTGTTGTGTTGTAACATTTATAGCATTTGTTGGACAGTAATATTCACATCTACCACATAATGTACATTTATCATAATCAGTATCCATACAAATTCTAGAAGCAAATTCTTTATCACTTTTATTAGATTGAATAGGTACATTAACATCAGAAACATTAGGCATTGCTAATTTTAAAGAATTTAAAAAACTTAAACGGTTTTCATCAATTAAATTAGATGCGTCTATTCTTGATTCACAAACATCTCCACATAAGCCACACATTGAACAAATACCTTTAACAACACCATCTTCAATATGTATACTTTCAACTGGACAAGAATATTCACATATTCCGCAACCGTTACATTTAGCTCTATCTACAACATAACCCCCATAACTATTTTTGAAAATAGCATTATTAGGGCAGACATCATGACATGTCCCACATGTAATACAGCTAAAAGCATTTCCTTTAATTAACCTAATAGCTTCTGTCGGGCACTTTTTAATACATTCTGCTCGACTTTCACATTTATTAGTTGTTATATACATGATTTTTACTTCCAATCTAATTTTATTTTTTTTAAAACTTTTCTTTTTATAAATATTATTATTATAATATTGAAATTATTTTTTTTATAAAATCAAAAATCCTTTTCTTGATAATATAAAAATAATTAAAATTTTTTTATTAATCAACAATCATCTTTTTTAACTATTTTCTTTAGATCTTCCAAATAAGAATTTACCTAATATAAGACCTATAAATGCTGATACGAATCCAGTTGCAACAGGAAAATCAGAATAATATGGGAAATTTCCTAATTGCCATGCCATTAATATAGCAACAATGAATAATAAGAGAATAGATCCTCCAGTTAATCCAATATTAACTTTAGCATCAGTTCTAATTCTAGAACCTATTACTAAGCCGATTATTAATCCAAATAAAATTGGTCCTATAATTATCATTCTTCATCCCCTTCTTCTTCAAAACTTTTAAATTGATAAAATGCAATTGCAATAGCAGATAAACCTACCATAACTTTTAAACCAACAACTATATTTAAGTACGGAATGATTCCAGCATTAGTCACATCAGGGTAATGGAAAATAGTTTGTATAAAATTTGGAACTAGATTATAAGCATCAAAACCAATATTATACAAGAATGAACCTGCAAATATTAAACCTATTAATCCTAAACCAATATAAGCTAAAGCTCCAAAACTTTCAACTGCTGAAACAAAATCATGAGAAAAATCTAATGGAATTTTATCATAACCATAAACAAAGAGACTTAAAATAACTCCTCCAGCAATCATAGCTCCACCTTGGAAACCACCACCCGGTGTAATATGTCCACCTAATATAGTGTTTACTCCTAAACATATTGTGAGGATTGAAATTGGAAAAGCTAGTAATTTTAATACTGTACTTCCTTCACTCATTGTTCATCACCTTTTAATTTTCCTCTTCCAAATATTAATAAGACAATTAAAACAGCTGAAACAAGAATTAATGCTTCACCTAAAGTATCATAACCTCTCCAATCAAATACTATATTAGTAACCATGTTTGGAGCAATATTAGGACCTAAAGCATTATAAATTAAACTGATTCCAGGAGCAATGATACTTTTTAAATTGAAAAGAGCATCAAATAAAGTTACACCAAATAAAGCAGTGACAATTGCTAATATTAATTCTTTAATATTATCATACATAGCCTACACCCCAATAAATAAGACAAACCACAATTCCTAATGTTAAAATAACATAAAACAGCATTGTATCCAATGAATTATTTTCTTCCTTAATAACTTTAGGGATTAAAGGTAAATTAGTAACTAATGCAACAGCTAAAATTAAAATAATAACCATTGAAATAAGTAAATTTACACGAGTAAGTAACAATGCTGCAAGTAAGGTTACTGATATAATAGTTAATTCTCCTGCAGTTGCACCTGAAACATTATCACTAGTTAAAGGATCTTTCTTAATTTTTCCTTTAACCTCCTTAAGAGAATCTAATAATAAATCATAAAATGCCATCTTATATCAAGCCCCCTAAATATTGTCCAAAGCTATATGTTATTAAATTAGGATCAAGACCTATTACAAGACATATTATTAATAATATAGCTATAGACACTATTGCTAAACTTGGAACTTCTTTATGCACAAAACTTAAATCTTTAGGTTTAGGTTTTAAATAAATTGAATGGAATGCTTTAACAAATGTCATAAAGACCACTATACTAACTAAAACAATTATAATAGCTATTTCTGGGAATCCTGCATTTAATGCAGATTGAACTAACATTAATTTAGATTGGAATCCGTTAAATGGAGGAACACCAGCTAATGCTAAACCTCCGAGTAATATCATTATACTAACTTTAGGGTTTAATGAAATTAATCCACCTAATTTACGAGTATCAGATGTACCAGTTAAGTAATAAACTATACCAAATCCAATGAATAATAATGAGGTAATAACTATATCATTAAAAGCTTGGAAAAGTCCTGCAGTCATAGATAATTTAGTTCCTATTCCAAATCCGATAGCAATGAAACCTAATTCACCTACTGCTAAAAACCCTAACATTTTCCTATAATCTGTTTGGACAACAGCCATAGATACACCAAGTACCATAGCCAGTAATGCAAATAACATTATAGTTATTTTATATACAGATAAATATCCAAATATTCTAAACATTACTAATCCAAATGCAACCATTGTTAATACTGAAAAAGTTGTAAGTATTGCTGATGATTCTGGAGTACCTTTACTGTATATTAATGATTTTATTGTGTTGAATGGAGGTAATCCTGATGCATATAACCAACCGAAAAAGATCATAGCAAAACCAATTAGTAATGTTGGAGAGTAAGGATTTACATAACCTGTGTGAATCGCATAAACAATATCAGTTATGTTTACACTACCAATTACACCTAAAACAAATCCTATACCTAAAAGTAGTATAGGTCCTCCAATTGATCCTAATATCATATATTTTAATGCAGTTTCCGTACTGCCTTCAGTGTTTGAAGCTAATATAATACCTGTTTGTGTTAATGCTGCAATTTCAAAAAATATGTACATATTAAAAATATCATCACTTAATAACATTGCACTTACTGCAGCTGTTCCCATAAATATTAAGAATAAATAAGGTCCAGATACTTTTTTATATTTATTGAAATATGTGAATAAAGATAAAAAGATTACAATTCCAAGAATGAAAATGAATATTTTTTCTAAACCTGCTAAACTATAGGTAATAGCTGGATGGAAAAGAATAACCCGTGAACTAAGTAAACTTGCAGGTAAAGACTCTAACAATGTGGGGTTAAATGTTAATGGAGTGTGGCCTCCAAAGAAATGTAAACCATTTGAAGCAACTAAAGCTATTATTGGGATTACGATTGCAACTATTAAAGCCATTATTCTAGATATTCTATTTTTTCCATGAAGTAAATTTAATAATAAAGCACAAATTAATGGTATTATTACTATTAAAGGAATTAATTCATTCATGATCTTCACCTAACATAGCTTTTGTACTTAAAGTGTGATGCTTTTTATATAATACCATAACTAATGCAAGCATTACAGCTAATGTACTTGCCCCAATAACAATACTTGTTAAAACTAAAGCTTGAGGTAAAGGATAAGCAGAATTTGCATAGAATGAACTTTTTGTCATTCCAGGTAAGAAAATTGGAACTATTCCACCTAATTTATAACCTAAAGCAACTAGAAATAGGTTGACTCCTTCTTCTATAAAACTTAAACCTATAATCTTTTTAATTATATTATCTAAGAATATTGCTGCATAAAGACCTATAACGATTAAAGCACCTGAAGTAAATAATGATGCTAATTGAACATCCATAATCATTAGTCATCAGTCCTTTTAGTTTTTTTCACTGCTAATGCTATAAATGCAGGTACAATTGCTGCTCCTACAATAGCTTGGGTTAAAGCAACATCTGGAGCTAATAAAATTTCATATAAGAAAGCTACACATAATCCAGTTATTCCACTAACAACAGCTGCTTTGAGTAAATCTTTTTGCATTAAGGTAATTATAGCACCTAATACTATGATAACCATTATTACGTACTCAATCATAATTATTCATCCTCAGTAATCTTTAGAGTAGAAATTGAAATTTTATCTTCAGAATCATCAAATTCTTTAAATTCATTTACATTTTTATAGAAACCTGTTGATTCCATCTCTTCAGTAAAATCTTTTTTATCATCTTTCTTTTCATTACCTTCAACTAAGTTTTTATTATTTTTTTTATCTTCACCATGGAAATATCCATTAGCCATAGCATGTGCTGCAAATGGGGCTAAGATGAAATATAATACTCCTAATAAAGGATCTCCTAAGCATATAAAAGCAATCACTGCGGCAATATCAATTACACCCAATATATGGATTCTTGCATAAACTACATTATCCATGTCTTTATCTAATCTTAAAATACCAATACTAACAATAATAGTAATGATAGCTACAATAATGAGCAATAAAGATTGTATCAAATTTAGAATAGATGGTGTAATCATTTTAATCCCCTCTATTGACAGTTGCAAAAGCTATAGTACCAACTATTCCTAAAAGAACTAAAGCTAAAGCTATATCTCTAAAAAATCCAATCCCATAAATACCACCTAAAGCTACAAGAATAACTGAAACAGAAACTGTTATAGCATCCACTCCAACTATACCCATAGTTGTTGATTTATGAGTAGCCAATCTTAAAGCTGCCAATGTGAAAATACAAAAGGCAATTAATAAGAAAATCTTTGAAATTAGTAGTAAATCCATCACTATCACATTTTTTTTACTTAGTTTTAATAATGATTTAAATAAAAATTTTTATATATAATTTGAAAAAAGGGGATTTTTCCATGTATACTTCTTCTTTATTCTAACATTCCTTTAATATATGGTTCGAATGGAATAATATCCTCTTTTTCTCTTGGACTAATAATAGCTACTTTTAAAACTTGTGCTTCTGAATCTAAATCTACAGTTAAAGTTCCAGGAGTTAAAGTTATACTATTAGCTAATATGGTTTGAGCTACAGGTCTTTTAAGTACTGTTTCAATATTAACTATTATTGGATCATATTCTCCATCTTTTAATGTACGAAGAGTTACATCAAAAACCGCTTTTATTATTTCCCATATTAAAACAAAAAAGTAAGCTATTGCATAATAAATTCTAGTTAAAAACATTGAATTAAAGCTCCATTATCCTCTATTTTTTTTAAACATTTTTATTAAATAATAATATTTTTTTAGAAAAATTAATATTTTAAAAATTTTCCTAATATATTAATACTATTTATCATGATTATTTATTATAAATGTTTCGATAATAAGCTCCAAAAAAAAAGAATTAAAACACTTAAAATCATTAAAATACTAATAAAAAAAGTTTAAAAATAATAATACTAAAAAATTATAAGTCAAAAAACTTAAAAAATGATAAAATTTAAGTTAAAGCTGGAAAAAAGATTATTTAAACGAATTATATTAAAAGTTTTTTTAAAATAATAAATGGCTTAAGTTAATCAAATGAGGAATGGATAAAATAATTAACAGAATACTTAAAGTAATACCAAATTTCTTATAAACTTTCTGATTACTAAATGGTCTAAATAATCTTATTCCGGAAGAGGAAAATGAATCTAGTATTAAATGACTTAAAAATCCTAAAATTAAAGAAATAAAAATCAAAACATAACTAATCTTAGTACACGGCATAAATAATAAGCATAAAATCAATAAAGCTAAAAAAAATGGTAAAACCCTTTTATTTAAAACAAAAACACTTAATAAAATTATCATTAAAACTAAAGCTAATTTAAAAGTAATATAATTTGAAAACATACTGAAATAAATAATGAAATTCATCCCACAAATAACAATAGCAGATATGAGTATAGATAAAACTATTATTCCAAAAATAGAATGTGTAAATCCCCTATGGTTTGATAAAAGAAATATTAAACTTAATAAAATTAAGATTAACCCTATATAATAAGGAAAATTAAAAGCATACATTACAATAGTTAATATTAAACCAGTTAACATTAAAAGAAAGACATTTTTTCTTTTAAAATCATGATCAAAATCTGAAAAGTTTGCACCTAAAATTACTAAAGCTATAGCTAAAGGGTTTTGAAAATATAATAAAGAAAGTACTAATCCGAATAATGTATGAGCTTTATATGAAGAAATAATTTATCACCTTTTATAAGTGAATTTTACTATTATTATACTAAATAATAATTTTGTAAGCATTTGAAAAATAATTAAAAATAGAATTATTATTAAAGAATATTACAATATTTTAAAAAACTAATCATCTGATTTAAAGATCTCTTTGTAGAACCTAAACTAACACGACCTATAGAGGATATTACTTCACATGTAACAGCTGGAATACCTATTAAATTACATTCATCTTCAATAGCACCTTTAAACATTGTCCCCGCATTATTATAGTTAATTATAGAAGAATTAGTATCTTCACTAATAAATGAAGCTATATCAAAACTTTTAGGAGATGGTTTAATTGTGCAAAAAACACCTTCTTTTCCAGGATTAGCATTAAGGGCAGTAGAATGAAAATCTGCAACATAAGTAATTCCTAAATCTTTAATCTTATCAATTATTAAATTACCTAAAGATCCTTTAATCATACTAGACCGGTTAATGTCTTGACCATTATAATTTCTAATATTATACATTGTTGCTTCAGGGGCTGCAAATGGAATAATATAAACTGTTCCATTTAAATGAAGATTTTGCAATTTATTAATCAGCATTAAAGCCGCATTTTGAGGAGGCAATTCATTACCATGAACTCCTGCAATAATCATTACTTTTAAATCTCCAGAACCTAATTTAATTAAAGGAGTACCTTTAAGAGTTTCTTTAAGAATAAATTTAGTTAATGGAGTATAATCCATGTTTGCAAAAAGATTTTTATTGCCTGAAACATAACCTTGAGATTTTGAATATAATGTAGTTATGGAAAAATAATCATTATTAGTAAATAATGATTTTTCTATAGTAGTTACATTATCCTTTAAATTATGTGAAGCTACTGTTTGTTCCATTTTCTTTAAAACCCTCTTTTTTAGAATTATTATTAAAATTTAAATTCGTTCATTTATAAGATAATATTTATAAATACAATTATTATAAATGAAAATTTATTAAAAATAGTATATAAGATAATCTAAAATAATAATTTTAATAAGAAAAATAATATAGAATAGTAGATATAATGAATAAAATTTATGGAAGGTAGATTCTGTTGAAAAAATATATTTCAAATCTCATAGAACTTATAAATAATGAAAGAAAAGCCGAAATAAGTGCAATGAGAAATATGATAAAGAGATTAAAACCTCATCAAAGAGAAAAAAAAGGAATCGCCATCAATCATTTAAAAGGGAAAAATTTAGGGAAAGAATTAGGATATAATATAATTCAATATGGTAGAAAAGAACCAATAGTAAATACTGAAATCAATGTAGGTGACTTAGTACTAATAAGTAAAGGAAATCCCTTAAAAAGTGACCTAACTGGTACAGTAACTGAGAAAGGTGGAAGATTCATTAAAGTAGCATTAAACAATATCCCACAATGGGCTATAAAAAAACATGTGGATATAAATTTATATGCTAGTGATGTGAATTTTAGAAGAATGGAAGAAAATTTAAAAAATTTAAGTCCATATGGAAAAAAAGCAGTAAATTTTTTATTAAAAAAACAAAGCCCTAGTAAAAAGAGCAAAAAAATTCAAATTAAAAATTTTAAAGATAAAAAATTGAATTCATCACAAAAAGATGCAATAAATAATGCAATTAATTCAGAAGATTTCTTCTTAATACATGGACCTTTCGGAACTGGGAAAACAAGAACATTAAACGAATTAATTTATCAAGAATGGAAACAAAACCATAAAATATTAGCTACTGGTGAAAGTAATACAAGTGTTGATAATTTACTTGAAGGTTTAATAGAAAAATTAGGGGAAAGTCAAGAAACCTTAAATTTAACAAGATTAGGCCACCCACAAAGAATATCTAAACATAATATTAAATATTCATTAGCTTATAAGGCAGAGCAACACCCATTAAATAGTAAAAAAGATAAGATTGAAAAAATCATTGATGAAAAATGTAAAATACGGGACACTTTTACTAAACCTAGCCCACGGTATAGGAGAGGTTTTAGTGATGAAGAGATTATTAAAAATGCTGAAAATAATAAATCTTCAAGAGGTATTAATGTTAAAATCATGAAATCTTTAGCTAATTGGATTTTAATTAACCGTGAAGTTGAAGAATACTATAAAGAAAGTGAATTATTAGAAGATGAAATTATTAAGGACATTATTAAAAATAGTGATGTGATTTTATCTACTAATTCTAGTGCAGCTTTAGAGTATATTGAAGAGATTATTTTTGATGTTGCTATTATTGATGAAGCTTCACAAGCTAGTACTCCTAGTGTTTTAATTCCTATAAATAAGGCAAAACGTTTTGTTTTAGCAGGAGATCATAAGCAATTACCTCCTACTATTATTAGTAATAAATCTAGAAAGCTTCAGGAAACCTTATTTGAAAAATTAATTATTTCTTATGAGCATAAGTCTTCTCTTCTTAATTGTCAATATCGTATGAATGAAAAATTGATGAGTTTTCCAAATATTGAATTTTATGATAATAAATTGTTTAGTGATGATTCTGTGAAATCTATTTCTTTAAATGATTTAAATAAAAATTCTTTAGGTTCTAATAATATTTCTAAAAATTTTAATAAGAAATTAAGTGTTAGGATTAATAATATTAATAAGTTTTTTGAAAATCCTAATTATCCGTTTTTATTTTTAGATACTTCTTTAATTGAAAGGAATATGGAGATACATTTGAATGATTCTAAATCTGTTTTGAATAAAGTTGAGGCAAATATTGTTAATATTATTGTTAGTAATTATTTGGATTTAGGTTATTGTGCAGAGGATATTGGGGTTATTAGTCCTTATATGGATCAAGTTGAATTTTTAAGGGATTTGATTCCTGTTGAAGTTAAAACTGTTGATGGTTTTCAGGGACGTGAAAAAGAAATTGTTTTAATTTCTACAGTGCGAAGTAATAAGAATAATAATATTGGTTTTTTAGATGATATTCGACGTTTAAATGTTTCTATTACTCGTGCTAAACGTAAATTAATTATTATTGGAGATAGTAGTACTTTGAAGTTTGATAATGTGTATAAAGATTTAATTGATTATTGTAAAGATAATGATTCATTTAAAGTTCTTTAATTTTATTATTTTTTTAATTAATAATTTAGGTATACCTAAACTTTATATAGTATGAAATACAATTTACTAAATATGAGAATAAAAATTTTCACGTTTTTATATCTCACAAAAGAATTCTCTTAATTGATAAAAAAAATATCTTCGCTCAAATAGAAAGTTTAAATTAAAAAGACTCATATAAACATGCCATTCTTTTAAATAATAAAAATAAAATAAATTACCCCAAAAAATAAAAAGTATCAATTAAGAGAATCTTTTTCTTCTGCTAAAAAAATAGCAAAAAACTTACTAATTTTAAAAATTTTCAAAAAAATCCTCAATTTTTATAAATCCAATATAAACCTTATAAATAATATAAATTACAAAATAAAAATCATAATAATATAATTATTACAAAAATTTATAAAAAATTGATTAAGAAGTGATTATAAAATGGATAAAGTAGTATTAGCATTCAGTGGTGGACTAGACACAACTGTATGTGTAAAATTATTAGAAGAAAAATACAATTACGAAGTAATAACTGTATGTGTAGATGTTGGACAACCTGAAGATGAATTAGAAAAATCTCAAAACTCCGCAGACAACATAAACACAGGTAAACATTATATAATTGATGCAAAAGAAGAATTTGCAAACGATTATATTTCTAAAGGAATAAAAGCAAATGCAGAATATGAAGGATACCCATTAAGTACAGCATTAGCAAGACCTCTTATAGCATTAAAAATAATCGAAGTAGCAGATAAAGAAGGTGCAGTAGCAATAGCTCACGGATGTACCGGAAAAGGAAATGATCAATTCAGATTCGAATCAATCATAAATGCAATGTCAGATTATAAAATAATCGCACCAATAAGAGAATTAAACCTAACAAGAACCGAAGAAGTAAAATATGCAAAAGAACACAACCTCCCATTATCCTCAGATAAAAGATATAGTGTAGATGAAAACATTTGGGGAAGATCAATAGAAGGAGACATTCTTGAAGACCCTAAAAACGAAGCACCTGAAAACATTTATGCATGGACCGCTTCATCTGAAGATGCAAAAGACACTCCAGAAAAGATTTCAATAGAATTCGAAGAAGGAATACCTATAGCTATAAATGGCAAAATGATGCCATTAATCGACATCATAAGAGAAGCTAACAAAATAGCTGGAGAAAATGGTGTTGGAAGAGTAGACACTATAGAAAACAGAATGATTGGATTAAAAAGCAGAGAAATATACGAAGTTCCTGGAGCTAAATTATTAATCAATGCACACAAAGCATTAGAAGAATTAGTTTTAACTACAAGTGAATTAAGATTTGCAGAATATATGAGTACATTATATGCAGATTTAGTATATGGAGCTCTCTGGCAAGAACCTTTAAAAGAAGATTTAGATCAAGCATTTGATAATATGCAAAGAAGAGTATGTGGAAAAGTCGTAATGAAATTATTCAAAGGATCTATCCACCCATTAACAAGAGAATCTGACTTCAGCTTACACAGTGTAGATCAAATCACATTTGAAGATAAAGAAACCGACCAAAGAGAAGTTGAAGGTATGATTAAGTACCACGGAATTCAAGCTGCAAACTTCCAAAAATTAAACCAATAAAAAATTTTAAAAAATTTTTTTTAGAATATAATAATTAAAATATTATACTCTAAAAAAAACTCCTACTTTTTTAGCTAAGTCATTAAAATAAATATAATAAGAAAAACTAATTTTCAAAAATTTTCTACATAATAAAATAAAATAGAATTAAAGACTTAAATCAAAACTTAAAGATTTATTAAGCATAGTTATACCATCTAAACTATTTTCACATTTATAAACTAAAATTTCAACTCCAGAAGAATAAGCTTTATTTAAAATTTTAGCAAAATCAGGATCATTTTCCCAATTCGGTCTGAATTTATCACCTTTGGGATGTTGAATTAAAAAGAAAACAGCAGCACGATGCCCTCTTTTTTTAAGTTCTATTAACTCATTTAAATGTTTCCTACCCCTTTCTGTTGGAGCATCAGGAAATTGGGCTAAACCATCCTTAATTAAAGTAACACCTTTAACCTCAACATAACAATCCTCAAAAATATTTCCATCCTTAGATTTACCTAAATAAATATCAATTCTGGAATTATCAATAGTTTTTTCCCTTTCTAATACATTATAACCTTGAAGTTCCCCAACTATACCTTGTTTTATTGAATTAAAAACAATTTCATTAGCTTGTTGAGAAAATAAACTCACAAGCACCCCTTTATTTAAAACAAAATGAAGAGAATATTTAGTTTTCCTTTTAGGATTATTACTAGGTAAAAGAAAAACTTTAGCATCAGGTACTAAAAGTTCTTTACATCTACCAGTATTAGGAACATGAGCTTTAACTAATTCATTATTAATTAGAACTTCAGCAATGAAACGATTAGGCCTATTTTTAAATACACCTTCAACATAATTATTCAATTAAACTCCATCCATTAACTTTCCAATAAATTCAGATAAATTAGAAGCAGCAAAACCATAACCATATTTATCCATGGCTAAATCTCCTGCTTTACCATTTAAAAATGTTGCAAGAGATGCTGAATCAAAAACATTTAAACCTTGAGCTAATAATCCACTAGTTAAACCAGCTAAACAATCACCAGTCCCTCCAACAGTCATTCCAGGATTACCTGTAGTGTTAATTTTAACTTTAGATCCTTGGAAAATAAAATCAGATTCACCTTTAACTACAGTAACTCCTTCAATTGAGTTTGTAACAGATTGGAAAAAAGTTAATTTATCATTAACAGTTTTATAGTTTAAATTATCAAATCTCATACTAACATCATCAAAAGTTAATCCTTCTTCATGAATAATATCTTGATAAAATTGTTTAAATTCATTATTATGAGGAGTTAATATAATATCATTTCTTTTAGAGATTAATTTCCGATTAACTAATTTCAATGCATCTGCATCTAAAACTATTGGTTTTTTAATTTTATGAACTAAAATATTAAATAATTTTTTAGTTTCATCATTTTGACTAGCCCCCGGACCAATTAAAACTGCATCAACATCTTCAACTAAATTTAAAATTTCTTCTTGATTATTTAAATTTAAATAATCTCCTTTTAAACTATGGACAATTAAATCTGGAGAATAAGATTTAATTGGAGTAGCAGCAGATTCAGGAGTTGCAACATGAACTAAATCAACACCACTACTTATAGCACTAATTCCAGCTAATCCTGGAGCACCAGAATATTCCTTACTCCCCCCTATAATAAGTAAACTACCATTATTTCCTTTATGAGAATTATTAGACCTATTTTTAAGTTTTAATAAATCTCCATCACCAACAAATAGTTCTGCTTCAAGAGGTATTCCAATATCACAAGTAATTAATCCACCTACAATATCTTCAGAAGCAATTTTTAGACCAGTTTTAACTTTATGAAAACCTACAGTATAATCAGCTTTAACACAAACATCCAAAACCTCACCAGTTAACGGATTCATTCCAGAAGGAACATCAATTGCAACTTTTAAAGCATTTGATTTATTAATAACTTCTATAGCTCGTCTTTCTTTAGAACGTATCTTACCCTTTATTCCAGTCCCCAATATTCCATCTATAATAATAGATTCGGAAAAATTATTATTAAAGGCAATATCTAATTTATCTATTTCACTAGAATCTTTTAAATAATTAATATTCAAACGAGAAACCCTAGGATTTAAATTACGCAATACTTTCAAATTAGTAAGAGCATCCTGAAATTTGATTTCATCATCATTTTTTAAAAGACATAAATCAACACTAAAACCACGATTTAGTAAATGACGAGCAGCAACAAAACCATCACCACCATTTCCCCCAGAACCAGTGAAAATAACGATTTTAACTGGTTTAGAAAATGTGAAAGTAGATAAAGTTGCAACCTCATCAGATAAAGATTTACCTGCATTCTCCATTAAACAAAGTCTAGAAAGACCTAAATATTCACAGTTATGATCAGTTACCTGCATATCTATTGGATCCATAAATTTTATTCCACCTGAAATTATTTTCTTATAATTAACTATAATATTTATTAAGAAAAGTATTTAATTTAATCTTTTATATAATAATAATTAAGTTATAAAAAAGTTAATGGGAAAATTTTATGGAAAGGTATGGTTTAATAAAAACTCTATTAAAATTTATAGACACCAATAAAATTAAGTACGGTATAGGCATATTCATTGCAATTTTAATATATGGAGAAATTGGTTCAATATACATAATGAAATTAAGTCCAATGGAAGCACTATATTTCACAGGTATAACCTTAACAACAGTAGGTTACGGAGACATTATCCTTACTACAATTTTACAGAGAATATTTGCAGTGACCTTAGCTTTTGCAGGAATTGCAATTATTGCTTATGTATTCGGTGTAATATTCTCAGTCATTACTGAGGGTATGGAAAAAGCTAGAAGCGGTGTGAAAATGAAAAAAAGAATAAGTCATCTTAAAGATCATTATATTTTATGCGGATACGGAAGAGTAGGTAAAGTAGTTTTAGATGAGCTTAAAAAAAGAAATCAGCAAGTATTAATTATTGAAAAAAATAAGGAAATAATTGATAGATTAAATGAAGAAAATGAAGATGAAAACATAATTACAATGTGTGATGATGCAACTGACACAAATTTATTGAAAAGAATTGGTTTAGAGAAATCAAATGGAATGTTAGTATGTACTGGAAGTGATGTGAACAATTTATTCATAGTATTAACTACAAGAGAAATAGCACCTGAATTATGGATTGTTTCTAGAGCAAGTTACTCTGAAAATATTAAAAGATTAAAAAATGCAGGATCAAACAAAGTAGTATCCCCTGAATCAAGTGGAGGAAGCGATATTTATTATGCAGCTATGTCTCCAAAATCAATTAAAATCACATGTAAACATTCAGTAGAAGAAATTTCAAATGAAATGAAAATAGTTATGAATAATAATTGTAATCTTGAAGATATTGAGTATCATTTCCCTGGAATTAAAGAACCTTTAATCCGGAAAATTGGTTCAATTCAAAATGGAGATTATGCTAAATTCAACAATATATTGGAAAAGAATGAAATTGCTAAAAAATCTATTAAAAATCTTTACAAGTCCGTAGGAGGAATTCACTCCCACCATATGACGGGAAAAACATTTAAAGATATAGATAATGCGATGAAAAAATTATCTGATGAAAATATTATTTTGGGAATTGATTTAAGTGATGATGAAATCCTTAAATTAACTAAAAATCAAGCTCAAGAAATATTTGATTAACAAGAACAAAATTGTAAACTATAATTTATATAAAAAAAATTTAAAAAAGAGAATTTATAAGATTTATTTAGAATAAATCTTGTAAATTTATTTTATAAGCACCTAAATTTCCACCAAAGTTACCTGCACTGATTTGAAGAACTCCATCAACATTACAAGCAGCTTTAATTCCTTGTTTCATTGCTTCTCTAACAGAATCTTCATCAACACCATCAATAACGACTTCCATTACACCATAAACATCGTCAGGAATATCACTATCAACTTTATCTTTTAAGGTAACACACATTTTTTCATTGGTAGATGCGTTTAAAAATTCATAATTATTACATCCAACTTTAGAACCAGATGCAACCATACCGCCAGGGAATGGGGTTATTACTCCTTCAACATTATGAATAGCATCAATAGCAGCTTCGGTTGCTACGAGTGCACTCATTTTACTATTTGCTAAAACGAAAAAGTTTCCTCCAGCAACACCTTCTTTATATCCAAAAGCAGATTCTACTAAGAAATCTCCAGACATAATTGGGATAGAGTGGATTTTTCTTCCATCAATATCTATTACTTCTTCAAATCCATCACCGAAGAATTTTAATTTATTACCAGTTTTTAAAACATCTTCAGATTCAAGACAGTTAAATACTGCAGTAGTAGGTGCTGTTAAAATTCCCATACCGATTCTTTCCATTAATTCATGATCTAAAGCTTTCTTTCCACCTTGACAAATCATAATTGTGTAACCAGGTCTTCCATCAGGAGTTTCTTCAGGAGGTACGTAACCATCAATTCCTGCTTCTGCAGGACATCCAATAACAGAAGTTCCATATCCAGTTGCTTCAGTTACAGCAATTTTAGCTAATTTTTTTGTAGCTGCAGTTACTAACATTCTTGTAACTTTAATTCCGAAACCTTCTGCATAAGTATCTTTAATATCTACACCATTTATTTCCATTTTTTCACCATTGATTTTTTTCAAAATTGATAGATTTTAATTATAATTTACTAAAAAAATAATGTAATTAAATTTTAAAAATTTAAATTTCTAAATGAATTTTAGTAAAGATATAATTCAATCATTAAAGTTTATAATTTATAAATAAAATAAAGCTTTCTATTTAATTTTCATAGAAAAAATAAAAATATAAAAAAAGTGTTAAAAAAAAGTAGGAGTATATGATGAATTAATTATCATCATTCAAATTAGGAGTAGATGAATCATTATTACTCAAATCTTTAGAATCATTAGAATTAGATTCATCTTTTTCATTTAAAGTATTTTCTTCATCTAATTCTTCAGTTATTTCCTCTTCATCACTTGACATTAGCGAAGAAATTTTATTTAAAGCATCCTCACCATAAAATGGTAAAACTAAAAATCCAATAATTGTTGTCATCCAAAATGAAATTAATCTTTCAACAACAGTAGCTGCTGCACTAATAGAGGGAGAAATACCTGAACTTGAATATAATAAAATCATAACTCCATCGACTGCACCTAAACCTCCAGGTAATGCAGGAATCATTCCAATTAAAGAAGCTACAATGAAGACTTCACCTATAAGGACTGGTGTTACAGAACAACCAAATGCTAAAAATACAATATACACTCTTAAAATTTCTATAAACCATATGAAAAATGAAAGAGGTAGAGCATAATATAATATGTTTTTATTCTTAACCATACTACGCATTGTATCTTGAAAACCATTTATAGCTACAGAAACTTGTTTTCTAATATTATCTGGATCTTTTTTCTTAAAAATTTTAATTGCTAATTTAGAAATCCAATTAATAATTTTATTCCCGAAATTTTCATTAATAGACATATAGACTATTAAAAAAACAATAATAATAATTGCAATAACTGCAGCTATCATAACTACTACAATAATAGGATTTAAAGTAAGATGCATTATTAAAGCAACAATTGTGATAATAGCTAATATAATAAAAGGGAATGTATCTAAAGCTCTATCTGCAATAACTGTAGCGAAAGTTTCAGAAAAAGGTCCTCCACCTTCTTTAGTAAGAAGATAAGCTCTTACAGGTTCTCCCCCACCTCGACCACTAGGAGTAATATTATTAACAGATAAGCTAACTAAAACCATAGGGAGTAATTTTTTAAAACCTAAATCTTTATCAGCTACTTTATTAATTATTTCCCATCTAAAAGTATACAGGAAATAAGTGAAAAACTGTAGAAGTATAGCAAGTATAACATGATATATATTAGCAATTTTTAAAGCATTTAACACTTGATCAATACCTATAAACCACAACATCACAACCATGATTAATAAGCCAATACCTAAGAATATATAAGATTTATACTTCATTGTCTAACCTAAAATTTATTGCATAAAAGATTAATAAAAAAATTATTAATAAAGTATTAACTTTTAATATATTTAAGATTTTATGAAAATTTAGTTTATGAACCTTAAAAAAACAAATGTTTATATACTTTAAAAAATTAAATATTAATTAATGCATAAGTAGAGAATATATCATAAGCTTTTTCTAAATTAATTAATTTTAATTATTAATGAATTATATTTTAATTTTTGAAGGAATTATTTTTTTAAGATTATTTTATATTAGTGAATAAATTTTGATTGGTTGCAAATTAGATTAATTTTTATGTTATTTTACTCATTTATTGCATTTAATTATGTTAAAAAGCAACATTTAATGTGTTGACTGATTAACGGATGTGAATATAAATGTTTGAAGATAGTTACAATAAACAAGAAGAATACTCCTGTCCTGTAGAAGTAGGAACAGAGTACGATGTTAAAATAGAAGACCAAGGTAAAAGTGGAGACGGAATTGCTAGAGTTGACGGATTTGTCATATTTGTTCCTGAAACCGAAGTTGGTCAAGAAGTAAAAATAAAAGTTAATGCAACCCGCCGAAAATTCGCTTTCGGAGAAGTAGTTGAATAAATTTTTAACTACCTCCTTTTTTCATAAATATTAACTTATATAATTTTAACTTTGTTTTAAAGTTTTAATTATAAAAAAGTTTTTTTATGGAAAATACTTTTTTATTTTTTTTTATAAATTTTTTTAATAAATAAATGATTTAATTTAAATACTAATTTTTTAAACAAAACAATATTATAAATACATATAAAATTCGACTTTTTTTTATAAATATTTCAATAAAAATATATATTTCAATAAAAATTTAAATAATTGAAGAAATAAAAAAATATTAATGAAGTATATAAATAAATCTGATATTTTAATAAGTGCACATTATCTTGGAATAATAATGCAAGGATTAGGTCTTGTTTTATTAGCCCCCATTATAATAGCTCTCATTTATCATGAAAATATTTATATAAATTTAATTATACCTCCATTAATCTCTATTTTATTAGGTAGTGTTTTACATAGAAAGTTTACCTGTTATGATAAAATTAGATTACGACAAGGAATGATAATATCCTCCTTGGCTTGGATATGGGCAGGAATTATTGGTGCTGCAATAATGATGATGTGTATTGACATCTCATTTACAAATGCTTTTTTTGAGAATATGTCTGCTTGGACAGGTAGTGGATTAACTATTTTTCCTGATGTAGAAATTTTACCTAAATCAATCCTTTTTTTAAGAAGTTATGAACAATGGTTAGGTGGATTAGGAGTAGTAATCATATTTATTGGAATTTTAATACGGAATGGTACTGCTGCATCTAGACTTTATGAATCAGAAGCAAGAGACGATCGAATCAAACCAAGTGTAGTAAACACATTATATAAAACCTTAGAAATGTATTCTATTTACACTATTGTTGGAATAATAATGTATGTATTAGTTGGTATGCCTCTTTTTGATTCAATAAATGCAACATTCACATCAATCTCCACTGGAGGGATGTCTATTAAAAACGAGAATATTGGAGCATACCATAGTAATGCCATATACTTAGTAACAATAATTATAATGATAATAGGATCAATTAACTTCTCAGTTCATTATAAGGCAATAAAAAGTAAAGGAAAGTCCATAATTCAGGATGTGCAATTTCAAGCAATAATGGTATTAATAATAATTTCTTCAATAGGAATTTATTTAACAAGTCATATGGATCCAATGATTATCGTATTTCAGGTAGTATCAGCAATAAGTACAACTGGTGCAAATGTACCTAGTTCTTCTGTAATGACATTATGGCCTGGTTTCACATTATTAGTAATTATAATATTAATGCTTGTAGGAGGATCATCTGGATCTACTGTAGGTTCAATTAAAGTAATACGTATTATAACTTTTTTAAAAGGAATAAATTTAACAACATTGAATCTATTATCTCCGAAAGGTAGAGTTATCAATGCTAAGATTGGTGGAAAAACAATTGGAGATAAAGAAATTAAAGAATCCAGTTCATATATCGCATTGTTCATGCTATTTATTGCAATTAGTTGGTTAATTTTATTAGCTTATGGATATCCTCCTTTACAATCATTATTTAATGTTGTATCTGCACAAGGTAACAATGGAGTATGGTTAGGATCCTCATGCTCATTATTACCAAGCGAATTAAAATACTTATTAGTTGTAAATATGTGGATTGGTAGATTAGAAATAATACCAGTATTAGTTCTTCTAAAAGCTATTTATGAATCTTTTAAAAGAGCAAATAGACAAATTCACAAAGGGTTAAAACAGAAAATTTAAACACCCTAAAATCTATTTTTAATAAAAAAGGATAATAAAAACACATCCCTATTTAAAAAAAGCCTAAATAAATAAATTAAATATAACTTTAAATAAGTTTATATAATAGGAAGTAAGATTAATAAATTATAATAAAATATAAGTGATATTTTAATAAAAAAATTAAAATTGAGATATTAATTAAATTAAAGTATTAATCTGAAAAATTAAAATGGATGATAAAAATTTAATAAATTAATTAAAACTTATTCTAAAAAAAATTAAATGGGATGACAAAATATGTATGTGATAATTTTAGGTGGAGGGCGTGTAGGACTCTCACTTGCAAATCTTTTAATCAATGATGGTTATGATATAACAATTATTGAAAATAATGAAAAATTATGTAACAATGCTGCAATGGAACTAGATGCAATGATAATTTGTGGAAGCGGTACTGATACAAAAACATTAGAAGAAGCAAACATAGATGAAGCAGATATATTTGTTGCAACCACAGGAAACGATGAAGCTAACTTATTATCTTGTATATTAGCAAAAGAATATGATGAAAAGAAGATTATAGCACGTGTAAGTAACCCAGACCACGAAGAAGCATTTAAAAAAGTAGGAATAGATGAAGTAATAAGTCCAGAAAGAACAGCTGCAGGATTTGTAGAAAAACTAATCACTAGACCTAATGTAGCAGATTTAGTATCATTTGGAGAAGGTAGTGCAGAAATCTTAGATATGAACATTTTAAATGATAAAGTAGTGGGTAAAAAAGTAGAAGAAGTTTCCCCGACTAAAGATTGTATAATAATTGCTATTTATACTAAAGATGGATTAGAAATACCTCAACCTGGAAGAGTTTTAGCTAGAGGAGAAAAAATTTCTATATTAGTTAAAAGAGGTTGCTTCAAAAAAGCTGAAAAAAAATTCATGGATAATAAAAAGAGTGCTTTAAGTTTATAAAAATAGTAAATAATATATGAAAACTAATCAAATTCCTTGATTAGATAATTCTATATGTTTTTTACCATTATTAACCCATGGACCATGACCTGGGAATAAATATTTAACATTTAATTTATTTAATTTTCTTAATGATTTTCTTAATTCATCAATATTTCCACCAATATCAGGTCTTCCATAACCACCATTTGCAAAGACTGTATCTCCACAAATAAGATTTTCACCATCCCATAAACATATTCCACCATGACTATGACCAGGTGTATGAATTACTTCAAAATCTCCAACATGATCTCCTTCTTTTAATCTTATATCTACATCATGTCTAGTTATAGTTCTACCAAAAAGATTACAAACTGTTAATTCTTTATTATAATTTTCTAGTGAATCTGCATCATCTTGATGTATTGCTACTTTAGCATTAGGGAAAAAATTATTTCCTCCAACATGATCAAAGTGACAATGAGTGTTAACTATTAATTTAATATTTTCTGGATTAACACCTGCTTCTTTTAATTGGGAAAACAAATAATCTTTATTTTCTCCAGTTCCAGTATCAAATATAATATCATCTACAATATAAATATTAGAATCTAAATCCTTTCCATGAATACAAATTATGTTTCCAATTTTTTCCATTAAAAATAGTCTCCTAAAAGTAGTATTTTTAAATTTATTTAATTAAAAATTCTAAAAAAAGCATATAATTATAGTTATATAAAAGTGGGGTCACAGGGATTTGAACCCCGATCCTAGGATTTCTCTTGTCTCAGTACTCCAATTGATCATCATATCAATCACATACTGATCAGACTGCGCGTTTTCTTCAAAGACAACTGGAGTCCCAGATGATGCCAGGTTACACTATAACCCCAAATATAAATTCATAAGAAATAATATTCTTACAGTATATAAAAATTAGTTATTAATATTATTTAAACTTTATGTTTAAACTTAATTTATGAAAAGTTTAAAATTTAATTTGCTTATCTTTACCTGTGATTTCATCAAGTTCTAAACCTTTTTCTAAAGCAAAATCTTTTTCTATTTTATAATTATTGCTTTTAGTTCTTTCAGTTGTTTTTGGATCTAAAAATAACCATTTAGTATATTTAAATTTAACTCCAATATATGGAGTTGCTCCAAAAATTTTAGAAAATTCACATAATGCATCTATTTGAGGAGAGTCTATGTAAATTTTATCTTTAGTTGTTGTTTTAACTTCAATAGCTAAATATATTTTTGAATTACCTGCCAAAACATCAGGTAATGGCTTTTTTGTAGCACCTCCAGATGCTGGTGCTCTCATTGCAGCAAAATCTAAACTCCATAATCTATGAACTAAGTCTCTTTCTTCTGCAGAACCTTTTTTAACCATTAAAATCAACATCCTATAATCTGAAATTATTTAATAAATATTTAAAAATAATATATATAAATTTATTTTGACTATTAAAAGAACTTTTCCAAGCATTTGAAAATTAATAATAAGAATAAATATTATTGAATTAAAAATTGGATTAAATAAACAAGAATAGAAAAATTAGTAAAATTAGTTATAAAAATGGGGCCGGGGCCGAGATTCGAACCCGAGTCGCAGGATCCACAGTCCCGTAGGATAACCGCCTACCCTACCCCGGCATTTGAACATATTATAAAATATGTAAAAGTAATTGATTATAAGTAAAATTAATAGATTAATGCGGGAGCAGGGATTCGAACCCTGGTAGACCTGCGTCAACAGGTCCTAAGCCTGTCCCCTTTGGCCGCTCGGGCACCCCCGCTTCGGAAAGGAGAGGGCATTCCCCTTGATAAAATCATATTAAATTAAATGCTTCGGCCGGGATTCGAACCCGAGTCTTCGCCTCGAAAGGGCAAAATGATTGGCCGGACTACACTACCGAAGCAGATATAAATGCATTTGATTAGGTATGGGCCCAATGGGGTTCGAACCCATGGCCGCCCGGTTATGAGCCGGGCGCTCTACCTGGCTAAGCTATGGGCCCAAAAAGCGCCATCGACAGGGCTCGAACCTGTGACCAATCGGTTAACAGCCGAACGCTCTACCTACTGAGCTACGATGGCATAAGACACCCATGCTTTAATCAGAATGCAATAAAAATTTTCTGCTCAAAATAAAAAAAATTAGATTTTGAACATACAATTTAACTTGGACAATTATTGTATATAAAGGTTTTGTTTTAACTATTTTAAAACAAAAAAAATACTATGACCAAATAAATATCAATACTACAACTATGTTTTAATAATATATAAACTTTATGGAAAAATTAGATATTTAAAAGACAAAACCCATAATAAAAACAAACAGAAAAAATTCAAAATAAAAAAATAAACAAAGGATAAAATGGAACAAAATACAATAAACAGCACAGAAATACTAGAAAAAATAAATAAAGCTAATAAACTAACACTAAAAAATTTTTCAAACACAATTAGCTTAGAAAGAGCAATATTCCTATCATGGTGGTGTGATAAAGGAGATTGTAAATTCTGTTATATGAGCACCCAAAAAAATAAAATAAGTGATCCTAAAAAAGCTCGAAGAAGAGTTAATAATATTTTAGCAGAAGCAGAAATGTGTAAACGATTAGGATGGAATATTGAATTTTTATCAGGAGGATACAAATCATTTACAACATCCGAAATTAAATCAATAGCTTCAAATATATACAACATAACTGGAGAAGGAGTATGGTTAAACACTGGAATAACAGACCAATTAGAAGAATACGGAAAAGAAGTTAAAGGAATAACTGGAGCAGTAGAAACTGCAAACCCCATACTCCAAAAAGAAATATGTCCAAGCAAACCATTAAACGATATAAGTAATATGTTAGATAAAGCTGGAGATTTAGGATTTAAAAAAGCCATAACTATAATTTTAGGATTAGGGGAAACATTTGAAGACATTAACTATTTAATTCAATACCTGAAAGAACATGACATAGATAGAGTTATATTTTATTCACTAAATCCCCACCCCGAAACAGTATATGTTAACAGTTCACAACCAGCATCCTTATATTATGCTAAAGTAGTTTCAACAATTAGATTAAACTTCCCAAAAATAGAAATAATATGTGGAACTTGGGTAGATAACTTAGCAAATATTGGAATATTAATATTAAGTGGAGCAAATGGAATAACTAAATTCCCATTATTTAAAATGTTCGGAACAAAATATGGTAAAAGAGTAGAAGAAGAAGTACAATGGACTGGAAGAAAATTAAAAGGAACTTTTACAAATAAAGATAAATTAGGATCTGAAAAAAGTCAATACAATAAAGATTTCAATCCTTACATAAAAAGATACATTAAAGATTCATTAAAAAACAAGTACAAATAGAATAATTCTATTTTTCTATTAATAAAAAAACATTATAATATAGAAAATATTTATTAATAATTTCAAACAGAATCTTAACCAATATATATTATAGAGTAAAAAAAAGAATCAATATAAAAATATTTTTTACTACTATTTTTTATAAAAAAAATTTCCATTAATATTAAAAAAAATTATTCAATGGGAGGAATTACTATATCTGATGTAGACATGATGTGTGGATTAGAAATTCACGTACAATTAGAAACTGAATCAAAACTTTTTTGTGAATGTAAAACTAATTATAAAGAAGCTCCAGCTAATACAAATATTTGCCCAATATGTTTAAACCAACCAGGAGCAAAACCTTACCCAACAAATGAAAAAGCTATAAAAAATGCTTTAATGATATCTTTAATGCTTAACTGTAAAATAGAACAAAACCAAGCTTATTTTATGAGAAAACATTACGATTACCCTGATTTATCCAGTGGATACCAAAGAACAAGTATCCCAATAGGATATGAAGGAGAATTAAATGGTATTAGAATCAGAGAAATACATATGGAAGAAGATCCAGGACAATATAAACCTGACAGAGGAACAGTTGACTTCAACAGATCAGGAATTCCATTAATAGAAATTGTAACAGAACCTGATATCAAATCTCCAGAAGAAGCAAGAAACTTCTTAAAAGAATTAATACGAGTACTACAATACAGTAAAGGAGCACGTGGAGAAGGTACTATGAGAGCTGATGTAAATGTTTCCATAAACGGAGGAAACAGAGTAGAAATGAAAAACATCAACTCCATCAAAGGAGCTTTCAAAGCACTTAAATTTGAAGTTGTAAGACAAAAAAACCTTACAAAAAGAGGAATAGAAATAAAACAAGAAACCAGAGCATACTTAGAAACTCAAATGATTACAGTATCAATGAGAGACAAAGAAAATGCAGATGATTACAGATTTATTCCTGACCCAGATTTACCTCCAATGCAAATATCTGACAAACAAATAAACGATATAATTGAAATAATGCCTGAAACACCATACAACAAGGCAAAAAGATTCGAAAAACAATATGGTATTGATAAAGAATCTGCAAAAGTATTAACTTCTGAAATAGATTTAGCAGATACTTATGAAAATGTTGTAAAAGAAATAAGTCCAGAATTTGCTGCATTATGGATGAAAGATGAACTTAAAAGAGTATTAACTTATAATAAAATTGATTTAGTTGAAAGTGAAATCACATCCCAAGACTTAATCGAACTATTTAACTTACTTGAAAATAAAAAAATCACAACTAAAGCAGGGCAAAGAATTATTGAAAAAATGCCAAATGAAGAAAAAACTCCAAAAGTTTTAGCTGAAGAATTAGGATTAATAGGTGTGGTTGAAGAAGACGGAATAGTTAAAGCTGCTAAACAAGCAATTGATGAAAATCCAAAAGCAGTTGAAGATTATAATAATGGTCAGAAAAATTCAATTAATTTCTTAATGGGTCAAGTAATGAGATTAACTCGAGGTAAAGCAGATCCTGGGGAAACTGTTAAAATTTTAAATGACTTATTAAAATAAGAAAATAGAATTTATAGGAGGATAAAATTTTATGACAAGTACTGAAACTAAAATAAAATCAACAGTAAAAGATTATATGACTAAAAATGTAATTACTGTAACTCCTAACACTCCAAGTGCTGATGTAATTAAAATAATGAAAAAAACTGGACACGATGGATTCCCAGTTGTTGATGATAATGGAGTAATACAAGGTATAGTTACTGCTTATGACTTACTTCTTAAAGATTGGGCCGAATTAGTTAAAGGAGTAATGTCTAATGAAGTTGTAGTTGCATTAGATGATATGTCTATTAATGATGCTTCAAGAGTAATGTTTAGACATGGTATTTCCAGATTACCTGTTGTTAACAATGAAAAACAAGTTAAAGGAATCATAACCAATACAGATATGGTAAGATCACATATAGAACGTTCCACACCTACTAAGGTAGAATACTTTAAAGAAACATTAGAACAATTATATGGAATAAAAACAAAACTCAAAAGAAAAGAAGTTCCAGTTAATGAGTTAAGACCAACCCAAGATAGAATCTATGCTGATGAATTACAAGGAAGAATATATGAATTAGAAAGAGGACTAGCAGAACCTGCAATTGTTGTAAAAACTGGTAATCGATGGATTCTTGTAGATGGACACCATAGAGCAGTGGCATCTATAAAATTAGGATACGATAAAATAGATTCATACGTTATTGACTTAGGTCAAGATTTAAGATTAGGAATGGAAAAAACAGCAGATTCACAAGGAATTTATAAATTTGATGATATAAACATAATCGATGACGCTCAACACCCATTAATTGCATTAACTGAAACAATAAAAACAAAAAGAGATTAAATAAAAATTTGGAGGATTTAATAATGGCAGATGAAACAATCATCAATGAAGTATACAAAGTACTAGAAGATAGAAGAGACAATCCTATTGATTCTTACACATCTAATATTATGAAAGATAGTGATAAAAAAGCTGTTGATAAGATTTGTGAAAAAGTAGGTGAAGAAGCAGCAGAAGTTATTTTAGCTGCAAAAAATGATGAAAACCTTGTTTATGAATCTGTTGATTTAATATTCCATAATTTATTACTCCTAGCATATAAAGGAGTAAACTTAAATGAAGTATTTGATGAATTTGAAAGAAGAAGAAAATAAATCATGAAAAATATTTCAATTTAAAATTTTTTTTCTTCATTACTCCTTTTTTATAAAATATATTCTAAATTGTACATTCCTCTTTGTGAATCTAAAATTTTTGAAGACTTTTGATTAAATACTGAAAACCCTAATGATTCATAAAGTTTTAAAGCACCTAAATTTCTAAAATCGGCATCAAGCACTACTCTTTTATAACCCTTATTTTTTGCATATTTAATTATTTTATTAATAACTAATTTTCCTAAACCTTGACCTCGATTTTTGGGGTTAATAGCAATTTCACCAATGTATAAATCATTATTATTAACTTTTGATAAAACCAAACTATCTAAAAGTGATATATAAGATAATTTAGAAGCTTCAGAAAATCTTAAGTTTTTAAATAAAAATAAACTATCTTGAATAAGATGATGAGTTTCGCCTTTACTAATCTTAACCATACCAATTATTTGACGATGATCATCTAAAATAACATAAAAAGAATAATTTTCATTATTATCTTTTTTAAAGGTTAATATCATTTCTTCTTCTATGGCAAAAAGAGCAATATCTTTATTTTTAAAGACTTTTTCATATGTTCTAAAATCCACATCATAAGTTAAACTAGCTAGTTTATGATAATCATGAATTTCAGGATTGAATTTTTCAAAAATCATTTTTTAACACAACTAAAAAAATTTTATTAATCAAAAGAGTAAATTGTTTTAAATTATTAAATTTAATGGTTTTTAACTATTGTTAAAGCTAAAACTCCTGCTCCAAAACCATTATCAATATTTACAACAGCAATTCCAGGAGCACAAGATTGAAGCATAGCAAATAGGGCTGTTTTACCATTATCACTTACACCATAACCTATACTAGTAGGAACAGCAATAACAGGCACATCCACTAAACCAGCAACAACTGAAGGTAGTGCACCTTCCATTCCGGCACATGCTATAATACAGTTTACTTTATCTTTTACCATTTTACTAATTTGAGGTAAAAGTCTATGAATACCTGCAACACCTACATCATAGGAACTTATTACTTCACAACCACCTTCTTGAATTACAATTTTTGCTTCTTCAGCAACTGGAATATCTGAGGTTCCTGCAGTAAGTATGCCAATCTTCCCATAATCTGGATTAATTTTATCTTTTAATGGATAATTATTAATTCTTAAAATTTTAGCTTTAGGATTATAATCTAAATTAAAACCTTTTTCTTTCAAATCACTTAAATCATCATTTAAAGATTCAAATCTTGATTTGGATAAACGAGTGAATAGTAAGGAAGATTTTTCATTAGGTTTAACTGATTTAAAATAATTATTTGCTATAATTATTAAATCTTCATAATCTTTACCACTAGAATAAACAGCTTCAGGAAAACCTGTACGATCTTCCCTATCCCTATCGAATTTAATTAATCCTTCCATATCGATTATATTATCTGCTTTTAAAATGTTTTCACATTCTTCAATGGTTATCTTACCATCTAAAAGATTCTTTAGAGTTTCTTTCAATTCATCCACCAATATTTTTTTAATTTTATAAAGACTTATATTTTTATTAACTATTTATAATATATTAGTTATTATTAATATTTATAAAAAAAAATTATTTTTACTAATTTTTTAATAGGAAACAATTATTATGGAAAGTACAAAGATTTTAGTTCAGGGCATTGTTCAAGGAGTAGGATTTAGACCTTTTGTTTACAGAGTTGCAACTGAATTAAAATTAAAAGGTTATGTTAGAAATTTAGGAAATGTAGTTGAAATAGTACTTCAGGGAGAAAAAAAGAATATTGAACAATTTTTATATGATTTAGAAAATAAAAAACCTCCTATTTCTAAAATAAATTCTATTAAAACTCAATGCTTAAAAAACAATGACAAGTATGATGAATTTAAAATTTATGAAAGTTTGGATAATTTTTCTGGAGCTTCAGTTATACCTCCGGATTTAGCTATTTGTGATAATTGTTTGAAAGAAATAAGAGATCCAAATAATAGAAGATATCATCATCCTTTTAATGCTTGTACTGATTGCGGTCCACGTTTTACTGTTATAGAAAATCTTCCTTATGATAGGGATAAAACAACTATGGATGATTTTCCATTATGTGATAAATGTGAAAAAGAGTATAAGGATCCTTTAAATCGAAGATATCATGCAGAAGCAATGTGTTGTCCTGATTGTGGTCCAAAATTAAGTTTATTTGATAAAGATGATAATGATTTAAATTCAAAACACCCTTTACATGATACTGTGAAATTATTAGATGAAGGTAATATATTAAGTATTAAAGGTATTGGAGGAACACATTTAGTTTGTAAAGTTACAGATGAAGATGTTGTTAATCGCTTAAGAAAACGTCTTGGAAGAAAAAGTCAACCTTTCGCAGTTATGAGTCCTGATATAGAAACAAGTTTAACTTTTACTGAAATAAGTCAAAAAGAAAAAATAACTTTAAAATCTAAGGAAAGACCTATTGTAGTGCTTAAAAAAAGTAAAGATTATTATTTTGCAGATTCTGTAGCTCCAAATTTACATACAATTGGGGTGATGTTACCTTATTCTCCTTTACATAATCTTTTATTTGATTTTAGTGATGAACCTGCATATATTATGACATCTGCTAATGTTCCAGGTGAACCTATGATGATAAGTAATGAGGAAATTCTTGGAAACTTAAAAGGTATTAGTGATTATAGTTTAATTCATAACCGAAGAATTGTTAATCGTTGTGATGATTCTGTTGTAAGATACCGTAATGATTTCTTATCTTTTATTAGACGTTCTAGAGGTTACACACCTGAACCATATGATTTAAAAGGTAAAGTTTTAAATAAAAATGTTTTAGCTCTTGGTCCTGAATTAGATGTGACTTTCACTATAGTTAAAAATAATTTAGCATATGTTTCCCAACATATTGGTAATACTAATAAATATAAAACTTACTTGTTTTTACAAGATGCTATAAAGAATATGATGAATATTACAAAGACTAATGATTTTGATATAATTGCTTGTGATATGCATCCTCAATTTTTCACAACTAAATTAGCTAAAGAATTAAGTGAAAAATATAATGCTGAATTAGTGCAAGTTCAACATCATCATGCTCATGGAGTTGCTTTAGCAAATGATAATGATATTGATGAAATGATTGTTATTGCATCTGATGGTGTAGGTTATGGTAGTGATGGAACTGCTTGGGGAGGGGAAATACTTTATACAGATATTGAAAGTTTTGAAAGATTAGGATCTTTAATGCCTCAAAAGATGCCAGGTGGAGATTTATGTGCTAAATATCCTGTTCGTATGTTAGCTAGTATATTAGATTCTTGTGAAAGTTTCAGTAGAGATGAAGTAATTAAATTATTAAAAGAAAGTTATGTTGATTATTTCCCTCATGGAGATATGGAGATTGAAACTCTTTTCAAACAATTAGATTCTAATTTAAATGTTGGGATTACTAGTAGTACTGGTAGAGTATTGGATTCCATCTCAACTGCATTAAATATTTGTGGTGAACGGAATTTTGAGGGTGAAGCTGCTATGAAATTAGAATCTGCAGCCATACCTGCTAAAGGTGAATATAATATTCCTCTTAGATTTAAAAAACTTAATAAACGCATTGTATTAGATACTGGTAATATTTTAAAAAATGTTATAGATTTAATTAAGGATGGTGTGGAAAAAAGTGAAATTGCTTATGCTGGACAAGTTGCAGTTAGTGAAGGTTTAAGTAAAATTGCTGTTGATGCTGCAAGTGAAAAAGGTGTTAAATATATTGGTGCTACTGGTGGTACATTTTATAATGAGTTAATTAGTTTAACTACTAAAAATTATATTGAAAAATCAGGTTTTGAATTTATTCAACACAAAAATTCTTGTGCTGGTGATGGTTCTGTTTCTTTAGGTCAGGCCATTGTTGCAGCTTATAAAAAAAAGTGAAAAAATAAAAAATTAAATTTTTTTTTAATATTTTTCTGTGAAGAAATATGTTTTGTGTGGTTTTATGATATCTTTTCTATTATCTTGTTCGTCTGCAGTTCTTTCTAAAATGTATTCTGCTCGACTTTTTAGATTATCATATAATCTTATTAAACTTTTAAGTTCTTCAACAGCTTCCCATTGACCTTGATCTATTTTTTTTTCTAATTCTAAGAGTTTTGACCATTCATCACCTGATGGTAATTGTTTTTTATTTAACATATCATCAGGGTTGTTGACATGTATTGTTATTGGTGTGATTTGTATGTTTACAGTGAGATCGTTTGGCATGTCGTAGTATTTTCGTGGTCTTCCTCTTACTACTTTTTTAAATGAAGAGTTTAATATTCCAATATCTTCCATTGCACGTAAGTGTTCTATGATAGCTTTTTGTCCGATATTTAGTTCTTGTGAAATTTCACTAACAAATTTTGGTTCATCTCTTAGTAAATTGATTATGTCTCTTCTAGTTTTACATCCCATTACATCTAAGATGTCTTCCATACTCACATCTTCAAGGTCTATGTGGTTATTTTGGTTTTGTGAATTTTGTGGATTGTTTGTCATAGTAATTATATATTAAGTAAATTATCCTTTATATAACTTTTTGTTATTAAAAGATGAAAAAAACCGAAACCTTTATATAACTTTTTGTTACTATAATAGTAATAGAGAAAGATAACTTTTTGTTACTTTAATATATTTCTCAAAAAATATTATTAAATAAGTCAACCTCCTAAAAAAAAAATATTATCCCAAAAAAATATTAATATCTCAAAAAAAATGGAACTTATTATCAAACAATGAAGAGAAAAAAAAGATAGAGTTACAAATCCACTTTCTCCCTCTTTAATTATTCATAAAGGTGAACAAATGGCTAATGAAAAAGAAGAAAAAGATTCTAAAAAAACAACTGAAAAATCAGAAAAAAAGAATCTAGAAAAAGATGAAAAAAAATCTAAAAAAATTAACAAAAAATCTAAAAAAGACGAATTAGCTAAAATTAAAGAAGACCTTGAAAAGAAAGAAGAGGAATTAGCTGATTGTAAATCATTAACATTAAGACAACAAGCTGATTTCGAAAATTACAAAAAATTTTCAGAAAAACAAAAGTCAGAATTAATAAAATATGCTAACGAAGAATTAATAACAAACCTTCTAGATTGCTATGAAGACTTAGAAAGAGTAACAGAAAACTCACAAACCGAAGAAGATGCAATTGAAGCAACAAAATTAATTTATAAAAAAATGACTAAAGTTTTAGAAAAAGAAGGATTAAAAGTAATCCCTGCAAAAGGAGAAAAATTTGATCCATACAAACATGAAGCACTACTAGTAACAGATAGTGACGAATACGAAAACAATGAAATAATTGATGAACTAATGAAAGGATACACCTTAAAAGACAAAGTAATCAAATATTCCAAAGTTAATGTATGTAAAAAATAGATCTGAAAAATTTTAGCAAAAATAAAAAAATTAAATTTATAATATTATTATAAAAAACTCATAAAAAATAACAAAAAATAAGGTGACAAACTATGTCTGAAGAAAATAAAAAAGAAAAAATAATCGGTATTGATTTAGGTACCAGTAACTCAGCAGCATCCGTACTCGTAGGAGGAAAACCAACAATCATCCCATCAGCAGAAGGAGCAACACAATACGGAAAAGCTTTCCCAAGCTACGTTGCATTCACCGAAGACGGACAAACATTAGTTGGAGAACCAGCTAGAAGACAAGCAATTACAAACCCTGAAAACACAATAAGCGCAATTAAAAGAAGTATGGGTACAAATAAAAAAGTAAAAGCAAACGGAAAAGAATACACCCCACAAGAAATTTCCGCAATGATCCTACAAAAAATCAAAAAAGATGCTGAAAGTTTCTTAGGAGAACCAATCGAAAAAGCAGTAATCACAGTTCCAGCATACTTTGACGATAACCAAAGAACCGCAACAAAAGATGCAGGTACAATTGCAGGATTAGATGTAGTAAGACTTGTAAACGAACCAACAGCAGCAAGTTTAGCATACGGAATCGATAAACAATCCGATGACGATATAAACATTATGGTATTCGATTTAGGAGGAGGAACCCTCGATGTAACCATTATGGAATTTGGTGGAGGAGTATTTGAAGTAAAATCCACAAGCGGAGACACCCAACTCGGTGGTACCGATATGGATAATGCAATCATGAAATACTTAGCTGATGAATTCAAAAAATCAAGCGGAATCGACTTAATGGACGACGACCAAGCAGTACAAAGATTAAGAGAAGCAGCTGAAAAAGCAAAAATCGAATTATCCACAACACTAACAACCGATATAAACTTACCATTCATCTGTGTAGATGGAAGTGGAAAACCACAAAACTTAATCAACACATTATCCAGAGCAAAACTCGAAGAGTTAGTAAATGGAATTGTTAACAAATGTGGAAACCCTATGAAACAAGCATTAGACGATGCAAAAATGAACAAAAACGACATCAATAAAATCATCCTCGTAGGAGGACCAACAAGAATGCCTGTAGTTCAAAAATATGTGGAAAAATTCATAGGTCAACCAGTAGAAAGAGGAATTGACCCAATGGAATGTGTAGCAATGGGAGCAGCAATTCAAGGAGGAGTATTAGCTGGAGAAATAAAAGACCTCGTTCTTTTAGATGTAACCCCATTATCCTTAGGTATTGAAACATTAGGATCCGTAAGTACAAAACTTATTGACAGAAACACAACCATCCCAACCAAAAAGAGCCAAATATTCTCAACTGCAGCAGATAACCAAACAAGTGTAGACATTCATGTATTACAAGGTGAAAGACCAATGGCTGCAGATAACACAACTCTCGGTAGATTCCAATTAATAGGAATACCAGCAGCACCAAGAGGAATGCCACAAATTGAAGTTACCTTCGATATTGATGCAAATGGAATATTAAATGTAACTGCAAAAGATATGGGAACTGGAAAAGAACAAGCAATCACAATATCTGCACCAAACAAATTATCTAAAGACGATATTGATAAAAAGGTTAAAGAAGCAGAAATGCATGCTGACGAAGATAAAAAGAAACAAGAAGAAATTGAAGTCAGAAACAATGCAGATTCCATGATTTACACTTCAGAAAAAACAGTAGAAGATTTAAAAGATAAAATCTCTGATGAAGAAAAATCTGACATCGAAAAATTAACTTCAGAATTAAGAGAATTAATTAGCGGTGACGACATAGCAGCAATCAAAGATAAAACTGAAGAATTAACTAAAAAAGTTCAAGATGTAGGTGCTAAGATTTATCAAGAAGCTGCAGCAGCTCAACAAGCACAACAAGAAGCTCAAGGCGCACAAGGTGCTCAAGGTGCAGATGCTGGAGCTGACCAAAACAATGCTAATGATGATACTATCGATGCAGACTATGAAGTAAAAGATGATGATAAAAAAGAATAAAAAAAATCTAAGTTAAATTAATTTTTAACTTAACCTTATTTTTTTTTAACAAAATTAGAAAAAATAAACCACCACCAAAAAATAATTTTAAATTATTTATATAATAAAAAATAATATTATAATAACAAAAATTTATTTTAATAAAATATTAATTCTAATTTTGAACTATTATTCCATTTTTTAAAAATTAAGATCATAGTTCAGTATTTATACATGAAAAAGGTGAACAAATGGCAGAAAAGCGAGATTACTATGAAATTCTTGGAGTAGACAAAGGTTCTACCGACAAAGAAATTAAAAAAGCTTATCGAAAATTAGCAATGAAATACCATCCAGATGTCAGTGACGATCCAGATGCAACAGAAAAATTCAAAGAGATAAGTGAAGCTTATGCTGTTTTATCAGACGAAGATAAACGACAAAGATATGATAAGTTCGGTCATGCAGGAATGGATGGATTTTCACAAGAAGATATATTCAGAAATGCAAACTTTGATGATATATTCCAAGGTTTCGGAGGATCAGGCGGATTTAACGTAGAAGATATCTTCGACATGTTCGGTTTCGGTGGAGGAAGACCAAGATCAAATAGACAAGGCCCTCAAAGAGGATCTGATATTTATACTGATATAACTATTAGTCTAGAAGAAGCTGCAAGTGGTTTAAGTAAAGATATAACAATAAGACATGATGTTACCTGTCCAAGTTGTAAAGGAGAAAAAGCTGAACCTGGTACTAATACAAAAACTTGTCAAACTTGTGGCGGAACTGGACAAGTAAAACAAGTAAACAGAACAATCTTAGGACAAATGGTAAATATAAGACCATGTAGAGATTGTAATGGAACTGGTAAAATAATAGAAGAACCTTGCCACAAATGTCATGGAAAAGGAACTGTTAAAGAAAGTAAAACCATTAATATCAAAGTACCTGCAGGAGTTGAAACTGGAAACAGATTAAGAGTATCTGGTGAAGGTAATGCAGGGGAAGTTGGTGGAGGATCTGGAGATTTATATGTTCAAATCCGAGTAAAACCAAACAAAAAATTTGAAAGAGATGGATCTAATCTTTACTACGAAAAAGAAATAAGTTTTGTTGAAGCAAGTTTAGGTGCAACAGTAGAAGTTCCAACAATTAATGGAGCAATAGATTTAAAAATACCTGAAGGAACACAAAGTGGAACTGTATTCAGAGTCCGCGAACAAGGTATGCCAATAATGAACCGTGACATGAAAGGAAACCTTTATGTTACAGCAATAGTAGTTGTTCCTCAAAAACTTAATGAAGCTCAAAAAGACTTACTTAAAGAATTCGCTGATATAAGTGGAGAAGAAATCAAAACTTATAAAAAAGGAATTTTTGATAAAGTAAAAGATGCTATTAATAAATAACATTTTTTACAACTTTCTTATTTTTTTAATTTTATTTAAAAGTAATCCTAATTTTATTTATATTTAAATTCTAATTTTACTAAATTGCACTATTTTTATTATTTAATGTATATTTTATACTTTAGTATATGTGAAAAAAGTTTATAAAAGAATAATATCATAAACAACCTATTTTAAAATAATAGTTTTAACTTAGATATAAAAAATTATAGACTTTAGTTTTAATTAAATCAATTTAAAAATCCATCTGAAAAATAGAAATAATGTTTAATAAAAAAGTAAAAATAAAAAAAATAGATATTAAGAATATAATGTTCGTAGAGTACTTTCTACCATTATTAATTTTCCCGAACTAGGATCTTTATACACTTTACCCATTTCAGTATAACCTTTACCACTTGCATTACTGGTATCAGGTGTGTCGTTTAATTGTTGGCCTTGATCTACCTGAGCTACTTTCTGCATTGCATTCATAGCATCTTGTTTTTGACTTTGACTCATATCCTCATTAAAAACAACATCTTGCATGTTCCAACTCATAACAAGGAAAACAAGTAAACCTACAGCAATAACTAGCATAGCATCAACAAGATTACCTACACCAGCCATTGGATCTTCTTCTTCATGTTTACGTCGTCTACGACTAGTCTCACGAACCATAAAAAAATCACTTTCCATAAGATTTTAAATGATTCAACTTATCTAAGACAACATCAGCTAAAGCATCAAGATTAGATAAATACTCCTCATACCAACGACTTCTAACCTTAGAAACAAAGTAAGCAATCGCACCAGCACCAATACCAACAACAGTAGTATCAAAAGCTACAATAATAGCTTGAGATAAAGTATTAACATCACCTGTTTTTAAAGCTGCAAGACCAGGACCCATAGGGATTAAAGTACCCATCAAACCAAGAGTAGGACCAATACGAGTAATAATATCAGTTTTTTCTAAAGATTTTGCTGTTCTATCCTCTTCATTTTCTATAAACTTACGAGCCAAAGCAACACGAGAATCCTTAGTCAAAGAACTAGAAGAAGCAATCTTATCCAAAACCCTTCTTTGAGATTTAGGAATTTTAGCAGAAGCAATAACCTCTTTCATTTCTTCAATAGTACTAGATTCACTAATACTATATATCAATTCACGCATAGTTTTCATAGGAACTTTCTTACGTGAAGTATACTCAGATATAAGACCTCCCAATATTATAACTGAAATAACAGCAAATAATAATAAAAATACAATAACTGGAATCTGTAAACTTTGAGAAATAACATCTAAAGCAGATGTTAAAAAGCTACTTCCAGGAATGCTTGAAACCATTAATTTTCACCTTTAAAATTTTTTTTAACATGAAGATGAGTGGCCAAAAATATATTTTTAAAGAAAAATTTTCTTCAATTAATAAACTAAACATTTTTTTTATAATGTTTATGCTTAAAAATTTTAAACTTTTGACCATCCATCATAAATTTCCTTATTTTATTTTATTTTTTAGTCTAGTAAGCTAGATTTTTTAGTCATGAAATATCCAATTACTATTAAAACTAGTGCTAAGACTATGAACATGGACAATGAATTGAAAGATTGGATGTTAATTCCACTAAACTGTTTACTTAGTGCAGTTGCTATGTTTGGTAAAACTATAGCGGATAATAGGAAGTATACTCCAAGGAATAATTCAAAGTTTCCAAGAATAATTGGATAAGGTTTTTTAATAAACTTGACTATTGTATTAGATGCGAAATATGATATTAATATGGTTGCAACTAGTGCAACTGCAACATATTCACTTAAAATAAAGACACCAATACTTACAGTTGGAGCAAGTAACAGTATAGTTGCAATTATAACTCCAAAACAACATGGACAAGGAGCAATAACCACCATACAAGTAGCAGCAGTAGTGTTCTTATTATGCACCTTATACTCACGAATAGTTAAAACACCTGCCACAATCATAATAGCAGCCATTATAATAAAAAATCCAGAATTATAAGTATAAATCAAATTAGTTAACTGACTTGTATAATAAGACGCCACCTTAGACAATATTAAAACCCCAGCACCATAACCAATACATACACCAGCAAGATACTTCTTAGAAATATTAGCCAAACCAGAAGCCAAACCTACCTTAATACCAAAAACCAAAACAGCAGATAATATTCCCACTTGCATTAAAATACTGAATATTTCCATAATAATTTTCTCCAAATTTTTTCTTTTTATTCAATTTTCTAAAAGTTTAAAGTTTTATGCTTTAGTTACGATTATAGAAGTTAAACTACTAGTTGAAGGTTGATATAGGCCATTACCAGCATAACTAGATAAACAAGTATAATCACCTGCAAATAAGTTAATTTCTAATTGGAACTCACCAGCACCATCTGTAGTAACCCAATAAATCTTACTAGCACCATCACTTAAACGAGTTAAATTCAAAGCAACATGCTGACCAATGATAGATTTACCATTAATATCACTTAATGTACCTGTGAAATTTTGACTAGCACCATAAACTTCAGTAAAATTCTTATTGCTTAAAACAGTACTAGTACGATTATCAATTTTAGTAATAACTTGAATACTAGCAACACTAGAACTAGAAGGTAAATAAGTAACATTATCTTTACTAAATCCATTATAACTAGCACTAGCAGTGTAATTACCTACAAATAGATTAATTTCTAATTGGAACTCACCAGCAAGATCAGTAGTAACACCATAAATCTTACTAGCACCATCACTTAAACGAGTTAAATTCAAAGCAACATGCTGACCAACAATAGGATCACCAAACTCATCAACTAACTTACCAGTGAAATTTTGACCAGTACCATAAACTTCAACCAGATTATTACAAACTAAAAATGTTTTTAGACTTGCTGATTTATTTGTATTATTATATACGGTTAAGTTTGTTGCACCAGTTTGATTGATATAAATTTTTTGATTGGTGTTAAATGTGTTATTAGTAATGTATGAGTTTGTAGAGTTACCCATTAATATTACTGCTGCATTACCTGATGGAATCATGTCTCCACCACTTTGAGCTAAGCTTCCATTTCCTCCAATTAAAGTTATATTATTATGATCAATTACACTATCATCTAAAGTGTAGCCTGCTACACCATATACAGCATTTCCTTTAGCTTTAAGATTATTATAAGCTATAGTATCATTAGATGAAGAAGTGACTTCGATTAAACGTACATCGACACCTTCTCCTGTGACATTATTATAGGTTATAATATTGTTACCACCAGTACTTGGATAAAATGGATCTGTAGCTATACCATAAACAAAATTATTAGAATTAATATCAATGAGATTATTAGATATTTCACTATTAACTGCATTAGTATAAATACCGGCTATATAGTTACTATTTACATTAGCTAAAATTGAATTGTCTGTGATTTTAATAGAAGTTATATTTTTTGTTGCGGGATAAGGTGCTATTATACTCATACCATAGTTATAATCTGCATTACCGGATAATAAAATATCATTATTATTAATATTTAAATCAGTTAATCCATCTTCAGAAGCATAAATACCAGCTATACTAGATGATCCATAACTACCTACATCAATACTATCATTACTATTTATAAAAATAACATTATCATTTATAGAATTAGATGAACTTTCAATATCCATACCATTTGCATTTGTGGAATTAATTAAATTATCAGAAATAGAGTTTCCAGTAGAACCAGAAATTAATTTAATAGCTGCATTTCCACTTTTTATAGCATCTGAACTATTTAAAGCTATTTTACTAATATTTCCACCAATAACAGTTATATCATTATTGTTAATTGTACTGTTTGTAAGTGCATATCCAGAAATTGCATAAACACCTTTACCTTCACCAATTAAAACATTATCAGTTATAGTATAATTATTAATCATGAATAAAGAACCAATTAAATAGTTCATGATTCCTTTTGAATTAATTGTATTTTTACTAATTATAACATTACTTGGAATTACAGTTGAACCATATACATTGTTTCCTGCTATTCCATAGGTTATTCCATTATTTTCAAGCTTAAAATTATTGTTTAAGATATTAGAATTATCTAAACCTACAGCATAAATACCATAGATCATATTTTCATAACCTTTACCAGTAATCTTATTATTGTTTATTGTAAATGAAGTGAATTCTCCAGTATAAGGATAATTAACAGATAAATATACCCCATAAACATATTTTACTGCACTATCATAATTTATATTATTATTAGTGAGTGTTACATTTTCAATAGCATTATTAGAAACTATATTAATAGCTGCTAACATGTAGTTTGTATAATCTTTTGTTGTATTTAAAACAATATTATTATTATCTATTTTATTAGATGAACCTTCAAGGTTTATTGCAAAAGTATCAACTGCTTTAATAGTATTATCATTAATATTATTTCCAGTAGAATCCCCAACTAATGTAATTGCAGTATTACCACTTTTTATAATATCATTATTAGTAATATTTAATAAGGAAATGTTTCCACCAATAATATTGATTAAATTATTATTAATATTACTATTTGTAATTGAGTATGCAGCTATAGCATAAACACCATTACCATTTGCAGATAAATCATTATCCATAATATTCATTTCAGTATTTTTAAAAGATTCAATTAAATAAATCATTTGTCCTTTAGCTGAAATTTGATTTTTACTTATAGTGATATTACCAGTTGAATTAGTTAATCCCCAATTATTAGAAACAGCTATACCATAAACGAAACAATTAGAAGAAATATTAATATTATTATTAGAAATTATACTGTTAATTAAACCTGAAGCATAAAGTCCAGCATAATATTTACTATCTACAATTCCATTAATTGTATTATTAGTAATTTTATAACCAGTTATAGTTGCAGTTCCTGTTGGATCATCAAAATAAGAAGCAGCTTGAATATCAATAGCATAAGTATATGAATTGATACCATTCATTGAAATTATATTATTTGAAATAATATTATTATTTCCACCTTCAGCATAGATACCATAACTATTATTTCCTGTTATCTTAATATTATTGTTTGTTATAGTATTGTTAGAAGAATAAACATTAATACCATTAGTAGTATTTGAAATTAAGGTTAAACCTGAAATAGTAGATCCATCACTACCAGATAAAAGAGTAATAGAACCATTAGCTAAAACACTTGTTGAATTTAAGTTTGTTATAGTTAAAGGAGTATCTATAATAAAATTTTTACCATTTACATTTCCTATATTAATAGTATCTCCAGAACTTATTCCAGAAGATGACTTTATATTTCCAGACTCATTAAAATAATTTGAATATGAGTCATCAGTTATATTGTAACTATTAGATGCTGAAAGTGTATTGATACTATTTGATGTACTAACCATCGTATTGGTTGATATATCAGAATTTCCTATATTTATATCAGAAATACTAGAATCTCCAATATTATTAGAACTAGAATTTATATCAGTAGCACTAGCAACACCCATAGTTAGAAATATTATTAATATTCCCAAAATTAATGTAACTTTTGTTACTTTCATTATTTTTCACCATTTTTTTACTTTTATATGAAAAAAGAAGCCAAAAAATTACTTATATTCCAAATTTTTAAATATTTTAAAGAAAGGCCCCAAATTTCTTAATACATCAATGATTATTAATTAATAAAATGAAATTTATTAAAATAAATCTAAATTGAGTATATATAAAGTATAATAAAAAGTAAGTAATAAAGTTTACCTTAAAAAAATAAAGTAAGATTGAAAAAAAAATAAAATAAAAAAATAATAATGATTAATAATCATCATCATCATTATTTTTCTTAGCTCTAATATATCCAAATCCAAATATAGCTAATAAAACAAGAATACAAGCAATAACCGCTACTGGCATAGATCCTTTAGATTGATTGGAAGAAGATGAAGATGTAGACATTTCATACGCATCACCTTTACTAGAAGATCCAGAATCAGAAGATTGACCTTTACTAGAATCTTGTTGAGAGTTACTATTACTATTAGAACCTGAACTATCACTAGAACTACTATCCGAACTACTTGACTGATCATAAGTACCAACACTTGAAGAAGAACCAGCACTACCAGTACTAGAACTACCAGAAGATCCAGAAGATGAACTACCAGACTCACCTTGACTGCCAGAACTAGAAGTTCCACCACTTGAAGGATTAGTATTACCCCCGTTAGAAGAATAACAAGCTTGATTACTACCTGTCATTGCTTCATACATATCAGAATACTGCTGTTTAGTCTCTGGTGAAAGAGAAGACATCTGCATCACCATTTTATTAAATTCTAAATTAGCACAAGTATGGTGACAACAAGCAAATCCATATTGAACAACAGATTGAACATATGTATCAACTAATTTAGTTAAAGTAGTTTTATCTGCTTTCCAATAACCTTTCTGATAAGAATAAACCATCCAAGCAGCAGAAGTTTGGAATGAAACAGCTTTATAATCCGCATTAGCTGATGAACTTATACCAATAATATTCTGAGCTAAAGCATCATAAACCCCATTAGAGAATAAACTAGAACCAGTTCCACTAGAAGAACCACCAGTAGAAGAACCGCCACCAGAATTACTATTTGAATTTCCACCAGCTACAGTTTCAAAACCAAAAATATATTCATATCTTTTAGCATAAGCTTGCCAGCCTGAAGGGTTATCTCCAAGTAAGGAAGCTTGTACTTTTGGATTTAATATAACTGAACGAACCTCAAACTCTAACTCTTCTGAAAGTGTACGGGTGATAATATCATTTTTATTTCTAATATCAACTACAGAAGTATCAGCTTTTCCACCTAGATACTTGGATGCTCCAACCATTCCTCCAAACCAATCATAATAATCATCAGAATCTAAGAACCTCCAAGTACTATCTATATTTTGAGTAATTATATCAACATTTTTAAGTAAATATTCATAATCCCCTCTTTTTTGAGTAATAACTAATTTACCATCTTTAATAGTCCAAGAGTAAGATACTCTTGAAAGATAAATATCTGCTAAAGTGGATTTAACATTAGTATCATTTTGCCATTTATTTGTATTAGGTATAAAATCACTCATTCCAGTTCCTTCAAGAACTGCACCAGGTAAACCAAATAATCTATCTAAAGTTGGATTTTCAGCATAATGCTTTTTAACCATATTAACAGTAGCATCTTCATTAGGTGTACTATTATAAACTAAATCAACAGCACCTACTAAAAGACTTATCCATTTTACATTACTAGTTACAATACTTGCATAAACATCAACACGAGGTCTATTTAATACAGTACCATTAGATAAGGTTACAGTTAACTCATCTAAAGGAATAAGTTCTATTCCAGTAACTGTACCAGTTGTAGACCAAGTTGGAGTAACACCAAGTAAATATAAGAATTCACCTATACCAATACCTTCAGTACGTAGTAACTCAGTACCCCATATAATTAAACCAACTAATTCAGGGAATTTACCATGAGCTTCATAATAATCAACTAATAGTTTATTGGCTATATTTTTAGATGTTTCCCAAGCAGCTTTAGAAGGCATTTTAGTAGTATCTACAGTATAAGCATTTGTACCAGTAGGTAAACTATCTGAATAAGAAGGATCCGCCATTAAACCTGGTTGAACATATCCTCCAGATAAAGCATTTATAATTGATTCCCATTCATAATTATTCACTAAATTGGTAATTGTAAAATTAGCAAAAACTAAAGAATTATAAAAATCTGAATCTTTAGAAATATTCCATAATGTAGCAATATCGCTTAAATTTTCTTGACCAGAAACTAAATATGTAACGACTTCAGTAAGCCATCCTTGAATAATATCCACTTCTTTAGTATAATTAGTGTTATGTAATACAGAATAATAACCTAATTTAGAAAGATTAGGATAAAGCATGCTCAAAATATCATCATAAATAGAAGTTCTTGAAGCAACAATAGTTATTACCTCTTGAATTAATTCATCACCAGTTAAACCTACACCTAAAGTATGTAATCCTAATGTTACTACATCATTAGATAAATCTTCAAGTTGTTCATGTAAATCATCAACCCAAGTAATAAAACTTTGATTTTCACTAGGTTGAGTATAACCAAGACTGCTTGACATATTAAGTATTAACTTTTCATACTGAGAAGCTAAATCTGAAGCATTATTCTTAATTGCAGTTTCATAATTTGTAATATAAGTATTTAATGTAGTTAAATTACCATATAATTCAGATATAACAGTTGCAGGAGTCATATGACTAATAACTAATGCACCTAATCTATCTTTTGCAACCATTGCTTCACCAGGATTAGATACTATATATGGATAAATAGTTGGAATACTCATCAATTCAAATGTCCAATCATCAGCTTGAAGACCTATAGATCGTCCAGGTAAAAACTCAATAGTTCCATGAGTTCCCATATTGATTATAGCATCTGCTTTATAATCATTTTGTAACCATTTATAAAATGAAACATATTGTTGTGAAGGTGGAAGATAAGAACTATGATAATCTTCTACATTTTCCCATCCTCTACTTGGTTGAAATGTTATGAATATATTACCAAAAGACATTCCAGGAATTACAATATAAGTACTATTATAAACCATTACATTTCCTATACTAGATCCCCAATATTCAACTAATTTATCTTGTAGAGTTTTATTTAATGAATTAAAGTAAGTTAAATATTTATTAAAATCAATTAATTGTCCATTTTCTGTTAAATTATTATAATATTTTTCCACATACTGATTTAATAAACCTTGAGCCCATACACCTTTATTTCCCATTTCTGAAATAATTGTATATAATGTTGTTACATTTGGAATTTGATCTTTACTCATTCCAATATCATAACCGGCATCACATAATTGTATTAATAAATCATGTACACTAGTGAAGACATCTAAATATGATGCTCCAATTTCACCTTTACCTGGTGGATAATCATATAATACTACAGCTATTTTTTTATTTGTATTATTTTTTTCTTTAAGATTAACCCAACCAAGAGAAGTTTCAACTAATTTATTTACACCACTATCTATGACTACTTCTGTTCCATTTTCATCAAGATAACTACATAGAATAGCTCCATAAACACCTTCGAAACTAGGTATAGTTACTGCATAAGTCCATTCTGTTTGTGGACCATAAGTACTTAAATAACTAGTTTCACTTACTTCGTTTAAAGCTCTTATAATATTGATATTCATTTGAGCATACGCACTAATTGCACCGCCATTTCCCATATTTTCATAATCCATAGACCATGAATACAATGAATTAACAAGGCTAACACCTTTAGTAGATATATTATAAATAGTTGTTAGTAAAGAAGCAATAGATGGACTTGTTGAACTTTGATAAAGATTAAATACACTACGGTTTTGAGATTCATATTTTTTTATCATTGAATCAACTAAATTTCCTCCAGGATAATAACTTGCAATAATCACATAAGAAGAATTCAAATTAGGATTATAATTTTTATACCAAGATTCAAATTGATTAAATAATGTTTGAACATTAGAATTTACATCTTGCCATTTTACATATTCATTAGTCATCCAGTTAAGACTTCCTTGACCATCACTATTATATCCAGAATCTTCTAAAATCCATTGATTAATTAAAGTTTGATTAGGAGTGGAACATAATTTTCCAAGACTAGGATGATATATTCCAAAACTAGATGATAATAATGGGGTTCTACTAGAATTTAAAGTAGGGTTTACATTACTATCCCCTAATAAATATAATATATATGCATAATAGTTTTCCATATTTTTTTCTAAAACATCCATATCAGTTATATCATTTGCTTGAAAATAAGATCCAATATATGTATTTGCTAATGTATTAGGAGTATTATTACTTGAATTAGCTCCAACAAAATTGATTCCAATTTTTTTAAGAAGTGTAGAATTATAAACTCCAAATGTATATGAAACCATATAATTTTTATTTGCTGGAGAATTAACAAGAATATTTGTATCAAATTGATAAGTATCCGCTGCATACATATCTAACTGTATATAATTTGCATAATCTAACAACCAAACTTTATTAGATTCAAAATCAGGATAAGTATTAATATAATAAACTCTTTTAGAAATATTCATTAAATAATCTACTTTTTCAGAATGTGCACCATAATAAACTAATAAACAGATATCAGGAATAAAACGAACATCGGTTACTGTATTAAATGAATCCACTGTGAAATTTTTCATAATAGGATTATATGTAGAATATTCCACATTGAGAGTGTACTTTCCATAATCCAATAAGTTAGTTGTTATTGTACCATCATTATTAGTTATACCAGAATAAACAAGTTGATTGTTGGAATCATAGATTTTAACAGTAGCATTAGAAATTAAAAATCCTTCTTCACTATAATTTCCTGAACTACTATTTTTAGAATCTAAGACTTTTATTGTGGTTGTAGGTTTATTTACACCTAATGAATTTGTTGCAGCTAAATTATTAATAGTTTCTGATGAATTTTGATTTGCTGACAATACACTATTGACTGTATTTGTATCGTTTGAATCTAATAGTGTAATATTATTAGATGACATTTGACTTATATTTTCATTACTTAATAATGAGGAAGAAGATAGAGAATTGTCATTAAAATTGTTTTCAGCAGTTACTGATGCAATACTAACCATTACAATAAAGATTATTAGAAATATCAGTGTTAATCTATTAATTTTTTTCAACTTTTTTCACCTCCATTTAAATGAATTGATATGTAATTAATTTAAACTAGAATAAATAATTTTCTATTATACTTTAAAAATATCAAATGAAGTTTATAAATTAAGTAAAAAAAAGAAAAAATAAAAAATGAAAAAAATAATGGTGCCTGCCGAGAATAACCCACCTTCTGTTTTATCAGCATTCATCTTAGCGGACTACCTTGCCTCATACAGTTGTCATCAGCATTTTTTGCCCTTGCATCCTACAGATTGGCCGTTTCACCGTTCCTTTTAATGTCAATCAGTTAAACATCATAGTCATTCATTAAAAGACGTATCGTTTCTGCTCCAGAGTCATACTTCTCAGCATATGTTTTTCAACATTGTAGTTCTGTAATGATGGGCGGAGTTTCCTTAGTTTATAAAAAATATAAACCAGCAGCTGTCTTCAGCTTGCACCATATAAATATAATATAAACAAATTTTAATATAAAAAACTTTCCAAAAAATAATCTAATTAAAAAATAGTATTGTATAAAAAAATTGTTTATAAAAATAAGTAGCAGGGCCTAGATTTGAACTAGGGCTCTCGGGGTTATGAGCCCCGCGGGATCACCAGACTACCCCACCCTGCTATACGAGTTAAAAATTCTTATAAAAAAATATCATAATCCATAAGAATTGGATATATATAATTATGTTAACATACTATATAAAGGTTTTGCATAATAAATTAAAAAAAATAAAGCAAAAGATTTAGTCTTTATCTAAATCTTCTAAAGCCTTTAATCTAGTATCTAAATCAGCAATATTATCATCAGTGTTGGTTTGATAATCATTAAATCTTTTTTCTAAATCATCAATACTTTCACAAGCAGTATCGCATCTTTCTTCAAGATCACTTAAATCATCTTTAGTAACTAAAGACCAATCCTCAATTAACTCCTCACTTTTTTCATCTAAAAAAGAATCTAACTTTTTAGAAAAAAGATCAGTAGAATTATTTAAAGAACTAGGAACATCCTTAAAAGTATATTTAATTTTATCTCCCATAGAAACCTTATCTTCTTCATTATCATAAGCACCAGAAGGCATAGTTTCAGGTTCACCTGTATCCATAGAAGCAGGAACATAATCCTTAACTTTATCTAAAACATTAGATTTAGCACTAATAATATAATAAAGCAAAATTACAATAGCAAGAATAAGAATAATAATAGCTACAATTTCCACAATATCCATTCACATACTCTCCTAATAAAGTTTTACTTTTTATAAAGCTTCTTTTCTTTTTGTTCAATATCTTTAAGCATTTCTTCTAATTTCTTTTGCTCAGTTTGTGCCTCTAATCTAGCTAATCTTTCATTGATTTCACTATGTAAATAACCAACATTTCCTCTAACATCATCAGTAGAAGTTCTGATTTGAGTAAGATGTTCTTGTTGATCTTTAGGTAACTGAACAGGATTTTCCATTAATCGTTTGTTTTCCAAATCTTTTTCAACCATAGCAATTTTTTTAAGTTCAATCTCTTTTTCCATTAAATTAATTGTATTTTTAGATTCAGCAACTTTTCTCCACTGAACAACAACTAAAACAATAACAATAACTAAAATAACCGCTAAAATCAAAATAAATAATTGATTAGGAATTGCAAAATTTGAAGCCATCATAAAATTTTTTCCTCCAAATTATTAATTAAGTAAAATAATTATTAATTAATAAATACTAATTATAAATATAAAATAAATAGTATATAAAAATTTTGAAAAGGATAAAACCAAAAAAAGTAGATATACTAATAAAAAAAAATTAATAAAAAATATGAAGGAGAAAAAATGGAATCAGATGAAATAGAATCCTACGAAAAAGCAGGAAAAATATTATCAAAAATAAGAAACAATGCTGTAAAACTTATTAAAAATGATTTACCTATATTAGACTTAGTAAATTATGTAGAAAGTGAAACATTAAAAGCAGGTGCAGGAATCTCATTCCCATGTAATGTATCAATAAATGAAATCACCGCTCATTACACATCCCCAATAAATGATACAAATAAAATGGTTACAGGGGACTTAGTTAAATTAGATATGGGTACAGAAATAAATGGATATATAGCAGATTCTGCTGTAACAATAATGGTTCCTGGAGACAATTTAGAAGATTTATTTGATGAAGAAACATTAAATAAAAATCAAGACATAATCGAAGCATCAGCTGCAGGGTTAGAAGCAGCAATAAGCACAGTTAGAGAAGGAGTGGAAATAGGTAAAATAGGTCAAGCTGTTGAAGAAGCAATAACTGATTATAAACTAAACCCCGTAAGTAATTTAACTGGACATAGTTTAGAAAAATGGAATTTACATGCAGGATTATCAATACCAAATATAAATAACCACGATACAACTAAATTAAAAGAAGGACAAGCTATTGCAATAGAACCTTTTGCTACAGATGGAATTGGTTTAGTAAATGATACTCCAAATTCTTATATTTATTCATTCTTAAAAAATAAACCTTATAGAATAAAACATGATCAAAAAGTAATAGATTATATAGAAAATAATTATCATGACTTACCATTTTCAGGCAGATGGATAACCGAAAAATTTAATCCAAACAGAGCACATGCATCACTTAGAAAATTATCACAAACAATGTCTATCTATCCTTATGCTGCACTTAAAGAAAAATCAGGTGCATGGGTTGCTCAAAAAGAACATACAGTTATAGTAGAACCAGATGGTTGTAACGTAACTACATTATAAAAAAAATAATAATTAAATAAAATTACTTTTTTTAATTTTTATAAAATATATCCACCAAATTTTTATCACCAAAAAAAATTAATTAGACTATCTATTTTTATTTTAACTAAAAATTAGGAATATTAAAAATTTTCTAAAATATAAATTATGAAAAAAGATTTTAAAATAAGTATAAAAAAAGAAAAATGGTAAATTCATTTAATTAAAAATGAATTACCTTTAGGAAATCAAATTACCAAGGTACAGGTAATCCTAATTCCATTCGTCTTTGAGATTCTTTTGCAGCTTTATCTTTCTTTTGACCTGCTAATTTTTCAAGCATTTGTTTACCAAATTTACCTTCGTCAACAGCTTTAGTTTCAATAACTCCAGCTTCGACAGCAGCATCAAATATAGTTTTACCTGCATCAGTTCTAGATAATACTGTAGACCATCCATCAGGAGATCCCACAGAACCAGTAGATACATCAGCTAATTCTGCAACATAATCTTTACATATGTTACATCCAGCTTGTTCATATCCGTGTGTTTCTTTTAATTTTAATCCGCTGTTACCTTTTGGATCTTCAATCCATAGTTTTCCTTTACCAATATCCATCTTATCAGTTAATTCCATGGATCCATTTAATTTGGATTCAACGAAAGTTTGAAGAGATGCATAGGAAAAGTTTTCCATACAGAAAATACCTATTAAAAGTTTAATTTTATCTGCTAAGAATCTTGTGGAAAATGGGTAAGATTGCATTTTTCTAAGACCCATTATTTCACATGGTGTAGCAACTGTTCCTAACTTTTCAATACCACATTGTCTTACTGCTTCTTTTAAAACAGCATTATTTGGGGAAAATGTGTATTTAGTTCCAGCAGCAGCAATAATTTCATCTGCACTCATAGCTATTGTTGGTTCAGGTTGCCATGGAGTATCTGTATTACCTGCAACAACTGCACCTTCAATAATACCTTCATCTAATGCATAGGTAAATAATGCTGTAACTATTCCACCATCTTGTGAGACTTTTTGGATTTGTTTATCTGTAGCTCTAGCAGTGACTATATCTTTGTAAGTACCTAATACCATATTTAAATCCTCCTATAGTCCTAAATCCTTTTTAATTTGCTCTTCAGGGAACCAAGATCTTGGACAGTGTGTATAACATGAACCACATTTTACACATCTATCTTTATCATGAGCTGGTCTTCCTTCAACCATTGTGAGAGCTCTTGTAGGACAAGCCATTACACAAGTTCCACAACCAGTACATAAAGCTTTATTTACAACATTAGTTTGTAAATCACAACCACATGCAAGGTTACATGCTGCCATGTCTAACATAGGTTGTAAATAATCCATATCTCCATTAATTAAAGCTACTACAGTTTTTGCTATAATTTCTGGTGATGCAGGACATCCTGGTAATGCAACATCTACTTTTACAACATCTCCAACTGGTACAAATGATTCATGTTTTGGATTACCTTGTTGTCCACCACGAGAGTATCGTGTGAAACATCCAGTTAATGCACAAGATCCAAAAGCACATACTAAGTTTGCTTTTTCTCTTATTTCTTTAATTTCTTTTAAACTGTGTTCATCTTGTAAACAGACTGAACCTTCAACTAATGCTAAATCCATTTCTGGCATATCCCATACATCAACTAAAGTTTGTCCGTAAACGATGTCCACCATGTCAGTGAGTAAGTCTGCAAGAATATCATAATTTTCAGTTAATGACATTCCATCTCCAGTACACCCACTTAAGTGAATATATCCTATTTTTGGTTTATCAGCCACTTTTCCATCCTCCTGTTTTGAAGATTTCTCTTTCTTTGGCTCAGATGATTTAGCTTTTTCAGAAACTTCCTCAGATTTTATAGCCTCTTTTTTAGCTGTTACTACAGCTTCTTTTTTAGCTTCTTCTTTAGATTCTTCTTTAATAGCTTCTTTTTTAGCTTCATCATCTTTAGATTCATCCGGTTTAGAGCCAATGCCTAAAAACCTTTTAATTCTTTCTATAAAAGACATTGCTAAACCCTCATACCTCTTATAATTTCTTTAAAATCATCTCAACTGCTTCAGGAATAGCCTTTTCAACAGGGTCAGATAAGCCCATCACAACATCAGGTGCAGTAATTTCACCTGGTTGACAGCCCACAATTATAACATCCATTTTTTCGGCTAAGTCTTGAAGGGGTTCTTCTACTGGCCAACTGTGAGCACTTTCATATTTTCCTTTAGGCATATCAAAAGGACTAAAATATTTAAGTGTTCCTGGTTCAGCCCCAAACTCTACAACATCAATTACAATAATTTTTTTCCATCTTTCATCAGGTAATGAAAATATATAATGTGTTGCACTAGTTCCAGCATCAATAAACATAGTTTCTTCTGGCATTTCTTTATCCTTAAAACGTTCTTCTAAGGCTTTGATAACATAAGGTCCGAAACCATCATCTTTAAATAATAGGTTTCCGCAACCAACTACCAGATTTTCTGCTTCATAAGGCATAATTTCCCTCAATTAGTTGTTTAAATTTTCACCATGTCATTTTTGATAACGCTCTTATCTTCATCATCAACTACCATTACGTGGGTAGCACATGATAAACATGGATCGTATGCTCTAATAACATGAGCTCCGTATTGATAGTGGAATCCTTCAGTTGCTGGTCCCATTGTTGGAATATTCCAAGTTGTTGGAACTAAAGCATTATAATATTGGATTCTTCCATCTTTAACTACTCCCATATGGATATCAGTACCTCTAGGTGCTTCAATTACACCTACACCTAGTTTTCCTGTTCCTCTAGGGTCAAAATCAGCCATGGTGTTTGCAGAAGTATCTAATTCATCTAAAAGATTAAGTGCTTTAGATAAATAGTTTTTCATTTCGTAAGCTCTGGTTATATGTTGAGCTTTGACACCTTTACCGGTATATCCGCCAAATTTAGCAGCTCTTGCTCTTGGACCTGTTTCTACATTTACACCATCGTATAAAGGTACGGATGTACATGCTTTTTTACCTAATTCAGGGTCATCATACCATGCTTCTGGAGTAAGTTCTCTGTATCTTTCAAGATCAAAGAAGTCTCTGTCACCGTAACCATTACTACTTGCAAATACAGGTTGGTCAATTGCACCTAAACCTTCTGGGAAATCAGCATCTTCAACTAATCCTACGATTAAATCAACATGATCATCCACAACAGGGACTAATGCTTTTAATCTAGCATATAATTTTTTACGTGCTAATTCTGTAATATTTCTTGCCATACCACCGACTCTTACATCGGAAGGGTGAATTCCTTCACCAGCTACCATATCTACAACATATTGTGCATTTTTACGGATTGTACCTACAGAATTTACTGCATCTTTAAAAAGATTTTCAGGAACTATATCCGGTGCAACTAAGAAATGGTGTATTGCATGACTGTTTATATTAGAAGCAGAAATTGTTAATTCTCTTAATTGTGCTGCAGCTTCTGGAATTTGTATATCTAATGAATCGTCCATTGCTTCTGCTGAAGCTAGAGTATGAGGAATTGGACAAACACCACAAATTCTTTGACATAATACTATCGCAGATTCTGGTGGTTTTCCAGCAACCATCTTTTCTAAGCCTCTAACAGGAGTGATACTTAAGTATCTACCTTTGGTAACTATCCCTTCATCATCGACTTCCATGACAAGTTCGGCATGCCCTTCCTGACGTGATGTAGGAGATATAACTATTTTTTCGCTCAAATGTGTCACCTCTTATTTTTTAAAAAATTTTAGAAACTAACAATTATTATTTTAAAATAAATAGTATTAATAAACTTATGTTTTGAACCAAAAAGAAAGGTTTATATATGATAATTAAAATTATTTGATTAAATTCCAATTATAAGAAACTTAAAACAAAATTAATAAGAAAAATATTAGATATTTATAAATTAAAAACAAAATTAAAGATTAATAATTTTAAAATAAAATTTTTAAAAAAAATAGTGTTTTATCTATTGGTATAAAAGCCCTATGATTAGTATTTAAAATGAAAAAGAAAAAACTAAGTAATAAAAAATGAAAAAATGATAATATTAAATTTGCTCTATTCAATTTAAATAACCAACATCTTTATAATAGTAAAGATACTTATAATAATATATTAATAAAATTTTTAACCACTAAATTTTATCATTTTTTAAATTTAATGTAATAAAAAATCCTTTAAAAAAATCTTTTAAAGGTTACATTTTTTAAAAAAAATTTTATTAATTAAAAAAAAAAGTCTTATATTTAAAGAGATTTTTGAGTTATTTATAAAATAGCAAACCGAGGTGAATCGAATGGATCATGCAAATATAATTATATCCGTAATTGTTGTCTTATGTATTGCTGCAGGAGTTACAGCATACGGATTAACAAACCCTGATAATGCATTTTCAGATCTTGCAGGATTTACACCTTCAGCAGATTCCCTTGCCAGTACAGGTAATGGATTAGGAAACAATACCACCCAAGCAACTGATTCAAACAGTGCTGGTAGTTCTTCAAATGCTCAACCTAGTTCCAATTCTGATTCTAATGTTGCTAGTTCAGGATCTAGTTCTAATGGCGGAAGCTCAGGAACAAGTTCAAGTGGATCAAGCAATGGAGGAAGTTCTAGTGGAACAAGTTCCAGTGGATCAAATAATGGTGGACATAGTACTTCCAATAATGGAAACTCTGGATCAGGAACCAATTCTGGTAGTGGAGGTTCAGATTCTGGAAGTGGCACTACAAGCCATATAAATTCTACTAGAGCAATAGAAATAGCTAATGAACATGTAGAAGAAGATGGATGTTCTGTTTCTGCTGCAGTATGGAAAGATAATGATTGGTACTGTTATGTACATGATAAAAACGGAAATACTGTAGATTGTATTATCATTGATGGCAATGGTAATGTTATAGGAGAAGGTTAAATTTAATATTTATATTATTGATTAATCTGATTGATTAGTCAATAAAATTTATTTTTCTGCAATTTTTTTTATGAATTATTTTAATAGATACATATATATAGTATAAAAAACAGATGTTAATACATCTTGTTAATGAGGGCTCGTAGCCTAGTTGGATAGGGCGTCGGACTTCTAATCCGAAGGTCCCGGGTTCAAATCCCGGCGGGTCCGTTTAAACTTTTTTTAAACTGATTTTTCTCATTTAAATTTTACAGATTTCATTTACTACTTTTTATAATAATATTCTATTTTTAAAATAAAATTTTATACTAAATTTTATTATATTTCACACTTTAATTTTCAAAAATTTTTCTTCTATTTTTAATAATATTTTTTTTAAAAAAATAAAAACATTTATATATGTACATATGAATAGATATTCATATGACTGAAGAGAATATTTGTGAAATCAAAAGTATAAGAGAAGATTTACTCGAAACAGTAAATAAAAAAATGAAAACAGAAGAAACATACAACGAAATAGCAAAATTATTCAAACTATTAGGAGACTACAACAGATTAAGAATAATTTCCGCATTAGAACACGAAGAATTATGCGTATGCGAATTATCATTACTTTTAGATATGAGCCAATCAAGTATATCACACCAATTAAGATTATTAAGAAGCAATGACATGGTGAAATTCAGAAAAAAAAATAAAAGAGTATTTTATTCATTAAACAACAATCAAATAACAAAGTTAATAACAGAAGCTGAAGAATATGAGAAATAACCATCATGAACATGAAAACAGTGAACACACTCATAGCAAATCATGTACACACAACCATGAACATACCGAATGCTCATGTGAAAAAGGAATACTAGAAAATATAGAAGAAGAACCTGAAAGTTACAAAAAATCAATTTATACAATACTTATAGGATCAATAATTTTTTTAATAGGAATATATATTAATAAATTTACAACATTCCAAATAGGACCAATATCCTCAAACTTAATATCACAAATAATATTATTAATAGAAGTCATAATAGTTGGAAAAGAAATCATAACACATGGAATAAAATCATTACTAAACAAAGAAATAAAAATAGAATTACTAGTAACAATTGCAACAATAGGAGCATTTTTATTAGGAGATGGATTAGAAGGATCCATATTAATATTATTATTTTTCATAGCAGAATTCATAGAAGATTTATCAATAGATAAATCAAAAAAATCAATAAGCAACTTAATAAAATTAAGTCCAGATAAAGCAACCATTAAAAAAAATGGAAAAGAAATAGAAATAAACATTGACCAAGTCGAAATAGATGATATAGTAATTGTAAAACCTGGAGACAAAATTCCTGTTGATGGTATAATAATAAATGGAAACACATCTGTAAATCAATCATCAATTACAGGAGAAAGTTTAGCAATAAATAAAAAAATAGGAGACGAAGTATACTCCTCCACAATAAATGAAGAAGGATACATTGAAATAAAAGTAACTAAATCATCAAATAATACAATATTCGCTAAAATAATAGATTTAATCAAAGAATCCGAAGAAAAAAAAGCACATATCGACTTATTTATTGATAAATTCGCAAAATATTATACACCTACCATAGTATTATTAGCAGTAATTGTAGCAATTGTCCCCCCATTAATTTTCCAACAAACATTTAATACTTGGATATATAGAGCATTAGTTTTATTAGTGATCTCTTGTCCATGTGCATTAGTAATTTCAACACCACTTTCAATGGTTTCAGCTTTAACTGCAGGAACTAAAAATGGGATTATAATAAAAGGGGGAGAATATATTGAAGAATTAAATAATATAAAAGCAATATTATTCGATAAAACCGGAACATTAACAGAAGGAAAACTAGAAATAAAATCAATAATCACTGCACCCCAATTTAAAAAAGACAAAATAATAAATATAGCCTGTAGTTTAGAAAATAAATCTAAACACCCTATTGCTAAAGCATTTAATGAATATAAATCAAAAAATAATATAAATTTAGAAAATGTAGAAAACTTCAAATCAATATCTGGACAAGGATTAGAAGGCACAATAAATAATACTAAATATTATATAGGTAAAAAAGAATTATTCCAATTCAATCCAGAATTTAACAAAAAAATTCAAACCTTACAAAATAAAAATCCAAATATTAACAAAACAAGCATAATATTAAGTAATGAAAAAGAAATCCTTGGAATCATAAGCTTAGCAGATAAAATCAGAGAAAAAACCCCAAATACAATTAAACAACTACAAAATAAAAACATTAAAACAATAATGCTAACAGGAGATAATAATGAAATTGCAGCAAATGTAGCATCTTTAACTGGATTAGATAAATATTACAGTAATCTCCTACCAGAAGATAAGGTGAATATTACAGAAGAAATGATAAAAGAATACAGTAATGTTGCAATGGTAGGAGATGGAGTAAATGATACACCTTCACTTGCAAGAGCCAATGTAGGAATAGCAATGGGAATGGAAGGAGCAGATGCAGCAATAGAAACTGGAGATATTATTCTTATAAATGATGATATAAGTAAAATAGATTATATTATAAATTTAGCTAAAAAAACCATGAACATTGTTAAAGAAAACATCATATTAACATTAACAGTTAAAGGATTATTAATCATTTTAGGAATTTGTGGTTATGTTGAATTATGGGAAGCAGTATTAATAGGTGATATGGGATTAACATTAATTGCAGTAGGAAATTCATTAAGAGCTTCTAAATTCAAACAAAAAAATATCACAATAAATTAAAAAAAAGGAATTAAAAATTATCTAGAGTAAGTCTATTATCAATAGATTCTGTTTCTCTAGGTATTAATTTTTCATCAAAAGAAATTTCACCATATTTACCCCCACCTCCAGGAATAACATTAACAGTTCCATTTCTAAAAGCTTCAATAGCTTTAGAAGTTTCTAAATCAATTTTTTCAATCTCTTCAATAGGTGTATTAATTAAAATTGTGATTTCTGGACCAAAAGCATCAACTAATTTTTGCCATTTACCTTGAACAAATTTTGTAGTAACTCCTTTATCATAAATTGTACTAATAATTTCAGCCATAGGCATTAAATGAACATAATCTGGACGATGTTCTGGATGATGAGGTTCTTTCCAAGATGAAATCTCATTTATTCTATAATCAACCCCTTTTTTAATTTTACCTCCACAAGTACACTTCATCTTATCCTCTTTAGCTAATTCTGGATCAATTAATTTATGACATTTAGTACATGCAGTCATATGGTATTTTCCTAAATTAGGGTATAAACCATAATTTTTAGTAACTTTTTTATTTTTTATAGCTTTTTTTAGAGAAGAATATGATATATCATCCATTTCAATTTGATTAAATTCCCTACCTAAACGATGAGGCCATGGAGAATGAGCATCAGAATTTGAAAGAAATACAAAGTCTTGAAGTTCACTTACTGTATCTGCCATATTAGTATCAGCAGATAAACCTAGTTCAATAAAATCAGGCTTTTTATCATAACAATCATAAATACTATCAAACGATTTATACATTCCCGTCCAAGGAGTGAAAGCATGAGCAGGACCAATCATACAATCATACTCTTTAACCATTTCTAATATTTCAGCACCATCCATTTTGGTTCTTGGTCTACCATCTGAATTTTTATTTTTTGAAACTAATTTATCAGATAATTCACGAGCAATTTCAATTGTAGGTATGAAAATTAAATGATGAATTCGACTTTTCCCCTCAACTTCAGTAGTTAAAATAAAGTCACAATCATCTTTTGAATAAACCCCATCACCTTTATACTCAGTACTTTCTTCAATTATATTTAACCATCCAGGATGAAAAGCATCTCCAGTACCAACAAGATTTAAACCTTTTTCTTTACTTTTAGGAGCAATATTATTAATTAACATATCTTTAGATGTTGCCATAGAAAAACAACTATGGATATGTAAATCCGCATTAACTAACATGAGTATTCTATTTCTATTTTTTAATATATGAAATTATAGAAAAAAGTATAAATTATTTCAAAACAATAAAATAATTACAAGTAATTAATATATAGTGATTTTATTGAGTGAAAAAAAACCAGCAGCTTTTGAAGCTAAACAAACTATTCAAGAAGTTATGACTGTTACAAGGGAAAAAGTGAAAAATATCACTTTTAATCCTGAAGATTTTGAAGTTATAAACATTGATATAGAAATAAAAAATTTAGATCCTATTTTTCACAATTATAAAATAATTAATTTATGTGATATTCACCTTGGACAATGGATGACACCAGAATATTTAGATGGTGTAGTTGGTATTGTAAATTCCCATAAACCTGATATGGTAACTTTAACTGGAGACTATGTATCTTATAATATAGATGATGTTAAAGATGATTTAGAAGATTCCTTAAAAAAGTTAAAACCAAAGGATGTTTCATTAGCAGTACTTGGAAATCATGACCATTGGTTAAGTCCTAAAATCATTAAAAAAGTATTGAAAAATGCAAATATTCACAATATTAGCAATGATGTTTTTGTGTTAAATAAAGAAGGACATGAATTATATGTTGCAGGTGTGGATAGTATGATGGTTGGTGAAGATAATCTTGGAAAAGTTTTAACTAAAATTCCTGATGAAAGTGCTGCTATTTTACTTGCCCATGAACCTGATTTTGCAGATTTAAGTTCACTTAGTAGAAAATTTAGTCTACAAATATCTGGACATTCACATGGAGGACAATTTATTATACCTGGGATAAATACTACACTTTTTAGAGGTTCTTACTCTAGAAAATATCCTGTAGGAAAATATAAAGTAGGCAATATGATTCAATACACAAGTCGAGGACTAGGTACTAATATTTTTTGGTTTAGACTTAATTGCCCACCGGAGATAACTATTTTCCATTTAAAAAGTCCTATTGTTCAGGAAAAAATACGTGAAAAAGAATCATTAGAAGAAGATGAAAATAAAGGGCAAACAAATGAAAACATCCTTGCATTAAGTTTAGAGAATATAGAATCAATGTATAAAAATTCAGAAACCTATGAAAAATTTGAAAAAGGTTTAAATAAATTATTGAAGCGTGAATAATAATTTTAATTAAAAAATAACACAAAAAATTGATTAAAATGGATTCTAAAGATATTAGACCAAAAATAAAAGAAACAACTGATTACATAACAAACGAACCAGTAGAACCTGAAAAAGTAAGTACTTCATCAAAAATCGGAAGGTCAATTGTAGTTTTAATTGGAGAAATTATAGGGTTCTTATTAATAGCAAATGCAAATGTAGGATTGGTTGTAACAAGTTGGGAAACTGCAGTAGTTGCAGTAATAGCATTAGCAATTATCAATGCATTAATTTGGCCATTACTAACAAGACTTTTCTTACCTTTCTTAGTATATACAATTGGAATAGGAACCTTAATAATGGATGGATTATTAATTTATATTTTAAGTTTATTTACTCCAGGACTAACTATTGATGGTCCTGCACTTATTTTAGCTCCTTTAGGAATGGCATTAATAACAACAATTTTATCAGCAGTCCTTACATTAGATAGTGAAAGTTCATATTATAGAACTGTAACTAGAGATTTAATTAAAAAACGACATCCTACAACAAAAAAATATCCGGGGATAATAATTTTAGAAATTGATGGATTAGCAAAAGAAATTTTTGAAGAAGCTATGAAAAAAGGATATATGCCAACATTATCTAATTGGGTAAAAAGAGGAAGTCATGCTGTTACAGAATGGGAAACTGATCTTTCAAGCCAAACAGGTGCTAGTCAGGCAGGTATCTTACACGGAAACAATGAAAATATTACAGCATTTAGATGGGTTGAAAAAGAACATAATAATCAAATTGTAACATCTACAGGATTTTCAGATGCTCCAATGATAGAAAAAAGAATATCCGATGGGAATGGTTTACTAGTAGATGATGGTGCAAGCCGTTCCAACTTATTTTCAGGAGATACTGATGATGTAATATTAACCTTTAGTAAAATAAAAAATCTTAAAAAATTTTATAACACAACTTGGTATTACCTCTTCGCAAATCCTAATAGATTTCCAAGTATAATTATATTATTCTTTTGGGAAATGATATTAGAAATAATCTCCCAAATAACTCATTGGTTAAGAAATGTTCAACCTCGTATTAGAAGAGGTTTAGCATTTATACCTACAAGAGCAGGTGCTAATGTTCTTATGAGAGAAATTACCACTGAAACAATTATGGGAGACATGTTAGTAGGAGATATTGACATTACTTATGCAACATATTTAGGGTATGATGAGATAGCACATCATACAGGAATAAGAGATAATGATTCATTCAAATGTTTAAAACAATTAGATAAACAGTTTAATCGTTTAGAAAAAGCAAGTGAATATGCAGATAGACCATATAAATTTGTAATACAATCTGATCATGGGCAAGGAAATGGTGCTACATTTAAACAAAGATATGGAATTAGTTTTGAAAATTATGTAAGAAGTTTATTGCCTGAAGATATGAATTTATATAGTAATATGGATTCTAATGAGAACTATTCAAAAATGTTTTCACCATTAAAAGGTGCAAGAGATTCTATTAAAAATGGTATAGATAACATTACAGATAGAACTGAAGATGTTTTAGAGTATGTTACTAATGAAAAAGTTTTCCGGACTGAAAATAAAAAACCGGAAGAATCAGAAGTTATAGTATTAGCCTCAGGAAATTTAGCAATGGTTTATTTAACACAATTTAAAGAAAGATTATCCTATGAAAAAATTAAAAATTTATTCCCAAATCTTATACCTGGACTTGTTAAACAAGAAGGTATAGGTTTTATAATGGTAGATTCTGAAGAATTCGGTCCAATAGCTATTGGTGCTAATGGTGTTTACTATTTAAATGAAGATAAAATTGAAGGAGAAAATCCATTAAAAGTATTTGGTGAAAATGCTCCACAACATTTAAGAAGAAGTAATAGTTTTAAATATACTCCAGATATTTTAGTAAACAGTTTTTATAACCCTGAAACTGAAGAAATTTGTGCATTTGAAGAATTAGTTGGAAGTCATGGAGGCATAGGTGGAACACAAAGTAAACCATTTATGTTACATCCAATAGAATGGGATGTACCAACACCATTAATTAGTGCTGAAAATGTGTATAAAGTACTTAAAAGTGAAATACTAAAATATAGGAATTCTGAAAACTCTTTGAAAAATTTGAATCATGGAAAATAAAAAATTTTACAAATTAAAGTAAAATTTTTTCCACTTTTTTTAAATAAAAAAATAAATTCTAAAAATTTATTATTTAATTATAAATCATATTTTTTAGGAGGTTCTCCTGAAAAATCTCTTATAACTGCTTTTCCATTTTTAATATAAAATGCTACAAATATTGGATTATCTGGTGTTTGATAAAGTGTTTTTACTAATTCGTTTGAATCTATGATTTTTTGTTTTATATTTAAATCATCTACAAACTCTGCTTGACCACTTATTCTACACCATTTGAATTCAGGATTTGCAACAACAAGCTCAAAATTTGAATTTGATTTTAATTCATTATATACAGGCTTTTGATTATTGGTGCAAAAAAATAATTTTCCGTCAGATTCTAAGTAGAACATTAAAGGTCTTACTTTCGCATTCCCATCTAGTCCTACAGTTGCTACATATTGAATTGGGTTTTCTTTTAAAAAGTTTATTACATCATTCATGAAAATTTTTCTCCTTATGATTAAATTCTTTTTTTTGCATATCATTCTGTAATATGTAAAAAAATTCTAAATAAATTGTTGTTTTCAAAGTTAACTGTTTAACTTCATTTTGTATTATTAACAACCAGTATTATAAAGATTTTGTAACTTTTTAGTAACTAAGTTACCTTTAAGTAACAAATAATTAATGTTAATTACATTATATTCCATCCACTCCACTATTTTAAAATAGTTATAAGTAAAAAGTTACTTGTAACTATTTAGTAACTATTAAAAGATTTATTAAAAAATATTAATTTTTTATATAGTCAAAATTATAATAAGTTATAATAAATCCTTAAAATTTTTAAAATATATTAGGAGAAAAATTTTTATGACTAATACAAAAAATTGTGGAGTAAGTTGTCCTGTAGATAAAGCTTTAGACTTAATTAATAAAAAATGGACAATACAAATAATTAGAGACCTATTCTTTGGGAAAAAACACTTTAAAGAATTTTTAGAAAATAAACCTGGATTAAGTAATAAAGTACTGTCAAATTGCTTGAAAACTATGGAAGAAAACAATCTTATTGGAAAAAAAGTTTTAAGCACAAGCCCAGTCACTACCGAATATTATTTAACAGATCTTGGAAGGAGTATGAATAAAATAATATATGAATTAGCTATGTTCACTTTAGATAAATGTGATTATGAAGAATATGAAAATGTAGAACTTAATAAAAATATAAAAAATAATTTTAAAAAAACTTTAAATATTGAAGAATAAAAATAAAAGAAATGATTATTATGGGAAAATTAAACATAGTAGGTGTAGGGCCTGGATCTAAAGAATATTTAACTCAAATTGCAGTAGAAACTGTTAAAAATTCAGATATAACTATAGGCAGCCAAAGAGCACTTGATTTGTTTGAAAACAAAAATGAGTATATAGTATTTAATGTTAAAGATTTGACAAAAAAATTGGAAGAATCAATTGAAATGGTTAAAAAAGGTAAAAATGTCACTATATTATCAACTGGAGATCCAGGATTTTCTGGTGTTCTTAAACCTATAAAAAGAATAAGTAGGGAAAAAGGATTTAATATTGATAATATAAATGTTGTTCCAGGGATAAGTTCTCTACAGTTAGCTGCAGCTAAAAATCATATTAATTGGGATGAAGCAAATATTATAACATTCCATGGTAGGGAAAATATTGAAGATATTTTACAATATATAAATAATGGTAAAACAACAATTGCATTACCTTCACGTAAAGTTAAGGATATGGCACAATTTCTTTTAGATAATGATGTTAATCCTAATAGGGAAGTAATTGTATGTGAAAGGCTTAGTTATCCTGAAGAACATATCGTTAAATCTAATTTAAAAGAAATAGCAAATAGTGAATTTACTTATATGTGTGTTATGATTATATAATAGATTAAATGTATTGAATAATAATAAAAAAAATATTTATGTGAAAGATAAATTTTCACTTTCTAAGTATTGTATTTATAAAAAAAGTAAATTATAAAAATTAATTATTTTTATAACTGTATTGCATCCCTTTTTACTTCATCGTTAATTTTACCTTCATATAATATTTCAGCTAAATTATTAAGTTTATCAATTCCTTTAACTTCATCTTTAAATAAAGGAATTTGTGTAACTTCTTGTTCTTTGAATTTTTGATTTATTAATGCTAAACGTTTTTGTTGTAGTGTGTGTCTTGAATGACAAAAATCACAATCTGTAATATCAGGCATTACTTGATTAACTACTATTCCATCAACTGTTATATCAAACTTTTGAAGTGCTTCAATAGCTCTTTCTGATTCATAAATACTCATTTCTTCAGGAATTACTACCATTTTAAATGTTGTTCTTTCAGGATCAGATAATACTTTTTTTGCTTCATTTATTTGTCTTTTTGTTGCTTCTAATTCCGCAGTTGATGCTACATCATCATTTGGATCCATGAAAGGAATTATTCCTTTTAATTTTGAGGATGCTTCACCTAATTTAGTTTTAGCTTTATATAATTTACCTACCCATGAGTCCATAACTTCTGGGAAGGATAATAATCTTAATGTATGGCCAGTTGGTGCGGTATCAAATACTACTATATCATATTCATTATTTGTTAAAAGTCCCATGAAAACTTCAAATGCTGCTGCTTCATCAGCTCCAGGAGATGAAGATGCTAAATCCATTTGATCTCCTAAAAAATCTAAACCTGCCATTTTATCTGCTGTAGCTCTAGCTTTTTGACTATTGATTTGTTGTTGTTTTTGTTCCATAGCCATGTCTGGATCTATTTCAATTGCATGTAAATTTTCTGTTACTTCTACAGGATATGCCCCTATATTAACTTCTAAAGAATCAGATAAGGAGTGTGCTGGATCTGTTGAAACTAATAATGTATTTTTACCTTTTTTAGCTAACCATAAAGCTGTTGAACATGAAACACTAGTTTTTCCAACTCCTCCTTTTCCACCTACAAACATGAAAGTTGTTTGACCATTTTTAAATTTAAATAAATCTTTAAATGCCATTTTTAATCCACTCTCCATTATATAATTTTTTCATTTTTTTAATAATTAATTTAAATATTTTTTTTTGATTATAATATAAATTATCATTATTTTTAAACTTAAAATATTAATTGATTTTTTTTAGTTAATAAAAGTTTTTAAAATTTTTGGTTTAATTAGATAATTATTAAATAAATTAAAAATAAAATATTATTATTATAATTTTTTTATTAATAATAATAATCTAGTGATATAATGTTAGAATTACCTAAAATCAATAGTGAAAAAGCTAAAAATGAAATTATCGATTTTATAAAAGAAACTGTCTCTAATGCAAATGCTAAAGGTATTGTTGTTGGATTAAGTGGTGGAATCGATTCAAGTGTAAGTGGATTATTATCAGTTGAAGCTGTCGGTAAAGAAAATGTTTTTGGAATTCATATGTACAGTTCAACAACTCCCGATGAAGATAGAAAACATGCCCGCTTAATGGCAAACATATTAGACATTAGATATATTGAAGTTTCAATCGATACAATTTCAAATGAATTTTTTAACATTACAGATACTGAGAATATAAAAAAATTAGATTATATTAATGAGGATATTTTCAAAGTTGCAAGTGGTAATCTTAAAGCAAGAATAAGAATGTCTTTATTATATTATTATGCTAATTTAAAAAATTATATTGTTATCGGTACAGGTAATAGAAGTGAATTACTTATTGGATATTTCACCAAATTTGGTGATGGTGGTTGTGATATCGAACCAATAGGTGATATTTATAAAACTCAACTTAGAATTTTAGCTAAAGATTGGGGTATCCCTGAAGATATAATTTCTAAACCTCCTAGAGCAGGTTTATGGCCTGGTCAAAAAGATGAAGATGAAATTGGTTTAAGTTATGATAAATTAGACTCTTTATTATATATGATTATTGACAAGAATATGGATAATGAAGAGATAATGAAAAATATTGATTTAAGCATTGAGGAAATCAATAGAATTAGATCTATGATAATAAATAGTAGACATAAAGTTGAATCTCCTCAAAGTCCAAGAACTAGTGGAAAATTAATTTAAATAAGATTTTACTTTAAAAAAAAATTATAAAAATATTAAATGGTGAATTCAGTGACAAATGATATAGAAAAGAAATGGCAAAAAAAATGGGAAGATGCTAAGCTATTTCAATCAGACCCAGATGAAAGAAAAAAATTATACTTAACAGTTGCATTCCCATACCCAAGTGGAGCAATGCATATCGGACATGGAAGAACATACACAGTTCCGGATGTATATGCAAGATTTAAAAGAATGGAAGGATATAATGTACTCTTCCCAATGGCTTGGCATGTAACCGGTGCACCAGTAATAGGAATAGCAAGTAGAATAAAAAGAAAAGATCCATGGACAATGGAATTATACGAAAAAGTTCACAGAGTACCAAAAGAAACATTACCTAAATTAGAGGATCCTGAATTCATAGTAAAATATTTTAGTAACGAATACCATGAAGTAATGAACGATATGGGATATTCCATAGACTGGAGAAGAGAGTTCAGAACAATAGACCCTACATATCAAAAATTTGTAACATGGCAAATCACAAAATTATATGATAAAGGTTTAATAACAAAAGGAAAACACCCAGTAAAATACTGTCCAAGAGACAAAAACCCAGTAGGAGACCATGACTTACTTGAAGGAGAAGGAGTAAGTATAAACGAATTAACACTACTTAAATTTGAAATAGATGGTAAAATATTAGTACCTGCTACATTCAGACCAGAAACAATATATGGTGCAACAAACCTATGGATAAACCCAGATGTAGAATACATCGAAGTTAAAAATGAAAATGAAACTTGGATAATAAGTAGAACAGCATACGATAACTTATCAAATCAAATTAATGGTTTAGAAATATTAGGTCAAATAGACATGACCCCTTACATAGGAAAATATGTTACAAACCCAATAACAAATGAAAAACTACCATTATTACCTGCTAGTTTTGTAGATGCAGAATATGGTAGTGGAACCGTATTCTCAGTACCTGCACATGCACCAGCAGATTATATTGCATTAAAAGATTTAAAAGAAAACAAAGCACTACTAAAAAATTACGGATTAGAAGAAACAGTAGCAAAAATAGAACCTATACCAGTCATAAAACTCAAAAAATATGGAGATATTCCTGCTAAAGATGTTATAGAAAAATTAGGAATTAAAAATCAAGAAGATCCTAAACTTCAAGAAGCAACCAATGAATTATACAAAACAGAACATAACAAAGGTCGTATAAGAGAAGACATTCCAGAATTTGCTGGAGAAAGTGTTGTCACTGCAAGAAATGAAATTAGAGACAAAATGCTTGAAAACAATCAAGCAGGAAAAATGTATGACTTTTCAGAAAGACCAGTGATTTGTAGATGTGGAGAACGTTGTGTAGTTAAAGTAATGGATAACCAATGGTTTTTAAGATATTCTGATGAAGAATGGACAAACACAGCAAGAGAAGTATTAGAAGGAGAAACAATAATACCCGGAGAAGTTAAATCAAACTTCGAATACTACTTAGGATGGTTAGAAGATTGGGCTTGTTCCAGAAGATTAGGATTAGGTACACACTTACCATGGGACAAACAATGGTTAATTGAACCATTATCAGACTCTACAATATATATGTCATATTACACCATAGCAAAATATCTAAAAGATATGGATCCTGAAATTTTAACTCCTGCATTTTTTGATAAAGTATTTTTAAATATAGAACCAAAAAATAATGAAGAAATAAAATTAGAACCTGAAAAAGTAAAAGAAATTCAAGACGAATTTAACTACTGGTACCCATTAGACTGGAGATTATCTGCAAAAGATTTAGTAGGTAATCATTTAAGCTTTTTAATGTTCCACCATGGAGCTATTTTCCCTAAAGAAAAATGGCCACAAGGAACAGTTGTCTTCGGAATGGGATTACTTGAAGGAAATAAAATGTCTTCATCCAAAGGTAATATTATATTACTAAAAGATGCAATAAAAGATTACTCTGCAGATGTTGTAAGATTATTCTTAATGTCCTCTGCCGAACCATGGCAAGATTTTGATTGGAGAGAAAAAGAAGTTCTAGGAACAAAAAGAAAATTAAATTGGTTTAAAGAATTTGCAACCAAAATTGAAGAAATTAAAAACAAACCAATTGATTTAAACAATATAAACAAAGTAGAATTAACCAGAACAATTGATTTATGGATGATAAACCAACTAAACCTCAGAATCAAAAATGCTACTGAAGCATTAGAAGTATTCCAAACAAGAAAAGCATTACAAGAATCATTCTTCCTTCTTAAAAAAGATTTAGATCATTATATGTATAGAACAAAACATTTAATCAATACTAAAGATCCAGGTATGATATATGTATTATCAACTGTTTTAGAATCATGGTTAAGACTATTATCCCCATTCACACCACACACTTGTGAAGAAATATGGAGTAAACATGGCGGAAAAGGATTTATATCCGAAGCTGAATGGCCAAAATATGATGAATCATTAATAAATCCCAAAATAGAAAGATCAGAACTAATTATACAAAACCTTGTAAAAGATATAAATGAAATCAAAAACATGGTTGGAAACAATATAGAAAAAGTTCATTTATATTTATCCCCCGAATGGAAATGGGATTTATATAAAATAGCTGATGAAGTAGGAAAACCAGATATTGGAAAAATAATGGGAAAAGCTATTGCGGAAAATATTCATGACAACAAAAAGGAAATCGCAACTACAGCTAAAAAATTAGGTAGAGAAGTTACAAAAACTAAATATATTGGTAAAATTGATGAATTAAAAATAATTACTGATGCTTCAGATTATATAGAAGAAGAATGTAACTCTAAAATAATTATCCATACAGATAATAGTTATGATCCTAAAAATAAGGCAAAAAATGCAATTCCTTATAAACCAGCTATATATATGGAATAAAAAAAAGGATTTGGTAATAATATACCAAACCCTAAATCTTTACTTTTTTTTATTATAACTTACGTGAAAAAATTAAATACCCACTATGTCCAACCATTCTTGTTTTTGGACGAGTTCCTTGAGGTCTAACTTCCATTTCACGTTCTAAAGTTTCAAGAATCTTTATATCAGAAAAACCTACTTTTTTAGATATTTTATAACTAATTTCAGCTTGTTGAATATATGGAGCATAAACTGCTAACCATCCTCCTAACCTTAAATTTTTATAAACATCCTCAAATATTTCAAAAGGTTTTGGAAGATCTAAAAATACTAAGTCTATTTCTTCTTCATCTATCCCCTGTTTAATATCCTTATTTTTAATTTCAATATTTGTTATTCCAAAATCATCTATATTTTTTTTAGCTACTTGAGCAAAATCTTCTCGAATTTCATACGAAAACACTTTACCCTTTTCTCCAACAACATTACCAAAATTTAAAGCTATAGCTCCTGCACCAGTTCCAGCATCAATTACTCTATCACCAGCACCTAAACCAGTATGGGCTAAAACAACCCCAATATCTTTTTGAATAAGTATAGAGCATCTTCTATCCATTAAATCAATGAAATCATTAACAGTAGGTTTAATAATTTTATATTTTTTCCCTAAATGTGTAATTACCTCATCACCAATAGTTGCTCTTTCCATTTGCTCTTTTTTTATTATACCTAAATCTGTTTGGAACTCCCTATCTTCTTTAAGTAAATATTTTTTACCTCTTTCATCCATTAAAATCTTCAAAAAACCACCATTTTAATTATTAACTTAATTTTTTTATTCTATTGTATAATATTTTTTTTAGAAAAAAATTCTATTGTATACATTTTCTATCTTTTACATTAACTTTTGATCTTTAATTTCTTTTTTAAAATTTAAATATTGCTCACTTAAAACCTTTCTAATCTCTTTAGCAATTTTTTTACCTATACCATCAACTTCTTGTAATTCATCTTCAGATGCATTTATCACATTTTCAACTGATCCAAAATGTTCTAATAAATTTTTAGAACTCACAGGGCCAACATTAGGTAAAGATTCAACAATAAACAATTGTTGTTCCCATAAATTTACAGGTTTTTTCTCAGTTCTTAACTGAATAGTAGGTCTTTCCCCTTTTTGTTCACGAGCAGCAATTCTTTTAATCATCGCCGCTGTATCTTCAGAACTTCTTGTAGGAATAATACTTATTCCAAAATCTAAAGCTATAGAAGCAATGGATCCACGAATAGCATTTGGATTAATAAATCCAGTGTAAAAATCATCCCCTTCTAAAATCATTATAGGTTTTTTAAATTCTTCCATCATCATTCTTGCTTGTTTAAAAAGACGTTTATCTACAATAGAATCTACAAAGTCTTTTGCAGTTTTACGTTCAATAGCCACATCATCACTAATTTGATAGTCTGCAACAGTTAAAGCTTTAATTTTAATATCTACATCTATTAAATCCAAATCACGAATAACATTAGAATTTCCTTCTCTAGAATCAACATACACAAGTAAGTTTTTATTTTTAGGACTAAGATCTAAGTTTCCCTCAATATTAATTTCTTTATTATCATCACCTACAAGTTCTTCATCTAATTTATCATCCTCAATTTTAGGTTTACCGGATTTTTCTGATTTAACACTTTCAATAAGTTCTTTAGCGTTTAAATCCAAGCCGTCTATTGCTTCTTTAGTTAATAATTGTTTCTTCATCTTCTTTTCTTTATTAACTGCAGCCCAATAATAACCTTCATCCCTAGTTCCTTTTGTTATTAAAACCTTCATTTTACCAGTATTTTTACGTCCAGTACGTCCTCTTCTTTGTATCATACGAACTTCAGAGGGAACAGGTTCATATAAAATAACCAAGTCAACTGCAGGAATATCAATACCTTCTTCAGCAACACTTGTTGAAAGTAAAACATCATAAGAACCAGTTTTAAAAGATTTAATAATATTTTTTTGTTCTTTTTGAGTTAATCCTTTTTCACCATCTCGTGTACCTTGACCAAAAAATTTTACACTTTTAATACCTTCTTTTTCACATCTTTGATGTAACATTTCAAGTGTATCCCTAAACTGAGTAAAAACAATAATTTTAGGTATTTTTACATTATCTTGAGTATCCCGCATAGATTTTAATCTAGTTTGATTATCATCAACACCTAATTCTTTTTTAAGAATTTCTATCAATTTTTGCAACTTTGGATGTTCAATACCTTTTTCTTCTGCTTCATGTGCTAATCTTATTGCTTTAGTAAAATTAGGATCTAATAATAAATTTTTTGCAGCTTTAGTATTCTTCTTTCTCAACCTTTTAACATACTGATTAAAAGTATTAACTCCTTGTGTTTCTAAAAGTACTAATGAATGTTGAACATTGATTACAGCACTTAAAATAGACATGGCTTGATAACATTGTTTAGGAGGGTTAGTAGAACGAGCAATTCTATTTTGAACACGACCTCTAGCTTGTAAAACATCCCTTTTATTAACAGAAATAGTATTTATTACACCTAAAGATTTTAAACCTTTTAAACGAAGCTTTAAAGCTTTATTAAGAAGTTCTTTAATTCTTTCCAATTCTTTACCTAATTTAATTTGAACCCAATCTATTTTAATAGGATTAAAATAAGGTTTAACATCAGGATCATCTTCAGTTTTAATTTTAACTTTTTGAATAAAAAGATTTTGACAAACTTCATTAATTTTAGATTTATCATAACCAGGTGATGCAGTTAATCCTAAAATTAAATGATTCTTAGCTTCTTTAACATATCTAGAAGCTAAATAAACATAAGAATACGAACCTACAGCATGATGACATTCATCAAAAACTACTAATGAAACATTTTCTAAAGAATAACGATTATTTAATAAGTCGGACTCAACAGTTTGTGGAGTTGCACATATAATTTGAGATTCATCCCATCTTTTAGATCTTTCTTCAGTTTTAACAGACCCAGTGATAGATGTACATTTAGGCATTAAAAATTTTTTAAAATTTTCTTCATGTTGTATAGCTAATGGTTTACTAGGTGCTAAAATTAGAACTTTAGATGATTTTAATTTATCTAACCTTTCTGCAGCTACAAGAACAGCTACTAAAGTTTTTCCTAATGCAGTTGGAGCAACAATCATTGTATTACCCTCTGTTAATACATCAGCAGCTAATATTTGTTGATAAGTTCTAGCTTCAGCAGTTTTAGGTCGTATCAATTTATGCTCGATAAAATTTACCATAGATATAATATAATGCTTAATACTTTAAATAATTAATCAAAACTTTTTAAAAGAGTTACAAAACACCAATTTTTTTAAAAAAAAGTACCAATAAGTAGAATAATAGAATAAATTAAGTAAAATATTTTCTTATAAAAAAATAATTATTTGAAAAAATATTTATTACAAATAAATTTTTTTCATTATTTAAAATCATTTACTAATGATTTAAATTTAATAGCTGCTTCACCAATTGCTACTACAGTATTAACATTAGTTTTTAATCCTGTTTTAATACCTTCAAAAACTTCTTCTTTAGTAGCACCTAATGTTTTTTTTCTAAATTTTTCAGGCACTATATCAGTGAAAATAATTTGATTAGTAATATCTGGATTTTGTTTAATGAATTCATCTGCAACAATTCGAGCAGAATAAGAAGCCGGGACCACATTCTTAGCATAAGTTAAAGCATATTTAAGGATTTCAACATCACCTACATGACCAGATTCTGAAGATACAGTAATAACAACTGTAAAATCACCATAAAGCTTTTTTAATTCCCTTAAAACAGTTTCAACCCCAGCGGGATTATGAGCATAATCAACCATTAATGTTTTTCCATTAACATCACCCATAATTTCCATTCTACCTGGAACACCATTAAATGTAGATATTGCTTCTTGAATAACATTATAAGGTAAATTTAAAAATTCCCGAGCAGCAACAATAACACCTAAACAATTATAAACATTATGTAAACCTTCAATGCTCATTTGAATTGGATAATCACCATCAGGACCAGAAACTATAAATTTTTTATCTTTTAAAGAGATTTCTTTAGCAATATAATCAGGTTTTTGATATTTAATACCACAACTACAATTATACATACCTACTCCAGATATTATTTCTTGAATTTCAATATTTTTACCACACCAACAAGGTTTATATCCAACTTTAGCAGGTTTTTCATCTAAACCAAAAGTTATTAAATCACCTTGATAATTTAAATTTTTTATCAAACCTTTGACAGTTGGATCATCAGAATTTACAATTAATTGTTTATTCATTAAACCTTCAACTAATTCTCCTTTAACTTTAGCATAATCAATTAAACTTGCATCATTAGATAAATGATCAGGAGTGATATTAGTTAAAATACCTGAAGATGGTTGAGTAAGTGTTACAATTGAATTTAATCCTCCAGGAGTCCCATCTGTTCCTGTTTCTAAAATTGCTACATCTCCATTAAGACGACTCTGTAAACTAGGTATAAACTCATTATTACCTTGCATACCTTTTAGATTATGTTCTGCAGGTTTTAAACCTACATAATAAGCAATATGTTTTAAAAGGGTAGTAGTTGTTGTTTTTCCATTAGTACCTGTAATACAAATAACATCTTTATCCGGAGAGAATAATTTAAAAATATCTCCTAAACTTAGGATAGGAATATTTTTTTCTTGAATAATATCAAAAATTTTTGCATTTTTTGGTAAACTTGGAGGTGGAATTATATAATCAACTTTTTTAAAGAATTCTTCAGGGTGTCCTCCATAAAAAATTTCTATATCGTAACCTTCAAAAGAACTTTTAAAGGTACAATCTTTTTCATTTGCCATGTCAGTCCCTATAACATCGAATCCTCTGTCCATTAAAATTCTAGCAACTAAATTTCCAACAACACCACAAACACCGATGACACCAAAAACTTTAGAATCTAAATTCAATGAAGATAATTCTGCATCAGATAAACTTGTTAATTCAATATTATTCATATTTTTTACAACCCTCTTCTAAACCTTTAACAATTTTATTTCGTACACTTTCATAATTTTGCATTAATTGTGGACCTAAATGTAAAATATTATCTCCTGGAAGTGAATATTTAATACACATCTCAGCACCATCTACCATTGTTTCAGCTAATATTTTTTCTGCGTTTGAATCTGAAGCGGCATTTAATAATTCTTCGGCAGGTTCCATGAATACTTTTTGATAAGGTTCATTAAAACCTGTAGCAATCATTACATCAGCATATTTACCTATTAATTTCCCTGTTTCTTTCTTATCCCTTTTTGTTGTGGTGTCAAAGTTATCTAATAAGACTACTAATCTTTTATCCTCAAAAAATTCTAATGTAGCTTTCATACCCTCGATTAAGTAAGATGCATCAATAAATACTTCTCGACCATTATAATTTCCCATATATTCCATATGGACAGCTAATCCTTTAAAGTTTTTTAAACCTTGTTTAATATATTTTAAATCTAACCCATAAGCCATAGCAATAGCTGTAGCAGCTAATGCATTTTCAAAATAATAACTCATCATATGAAATTCAGATTCAAAACAATCATTCTTATCTTCAAAATTATATCCTATTTTAATGGAATTTTGACCACTTTCACCTATAAAATTACAGACTTGATTTTCACTTATAAGAATTTTATCAGTTTTTAATTTTTTGAATAAATCTGTATTTTCATTATCTGGTAGATTATTAACCATTCCATAATATAATGTATCTGGTCTAATATCTTTTAAAATATCTTTACATTGGGTACTGGAAATTAATTTTTCACTGTGTTTAGTGATGAACATTTTTCTTTGGATATATCGTTCCATTGATCCTCCAAATTCAGACAAATGTTCTGCATAAATATTTAATAAGGCTCCGACTTTAAGATTTAATTCACCCATTAATCCTGCAGTCCCATGGGGAAGTTCCAATATAGCTATATCTGCTTTATCCGGTAATCCTTTTATAATTCCATCAACTATTACTTCACTTACTAAATTTTGATTCATTGAAGAGCATTTCCATATTTTATAACCTGCAGATCTAAACATTGAATCAACTATATGTGTTGTGCTTGTTTTCCCAACACTTCCAGTTATTCCAATGATATCAGGTTTAATCAATTTATTTACTATTCTTCCAAAATCATCATTTGAAATTATTTTGATATCAGAATTTTTAATAGCTATAGCTGCTGGTGAATTATCAGGTAATGTTGGTGCAGCATATACATAATCAAATTTACTTAAATCAGGTGTTAAATTACCTAAATCTAAAGTTACTCCTTCATTTTCCATTATTAATAAATTTCCTTGAAAATCTTCATGAAAATTTTCTAATTTTTTAGGATCAGTAATTGTCACGTCATGCCCTATATGATTTAATAATCTTGCAACAGGACGTCCAGCATTTCCAGCTCCAATAATGATACAATTCATTTTTATTAATCTCCATTTATTTAATGTATTGAAATTTTATATTAAACTAATATTAATTATAAATATATTAGCCATAACTATTATTTAATAATAATTTTTTTGAATTAGACATAAAATTAAATAATTTATTTTAAATGGGATAATATAATAATTTAAGAAAAAAAAGAATTTTATATATTGATGATTTAATTATAAAAAATTAAAAAAAAATAGTTTTATAAAAAAATATTATTTTTTCCATCTTTTTAATTGAGGAAACATTTGATTTAACATTTTACGTGCAGATTCTTCATCCATATCAGTATTTTCTACTGTTTTTGGAACACAAAAATCTATCATTTCTTCCATTGTCATATCACTTGTAAATTCACCATTTTCATAGCAATATTTACAATATTCTTCATTTTTACTGCCATCTTTGTTTGAACCGTAAAATTCTTCAGTCATTGGCATTGCACAAGATTGGCAAAATTTCATATTTTCATAATCCATTTTTTCCACCTCCCCTTAATCAAATTATATAATATGTGATTTATTAAATTAATCGAATTTTATCAAATTTTCAAAGTCATTGTAAATTACTTTTAGACCACACATAGATGGAACATAATTAGCTGCCTTTGCAGAATTAACACCAACACTTTCATATCCCATGTCTTCTATTGGAGCAACTACCATACAAGTATCTTGAACTATATGTCCACCAGCATTTTCAATCATTTTAGTATAACCCATCCTATCTGCAGCAGCTTTAATATTAATTGAAGTACAAATCCAAAGTTCATTAGAAATATTTTTACCACAGACAAAATTAGCAACATCTTTAATTTCTTCTAAAGAAGCATGAGGACAACCTAAACACACAAGATCAGCATAACCTGAAGCAGTAGACAATTTATCACGAGTTTCTTTAATATCTTCTGTAGAAACAGCCATATTATCATTAACTTCATTACTTAATGCAATTGTATCAAATTCTGGAGTGACATTTTCAACATAATATAATGCAACAGCACCTGAAGAAGCTAATGCAGCACCTAAAGATTTTAAATCATTATTTGTAGGAACATTATTTAACTTAAAATATGGAATACCATCACCAACAACTTGACCAACAGCATACCCTAATGCACCAAAATCAGCACCATTTAAATCCGCTTCAACATCAACAATCAAAGTAGAAGCCCTATTTTCATCTAAATGAAAACCATACAAAGGAGTTTTACCAACAATAGCTGCAGCTAATGCCCCCGGACCACCTTCACGATTAGTTCTAGCACCTATAACAGAATTAACATAAGCAACAGCAGAAGATTCAGACCAAGAAATATGATCCCTAAATCTAGGAACATTACCTATAAGATAAGGAGTACAAGTACAAGTTTTTGAAATACCCAATTGACCATAAGCATTAACAATATCAGTTTGTTTAGAAGCAAAATCAGCCGGAAAACCTAATTCACTCCAATTATCTAAATCTGTACCTGCAGGATTAAGAGTAGAAGGAATTGTAGCATAACCACTTTTATCTGAAGCTAAATCTTCAAGATACTCTAAACCAGCTTGACCTATTGTTTTATAAGAAACACCTGAAACTTGTGCAGAACTTATATCCACAAACTTTTCAGCACCATAAATATCGCCTAATGCAACTAAAATATCCATACTTTTACGGACAGTATCACCATATTCACCATTACACATCTTTTCTTCATCATGAGTTAAAAACATCTAAAATTTACTCCTAAAAATTTTTTAAATATAAAAAAGTATAATCATCTAAATATATTATAATCTTTAAAAAGTATAAAATTTTTCTAAAAAATGAAATGAAACTTTAAAAAATAGTATTAAAAAAAGTATAAAAAAATAAATTAATTATTATTTAGTTGATGTTCAATAATATCATTTACCAAAAGTAAAAAATTATCTTTAGCCGTGAAAGGAATCATGGCTCCAGCAGCTATATCATGACCTCCACCTTGACCACCAAAGTTAGCAGATGCATCCTGTAAAGCCTTACCTAAATCAACTCCCTTATTAACCATCGGACGAGTTGTTCTACCAGAAATTTTAATATCATTATGAAGTCTAGCTAAAGCCAAAATAGGTTTATCCTCAGGCAATATCTTTGCAGACATCCCCACACTAGCTATAGTCCCCATAACACTTTTCAATACTTTATCATCACTATAAATATATTGAATATAATCCATAGGAATACTACCCTCACGAGTAATCCATTCCATTCCTTTCATCAATTCAGAACGATAATTATTTTGAAGATTAAGAGCAGCATTCAATGCCTTATCTCTTTCCCCTAAAGCAATTGAAATACCTAAACCAAATTTTTTGTTTTTCCCACAAGAATCCAATAAAATAGAATATTCTTCTAAGTTTCTTAAAACAGGATTTTCTTTAGGAACAGTATATACATCACCAAAAATTTCAGGATTCAATTTAATAAGTTCATCTTTAAGAACATCACGTTCTTCATCACTTAACTCATCAAATTTAATACCATAAGAAATTCCTCGTTTTTCTAAAAATCCTATAGCTCCTTCTAAATTTCCAGTTAATCCAGGAAGAGCAGGATTTAAAGTATAAGCTAATGATTTATAAATAGGCTCTTGAGTTTTAGAAACAATTTTCAAGTCCTCATGAATTTCTAAATTACCTGAATCTAAACCATCAGATAAAATCATTTGATTTACACCAGAAAAACCATCAGGACATTGCATATCACCAAAAGCTCCAACTAATGCAAGATAAGCTAAATGTTTTTTATCCATATCTCTAACAACTAAATAACTAGCACCTGCACCACTCAAATCTTTACTCCCATCAATTCCAAATAAATGTGGATTTATATGAACAACATTATCATTAGCTTCAACATCACTTGGTTGATGATGATCAGCTATAATAACATCAGATTTGATAGATTGATTAATTTGTTCTAAACAAGCACTACCCATATCAGAAAATACAAATAATTCATATTTTTCTTTAGCTAAATCCTTAACAGTATCTGATTTAAGACGAGGAACAATTGTTGTATGAAATTGTCCCCCTTCTTCATGAATAGCATTAGCTATAACACCAGCAGCTGAAATTCCATCAGCATCGTTATGAGATATTAATCTTATAACGTCCCCATTTTCGATATGCTTCTTCAGCATATCACAAGCGTTACCTGACTTATTTAACAAGGAGTGCTGCTTCTGTTGGATCGTATCTCCATCCTTCTTGTAAATCGCCTTCACTTACATAGTAAGCACCTAAACGGCGAATTCTAGATTCAATAATAGTTAAACCTCTTTTAGAATGAATATCTTTAGGATTTTCTTTTAAATGATCTCTTATATTTACAGCTCTTTTAATTAAATTCATAATATCTTCAGGATATTCAGTTCCTTGACCATTCTTTTTAAGAATTTGAGTGATTTTTTCACCAGTCACTTCTTTAACACTAGGAATACCATATTGATCTCTTAATGTAACACCAATTTCACTTGGAGATTTACCTTCCTTAGTAAATTTTAAAATAAGTTCTTCGATTTCTTCATTTGAATAAGTTACCCAGTCTACGGACATATTTAATTACCTCATTAATTTTTTTATTGTAAAAAACGGTCTTAATAGATTAAATAGATTATAATTAATATTAATTCTCATTAAAGTTGATTAACATACCAATCAATAAATTGTTGTAAAGAATTCTTTCTATGTGAAAACTGATTTTTCTCTTCAGTTGTAAGTTCTCCAAAAGTTTTACCTTCCTCTTCTACATAAAATAGAGGATCAAAAGCAAAACCAAGATTACCTTTTTCTTCGAGAGCTATCTGACCTTTAACACGCCCTAAAAAGACCTTGGGCTCAGACTTGGGAGCGCAATACCCAATGACTGACCTGAATTCAGCGTATCGGTCATCAATACCATTCATTAACTTTAAAATACCTTTATTTCCTAAAGTATCCTGCACATAAGAGGAATAAACTCCAGGAAATCCATTTAAAGACTTAATAAATAAACCAGCATCTTCAACAATAACAGATTTATTCAATTTCCGACAAGCATACTTTGCACCGAATTTAGCCACATCCTCAAGAGTCCCTTGAGGTTCACAGTATCCTAAATCAATATGCTCTAATTCAATATCGAAATTTTTAAAAATATTCTCTGCTTCTATTACTTTATGTTCGTTTCCAGTTATAAATGTTATCATATTACTAACCCTACAAAATTATTTAAAAAAATTAAATTAATGAGTATATCTTCCTCTAGATTCAATTTCTTTAATCTTATTTAAAATCATATTTTTATTTAAATCATCTTCATAACTACCAATATAACCATCTAAAATCCAGTCAAAAGTTTCATTAGCAATTTCATAATCTATACTTTGAAAAGACTTTTTAAGAACTAAAAGATCAGTTGCTTTATCCTCAACTAAATCAGAATAACTACCTAAACCAAAATCGAGGAAAACAAAATTACCTTCATCATCAACCATCATATTAGAACTTGTAATATCCCCATGAATAATATCTTTATTATGCATCAAACCAATATTATATCCAATCTTTTTAGCTAAATTAAATCTATCATCAGAACTTAAAGAATCCATAATATCTTTAACCAAATTTCCATGAATTTTTTCCATCAAAATAGATTCATCTTCCAAATTAACATCAAAAAGAACAGGAGATTTAACACCACAAGTTTTAATATCACTAATTAACTTAGATTCACTTTTAGTACGCATCTTTCTAATTTTATTATCAATTTCTTTTACACGGTAAGATTTAGGCACTCTCTTTTTCAAAATAGCATCTTCACCTAAATAAGATTTTTCTAAAATATCTGATTCAGCACCTTTAGCTAAAATATTACTTGGTAAGTTTATTTTATTTTTATAATCTTTAACCCACGGAACATCAACTTCATCAGTACGATACCTTTGAATGATATGAGTATCTTTAATATCAACAGTCCCAAAATATTTATTGGTTAACTGCCCAAGCCATGCAATCATAGCCCCATTATCCCCACAATACTTCATATTAGGCATGTAAAAATTAGCATAATGTTCATCAGCCATTATTTTTAGCATTTCCCGAAGCCTAGAATTTGCTGAAACCCCACCACAAAGCAAAACTTCATTTTTATCAGTATGTGCTAAAGCTCGTTCAGTCACTTCTACAAGCATTCCAAAAGCAGTTTCTTGAAGACTAAAACATATATCTTCAATAGGAACCCCTCTTTTAAAAGCTCTTAAAGCAGCACTTAATAAACCAGAAAATGAAAAATCCATACCTTTAACACTATAAGGTAAATCAACATAACTACCATTTAATGCTAATTTTTCAATAACTGGACCTCCAGGATGACCTAAACCAGTTTCTCTCCCAAAATGATCAAAACAATTCCCTACTGCTATATCTAAAGTTTCTCCAAAAATTCGATATCTTCCTGATTCAAATGCTATTACTTGACTATTACCACCACTAACATAAAGGGAAACAGGATTAATAGCACCCGTATCCAATTTACCTATTTCAACATGACCAATACAATGATTAACACCAACTATAGGAATTTTTAAAGATAAAGATAATGTTCTAGCAGCAGTAGCTACAGTTCTAAGAGCAGGCCCTAAACCTGGACCTTGAGAAAATGAAATAAAATCAACATCAGTTAAATCAATTCCAGCTTCTTCAACAGCCTGAGGAATTAATTTAGGAATCCAATAAGCATGATGTTCAGCAGCTTCCCTTGGATGAATACCTCCTTCCTTTGGGAATAACTGATTTCCAACTGAAGACAATATATTACCTTCATCATCAACAATTCCTACACCTGTTTTCTCTGCAGTTCCCTCAATTCCTAAAGATATCAAAATAATAAACTCCTTTAAAAAAATAAAATTAATTGAAAGTAAAAAATTTTTTAATAAACTTATATAAAGTTAAATTAATTAATATATGTATGAATTTCATAAGTAATAAAATTATAAAAACATGCTTAATATTTTAATAAAAAGGAGTGTAAAAAAATTGACTGAAGGATTAAAAATTTATGGCTCAGATAATTTAATTAAAAAAATAGAAAATAAAAGAAATTGTGTATTTGTCTGCACTATAGGAACAACAGAAACATCTAAAATTGAAGGAATAAGTGGTGCAGGTGCAAGTCCAGAAAAAACCAAATACACACCTGCTGCAGATGCAGAATTAATAACAATTGGAGAAGTAAAATGTACAAATGATATGGCTGAAACCGTAGTAGATGGAAATTCAGCACCTACTCCAGCAATCATAACAAAAGCTTCTTTAAATTTAAGTAAAATACCATTAATAATAATTAATGCTGGTTGTGAAATAAAACCTGTTATTCAAACAACAGAAGTTGGAGAAGAAGGAGGTAAAGACATAAGAACTGGTCATGCAGTAGAAAATGCAGAAGAAATTTACTATAATTCTATAGAATTAGGAATGGATTTTGCTGAACTTCATGATTATATAACAATTGGTGAAAGTATACCTGGAGGAACAACAACTGCCTTAGGAGTTTTAAAAGCATTAGGATATGATGCAAACTTTAAAGTAAGTGGAAGCACACCAACAAATCCACATAATCTAAAAATAGAAACTGTCAACGAAGGACTTAAAAATGCAGGAATTGATCCAGAAAGTGATGATCCAGAAACCGATATACTATCCCCATTTGATGCAATAAAAGCAGTTGGAGACCCAACAATACCAGCAATGGCTGGAATGGTTATGGGAAGCAATAAACCTGTTATTTTAGCAGGGGGAACCCAAATGTGTGCTGTATGCGCATTAATTAAAACAATAGACCCTGACTTTGATTTTTCAAGAATAGCACTTGCAACTACTGTTTATGTTGCAGAAGATGAAACAGCAGACTTATTTAACATTTTAAAACAAATCGATGAAAATATTCCAGTTTATGTAGTGGACCCAGGATTTGAAAAAACCAATCATGATGGATTAAAAAATTATTTAAAAGGATTCGTTAAAGAAGGTGCTGGTGCTGGAGGTTCAATGTTTTTAGCACTTACCCATGGACATGATGTTGAAGAATTAAGAAATGCTATAGTAAAAGAATGTGAAAATTAATTAAAATTAAAAATTAAATTTAATTCATCAAAATAATATGATGAATTTAAATTAATTATTTTTTTACAGATATAAAAGCTATTTTTCCACCTTTAATTACATTTAAATTTCCTTCAGATTCTAAAACAGTATTTAAAAAGTTATCAATACTGATTATTTTACCTTCTATTTCTTCCCAATTTTTTAAACCAATTAAAACATTTTTACCTTTAAAATCAGAAAATTGTTTACTTACTTGAAAACTATCATCATTCATTTATTTTATTCTCCTAAAATAGTATTTTTTATAATATTATTAAGCTTATTATATAAATTTATTTACATTTTACTAAGTAAAAAAATTAATGTTAGTAATAACACCAACCAATTAATATATAAGATAGTTTTTTTAAATATATAAATAATAAAAAATAGGAGGAAAATAATGCCAGTTAATCAATTAGAAACAACATTACAAGCAATAACAACTACATTAGCCAAGTTAGAAAAAGATGGATGTACTGATGAAGCTAGATTAGAAGGTTTAAAAAAAGAAAGAGATAAAATTTTAAAAGAATTAAATATTAAATAATAAAATCTTATATTTTATTTTAAAAAATTTATTCACTTTTTATTATTAAATTTAAAGTTTCACCAATCTTCTAAAGATTTTAAATCCGCCGTACAGTCTATTTTTAAAGGAGTTAATGTAGGAACATTTAAAACCTTTAAAGTATAACCATCAGTCCCTTCTTCTTCACCTTGATAAGGCAATCCATCAATCCAATAATAAGGTTTTCCTCTAGGATCAGATCTAACATCAATTTCAGGTACATACATCCTTTCACCTAAACGAGTTAAAAGTATTTCCTCACTAGAAGGTTTTGATGGAACATTTAAATTCAACAAATCAATACCTTTAGGCAAACCTTTTTTTAAAACTTTTTCAGAAACTTCATATAAAAGTTTTTCAGTTATTGAATAATCTAATTCTACATTACGTTCAAATTTCATAGTCCCGGATAAAACTTCCTGTGAAACAGCAATAGATGGAACACCTAAAGCAGCAGCTTCCATAGCAGCACCAATAGTTCCAGAAGTAGTAAGTTCTCCTTTACCAGTATTATGTCCAACATTTATTCCAGAAATAACCAAATCAGGTTTTTCATCTAATAATTCAAAAATACCTAATGTTATAGCATCAGTAGGAGTTCCTGAAACGGAATAAGCTGGAGTACCATCACTTAAATTTAAAGAGTTAATTCTTAAGGGTTCAAAAAGAGTTAAAGCACGACCTATCCCACTTTGTTGATTAGACGGAGCTACAATTGTAACATCACCTAAATCTTCAACAGCATGTTTTGCAGCTAAAATCCCTGAGGCATAAACACCATCATCATTACTAATTAAAATATTTGTCATAATATAAAGTTATACTCTTACTAATAAGTATTTTTGTAATATTAAAAATTGAAAAAAATATATTTTATATATCAAAAAAGGCAAAGTAATAATTAAATATTTATTATTTTAAAAATTATTTTTTAAAGATAATATTTTTTTTAAAAATTTAAATAGAGCTAGGTGAAATCGTGGAAAAGCCACAATTGATAAATTTTATTGCTAAAGTTATGGAAGACTCCGGTTTTAAAGTATATAAAAATTTTAAAACCACTAAACAAATTGTTGATATATATGCTGTACTTCCAAGTTCCATGGGTGACATTGGAGTAGTTGTAGCTTGTAAAAACTATGAAAAAGAATTTGAAGTAGGGACAGATATTTTAAGACAAATGGAAGAAGTTAGTGACATACTTAAAGCATCAAAAATTACTATAGTAACAAGCAGTAGTTTTTCAAAACAAGCAGTAAATTATGCCAAAAAAAGAAATATTAAACTCGTTGACAGAAATAAATTAACAGCTTTAGCTCAAAAATATTCAGAAAAAGACCATACTAAAAACCTAAATAATTTGATTACTAAACAAACAAACGAAGATGAAATTTTTGATAATCCAACAACTTATGATAATGGTGAACCTTTATTAGATACAGATTACGATAATTCCACTATAGAAACTGTTAAAGATGACAGCACCCCATTATCTTATGAAGATGAAGCAACAGTGAACGAATTTTTAAATAATGATAATTTTGGTCAAGAAGACAATGTAACTCCAAAACATAGTTTGTTTAAAGGAAATACAAATAGGAATGATTCTCCAAATTTTAAATCATTATTTAGTAATGCAAAATCTAGTAGAAGATCTAGTGGAAAATCTAGTAATAGATTTAATTTTAATTCAGATAAACCTAAAAAAGAGGGTCCTTCTACAATAGATAAATTAAAACCTATATGGAGTAACACACTCTTCTTAATTGTTGTAGTTGTATTATTATCTTATATAATATCATATGTTTTAATAAGTTTAACCAACATACCGGGAGGTATAGCTGGAGTTGTAGAATTATTAGTAGCATTAGCCTTATCTTATGGTCTTATACTATTTGTAGATAGAGATGGAGCTCAAATATTAGTTAAAGGAACTGTTATATTCTTTATTTCATTAATTATTTTAATGTTACTCGTAATATTATAAATAAAAAATTAAATATAATCCTTTTTTTTCAAAATTAAATTTTTTTTCTTTTAAATTTTTAAAAAATATCAAAAAATAAGCTTATTTTATAAAAAAATTTTGTTACAACTAACAATGATTTAAAAATATAATAAAAATAGTAATAAAAGTATAAAAGTGGTTCCGACGAGATTTGAACTCGTGATCCCCTCCTTGTAAGGGAGGTATCATACCCCTAGACCACGGAACCATACAACACCAATACTTTATCTAACATACTATATAAAGGTTACTATTATGGAGTAAAAAATCATGAAAAAACAGAGAAAAAACAAAACCCACCAAAAAAAATTTAGAAAAAAACAGAGAAAAAACAAATAATAAAATAAATGAATAGTAATCTATTTAATAATTGAATAATATAAATCATAATGATAATTCTTAAAATTACAAAATAATAAATTAAAGGTGAAAAAATGGCATGGGACGATAAAAATTTAAAAATATGGATGGACGGCGAATTAGTAGATTGGAAAGATGCAAAAATTCACGTATTATCACATGTTGTTCACTACGGATCTGCAGTATTTGAAGGAATAAGATGTTATAATAATAAAAAAGGATCAGCAGTTTTCAGATTAAACGATCATGTGAAAAGATTATTTAATTCAGCAAAAATTTACAAAATGCCAATCCCATACACTCAAGAAGAAATTGCAAATGCAATCAAAGATACAATAAAAATAAACAATTTAAAATCTTGTTATGTTCGACCTATAACATATAGAGGATATGGAGAACTAGGAGTATCACCTTTAAACTGCCCAGTTAACACCACAATAGCAGTTTGGGAATGGGGATCTTACTTAGGTGAAGAAGGTATGAAAAATGGAGTAAATGTTGGCGTATCTTCATGGAGAAAACCAGCACCTGACACATTACCAACATTAGCTAAAGCAGCAGCAAATTATATGAACTCCCAACTAGCTAAAATAGAAGCTACAGAAAATGGCTTTGATGAATGTATACAACTTGATTATGCTGGACATATCGGAGAAGGTAGTGGGGAAAATATTTTCTTAGTAAAAGATAACACATTATACACTCCAACATTATCATCCTCAGTATTAGATGGAATCACAAGAGCTAGTATAATGCAAATATCCAAAGATTTAGGTTATGATGTTATAGAAAGACCATTACCAAGAGAAGATTTATACTTAGCAGACGAAGTATTCTTCACAGGATCAGCTGCAGAAGTCACACCTATACGATCCATAGATGGAAGACAAGTTGGAATCGGAAGTAGAGGACCTGTAACTGAAGAAATCCAAAGTAAATTCTTTGAAATAGTTGAAGGAAAAACAGAAGATAAATACAACTGGTTAAATTATATATAATAAAATAATTTTTGATGTGATTTTTTATGGATATTATACAAGCAATTATTATTGGTTTGGTTCAGGGTTTAACTGAATTTCTCCCAGTGAGTAGTTCAGCCCATCTTGTTTTCATTCAACATTTACTAGGACTTACAGATTCCAGTATTGCTTTTGATGTATTATTACATGTAGGTACTCTTGTTGCTGTTGTTGTGTACTTTTTTAAAGATATTTGTTTAATGATTTATGCATTTTTCCTAAGTTTGAAAGATTTATTTACTGGAAAATTCATGAAAGGAGTTAAGGAAGAACCTTATAAAAAGCTAGCATGGCTTGTTATTATTGCAACAATACCTGTAGGAGTGGTGGGATTATTATTTAATGATGCAGTAACCGCATTATTCACAGGAATAACAATACCAGCATTCTTTTTATTAATAACTGGAGTGTTATTATATGTTTCACAAAGAATGAATACTGGAAAAATAGATGAATCTAATATTGGATTGAAAGAATCCATAATAATGGGTTGTGGACAAGCAATAGCAGTCATGCCAGGATTATCCAGATCAGGAACCACTATAGCTGCAGGATTATTCTCAGGTTTAGATAAAGAATTTGCAGCAAAATTCAGTTTCATACTATCAATACCAGCAATACTTGGAGCAGCAGTAGTGCAATTAAAAGACCTACCAGCAATGGATGCAAACATAGGAGCATACATAGCAGGATTTATAGTAGCAGCAATATCAGGATACCTAGCAATCAAATTCTTACTCAAAATCATACAAGAAAAAAGCCTAGATGTATTCGCATACTACTGTTGGATAGTAGGAATAATAGTACTAATAGGAAGCCTAGCACTAGGATGGTAAAACTAATAAAAATTAAAAAAAATAGAGTATTGAAGTTTAATAATCAACTTCAATACCTAAAATATCTTTTTTTCCATTAAAAACATCAAGAGCTATTTGTGCAGCACCAATAGCACCTGAATCCACACCAATAACTTTAATATCATACTGATTTTTTAAATATTTATTCAATTTATCTTCAAAATCAAAAGGGTTTTTCATTGAACCTAAAGAACCAGTTAATACAATACCATCAATCTTATTTTCACTTACACCAATAAGACCAAAAATTTCCATAGCTATAGTCATAACCATTGTATCCACTGCTAATATTGCTGAATCATCATGATTATTATATTTATCTAAAAGGTCCCCTTTCATATACTCAACTTTATCATCAATACCAGCTATTTTTATAGCTCCCGCATGAGAAAAACATTCATTAGCAGAACGTTTACCTTCATCAATATCCCTAATCATTTCTAAATCAATAGGACCATGAACAAAACCCATAGCCCCCAGACAAGCATCAATAGCACCAATAATTTTTCCATTTTCAACAAGAATATTTACACTATTTGAACTTAAATCTCCAACAATCATATTATCCCAATGAGTATTTAAAAAAGAATTATAAACTATACTAACTTTTTCAGGACTTGCTTGATGAGAATATGCTGCTTTAAATAATGGATTTAAAGATGATGAATTTTTATGTAAACCTGGAATCATAATAATGGGAATATTAGAATTTTCTATTTCAGAGAATACTGAAGTCCCACCACCAGTAACTTTACCTGCACCATTAATAGAAATAATACCTCTATCTTTTACTTTATCTATAGGTAATATCTTATCAAAACCATCACCCATAGCATAAGTAATAGCCATTAATTCAATAGCCTCTAAATCAATTCTTTTAGATAATTCATTTAATGCTTTAACTTTACCTGCTTTACTATCTTCACGAGAAATTTTAAACACATCTAATACTTTACCATCAGAATCTAAAATAGCAAAAGATATTCCTGTTGTTCCGTGATCCATTCCTACAAATACCATAATTTTTACCTTTAATTAAGAAAAAACTAAAAAGTTTCCACTTTTAATTTAATAATAAATAAACTATGTAAATAAGTATTATAAAAAAATTTGTATATTAATAATTTAAAAAAAAAAATGTAAAAAAAGAGAAATAACTAAGATTAGTTATTTTAAAATAATATTAAAAAAAGTGATAATGAATTTAAAATTTATTCATCATCATCTTGAAGGCCACAAGCTTTTCTTAATCTTGTACCAACAATTTCAATATCTAATTTTTGAGATGCAGCTCTCATTTCCTTTAAATTAGCAGCATCAGTTGCATTTTCAGCAGCAAAATCATCTTTGAAGGTTCCATCTTGAATATCACTTAAGACTTTTTTCATTCCTTCTTTAGCTTCATCAGTGATAACTTGAGGTCCTTTAGTTAATCCACCATATTCTGCAGTGTTACTAACATCTTTCCACATTCCAGCAAAACCTTTTTTATAAATTATATCTACAATAAGTTTTACTTCATGGCATGTTTCAAAGTATGCTATTTCAGGTTGATATCCAGCTTCAACTAATGTTTGGAATCCAGCATTAATTAATTCAGTTAATCCTCCACAAAGAACAGCTTGTTCACCGAATAAATCAGTTTCTGTTTCTTCTTTGAAAGTAGTTTCAATAACTCCAGCTTTAGTAAATCCACAAGCTTTTGCCATACCTAAAGCTATTTGTAATGCATCACCAGTAGCATCTTGTTCTACTGCAACAAGACCTGGAATTCCGAAACCTTGTAAGTAAGTTTCTCTTACCATAGAACCTGGTCCTTTTGGAGCATACATTATAACATTAACATCTTCAGGAGGTTCAATTAAATCAAAATGAACATTATATCCATGAGAACATGCTAAAGTGTTTCCAGTTTCAACATATGGTTTTATGTGTTTTTCATAAACATCTGCTTGAATTTCATCAGGTAATAATATATGGATAATATCTGCTTCTTTTGCAGCTTCATCAAAAGTTTTAACAGTCATACCATCATCTTTAGCTATTTGCCAAGATTTTCCTCCTTCTCTTAAACCAATAATGACATTACATCCACTATCAGCTAAGTTTCTAGATTGTGCTCTACCTTGACTACCATAACCCATTACAGCAATAGTTTTTCCTGCAAGAGCATCATTATCTACATCTTTGTCATAGTACATTTTCATCGTTTAAAGTCTCCTATTAAATTATTTAAGTAAAAAACCAGCAATTAATCATTAATTATAAAAAAAGGTTATTGTTGGAATAAAAATTATAACAATTAAATATTGTGTTTAATAACATATAAATTCTTTTATAAGAAAAAGTTCAAAAGTCAATTAAAAATTGAATAGATTTAAAAAAATAAAAAAAGTAAAAAAATTAAATTTAACCTTTAACTAAAACTTTTAATTCACCAGTTACAATATCAACTATTAAACCATGAACAATAATTCCATCAGCAATTAAAGGATGTTCTTTAATTTTTTTCACTGTTTCAATAACATTGATTTCTTCATCTTCAATAGACCCAATCCATTTACTTAAATCAACTTTATTGATTTCTTCTTCAGGTACACCTTTTTCAATCATTGAAGATTTAATCTTATCCACATTAGCATTTTTCATACCACAATTAGTATGTCCAATAACCATAACTTCTTCACAACCTAAAGAGTAAACAGCTGCTGCAACAGATCTTATAACATCTTCACCAACAATAGTATTACCTGCATTTCTAATAATTTTTGCATCCTCTCTATCAATACCTAAAGCAGGTTCTAAAAAATTAGTTAGACGAGTATCCATACAAGTTACAATACATAGATTCATTTTAGGCAAATGACCTAATTCTTCACCTTCAAAATTTTCTACAAAATTTTGATTATTTTCTAATACTTTATCAATTATCATATTATATACCTCAAAAATTTAATTAATGAAATATAAAAATTAATTAATAATTTCCACGAGCCATAGCAGTAGAACCAGTTCTAGCAATCTTTTTAATACCATGAGATTTAAGTAAATTAATTAAAGCATTAATTTTACCAACATCACCAGTTACTTCTATAATTAAACTATTATCACAAATATCAATAACTTTAGCTCTGAAAATATTTACATACTGCATAATTTCTAATTTAGATTTTTCATCCTCAGATTTAACTTTAATCAAACATAATTCTCTAGAAACAGAATGATTATGTTCTAAATCTTTAACTTTTACAACATCAACAAGTTTATTTAATTGTTTAATTACTTGTTCCAAAACTTTATAATCCCCTTTAACAATTATAACCATACGAGAAAGATTAGGAACTTCAGAACGACCTACAGTGATACTTTCAATATTGAAACCTCTTCTTGTAAATAAACTTGAAACTTTTTGTAAAACACCCGGTTTATCTTCAACTAATGTACTAATTATATGAAATTGATTACTATCATCATAATCATTCATTTAATCACCACCATTATTACAAACATCACATTCATGCTTAAATTCACCAAGAATATCATCAACAGCAGCACCAGGAGGAACCATTGGTAAAAATTCATCTTTTTTAATAACAATATCTAAAACAATAGATTCATTATCTTTAATTGCTTTACTTACAGCTTTACCTGTTTCTTCAGTATCAGTTATTCTTTGACCAGCAACACCATAACTTTCTGCTAACTTAACAAAGTCAGGAGTATTACCCATATCAGTTTCAGATAAACGTTGATCATACAAAAGATTTTGCCATTGATAAACCATTCCCAATTTACGATTATTTAGTATTGCAACTATAACTGGAATATCATACTCTTTAATAGTAGCTAATTCCTGATTAACCATTAAAAATCCCCCATCACCAACAATGGAAAGTACAGGATTATCTGGCATTGCAACTTTAGCACCAATAGCAGCAGGAAAACCGAAACCCATAGTCCCCAAACCACCAGAAGTAATAAATGTTCTAGGTTTAGTTGAATCATAAAAATGTGCAGCCCACATTTGATTTAAACCAACATCAGCAGTAAGTATAGTATCTGGTGTAACAGAAGCATTAATCTCTTTAAAAATTTCTTGAGGCATTAAAGGAGTACTATTATAAGATACTCTAGGAATGAAAGAATTTTTACATTCTAATATATTATTAAACCAATTCATAGAATCATTATTAGATTTAAATCCAGATAATTCATCTACAATAGAACCTAAAATATTTTTAGCATCACCAACAATTGGAACATCAACATCAACATTTTTACCTATTTCAGCAGGATCAATATCTATATGAATAACTTTAGTATTAGGTATAAATTCATCTAATTTTCCAGTGGTCCTATCAGAAAATCTACACCCAACTGCAATTAAAAGATCACTTTTATTAACAGACAAATTAGATACTTCTCTACCATGCATACCTAACATTCCAAGACAATTATCTTGATCCTCAGGAATAGCACTTTTACCCATTAAAGTAGTCATAACAGGCGCATTAATTAAATTAGATAAAATATCAAGCTCATGAGAAGCTCCAGAAATTATTACCCCACCACCTGCTAAAATCATAGGTTTTTTAGACATTTTAATTAATTCTGCAGCCTTTTTAACTTGTTTGATATTACCCTTAATTGTTGGATTATAACCTGGAGTTGAAATCAAATCATCAACATATTCAGTAATTTCACCTTCTTGAACATTCTTAGGAACATCAATTAAAATTGGTCCAGGTCTACCAGTACTAGCAATTTCAAAACTAGATTTAATAATAGAAGGTATTTCATTAGCAGATTTAGCTTGATAACTATGTTTAGTTACAGGCATTGTAATACCAACAATATCAGCCTCCTGAAAAGCATCATTACCAATTAAATGAACTGGAACTTGACCAGTAATAGCAATAAGTGGAGTTGAATCCATAAACGCATCAGCAATTCCAGTAACTAAATTAGTAGCCCCAGGTCCAGAAGTAGCAACACAAACTCCAACTTTCCCTGAAGCTCTAGCATAACCTTCTGCAGCATGAACAGCACCTTGTTCATGTCTAACTAAAATATGTTTTAAATCAGAATCATATAACATATCATAAAATGGTATAGTTTGACCACCAGGATACCCAAAAATGGTATCTACTCCTTGTTCCTTCAAAGATTTTATTATGGCTTCTCCGCCTTTCAATTTTATAGCACCTACTTAACTTTCTCTTATTATAAATTATTAATATAAAATTAATTATAATATGTTATTATTGTATTTCAATATTAATATAAATATATTATAAAAAAGTTTTTTAATTAAAAAAATACATAAAAAGAAATATAATTTATTTAAATTTATATACATAATACGAAAAAAAATAATGGAGATTAAAAGAAGATGAAGGTCTTAGTTGTCGGAACTGGAGCAAGAGAACACGCCATTTGTAATGCATTGAAAAATGATGTTGAATTATATGCATATACAGGAAAAATAAATCCTGGAATTTCAAAAATTGCAAATTTTAAACAAGGTTCTGAAGAAGAAATAGAAAAAGTAGCTAAATATGCTAGCGAAAACGGAATAGAAATAGCTGTTATCGGACCAGAAAGTCCATTAGGGAAAGGAATTGTAAATGAACTTGAAAAAAATGGAATTAAATGTGTAGGTCCTAAAAAAGAAGCTGCAAGAATTGAAACTGATAAATCATTCATGCGAAATTTATTTGAAAAATATGAAATTCCTGGTTCATTAACTTATAAAGTATTCGACAACTATGAAGATATTAGTAAGTTTTTAGACAGTTTTGATAAAGATGCCGTAGTTAAACCAGTAGGATTAACTGGAGGTAAAGGAGTAAAAATTGTAGGTGAACATTTAAAAAATAATGATGAAGCAAAAGCTTATGCAAAGGAAGTTATGGACAATGCAATGGGCGGATTTGCTCAAGTTATTATTGAAGAAAGATTAATTGGTGAAGAGTTTACAATACAAGCATTTTGTGATGGAAAACACCTAGCACCAATGCCTGCTGCACAAGATCATCCTCAAGCTCTTGAAGGAGATAAAGGAGATATTACTGGAGGTATGGGTTCATATTCTGATAAAGGAGGATTACTACCATTTTTATCAAAAGAAAATTATGATATTGCAGTAAACATTATGCAACAAACCATTGAAGCAATTGCTAAAGAAACAGAACCATATAAAGGAATTTTATATGGGCAATTCATGTTATGTGCCGATGGACCTAGATTAATAGAGTATAACGCTAGATTCGGAGATCCCGAAGCTATGAATGTTCTTCCATTATTAAAAACTAAAATGATAGATGTATGTAAAGACATTATTAATAATAATTTAAATAAAGTTGAATTTGAAGATAAAGCTAGTGTTTGTAAATATATTGTTCCAGATGGGTACCCAAATACAAAATATAATAATACTAAGATAGATATTAATGAAGAAAAAATTCATGAAATCGGTGCAAATGTATTCTATGCAGCAGTTAATCAAAAAGATGATGGAATCTATTTATCTGGTTCAAGAGCTTTAGGAGTAGTGGCTCAAGGTGAATCAATTTCTGAAGCAGAAAAAAAAGCTGAAAAAGCTTGTGAATTTATAAATGGAAATGTTTATCATAGAAAAGATGTAGGTACAGATACTCTTATTAACAAAAGAGTAAAACATATGCATCAAATTTTAGGAATATAAAAAGTTAATAAGATATTCCTACTCTCCTATTTTTTTTAAAATATTTTATTTTAAACGAAAGTTTTAATTATTAAAAAAATGAAATAGTATAACTTATTATAAAAACATGATAATTTTTTTAACAAATTTATACTAATTAATTAAAAACTTTATTTTGAAAATTATTTTTTTAAACGGGGAAATTTTAAATGAAAAATTTATTATCAATAAAAGATATTGAAAACGAAGTTGTAGACATTTTAAATTTAGCTATTGATTTTAAAGCAGGAAACATAGAGGATAAACCATTAAAAGGGAAATCATTAGCTATGATTTTTCAAAAATCATCTACACGTACTAGAGTGTCTTTTGAAGTTGGTATGTACCAATTAGGAGGACAAGCATTATTCCTTTCTAATAATGATATCCAAATGGGTAGAGGAGAACCTATTGCAGATACAGCTAAAGTTATTAGTAGATATGTAGATGGAATAATGATTAGAGCTATTAATCATAAAGATGTTGTTGAGTTTTCACAAGAAGCCACTGTTCCAATTATTAATGGATTAACTGATATAGAACACCCTTGTCAAGCATTAGCAGATATGTTAACTGTCAAAGAACATTTAGGAAATTTTGATGGAAAATTTGTTTATGTTGGTGATGGGAATAATGTTTGTAATTCATTACTTTTAATTTGTGCTTGTTTAGGAATGGATATTACAGTTGCTTGCCCAATCGGATACCAACCAAATGAAGAAATTATTGAAGAATCATTAAAAATAGCGGATAATTATGGATCCGAAATTAATATAACCTCTGATGTCAAAAATGCTGTAAAAGGTGCAGATGTTATATACACTGATGTTTGGATTAGTATGGGTGATGAGGAAGAAACAGAAAAAAGATTACATGACTTCGCAAATTACCAAGTCAACTCAGAACTCATGGAATTAGCTAATGATAATGCAATATTTATGCATTGTTTACCTGCTATTCGAGGAAGAGAAGTAACAAGTGATGTTATAGACGGACCCCAATCTGTTGTTATAGACGAAGCTGAAAACAGATTACATGCCCAAAAAGCAGTAATGTATTATTTTTTAAAATAAAATAAAATCTTTAAATTCCCCCTTTTTTCACCTAAAATAAATCACTTTAAAAAAAATCTAATTTTAAACTAAAAAAAGTATAAAATTAGAAAAAATTCTTATTCTAAAATTTTAATTTTTAATACAACAATTTTATTTGAAAAAAATCGATAAATTAATAAAAAAATAAAATATATAAAATAATATATAAAAAACTTGGTGGAAAAATGTATCGAAAAATTTTATTACCAACTGATGGTTCAAAAAACGCTGATAAAGAAATAGAAACCGCATTAAATATCATCGACAAAGAAAATGGGGAATTAATATTATTATCTGTTGCAAGTAACATAATAACACTCCAATTATCAAATGAAGATGATATAAGTAATTTAAATAATCTTCTTTCTAAAAATGCTGAAGAAAATGTAGCAAAAATGAAAGAAAAAATTAATGCAAACGTGAAAATAAGTACAAAAGTAGTCACAGGATCCCCAGCAAAATCCATAATAGAAGTAGCTAAAGAAGAAAATGTGGACTTAATTGTTATTGCAAGTTCAGGGAAAAGTGGATTAGATAAATTATTCTTAGGTAGCGTAGCAGAAAATGTAGTTAAAAATGCAAAAAACGATGTATTATTAATCCACAAATTATAAACAAAATAATTATTTATAGTAATATTTATAAAAGGAAAATATTATAAATACTTACTTAATAAAAATATTAAAGACTTGATAAAATGAATGTTACTTTTATAAATCCACCTCATTACAAATCTAAATACAAATTCATTGGAGTTATAGCTCCCCCTCTTGGTATAGGTTATATGGCAGCAATGCTTGAAAGAAATAACATACCAGTAAATATTTTAGACGCTTCTGCATTAGATTTAACATATGAGGAAATAGAACAAGAATTATTAGAAAGAAAACCTGATTTAGTTGCATTAACTGCACTTACACCAACAATAGGAACAGCATTAGAAACTGCTGCAGTAGTGAAAAAAATATTACCTAATACAATTGTAGCTATTGGTGGTTATCATCCTACTTTCACTTACAACGAAATTATAGAAAATCCAAATATAGATATTGTAATTCGAGGAGAAGGGGAAAATACTATAGTAGAATTAGCACAAGCACTTGAAAACAATACTGACTTATCAAACATTGATGGGCTTGTATTTAAAGACAAAAATGATTGTGAAAAAACTATAGTGACCAATGATCGAGAAGTTATCCAAGATTTAGATACATTACCATATCCCGCACTACATTTAATGCCTATGGACAAATATCGTATGTTAGATGTTACAACCCATATGACAACAATGATAACAACAAGAGGATGTCCAAATCAATGCTCATTCTGTTCATCAGCAGCTATGCATGGAAGAAGAATAAGAAGCAGAAGTACAGAAAATATTGTAGATGAAATAGAATATTTAAAAAACAACTATGATATAGACACAATAGCTTTCCTCGATGATACTTTTACATTAAACAAACGTAAAGTAAAAGAGATATGTAACGAAATAATGGCCAGAAATTTAAACATTATGTGGGGTTGTACTGCACGTGTTGATAATTTAGATGAAGAATTATTAGACATAATGAAAGAATCAGGATGTATAACAATATTTTTAGGTGTTGAATCCGCAGATCAACAATCATTAGACGATATGCATAAAGGTACTACAGTAGAAAAAATACAACATGCATTTAAAATATCACGAGAAAATGATATTAGAACAATAGCTTCTGTAGCAATGGGTATGCCTGGAGACACTAAAGAAAGTATTAATAAAACTATAAAATTTGTTCATGACTTAAAACCTAATTATGCAATTTTTAGTTTAGCTACCCCATACCCAGGGACAAGATTTTATAAAGAAGCATTTGAGAAAAATTTAATTAAAGTTAAAGATTGGTCTAAGTATACTTTAATATCTCCAATATTAGAAACAGTAGATTGCTCAATGAAAGATTTAAGAAGATTACAAACTATGGCTTTCATAAAATTTTATTTAAGACCATGTTACATTATTAGTCAAGTCAGACAAGATGGAATGGCCCTTTTAAAAGCAATAGGTGGAGTAATTAAAACAGCAATAAAACCAAGCAATGATTCTTATATGAAAGACTATGAAGAAAATGCAAGTGAAAAACCAACAAAATAAAATATAAAATCTAATAAATAAAAAAAAAATTAATAATTTAAACTAAAAAATTTAAATTATTAAAAAACCTATTTTTTACATCATTTCAGGAGCAGGTACTCCTAATAAATCTAAAGCATTTTTAAGAGTTATTTGAGATTTTTTAACAATGTTTAATCTAACCCCTTCAAATTCAGACCCTAATACTTGTTCAGATTTATAAAATTTATTAAAAGCACTAGATAAATCTTGACAATATTGAGCAATAGGATGCACATGTCTTGAAGAAGCAGAATTCTCAATAACTTCAGGGAACTTAGCTAAATTCCTAATTAAATCTTTCTCTACATCATCAGGTGACCAATTATCTTCAATTGAAAGTTCCTTATCACCAGCTTTTTTAAGTAGTTTACAAGCTCTAGCATGAGCATATTGAATAGAAGCACAACCTCTTTCAAAACTTAAAGCTTCATCCCATTTAAAAGTAATAGGTTTTTCTGGAGATAATCTTGCAATATAAAATCTAATAGCTCCAATACCAATTTCTTCAGAAATATTATTTAACTCTTCATCAGATAAATCTGGACGTCTTTCATCTAACTCTTTTCTAGCTCTTGAAACAGCTTCATCAATTAAATCATCCACAGAAACAAAAATACCCTTTCTTGTAGACATTGAACCATCAGGTAAATTAATAAATTCATAAAATACAACTTCAAGCTCATCACTGTTTGGTTCAACAACTTCTAAAATTTCTAATGCAAGACTAACCTGTTTAAATGCTAATTTATGATCAGCACCAAGAACATCAAGAACAATATCCCCTTGTTGACATTTATGAATATGATAAGCAATATCTCTAGTTGAATATAATGAAGTCCCATTAGCTCTTCTAAGAACTAACTCTTTATCTATATCCCATTCAGTTAAATCAAGGTATAAAACATCACTTTTTCTAGCATAACCTATTTCATATAGTTCATCTGTAATTTTATCAACAGTACCATCTCGTACAAATTGACCTTCCCAAACAAAATCATCATGAATTATATTCATTCTAGATAATGTTTCTTTAACCCCATTAATACATTGAGAAACAACATTTTCAAAAATTTTATTAAGTTCAGCATCATCACCTTTCTCGTATTTTTGAATCAAATCATCAACATTAGAAGTTAATTCCTTATTTTCATTAAGTTTTTGATTAGCTTTGAAATATAATTGACCAATCTTATGATCAATTTTATCTCCTTCTTGATCTTCTATTTTTAAACCTAATTCAGTAATTCCAAATACAATAATAGCTATTTGTCTACCCATATCATTAACATAATATTGAGTTTCGACATCTCGACCAGATTTTTTAAGTACTCTACTTAAAGAATCTCCAATTATAGAATTTCGAATATGTCCCACATGTAATGGGCCATTAGGATTAGCTGAGGTATGTTCTAAAACAATTTTCTCATCTTTATTTGGAAGTTGACCATAATTTTTTTTAATAGATTTTAATAATTCTTTAGAAAAAATATCATAATTAATAAAAAAGTTTAAATAAGGTCCTTTAGCCTCTACTTTATCAAAAATTTTTGGAAATTCAATTTCCTTAACTAAATCTTGAGCAATTAAATTTGGAGACTTTTTTAATATTTTAGCTAATGAAAATGTTAATGTAGTAGCTAAATCTCCTAATTCTGGATTAGGAGGGAATTCTAATTTAATTTCATTATCTGGAATATCATATCCCTTTTTATCAAGCAAATTTTTTAATGATTTAAAAGCTTCATCTTTTACTGCAATATTCATCGTATACACCAAATTAATATATAAAATATAATTTTAATTATTGAATTTTTATAAAAAAATAAAAAAAGTGTGTAAAAGGGAGGAAAAAACTCCCTACAAATAGTCTATAAATTATTTCATTTAATTAACTAGTTATATTAAAATTTTAGAATTAATATCATAATCCTTTTAAAGCAATCGTAATATAACCAATTTTTGGGATAATTAAAGGTTGATCACCAATAGTTACAACCCTCTCTTTTATTCGGGCAGACGTTACCCAATAAGGGTCTGGAACTTTATTATTATCACCTTTTATCTCATAATACGTAGTTCCATTTATTTCGGTAATATTTATTACCCTGTGAATTACAGGACTTGAAAACCAACTAGCATCATAAACAACTATATCTCCAACTTGGACACTGTCTGGATCAAATTCTTGGATACCTAGTAAATCAGTTTTTTGAACTATTACAATATCTCCCCTATAAAAAACAGGTTCCATACTACCAGAAACAACTACGTTCAAGTGTTGAGCAACCATTAATCCAATGATAATGATTACAACATATGCTAGTATTTCTTTTTTATTCGACAATTTAACACCTTATATTTTTTTTATATTTATTATAATATATTAAATTAAGGATTTTAAAAAAAAAGTTAAAAATATAATTATAAGAAATTATCTCATTATAGCTCCTTTATCTGCTGAGGTTACATTTTTTCTATAGATATCTAACCAACCTTTAACTTCTTTTTTAGGTAGTTCAACATCTTTAGATCTTTGTTTAAATTCTTCTTCAGATAATTCAGCATTTAAAGTTCTATTATTAATGTCTATTTCAATTATATCTCCATCTTTTAATAATCCAATAGGCCCATTATCCATTGCTTCAGGTGAAACATGACCTATACAAGGTCCTCTTGTACCTCCAGAAAATCTTCCATCAGTTATTAAACCTACATTATTAAGTCCCATTCCTACAATTGCACTAGTTGGATTAAGCATTTCTCTCATTCCAGGACCACCAATAGGGCCTTCACATCTGATTATAAGGATATCCCCATCATTAACTTTATGCCCAAATATTGCTTCAACACCTTCTTCTTCACTATTATATACTTTTGCAGGACCTTTAATATGCATTAAATCTTCAGGAACAGCACCAGATTTAACAATAGATCCATTAGGTGCAATATTTCCTTTAAGTATTGCTAAACCACCAACACCATGAACTGGATTATCCATAGGATGAATAACTTCTTCATTTTTAACTACAACATCTTTTATATTTTCTCCAACTGTTGTACCTAAACAAGTTAAACAATCTTTATTAATTTTAGGTTCAATATCTTTTAAAACAGCTTGTACCCCTCCAGCATTATGAAGATCTAATATAGTATCTTCTCCTGCAGGAGATAAAAGAGCAATGTGTGGAACTTTTTGACTAATTTCATCAAATAAACTCAAAGTTACATCTACACCTTTATCTGAAAATTCATAAGCAATTGCAGGAATATGAAGAGCAGTATTACTTGAACCACCTAAAGCCATATCTAAAGCAATAGCATTCTCAAAAGCCTCTTGAGTCATAATTTTTGAAGGAATTAAATCTTCCTCAACCATTTCAACTATTCTTTTACCAGTAGCTTTAGCTAACTCTTTTTTATTAGGGTCTAAAGCAAGAGTAGTTCCACAAGTAGGAAGACTCATACCTAAAGTTTCAGTTAAACAAGCCATAGAATTTGCAGTAAATAATCCAGAACAACTTCCTGCTCCAGGACATGCAACTCTTTCAAGTTCATCTAATTCTTCTTCAGTGATTTTACCGGAAGAAAATTCACCAACAGCTTCATAGACAGTAATCAAATCGGCATTTTTACCTTTAAATTTTCCAGGTACCATTGCCCCCCCAGTTAAAGCTATTGTAGGAATATCTAATCTTCCAGCAGCCATTAACATACCAGGAACAACTTTATCACAACTTGGCATTAAAACAAGCCCATCAAAACTATGTCCTTTAACCATACTTTCTACTGTAGCAGCGACTATTTCTCTAGAAGGTAAAGAATATTTCATTCCTTCATGATTCATAGCTATACCATCACATATTGCCATAGTGTTAAATTCAAATGGTATTCCACCGGCTGCACGTATACCTTCTTTAACATATTCAACTAAATCTCTTAAATGAATATGTCCAGGAACTACATCTGTAAAACTATTTGCTATACCAATAAATGGTTTTTTAAAATCTTCATCATTAATACCACATGCTCTGAATAATGATCTATGAGGTGCTCTTTGAACACCCTTTTTTACTTTATCGCTTCTCATAATAAATCACTTTAATTAAAATAATTTTTAAAATTTATTTTTATAATAATTAATTTAAATTTTATAAGATTTATATTATTTTATAAAAAATATAATTTAGATAATTTATAAAAAAAGAATAAAAAAAGATAATATCAAAAAAAGAATAAAAAAATAATTAATTTAATAGATTTTAATTAGATTTAATCATTGTTAAAATCATTTTATATGGTTCATTAACTGCTTGTAAAGCATGAGGTATGTTAGCAGGCATTATAATCATTTGACCTTTTGAAACATTATTTGATTTTCCATCAATAGTTATTTCTGCTTCACCATCAATTATTTGTACCATTGCATCAAAAGGAGCACTATGTTCACTTAAACCTTGTCCTTTATCAAATGCGAATAGTGTTACTGTTCCAAGCTCTTTTTTAATTACTTCCATACTTACTACAGAATCTTTTTGGTAATCAATTAAGTTTTCTATATTAATTGGTTTTGCTTTTAAATCTTCCATTTAATTCACTCCTCTGATTAATTTTAAAATATTAAATTTTAACCCATGATCTTTTTTATATCTTCTTTTGGATCGCCTATTGGAGTTAAATTAAATGTATCAACTAATACTTTAACTATTTCATCATTAGCCCATGCTGGTAAAATTGGACCTATTAACATGTCTTTTTTACCTAAATAGAATAAACTCCATAAAATAGCTGCAGCTTTTTGTTCCATCCAACTTAATACAATAGTGAGAGGTAAATCATTTAATTCAACATTAAATAAGTCACATAATGCTAATGCCACGTCAACAGCTGCAATTGCATCATTACATTGACCCATATCTAATAATCTTGGAATTCCTTCAATATCACCTAATTCTAAATCATTAAATCTATATTTTCCACAACCTAATGTTAAAATTATTGTGTCTTCAGGTAAATTTTCTACAAATTCACGATAATATTTATTCTTAGAGAATGGTGAATCACATCCACCTACTAAAAAGAATCTTTTAATTTTTCCTGCTTCAACTAATTCTTTAATTTTTGGAGCTAAAGATAATATTGTAGATACTCCAAATCCGGTTGATAAAGTAGTTAATTTTTCAGGTTCTAAATCGCCTAATTCTTTTGCTTTTTCAATTAATGGAGTGAAATCATAATTTTCTATTACTGGTACTTCAGGCAATTTTGTAACACCCATTGTAAAGAATCTATCTTTATAATCATCTTTTGGTAGTAAAACACAATTAGATGTAGCTAATATTGCAACATTATATTTTGAAAATATTTTCTTTTGATCATACCATGGACCTCCAAGTTGTCCTTTTAAGTGTTCATATTTTCTTAATCCCGGGTATCCATGAGCTGGTATCATTTCACTATGAGTATATATATTAATACCTGTTCCTTCTGTTTGTTTTAGTAATTCTTCTAAAGCTCTTAAATCATGACCTGTAACTAATATTCCAGGACCTGGTTGAGCTCCTACTTTTACTTCTGCAGGTTCTGGTTCACCATAATGGTCTATGTGAGCTTGTTTAAGTAATTTCATTACTTTTATATTAGCTTCTCCAGCTTTTAATCCCATATTTATTAAATCACCTGCATCAAAATTCACATTTGTTAATGTAGTGTATAATCCTTCTGTTAAAAATTCATCAACATCTTGATCTTTAGCACCTAACTCATTTGCATGGTAATTGTAGGCACTAATACCTTTTAATGCAAAAATAAGATTATCTTGTAATCTAGCAACAGTTGGTGTTTTTCCACAAGCTCCGCGTATAGTACATCCAGTTCCACCCATAGTTTGGGAACATTGATAACAAAACATATCTAATGGTTCATTTGTCATAATTTTTTCCTCCATGAAAAATATTTTTACATATTTTATGCTTAAATCATAATATAACCATAATACATATAAAGATAGTGTAACTTATTAAGGGTAAAAAGTATAATAAGGTATATTATAAAAAAATTTTACTAAAATAAGGGTAATAAAATTGAAAGATAAAACCATCCATTCATTACAAAAACTAGGGTTAAGCATGTACGAAGCTAAAGTATATCAAAGTTTAAATAGGATGATAACCGGAACTCCCCACGAAATAAGCATAGATTCACAAGTTCCTAGATCAAAAGTTTATGACGTGCTAAAAAGATTATACAACAAAGGTTACTTAGATTTAGAAAAAGGAAGACCTTTAAAATATACAGCTATCCCACCAAAAGATATATTCAAAAAAGAAAAAGATAAATTAATCGAAGAATTAAACGAAACAGAAAATAATTTAAACGACACATATGAAAACCAAATTTCACAAGTCCAAGCACCAATGTGGTTAATCAGAAATCAGGAAAAAATAATAAAAAAAGAAATAGAAATAATATCACGATCAAAAAGAACATTAAACATGAGAATAGGTTTTTTATTTGAAAATGAAAAAGAACCATTAGACAATATTTTAAAAAAAATGTCTAAAAACATTAAAATAAATATTTTAGCATCCCCATATTGTTATGTAAATAATAAAAAAACAGACATCATATCAAGTTTAGAAAATCCATACATAAATATTTACAAAGCTAATATACCCTTTGTAAAAATGATAATTAGAGATGGTGAAGAAATGATGCATATATATTCTAAATTTTCTAAAGAAAAGAAAAGTGTTATACCTGATACTTCAATTTGTGTATGGAATCAATACCCAGACATATCTAAAAATTATGATGACAGGTTCTATGAACAAATTAATAAAAAAATATAACTTATAAAAAAATTATTATAATTTATATGAATATTATTTAAAGATGATAAATTTGAAAAAAATAAAGCCAATTATACTAATTTTTTTAATAATAATAATAATTTCTGGATGTATAATCTATACTCAAACCATAAATTCATCAAACAATCAAATATCATCAAATAGTTCTATCCAAATAAATGGACAATACGATCAAGAAAATGATGTTGCTGCATATATTGAAAAATTCGACAAACTACCAGATAATTATATAAGTAAATCAGATGCAAGATATCTTGGATGGCATGGAGGATATTTAGAACCTTATGCCCCTGGAAAGAGTATTGGTGGGGATTATTTCACAAATCGTGAGCGAGTATTACCTCAAGGAAAAGAATACATAGAATGTGATATTGATACAAATGGATCAAAAACTAGAGGAGCTAAAAGAATAATTTATTCACCCGATGGAGATATATATTACACAGATAACCATTATAAAACTTTCACCAAATTAAATTAAAATTGAGGAAAATGATGAAAAAAATAATACTTAACGGAAAACTCATGGAAAACAATCCTCATGAATATATGAAAAAAAGCTTAAATTTTCCAGAATATTATGGTAAAAATTTAGATGCATTATTCGATTGTTTAAGTGAAATAGGTGAAAAAACTGAAATAACCCTCATATATTCCAAAAAAATTAAAAAAACGATTATAACTACTTTTAAAGATGCAGAAAAAGAAAATCCATACTTATCAATCAAAATTGAATAAATAATCTTAAATTATTTATTACAAAAACTATGATTCTAAAAATAATAGATTATTGTTTGATTAAAAAAATAATATTATATAATATAATTTATAAAATTTAGAATATTATATAAATTATAAATAAAATGATTTATTTTTAAATTTTTATTAATTATTACTAAAAAAGGTGATTTAATGCGAGTATTAATTATTCACTCTGATTATTTAAAATATAATGTTAAAAACAAAACCTCAATGGCCGAAGAAATAAGTGAATCTCAAAAAAATGGTTTATTCAATGAATCATTAGTTGTTTTCACTGCAGTTGAAAAAAAAGATGAAATAAATCCTAAAGGAATAGTAAAAAATTTAGTTAAAGAAATAATTAAAACTAATGACCAAGTTAAAGCGGAAAATATTGTTTTATACCCTTATGCTCATTTATCTAATTCCTTAAGTTCACCTGAAACTGCTATAAATATATTAAAAGATACTGAAGAAGCAATTAAAGAAAAAGGATTAGAAGTTAATAGAGTACCTTTCGGATGGTATAAAGCATTTGAAATTTCATGCAAAGGACATCCTTTATCTGAACTTTCAAGAACTATTACTGCAGAAGAGGATGAAGAAGATGAAGAAAAGGATGAAAAAGGTCCAAAATCTAAATTTTATATTATGTATAATGATGAAATCATAGATACAGATAAATTCAATTATGAAAATGAAGATTTAGAAAAATTAACACAATATGAATTAGGTAAAGGTTCAAGTGATGAAGGAGAACCTCCTCATGTTAAAATAATGAGAGAAAAAGAATTGTGTGATTATGAAAGTGCATCCGATGTAGGGAACTTAAAATGGTATCCTAAAGGACGTTTAATACGTGATTTATTATCTGATTACGTTTACAACTTAGTTTTAGATCAAGGTGCAATGCCTATTGAAACTCCTATATTTTATGATTTATCAAACCCTGCAATAAGAGAGCATGCTGCTAAATTTGGAGAAAGACAATATAGAACAAATACTAAAAAAGATTTAATGCTAAGATTTGCTTGTTGTTTCGGAGCATTCAGAGTATTAGGAGACTCATTCTTAACATGGAAAAATTTACCTGCAAAAGTATATGAACTTTCCACATATAGTTTTAGATACGAAAAAAGAGGAGAAGTTGTAGGGCTTAAGAGATTAAGAGCGTTTACAATGCCAGATTTCCATAGTTTTTGTGCAGATATGGACTCTACATTAGAGGAATTCGAGAAACAGACAGAAATGTGTATTCAAACTGGATACGATTTAGATGTTAATTATGAAGTAATATTTAGAGCAACAAAAGAATTTTTCGACCAACACAAAGAATGGATGTTTAAAACAGCAGCAAAAACTGGAAAACCAATGCTTTTAGAAATATTACCAGAAAGAAAACATTATTGGAGTTGTAAAATTGATTTTGCTGCAATTGATTACTTAGGTCGACCAATTGAAAATCCAACAGTACAAATAGATGTTGAAAGTGGTAAAAGATTTGACATTAATTATCTTGGAGAAGATGGTCAAGAACATCACCCAACTATTTTACATTGCAGTCCAACAGGAAGTATAGAAAGAGTCATTTGCAGTTTACTTGAAAAAACCGCCAAAGAAATTAATGAAAAATCTCCAATGTTACCAACATGGTTAGCTCCAACACAAGTAAGAATACTTCCGATTAGTGATAAACATGTTGAATATGCTGATAAATTAGCTGATAAAATATCTGAAAATAATATTAGAGTAGATATAGACAACAGTGAAGATAGAATTGGTAAAAAAATTAGAAATGCTTCTAAAGAATGGATTCCATATATTTTCGTTATTGGAGACAAAGAATTAGAATCAGAAACTTTTTCAGTAACAGTTAGAGAAAGTGGTGAAAAGGTAGATATGAATTTAAATGATTTAATTAATGAAATAAATTCTAAAAATAAAGGATTACCATATAGAAGATTACCTCTCCAACGTTACGTAAATAATAGAATTAGATTCAACTAATCAAAAAATTTAAAATTTAAATTAATAGCTAAATATATTTTTAGCTATTTTAACACTATTTTTTTATATTTAAAGAAATTAAAAAACTTATTTTCAAAAAAATTTATTATTTGAAAAATATTATATATTACATTAATTCATAAATTAATATAGTATAAACATACTCATAGAAATTTTATAATTTTATCTATTTAAAAAAATTTAAAGTTTCATTAAAAAAATATATTTAGGTATTTTATATTAATATCGGAGGACATTAAATATGTATAGAATCGGTGAAGCCCTTATTGGGGATGGAAATGAATTAGCTCATGTTGATTTAGTTATTGGTGAAAAAGAAGGTCCTGTTGGAAGTGCTTTTGCAAACAGTATGACACAATTATCTATAGGTCACACCCCTTTACTTACAGTTATTAGACCAAACTTATTAACAAAACCTGTAACATTAATTATTCCTAAAGTTACAGTTGGAGATTTAGATGATGCAAGTAAAATTTTTGGACCTGCACAAACAGCTGTAGGACGAGCAGTAGCAGATGCAGTTGAAGAAGGATTAATACCAAAAGATAAAACTGAAGATATCGTGCTTATGGTAAGTGTATTCATAGATCCTAAAGCTGAAGACTTTAGAAAAATCTACCAATACAATTATGGTGCAACTAAATTAGCAATTAAAAGAGCAATGAAAGGCTACCCAAATATAAATAAAGTATTAGCAGAAAAAGATAGAGGAACCCACCCAATAATGGGATTCAAAGTAACAAGATTATGGAACCCTCCATATTTACAAGTTGCTCTTGATTTAGATAATCTAAACGCTATGGAAAGAATAATCGATCAATTACCAGACCGAGAAAGAATCATTATTGAAGCAGGAACACCACTCGTTAAAAAATTTGGTGTTGGTGTAGTAAGTAAAATTAGAAAACTTAGACCAGATGCTTTCATTATAGCAGATTTAAAAACTTTAGATGTTGGAAGAGTAGAAATAAAAATGGCTGCAGATGAAACTGCAGATGCAGTAGCTATATCTGGATTAGGAACAATTGAATCTATAGAAAAAGCTATACATGAAGCCCAAAAACAAGGAATATATTCAATCTTAGATATGATGAATGTAGATGATTTCACTGGAAAAATAAAACAATTAAAACCTGAACTTAAACCAAATATAGTGCTCTTACACCGAAATGTTGACCTTGAAACAACAAAAGCTGAAAAAGGTGAAGATACTAGTGAAATGACTGAATGGGGAAACATTAGAGAAATTAAAAAACTTATAGGAAACGGATTAATAGCAGTAGCTGGAGGAATAACTCCTAATAAAGTTGAAGAAGCTATTGATAAAGGTGCAGATATTATTATTGCAGGAAGATATATTATTGGATCTAGAGATGTAAGAAGATCTGCAGAAGATTTCTTAGAACACTTCCCAGTAGACCCTGACAATATGAGATTAGCTTTAGATGAAGACGAAAATATTTAAAACTTAAATATTCTTTTAAAATGAATAATTAAATTTAAATATTTTTTCTATTTTTTCCATTTTTAAACAATAAAAATAAGAGGTCATTTAAATGGTATTTTGTAATTCTTGTGGAAAACCAATGGTAGAAAAAGAGTTTGGAACTAATATAGATGGATCTAAAAATCATGACTATTGTAATGAATGTTACCAAAATGGGGAGTTTACAGAACCAAACATCACACTTGAAGAAATGATAACAAAAAATGTTAAAAAAATGTTAAACAAAAATCCTAGAGCTGATGAAACAATGTTTACTGGAGTATTACTACAAAGTTTACCTGGTTTAAAAAGATGGAGTAATCAACTTGAAGAAGAATAATTTTTCTTAATCAGATTTATATAAAATAAAATTTCTAAATTTATTAGCTAATCCTTTCTGATATATTTCACCGATTTTAGCATTTTCTAATTCAGATTGAAGTAAATCATTTTTTTCTAAAAGAGAGATGTATGATTTTTGAAGTTCTAAAAATTCAGCATCAGAAGGAATTTCATCCACAACATCTTCATCCTCAATTTTTTCTGAATTTAAATTTTCAATTTCTTTATTTAAATAATCTATTTTTTTATTAAGATTATCAATAATAGAATCCTTAATTTTTATATCCTCATTTAATTTTTTTGTTTCTTCTTTTAAGATGTGATTGTGAAAAGATAAAGCTACAGCTACATCATCTTGTGATTCTAATTTATTTTTATCAGAATCATGTAAGATAACAACTTCTTCATCATCATTGAAAATATTTTGTTGTTTAGGTATTGTGATTTGAACCTGCTCGGTTTTATATTTCTTTTTCTCACCATCTTTAAGAGTTCTTGTATACTCTCTTGAATATTTTTTCACTTTACCTTTGGCATAATCCATTACTAAACCTCTAAAAGAAAAATTTATTATAATTATTTTGTTTTTTCATATATTAAAAATTTTTCAAAAAATATAATAAATTTAAGATAAATAGAATTAATTATGATTTTAGGAATATGTGGGAGTCCACGAGACCAAACTACAAATTATGTATTAAACATTGCTTTAAGTAAATTAAAAAATAATTCTTTTAAAACAATAGATTTTGAAGTTAGAGGTAAAGATATTCATCCATGTCAACATTGCGATTACTGTTTAAAAAATAAAAAATGTATTATTGAAGATGACATGCAAGAATTATATCCTTTAATCGAAGAAGCAGAAGGGTTTATAATAGCTACTCCTATTCATTGTGGAGGAATAAGTTCACAAATTAAAATGATTATGGAAAGATGTCGGGCTTTAGAAGCTAAAGATTTAAAAATTTTAAGTGGAAAAACTGGAATGAGTATAGCGGTAGGTGGAGATAGGGTAGGTGGCCAGGAATTAGCTATCCAAGAAATAAATACCTTTTATATAATTCATAATATAAATATAGTTGGAGGAGGATCATTTGGAGCTAATTTAGGTGCTTCATTTTGGTCAAAGGATTCTTTAGAAGAAATTAAAAAAGACAAATATGGTTTTGAAACTTTGAATAGAACTATAAATAATTTCATGAACAGTTTAAAAAAAAGTTAAAATAATTTCTTAAAAATAGTATTAAACAATTAAGTTTATTAACAAAAAAAAAGTTAAATTAATAAAGTTATATAATATTTTTTTAAATTATTTTTTAAATTATAAAATTTTTTTTTAGGTGAATTAATGGCTTCTAAATTAGCTAAAGGTAGTATAATAATTTTCATAGGAAATATAATCTTTCGTGTCGGAGGTTATGTTTACCGTTTTTTAATGGCAAGTCTTTTAGGGCCATCTGCTTATGGTATACTTGGTTTAACATTACCATTCCAAGGAATTTTTCAAATTTTAGCTGCTGGAGGACTACCCCCTGCAATTGCTAAATATGTTTCAGAATATAATGCATTAGATAAAAAAGATTTAGCTAATCAAACAGTTTATACTGCATTAAAAATCATGGCATTTTTAGGTATTGTTATGGGATTACTGATGGTTTTCATTGTAGCTCCTTGGTTAGCTGACTTTTTTGGTAAACCTGAAGTTTTACTACCTTTACAAGCAGTAGGGCTTATAACTCCTTTTAGTGTTATTGTTGGAGCTTATCGGGGAGCATTTCAAGGGGTTTATAAGATGGATTACATTTTATACACCCGTGCTATTGAACAGTTATTCATGATAATATTTGCTGTAGCTTTAGTTATGATTGGATTATCTGCATTTGGTGCAGTATTAGGTAGTGCTTTAGGATTTGCATTATCTGCTTTATCTGCTTATATTATTTTTAAGAAGTATATGGGAAAATATATAAGAAAACCTAGCCCTGATTTTGAATTTAGTAAAAAACAAGAGATGGAATTAGCAGTTAGTCTTATTTCATTTTCAATACCAGTAACTGTTGCAGCATTAGCTGAAATGTGTATATATAGTGCTTGTACAATTATTATGGGTTATTTTTTAACTTCAGAAACAATTGGTTATTATACAGCTGCAGATCCTATTGGTCGTTTACCATTAATGATTTCTTCTTCTCTTGCAACAACAATTTTACCTGCTGTATCCGAAGCATTTAGTTTAAAGAATAAAAACCTTTTAGGAAAATATGTTACAAATGTATATAGGTATGGGATGGTTTTTGTAGTTCCAATGTGTGTTGGAATTGCAATGTATGCAAAAGAGATAATAGGTTTAGTATATTTCACTAACCCTGCATACATAGCTGGAGCAGGTGCTTTAGCTGTATTAGTTATAGGAATGACATTTTATTCCATGTTTACAATTTCATCTAGTATAGTTCAAGGAATAGGGAACCCTAGAATACCTATGTATTTATTATTATTTGGAACCCTTGTCACAGTACTATTAGGATATTATCTTATCCCAATTTATGGAATTATTGGAGGATCATTAGCAATAACTATTGCATCATTAGCAATGATGATACCTATGTTAATTGTTACATTCCATATTACAAAAACAAAAGCACCTATAGGATTTTTTACAAAAATAATTATTGCATCAATTATTATGGCTATACCAATATACTTCATACAATTCTTTTTAGGTCATAATACTATAGGATTAATTTTAGGATTAATTATTTGTCCCATAATCTACACAATTTTTTTAATAGCTTTTAGAACATTAAACCCTGAGGATATTAATGCTGCAAGAACTTTTGGAAATAAATTTGGGCCGTTAACTAAATATGTACAAAAATTCATAAATATTTTAGAAAGATATGTATAAAAATAAAAATTAAATAGAAAATTTTTTAAATTATATTAAAAACATAATAACATATTACATAAATAAAGATAAAAATATTTGGAGATTATTTTTAATTAGTAATTATTTATAGAAGGGTAAATAAAATGACTGAGGTAAAAGCAGGCGTAGAATATAAAATTAGTATAGATGATAATTCATTTTTACTGAATAGTAAAAAATTCGATTTATTAAAGTATATAAATAATACAGGATCTATTACTGAAGCTGCAAAATTAACTAAAATTTCATATCGAACTGCATTAAATTATATTAGTAAGATAGAATCTAATTTAGAAATTGCAATTGTAAGCACACAAAAAGGTGGAAGTGGTGGGGGAGGAAGTGCCACTTTGACTTCTGAAGGTAAAATGATTTTAAAAGAATGTAAAAAAATCAATGCAATTATGGAGTTACATCGAGACGTTAATGAGATTGAAGCTAATATAATAAGTATTGATAGACCTAAAGGTATTATGAAAATTGAATTGAATCCACAAGTTCAATTAACTATTCCATTAAATGAAAATTATAATGTTGGAGATAAAATTTTAGCTTTGATTAGCTATGATAATATTTTCATAATGTTGAAACCTCAAGAATCTAGTATTAGAAATATATTTAAAGGTCAAATTATTGAAATGAAACTTGAAGGTGAAATGATCAGAGTTAAAATTGATATTGGTGGAACCGATATTTTCTCAGATATTACTGTATCTGCAACTAAAGAATTAAATTTAACTTTAGGAAAAGAAATTTATATTGGTTTTAAAGCGGTGTCAGTAGCGACTTTGAAATTATAATTAAATAAATTTTTATTTATTTTCTTAGTTTTTGTGAGGGGATTTATATTTTAAAAATTAAAATAGATGAAGATAAATGTACAGGATGTGGTAACTGTGAAGAAATTTGTCCTAAAAGTGGGAAAATTTGGAAAATTAATACCGTTGCACATGTATCTCATTTAGAATATTGTCATGTTTGTACTTTATGTGCCATGAAATGTCCAGTAGACGCTATTAAAATTATGAGAAATGCTCCAAGGGAATAAATTATTAAAGCATTTATTAATTTAATTAAATAAAATTTTTATACATAATATAAAAAATTTAAAAATGGGATTCAAATGGAAAGAACAGCAAAAGTAAATAGAAAAACATCAGAAACCGATATCAATATAGAACTTAATATTGATGGTGAAGGAAATTATGATATAGATACTGGAATAAACTTTTTTAACCATATGTTAGAATCTTTTTCAAAACATAGCTACATGGATTTAAAAATAAAAGCTATTGGAGATATTGAAGTAGATGATCACCATACAGTTGAAGACATTGGAATATTATTAGGTACTGCATTTAACAAAGCAGTTGGAGACAAAAAAGGAATACGAAGAATGGCAGATGCAACAATCCCAATGGATGATTCAGTAGCAAAAATTGCAATTGATATTAGTGGAAGAAATTATTGTAATATGGATTTAAAATTCAAAAATGATAAAATCGGAGACATGACTTCAGATATTATTATACATTTCTTTGAATCATTTGCTAGTAGTGCAAAAATCAATATTTATGGAACAGTAAAAGGGTCAAATGATCACCATAAAGCTGAAGCATTATTTAAAGCATTCGCTAAATCATTACATTATGCTTGTATTATAGAAAATGATAAAATTCCTAGTACTAAAGGAGTTTTATAAAAATAACTATTTTTTAAAAATAATCTTTAAAATAAGTATAATTAAATTTATTTAACTATTTTTCCTAATTAAAAAAAAATAAAAAAAGTAGTAGCTAAAAAAAGCTACTTATAATAATAGTATTTATTGTGGTTTTTCAGTTAATACAGTTTTAGAACCAGTAGATCCATCTTTCATATGTGGAGTTCTTAAAACAGTATCGTTAGCTTTTTCTATTTCTCTTGCTTCAGTTGCTAATTTAGCAGCTTGGGAAGCAGTTTCGTGTGCAGCTTCTACAAGGTATATGAATTTTTCAAAGTCTTGTACCATGAAACAACCTTTAAGATCTAAGTCTGCAACGTGTTCAGCCATAGTGTATGCTGCAATAGCTTTAGCTTTTGCATATGGGTTAGAGAAATCACCTGCGTCAGCAGCTTTTTCAGCAGATACAACTAATTGAGGTAATTCTATTTCTTTACCTGCTTCTGCTTGTTCAATCATACCATCAATAGTGTTTTGTATTAATCTGTAAGCTCCAGTACAAGCTAATACTTTAATAAGATCAGAGTTGAAAGAAGCCATTTCAGTTGGGTCTAAAAATTCTCTTCTAGCACCAATCATAGAGTCAGCTTTGACTATGATGTATCCTATTCCTTGTTCTTTCATTTCATCTTTAGCTTTGAGTCCAGGAGTATCTCCAATAATCATTGCAGGTACATCTAATTGAGATAATAATTCTCTTGCTTTAGCTGGTCCTGGTGCTGTTGGATTTGGACTTGTGAATATACAAAAGTCTGGGTCGAAATCCTTTATTTTAGGAACAACTTCTTCTGTTTGTTCTGGGCTCATTTTAGCTCCAGAACTGATTATTCTTACGTCAATATTTGGTCTGTCTGCTCTTTCATCTAATAAAAGTTCGAGAACAGGTGAACTTGCTATATTTCCACTTTTTATAATTCCAATTTTAACTACCATATTATCACAAGAATAATTCTATACTTTAAACTATTTAAGTACTTTTGTTAAAAAGATACCGGTAAGTTTATATATTAGATTATATTAAGAAGAGGAAATATAATTAAAAAGAGTTAAACATTAAATAAATTAAGATTTATCTATATTTTTTTCTTTGATTCCATATTTTTTTTGTAGAACTTAAACCACTTTTATTAAATGAAAAATTAAAATTATTAATAATATCAATTAAATTATCAATAGCAATTTGACTATTTTCTATTAAATCCTTACTGTTAGATTTAGATAAGTGATTAATAACATGACTAATATCATCAATATCAACTATTGGAATGTTTAAATCATTAGCCAAATCAACACTAGCATGATCTTTATGAAAACCTTTTATTTTAATACTAGGAATTTCAAAGATACCTGCTTCAATTGTCATTCCCATACCTGCAGCATATATCAAAATTTTAGCATTGCTAAGATAATTATATAAATCCACATAATTATCTAAAACATTAATATTAGAAGAGTTAACTAAACTTTCAACTAAGTGTTTATCAAAACGATATGGGGCAATAATTATAAGATAATTTAAACTTTCGCAAACCCGTATTAATCTTTCTAAATCATTATCTCTTAAATCCCCACCCAACACAAGTAAAATATAATCATCAGTTAACTTTAAACCATTTTCACTTAAAATTTGTTCTTTTGAAATATTTTTATGATTTTTAATAGAATCAATAACGTAAGATACCATTGGATATCCACCAATATTTATAACATTACTTAAATTATAATGATTTTTTAAATAAGAAACATATTTTTCAGAGGGGACAGTAACCAAATTTGCATGAGAAATAATTTCAATAGGATTATAAATATCTTGTTCTATATGAATGACTGGAATATGTAAAAAATTAGCAGCCAAAATAGATTTTCTAACATCCCCTGCATTTCCTGCAGTGATAAGAAGATCTATATTTTTACCTCTCATTGCAGAAAAAGCTTTTAAAAAATCCTTAAAAATTAAGTATGCTAATTTTATATTTGAATTTTTTTTCTTATTAGATCCTCTACCTTGACCTATTGAAAAACATTCATCACAAAAAGGACTTAGAATATTTTTAACACTATCCCCATGGTATAAACCTATTATTTTAGAATTTTCCCAATTTAACTTATTTTTTGATTCTAATAATTTGATTTTTTTAATAATAGGAATAATTGTTTTTGCAGGTGTGATTTCTGCTGCAATTGCAATTGTCATTAACTTTTTTTTATTTGACATTTATCTTCCTCATTAAAAAAATTAATTTTATAAAAGCCAATGAAAATTAAAAGAATGCATATAGCATAAAAAATCCAAACTACTAAATCAGTAGGTCCTGTTTCAATCCAAATTAATGTTTGAGCTAGAATAACTGCATAAAATGCAGTAAAAATGTCTTTTTTATATTTTTGTATTATATATAAAAATTTTAAAATTAAACCTAATAAAAACATTTGTATACCCATACCCATAATCCCGAAATCTAAAGTTGCAGGACCAAAAATTGTAGAAGTTATTGAATGATTTTCATTAAGAACAGCTTGCCCTACAAGGACTCTTGGATCTACTGAATTAAAAAATCCAGATAAAGTGGAATAGAAAAGATTACCATGAGTTAAAAATTCTCGACGTGTTACTTTATCAAATATATTTAAAGTAAATCCTGCTCTATAAGAAACTAATTCTAATGGGCCAATTCTCCAATGCTGGGTAGAAATAGATTTAATAGCAATGAACCCTATTAAAATAAATAAAATTATTATTACTAAAATAAATATTAATTGATGTTTAGTTTCAAAATTTCGAGTATAATATAAAGTTATAAAAGTAGACAATAGAATGGCTATTGGAGTAGTTCTATAACCTGTTAAAACAAATAAAAATAAACCTAAAATTAGTAATAAATAATGTGATTTTCTATTAAATTTAGCTAAAAGCAAATTTATTCCCGGTAAATAAATTATATAAGATATTAACCAAATTTTAGTAGCAGCTTTAGTTTTTAAATAACTACTAAACAATGGTATACCGCCTAATGAAATTAAATTAATTATTTGTAAAACAATCCCTAAAATTACTATAAATAGTAATAATAATTCCATTTGAGAATAATTTCCAAAAAATGGAAGTTTTTCAAGATTTTTTTTAGGCTTGAGCTTAAAATTATCTATTTTATTTTTGAAAGAATTTTTGAATTTATATAATATATTAGGAATTAAGGTTCCTAGTATAAAAAGTACTAATCCAAATAATATAAAAAAGTACATTGGTATTTCAGGGGTATGTAATTCTGTTGTTATATACCAGGTTGGTAATGCAATTAATACAAATAAAAAAATTGCAAAAACAATAATTAGTGGATTAAAAACATCTATATTTTTTAAATAAGATTTAATATTATTCATAAAATCACATTTTTTTATTAAGAACTTAAGAATTATATTTATGTTTATTATTAATTTTATATATCAATAATGTTATTATTATTTTTTATTAAAAAAATATTAATTAATTATTAAAAATTTTTTTCTACTAGATCTAAAATTAAATAATAATTTTTTCAATGCATTAAGATGAAGTATATTAGATAAAAAAAATTTTAATTTTAAAAGAAAATTAGAAAAATATCATTGAAAAAGTAATAATATTAATTAAATAATTATTAAAAATATTAATTTTTGATGTTAATAACATTACAATTACTAAAAAAAATGATAACTTAAATGTAATATCAAAATTAAAAAATGTTAATAAAAAGCTGTTAACATGACAACTTAGTGATATTATCTTAGATAAAACTTAAAGACTAATGAAGCAATAAATTTACACTTGAAATATACCTTTAACCTAAAAAAATTAAAAAAAGAGACTACAATGATATTAACATGTAGATACAAAATACAGTGGAAAAATATGTCTAAGAGTTACAAATATCAAATAGTAAAAAAGAACATTACACTAACCCTCGAATGATAATAATATTACATTATCAATAAAAAAAAATAAAAAAAAATAAAAAATTAATCTTTTTTCTCAGTGTCTAAAATATAAGTATCTTTAGAACCCACATTCAAATCAGTTTCTGAAGGCTCTTTATTCAATAAACGATCAATAAAACTACGAGATTTATATCTTTCAATTAATAAACGATAAGCAGTTAAAAGATTATTTTTATCCATACTTTCCTCTAAACAAGAATTCAACTTAGAATTTAAAGATTTAATCTCATCATTTTTAGAAGTAAGTAAATTATCATTTCTTTGACGTTCCAATCTAATTTCTTCAGTATAATTTTTAGAGATATCATCTGATTTTTCTCTTTCCAACCGAATCTCTTCAATTGAATGTGAAATAGATTTATCTTTCTCATCAATTATATCATAACATTTTTGCAAAGAAACTTGATTCTCATCCATAAGCCTTTTAATCTCTTCATTTTTTTTAGAGATTTCAAGATTACGTTTGTCAACTTCTTTGTTTACACATGATTTAAGATTATTATTTTCTTCCCGTAAAGAAGAAATAATATTATCTTTATCATCCAATAATTTATTGAAATCATCGATTTTATTATTGAATTGATTATATTCATTAAGAGTGAGAAGCATAACTTTTTCTCCACCTTCAAAATTATCTTTTTTAGAAAGATCAATTCTGTAGGTAAAACTATTACCTCTTTTATATTGTTTAATTTCTTTTTCTAACATAAAAGTTCCTTCTTAATGTTAAAATAAATTTATACTAATAAATTAAGTATAATATGTTTAATTATTTGTTAATCATAGCATATATAGTTGAGTTAATTATAATATTAATTGCAATAACAAAAAACATTAATTATATAACATTGAAAAAAATTGAGTTATAATATAAAAAAGTATAAAGTGAAAAAAAATGATTGAGTTAAAATGATATTATCAACAAATTCTTAAATTAAAAATTGAGTTAACATATGCAAGAAAATTTTATTTCTTGAAAAAAATTGCATGAGAACAATTTCAAGTGAAAAAAATTGAGTTACAAAAATTTGCAAAAACAACTCGATAAAAAGGATCGTCATTAACATAGTTAATTATTAAAAAAAACATTATAAATAAAAAAAATAAAAATGGAAAAAATAGAAAAAAATAATGAAAAATATCATTAAAATTAATACATTAATGATCTAAAAATATACATGTAATGTCATTAAGTTAAATGATAATATCTTTGAGTCACAAAATATATACTAAAAGTTGACAAAAAAAATAAAATGAAAAATCGAATAAAAATTAAAAAGAAGAATTTTGAGTAAAATTATAAGCAAAATTAGTATAAGAACAAGGGTGAATATGAAGATAACTAGCAACAGTATTGCCTAAAGTAATTCCATCCATAGAATTAATTATTCCTTTACCTCTTTGGACATCAAAAACAAAATTAGTATTATCATTAGGCAAAATTTTAGTATAATGAAATTCATGCCCTCTTAAGATATCGTTTTTTTCAGAAATAATGGAATCTTTTGATGCCTTACCAATAACATAACTTAAACCTTGAACATGAGAAGTCATTTCTGATTTATAAGGTAAAGCATTCACCATAGGAATATTATCTATAGATTGAGACAAGTATATTAATCCACCACATTCTGCATAAATAGGCAAATGATCTTCATGAAATTCCTTAATTGAATTAATCATTGAGATATTATTAGATAATTCTTTTTTAAATAATTCAGGATAACCACCACCAATATACAAAGCATCGACATCAGGAAGATTCTCATCTTTATAAGGACTAAAATAAATTATTTTAGCATTATTATCTTTTAATGCATCAAAGGTATCTTGGTAATAAAATGAAAAAATTTCATCTTTAGCAACCCCAATTTTTACAGGATTTTTATTTTCAATTTTCCATAATTCATTTATAGTAGATTCATCTGTAGATTTATAATTTTCTATTAGTGATGTTGAAGATATATTATTATTTATATTAGACAAATTATTTTCTTGCAGTATATTCAAATTTTCTCCAATATTAGAATACTTTGATTGTTTAATAATATCCATTAATAAGTCTAAATCAATGTATTTTTTAATTATATTAGACCAAATATCAATATTATTAATAATTTTTTCTTTTTCTAAAGCGGGGACTAAACCTAGATGACGTTGTTTAACCATCAAAGAGTCATCTCGAGGAATTCCCCCAATTACTTTAGTATCGGTTAATTTTTCAACGGATTCTTTAGCTTTTAAATAATGTTTTTTTCCACGAACTTTATTTAAAATAACACCTTCAATTTTAATTGAAGGATCTAAAGATTTAAATCCTAAAACAACAGCAGCGGCACTTTTAACTAAACTTCGAGCATCCAATATTAAAATTACAGGAGCATCTAAAGCTTTAGCAATAGAAGCAGTATTACCCACATCACCAGTAGGACTTATTCCTTCATATAAACCCCTAACACCTTCAATTATACCTATTTCTGAATTAGATTTTTTTAAACCTTGATTAAAAACATTAATAATTTGATAATCAGTCATAAAAAAAGAATCTAAATTTCTAGAAGGATTACCAGTAGCTAAAGTATGATAGGAAGGATCTATATAATCTGGACCGACTTTAAAAGGTTGAATATTATGTTTTTCTGATAAAGCTTTCATAATCCCAGTGGCAATTGTTGTTTTACCTACAGCACTACTAGTACCAGCTAATACTATTTTCATGATAAATAGTTGTAATAAGTTCTATTTATAAATTTTCTTATTCAATAGAAAATGATTATTTACAATAAAAATATTAAGATAAAAAATACATTAATATTATGACAATATTAGGAAAAATGCAAATTTTAGCAGATTCCGCACAATTTGATTTATGTGATTATGTAAACAAACAGAAAAATTCTGAAGTTAATCTACCAGGAATTTATAATGCCAGTTCAAATGGTTGTGAAATTCCACTATTTAAAACATTAATGACTAACAAATGTAAAAATGATTGTAAATATTGTATTAATGAATGTAAAAGAAATTTTACAAGAATGGAATTAAGCCCTAGAGAAATAGCTAAAGTATTTTTAAATTATTATGATAGTAATTTAGTAAACGGTTTATTTTTAAGTTCAGGTGTAGGTAATACAATAGATCAAACTATGGAAAATTTAATAGAAACAATAAGAATATTAAGAAAGGAATATGGATACCAAGATTATATACATCTTAAAATTATTCCCGGTGCTTCTAAAGATTCAATTAAAAGAGCTATGTCATTATCAGATAGGATAAGTATGAACATAGAAGCTGCCACTAAAGATGGATTATATGAATTAAGTTCTACAAAAGATTATAATAAAGATATTTTAAAAAGAATTAAATGGATTAATGACTTATCTAAAAGAGATTCATCATTAGCTCCTTCTGGACAAACTACTCAATTGGTAATTGGTGCAAATGATGAAACAGATGAAGAAATATTAAAAAGAATGGAATCTTTGTATAATAAATTTGATTTAAGAAGAACTTATTTTAGTGCTTTTACTCCTGTTGAAGGTACTGAATTAGAAAATAGAATAGGAGAATCCACAGAACGTACCGCACAATTATATCATGCTGATGCATTACTAAGTGAATATAATTTTAAAAAAAATGAAATAGTATTTAATGAAAATGGTCAATTATCCTTAAGTGAGGATCCTAAGATATTAGCCGCACAAGAGATGAATATATTTCCTGTTGAAATTAATTCTGCACCTTATATTGAATTAATTAGGGTTCCAGGAATTGGTACAAAATCAGCAAAAAAAATTATTAATATACGTAAAAAAATGCCATTTAAAAAATTAAGTGATTTGAAAAAAATTGGTGTTGTGACTAAAAGAGCAGAGCCATATATAAAAATAGAGGGTAAATACCAAACAACATTTCAATGATAATTAATCTAAATCATTAAAAAGATTCCATATATCCTGGTATTTAACTTTTATCAGATTATCTATTAATAAAGATGCTTCTTTACTAATACTAAATTCGGAGAGGTTTTTCTTAAATAACGAAGAACAGCAGCAGATCTTGGTGACCATAATGTAATTCTTGGATTTTTTTTAACTTTTTGATTAATTTCTTCAATTATTTCATGGTTGATGTTTGATAATTCTTGAGGTGGATTTTGACTTTTTTTTGGAATAAATTTATTTTCTGATTTTTCAATCTTAAAAGTGTCTAAATCTAAGTTAGGTTTATATTGATTATAGCTATTATTAAATTGTATATTTTTAGAAGAAGTATCAATTTTAATATCAGCTTTTTCTATTAAAAAATCATTCTCTAATAAAAATTGATTATTATTATGATTTGAGTTATATGGTTGTATTAAATTAGATAAAATTTTATGATTTTTTGATAAATTATTTAATTTAAAAACGATCATGCTTTGAGAATGGTTATCTATTTCTTTTTCTCCAAAATTATTAAAATCATTAGTTTCTTTAATTAATTCTTCTTTAATATGTAAATCATCCAAAATTCTATCATTTTCCAAAATATTTTCTAACTCATTGATATTATTATTAGAAGAATTTTCTTTTAAAGAATATGACTCTTTAAATTTTAAATTACAATTATTATTTCCCATGACAAAAACCTTAAATTTTAATTATTGAAGAATTTATAAGTTATAATATATAAGTTAAATGTTATAAGTTATAACTAATAACTTATAACTAAAATAATATATAGAGGGTTGGCCAAAAATCGATTTTTTAATTTTTTGTAATACTTTTTTTTATTTTATTTTTTTAAGTTATTATTTTTCATGTTTTTTTTATTTTTGTTGTCATTTTTGGGTGTTAATTTTTTTTAATGTGTTTTATTTTAGTGGTATTGTTTTATATTAATTTTTTGTGTTTATTTTTTTATTTTAAGTGTTTTTAAATAGTTATATTTATATACTAGTAGTTAAATATATTAATATTAAGTATTATTAATTTATTGGTGTTAGTTATGGATATTAAACAATCTAGTTTTAAATTGGAGCGTTTAGATGATGATATTCCTAAGGATCATCTTTCTCGTTTTATTGTGCGTTTTGTTGATGAATTTTTCCCAGTTTTAGAGGTTGAAGAAAACATGGGAGGAAAGGGTAGGCCTGTTTTACCGGTTCGTGAAATGTTTAAATTAATTATTTATGCTTTTAATGAGGGTGTTACTAGTTCTAAAGTTATAGAAGATCATGCTAAGTATCATAAAATTTATTTATATGTTTCTAATGGAATTAAACCTTCTCAAAGAAGTATTCGAAGATTCATCCGTGATTATGGTTATTTATTTAATGTTTTTATTGGAAGTACTTTACTTTTTGCAAATGAATTAGGAATCACAGATTTTAAGCATATATCCATCGATGGAACTATTAAAAAAGCATACAACTCTAAATTTAATGTTTTACATGAAAAGGACATTAATACTTTAATTCAGTATTATAGTGGATTAAAGTTACCTAATAAGAAAATTAAAAAACTCCCACGTCCAGCACGTAAATTGATTGAACGAACAGATTTAAACAATGAAGATAAATTAGAATTACTATTTGAGTTACAAACCCAAATAAAGATGTCCGGTCAAAATACAGTACCTGTAAACGATGTTGAAGCTCGTTGGATGCATAATAAACAAGGATTAAATGAGGTCGCATACAATGTTCAAAGCGCTGTAGACACCGTTTCCAAACTTATTTGTGCAGTAAAAGTTTCACAAAAACCAACAGACCATTATGAATTACCAGAAATAGTGAAAAATGCAATAAATAACATCAACGATGAACCAGAATATGTAAGTGCAGATACAGGATACCACACCGAAACCAGCTTCCAATACCTAGAACAAAATAATATCAAAGGACTAATACCAGATAGAAAACAAACTCGAGAAAACACAGGAAGATTAAGTGAAAACCCATTCCATAAAGACCACTTCAAGCATGATCTAGAAAAAGACACTTACATTTGCCCAAATAAACAAGAACTACCTTTCCAACAAGAAATCAAACATTACTTAGAAAATGAAACAAAACCTTATAAAATCGAAAGAAGATACTGGAACTACAATGCATGCCAAGACTGCCAGGATAAAGAAAAATGCTACAAAGGAACACAAAGACAAATAACAGAATTCACAAGTAACACAGCCCTAAAAATGAAAAAACAAATGGAAACAAAAGAATACAAAACCATGTTTAAAAAAAGATCAAGCACAGTAGAAGCACCATTCGGAACACTCAAAACCTACTACCACATAAATGAACTACCAACAACAGGAATACAACACACAGAACACATACTAGCACTACAAGCACTAACATACAACCTAAAAAGACTAAACCACATAATCAAAAACACATATGACGAAACAGACAACATAAACCAATTCATAGAAAAAATAGGAGCAACACTCAACCTAAAATGCAAAACCACAGAAAAATAAAAAAAAGTAATACCAAAAAATATCAAAAACTATTTATGGCCAACCCTCATATAATAAAAAAAACATATTAAATTTATGAGAATTTTAGCAATTGATGTTGGAACAGGGACCAAAGATATAATGTTCTACAATAGAGAAAAGGAAATAGAAAATTCAATAAAACTTGTTTTACCATCCCCTCATTTAACTATATGTCAAAAAATTGAAAAAACAAATAGTAATATTTATTTAAATGGAGTGATAATGGGTGGAGGAAAAATAAAAAATCAATTAGTTAAACACATAGAAAAAGGATACAAAGTAGCTGCAGAAAAACTTGCAGGGAAAACTATTAGAGATAATTTAGAACAAGTCGCATCTTATGGAATAGAAATTGTTGAAGATAAAAATAACAAAAAATATGAAAACTATACAAAAATAACACTTCAAGATGTGAACATTAATAAAATATCAAACATTATTTCACAATACGATTTAAATTATAATTTTGATGCACTAGCTATAGCAGTCCAAGATCATGGATACAATGAAAAAATGGGAGACCGAGACTTTCGATTTGAAAAAATCAGAGAAAAATTAAAAAAACCAATAAAACCTGAAGAATATGGATTTTTAAAAGAGGAAATACCTGAATATTATAGTAGAATGCAATCAGTAAAAAAATCAGTCCAATTAGCAATAAAAAATAAAAACCATGAAAAACCATTATTATTAATGGATACTAAATTTGCATCTATCTGTGGAATGTACTATGATAAATCTACAGAAGGATTAAATAGTTATATTGTGATGGACATTGGAAATGGGCATACAACAGTGGCATCTATTGAAAATGGTAAAATACAAGGAGTTTATGAACATCACACATCTAGATTAAATGGGGAAAAAATAGATAAATTAAATAAAAGATTAGCTGATGGAACAATAACATTTGAAGAAGTTCACGACGATGATGGCCATGGAGCACATGTAATAAACCCAATATCAAAAATAGAAAAAGTAATTGTATCCGGACCAAAAAGAAAATTAATAGAAGATACAAAATTAGATTATCATTATGCTTCTCCAGGTGGAGATGTTATGATGACTGGAACCATAGGATTAATAAAAACTATAAAATATAAATTAAATCAATAGGAATCAAAATAATGAAAATCGATCCGCATATTCATAGTATATATTCTGGAGATTCAAACTCACAAGTTAAAGATATTTTAAAACAAGCCCAAAAAGTTGGTTTAAATGCTATAGCTATTAGTGACCACAACACAGTGAAAGGATCTAAATTTGCAATAAAAGAATCAAAAAATATGGATAATTTACTAGTTGTTCCATCTATCGAAATATCAACATATTCAGGACATATATTGGGATTTGGGGTAACAGAAGCCATTCCCAAAGGGAAATCAGCAATAGAAACTGTAGAAAGAATACGAGATCTTGGAGGTTTAGCAATCATACCTCATCCTTATTCTTATTATAGACATGGACTCTTTACAAAAATTGATGATAATTTATCTAATGACGGTGTTGAAACATTAAATGCAAGATACATAATTGGATACTCTAATAGTCATGCTAAAGAACTATCTAAAAATAAGAATCTAGCAAGATTTGGATCTAGTGATTCTCATTTTATAAAATCAATAGGAGATTGCTATACAGAAATTGATTGTGATTGTAATGTGGATGATATTTTAGATGCAATACAAAAAAAGAAAACAACACCTAAAGGAAAGAAAACATCTAATTTTAGAGTATTGGGAAATGTTATAAAACGTAAATTAAAAAGATCTAAAACCATACCTAATGAGGTATCAGAAATAGAACAATAATATGGTTTTTATCAAATGCCAACAATAGATCAATTTTTACCAACAACAATTCAGAACATATTTTTCTCAGGATACACAGTTTTTAACACTTTAATTTATGGAATAATATTAATTATCATATTATTTTTAATATTAAAATTATTTAATCACCTAAAAATTAATCCAAAAGAAATAATTTATTCTTTAATTCCTTTCATATTTTTTGGAACAATTATTCGTGCATTAGTAGATAATAATGTTTATCCAAAAACAATGTTTTTAATCACCCCTGGAATATATTTTTTAGTGGGTATTTTAGCTATTAGCTCCCTTTTAATAGGTTATTATTTAAATAAAACAAAAAATTTAGATTACAGATACACAATATTTTTAATAGGATTAACAATACTAATAATTCCACTATCAAAAATTCCTAATTTTAATATAAATTCAATATCATTAATTATTATAATCTGGTCAATATTAACAATAAGTTTTTATATACTAGGGAAAAAATGGAAATTATACAATGATAAATTAAATCTATCAATTTTATCCGCACATCTATTAGATGCAAGTTCTACTTTTATAGCAGTGGATTATTTAGGTTATTACGAACAACATGTCTTACCAAATTTTATCCATTTTTATATAAACACTGCTGCAACAATGATTCCATTGAAAATTATTATAATAACATTTGCATTATATATAACTGACAAATACATTGATGATGAAAATATTAATGGACTATTAAAATTAACAATCTTTGTATTAGGACTAGCACCAGGTTTGAGAAATATAATAACAATAGCAATAAGTAGTTTTTAAATAATTTGTAAATTAAACTTATAACAAAATTTAAATAATGTAAAATATACAAAAATGAGGAATTATTGTGTATACTATAGACATCAATAGATTAAAGAAACAAATGGACATTGCAGATCAGATAAATCTATTTGACACTACATTAAGAGATGGAGAACAAGCACCTGGAATAGCATTAACACCTAGTGAAAAAATCAAAATTGCTGAAAAATTAGATAAATTAGGTGTTAACACTATAGAAATTGGTTTTCCGATAGTTTCTGAAGGGGAAAAAGAAACAGCACGAAAATTAAGTAAATGTGGATTAAATGCAGAATTATGTGGATTATCCCGAGCTTTAAAAAAAGATGTAGATGCAGTATTAGATTCTAATTTAAATTATATTCATACATTCATAGGAACATCCCCCATTCACAGAGATTATAAATTAGGAATGTCTAAAGAAGAAATTATTGAAAAAACGGTTAAGACAATTGAATATGCAAAAGATCATGGTTTAACTGTGGAGTTTTCTGCAGAAGATGCTACAAGAACAGAACTAGACTACTTATTAGAAGTTTATAAAGCGGCAGAAGAAGCAAAGGTTGATGTAATTAATATTCCAGATACTGTGGGAATATTGGTCCCTATAACAACTAAAGAGTTAATTAGGCAATTAAAACCTAATATAAATGTTCCATTAAGTGTACACTTTCATAATGATTTTGGTTTAGCCGTAGCAAATTCAGTTATTGCTATAGAAGAAGGAGTTAAACAAGCTCATTTAACTGTTAATGGAATAGGTGAAAGAGGAGGAAATGCATCATTAGAAGAATTTATTATGACCCTTAAAATAGCTTATGGAATAGATTTAGATGTTGATACCACAAAATTATATAATTTATCTGATTTTGTTAGCAAAATAACTGGATTTAATTTATCTCCAAATAAACCAATTGTAGGGAAAAATGCATTTGCACATGAAGCTGGTATTCATGTCCAAGGAATTCTTAAAAATAGTTCTACATATGAACCTATACCTCCAGAATTAGTGGGGCAATCAAGAAAAATAGCTTTAGGTAAACATACTGGAGTAAATGCATTGAAAGCTAAAATTTCAGAATTTAATTTAGATTTAACTGAAAATGAATTTTATTCTGTTTATAAACAAATCAAAGAGTTAGGAGATAAAGGAAAAATTTTAACAGATGCAGATGTTAAATCAATAGCTATAACAGAAATCAGTACTGCACAAGAAGAAGCAATAAAATTATTAGGATTAACAGTTGTAAGTGGTGAATCAGTTTCTGCAACAGCAACAGTGAAATTATTAATAGATGATAAAATTAAAGAAACATCCGAAATAGGTGTAGGACCTATAGATGCAGCTTTTAATGCAATAAAATCATTAGTTCAAGAAAAAATAAATATTAATTTAGAAGCATATCATTTAGATGCTATAACTGGAGGTACAGATGCATTAGCAGAAGTTTTTGCAATAACTTCAGATACTAATAAAAATAAAGCTACAGGAAGAGCAACTAATGATGATGTAATAATGGCTAGTGTATTAGCTGTAATAAACTCTATAAATAAAATAATATTAATTAAAAAAAATATTAAATAAATTAATTTAAAATATTAAAAAAAAGTATTAATTAAACTAAAATTAAAAAAGATTTTAGCTAAAATACTAAAAAATATTAAATTATATTTTAGCTAAAAAATATTAAATTTTTATAATTTTTCCTGATTTTCCTTATCAATTATCTCTTTTTCTTCTTCATCACCAGAAACTTTCTGAGTATGAGATTTACTTTTTATCTTATTTTTATTTTTAATATTTTTTAAAAATCTAATAAGTAAATAAATAACCGCTATAAAGACAATTATGATAACAATAGCATAATATAAAAATACAGATGCAGGAGCTTCATTTTTTTGATTATTTAAAGAATATAAATAACCATCATGACCACTTATAAATAAACTATCACCATAAATAACAGGTGAAGCTGATATTGGATTATTGAAAAAGAAATATCCTGGATTAAAACTAAAATTACATTCTCCTGTAAATTTATTCAATATATATGCATTACCATCATTTGATCCAATAACTAAACCACCATCATATAAAGCAGGGGTAGATCGTACTTTATCTCCAGTAGAATAAGCCCATTTAAATGTTCCATCCCGAGTATCTAAACAAGACACATTACCAGAATCAGAACCAATATAAACATTATTATTATATTCATCTACGGTTGGAGAAGATAAAATTTTATCACTTGAATCATATTTCCAATTAACTGAACCATCAGTTTGATTTAATGCATATAATGTTCCATCAGAAGAACCTATAAATACTGTACCATTAGAAACAGCTGGAGAAGATCTAACTTCATCACCAGTAGTGTAAGACCATGTTTGATTTTTAGAATTAATATCTAAAGCAAGTATTTCATTATTAGTTGACCCAACATAAATTGTTTGATTAACAACAGTAGGGGAAGAAATAATTTTCCCACCAACAGATACATCATAAACATTAGAACCATCTTCGGAATTAAGCCCATAAACATGACCATTATTAGAACCAAAATAAACTGTACCATTATTTACTGAAGCTGTAGATTCTATAGGTTTAGATGTATCATATTGCCATTTTAAATTTTTATTTTGAATATCATAAGCATACATTGAACCATCTTGACCTCCTACAAATAAAGTATTATTTGCAATGACAGGTGAAGCAGTTACTTTAGTACCTAGATTATATGACCAATCTTGACTTCCATCTTCCATATCTATAGACTTTAAAATTCCATCATTTGATACAACATAAATATTGTCTCCATGAATTACAGGAGTAGAATAAATTGAACTTCCCATATTAAAAGACCATAAATTTGTAACAAAATCTGAAGCTTCTTCTAAAAAACCTTCATGACTCGCATCCTGTTGAAACATTGTCCAATCGGAAGATGCTCCATAAATAGGACTAATACATATGATTGAAATCATTAATAAAATTAATATTGATTTATTTTTTGACATAATTTATCACTTTTAAACATCCCTATTAAATCTTTTAACACCAATTAAGAAGAACAATAATGTAAATCCTAATAAAACAGCAATATCTAACCAAACATCTCCTAGGGTTTGTCCTTTAATCATTACAGCTCTCATAGCATCATTTAAATATGTTAATGGAAATACATAAGCCAATTTCTGTAAAATCCAAGGCATGGTTTCGATAGGATAAAAAACTCCAGATACAAACATCATTGGCATTGCAAAAGGCATTACTAATTGAGTATAATCTTCTTGAGTAGAGGTTCTTGCTGATAACATAATACCAAAACCAACAAAACATAATGCACCTAAGAATAATAATATTAATGTAGGAATTATTCCTCCTTTAATTGTAATACTGAATAGTATAATCGCGGAAATCAGTAAAACTACTGATCTAAACATTTCAACAGATAGCTTTCCTAAAATTTTTCCCCCAATAACTGTCGCCACACTAGTTGGTGTCATGAATAATCTAGCTAATTCACCTGTTTCTCGTTCACCAGCAATAGATGCACCCATACCCATCATACAAGACATCATAATAGTCATTCCTAAAATTGCAGGTACTAAGAAATCCATATATTTAACATTACCATAAATTCTATTTATTTGAAGATTAATTGTAGATTTAGCACTGTCCAAACTTGCAGACAAAGAACCACTAGTATCAGCATCTTCAGTTACAACATTAGTGCCATTAGAACCCATAGTAGAAGTTTGTTGTGCTGTTGCCTGTTTAATAGAAAGCTGACTAAAAATACTTTGAGTAGCAGGAACTAGTGTTTGAGAACCCATTTGATCTGAAGAATCTAAGTACAATGTAGCCGTTTTTTGTTGACCATCTGAACTATCATAATTAGTAGGTAAAATAATTGCAGCTTTAACCTGCCCAGAATCCACCATTTCCTTAGCAGCATTCGTATCTGAAGTAATATTTACCACATGATAAATATCCTCAGACTTAATAGTATCTAATGTTAAATCAGTTAAATCACCATGGTCTTGAGAAACAACAACAACAGGTAAATTAGATAAATCTCCACCCATCCCATATCCAAATAATAAAATCATAATTATAGGAAATGCAATAATAGAAACTAATCTACCGGGATGTCTTCTTAAACTTAACCACTCTTTTTTAACCATCCAACTAAGTTTTTTTAATTCTAGCATAACATCACCAAATCAAGTAAAATATTTCTATGCTCTTGCATCTTTATCAACCTCTGATGTAACTTTCATGAAAACATCCTCTAATGATGGTTCTTCAGTAGAGACAGCACTAATTTTTCCATTTTTAGAAATTATAGTTTTAATAACATCATTTACAACATCATCATCAAAACTATTAATTTTTAAATTAATTCGATTATTTTCACCTAATTTAACTTCATTAACAGGTTTTAAAGCTTTAATTGAATTTATAATTTCTTCATTTTGATTTTCAATAATAAAGGACATTTTTTTCAAACAAATATTATCCTGATTTTGAGAAAGATTAATAGGTAAATTACCACCATTTTCATTGTGTACTTCATTTAAAGTATGAGAAATATTTTTTTCATATTCCATTTTTTCATCTTTTAATAAAGAATCTTTTAAACCTTGAGGAGTATCATAAGCAACTAGTTTCCCTGTGTTTATAATACCTACATTGTCACAGAGCATATCTACTTCGTGCATATCATGTGAACATAAAATAATTGTATGTCCACTATTATTTAAATCTCTAATAAGATTCCATAAGACTCTTTTAGTAGTAGGATCTAAACCAATAGTTGGTTCATCTAAAAATAAAATATCTGGACGATGAACTAAACTAGCAACTAAAGAAGCTTTTTGTTTTTGTCCCCCAGACAATTGAGAAATCAATTTATCCTTTGCATATGAAATATCCACTAAATCCATTAAATTAGATATTCTATCATTTTTTTCTTCATCTGGAATTCCATAATAATCAGAACATAACTCTGCATTTTCTCGAACAGTCAAATCCTTATATAAACTAACTGCTTGAGGAACCATTCCAATTTTTTCTCGAACTTCATTTGGATTTTCTTTTACATCAAATTCCGCGACAGATGCAGTTCCAGAAGTTGGTTGAGTTAAACAATTTAACATCTTAATTGTAGTAGTCTTTCCTGCACCATTAGGCCCCAACATTCCAAAAATAGTTCCTTTAGGTATTTTAAAATTAATTGAATTAACAGCAGTGAAATTTTTATATTTTTTTGTTAAATCAAAAGTTTCTATTGCATATTTCATTTATTCACCTCACAATTTTTATAATAAAAAGATTGATAATTACTTAATTCTTCATCAATTATCGGGTTTAAAATCATGTCTTGCATAAATTCTGACCAAATAGGATTAGAACCTACCTCATGAAATCGATATTTAACAGAATTTAAAATTATTTTTCCCTTATCAGTTATTTCATAAAATTTAACTTTCTTATGATTATCATTAATATCCCAGTACCCTTTTATAACTCCACTTTGTTCCATTTTTTTTAAAATTGGATATATTTTACTAGGGTTAGATTTTTTTAAAATATTTTCATCAATTTGTTTTTGAAAAAATAAGTCAATTTTTTTCATGATACCATAACCATGAATAGGGGATTTATTAACTTCCCATAAGATAATAATTCTATAAAAACCATTATGAATCTGCTTAATAATGTTTTTCTTTATTTTTAAGTTTTCTTCAATATCTATATCACTATATTTTTTCTCATCCATTTTTTCATCCAATTTCATGATAATTTATATTTTAAAAATAAAAAGTTATATGTTAATTTTTGATATATTAAAGTTTTATATATAAATTTAATATATATAAATGTATGGGAAGATAAAATATTTTTATTAAATTAATACAGGAGAAATGAAAAAATGAATATAGGATTTTCAACTTTAGCACTATTTATGAAACCTATAGATGAAATGTTAAATATAGCTAAAAAAGACAAATTTAACATGGTTGAAGTATTAACAGAAGGATTATATAGTCCAGAATACTTATTAAAAAACAAAAAAATGTTAGAACCATTTAAATCATATGATTTTGATTATTACTTACATGCACCTACAGTAGATTTAAACTTAGCTAGTATCAATCGAGGAATAAGAAAAGAATCCATAAGACAAACATTAAGAACTTTGGATTTGGCAAACGAAATAGGAGCAAAAGCCATAACAATTCATCCAGGGCAAATAGGAAGAATAGAAGACAGAATTAGAAAAATGGCTTTAAAATTAACAACAGCCTCTATAAAAGAATGTGTAGAGTATGCAGAAGGGATGGAAACAAAAGTATCGGTTGAAAATATGCCAGGAAAACCAAAATTTTTATGCACAAAACCTGAAGAATTAACAAAAATAGTAGAAGAAACAAATTGCTCAGTTACAATAGATTTAGGACATGCTAATACATGTGAAAACACCCCAGAATTTTTAGAAATACCTAACAGAGCATACTGCCACTTAAGTGATAATAATGGGATTAAAGATCAACATACCATATTAGGAAAAGGCACATTAGATTTAAACCTATTAAAACAAGTACAAAATGGTATATTAGAACTAAATAATTATCAAAAAGTTTTAGAAAGTAAAAAAGTATTAGAAAAAATAATAAATTAAAAATCAATGTTTAAAACTTCAGAAATATTATGAATAACATGATCGGCATGATCAAACATTTTAGGAGAAACTTCTTCTTTTTGTTCTAAAGTTAAAACAGAAATATTAGCTTTATTAAAAGCTAAAATATCATTTGGTCCATCCCCCACCATCATAACTTTAAAACCTTGATTTTGTAAATTAGACACAATTTCACATTTATTTTTAGAATCAGCTGTAGGAAAAGCATTACTCTCATCAATTTGAATTATGTTTGCTAACTTTTTAATAGCTCCAGAACGGTCACCAGATGCTATATAAACATTAACCCCATTTTTTTTAAGTTCATTTACTGTAAAAAGAACTTTAGGAAATAGTTTTCCTGCAGAAGTAATAGTATAAGCAACTTTTTGACTATTAAGATCCAATATAATAGCTGAGCCATTACATAAATGCATATTCTTAACTTTACCTCTCAAAACATCAAATGCATCAGATATATCCCGTATTATAGAAGAATCATTTTTTAATATACTCAAAACATCTTCTTTACTAACATAATAATTTGAATAACTAACATCGAATTCAATATCATATTTTTTAATCAAATCATAAATTTTAATATTTGAATCCATTTTTGTTAAACATGAAGAATCAAATTGAAGAATTACCAAAGCTGCGTCACCAATATTATCTATTAATTGAAGAGAATTAACATTAGTAAAGATTTCTCCAGTAGACAAATTTTTAATTGCTCTATACCTTTCAAGTAAAGTCCCAGAATTATCAAAAACAACTGCTTTATCACTCATAAAATCACAATAAAAATAATATATTTAATATATTATCTTAAATATTAAAAAAACTTTTTATTATAAAATATTTTACTTAAATTATTTAAACAAAAAAAACAAATCTAATTATTATTAATTAAGTATAAAAAAAATATTATAAAAATTTAACATTAATTATCAAAATTATTAAATTAGGTGTTTTAATGAATATTATTGAAAAATTAAATTCCATCAAAAAGCAAGAGTTAACTGCACAAGAAAACTTAGAAAATTATTTAAAAATTATAGATGAAAAAAATAATGAAATAAACGCTTTCATATATATAAACAAAGAAGATGCTTTAAATAAAGCTAAAGAAATAGATGAAAAAATAGATAATGGTAAAAAAGTAGGTTCTTTAGCTGGTTTAGTATTCGGTATAAAAGCAAATATTAATGTTGAAGACAAAATTATATCTGCAGCATCAAAAACACTGGATAATTATATAGGAAGCTATGATGCGACTGTTATTAAAAAAATTAAAGAAGCTGATGGGATAATTATTGGAATAACAAATATGGACGAATTTGCTGCTGGTAGTTCAACTGAAACATCTATGTATGGAACAACAAATAACCCTGCAGCACTAGGTAGAATTCCAGGAGGATCAAGTGGGGGAAGTGCAGCAGCAGTTTCAGCGAATATGTGTGATATATCAATTGGTTCAGACACTGGAGGTTCTATAAGAAATCCTGCATCACATTGTGGAGTCATTGGTTTTAAACCAACTTATGGAGCTGTTTCTAGACAAGGATTATTAGATTTAGCTATGAGTTTAGATCAAATAGGTCCTATGTCTAACGATATAACTGGTATAGCTTTAGCATTAGATACAATAATTTCATATGACCCCTCTGAATGTACAACTTTAAAGTGGGATTCACCAAATTTTACTGAAATAGCTACAAATCAAAAAGGAAACAAACCATTAGAAGGTATGAAAATAGCTAAATGTAAACAATTTAGTGACATTACAGATGCTGAAATTAATAAAATAATAGATGAATCAATAGGTAAATTAGAAGAATTAGGTGCTAAAATTATAGAAATTAACTTTAATTATATAGATTTATGTTTACCTACATATTACCTAATTAATTATGTGGAATTTTTCTCTGCAACTAGAAAATATGATGGTAGAAAATATGGACATAGGATAGAAGAAGTATGTGGAGACGAAGTTTTAAGAAGAATTAAAATGGGATCTTACATATCACAAAAAGAATTTAGTGGAAAATATTATAAAAAAGCATTACAATCAAGATCACTTATTAGAAATAATATTAACGAAATATTAGAAGATGTTGATTTAATAGTTGGTCCTACTGTTCCTAAATTACCACATAAGATTGGAGAAAAATTAACACCAATGGAAATGTATGCTTATGATACTTTAACTGTAATAGCTAATTTAGCAGGTATTCCTGCAGGAAGTATTAAAGCTGGGGAAGTTGAAGGTATTCCTGTAGGTTTACAATTACAAGCCAAACCATTAGATGATGGTAAAATTATTAAAGTAATGGCTGCTTTAGAAAATAATTAAATATTTAATATATCTCTTTTTTTTAATTTTTATTAGAATTTGATAAAATTGAATTTATAATCAAAAAAAAAGGATGCTTAGATTATAAATTAAATGAATTTTATTATTAAAAACACATTTTTAATCAAATATTCCATATAATAAAAAACTATTTTTATTTACATAAACTATTTTAAACACTTATAATATATTACAAAATATTATTTCTTTAATTCTTATTAGGATTTGATAAAGTTGAAAATTGGATTAACATATTTAAAAGGAACTGTACCTGGATTTGAAGATTTTGGTAATTTACCTACAAATTTAATAAAATCAAATGGTTTAATAAATGGGTTACCTATACATAAAGAATTAGATGCTTTAATTATACCTGGAGGAACATTAATTGAATCAAATTCATTAAATGATAATATATTTAAAGAAATTAAATTAATGGCAAAAGAAGGAAAACCTATTATTGGAATTTGTGCAGGATATCAAATTTTAGGTAATCAAATTGATATTGGTCGGAATTCACCCGCCCCTATAATAAAAAAAGGATTAGAATTATTAGATGTTGAATTTTCACCTTTAATTAGTAATGATAGAGTAACAGCTGAAGTTGTATCAAAATCTTATCTTACAAACAATATTAAAGAAGATATTACAGGTTTTCATTGCCATACATATGGTTTAGTAAAAGGCAATGCAAAAACCTTATTTTATTCACCAATTAAACGGATGAATTATGGGGATGTGAAAAATAAAATAATTTCTGGATCATTGAATGATGATGGTAATGTGATTGGAACTATGCTTCATAATTTATTAGATGAGAATCCTGAAGTTGTAAAAAATTTTTTAAATTTTATAGGAGCAAATGAGAAGGATATTGAAAACATTTACTTTAAAAACAAGGAATTAAAAGTTAAAATAAATAAAGAAATAGGTATTGAATCAGGTATCTCTATCAATCAATTATCTAGTAACGATATTAATAACCCATTCAGTGAATTTAAAAAAATAAAAGGAAATATGCCTTTATGTATTTGTATTGGGAGTATAGGGTCTGATTCAGGGAAAACATTTATAACAACAGGATTAGCAGGAGCTTTAAGACATCGAGGATTGAACGTTGGTATATTAAAAGTAGGGCCAGATGTGAGAGATACTGTAACTTCATTATATTTAACAAAAGGAAAGATGGAAGAGTATGCTTCTATTAAAATAGGACATTTAGGTTGGGTAGATATTAAAGAAACACTAAACAAATTAAAAGAATCCCAATACGATATTGTCCTAATTGAAGGAGTTATGAGCGTATTTACTGGATTTTTAAATAAAAAAACTCCATATTCTGCAGCTGAAATTTGTGCATCTTCTAACATTCCAATGTTATTAATATCTGGTGTTAATAAAGAAGGGATAGAATCTGCTGCGGTTAACTTAATTTCACACACCAAAATGCTTAATAAAATAGGGATTGATGTTAAAGGAATATTATTTAATAAAGTTTATGATATGAAAATATTTAATGAAGTAATTTCTTATGTAGAGAAAGAAACTGGTATTAATAATATATTAGCTATTCCTAAGGTTAAATTAGAAAAAAGAGGAGGAACTCCAGAAATAGAAATAAGATATGATTTATTTGGTAAATTAGCATTAGAAGTTATTGAAGAACATATTAATATTCAAAAAATAGCTAAAATGGGAAATAAACCATTATTTAATAAATATTTAACTTTTGAAGAAAATAAAAGTTTTTTTTAAATATTTATATATAATTTAACAATATCATTATCTTTTAATTTTAATTTTTTTCTTAAATTATTTTTAGAAATAAATTCTAAATAGTTTTCTTCATGTGTTGTTTTATCAGGAAAAACTATAGCCCCATTTTCAGTGTTATTTAATCTAGATTTTATATATTTTACACCACCAAAACCCTCATCAGGTTTAATAGTATTATTACAATTATTTTTTATAGAATTAATCTCTTTTAATTTATCTTCAGGTATGATTATATTTAAAGTTCCTGGAAAAGGTATAAAACCACATTTTTCTTGAAATTTTAATTTATAAAATTCTTGTCCTAAAAAGTATGCACCTTTTCCATAACCTGTTGTTACTATTCCTTCAATTTCCATTATTTGCCTCAATTATTATAAAAATTAAAAATTTTAATAATTTTTTATTATTTTAAATTTATAATCTTTATTTAATAAATTTATTTATTAAAGATAAAAATTTATTTAAGTAATAAAAACATATTTGTAAATTAATAAGTTCTCAGGGCGGAGTGAAATTCTCCACCGGTGGTTATTCAAGAAAAATTTGATAAGTCCACGAGCATTGCAATTAAATTGTAAATGTTGATTTGGTGTAAATCCAAAACCGACAGTTAAAGTCTGGATGGAAGAGAATTGGAAAAATACATATATAATTTAAAGTATTTAATCTTTTTTTAAGCCCTGGTTCATGTATAAAAGAAACTATTTAGGAGACATTACTATGAATCATGAAGAAATGTTAAAAGGTACAGCTAAAGAACGTGTAGAAATAGCACTAAAATCTGTAAGAGATGGAAATGGAATCATCATAACCGATGATGAAAATCGTGAAAATGAAGGAGATATGATCTTTTCAGCTGAAAAATTAACTAATGAACAAATGGCACTTTTAATCCGTGAAGGAAGTGGTATAGTTTGTTTATGTTTAAAACCTGAAAAAGCAGACTCTTTAAATCTTCCATTAATGGTTGATAATAATACAAGTACTTATGGAACTGCTTTTACAATCACAATTGAAGCAGCTGAAGGAGTTACCACAGGAGTATCTGCTGCAGACAGAGTAAGAACTATTAAAGCAGCTTCAAAAGATAATGCTAAACCTGAAGATTTAAATCATCCCGGCCATGTATTTCCTTTAAGAGCTAAAGCAGGTGGCGTACTAGAAAGAGATGGACACACAGAAGCTAGTGTAGATATAATGAGTATGGCAGGATTAAAACCAATAGGTGTACTTTGTGAAATAACAAATGAAGATGGTACTATGGCTAGAATGCCTAGAATAATTGAATTTTCAAAGGAAAAAAACTTACCTATTGTCACAATTCAAGACATTATAAAATATAAAAAAAACAATTCATAAACATTAAAAATAATTTTATATTATAAATAAATGTGGAATGATTTTATGAAAAGTGAAATTTATCAAACTGATGTATTAATAATTGGTTCTGGAGGTGCAGGTTGCAGAGCCGCTATAGAAGTAGCTAAAAATGGATATAAACCTGTAATTGTTTCTAAAGGTTTATCATTTAGATCCGGATGTACTGGTATGGCAGAAGGAGGATATAATGCTGCAATTGGTGCTGTGAATCCTGAAGATAATAAAAAAATCCACTTTAAAGATACATTAAAAGGTGGAAGTTATTTAAATGATAAACAACTAGTTAAAACATTAGTTGATGAATCACCTGATCGATTAAAAGATTTAGAAGAATATGGAGCATTATTTGATAGACAAGAAAATGGAAAACTAAATCAAAGACCTTTTGGAGGTCAAACTTTTAAAAGAACAATATATGAAAGTGATCGTACAGGCCATGAAATCATAACCTCATTAAAAGAAGAAATCATTAAAAGAAATATTGAAACACTTGATGAAATAATGATTACTTCTTTAATATTAAGTAAAAAAAATCCAAATTTTCCAAAAGTAATAGGAGCAGTTGGAATAAAATTAAAGGACTCTTCAACAATATTTTTCCAAACAAAATCTGTAATAATTGCATGTGGTGGAGCAGGACAATTATATCCAGTGACATCAAATACAATACAAAAAAATGGAGATGGGTATGTATTAGCATTTAATGCTGGAGCAGAAGTTATAGATATGGAAGAAGTTCAATTTCACCCAACAGGGATGATTTATCCAAAATCAAAAGCAGGAGTTCTTGTAACTGAAGCAGTTAGAGGAGAAGGTGGAATTTTATTAAATAAAAATAATGAAAGATTTATGGAAAATTATGATCCAAGAAAAGAATTAGCAACACGTGATGTTGTTGCAAGATCCATTTATAATGAAATAAGAGAGGGAAGAGGAACAAAAAGAAATGGTGTATACTTAGACATTAGCCATTTACCTGATGAAGTTATAGATAAAAAATTAAAAACCATGGTTGAACAATTTGAAGATGTTGGAGTAAATATTAAAAAAGAAAAAATGGAAGTGGCTCCAACAGCCCATCATTTCATGGGTGGAGTGAAAATAAATGATAAATGTGAAACCAATATTAAAAACTTATTTGCAGCTGGAGAAGCTAGTGGTGGTGTTCATGGTGCAAATAGGTTAGGTGGAAATGCTTTAGCAGAAACACAAGTATTTGGTGCACGTTCTGGTATTTCAGCATCTGAATGTTGTGAAAATACAGAATTTGAAATAAATAAAGAAATGATTGAAAATGAAGAATCACGTATTAATGGATTAATCAAAAAAGGAAAATATGATCCATTGAAATTGAAAAATGCATTAAAAAATATAATGTGGGAAGATGTTTCAATAATTCGTAATGAAAAAGGATTAAACAGAGCATTGAAAAATATATTAAAAATAAAAGAAGAAACAGAAGATTTAAATATTTCAAACGACTCACAATATAATAAAAAACTTATTGATGGTTTAGAACTAATAAATATGGTTGATGTAGCTATACTTGTTGTTAAATCTGCCATAATCAGACGAGAAAGTAGAGGTGCTCATTTTAGAGAAGATTTTCCTGAGACAACAGATGAATGGAAAAAAAGTATTGTTATGAGCCAATATAACATTAAATTTATACCAAGATAAAAAAATTATTGTTAAAAAGTGTAAAGTTTATATACTATTTACAATAAATAAAATATTGCTATATATAAAATAATATTATGTATAGTACTTTTTTTAAAAAATGGTGAAAAAAATGGTGGATTAGGTTCGGGAAAATATGTTATTGTATTGGTGGTGCAATAACATATGAACCTAATATTTAAAATAACTAATTTTGAGATTATATACAAATTTTACATCTTGTTTTTAAATATAAAATAGTCTAATTAAACAAAATTTAGTAAAAATATAAAAAAAGAGAATAAATTATAAATTTTTCATTTCTAAAATAGCTTCATTAGCTAAACTCTTAACTTTATCTTCATTTAAACATAGAATCTTTTTATCTTCCATTAAAATCTGACCATTACAGATAGTGGTTAAAACATCAGATCCATTTGCTGAATAAACTAAATTAGAACTTGATATTTTACTATCTGGAGTCATATTAATAGATTTTTTATCTAATAAAATTAAATCAGCTTTTTTACCAACTTCAATTGAACCAATATCTTTATCTAAACTTAAAGCTTTTGCACCATTGATTGTAGCCATGTTAAAAACTTGATTAGAAGGTAAAACTTCGGGATTTAAATCATTTACTTTTTGAAGTAAAGAAGCAAACTTCATTTCTTCAAATAAATCAAGATTATTATTAGATGCAACACCATCAGTTCCAATTGAAACATTGACCCCCTTATTTAATAATTTTGAAACAGGAGCAATACCAGAAGCTAATTTCATATTACTACAAGGATTATGAGAAACTTGTACATCTTTTTGTTTTAAAATATCAATTTCATTATCAGATAACCACACACAATGAGCCGCTAAAACATCAGAACTTAAAAAATTTAAACTATTTAAATATTCAAAAGGTCTCATCCCAGTAGAATCAACAACATCTTTTATTTCTTTTTGAGTTTCATTCATATGAATATGAATTCCCACATTGTATTTATTTGCTTCTTCTCTAACTCTTTCTAAAAGCTCTTTAGAACATGTTACAGGTGAATGAGGACCAAACCTACAGGTTATTCTACCATTAGCAGAATTATTAAAATCCTTAATTAAATCAATATTTTCCTTAAATTCATGCTCTCTTTTTTCTTCATCACCAAAATCGATCATACCATAAGATAAAACTCCTCTAATACCTGCTTTATCAATAGCTTGAGCAACACTACCCATGTAAAAATACATATCATTGAAAGTTGTTGTTCCAGATTTAATCATTTCAACAGCAGCTAAAAGAGCACCAATATAACAATAATTAGAATTTAAATGAGATTCCATCGGCCAAATATGATCATTTAACCAAGTATTTAATTCTAAATCATCAGCTAAACCTCTAAATAAGTTCATTGAAATATGATTATGAGTATTAACAAGCCCAGGCATTAAAATTTTACCTTTACCATCAATCACTTTATCGACACTTTCATTAATATTGTTACCAATTTTAGCAATTTTATCATTTTCTATTAAAACAGAACCTTGAAATTCTTTTACATTTCCCAAATCAGGATTTAAAATTGTTATATCTTTAATTAATATAGTTTTTGTTTCCATTAAATTTACCACATTTTTTTAATTATATAATTATGTATATAAATTCTTATTATAAAAATATTAAATTTATAAAAATTTATTTATACAATATTAAAGAAAATTAAAAATAATAAAGAAAATTAGATAGGAGAAAAATCTAAATATGAAACTAATAATTGCAGTACCATCTAAAGGTAGAATTAGTAATCCTTCAGTAGAAATGATTGAACAAGCTGGTTTGGGATTAAAAGATTCATCAAATAGAAAATTATTTTCATCAACATATAATGAAAATATTGACATAATGTTTGCAAGAGCAGCAGATATACCAGAATTTGTTGCTGAAGGAATTGTAGATATGGGTATAACAGGGTTAGATTTAATAAAGGAAAGCAACGCCGATGTAGAAATATTAACTGACTTAAATTTCGGACAAACTAGCCTTGTTTTAGCATCACCAGAAAATTCAAAAATAAAAAGTGAAAAAGACTTAAAAGATGGAATGGCGATTGCAACTGAATTTCCAAATTTAACTAAAAAATATTTAGATTCTAAAAATCTAAAAAAAATTAAAATAGTTAAATTAACAGGATCAACCGAAATCGCACCATTTATCGGTATTGCAGATGCAATAACAGATTTAACTAGTACAGGAACTACTTTAACTATGAATCATTTAAAAATTGTAGATACATTACTTAAAAGTTCTATTAAATTAATAACTAATAAAAATATTTATAATAACGACAAAAACAAAAAAATCTTGATAGATGAAGTAAAAACTAGTATTTGTGGAGTAATTAATGCAAAACAAAAAAAATTAATTATGATGAATGTTGCTAGTGCTGACTTAAATAATGTTAAAGATGTTATGCCTGCTATGACTGGACCAACAATATCAGAAGTTTTATCTAAAATAGATACTGTTGCTGTTCAAGCTGTTGTTGATGAAGATGAAGTATTTGAATTAATTAATAAACTTAGAAAAGCAGGAGCTCATGATATATTAGTTGTACCTATAGAAAGAATTATTTAAAATAAAACAGGTAAATATAATGAAATTTTTAAAATTCATATCAGAAAATCAAATAAAAAATGGATATTATGATGGTGAAAAAGTAATAGAAATTAAAAATGATATTTTAGAATATAATGATTTGAATATTACAAATTTAAAAAATGAATTAATTAAAAGTTATAATATTAATGAAATTAAAATTATAAATCCTGTTAATCCAAGTAAAATAGTTTGTGTAGGATTAAATTACAAAGATCATGCTGAAGAAATGGATTTAAATTTACCATTAGAACCAAAAATTTTTATAAAACCTTCAACATGTGTAATTGGAAATAATGATAAAATAATTTATCCTAAAACCTCAAAAAGAGTAGATTATGAAGGCGAATTAGCTATCATTATAGGTAAAAAAGCAAAAAATGTGACTCAAGATATTGCTAATAAATATATTTTTGGATATAGTATAATAAATGATGTAACTGCACGTGATTTAACTATTAAAGACGAACAATGGACAAGAGGTAAAAGTTTTGATAGTTTTGCTCCTATAGGTCCTTTTGTTCAAACCGAAATGAATCCTTTAAATCAAAATATTAAAGTATATTTAAATGACACTATAAAACAAGATTCAAATACTAAAAATATGATTTTTTCACCATATAAGCTTCTAGAATATATATCAAATATTATGACTTTATATCCAGGTGATGTTATAGCAACAGGGACTCCTTCAGGTGTAGGGCCAATGAATAAAAATGATATAATTAAAATATCAATTGAAGATATTGGAATTTTAACAAATGAATTAAAAGAGGATTAAATATGAAAACAGCTATAATTTATGGAACAACATATGGTACAACACATAAAGTAGCTAAAATTTTAGCTAAAGGTATTAAAGGAGAATGTGTTACAATACCTATAAATAAAGCAAAATCCGAATGTTTACAAAAATATGATTTTATTATAATAGGTGGATCTATACACAAAGGAAGAATTCAAAGCCAAATAAAACAATATACTTCAAGAAACATTAAAACATTATTAGGTAAAAATATTGGTTTATTTATTTTAGCTAATAATGATAAAGAAATCGACAAATATTTCAGAGATTCTTTTACTAAAGGATTAGTGGATTCAACTGTAACAACTGGATTTTTTGGTAATGAAATTCATCCTGAAAAAGGTAATTTAATAACTAAAAAAATAATGATTAATGAAATTGAAAATTATTTAAAAAATGATGAAGAATTACCATCACTGAAATTTGATCAAATACAAGATTTTATGAATGAGATAAATAAATTAAAAATAAGATGAAATAAGAAATTTAAAGGAGAATGATTAAAATTTTTCGTCTAAAAAATGTGATATCAATTAAAGATTTTGAAAAAGAGGATATTAATTATATATTAAATGAAGCCAATAAACTCGAAAATATTGCAAAATCTAAAGATAAGTCTGAAGCATTATCTGGGAAAATTCTTGGAATGATGTTTTTTGAGCCATCTACTCGAACTAGATTATCATTTGAAACCGCAATGAAAAGATTAGGTGGAAATTGTGTTGGTTTTCAAAATAGTAATACTAGTTCAGTTGTTAAAGGAGAAAGTTTAGCTGATACAGCTAAAATGTTAGAAGGTTATTCAGATGCTTTAGTAATTAGGCATGATTTAGAAGGAGTATCACGATTTATCTCAGAAATAGTTGATGTTCCAGTTGTAAATGCTGGAGATGGTGCTGGTCAACATCCTACACAAACTTTATTAGATTTATATACTATGAAAAAAGAATTTGGTGAAATTGAAGGATTAAAAGTAGCTTTAATTGGAGATTTAAAATATGGACGAACTGTTCATTCATTAGTTTATGCTTTAGCATTATATGGTGTTGAAATGACTTTTGTGTCACCTGAAGAATTAAAAATGCCTAAAGATGTAATACATGATTTAAAAAAGAATAATATTAGAATTAAAGAAACTAATAACATAAAAGATGTAATTAATGATGTTGATGTATTATATGTAACCAGAATACAAAAAGAAAGATTCCCTGATATTGAAGATTATTTAAAAATAAAAGGTGCATATTTAATTGATAAAAAATTAGTAGAAAACAAAAATTTAATAGTAATGCATCCATTGCCTCGTATAGATGAAATTTCAACAGATATAGATAATACTAAATATAATAAATATTTTGAACAAGCATATAATGCAATTCCTGTTAGAATGGCAATTTTAAAAAATATAATTCAAAATAATGTAAAAAAATAATGTAAAAATTATAAAGAATATAAAGTACTTTCTAATAAATCTGTATCACATTGTAATGAAATTATATTAGTTCTCCCTTTACCTCTACCTCTAGATATAGTATTAGTTGAAATAATTCCAAGCATTTCTAATTCATTAATAAAATCAAAAATTCTTCTATAAGTTACAGAATCTCCTTTAGAAACCAATTTATATGCATCATATAACTTACCGGAAGTTATTTCTTTATTTTCTTTTGTTAAATTTAAAAGAGCTTCAAGAACTCTTTGTTGTTGAGTAGGAAGAGTAATTATTATATCTGTGATTTTATTATGTTCTATCCGATCTTTAGCTTCTCGAACAAAATTACCATGAATTATTTCTGAATCTTTTTCATCAGCTAATTCACCTGCAGTTCTAAGAAGATCTAAAGCATACCTAGCATCCCCTTCTTCTTTAGCAGCCATAGCAGAACATAAAGGAATAACATCATCATCTAAAACTCCTTTATCAAAAGACAATCTAGATCTTTCTTGTAAAATATCGGATAATTGTTCAGCATTATAAGGAGGGAATACAATTTCTCGATCTCTTAAACTACTCATAACTCTAGGTTTTATAAATTTTTTAAAATCTAAATAATTACTAATTGATAAAACTGAAACATTTTCAGTTCTTGTTAATGTATAAAGTATTCCATCTCCATCTTTTTGAAGTAAAATATCAATTTCATCAAGAATGACAATAAGAATAAGTTTTTTACCAAAAGCATTAGTTTTAAAAATATCTCTAAAAGTATTAATTACTTCTGCTTTAGTCCATCCTCTATGAGGAACATCTCTACCTAATTGTTGACATAAATGAGCAATAACTTGATATTCAGTTGTATAATCTGTGCAACGAATATATTCTACTTTTACAAAAATACTTTTATTTTTAGCTGCTTCTTTCAATTGTTCTTTTGCGAATTTAGCAGCTGCTGTTTTTCCGGTTCCAGTTTTTCCATAAATAGTTATATCAGATGGTGCTACATTATTTAAAGCTTCAACCCAATATTTAGCTATGGATGTAATTTGTTCTTTTCTGTGTGGTAAGTGTTCAGGTAAAAACCTATGATCTAAAGGTTTTATGTCTTTAAAAACAGAATCTTCACCTTCTAAATTATCAAAAATATTTGTCAT